>NZ_CP017080.1:2700000-3900000 GCF_001645685.2 Peribacillus muralis | reverse complement strand
GAGTAGTCTTACTAAAAAATTGGCTCAACTTGTACCGGGTGTCATTCCAGTGGTACAACAGGGAGGACAAGCTCAGTTCCCTGAGGATCTCGAACAGACAATTCGAACCTTGAAAGGAACGGCAGGACACCCGAATGTAAGCGCTACCCTATTTTTAGGGATGGAAAAAGACGAGCTTGCTGAAGAGATTACGGAACTAGTGCATGATGAGAATCATCATGTACATGCTATTTATTTCGATAAAGGAAAATCGGTCTCAGACGTACTTGAAGAAGGAAAACACTGGTTAGAAAACGCAATCGAGAGGAGTAAGTCTGAAAGGATGGAAACAGTAAATATAACAGAGCTTACCGTAGGATTGGAATGTGGGGGCTCGGATGCTTGGTCTGGTATTACAGCGAATCCGGCAATCGGAGCTTTTTCGGATGCCTTTGTAGGAGATGGCGGGACTAGCATTCTAGCAGAGACAACCGAAGCAATCGGTGCAGAGCATATTCTAGCCAATCGAGCGGTAAATCCAGAAGTAGGAAGGAAATTCCTTGAAATTATAAAAGAATATGAAGAAAGAATCAAAGCAACAGGCGAAGACATTCGATCTGCAAATCCAACCCCAGGAAATATGGCAGGAGGTTTGACTACATTAGAAGAAAAATCATTAGGTTGTATAAAAAAAGGTGGAGATGAAATTTTAATGGAAGTTGTTGATTACGCGGAATCACCAACAAAAAAAGGCTTTATTTTTATGGATACACCTGGATATGATGTAGAATCAGTAGCGGGGCTATCAGCAGGAGGAGCACAGATTATTTTGTTTTCCACAGGAAAAGGATCTCCGACAGGCTCACCAATCGTCCCTGTAATAAAGATTGGAACCAATCCGAAACTTTATGAACTCATGTCTGAACATATTGATGTAAATGCCGGGAAAATCATGGAAGGTTTAAACACGATAGAGGAAATAGGAGAAGAAATTTATGGAAAAGTGGTGGAGACGGCTAACGGGCGTACCACTGCATCTGAAAACCATAAAAACCAAGAGTTCGCAATTTGGCGACTAGCAGAGACGATATAAACTTGATGTCCCCTCTTTTATACAAGAAACTGCTAACATTCAGGAATAATGAGATCATGTAATGAAAGGCTGAAGGAAAAACAAGTTGTTTTCCTCCAGCCTTTTGGATTTTTTATATAACTTAGCTTTAAATACTCATCAAATGAAAACAAAGGAAAGGTCAGTGCATTTCCTCGAGGAATTCAATAATGTGTTACCTATATTCCTGCATATCGGTAATATCGCAAGAAAAACATGTAATTTATTAACTGTATATGATAATATTGCCTTTATTACCGTAGTGGAAGAAGGTATTAGATGAAGGCGATTTTCCGAAGGAAGTTTTTTTATGTAAGTATAGTGATCGTGTTGGTGGTTGTAGGCTTCGCCTTTAATCATTACGATCGTGCTGAGAAGAAGGAGACCATGACCGACGCTGAATTTTATTCAGCATTAGGGGCTGGGAAAGTGACTTCTTTGAAATTGGAGCCAAAAAAAAGTGTGTATGAAATAAGCGGTCGCCTGAAAGGTCAGGGAGAGGACCATTCTTTTAGCGTGACTGTCCCAAACAGCGAATTCGCACTGAATACAATCAATCGAGCTGCAGAAGAACATAATATAAAACAAGTTGTGGTGATACCGTCAGATACGGAGGTAAGCGAATGGGTCACGGTTCTTACGACGACATTGCCGTTCATCCTCCTTTTGATCATGGCTTTTGTCATATTTCTTATGGCACTGGTAATAAAAAGATGGAACCGTCCGAGATATTAAGAAAATTCCAAGACAGGTGCTTGATTATTTCACTGGGTTCTTTTCATAGTTGGAGACTAAAAAACAATGGATCCTATTGATCTGCTAGCATCTTGGATTATTTTTTTGGCAGCGTTCAAAAGAACGAATAAAGATAAACTTTTAAATTGAAGTTGAAGATTGCTGAATAATTTGATAAAATGAAAAAAATGAAAAAGACTATGTGCAACTGGCGAAACGCGGATAACCGCGAGGGAACACATAGTGACGTAGCCGTTCGCCTGGGCAGAGGTAAGGGATTATATCCCTTGCCTCTTTCTGTTTAATATCAGATTTTCATGAACTTGGAGCAGCTAGGTTAAAAGATCTTATCAGCAATTTGAAAACCATCCATATTGAAAAGAGGAGCAAACGACATGAGTACAATCACTTTAGAAAAAGCGAAAACGATCAAAACGTTAAATAATATTGCACAAAGCGGGTTAAATGTATTCAATAAGGAAGGCTTTACAATTGATAATGACAGTGAAAGCCCTGATGCGATTGTAGTTCGCAGCTTTAATATGCATGCAATGGAGTTCGGTTCCGAGTTAAAAGCCATCGCAAGGGCAGGTGCCGGAGTCAATAACATTCCGGTAGACAGATGCACGGAGCAAGGAATCGTTGTTTTCAATACGCCTGGTGCGAATGCCAATGCAGTGAAAGAAATGGTATTGACGTCATTGATGGCTTCATCTCGTAATCTCTTTGCCGGTGTTGCCTGGACAAAGACGCTGGATGGTGAAGGGGAGCAAATTCCAAAGCTTGTTGAAGCAGGAAAGAAGCAATTCGTCGGAAAAGAAATCAAAGGCAAAACGCTCGGTGTCATAGGCTTGGGAGCGATCGGAGCGCTTGTAGCGAATGATGCACTTGATCTGGACATGGATGTCATCGGGTTTGACCCGTTCATATCCGTCGATACAGCTTGGAATCTATCTCGTAATGTACAGCGCGCGATGTCGCTTGAGCAGTTGTTTGCGGAATCGGATTACATAACTGTACATGTCCCATTGACGGATGATACTAGAGGAATGTTCAACCAAGAAACATTTAGCATCATGAAGCCTGGCGTCCATATTCTGAACTTCTCACGCGGTGAGCTTGTGAATGAAGCGGATATGCAAGCTGCACTTGAAGGCGGACAAGTCGGCCAGTTCATTACCGACTTCCCGAATGAAAATGTGTTGAACATGAAAAATGTCGTGCCAATCCCACATCTTGGTGCCTCTACGCAAGAATCAGAGGAGAACTGTGCGATCATGGCCGCTCGTCAGGTGAAGGGATTTTTAGAAACAGGTAACATCAAAAATTCCGTGAACTTCCCTAACACATCCCTTCCTTATACAGGAAAGCGACGTGTGGCAGTTTTCCACGAAAACGTTCCTAACATGGTTGGGCAAATCACACTGGCTGTCTCAAGCTTGCATTTGAATATAGCCGATATGGTTAACAGAAGCCGAGGTGGCTATGCGTATACGATGATCGATCTTGACGGTGAAGTGAACGGTGAACTGATTCCTGGCTTGGAGGAAAAAATTAAACAAATCACGGGCATCGTTACAACTCGCATCATATAAGCGTACATCGAACGGGCAGGAAAGATCTTTTTTGCTCAGTTAAAAGAATAACGGTGATGGCCTCAATTCCTTATGGGAGTTGAGGTTTTTCAATTTTAAGATCAGAGGTTGCAGAAGGTATACGAATGAAGAAAAGATGGAGGAATGAATCAATCACGGATGCTTCATTCAGCAGGACTTATCGAGTTGGATGGGTGGAAATGGAGGGAAATGAGGGGAGCGTGGCGAAAGTAATCTATAGACATATGCTGCACAAGAAGGCTAAACGAACGGCTTTACTGCTAGGAGAATGATGTTGAAGGCTGGGCGCGTTAAAAGAAGCTGCACTCTTGAAAAAAACGAATATCGTTTGAAAAAATTCATGAAGGAGTGTCTAGTATGCACAAAAAGGATTGTTCCAAATCGGTGTGCCAGTGTTTCATAGTACCTAATTATATCTTAGAAAATTTGGCCCTGAATGAGGTGGAATCGGCAAGGATCAGTTTAGCGAAAAGCCGGCAAATGCGAAGGCGCCGAATCTTTAAGGAATATGATATCAATGGTGTCGTCGCTTTAACCGATGCTGGCTCAGGCAGGCATGGTGAGTCGGCACGGCATGTATTTGATTGCAAAGGTGGAACGAAGCTCAGGGTGAATGAGGCAAGGAAAGAAGGAGACCGATCAAGCGGTGATCCAGTTGTTAACCAAGCATATGATTATAGTGGAGTAGTTCGTGATTATTTCAAGGATGTCCTGCACCGTAATTCAATGGATAACGAAGGCTTGGATCTCATTCTGAACGTCCATTATGGCAATAAATTCACGAATGCCTACTGGGATGGCGATGAAATGGTTTTCGGAGATGGCGATGGGGTCATTTTTAGCAATTTTGCCAACTCACTCGATGTGATTGGGCATGAGCTTACACATGGGGTGACGCAGTTCACGAGTGGTTTGGAGTATGAAGGTCAATCAGGGGCTTTGAATGAACATCTGTCAGATGTGTTTGGAGTGACCATAAAGCAATATCACTTAAAGCAGACGGCTGGAGATGCCGATTGGCTGATTGGTGCCGATATAATGGGACCCACACTGAGGGGACAGGCTCTTCGTTCCATGAAAGCACCTGGTACGGCATTTGATAATAAATTGATGGGGAAGGATATGCAGCCTGATCATATGAGAAACTTCTATAAAGGCGAGCGGGATAATCATGGAGTCCATATCAACAGCGGGATACCAAACAAGGCCTTTTATCTTGTATCAATGGAAATCGGAACGGACAAAGCGGCCTTGATTTGGTTTGATGCGATGCAGAATTTATTTGCGACAGCGAATTTCAATCAATTCGTACAAGTTGTCATCAAGGCTGCCCAAAAGCTTGCGGATGGTGGCAAGGTGCCTCATGCAGCGATCAAAACGATTGAAGAAGCGTTTAAAGCTGTCGGGCTGCCTGAATAGTTAAATTGAAAGAAATGGGAGGCTAATACTAACATGCGCATCCAATTTAGCTGTGTCGGGGGAATGGCCAACCTCGATTTGAATGTGGTGATAGATACAGAAGAATTACCGCAGGGAAAACATGAGGAATTGCAGCGTCTAATGGACACAGCCGATCTTTCCAGCCTATCGTTAAGCAAAATGGCAGGAATCAAGTCTCAAGGGGCCGATGCATTTTCCTATCAGCTTGATATCGCTGGGGAAACGAAGAAGCAGTCCTTCTCATTTACAGATACGACAGCACCAGAGAAGGTACGGCCATTATTGGATTATTTACGTAATTTGGCGATTGAAGTGAAGCTGACAGAATAACAATAACGGAAGGCCGTCGAGAGATCCCTCGGCGGCCTTCCGTCTATTTGTTTGAGTTTACCTTCAGTTGTAATGGTTATTCAAGGCGCTTTCAAATGCGAATCTGGATAAGTGACAAGAATATTTCTTCTCTTGCTTCTTTGCACGAACAGGCAAGACAAACAGGTTCTCCCGGACCAAAATCGCAGGATCGGATGTGAATGAACGATTCACTTTATGAGCAATAGGCAACGGGGAAATCTCAAAGGTTCAATCGTGATTCAATTCTATTACGATTGAACCTTTATTTTTTAGTGTGGTGGTTTATTAACAAAAATGTCATTTTATATCACTTTTTGACATGGTATTCGCTAATGATTCACAGAATGGTCACAAACTAATCGGTCAATATGGGTTGGAATGAACGGATAAAAAACGGAAATTAAAAATTATATCTCTTTAGTGGATTGTTGTAAAGAGTAAGCTAATTTAACAGGTTAATGAGTCACAAAAGGGAGTGAATTTTAGAAGTGTATAAAATGAAAGCGATTTTACAAATAAAGCACAAAATAGGATAATGGTCGCAGAGAGGTGAAGAGCATGACATATCAAGAAATGAAAGTGTCGATTGCAGGGAGCAGTTTTACCCAATTTGGAAAGAGAATATTAATCTCGCAAATCCAATTCTCGACATTGGAGGCCATTTTCGAGGTTGATGAGTCGGTTCAAAGAAAGCTTGATCACAAACGAAGGGCAGAAATCAGGGAATTCATCATGGACTCTGTTTCGGAGGGAGACTTCTACTTTTCCCCGTTCATCTTCTCGAGCAGGGGAGCGATCAAAGAAGTGCCCGGTGGAGGGGAGTTGCCTCCAGGAAGTAAAATCTATATACTCGATGGTCAGCACCGAACGTACGCTCTGGTGTCAGCCATCAGTCATTTGAGGGCACGCAAGGAAACGGAAGAAGAAATCGGCCATTTTGCCGAAGCAAAAAAACTGCAAAGCCAAATCGATAAGCTAAAGTCCTACCCGGTCACCATCCAAATCTATTTAAACCTGGAAACGGAAGAAGAAAGGCAGCTATTCAATGATATTAATACGAAGCGAAAAGAGCCTCATGTCGGCTTGGTGATGAAATACGACCAGCGTGATGAATATGCTGAACTAACAAGAATCATAGCCGATAAATTGGAAAGCAAGATGGTGATAGAAAACACGTTGTCCAGGATAACCGTGAACAGTACCGCCTTGACCTCGCTAACGATCATGAGGCGCTGTCTCATCGCTTTATTTGAAGGAAAGATCACCACAATGACCGGTAAAGCCAAACTAGGAGAGTTCACAAAGGACGAAATCCTCGCGATTGCACAAGCATTTTTCGAAGCATGGCTGGATATCTTTCCGAAAAGGATGACAGACCGGAAGACATACTCATCAGGCTATTCCGGCATCCAAATAGCTCTTGCCCAAACAATCCAGCAACTCCACCTGCATCATGAAATCCCCTATGAAGAAGCAATCGATCACATGCGGCAGCTGAAGGCGGGCTGTACATGGAAGCATGATGACGAGCTGTTTTCGCACATGTACGATCCCGTAAAAAAAAGAGTCAAAAACCACTCCACCACGAACGCCATCCAGAAAACGGCTCTCCAATTCAAACGGAAAATCGAAGGAGGATGGATGCATGATACTAAGTGAATTGGACAGGAAGCGAAGGACAATCGTCTCTTATTCCATCATGGAACTGGTCGATATGTACCGTAATGGTCAAATCGCCACGAGGGATACGAATCAGCTGCGCGTTCGATCGATCAAGAATTATCTATTGGAAAACGCGTTAACGAATCAAATCTACCTGCCGCCGCTCGTTGCCAACTGCAGGGAAGGAACCCTCACCCTTACGGAAGCCACCCGGCTAACGATGATTGACGGTACCCAACGAATAGCGGCCTTTGCCCAATTGGAGGACAGTATCCTTAAAGCATTAAAACAGGATGAAGAAAAAGTTAAACAAGCCTACAAACTGGATTCACTCATGAAGGATAGCTCGATTGCCGTCCAAGTATTCGAGGGACTTACAGCGGCTGAGGAATCACAGTTATACTTGGATCTCAATCTAAAAGGCAAGAAAGTGGCCTTATCCAAACGGATTTCATTCGACTCGCGAAACAACCTCAATGTCATCACCAACCAGGTGCTTCATACCCATCAAGACTTAAAAACTGCCGGTGTCGAACTCGAAAAACGCTCCATCAACCGTCCGGCAAACAAGAACCTGCTGTCCTTATCGCAGCTAAGGCAAGTCATCGGCATCTTCATGACAGGCAGGGTATACGTAAACATTGAAGAGAAGGTATCTTCATGTTCGCTTGAAAACAGCGAATACATCACCCTCGTTCATCTATATTTTAATGAACTATTCGAAATGTTCCCGCCTGAACGAATGGGGGATCACACGCAATGCATGCTCGCCAGCTACCCGCTTTTCGTTGCGGTTGCCCTTTATGCGAATGATCAAATGGAAAACCGGCTTTTCGAACAAAGAAAACAGTTGATTTCCACAAGGATGTCAAAGTTGAAAGCGGTGGACTGGAGCCCGGCCAATCCGGTTTGGAAGGAGTTTAATGGAACATATAAAGGAAGACCGTCCATATTTCAGCTAAGCAACGATAAACACTCTATTAAAGCGATGGTCCGTTGGCTGTATACCCTTTAAGGGAAGTGAAATAAATGTGAGGGAAATAACAAAACCCCCTAGGTGGGATTGTCCCGGTAGACTGTCACCTAAGGGGTGCGAGCAGGCGTATACCTGACTCTATGTCTTAGTATACTCCTAAAAAATCATTATGGAAATGGGGAGTGAACGGAATGATGATACGAAGAAAGTATGTAATGAATAAGGAAACCGTAGCGATGATGGAGCACTATGATTCGAATGGTGCGGAGCAGGCGATGGTGGTGGAAGGGGAAAACACCTTCCTTGTTGCACAGCCGCGTCTTGAAATCCTCAATCATACGCTCAATCACTTTGGACTGGATCTTGATGGCGGCCTTGCGGGAGCCAAATCGGTGCTGGGCGGAAAGTACAGACTGCCCGTCTGCATCAACGCCCAGCTTGGCATGGTCTGGTTTTCCTCCCGCTCATTCCGGTTAGTCGGGGGCGTCTGGTTTTCCTATATTCACGTCCACGACCTCGAGGAAATGAACGAAAAAGAAACCCTGGTCCACACAGACTATGGACATTGCCTTCCTGTATCCTTAAGCAAAAATCAACTCATCTTCAAAAGGGACCAAGCGTCCTATCTGCATACTACCTTCCATGAACGCTCTTTAGGCAAAAAAAACTTTTATTACGAGCCTGGAAGCGGAAGTACCTTTTGCAAGGAACCGGGGGAGCTGCACTACAGGGTGAAGCGGAAGGAAGAATGAAATCGATGAGAGGACGACCGCCGAAATGGCGGTCCTTTGTTTTCGATCATTTCATTGGTCTTCCCTGTCTGCCAGTTTCGCTTTAATGAACTCATTCCACGTTCGTGTAGCGTAGGAGATGTAGTTGCCCTTTTTCCAGGCAATTCCTACTCTTTCCAGTTAATAGAGGGGAATCGTGATCATTTCCTTATGACTAATGTCCATCTCTTCCAAGTCACCTTTGGGGAGGACCGTTATTCCTTGATTGAATGTAATGATAAAACTTTATTAATATGGAAATATAGTTGTTGTAAAAAAAGGTATGATACATTATGATTAGTAAAAAGTTAATTTTTAGGAAGGGGATTACATATTTTGAAGCGTTCATTGACTATTTTTCTATCTTTAGGACTAGTTTTGGGGTTGTCTTTTGGAGCTAGTGATACAGCTGGTGCCAAAACAAAGGTGAAGACCTATAAAAACTGTACGGAATTGAATAAAGACTACAAAGGAGGCGTAGCTCGTACATCTTCCGTTAAAAATAAAGGAGGAAAAACGAAATACAAGCCCCATGTTTCAAAGGAGCTATACGATGCCAATAAAAAAAGTGATCGTGATAAAGACTGGATCGCTTGCGAAAAATAAGAATCATTTAGCAGAGACCTTTTAATAGAAAGGTCTCTTTTTATGTTGCTTGTAACAAAAACGTATGCATATAGTGATAAGTTCCGAGTATGTAATGATCTGATTTCATTCAAATTACTCTTAATCTCGGTTCAGCAACCTCCGAAACCCGCCTGAAAATGGCGATGCTTGCCGCAACCAACCTTGTAGCTGGAGTACAAGGCGAAACACCGCCAAGCCTGATCAAGGTGAGTGTAAAGATAAAGTGATTTCTTGGATCACATGTGTATAATAACGCTGGCTAGCCTCATATTTGGCTAGCTATTTTTAATTCCCTTGTTAATGAAGGGAACAGACAACGAATCAAATGGTGTAGCGAATGTTGCTTCTCGGTGAAATTAGCGGGAAGCGAAGAAATGGCGCTTGTGAATATATAAAATGGCATAAAAATAACCAGTCAAGCGGAGCTCAACTGGTTACTGAATGTGTATGAACGTGTAAAAGATATGTGCAAAATCCATTGATATAAATCATGAATTGTGATAAATTAGGATAGAAACACATTTTTTTTAATATATGTATACAGTTTATCCCTTAATATAAGTATAAGGTAAAACTCACCTCTAGTCAACACCTATTTTATTTTTTTGAAGGAGTGTCTGATATGAACGATGAAATTCAGCAGGAGCAAGAACGTTTGAATGAGGTGTTAGAAACCATCACGAAACAAATTAGCAAAATAGAAGGAGAGACTTCTCAGCGCAGACAAGAAGTGGTTAGTATCCGGAAACACTTTTGGGATGATCTCAAGGTTAATGTGGATACTTTCGATGATTACCTCGAGACGATCATTGGCTTAAGGCAACAGGCTCAAGCCTTGTCAGTAAGTGAAGGTGAACATAGATATGCCTCCAAGAGGTTGTCAGCATTGCGCCGCATGAAGGAGGCCCCCTATTTCGGCCGAATCGATATCAAGGAAGAAGGGTCGTCCCTTACAGAACATATTTATATCGGTACTTCGACACTTACTGATTCTACAGGAGAAAACTTTATCATTTACGATTGGAGGGCCCCGATTTCAAGTGTTTATTATGACTATCCTCCTGGTCCTATTGAATACTCCACTCCCGGAGGTGATATTCGGGGAATGATGAAGAACAAGTGGCAATATCTCATCAAGGGCGGCGCCGTCGAATCAATGTTCGATACGAGTATCACCATTGGAGATGAAATACTTCAGCAGGTTCTTGGTAAGGGGACGGATAAGCATATGCACAGTATTGTCTCCACCATTCAGCGGGAGCAAAATAAAATCATCCGGAACGATCGCGGACGTCTGCTCATTGTTCAAGGAGCCGCTGGCAGCGGCAAGACATCGGCTGCCCTCCAACGAATCGCTTACTTGCTCTATAAAAATCGAGAGAAGCTAAAGGCCGATCAAGTCATTTTATTCTCGCCTAACTCGATGTTTAATAACTACGTATCCAATGTGCTGCCAGAACTAGGCGAAGAGAATATGCAGCAGGTAACCTTCCAGGAATACTTGGACCATCGTCTGGCTGACTCGTTTCAGGTAGAGGATCCTTATGAGCAATTGGAATTTTTGTTGACCGAAAGAGATGATCCTTCCTATAGCACCAGGACAGCGAGTATTAATTTTAAGGCATCACTTCGCTTCTTCGAGATAATCAACACATACAGACAATCACTGGAACTAGCTGGAATGATCTTTAAAGGGGTAAAGTTTCGAGGGGAAACACTCGTTTCAGCCAAACAAATCTCAGAAAGATTTTATAACACGAACACGACACTGCGTTTTCACAATAGGATTGAAAAGGTGGAAGAGTGGTTAAGTGAGTTACTTGATGAAACGGAAAAGCGTGAGCTGAAAAAACCTTGGGTCGAGGAGGAAATTGAGTATCTCAGCAAAGAAGACTATCAAAAGGTATACAACAAATTACAGAAAAAACACGGTCTTACGGAAGATTCCTTTGACGATTATGACAAAGAGAATGAAATGCTCGCGCGTATGATCGTTAGAAAGAAACTGAAGACGTTGCGAAAAAGGATTAAAGCACTTCAATTCATCAATATCAAGGGAATATACAAGCAGCTTTTTGATGAAAAAATAAGGAACGAACTATGGAATGGCGGCAACATTCCTGCTGAAAGGGAAATATGCTCAGCAACGCAAAAAATGCTCGATGAAGGTAAGCTGCATTACGAAGACGCGACGCCATTCTTGCTGCTGAAGGAGCTGATTCAAGGCTTCCAGACGAATAACTCTATTAAATATGTACTTATAGATGAAGCACAAGATTATTCTCCATTTCAATTCGAGTTTTTGAAGCGATTGTTTCCTGCTGCAAGGATGACCGTGCTTGGTGACTTTAATCAGGCGATATTTGCTCATGCCAGCGAACGGGTCGATTTCGAGACGCTAACAAGTTTGTACGGAATAGGCGAAACCGAGAGTATAACCTTGGATCAGAGCTACAGATCGACAAAGCAAATTATTGAATTCACCCGTGAACTAATTCCTGAAGGCCACCGAATTAAGGCTATCGACCGTGAAGGCGAAAAACCGCTACTGACTCAAGTTCCAAGCCGAGATGAATTGCACAGGCAGATCATATCTAAAGTTAAAGAATGGCAAAGCCGTAAGTATAATACCATCGCAATCATCTGTAAATCTGCTGCGGAAAGTGCCGCTGCATACAAAGCGCTAAGTGCCAGCGGTGAAATGAAACTCGTACAGACAGGCACAAATGAATATGAACAGGGCATTATCATTATTCCTGCTTATTTGGCTAAGGGTATCGAATTTGATGCCGTCATCATTTATGATGCATCTAATGAAACATACGGTGACGAAAGTTTACGAAGATTGTTCTACACTGCCTGCACAAGGGCCATGCATAACTTACAAATCTACACAGTGGGCGAACCCAGTCCCTTCTTGCAAAACGCTGCAGCGGACAGCTTACTGCTGTCAACAAAATAACCAAGACGCTGACTATTCATGGGGTTGTGTGAAGCTTGTATGGACTTAGTTCCATGCAGGTTTTTCATTGCTTGTAAGAAGACCACGTTCACAGAAAGAAAATTAATTTACAAACCGGTCGGACATAATAATCGTGGAGGTGAAGGAAATGACCAAAAAGTCAGGAAGAGGCCGAATCGCACCAAGTGTTAACCCGCAGGGACATGGAAAGGATGCCGAATTCGCAACAGAGCCCAAAAGCGAGCTTGAAAACAAGGCAAAAAAGTCCAATACAAAATAAGCGTACTTAGTAAAGGAAGCCCTTCTCTTCAGCGAGAGGGGCTTTTAAGGGGGATGGGCTGGACAAAATCTATAGCAAGAGCTTGCTCATAACTCATTTCATTCTCTTTTATCAATAAATCATCCGTTTTTGAAGCACCGAAATGTGCAAGAATAGAAAGGTGGGGTCAACGTTAAAAAAGAAGCATATACACCGGTGGCTGTGCTAACATAAAAGACTGGGTTAAATATAAATGGAGAGGATGCACAGATGAAAATAAAACAATTACTAGCAAACAATATTAACGAACTGGATGCAGTATTGCCAGGCGACCAATCATTAGGAATTGCCGGGTTATCTGGTTCCGGGAAGACGACCTTTTGTCAGACCATAGGGGATGAATCCAAGAAGCGTCTCGTTTCCTTATTGCCGAAGTCTGAATATCAATATTTGTTTTCAGATATAATGGAAACCAATTTCAGCGCCATCAAGATGGAGGATATGCCGCTCGTCCTTTTTCTCGGCAAGTCTTCCATTTCATCCAATCCCCGTTCGACCATCGGCACCCATACTGGTGTGTTTAAAGAAATACGTGTTTGTCTTGCTGAAAAATTCAATCTTTCTCCAGAAGTTTTTTCCTTTAATAATGCATTAGGCTGGTGCCCTGCATGTAAAGGACGCGGGACGACGAAGAACGTCGAATGTCCGACGTGTGAAGGAAAGCGTTACCATCCAGAAGTCGAGCAATATACGATTGAATTATTCAATCGCCCACATACCATTTCCGATATCAACGAGTTAAGCATCGAGTCAATCCTTTCACTTGCAGAGAACTTACATATTAGTGAAGCTAAACGGCATATTCTCCAAAATATAATCAATATGAATAGTGGTTATTTAAGCATGAACCGAATCATGGGAACCGTGTCAGGGGGAGAATTAACAAGGCTTTACTTGGCAGAATTCATGGCAACAAGCGAAAATACCGTGATCATCATAGATGAAATCTCCGTCGGTCTTGATCACCGAACCCTTTTGAAAATATTGGAACAGATTAAGCAATTAGGTTATAAGAATCAAATATGGCTCATTGATCATTCAGACACGGTGTTAAATTGCGCGGACGAGCAGTTGTTCTTTGGGCCCGGAAGCGGGAAATATGGGGGCAAAATCGTGGAGGAATCACCTCGTCCCAACCCAATCAGCTGGGAACGAAATGAGACGGCGCCAAAGGAATTCTATCCATTTCACGACCTATACTGCCGAAATATACAAATGGAAGAAATCCAGATCCCTAAGAATAGGCTCGTTACCTTTACGGGTGAATCAGGCTGCGGTAAATCCACACTTGTCAATGAATGTATCGCCAGAGATTTTCAGAAGCGCTTTCCAAAGGATAAACTGGTCATGGTCGGACAGGACCGAAATAAATCGATTACCAGTCGATCGACTGTTGCGACGTTTCTTGATATAAAGAAGAAGCTGACTAAATACCGTGATGAAATTGATGATATCTTTCAGCGCTCGATCGAGGATATCATCGAAGAATTGCCTAATGAGGAAATCGCCCATAAACGCTTGAGCTTATTGATCAAGCTTGGGCTAGGGTACTTGACGTTAGAGCGAAAAACCCAATCACTATCGACAGGGGAATTTCAATGTGTCCACTTAGTTTCAGAACTGTTCGCGAAAACAAGGAATCCGCACACGCTGTTCATTTTTGATGAGCCTTCAAAAGGGTTATCGCAAAATATTTTAAACGAATTCATCGATAGCCTCAGGGTCATTCTTGAGGATGAATCGGTCTCGATCATCATGATCGAACATAATCGGTATATGCTGGAAAGCTCGGATTATATCGTGGATTTCGGTAAAAGACAGCTTGCACCAGTCAAGCATCTTGACGTAGTCGGCCATGATGAATACTATCGTCGTAACGACAGGGAAGGTCGAGGGGAGCCATTGCATATTTCGTCCGCACTCCGGTCCAAAAGCGGCATCCATTATTTGCAGGAAAACCATTTGGACCATTTCAAAAGGGCAGAGAACATCTATAAGGGCGGCATTTTAAAAAGCTTGTCGTCCATGGCCCGGTTGATATACGGTGAATATGAATCTGACACGATCGCACCTGTGATCGCCATTGATCTTGAACGGCACTTGTACAGCCAATATACGTTTCTATATGAATTGGGCGGCCTGATCAATCATCTGCTGGCAGCACATCCAACCAATAAAGATACAAGAAGCTTCGATTTTTATTCTAAAGAAAATCATTGCCCAAGCTGTTCGGGCCGCCGTGCCATTGAAAAATTTGATATCGATGTTGTCATTCAAGACAAAAATGTACCCTTTTGGGATGGCTTATTACATTCAGATGTGATGGAAGTCTTGAAGTATTATCAATATCCAAAACTGCAATTTTTGTTTGATGAAATCAAAAACGAACTCGGTCACGACATGAGTAAAAGCTATAATGAGATGACAGATGCTGAGAAGCAGACCTTCTTATATGGGTACTGGGAAAAATCCTTTTATGATAAAGCAGGCAAGGCATCTCGGACATGGGAAGGCTTCAATCTCATCATCGGACGTTATATGTTCATTTCAAAATCGATCATTAAAGAGCAAATGAAAGCAACGAAAGCGAGTATCACTTGTCCAATCTGCCTTGGAACGGTGCTGAACCATCATAAAAAACTGAAGTTTGGCGAGGCGGACATTCGTGAAATCATCCAACAGCCAATAGATGAAGTCATCAAGAGAGCAGGGAAGCTGCCCGAACTGGAAAAATTCAAGGCAATTGTAGGAGGCGATATCGCATTGACTGCTGATGTCTCATTCCTTTCCCGGGAAACACAAGCTGCGTTGAAAATGCTCGAGCTGGAGCTGGCAAGCTTCCAAGGATATGAAGTGGTTCTGCAAAATGCCCGACCATTCTGGAGCAGCATAACAGGAAGCATCGAAGCCATCAGCAGCAAAAATCAGATCACCATCTGTGATTTTACGAACATAAACGAAACACGGGAAATGATTATCGATAAATATTTCACTAATGGAAAATACAAAAAACTGACTTATGTGTATGAAGCATTTGGCTACAAGAAAATCGTCACCCAAATCAATAAAATTAAGGCAAGTCATAAATGCCCCTTCTGTGATGGAAAAAAAGTGATTTCCGAAGATGGCCTCCATGATGGGGTCCATAAATTAACGATGCCTTGTGTGAGTTGTCATGCCAGTGGCATCGATGATGAAGGACGTAAAGCCATCGTCGAAGGCATCGACGTGCAAACCTGGCTGACAGGGAAAGTAAGTGATGTCGTGGCAGAAGATGAACGTACCCACGCTGTTGCCGATATTCCGATTTTCGCCCGAATTCGTGAATTGAACAAACGAGATATGATGGCAGTTCATGCATGCCTGGAACGGAAAAGATAAAAAGGCAGCACTCTAATGAAAAAAGTCCGCCGGAAATGGCGGACTTTTTTTGAAGGGCTGTAGACTTTGCTTAAATGGAGGATTCTTCATCATAAACAGGAAGTGTAACGGTAATCGTTGTTCCTTTATTTGAAGCGCTGGTTATATGAAGTGTCCCATTCATCGTTTGGATCGTTTTGACAGCGACCATCGAACCTAGCCCTGTGCCTTTCTCTTTGGAACTATAATACGGCTCGCCAAAACGGTGGATTTGTTCTTTATTCATTCCAATCCCATCGTCTCTGATTTCGATAATGATGTTGTTAGCATCTACATGGGAAACTATACGAAGTTCCCCGCCGGTAGGCATGGCTTCTATCCCATTTTTGATCAGGTTGAGGAAGCATTGCTTGAAATGCTGGGTATTACCCCGGGTGACACCTGGAGTCAGCTGTTCTGATAGCGTAACTGAATTCATGTTAGCCAGTGGCTTGATCATTTCAATCACATAGCCTATTTCACGCTCGATGGAAATGGGATCGACCTTATCCAGGGCAGGTTTGGCGAATGCCAAGTATTCACTAATGATCGATTCCGCACTATCAAGCTCCCGAACAACATGCTGGATATATTGTTCTTTTTCGGTTTGGGTCAGATCGGGTTCTTTTAGCAGCTGGACGAACCCTTTCACAACCGTTAAAGGGTTTCTGACCTCGTGAGAGATGCTGGCTGCAAGCTGACTGACGACCTCCATCTTTTCAAGCCGCACCATTTGTGTTCGGATCAAAATCGCATCCTTTAAAATCTCCATAATATATATGGCTAAACCGATAATGAAAGGAGGAAGGAGAATGAAATAAAAGACATACGCCTCCGTTATTCGAAAAGAATCAGACATAGCAAGTGCAAGGAAGCTGGTTACGATGCTTAGGATTACAATCAATGAAATCGAGCTATTTAGCTTATTTTTTCGATTGTACGAATTGAAATTAGAAGAAAATAGAGCCGTAATGACGAATATAACGATATAGACAATTAAAGTAAGCAGATTGAAACCATTCATGATGAACCTGCCAGTCAAGAGAATGACCAACAGAACAGCTCCGACAGGCCAACCGCCATAAAGTGTCCCGATTATAAAAGGGATTTGCCTGAGATCGTGAACACAATATTCATCGATATAAATCGGAAACTTCATACATAAGATAATCGGAATGCTCATGCATGTCGTAATAAGGAGCTTGCCATACTGACTTAACCTTTTGCCGTGATCTAATAAAGTGGAATAAATTAAAATGCTTACCAGGATATAAAACAGATTATCTAGAATGTGTTGATTAATATAAGTAAAATTCATCGGATTCTCCTGAAAAATTACAATTTGGTCTACCTACAAGAATAACACTAAAAAGGGAGATTTGAATAAAGTAATTTTTTGTAAGAAAAACTTATAAATTCACAAAACCAGTAAGCTACTCACAATGTAAGTAAAGTTGATTTACCTAATAAAATAAATATAATCAAATCAGAGGTGATATTCAGTGAAATCGTGGAAAAAAGAAATTGAAATAAACGCTCCAATCGAACATGTATGGAAGTATTTTGACGGTTCCATAGAAAATATGCAGCAAATCATGCCTCAAGTGATTGAACAAAAACCCATCAAAGTAACGGAGGAAGTGGTCGGGAGTATATATCGCCAAAAATATAGAGAAGGCAAACGAACAGAGGAATATGATATCGAAACACTCGCGTATATCGATGAACGTGATCAGAAAAAGCTAAAAGTAGGCTTCATTCTTGCCAAAATGTTTGATATAACAGCATTGTATGAACTGAATAGAATCAGTGACAGCAGAACGTCCTTTATATACACAGTCACCAGCCGCCCGTTAAAGTGGTACCTGAAATTACTATTACTATTCACCACCGATAAAGTGGTCGTCGAATTCTTGGAACGTGTCAAGAAGGTAGCAGAAGCGGAGACTGGAAGGTAGTTGTACTTAAAATATGTGGGGAAGAATCCAACTTGAAAGACGTTGTTCAAGTTGGGTTCTTTTTGTTGTGGATAGTTTTGGATGAAGGGCGCTTTTATGTTTTCCTGGTGGTAACTTCAATTCAAGGGACAAACTGGTCTCAATTTGTAAGAAACAGATTAAAAGAACAGGTTCAAGGTATTTGGGTAAATAGAACGTATTTTTAGTATGTTTTATTGCTGAATAGCATTTTTAATAGTTAGAATAGGATTATATAATTAAATATCAGAATATTATGTATTTTAAGATAATGTTTTTGATTGACAATTTTCATTTATTTGGTAATATTTCTTTATTATTCCATTTAAATTATTCACATAATGACTTATCAATATGTCATTCTATTAATTAATTTAAGTGGGTAAAAATAAAATTACTTAGGTGGTTAAATTATGTATGAGACGATCATTAACGATGAGTTAAATAAACTAAAAGAAAGCGGGCAATATCGCAGCTTTGTCACTCTGAATCGTATAAATGGTCAATATCCTTTAGCTAAGTTAAATGGCGATGAAAATGGTAAACCTGTAGTGGTTTGGTGCAGCAATGATTATTTAGGTATGTCTCAGCACTCACTAGTAACTGATGCCATGCATGATGCAATTAAAATGTATGGGGCTGGCTCTGGTGGATCTCGTAATATAGGAGGGACACATTATCAATATGCGGAGCTGGAAAAAACGCTTGCAGAATGGCATGGTAAAGAATCGGCTCTTGTTTTCCCTACGGGTTATGGGTCAAATGATGCCACACTACAATGTCTATTAAAGCTTTTCTCAAATTGTATCGTGTTTTCGGATGAACGTAATCATGCTTCCATCATTAACGGTATTGGCAGTGCTAAAGTGGAAAAAGCGATATTTAAGCATAATGATGCAGCTCATTTAGAAGGATTACTGAAAGGGCAACCCCTTGATCGACCAAAAATCATTGTCTTTGAATCAGTTTACTCAATGGATGGAGATGTTTCGCCAGTTGAAGAGATTGTAGCCCTTGCTAAAAAATATAACGCCATTACTTTCCTCGATGAAGTCCATGCCATTGGAATGTATGGTCCCAGAGGTGCAGGGATTGCTGCGGAACTTGGCATTGCAAATAAAGTAGATATCATACAAGGTACTATGGCAAAGGCCATTGGCGTAATTGGAGGGTATATTACTGCTTCTGTTTCATTAATCGATGCCGTTCGTTCTTTTGCATCAGGATTCATATTCACCACTTCCCTGCCTCCCGCAGTTATAGCTGCTTGTCACGCGAGTATCCTACATCTGATATCATCGGATAAAGAGAGGATCTCGCTGCAAGAGAAGACAAAAACTTTACGAGAGTATCTAACGGAGGCAGGCATTCCGATAATGGCAGCAAGCGAGACTCATATTCTTCCCGTTTTGGTAGGAGATGCGAAGAAATGTAAGGAAGCAGCCAAAAGACTGCTTGAAAAACATCAAATATACTTACAACCTATTAATTCACCTACAGTAGCTGTCGGTACAGAACGCTTTAGAGTGAACGTCACACCCAATCACACTGAAGAACAGATAGCCCATTTAACTTTTGCTTTAACGGAGGTTTTCAATTATTTTGATATTCCTTTCTCCAATAGATTGGATTCAGTAAACATATGACCAACTTTATGTACATATTTTGTTTAGTAGTATGGGGGCTTAATTTTATTGCCGTGAAGATACAAGGTACACCCGTTAGTTTAGAATTATCTCTAACCTATCGTTTAAGTTTGACGGCCGTTTTATTTTTGATTCTGTTGTGCATTCTTAAACCTGCAGGTAAACCTAAGAAAAAGGATATCCCATATATTATCGTGTTTGGAGTATGTAATTTTGCCTTAAGCTATTTATGTCTTTATTACGCGACCATCTTAAGTTCGGCAGCCATGGTTACATTGATATTTTCACTGAAAGTCATCTTAACACCCATTGCCCTTCGAATTTTTTTGAAAGAGCCTTTGCATTTCCGTATCTTGATTGGCGGAATGATTGGTGTGCTGGCTGTATGCATTGTTATTTACCCAAGTTTACATGACATTCATGGTTTTCATGATATAAAAGGGAGCATGATAGCCGTTCTGGGGACCATCCTTACTGCATTAGGCGATGCGAGCTCAGCTAGAAATGCTAAGAAGCAGGTGAACCCAATCTATGCGAATGTACTTGGATTTGCAGCAGGGGGAATCCTTTTATGGACCATTGTTTTCATTAAAGGGCAAGCGGTCAGTCTGCCGACATCACTTTCCTATTTATCAGCATTATTCTATTTAACGCTATTTGCCTCCTTTGGAGCATGGCTATTCTACCTAAAGCTTGTAGAGAAAATAGGGGGAGCGAAAAGCGGGTACATGGTCGCTCTTTTTCCAGCAATCGGTGGCATAGCTTCAGTGATGATTGGTGATTCCGAACCGTCCATTTACTTGGCTGCTGGCTGTCTTTTCAGTTGTATAGGAGCTGCAATTGCATTGGGAGTGGGCACGCGTAAGGATAAGGTAAAGCTGGTAGAAGAAAATTCGGTTAATCAATAAGGGGCTTTGCGGTACCTTATGGAGCGATGGATGAAATCATGCTTCTGTCGTGCCTGCCATCAGGAGCAGGGCCTTTTCAATCGCCATTAAATAAAGAGCTTAGCCGCCAAGACTTGGCGGCTTTTGTGTTTGGCAAATCAACTTTTGACGGCAAATAACCAGTGAAGTGACTGGATGAAGTAGTTGGAAAAGAAAAGATCATCATGAGTACCGTTTGGATCCGATTCGAATGATAGATGATCCTCCAGATAACCTTCCTTGATGAACTCCAGATGGGCCTTCTTCGTATAGTCGACCATATGCTTTTGGGTTGTTTCTTTATAAATGCCCTCTAATTCGCCCACATATAAATAGAGCTTATGATTTTGACGATTCACAGTTGGTTTGGTATAGCTCTTTCCTTGTCGTACAATCTTCTCGCCTTGAAGATAGCGCAGAACATCCTCGTACCAAAAGGAAGCGGATAAGGAAATATATTGATGGAATACCTCTGGATAATGGTAAGAGGCGAAAATCGAAACAAGTCCTCCTAATGAGCAGCCGGAAATGGCTGTATGCGAAGGCTCGGGATTCGTAGCATAATGGGCATCGATGTAAGGCTTTATTTCGGTTACAAGCGTATGTAAATAAACCTGGGCTTGTCCTCCAAAGTCAGGGCGATGCGGGGCAAGCGATGGTGCTGCCCAAGGCGTATAATTGTCGTTGCGGTTGATCGGGTCAATTCCAATAACGATCAGTGGTTCAATTTGCCCGGACAGGATCAAATGATCGATATAGTTTGCAGCCTGCTTGGCTGTTTCTCCACCATCATGCATATAGATCGTGCGGTATTTTTTGGTTTGATCGTAACTAGAGGGTAAGCTGACACATACCTCATAGTTGGCAATTTTCTTTTCAAGGTATCGAAACATGCAGGTGCCTCCAACTTCTTTAAGGTTATAGTTGATAATGATAACCATTATCAACTATGATTATAATACACTCGCCATTGTTTTGAAAGGGCTTATACAATACATGGAGTGAAAAATAATCTGGTTAGTATGATAATAATCATTCTTGTCTAATTCGGTTATAGGCTTTTGTAAAAGGAAAGGGGGAGCTGAATGGTGCTGGTGATCTTTAACTGTTAATTTGTGTCTTTGCAATTGGTCCTCATTAGTTGATAAAATGATTTATCCGTTGTGTTACTTTAGGCAATATTACTTTCAACAAGTAGAAAGTGGGATGTTATGATCAACCTGCGTCAAGTGAGTAAAAATTTTTCACAGTTCGAGGCAATCAAGTCTGTTACCTTGACCATACCTAGAGGTGAAATACATGGAATAATCGGAGCTAGCGGAGCAGGGAAATCAACGCTGCTGCGGTTAATGAATTTGCTGGAAAACCCGGATGGGGGCGAGGTGGAGGTCAACGGGCAAAGACTGACAGCACTAAACAATAAAGCGCTTCGAGAGGCACGAAAGTCGATCGGGATGATCTTTCAGCATTTTAATCTCGTGGCGAATAAAACGGTTTATGACAATGTGGCAGCTTCTTTAGAGCTGGCAAGCTACCCAAAGAAGGAACGTCGTAGCCGTGTGGCCGAGTGTCTTCAATTTGTCGGGCTGGAGGGTGAAATGGGGAGATATCCTGCACAGTTAAGCGGGGGACAAAAGCAGCGTGTTGCGATTGCAAGGGCATTGGCGAATAACCCGCAAGTGTTGTTATGTGATGAGCCGACATCCTCCCTTGATCCAAATACAACGGCTGAAATATTGGACGTGCTGGGGAATATCAACAAACAATTCGGTGTGACGATCGTGATTGTCAGTCATGAGCTGGAAGTCATTAAGAGTATATGCAGTCGTGTAACGGTCATGGCAGCTGGGGAGATTCATGACACCATCGCAATCGAACCAACGGGGATTCAAAAAAGGGATAATCGCCCGGAATACTTCATCGAACAATTAGCAGAGAATGGTGGGCTCGGTCATGCCTGAGGTTTTAGTACAATATGAGGCAGAAATTTGGCAATCGATTGGAGCAACGATTACCATGGTAGGTGTGTCCATTTTGGCTGCGATCATCATTGGATTGCCGGTCGGGACGCTGCTATTTCTTTGCCGGAAGGGCCATTTGCTTGATAATAAGTGGGCCTTCTCGATTTTGAATTTATTGGTCAATATTATTCGTTCTTTTCCTTTTTTATTATTGGTCGTTTTTTTGATTCCGTTTACAAGAATCTTGATCGGCACAGCCATTGGTACAGCAGCTGCTTGTGTTCCATTGGCGATCATTGCGATTGCCCATTATTCGCGCTTGGTCGAGCAATCTTTATTGGACGTGCCTAAGGGCGTGATCGAGGCAGCCATTTCCATGGGGGCTTCCGTGAAGGATGTCATCTTTAAATTTCTATACGTCGAAGCTCGGTCAGGGCTTGTCCTCGGATTAACCACATCGGTCATCAGCTTCATTTCCTATTCCACGATCATGGGAGTGGTCGGAGGCGGCGGTATCGGTGATTTTGCCATCAGGTATGGCTATCAGCAGTTTAAAACAGAGCTAATGATTTATATGATCATCATCATGATCATCCTGGTACAGCTTATTCAATTCATTGGCACATCTGTAGCCAGGATGATCGACAAAAGATAAATAATGGAGGAAACCATCATGAAAAAAATACTCTTTGTCATGGCAGCAATGATGTTGCTTTTAGCAGGGTGCGGCAAGGCGAATGAAGGAAAAGAGAAAGAAACTGCGAAAAAAGAGGAGAAGGAAGAGGTAACATTGAAGGTAGCCTCACTCATTCCCCCAATGACGGAAATTCTAGAGCTAGTAAAACCAAATCTGGCTGAGGAAGGCATTAACCTGGACATCGTCGTATTGAGTGATAATGTGCAGCCGAATACGGCACTAGCGGCAAAAGAAGTGGATGTGAACTTTTTCCAGCACGTTCCGTATATGGAGGAATTCAATCGTAACAAAAATGCCGACCTTGTTCCCGTGAAGCCCATTTATTTTGCCAATTATGGTGTATATTCCAAGAAATATGATTCCATGGATAAAATGCCGGAGGGCGCCGTCATTGCGATCGCAAATGACGTATCGAACATCGATCGGTCATTATCATTGCTGGCACAGCATAAAGTGATCACGTTGAAGGAAAAAAAGGGCCCATACTATACGATATCTGATATTACGGAAAACCCTAAAAATTATAAGTTTAAAGAAGTGGATTTATTGATGCTGGCAAGAACGTATGATGAAGCGGATGCGATCGTGATCACACCCGCTTACGCTGCACCGCTTGGTTTGACGCCAAAAAATGACGCTCTTCTCACGGAGGGTGTTGAAAATGACTTTGCGATTACATTGGTGGCACGCAAGGATAATGTCGATTCCGAGCCCGTTCAAAAGCTGGCAAAGGCCATGACAAGCCCGGAGGTACGCAAATTTTTAGAAGAGAAATATAGTGAAACGGCCATACCGGCCTTTTAAATGTAAAACGAAAGGGCTATTCCAATGGGAATAGCCCTTTTTTACGTGTCAACAGCTCATCATTCAAAAAAAAATAGGTTTTAAAAAAATTATGTTGTATTATTTCGGTTTACATATTATGATGATTTTCGAGAATGATAATCATTATCAAATATATCCAGTTCAATTGATTCATCATACAGGAGGTGAATGTAGTAGGGAATGGCTACAAACGGAGTTAGTAAAAGCAATTACTATTATATGATTATTTTATTATTAATAGGTTTGATCATGGTATCTGCCGTCTATTCGGTATCGATAGGGCAGGTACACATCCCTTTCAAGCAATCGATGGAGATCATGCTTCATACATTGACGAATGGCAGATTGGGTTCACTGAATGTTGAAAATGAATCCTATTTAAATATTATTTTACAAGTTCGGATGCCTCGCGTTATTTTTGCCCTGCTGATTGGTATGGGGCTTTCGTTGTGTGGAGCCGTGATGCAGGCCGTCGTACAAAATCCGCTTGCTGATCCATATATTCTGGGCATTTCATCCGGAGCTTCACTGGGGGCAACCTTTGCGATCTTGGTCGGACTTGGGAGCGGCGCGGTCCTATCACAATTTGGAGTGGCATTCGGAGCATTTACAGGGGCCATGCTGACATCGATAGCGGTACTTGTTTTATCGAGTATCGGAGGTAAAGCGACATCAGTCAAACTCGTCCTATCAGGTGTTGTCATTGGGGCATTATGCAGTTCCTTCTCAAGCCTGATCATCTACTTCGCCAACAATGCGGAAGGCATTAAAACCGTCACCTTTTGGTCGATGGGAAGCCTGGCATCATCAAGCTGGGGCAAAACACCGATCCTGGCAATCATCGTATTGCTTGGCTGCGCATTGTTCCTCTTCCAGCATCGGGTGCTGAATACGATGCTGCTAGGCGATGAATCCGCTATCACGCTAGGGATTAACTTAAGCGCCTATCGTAAATTTTATATGATCGTTACAGCCCTTATCACGGGAACGATGGTGGCATACGCAGGAATGATTGGTTTTGTAGGGTTGATCATCCCTCATATAACTCGGGGGATATTTGGTGCAGACCATAAACGGTTAACGTTAGGAACAATTTTATTAGGCGGACTGTTTTTAATTTGGGCGGACATCTTGTCAAGAACGTTGATCACCAATGTTGAATTGCCCATTGGAATCATTACATCTGTTATTGGTTCGCCATTATTCATCTACATGATTGTGAAAAAAGGCTACAATTTCGGAGGGTGAAACATGCAATTAATCGCGAAAGATATGGGAATAAAAATCGGCAAGAAGGAAATTGTGAAGGACATATCGATTCTAGTAAAGAAACAACAATTTGTTGGCTTGATCGGTCCGAACGGCTGTGGCAAATCAACTCTATTAAAAAGTATTTATAAAAGCCTATCCCCTCATAAAGGTACGGTTCTATTAGACGATATGGACGTTTTGAAAACCTCTGAAAAGAAGGTTTCACAGCAACTGGGTGTCGTGGGCCAATTCAATGAAGTGAATTTCGATCTGACGGTGCACCAAATGGTCATGCTGGGCAGAACGCCGCATAAGAAAATGCTGGAGTCCGATAAACAAGAAGATTTCATGATCGTGGAAGAATCGCTGGCACGAACCAACCTGCTTGATTACAAGGACCGCAGTTTCCTATCACTTTCCGGTGGGGAGAAGCAAAGGGTCATTTTAGCGAGAACGATTGCCCAGCAGCCGAAATTCATGATATTGGATGAACCGACGAATCACTTGGATATCCGCTATCAGATTGAAATTTTATCATGTGTAAGGAATTTACAAATCGGGGTGCTCGCAGCCCTACATGACCTTGAAATGGCTGCCCATTATTGCGACTACCTTTATGCCATAAAAGATGGAGAAGTCTACGCTCAAGGTACGCCTGAAGAGGTCCTGACACCTGACACAGTCGAAGCCTTATATAAAATCAAGTGCCAAACGTTTATCAATCCAGTTACGAATGGATTAGGTTTTGCGTATGGCGTATAAAATAGGAGGAATACAGTTGAAAAAGAGATTATTACTAGGAGTCGGGTTGGCGGCGATGTTAACGCTGACAGCCTGCGGAACATCAACCAAGACTAGCTCTGAAGAGAAACAGGAGCCAAAAAGCCAATATCCATTAACCATTGAAAACTTCACGAAAGCTGAAGGCGGGACAAAGTGGGAGAAAAAGGATCAAGTCTTTGATAAAGCACCTGAACGAGTCATGGCTAATACAAGACCGGCAGCAGAACTGTTATTGCACCTAGGATTAGGTGACAAAATTGTCGGTGTCGGCGCAAACTTCGGAGCGCCCGATAAAGCAGTCGAAAAACAATACGATAAACTAAAAATGCTGAGTGACGAGTATGTAGGGAAAGAAGTTACATTAGGAACGGATCCAGATCTAGTCTACGGTCGCGGCGGTTTATTCGATAACGCTGATTGGGGAGTAGGAACAGTTGATTCACTTAATGAAATGGGCGTGAAAACGTACGTGCTGAATTCATCCGTCACTGGAGGAACGTATAATTCCATCTATAAAGATATTGAAAACCTCGGTAATCTGTTTAATGTACAAGACAAGGCAGATGGTTTCATTAAAGAACTAAAGGCTAAACAAGATTCGATCACTTCCAAATTATCAAGTATTAAAGAAGAAGAAACGTTCGCTTATTTACATATGAGTGATCCGAAAGAAGTGTATGTATACGCAGCTCATGACGAAACCTTCTTTAATGACTCATTTTCAATGGTTAAACTAAATAATATTTTCAAAGATGAAAAAGGAGAGGTTAGTGTAGAAAGGCTGATTGAAGCTGATCCGGATGTATTGATCATTCCTGATTGGAGCACGGCTGATGGAGTAAGTGCAGATAAGATCAAAGCAGCACTTTATGCAAATGAAAAGCTATCGAGCATGAAAGCAATCAAAAACAAACAAATTTATGCCGTGGATTACAACTATATGTTCAGCTATAGCTACAGTACGATAGAAGGAATGGAAATGTTAGCGAAGGAAATGCATCCAGATTTGTTTAAATGATCGTTACGGATCATATCATGTTAGATTAAGATTTTAATAGGAAGTGAATGAGGGAGATTTTCGTTGAAAATAGGTTACTTTCACGGAAATCTTCTTTCTTACTTTAAAGGAGGAAATCCTGGTTGTTATGTTAAAAGACTTTTTTGCTTATTATAAGCCGTATAAATGGTTATTCATCATTGATTTTTCTTGTGCGATTTTGGCCGCCTTACTGGAGCTCGCCTTTCCCTTGGCCTTCAATAAGGTGATCGATGATTTATTGCCTACAGGTAACTGGACCTTTATCATCTGGGCGTGCATTGGTTTATTGGGCATTTATGTAGTGACGGCCTTTCTGCATTATGTCGTTACATACTGGGGGCATATGCTCGGGATCAATATCGAGACGGATATGCGCAGAAAGCTATTCAACCATGTTCAGAAATTGTCCAATCGCTTTTTTGATAATACGAAGACAGGCCACCTCGTTTCACGGATGACCAATGATTTAATGGACATAGGGGAAATTGCCCATCATGGACCTGAGGACTTGTTCATTGCCGTGATGACACTGTTTGGCGCCTTTGGTTTAATGCTCTCCATCAATTGGAAACTCGCTTTATTGACATTCATCATCATTCCATTCTTAATTAGCCTATCCATTTACTTTAGTAAAAAAATGTCACATGCCTTCAATCAAATGTTTGCGGATATTGCAGATTTCAATGCAAGAGTCGAAAACAATGTCAGCGGCATTCGTGTCGTCAAGGCATTTACGAATGAAACACACGAAATGGAAAAATTCGCCGTGAACAATGGCCGTTTCCGTAAAACAAAGCTTGTTGCCTATAAGGTCATGGCCTGGAATTTCTCTATCAGTCATATGCTGATGAAGATCATTTCATTGTTTGTCCTAGGATGCGGAACCTGGTTCGTCATTTATGGACAAATGACGTTTGGTGAATTCATCGCATTCGTGCTGCTTTCCAATGTATTCCTGACACCAATCAACCAAATCAACTCCGTGATCGAAACCTATCCGAAAGGGATCGCCGGCTTCCGCCGTTATCAGGAATTGCTGAACACGGCACCGGATGAGCTCGATGCACCGGATGCCATCGATGTGAAGCATGTAAAAGGAGACATCACATACAAAAATGTCACATTCGGTTACGAAGGAAAAGAAAACGTCCTCAGCCATATCACTTTCAACGTAAACAGCGGTGAAACCATTGCCCTTGTTGGCCCATCCGGAGCTGGAAAAACGACGATTTGCAGCTTGCTTCCACGATTCTATGATATAGATTCAGGGGAGATTGAAATCGATGGACTGAATATTAAAAGCATGACCATGGAATCCCTGCGTCAGCATATTGGCATCGTCCAACAAGATGTATTTCTTTTTGATGGAACCATCAGAGAAAACCTTACCTATGGAAAGCTTGATGCAACGGACGAGGAAATTTGGGATACAGTAAGACGCGCCCAGCTAGAAGAGATTATTAACAGCATGCCTGATGGTTTGGATACATTCATCGGCGAGCGTGGCGTCAAACTATCAGGAGGGCAAAAACAAAGGGTCTCCATCGCCCGCATGTTCTTGAAAAATCCGCCCATCCTCATCCTGGATGAAGCCACATCTGCTCTGGATTCCGAAACGGAAGCAGCGATCCAAAAAGCGCTAAACGAACTATCCAAAGGGAGAACCACACTCGTGATCGCCCATCGCCTGGCCACGATCAAAAATGCCGATCGAATCCTCGTCATCACCGAAGAGGGAATCGCAGAAGAAGGAACCCATCATGAGCTGATTGAAGTCGGCGGAAAGTACAGCAAACTTCATCAAGCACAATTTCAATGGGCGTAATAAATCAAACCTCTGACTTTTGTCAGGGGTTTTTCATTTTGGGGTTATCGCAGAAAAGAAGTTGGAAATCCTAAATGTGAAATTCCTTATTTCATTTTTGGAACGAACCGGTCATGTTGTATTTGTTATCATTATGCCATTACAGGAGGTTTGTGAAGATGCTAATTGAAAGTATGAGTGACTATTTATATGAGCCATTTTACATACCGATTTTATTGCTGCTGCTAGGAATATTATATATAGGTATTTTAATATATAGTTTTACAAACGTTACGTTTACTTTCGTAGGCTATGGTTTAATGGGAATATCGATCCTAACGTATCTTCTTGTTGGTCTGTATATGACCGGAAAAGGATACTATTTAGACAAGCATGCTCCAGATCTATTGGTTTTTGGAAGTATTGGTTTTTTAGAGCTTACTATATTAACTTATCCTTACATGTTTCTTACCTTGGCGGTGGTTCTCGGTAAAAAAGGCGAGTGATTAAACCTTGGCAAATGAAAAGAAGTATCAAAGAACAAATCCACGTTCTTGATACTTCTTTTTTCTTATTCATGGCGTAGGTAAGCTTGCTCTTACGCTGCCTTCTTTTGTTGTTTTTGTTGTTGGTCTAAGCGATAGCTTAGGAAAGTTAGCAGACTTGCACAAATGGCAACGAGCCCGCCGACCCATGTGACATTCAGCAAGTTTCCTTGATGGTAAACGACTCCGCCGAGTGCTGAACCAAAGGCGATACCGACATTGCTTGCGACCGGCATCAGTGAAGCAGCCAGCCCTGTAGCCTTTGGCTGATAAATGCCGGCAAGGTCTATTAAATAAAGCTGGGTGGAGGTTGTTAAAAGGATGGCCATCAATGACATCAAGCCAATGTTAATCAATCCAAAAATAAAATTGTTTGTCGTCCAATATAAACTGATCAGAACGATCGCCTGCACGAGGAACACAAACCGGAGGCGTCCAATTGCATTATGGCTGGCAATTTTCCCTGCGAGTATGTTGCTGAATATCGATATGAATCCGTAGCCGAACAGTATCAAGCTGATTGAACTGCTTGGTGCTTCCATTCCTTTCAGGATCGGAACAAGATACGTAAAAACGGCATACGTCGCGCCAAAGCCAAGAGATGGAATGAAAAAAGCCATCAAAATTCGCGGGTGCGTCAGCAAGGAAAACTGATCACGCATCGAACTGCGAGTTGTACTTTGCATAGCAGGCAAAACGAAGAAAGCGGCCAAAAACGCAATGGCTCCGAGAAAAGTCGTTAACAGGAAGGATGCATTCCAGTTATACCATTCAGCGATGACCGTGCCTATCGGTACGCCAATCACGTTTGCCAGCGTAAAGCCGCCGAAAACGAATGATATCGCAAGACCGCGTTTGGCGATCGGCATGGTTTCACTTGCTACGACCATCGCAAGTGAAATCAACACGCCTGTTACTATCGCCGTCAGCATCCGAAGTGCCAGGAGCATGATATAGCTCGACGAAAGCACGCACAGCGCATTCAGGACGATGAACGAACCGATTAGAAACAACATCCATTTACGCTTTGGTAAATGACTCGTTGCCGACATCACGAGCGGGGTGGCAACGGCAAACGTAAGCGCAAACGCAGAAACGAGTGTGCCTGCTTTGGCATTCGTGATATGGAGACTCGAGGAAATATCGGTTAAAATCCCGACAATAATAAACTCGCTTGTCCCGAGAACGAAGGTTAATAAAGTGAGTGTTAAGATGAGCAACCAATGTCGCTTCGTTAATTCCGTGGTGTGCATAAAAACCTCTTTTCTTAGCTGAATGTAAAAGTGTACAGAGCAGATAAACAATTTACCTATCATACCATAAAAACATTTTTACGAGGAAAACCATTGCTTAGTTATCGTTGGTTATTTATTGGTAAAAAGTGATACGGTAACCTGTTATGTAACTAAATATGTCGTCAAACCTCCTTCATATCTTGAATAAATGAAGAAACTCTTCTAAACTATAGATAATCCACTATTTAACAATAGATGAAATCCATACATATAATTGAAAGCATGTAGTAGAAAAGCAGTTGAAAGGACTTTCCATTATGTCGCTGATGTACGAATCTCAAACACTTTTATCTGCCATGCAAACGCGTGTCGAACAATACAAGCACTTAGAAGAACAGCTCACGGAATTGAAAAAAGGATTTGCGGGTATCGTCCATTTGGATGATGAGCTACAGGGCCAGGGCGCCGAGGCTATCAAAGGCTTTTACACAGCGCAGATCGATGTCGTCGATGCCTGGCTCCATCTGATTCAGCGGCACATAGCCTTTTTCAATGGCATTCAAGCCGATGCAATCGAAGCGAACTTGAACGAAACCGTGGTCACGCTCCCTTTTTTAGAAGGAGAACTGGAAAACGCCAATCGGCATGCCAAGGAAATGGTCACGGCACAAAAAAATGACTTGAAAAAAATCTTTTCAGAAATTGATGATATCATTCAGCTGCATCCCTTCTCCGATGACACATTCTTTGACAACATCGAAAAAGCCGAAACGACAAGGACCGAAACGATCCACAAAGTAAACGAAATCGACCATAAGTGGACAGCTGAATACGCCACATCCGAACAAGACCAAGCCGCATTAACGGCACTCATGGAGCAACTGAAAGCATCCAGCACAAGGGGTGGGCAAGTATCCCCACTCTACTTTAACGCAACAGCCTACAAAAACAGCGAAGCCTATAAAAACCTGGAAGTAAGGAAGAAAGAAACCGCGGAATATCTGCAAGTGAAGCAAGCGGAAGCGGAGAATCGCCGGATCAAAGACTTGAAGGCCCAACTCCAACATGTAACCGATCCCGACGAATTCCTCCAAATCGCCAAGCAAATCGGATACGAAAACCTAGCACCCACCCAGCAGCAACTTGTCATGCAGCTAGAAAGCGCCAAACAAACCGCGGACATTGCCAAAGGAATCGGCGTTGGCCTGTTCGACGTCGGAAAAGACTTCGTCACAGGAATATATGACCTCGTCACAGACCCAGGGCAAGCCGTCGAAGGCGTAGCAAACTCGATCATGCACCCAATCCAAACCTATACATATATCTCCAAAGCCATCTCGGATTCATATGAACGAGACATGGTAAACGGCGACGCCTACTCCCGCTCCCACTGGGTCACCTACGCCCTCGGAACCGTCGTCACGACAGTGGTCGGAACAAAAGGAGCAGGAGCCATAACGAAAACAGGGGTAGCGACTACAAAAGCGGCTGCAGTTAAAGGTGCAGCGAAAGTAAAAGAACTCTCTATCCCTAACCTACTGCCATACAACCCGAAAAACCAACTGTCGATGGCAGGTGGGGTGCCTTATAATGTGGTTGATGGGGTTGGGCTGAAGGAACGGTTGGTTAGGATGGCTAGGGTGGAGTCGAGTGGTAGGGCTGTAAGTGATTATCTTGATGATATAGGCGAAGCGGGTAACGTCAATGCCACTAAGATGAATAAGCTTAAAAATGCTATTCAGAATAACACTTTTAGTGTAGATGAACTCTCAGAGATAAGTAAAAAGATGTCTGAATTAGGTATTATTAAAGAATATAATGAGGCATTAATTAAAATTGATTTTGGAAAGTATCTGAGAGGATTAATTGGTGCCCCACCTGATGCTATGTTAGATCCACATGCACATCATATTTTATTTAAAAAGGGTCTGGGCCAGAAGCAAAAAGAACTTGTTGCAGAAGGTCAAGAAATATTAAAAAAGTATCGAATAGAATCGATAATCGGTGAAGAAAATCTTGTTTGGGCACCCAATAGAATTGCAGGGCAACATGGTATAGAACGTCTTCAACATATTGTTGACAAGTTGAAAGAAGTAGATAGTTTTGGTGGAACTCGTGAAAAAATGGTTGAAATGCTTAAGCTACTAGGCGAAGAAGCAGCATCAATGAAATAAATATATTTTGGAGGATTTTATGGATAATAAGGAAAAAGCAATAAAAATCTATGATTTAATTAAGAATGGTGATATAGAACAAGCGAAAGAGATCATTGTTACTGATAAAAGTTTGCTCGATTTTGTAACACCTTTTGGAACTTGGTTACATGTTGCGGCTAGAGCTGGAGAACTAGATATGATAAAATTTCTAGTTGAATCAGGTATGGATATTAACATAAACGAAGGGGTACCAAAGTCAGCGACTATTGCACATGCAGCTAGTGAAGGTGAAATTAGTATTGTAGAGTACTTATTTGATAATGGTGCAATATTAGATGTTAGTGACCCAAATAGAAATCCTTTATTCTCAGCGATTTATGGTGGTCACCTTGATATTGTAAAGTATCTTGTTCAGAATGGTATTGATGTTACTGTTAAGTATACAGGGGATACTATGAAAGATATGGGAGCCTATGAATTTGCTATTGAAAGAGGGCAAATAGAAATTGCTGAATATTTAAAGCAGAAGTTGGATGAAAAAGAATAGTTTTTGTAACAATATAAATTATGATAATTACGAAAGATAGCTGGGCGAGATGACGTTTTCAGTTTACGAAGTATCATTACAAGGAACAAACTTTGAACCTACAATTTAAGCAAGCTCGTTGGTTTAAAGATAAGATTTGTGATGAGTTACTTTATATGGCTAACGATAAAGCATTTGATTGTCTTTGAGGCAACAGGTGCTTTTTGTTTTTTATTTGAAATTTAATTATAGGAAAACATAATATTAAATCTTTAGACAATGTTAAAAATCAATTGAAAGCAGTTTTTACAGCGGGTTCAGACTTAGATGATACTATTGATATTCTAGAAGACGTTGGAAATAAAGGAGAAACTAAATGGATAAAGCTCAAATTGCGAAAGACATTAGAGGTGCCATAAAAAGTGGCCAATTGGAAACGTTGAAGAATTCACTTGAGAAAGAACCAGAAATGTTAACATGGGTAACGCCCTTTGGTACATGGTTACATATAGCAGCAGCTCACGGGCATTTAGAAATAATAAAATATCTTATTAATGCCGGCATAGACACTAATGCACAGGGCGGAACTTTTTCTACAAATGCCCTTGAAAGAGCAGCTACAAAAGGCCATTTAGATATTGTCGAATATCTCATTAACCAGAATGTTGAGATTGATACTAGTGAATCAGATAGGAATCCTCTGTTTGCTGCAATATATGGTGGGCATCTTGATATTGTAAAGTATCTTGTTCAGAATGGTATTGATATTACTGTTAAGTATACAGGGGATACTATGAAAGATATGGGAGCTTATGAATTTGCTATTGAAAGAGGGCAAACAGAAATTGCTGAATATTTAAAGCAGAAGATAGATGAAAAAGAATAGAAAAGTGACTTTTTAGTTAGTGCAATAAAATGGTTACAGACTTTATAAGTTATTCTATCAAGAACCGGATGAAAGCACATGGTTGCCTTTAAAGAAACAGGTGCTTTTTGCCTTATAAATGAAGTGTAAAAAAAGGAATTAGGAGCTGTACGTAGGGATTGAAGAAAATCATGCTTCTGTAGCCTTTAGACCCTGCTTATCATTTTGGAAAGAAAGGGCAGTTATTAAGGGGAGGTGGGAAAAATGAGTAAAAAGTTATCTAAAGAAGAATTAATTGAACTAGTAAATAAAATATGCAATCCTAAGCTGTCTGATGAAGAAGTAAGTGAATACATAGATATTTTAGAAGACAATGTTCCTCATCCTGCCCCTAGTTACTTGATATTTTGGAATGATGAGGATTTATCACCAAAGGAAGTAGTAAAGATTTCCTTAGCATATAAAGAAGAAAAATAAATGTATTTAGAACACGTAAAAGGAGTTTTTAAATCAAGAATAGTAGGTGATATTGGTGAAATACTCAGCTTTACAGGAGTTTATTACGCACTTTGGTAAATATGAGTTAATTGAACAAATAAAAGTGGTTATAAATAAAATGGAGGACGACTATCCTAAAAATATGAATAGTGGTGTTTTACATCTTATATATAAAAGATATAAGAAGGCATTAGACATATTAGAGAATAATGAAGATATCAAGGAGATACATATTTTGGGCGGTGTACGTGCGTATATGGATAGTTATAATGACTGTAAAAATCCGCTATTAGGAGAATTGCATAAAGCTGAACAAATTGCTAAACAACTCTTATGAAAGCTTGAACACGATTAAACATGTAAACATAGCATAAGTGTACAGATAAAGATGGTTTTCGGAGTTGAGATGCTAAAAATGGTTTGGCCTAGATCATGTTTTAGCTATAAATACTTTAATAGCCGCCAAGACTTGGTGCACATCACCATTCTTGGCGGCTATTCAATCACTAAAAATCCATCATTTCATTTCCATTTTCCCTGCCCTAATAGCAGGCGAATTGATTGAAAAAAATGAGCTCGTTCTGGATTTAGCTAAAATCATAGATCGTTACCGGTACGGGCCTCTTTTTATACCTCGATCTCGATCCCGATATTGCGTTCTTTTGCTTGGCTGTAAACCCCTTTTGCCACGGCGAGGTCAAAGTATGCAGCACCGACCGATTTAAAGAAGGTGATTTCCTCTTCATTTTCCCTGCCTGTTTTGCTTAGCGTTACAAGTTCATAAAGCTCCCCGTGGATATCATGAAACGACCAATTGCCCTGATGTGCTGCAGAGATAAGTTCTCCTGCTTCATCCTGCACGCCCGCCAAATCGTCGACGATGATTTTAGCAGCGCGTGAAATTGTGGTATGATCCACTTCTTTCATATCGGGCAAGTAAGACCCAACCCCGTTGATGTGTGTACCCGGCCTTACATCCATCCCATTGAAGACAGGCTCGTTCGAGCGGGTTGCACAGCAAATGATATCTGCTTGACGAACAGCTGCTGAAACATCTTCGAAAACTTCAAATGGAACGGTTACGCCGAAGGTCTGCAGCTTTTCCCCGAATTTTTCCGCTTTCTCGCGTGTGCGATTTACTAATAAAATACGCTCAATATCCCTTACGGCTAACACACCGAGTGCTTGTTCAAATGCCATTGCTCCCGTTCCGATTATCGTGAGAACCCGGGCGTCTTTGCGTGCAAGGAAGTCTGTGGCAATGCCGCTCAATGCCCCCGTTCTAAGACGTGTTAAATAGGAGGCATTCAACAATGCTAAATGTTCGCCATTTTCTGCATCTGACAGCAGAATGACCCCCTGTGTCGTTGCCATTCCCCTTGAAGGATTTTTTGGAAAGATGGTCACGACTTTGACAGCTGCAACTTCTTCCGATAGATCAGCGCTTGGCATGTAAAGTGCCGATGCCTCGTGTTCCGGGAAAGCGAGAACTGTGCGATGGGGGTTGTCTATTTTTCTAGCACCATGTGCACACAATACCGCCTTTATATCTGTCATTGCTTCCTTCATTCCATAAGTGTTTTGAATTTCCTTTTCATTTATTACTAACATTCAATTGCCCTCCTTGAAGTTAAAACACCATGAATTACATGGCGCTGGTATTATGCATTTCGTCCAATTTCTGATTGCTGCGTTCCTTGACTGCCCAAATCGCTGCTAGGGAAAGGAACGATGCAAAAATAATGTAAATGGCGACAGGAACATAAGAGTTATTAAACCTATTAAGTAAAGCCGTTGCAACGAGCGGGGCTGTGCCTCCTGCTAGAGCTGCCCCGATTTGATAGCCAAGCGTGATGCCGGTATACCGAATCCTTGCATCGAAAATTTCCGAGAACATCGTTCCAAGTACAGCTGTGATGGGAGCCCAAATGATTCCTAAGCCTATCACTGTTGCAATGATTAATAGCGGTACCGATTTTTGCTGTAGCAACCAGAAGTATGGAAATGCAAACAGTGCCATCCCGATCGTTCCCGCTATAAACAGCTTTTTGCGGCCGATTTTATCAGATAACATCCCCATGATTGGTATTAAGATCGTCGTAATAATGGTTGCAATCATGACGGCAGTCAGTGTGGCTGTCCGTGAGAAACCGAGATTTGTAGTGGCATATGATACGACAAATGTGCTGAAAATATAAAATGGGGCAGTTTCTACCACTTTCGCGCCCACCGCGATAATCACTTCACGCCAATAGTTCTTAAGCGTTTCTACAATCGGCAGCTTTGGAACTTCTCCGGATTCCTTTACTTTTTTGAAAGATGGCGTTTCATCGATCCCTTTACGGATCCATAGGCCAAAGAATACAAGGAGAGCACTAAAAATGAATGGTAAACGCCATCCCCAAGTCATGAATGCGTTTTCAGGAAGCAACGTCATAAAAGATAAGGCGATGGTTCCAAGCAGCATTCCTATTGTTACACCCATTTGGGGAATGGCTCCGAACAAGCCCCGTTTTTCCGCGGGAGCATATTCAACCGCCAATAAAAGTGCCCCTTCCCATTCACCGCCAATACCTAGACCTTGAACTAAGCGCAACGTAATCAATAAAATCGGCGCCCAAATCCCCACAGCTTGATAAGTAGGAAGAAGACCCATCCCAAATGTAGCGATCCCCATTATACTAAGTGTTAAAACAAGTGTTTTCTTTCTCCCGATACGATCGCCAATATGACTAAAGATCACTCCGCCAAAAGGACGGATGAAGAATGCTAACGCAAAGGATGCGTAGGAAAGCAACAGTCCTATCGTCGGGTCTTCATTCACGAAAAATAGCTGGTTAAACACGAGGGCCGCAACGGTTCCATATAAAAAATAATCAAACCACTCAATCGAACTTCCGACTAAACTCGCGATTAATATTCGCCGCATTTGCTTCTTTTCCATCTTGAGTCATTCCTCCAAAAAATTGAAGTGACACTTCAATTTGTTATTTTCTCCATTTTAAATAATTAAAAATTTTCTGTCAATATGTTTTGTAAGAAGTTAATCATGAAGGAGCATTCATCAAATTTTGTCATGTATAATGAAGCTAAATATGATGTAAAAAAGGGGGTAGCTACATGCCTTTTGATTCAATCGGGAAAAAACTGAAAGAATTGAGGAAAGAGCGTAAACTAACATTAAAGAGTCTCGCTGAACAAACGGGCGTCTCCATCAGCTTTTTATCACAAGTAGAACGGGGAAAATCAAGCGTCACTTTAGAGTCATTAAAAAAAATTGCCGACACATTGGATGTGAGTCCAAGTTTCTTTTTTTCTAAGGATCGCTCCCAAGAAAATTCAGACTCTAATCATGAACAATTTCATTATCAGAATTTATCCAGCGGCATTCGCGATGCTGTTTTTTCGCCTATTCTTGTCACCTTAAAGCCAGGAGAAAATAAAGGGAGCGCGTTTTCTCATAGCGGACATGAATTTTTATTCATTATTGAAGGAAAGCTGACAGTGGAAATAGAAGGAGAAAGAATGGAACTGGATGAACAGCAGTCGTTTATGTTCGATGCGAGAAAAGCTCATTACTGGTTTAACTTCTCCGATCAAATTGTCCGGTTTTTGGTGGTGTCATCAAAATAACGTCACGGCTTCACTTATACAAGATGTCGTAAAAAGGTGGATATAAACAGGTATTCCTTACTGTTCATCTGCCCTTTTTTTCGTGGATATCCCTTCCATTCTTGAATAAATGAAGAAACTCTTCTAAACTAAAGATAATCCACAATTTAACAGTAGATGAAATACATACGAATGAAATCTAGTTGGCTGAAAAGCAGTTGAAAGGACTTTCCATTATGTCGCTGATGTACGAATCTCAAACACTTTTATCTGCCATGCAAACGCGTGTCGAACAATACAAGCACTTAGAAGAACAGCTCACGGAATTGAAAAAAGGATTTGCGGGTATCGTCCATTTGGATGATGAGCTACAGGGCCAGGGCGCCGAGGCTATCAAAGGCTTTTACACAGCGCAGATCGATGTCGTCGATGCCTGGCTCCATCTGATTCAGCGGCACATAGCCTTTTTCAATGGCATTCAAGCCGATGCAATCGAAGCGAACTTGAACGAAACCGTGGTCACGCTCCCTTTTTTAGAAGGAGAACTGGAAAACGCCAATCGGCATGCCAAGGAAATGGTCACGGCACAAAAAAATGACTTGAAAAAAATCTTTTCAGAAATTGATGATATCATTCAGCTGCATCCCTTCTCCGATGACACATTCTTTGACAACATCGAAAAAGCCGAAACGACAAGGACCGAAACGATCCACAAAGTAAACGAAATCGACCATAAGTGGACAGCTGAATACGCCACATCCGAACAAGACCAAGCCGCATTAACGGCACTCATGGAGCAACTGAAAGCATCCAGCACAAGGGGTGGGCAAGTATCCCCACTCTACTTTAACGCAACAGCCTACAAAAACAGCGAAGCCTATAAAAACCTGGAAGTAAGGAAGAAAGAAACCGCGGAATATCTGCAAGTGAAGCAAGCGGAAGCGGAGAATCGCCGGATCAAAGACTTGAAGGCCCAACTCCAACATGTAACCGATCCCGACGAATTCCTCCAAATCGCCAAGCAAATCGGATACGAAAACCTAGCACCCACCCAGCAGCAACTTGTCATGCAGCTAGAAAGCGCCAAACAAACCGCGGACATTGCCAAAGGAATCGGCGTTGGCCTGTTCGACGTCGGAAAAGACTTCGTCACAGGAATATATGACCTCGTCACAGACCCAGGGCAAGCCGTCGAAGGCGTAGCAAACTCGATCATGCACCCAATCCAAACCTATACATATATCTCCAAAGCCATCTCGGATTCATATGAACGAGACATGGTAAACGGCGACGCCTACTCCCGCTCCCACTGGGTCACCTACGCCCTCGGAACCGTCGTCACGACAGTGGTCGGAACAAAAGGAGCAGGAGCCATAACGAAAACAGGGGTAGCGACTACAAAAGCGGCTGCAGTTAAAGGTGCAGCGAAAGTAAAAGAACTCTCTATCCCTAACCTACTGCCATACAACCCGAAAAACCAACTGTCGATGGCAGGTGGGGTGCCTTATAATGTGGTTGATGGGGTTGGGCTGAAGGAACGGTTGGTTAGGATGGCTAGGGTGGAGTCGAGTGGTAGGGCTGTAAGTGATTATCTTGATGATATAGGCGAAGCGGGTAACGTCAATGCCACTAAGATGAATAAGCTTAAAAATGCTATTCAGAATAACACTTTTAGTGTAGATGAACTCTCAGAGATAAGTAAAAAGATGTCTGAATTAGGTATTATTAAAGAATATAATGAGGCATTAATTAAAATTGATTTTGGAAAGTATCTGAGAGGATTAATTGGTGCCCCACCTGATGCTATGTTAGATCCACATGCACATCATATTTTATTTAAAAAGGGTCTGGGCCAGAAGCAAAAAGAACTTGTTGCAGAAGGTCAAGAAATATTAAAAAAGTATCGAATAGAATCGATAATCGGTGAAGAAAATCTTGTTTGGGCACCCAATAGAATTGCAGGGCAACATGGTATAGAACGTCTTCAACATATTGTTGACAAGTTGAAAGAAGTAGATAGTTTTGGTGGAACTCGTGAAAAAATGGTTGAAATGCTTAAGCTACTAGGCGAAGAAGCAGCATCAATGAAATAAATATATTTTGGAGGATTTTATGGATAATAAGGAAAAAGCAATAAAAATCTATGATTTAATTAAGAATGGTGATATAGAACAAGCGAAAGAGATCATTGTTACTGATAAAAGTTTGCTCGATTTTGTAACACCTTTTGGAACTTGGTTACATGTTGCGGCTAGAGCTGGAGAACTAGATATGATAAAATTTCTAGTTGAATCAGGTATGGATATTAACATAAACGAAGGGGTACCAAAGTCAGCGACTATTGCACATGCAGCTAGTGAAGGTGAAATTAGTATTGTAGAGTACTTATTTGATAATGGTGCAATATTAGATGTTAGTGACCCAAATAGAAATCCTTTATTCTCAGCGATTTATGGTGGTCACCTTGATATTGTAAAGTATCTTGTTCAGAATGGTATTGATGTTACTGTTAAGTATACAGGGGATACTATGAAAGATATGGGAGCCTATGAATTTGCTATTGAAAGAGGGCAAATAGAAATTGCTGAATATTTAAAGCAGAAGTTGGATGAAAAAGAATAGTTTTTGTAACAATATAAATTATGATAATTACGAAAGATAGCTGGGCGAGATGACGTTTTCAGTTTACGAAGTATCATTACAAGGAACAAACTTTGAACCTACAATTTAAGCAAGCTCGTTGGTTTAAAGATAAGATTTGTGATGAGTTACTTTATATGGCTAACGATAAAGCATTTGATTGTCTTTGAGGCAACAGGTGCTTTTTGTTTTTTATTTGAAATTTAATTATAGGAAAACATAATATTAAATCTTTAGACAATGTTAAAAATCAATTGAAAGCAGTTTTTACAGCGGGTTCAGACTTAGATGATACTATTGATATTCTAGAAGACGTTGGAAATAAAGGAGAAACTAAATGGATAAAGCTCAAATTGCGAAAGACATTAGAGGTGCCATAAAAAGTGGCCAATTGGAAACGTTGAAGAATTCACTTGAGAAAGAACCAGAAATGTTAACATGGGTAACGCCCTTTGGTACATGGTTACATATAGCAGCAGCTCACGGGCATTTAGAAATAATAAAATATCTTATTAATGCCGGCATAGACACTAATGCACAGGGCGGAACTTTTTCTACAAATGCCCTTGAAAGAGCAGCTACAAAAGGCCATTTAGATATTGTCGAATATCTCATTAACCAGAATGTTGAGATTGATACTAGTGAATCAGATAGGAATCCTCTGTTTGCTGCAATATATGGTGGGCATCTTGATATTGTAAAGTATCTTGTTCAGAATGGTATTGATATTACTGTTAAGTATACAGGGGATACTATGAAAGATATGGGAGCTTATGAATTTGCTATTGAAAGAGGGCAAACAGAAATTGCTGAATATTTAAAGCAGAAGATAGATGAAAAAGAATAGAAAAGTGACTTTTTAGTTAGTGCAATAAAATGGTTACAGACTTTATAAGTTATTCTATCAAGAACCGGATGAAAGCACATGGTTGCCTTTAAAGAAACAGGTGCTTTTTGCCTTATAAATGAAGTGTAAAAAAAGGAATTAGGAGCTGTACGTAGGGATTGAAGAAAATCATGCTTCTGTAGCCTTTAGACCCTGCTTATCATTTTGGAAAGAAAGGGCAGTTATTAAGGGGAGGTGGGAAAAATGAGTAAAAAGTTATCTAAAGAAGAATTAATTGAACTAGTAAATAAAATATGCAATCCTAAGCTGTCTGATGAAGAAGTAAGTGAATACATAGATATTTTAGAAGACAATGTTCCTCATCCTGCCCCTAGTTACTTGATATTTTGGAATGATGAGGATTTATCACCAAAGGAAGTAGTAAAGATTTCCTTAGCATATAAAGAAGAAAAATAAATGTATTTAGAACACGTAAAAGGAGTTTTTAAATCAAGAATAGTAGGTGATATTGGTGAAATACTCAGCTTTACAGGAGTTTATTACGCACTTTGGTAAATATGAGTTAATTGAACAAATAAAAGTGGTTATAAATAAAATGGAGGACGACTATCCTAAAAATATGAATAGTGGTGTTTTACATCTTATATATAAAAGATATAAGAAGGCATTAGACATATTAGAGAATAATGAAGATATCAAGGAGATACATATTTTGGGCGGTGTACGTGCGTATATGGATAGTTATAATGACTGTAAAAATCCGCTATTAGGAGAATTGCATAAAGCTGAACAAATTGCTAAACAACTCTTATGAAAGCTTGAACACGATTAAACATGTAAACATAGCATAAGTGTACAGATAAAGATGGTTTTCGGAGTTGAGATGCTAAAAATGGTTTGGCCTAGATCATGTTTTAGCTATAAATACTTTAATAGCCGCCAAGACTTGGTGCACATCACCATTCTTGGCGGCTATTCAATCACTAAAAATCCATCATTTCATTTCCATTTTCCCTGCCCTAATAGCAGGCGAATTGATTGAAAAAAATGAGCTCGTTCTGGATTTAGCTAAAATCATAGATCGTTACCGGTACGGGCCTCTTTTTATACCTCGATCTCGATCCCGATATTGCGTTCTTTTGCTTGGCTGTAAACCCCTTTTGCCACGGCGAGGTCAAAGTATGCAGCACCGACCGATTTAAAGAAGGTGATTTCCTCTTCATTTTCCCTGCCTGTTTTGCTTAGCGTTACAAGTTCATAAAGCTCCCCGTGGATATCATGAAACGACCAATTGCCCTGATGTGCTGCAGAGATAAGTTCTCCTGCTTCATCCTGCACGCCCGCCAAATCGTCGACGATGATTTTAGCAGCGCGTGAAATTGTGGTATGATCCACTTCTTTCATATCGGGCAAGTAAGACCCAACCCCGTTGATGTGTGTACCCGGCCTTACATCCATCCCATTGAAGACAGGCTCGTTCGAGCGGGTTGCACAGCAAATGATATCTGCTTGACGAACAGCTGCTGAAACATCTTCGAAAACTTCAAATGGAACGGTTACGCCGAAGGTCTGCAGCTTTTCCCCGAATTTTTCCGCTTTCTCGCGTGTGCGATTTACTAATAAAATACGCTCAATATCCCTTACGGCTAACACACCGAGTGCTTGTTCAAATGCCATTGCTCCCGTTCCGATTATCGTGAGAACCCGGGCGTCTTTGCGTGCAAGGAAGTCTGTGGCAATGCCGCTCAATGCCCCCGTTCTAAGACGTGTTAAATAGGAGGCATTCAACAATGCTAAATGTTCGCCATTTTCTGCATCTGACAGCAGAATGACCCCCTGTGTCGTTGCCATTCCCCTTGAAGGATTTTTTGGAAAGATGGTCACGACTTTGACAGCTGCAACTTCTTCCGATAGATCAGCGCTTGGCATGTAAAGTGCCGATGCCTCGTGTTCCGGGAAAGCGAGAACTGTGCGATGGGGGTTGTCTATTTTTCTAGCACCATGTGCACACAATACCGCCTTTATATCTGTCATTGCTTCCTTCATTCCATAAGTGTTTTGAATTTCCTTTTCATTTATTACTAACATTCAATTGCCCTCCTTGAAGTTAAAACACCATGAATTACATGGCGCTGGTATTATGCATTTCGTCCAATTTCTGATTGCTGCGTTCCTTGACTGCCCAAATCGCTGCTAGGGAAAGGAACGATGCAAAAATAATGTAAATGGCGACAGGAACATAAGAGTTATTAAACCTATTAAGTAAAGCCGTTGCAACGAGCGGGGCTGTGCCTCCTGCTAGAGCTGCCCCGATTTGATAGCCAAGCGTGATGCCGGTATACCGAATCCTTGCATCGAAAATTTCCGAGAACATCGTTCCAAGTACAGCTGTGATGGGAGCCCAAATGATTCCTAAGCCTATCACTGTTGCAATGATTAATAGCGGTACCGATTTTTGCTGTAGCAACCAGAAGTATGGAAATGCAAACAGTGCCATCCCGATCGTTCCCGCTATAAACAGCTTTTTGCGGCCGATTTTATCAGATAACATCCCCATGATTGGTATTAAGATCGTCGTAATAATGGTTGCAATCATGACGGCAGTCAGTGTGGCTGTCCGTGAGAAACCGAGATTTGTAGTGGCATATGATACGACAAATGTGCTGAAAATATAAAATGGGGCAGTTTCTACCACTTTCGCGCCCACCGCGATAATCACTTCACGCCAATAGTTCTTAAGCGTTTCTACAATCGGCAGCTTTGGAACTTCTCCGGATTCCTTTACTTTTTTGAAAGATGGCGTTTCATCGATCCCTTTACGGATCCATAGGCCAAAGAATACAAGGAGAGCACTAAAAATGAATGGTAAACGCCATCCCCAAGTCATGAATGCGTTTTCAGGAAGCAACGTCATAAAAGATAAGGCGATGGTTCCAAGCAGCATTCCTATTGTTACACCCATTTGGGGAATGGCTCCGAACAAGCCCCGTTTTTCCGCGGGAGCATATTCAACCGCCAATAAAAGTGCCCCTTCCCATTCACCGCCAATACCTAGACCTTGAACTAAGCGCAACGTAATCAATAAAATCGGCGCCCAAATCCCCACAGCTTGATAAGTAGGAAGAAGACCCATCCCAAATGTAGCGATCCCCATTATACTAAGTGTTAAAACAAGTGTTTTCTTTCTCCCGATACGATCGCCAATATGACTAAAGATCACTCCGCCAAAAGGACGGATGAAGAATGCTAACGCAAAGGATGCGTAGGAAAGCAACAGTCCTATCGTCGGGTCTTCATTCACGAAAAATAGCTGGTTAAACACGAGGGCAGCAACGGTTCCATATAAAAAATAATCAAACCACTCAATCGAACTTCCGACTAAACTCGCGATTAATATTCGCCGCATTTGCTTCTTTTCCATCTTGAGTCATTCCTCCAAAAAATTGAAGTGACACTTCAATTTGTTATTTTCTCCATTTTAAATAATTAAAAATTTTCTGTCAATATGTTTTGTAAGAAGTTAATCATGAAGGAGCATTCATCAAATTTTGTCATGTATAATGAAGCTAAATATGATGTAAAAAAGGGGGTAGCTACATGCCTTTTGATTCAATCGGGAAAAAACTGAAAGAATTGAGGAAAGAGCGTAAACTAACATTAAAGAGTCTCGCTGAACAAACGGGCGTCTCCATCAGCTTTTTATCACAAGTAGAACGGGGAAAATCAAGCGTCACTTTAGAGTCATTAAAAAAAATTGCCGACACATTGGATGTGAGTCCAAGTTTCTTTTTTTCTAAGGATCGCTCCCAAGAAAATTCAGACTCTAATCATGAACAATTTCATTATCAGAATTTATCCAGCGGCATTCGCGATGCTGTTTTTTCGCCTATTCTTGTCACCTTAAAGCCAGGAGAAAATAAAGGGAGCGCGTTTTCTCATAGCGGACATGAATTTTTATTCATTATTGAAGGAAAGCTGACAGTGGAAATAGAAGGAGAAAGAATGGAACTGGATGAACAGCAGTCGTTTATGTTCGATGCGAGAAAAGCTCATTACTGGTTTAACTTCTCCGATCAAATTGTCCGGTTTTTGGTGGTGTCATCAAAATAACGTCACGGCTTCACTTATACAAGATGTCGTAAAAAGGTGGATATAAACAGGTATTCCTTACTGTTCATCTGCCCTTTTTTTCGTGGATATCCCTTCCATTCTTGAATAAATGAAGAAACTCTTCTAAACTAAAGATAATCCACAATTTAACAGTAGATGAAATACATACGAATGAAATCTAGTTGGCTGAAAAGCAGTTGAAAGGACTTTCCATTATGTCGCTGATGTACGAATCTCAAACACTTTTATCTGCCATGCAAACGCGTGTCGAACAATACAAGCACTTAGAAGAACAGCTCACGGAATTGAAAAAAGGATTTGCGGGTATCGTCCATTTGGATGATGAGCTACAGGGCCAGGGCGCCGAGGCTATCAAAGGCTTTTACACAGCGCAGATCGATGTCGTCGATGCCTGGCTCCATCTGATTCAGCGGCACATAGCCTTTTTCAATGGCATTCAAGCCGATGCAATCGAAGCGAACTTGAACGAAACCGTGGTCACGCTCCCTTTTTTAGAAGGAGAACTGGAAAACGCCAATCGGCATGCCAAGGAAATGGTCACGGCACAAAAAAATGACTTGAAAAAAATCTTTTCAGAAATTGATGATATCATTCAGCTGCATCCCTTCTCCGATGACACATTCTTTGACAACATCGAAAAAGCCGAAACGACAAGGACCGAAACGATCCACAAAGTAAACGAAATCGACCATAAGTGGACAGCTGAATACGCCACATCCGAACAAGACCAAGCCGCATTAACGGCACTCATGGAGCAACTGAAAGCATCCAGCACAAGGGGTGGGCAAGTATCCCCACTCTACTTTAACGCAACAGCCTACAAAAACAGCGAAGCCTATAAAAACCTGGAAGTAAGGAAGAAAGAAACCGCGGAATATCTGCAAGTGAAGCAAGCGGAAGCGGAGAATCGCCGGATCAAAGACCTAAAGGCCCAACTCGAACATGTCACAGATCCAGACGAATACCTCCAAATCGCCAAGCAAATCGGCTACGAAAACCTAGCACCCACCCAGCAACAGCTGGTCATGCAGCTAGAAAACGCCAAAGAAACCGCGGACATTGCCAAAGGAATCGGCGTTGGCCTCTTCGACGTCGGAAAAGACTTTGTCACAGGCATATGGGACCTCGTCACAGACCCAGGGGAAGCCGTCGAAGGCGTAGCAAACTCGATCCTGCACCCGATTCAAACCTATACATACATCTCCCAAGCCATCTCGGATTCATACGAACGAGACATGGTGAACGGCGACGCCTACTCCCGCTCCCACTGGGTAACCTACGCCCTCGGAACCGTCGTCACGACAGTGGTGGGGACAAAAGGCGCCGGAGCTGTAGCAAAGACTGGTGTTGCTACAACAAAGGCAGCTGCAATAAACGGCGTTACGAAGGCAAAAGAACTCTCTATCCCTAACCTCTTGCCCTACAACCCGAAAAACCAACTGTCGATGGCAGGTGGGGTGCCTTATAATGTGGTTGATGGGGTTGGATTGAAGGATCGGTTGGTTTCGATGGCTAGGGTGGAGTCGGAAGTTAATAATAATTTTAGAAGCAATTCTGACCATAAAATTAGAACTTATCGTAATGCAGATTTAAAAAGATTAGAGGAAAAGTATACTGCCGACCCTAGACTTACAATTGAAATGCCTTATGTTGGAAAGGGGCTAAGAAGTACGAATTCGGAAGGGTGGCTACGAGATAAAGATTACTATTGGAAAGAAGTAATGATTAAAAGCCCTGAATATTTAAGCAAAATGAATATACAAAAAATTGAATTGGGATTTTCTCCAGTTAATGATAAAAAATTCAGAGAACACTTCCCACAATATGATATAAAAGAATTGTACAATGATACACTTATTCACCATCATATTGGTGGAGGAGGTCAAGCTGTAGCAGTACCAGCAAAATTACATCCAGGTTCGGGTGGAATCCATAATGCTGAAAAAGCAGCTGAGGTTTGGGGAAACGATTCTAGTTATGCTGAATTACTTGAGAAATTTTTAAATAAGTAAAACGAAAAGGGTGATATCTTTGTCTATTAAGAAATCAATGGGCCAATACTTCAGAATGAGACAAGAGCTTGCGGAAGAAGGAATGGACTTCCTATTTAAGACTCCTGTGACTGAAGATGTTAATTCAATAATTTATGAAGGTGAAGTAGACGAAGAAGATTATATTACATGGAGACCTGTAGAAAAAACTACTTCACATGACATAAAGCAGTTAGAAGAGAACTTAGAAGTGGTATTCCATAAATCAATTATTGAATATTTTAATTCATATTGGTTCGCTGATTTAGATGGGTTCATAAATGATTTCTATATCAAATTAGAGGGGGTATTGCCAAACTTCGAATTTGATTCATTCCGTAAAACCTTAGAGGGATATAAGAGCAATCATAACAATAGACTAGAAAATATCCCTATAGGTATAGAAGGGAATGGTTTGTTAGTGGTAATTGATAATTTGAACGGTAAAGTAAAGTTAGAGGATTTCGAAAGGAATTCATTTGAGGTTATCTCAGAAAGTATTGAAGTATTGGTTTCTAAACTAAGGTTAAAAAGATAATCGTATATAGACAATAGAAGTTGATAAAACCGAGGTAAGTGGTTCTATCAACTTTTTAATTTGAAGAACTAAAAAGTCATGATGGCTCTTTGCTATAAATGTTATAGTCCTTTTGCTCGATGCTAACTATGTTTGCGTTAATCTTCTGTATATCACGCTTGATTAAAAGGCATGATGGAATTACTTGACCAATATGACCGCCTAAGCATAAACAAAAAGTTAGCAAATGGTAGACGTCAAAAGGCTCGCAGTGGTGTTAAGGCTTCTGATAATGCTCCAATAGGTTACAAGTGGAAACGAGATTATTAGAAATGAATCTACGATAAACAAGGATGAAATAATTTATACCCTAAAGAATTTCAATAAGTTTTTTGCGATAGTAAATGATGAAGAAAGAAAGTGACTTGTTAGGATTAGGTCATTAATTAAAGAAATACAAATGGAGGAGAACCGGAAGGACATTAAGAAGATTACCTTCTGGTTTTCTTCTGATAGTGTTTTACCAACTAATAAAGCACGCAGAACCGTTTCATAAATGATGGTAAACAAAAGAAATATCCCTGAAAAAATTAAACATCTATATTAAACATGATTTATTATTAATTACAACTTACCTTGTTAGCTATTTCTATGGAATTCTATGTTACCATTATCTAAACATTATTCTTCAACAAGTTAAACAATGTATCTTTAGGTATCTGAAACATTTCCTTATACAACCACAGTCAGGAGCCAACCCATGATCATCGAGAAAAAGCTAATTGTCAATTCAGACAAGGGTAATTTATTAAATGAATTAATTTCTTCTATAAATGAGTGTGAAAAGTTCTATTTTAGCGTAGCTTTTATTAATTATAGTGGTCTTCAGCTGTTGTTGGATACTTTTAAGAACGCTGAAAAAAGGGGAGTAAAGGGGAAGATTATTACTTCTACTTATCTGAATTTTACTGAAGCGAAGGCTTTAAAGAAAGTAAATGAGTTTAGTAATATTCATTTGAAGATTTTTGAAACGGATAAGGCGATCGGTTTTCATACGAAAGCGTATATTTTTGAATGTAAGGACAGCTATAAGGTAATAATTGGTTCTTCTAATATTACGCAAAGTGCTCTTAAGAGTAATATTGAGTGGAATGTGGAGATTATTGCTAAAGAGGATGCTCAATTTTTGAAAGATGTTCTAAAGGAATATGATGGCTTATGGAATAGTAGTGTTGTAGCAGATGACAATTTCATAAGTAAGTATGAAGAGTTTTTGAGTAAATTAAAGGGCTATACGAATACGCAGCAATTTATTTATGAAAGCTCTGAATATATTGTTCCTAATAACATGCAAAAACGTGCGGTTGAAAACCTTGAAAGAATTAGATCGTTTGGGGAAAAGAAGGCCCTAGTTATAGCGGCAACAGGGACTGGTAAAACATATATGTCTGCTTTTGACGTAAAGGGATTCAAGCCTAAAAGATTATTGTTCATTGTACATAGAGAAGAGATATTAAAAAAAGCAAAAGAGACCTTTGAAAAGCTCCTACCAAATGAAAAACTGACGTTTGGATTACTGACTGGAAATCAAAAGCAAAAAAATGCTGATTATATTTTCTCCACCATTCAAACCGTGTCTAAATGCTACGAGGAATTTAAACGAGACGAATTTGAATATATTATTTTTGACGAGGCCCACCATGCGACAAGCCCCAGCTATCAAGCAGTGCTAGAATATTTCAGCCCACAATTCACATTAGGGATGACAGCTACTCCAGAGAGAAGCGATCAACAAAATGTTTTTGACCTATTTGATAATAATGTTGCCTTGGAGGTTCGCTTACATGAGGCTTTAGAGGATGAATTGGTTATTCCCTTTCATTATTTCGGTATTACTGACATTGAGGGGATTGATTTAAGTGATGTAGATATTGACGATGTAGCGGAGATAACGAAGCGATTAAAGGTTAATGAGAGAGTCGACTTTATTATTAAGAATATGAATTTCTATGGCCATGACGGGGACAAAAGAAAAGGTCTAGGGTTTTGCGTAACCGTTGAGCATGCACAATATATGGCACAGGAATTTAATAGTAGAGGTATTCATAGTATTTGTTTATCGGGAAATGACTCAGTTGAGCTGAGAGCACATTATATAAGTAGATTAGAAGATGATCATGATGATTTACAATTCATTTTCACCGTTGATATTTTTAATGAGGGTGTTGATATACCTTCTGTAAATACCGTATTAATGCTTAGACCTACTAATTCTCCGATTGTTTTTATACAACAGCTGGGAAGAGGCCTTCGTAAGCATAAAGACAAGAGTTTTCTAACTGTCCTTGATTTTATCGGGAATCATAGTAAAACGTTCTTAATTGCCATCGCATTAAATGGAAGCCGTTATTATGATAAAGAGAGCTTGAAAGTTGCGATTGCGACTGGCTTTGCCAATATTCCAGGTTGTACACATATTCAAATGGATAAAATCTCGGAAGAGCGGATATTAGCGCAGATTGATAAGGAAAACTTTAATTCACTCAAGTATTTGAAGGAGGAGTATTTTGAATTTAAGAAAATGAACCAAGGTAAAACTCCTTTATTATTAATGGATTATATGAAATTTGATGGAGCTCCAGATCCGATTAAGTTTATTAATCGCGAAAAAACCTATTTGCAATTTGTAGCTAAGGTAGAAAAAAACGATTCCTTGAAAAGGCTATTACTAGACGAATCATTTGAAGGTGTATTAAGGGAGTTATCAAGTAAGCTACCTTTAAAGCGAGTTTATGAGTTTGCGATTGCTAAATACCTATTGGACCATGCTGAGATTTCTTTAGAAACCGCAAAATATGAGATATTGAAGTTGGTTAAAGAGGTAGATGAAGATAGCGTATTCCATGCCTTACAGTGTCTAAATCAGGATTTTTATGATCCTGGTCAGAAAAAGAGGAACTTAAAGTTATTTGCTTTTGAAAATGGTCATTTATCTAAAACAGCAACTTATGAGAAGGTTCTAGAGAATGATGAATACAGAGCATATATCGAGGATCTGATTTTTTATGGAATCTTTAGATATGAAAAGGAATTCAAAGAAGATTACTATGGTGTGCCACATTTAAAGCTGTATGAACAATACCAAATGGCTGATGCTGCATTATTATCAAATTATCGCAAAAGTCATAGTGCTTTTAGGGGCTCTGGTTTACTTTCAAATGGAAATGACTATTTCTTGTTTATTGATTTACACAAGGAAGAGGATATAAAAGAAAGCATTAATTACCACGATGAATTTATAAACGAGCAAATGTTTCAATGGCAGACACCAAATAGTACCGCCCCAACCTCTGATAGAGGAAAGAATATTGTATTCAACCAGGATAGAGGGATCCATTTACATTTATTTATTAGAAAGTATAAAGAAATAGATGGAAAGACAGAACCGTATATTTATATTGGTAAGGGCAACACGGTGGAATATGAAGGAGAAAAGCCAATTACCGTTACAATGAAATTAGAGAGTGAAGTACCAGCTAGTTTATATACAGAGTTCACGAAAAGAGTATAGTCTTCTCATTTGAGAAGACTATTTTTTTCATTTATTAATTGCTCCACAGCTGGAATATCAGCAGGAGCCCATTGTAGTGAGCTTAGATTCTCGCGCTTTAACCATATAAGTTTAGAATGCTCATTGGCTGTTGGGGTACCTCCAATAATTCTACATTTTATTGACAGTAGGTTAATGATAAAGCTTTCATATTCATGCGTAGTATCATTAAAGACTGAAGTCTCCGTATCAACCTTGCATTGTAATTCTTCATCAATCTCTCTTTTTAAAGCAGTAAAAAGATCTTCGCCTTTTTCTACTTTTCCACCTGGAAATTCCCACATGTTCGGGATGCTCATATCTGGAGAACGTAACGCACATAGTATTTCTTCTTTTTCATTTTCAATAATGGCTGCAACTACTTTAACTTGCTTTTTCATGTTATCCTCCTATAGGTTTGCTATGAATAAATCATATCATGATTAAGTGATGTTTGTAATAAATACAAAATCTGGGTAAGTGATATAATTGTAAGATAAACTTTGAAGGGATGCGTTAAAAGTAAACTATTGAACACGTAGCGGAAATTAAGACGTGTATTGGCGAATATTTGTATTTTACTCAGCAAGATCGAATTGCAGATGTTTATGGAGAATGTTACAAGAAGTAATGTCCGGAAACAACATGAGGTACTTTCGTACTAAGGGTTTCAAAAAGCAAAACCAGATTGCTTGTTTGTTGCCTCAACTAATCTTTCGCAATCAGGATTAAGGTAAGTAACAATAGGAGTGAAAAGATGGAAATAAACAGAATAAAGTCAGTTCTTGAGTCATGGCTCTTAGTAGAATCATTAGCCCCTAGTGAAGTCTCTGGTAAGGGTGATGTAATAAAAAAAAGTTATTTTCAAGATAATCAAAATAGGGCTAAAACACGTTTGATAAGGCTTTATGAGCGGCCTTGGGAAAAGGATCAATTAATACATAAAGATAAATATCAAATTCAATACCAGTATTATCTAGCTTGTTTTGATTATCATAAACTTGTCCATTTTTTACGCGATAATTTTAAGAATAAGGAAGAGATTATTAATAAGGAGCGCAAAACTTTATTTAGTTTTTCCTTTTCGGTTGACAACAAGGGGCAATATGTAAAAAAATCTATGTTTGTTCCTTTACTTATGTATTTAATGAAAATGATGAAAGAACATTCAAGAGTGAATTACCAAAATCTCAGCACACCATTTCAAAGACAAATGGAACTATTTGAGGAACAGGCACAGACCGTTTTTATAAATGGAATAACAAAAGAATCTTTGATAGAAATTCAGCAAGTTTACCAGCAGTATTTTCACCGATTAGATAATGATCAACTAAACTACTTGGGGATGGAAGTTATTAAAGCAGACCATGAACCTACATCTAAAAATTTTAATAGCTTCTATCAAGAAGACTTAGAGCAAATACTAATAAAAGGCGAGAACGAGACACTTAATCAATTTATTGAAGGAAAAGGTACTGAAGAACGTATAAATATAAATGAAAATCAAAAATATATTGAAGAAATCTTACAGCCTATTAACTTGCCAGATGGTCGTTGGCCGTCACCAGTAAATCATAGATTGTCTTTAATGCAGCAAGTAGCTGTAAATCAAATCTTAAAAAATGACCAGAAAATAAGTTCAGTAAATGGACCGCCAGGAACTGGGAAGACTACGTTATTAAAAGATATATTCGCTAATATTGTAGTCGAAAGAGGAAAAGAAATGGTTCAATTTAAAAATCCTACTGAATGTTTTAAGAAAGTGAAGACAATTAATCTAAATGGCTATCCCTATCCTATTTATTTATTAGATTCAAAATTAAATAACTATTCTATGGTTGTTGCTTCTAGTAATAATGGTGCAGTAGAAAATATCTCAAAGGACCTTCCTAAGAAGAATGAAGTTATTCGACATGATGATGGGAATTTTGGTGAAAAAAGTAAGTTCAATGATTATGATGATTTGTACGCTAAAGAGGCGAAAGATTTATCTATGTACCCATCAGCAGCAAAAGATCTTTTAGGTGACAATAGTGATACATGGGGTCTTTTTTCTGGAGCTCTTGGAAAATCTGATAATATATCTAAATTTGGTTGGAAGCTATTTGGAAGTAGTAACAATGGAGATGCTTTTCTTCAACAATTAGAACAGGATAGTAAGCAAGCAAAGTTAAAAGACTGGGAAGATGCTGTAAAGGATTTTCAGAATATTTTCGAAGTGGTAAGACAAAAAAAAGAAAAACTTCAAAAGTTTTCTGATGATTACAAGAGCAAACAAGCTTCAGATAACCTATTAAAAGAGTTAGAGAAAGAGCTATCTATACTTGAGCTGGAACAAATGAATATTGAGGATAAAAAGAGACATCTAGAAAGGCAAAGGCAATTGACAGAACAAGAAATTGAAACCTTGCCTAAGCAATCTTTTTTGCAAAGAATCCTTTTAAAAAAAGATATTAAAAAAATAGAATTAGAAAAGGAATTAAACGATATTATTTCATTCTTAAAAGAAGAAGAAAATAAGCTTTATCTAAAGCGAAAAAAACTAGAAGAGAATAAAAAGAAAGTAGGAGGAGTAAAAGAAAAACTTGCTACTTTCGCAGAACAGTTAAATTTTTATAAGGATCAGGGACTAACTTTACCTGAGGAAGGCTACTGGTCAAATTCAAAGCAGGCATACGAACATCGCCAGTTAAATACAATTTGGCTTACGGACGAACTAAATTTCACAAGGGGATTATTATTTTTAAAAGCTATGAAACTTCATAAATTAATGCTAGCTTTTAATTTTCAAGCGATCAAATCTACTTTGCGTTTATTAAATAATCGTACACAACTGAATCTTAATGATAAGGATCACAGATTATATTTAAAAAATACTTGGAAGATAGTTCACTTAATTACACCGTTGATCAGTACAACTTTTGCAAGTTTTAGTTCCATGTTTAAAGGTGTAGAAGGAGAATGTATAGATTACTTGTTTATAGATGAGGCGGGACAAGCAAGTCCCCAGCAGTCAGCAGGTGCTATCTGGAGGTCAAAGAGAGTAATAGTAGTAGGTGACCCAATTCAAATTGAACCAGTTGTAACAATCGATGAAACTATTTTAGGGGATATTAGAAAGCACTCTAATGTAGATGCTAAGTATATTGGTATGGGTGCCTCTGTTCAAACATTAGCGGATCTAGCTAATCCGTACGGAATGCTTAACAATTATAAACAATGGATTGGAACACCATTATGGGTTCACAGAAGATGCTTAGACCCTATGTTTACCATTGCGAATGAAATAGCCTATGATAATAAAATGGTATTAGCTCAAAAGAGTCGAGGGAGGAGTGCCTGGTTTGATTGTAAAGGATTGGCTGTAAATAGACAATTCGTAGCAGAGCAAGGAGATTTAGTCGCAGATCATATAGTTGAGTTATGGGAAAAGGCCTCCGCTCCTCCTGATGTATATATAATTTCTCCCTTTACTGCAGTGAAAGATGGTATCAAACAGGTCCTAACACAGAGGTTGAAAAATATGCAAATTACTAAAGAAGAAATTAAAGATTGGTTAGGAAAATCTGTAGGTACTGTTCACACATTCCAAGGGAAAGAAGCAGACATTGTTTATTTGGTAACTGGTACAGATGAAAATAGTGATGGAGCAGCTAATTGGTCATGCTCAAAGCCTAATTTACTAAATGTAGCTGTTACACGAGCAAAAAAGGAGTTTTATGTAATTGGTGATTATCAACGTTTTTCCAAGAAGCCCTTCTATGCATCTATCTTAAAAAACATAGATGAGGTTAAAGCTGATAGTAGGTCAGTCTTACAACTCTAAATTTCATATGAAAGGGCTTATAAACTAAAAGTGGTTTTTTAAAACTCGTATTTAAATGTAAATAGAATTTCCCTTAAATATCCTCCAAATCCATTGGTTTTGGCATGACACCGATGCACAGACTGGTACCATGGATGGCGCCATGATCATTATATTATGGTTACACTGATGTTTTAATAATGGCCGATCAATAAAAATTGGCCGAGAAGCAGGGGAGAATGAATAGTGGATGCTATGGTTAATACATAGATCCACTTTTTTTCTTTTAGAGTTGGTCATTAATTCTTGTAATATCCCAACTCATTTAACGGTTGAATGGATCATAGACATTTAAAAGCAAGTCAGCCTAAGCAGGACATCAATCCCCTTAAACAGAATCCAATATACAAACTGTATCTCATGCAAAGTAAACGGAGGGAGTAGCTGATGAATATTCGTATTTTACAAGAGTGCGATGCCCAGTTATACCAGAAGGTGCGATTGCAAGCCTTGAAGTTGAATCCTGAAGCATTTGGTTCAACTTATGAGAGAGAGGCGGGATTTTCATTAGAGACGGTTAAGGAGAGAGTGAAGCCGACAGGGGATAAGTACATGGTTGGTGCTTTTGATGATGGAGAATCTTTAGTGGGAATGGTTACTTTTGTACGTGAAAGCAATCTCAAGACCAGGCATAAAGGGAATGTTTTCGGGATGTACATTGCTCCGGGCAATCGTGGTCAGGGGTTAGGGAAATCATTAATGAAGGAGCTTATTCGCAGGGCGCAGGAGTGTGATGGATTGGAACAGCTTAATCTAACGGTTGTTTCCACGAATGTCTCTGCAAAGAAGCTATATAAGTCTTTGGGGTTTGAGGTTTATGTTACAGAACGACATGCTTTAAAATATAAGGGGCACTATTATGATGAGGATTTGATGGCTCTGATGATCTGATTAAGGAGCATGTAATTTCATTGAACAAGATTAAGGGCCTTACAGATAGCAAGGCTCTTATTTCAAGGCGACAATCACCCCTCCCCAGCCACCTCCACCTTCTTCCGTACACTGGCACCCTTCCCAAAAATAACGGAAAACACGACAATCACAGCGATTACAATCGTAAAATAGGTGATCGATTCATGTAGAAATAGGGTGGCAAATAATATCATCAAAAATGGCTGCAGGTATTGGATTTGGCTGACCCTGGCTATTCCGCCTAGTGCCATTCCGCTGTACCAGGCGACGTAGGCGAGGAATTGGCTGACGACGGCGAGATAGATGAAGCTGATCCAGGCTTGGATGGGTGCATGGAGCATTTCCGTTGTCATGCTTAGGGCGACCGGAATGATGAAGAAGGGGGCACCGATGATGATTGCCCAGGCAATCACCTGCCAGCTGCCTAGTTCCTTCGCTAATTTTCCTCCTTCCGCGTAGCTGAGGCCGAGGATGATGACGGCTGTCAGCAGGGCTAGGTCGGCATATTGCAGTGAGCCGAATCCAAGATGGAGGGCATAGATGATGACGGCCAAGGAGCCGATTGCGCTTGAGATCCAGAATTTGAGCGAGGGTATTTCGCCGGCCCGAAGCATGGCAAATCCGGCTGTCGCTAATGGCAAAAGCGCCACCTCCACTGCGCCATGTGACACGGGCAGGTCTTCCATGGCCCACGAGGTGAGGAGCGGAAATCCTAAAACGGCGCCGATCGCAACGATCAGGAGACTTTTGAATTGTCGGGGTGAGGGTAATTTTTCCTTACGAATGAGCAATACGACCGCGACTAACATGGCCGCAACGACCGTTCTGCCTAAGCCGACGATTGTCGTTCCGAAATGCTCGACGGCAATCCTTGTAGCAGGGAGCGTTAAGCTAAAACAAATGACACCGACCAATCCTAATAATAATCCGAGTTTTTCTCTTTTTTCTCCCTGCATCCTATCCAGCTCCCATTCTATTAGTTGTTTCAAATCTGTACCATTTATAAAAATAGTTTTGTTATAATTAACATAATATGAGTACAGGGATGAAAAATAAACCAGTTTTTTGTGAATCTGTCCTGGTACAGATGGAGGGAGGGCGACAGGATGAGCTTGAAATACAATAGAATCATGGAAGACATGAAGAGCCGGCTGGAGGAGGGTACCCTTACGGCAGGGAGTAAGCTTCCTTCTGTCCGGAAGGTGTCCGAGGATTATGGCTGCAGCAAGAGCACGGTCATGAAAGCTTATGATGAGCTTGAAAAAGAGCATGTCATTTATTCCGTTCCGAAAAGCGGATATTATGTGGTCAATGACTTTCAGCAAGCGAGGGAGGAGCAGGAGGTGATTGATTTTTTGTCTGCCGGTCCGGATAAAAATATCATGCCTTATGTGGAGTTTCAGCATTGTTTGAATCAGGCCATTGACACATACAAAGAAGAGCTTTTTACCTATTCCGATCCACAAGGGCTGTATTCGCTGCGCGTGCAATTGGTGAACTATCTGCAAAATCTGCAGGTGTTCACCGAGCCGGAAAGCTTGGTCGTTGTATCTGGCTCGCAGCAAGCCCTTCATTTATTGGTTTCTCTGGCTTTTCCAAATGGGAAAAACAATATTTTGATCGAACAGCCTACGTATTTCGGCTTCATCGAGTCCCTCCATCTGCAGCAGGCTACCGTTTTTGGGATAGAATTAACGATGGAAGGGATCGATCTTGATCGGCTGGAATACATGTTTCGCAATAATGATATAAAATTTTTCTATATCGTCCCGAGATTTCACAATCCGCTTGGACATGGTTATACGAATCGTGAGAAGAAAAAAATCGTTGAGCTGGCGGAAAAATACGATGTCTATATCGTCGAGGATGATATTTTAGGAGACCTTGATCCGGATTCGAAAGCTGATCCGTTATTTTCATTTGATCCTTCGGGGCGGGTGATTTATATTAAAAGCCTTTCGAAAATTTTTCTTCCGGGCTTGCGGATTGGTACGGTCGTTCTGCCAGCTATCATGATGAGGGATTTTTTGCAGGCTAAATTCTGTGTGGATTTTACGAGCTCGGCACTTTCCCAAGGTGCGCTGGAAATTTATTTAAAAAGCGGGATGTTACATAGCCATCTTAAAAAAGTGAAAGAGGTGTACCAAAAGAAAATGCTTCTCGTTCAAGAAGCCTGTGAAGCATGGCTGCCGGCTAACACTTCCTTTTCAAAACCGGCTTCAGGATTTTATCTTTCCATAAGCTTGCCCGGAAATGTGAAGGCGAAGCAGGTCGTCCAGCTGCTGCACGAGCAGCATGTCTATGTGGATGATGCCTCCAGGATGTTTTTGCCTCCATATAAAAAGGAAAATCTGATTCGATTGAGCATCTCCCAAGTGAACGAGAGTCAAATTGTACCTGGGATCAAGCTGCTGGCTGACTGCATTTCCGTCCTTGACAGCAGGAAAATTCATGGAAAGCCAACCAACTTTTTGCCGATTTAGGGTAAGTACAGATAAAAATGGAGCCCGCTAAAATGTGAACTGCGCCTCCCATTGTTAGATGTGTCTAACGATTGGGGGACAGTACACATTGGTAGGGCTTTTTTGTTGTAGCTCCGATTAGTGAGCTGCCATGGAGGCGGCTTTAATTTTTTTTGCTGCTAAATGTATTTATCTTAATAAAGGAGCTGGGGTTCCGATATATATGATGATTGAATGTTGAACATATATTGCATTTTAGGAGATGTAACGAGTTGAAAATTAAAACGAGATTGATCACTACAGTATCTATTCTTATTGGGACCATTCTAATATTGGGTAGTTTTGCTGTTTATGTAATAAAGGCATCATCAGAAAGGGATTCCATCCTTCAAGATAAGTTGGAAATTCAAAAGAGTGTGATTGGAATTCAATATCGCCTTGCCGGTTTATCAAATGATGAAAGGGCATTTATCATAACGGGGGATAAACAATTTACCGAAGGGATGGAAGAAAAAGCAAATGATGTATATAAGAAAATCGAAACAATTAAGGGGCTTAATAAGGAAAAGAAACACGGGGAGAATATAAATAAGCTGGAAGAGGACTTTAATGATTTTTGGGAAATGAACCAGCAAGTGATTAGCCTGTATAAAGAAGATCATGAAGGAGCCAAAAACCTGCACTTTGGAGAAGAAAGAACGCTTAGGAAAGAAGAGCTGGATCCTTCAGTAAATGAATTAGTGGAAACTCTTAACACGGATGTTTCCAATATCCAAGCTTTAAATGACCGTTATTCTCAGTTGAGTAGAGACGCCTTTCTCTTCCTGGCCATTGCTTCATCGATAGTTGGAATTACGTTATGTATTTTGCTGTTAAGGTCCATCCTTCAACCACTTGGAACGTTAAATCGTCAATTAGAAGAAATAGCTACAGGTGATGCTGATTTAACTAAGCATATGGAGATTAGGGGCAATAATGAATTTGGTCAACTAGCTAAGTCGTTTAATAGTTTCGTGGATTCGCTTAGACAAATGATTTCTCAAATTGGCATATCATCTGAACAAGTGGCCGCTGCTTCTGAAGAGCTCTCGGCTAGTACCGAGCAGTCCATCGTAACATCGGATCACATCACGGAAACGATGCAAGAGATAACGGAGAAAAATCGTGAACAAAGCCAATTGACAGGTAAAAGTTTAAAGTCGGTGAATGATTCACTTAACAGCATCGTTTCGGTTGCTTCGAATACATCAAAGGTAGCGGAAGTATCATCAACTATGAGAGAGCAGGCTGAAAGCGGTTCAAGCTCAGTAAAAGAAATGCTTGAGCAGATGAAATCTATCAATCTGTCAGTTGACATGGCGGATAAGGGAGTCACCTCATTAGTATTCAGCGCGACAAAAATTAAAGAAATCTCCACTCTGATTACTGATATTTCAGGTCAGACGAATTTACTTGCATTAAATGCTGCAATTGAGGCTGCTAGAGCCGGGGAGCATGGAAAAGGATTTGCCGTTGTTGCAGAGGAGGTTAGAAAATTAGCCGATCAAACGAACCAATCTGCGAATGATATCCATGAGCTCGTTTCGATCATTCAAAATGAATCAAACGAGACCGTTACTAATATTCAAATTGTAAGAGATAACGTAGACTCTGGAATCAAGCATTCTGAAGAAACGGTAACAAACTTTGAAGAAATATTAATTTTAATTGAGCAGGTAACATCTCAAATTCAAGAAGTGGCAGCCTCTACCCAGTTTATAAAGACTGGCTTTGATGACCTGCAACTCACCATAGAAATCATTGCTGAAGGGTCACAGGAAACGCTATCCGGTACTGAAACAGCAGCAGCTGCCAGTGAACAGCAGTTGGCCTCAATTGAGGAGGTCTCTAATGCGACCATTTCGTTGAACAAATTGGCGGAGGAATTGCAGGAGATGATTTCTCGCTTCAAGGCGTAACGAAAAATAGAAACGGAGCTGCCCCTCCAATTGTTAGTCACAGCTAACAATTGGAGGGGAAGTTTTAAGCTGGGCTTAACGTGTCTGGTACGTATGAAGAATCATTACAATCATCAACGAATTAAAGTGAAATTAAAAGGCATGAGACCGGTTGGTTTCCGGATTCATGCCCCTTTTGGGTTTTACGGCAGCACATTGCCTGCCGCGCGATAGATGCTATACCATTCTTCGCGTGTTAGCTTGATTTCGGTTGCCTGGCAGCAATCCTTTAAGCGGCCTACATTCATCGTCCCGATGACCGGCTGCATGTGCGCGGGGTGGCGCAGGATCCAGGCGATGACAATCGTCGTGTTGCTGACGTCATATTTGCTAGCGATTTCATCGATTTGTTTGTTCAATTCAGGGAACTTGTCGTTTCCAAGGAAAACGCCTTCAAAGAATCCGTATTGGAAGGGTGACCAAGGCTGAATCGTAATATCGTTCAGTCTGCAAAAATCGAGCACACTGCCGTCGCGGTTCACGGCTTGTTCATTTTCCATATTCACATTAAAGCCATTGGAAATCATGTTGGCGTTCGTGATGCTTAATTGCAGCTGGTTGGCCACGATCGGCTGCTTGACCGATTTTTTCAGCAGCTGGATTTGCATCGGGTTTTGGTTGGAAACGCCGAAATGACGCACTTTTCCCGAGTTTTCAAGAATATCGAAGGCCTCCGCCACTTCTTCCGGCTCCATTAACGTATCCGGGCGGTGAAGAAGAAACGTATCCAGATAATCCGTTTTCAGGCGCTTCAGGCTTGCGTCCACCGATTCGAGGATATGCTCCTTGGAAAAGTCGAACATCCCCTTGCGTATGCCGCACTTGGATTGCACGATGATCTTTTCCCGAATGCTCGGGTTCATCCCGATGGCGTCAGCAAAAATTTCCTCACATTCGCCGCTGCCATAAATATCAGCATGGTCGAAGAAGTTCGCGCCCAATTCCAGCGCCGTTTGCACAAAGTGCTCAGCCTCGGTCTTGTCCAGCGAATTGATTCGCATGCAGCCGACTGAAACGACTGGCACTTCTAATGTGCTGCTTCCAAATTTCATTGTCCTCATTGAATGATATCCCCCTTATTTGTCATGAAGTACAGAGTCTGTAAGTCCGTCACCAGTCCTGTCTTCACGTCACGTGTGAATCTCCGGTTCTCTTTTTGATTGTGACACACACGCCTGGTAGTTATCAAGATTTAGCAACCGTTACATCGGGATTCCCTACAGCTGTTTATATTTTGACGAGCTTATATTATATTAATCTATATAGAGTCAAGGTGTTCAGTTAGGAAAAAAATAATGAAGGAATGATATCATGTTTTTTTTTCTTATTATAATCATGGCAGGTCTTTGCTATTTGCAATATAAGCTCGTTAAAAAATCCACTATACTTGCAGGGCTGCTATTGCCTGTCATTTTTAGTGTAACTTACATTGTTCTAAACTTCGATTTCTTTCATTTATACGTGCTGGTTTTTTGTATAATCCTCTGGTTCTTATTCTTTTGGAAAATGATCAATAGTAAAAAGTAAGGTTTTTATATGAGCGCATGAATGGCAGTGGGGATCCCTGCCATTTTTTTCGTATACAAAGCAGTCTGTGTACTGAAGTTGATTTAATCATTAAGGTTAAAATCAATATTTTTAACAATTTTTATTAATATTATTGATTTTATTTATTTAAAAATTTAATTTTATCATTTATTTTTTTAATTAGTTGGTTTATAATCGCATTAACGAAGAGGAAGGGATTTTATTATGGCGTATAAATTAATCACTAATTGTCCTGTTTGCAGTAATACATTGAACATTACAAAGCTGTCGTGCTCTCATTGTCAGACTACGATTGAAAATGAGTTTGAGTTGTCTAAGCTGGCATCCTTATCGAAGGATCAGCTTCATTTTGTGGAAGTATTTCTAACATGCAGAGGGAACATCAAGGAAGTGGAAAAGGAACTGGGGATTTCGTATCCAACGGTTCGGGGCAAGCTAACGGACATCATTTCATCCCTTGGATATGTGCAGAAGAAGAAAAATGAAGTGGACGAGAAAAAAGTTGTCACCATGCTGGAAAATGGCGAGATCACACCAGAAGAAGCCATTAAGCTCTTAAAAGATGAATAGGGAGGAAATGATCAGATGAAAGAGGAAATTACAAGAGTGTTGACCATGGTTCAAGAAGGGAAGATTGACGCGGATAAGGGAGCAGAGCTGATTCAAGTATTAAAGGAGAAAGAAGAAACAAGTAAGAAGCCTGTTGAAAAATCGAATAAATACTTAGATAAAACATTGAAAATTCGTGTGGTATCAGCCGAAGAGGATAACGTCACGGTCAATTTGCCGATAAAACTGGTCAAAGTAGTGTTAATGGCTGGACATAGCATCGCAGCGAGTATCCCCCAATCGGAAAAATACATGAAGGATATCGACATAAACCTTGTTATTGAGGCAATCGAAAACGAATTGGACGGCCAAATCGTTGATATTAAATCGGCAAACGGGGATACCGTTTCCGTCTTCATCGATTAGGATGTACGGATGATGCATGTAAAAGTGAAAGCAAAAGACGTTCGATTTTCCATCCCGGTTCCGTATGCTCTTTTAAACATGGTGATTTCCATTTTGTTTTCCAAATTGGTTCATCAACTTGTAAACAAGTGGACAAAAGAGCACTTCGAAAGAAAAAAAGTGGACTTTACCTTTCCTCTATTAGACAAAAAAACGCTAAAGCCGTTCATCGAGGAATTGAAAAATTACAAAGGGCTCGTCTTAGTGGATGTCAAGGCCAAGGACGGTACCGAGGTTAAGGTTCGGCTATAAAGCCGAGCTTCAGGGGGACATTCCTTCACGTGTAATTTCTTAAGTGAATAGCTAAAAAAAGCCGATGGGATAATCTCGTCGGCTCATTTTCGTTTACGGATGAATCGTCACCGATGTCCCGATTGGAACGATTTTAGATAATTCCTCGACATCCCGGTTGTGCATGCGAATGCAGCCCTTGGATACGGCTTTCCCGATCGAGCTGGGGTCATTCGTTCCATGAATCCCGTAATGCTCCTTGGATAAACTCATCCACATCGTACCGAATGGGCCGCCAGGGTTGGGTTCTTTATTGACGATGATGAACTGACCTACCGGGGTTGTGAACAATATCCTGCCAACGGCGATCGGGTATTGTTTTTGCAGGACGCCATCCTTCAGAAGCCTTAGCGTTCGGTTGTTTATCGATACATCAATCTGGTACGGAAGGGAATCAGGAGGAGGAAAGCCGGGTATGATGATGGCTTGCCCCGGATAAATGACGTTAGGGTTTATGGACGGGTTAGCCAGGATGATCGATTCCATTGGCGTACGGTAGTCTCTGGATATTTGCCCCAGCGTTTCCCCTGACTTGACTGTATGAATCATCTTATCACCTCCATCGGTTATCTTCGTCACCGTATATAGTATGTGAAGGATAAAAAGTGTTTCGTGAGGTTTGTTATCTGTTTTTAATGAAACGTATATGTTCAGTAAATAAGCAGAAAAGAAACAGACATGAATGTTTGATACAATGTGTACTTTATCGAGTCGGATTCGACAGTGAATGAGGGGGATTAAGGGTGGAGGAGCATGTGAAAAAGGCCTTGGTGGAATGGAATGAAGAAATCAGTGACGTGCTGAAGGGGATTGAAAAGGAATATGAGGACGTGAAACGTGAGCTTCAGGTTTATTCCTACAAATTCAATATCACCAAGCAGGTTGTCCAATCGACGATCAATGATGAAATTATCCGCAATATCCGTGAGATGTACCATAAACCGTTTGAACAGAAGCTGAACGAAAAGAGGAAGGTTTTCCACATGTTCGTGGATAAAATCGCGAAGGTTAGTGGTATAGAGGAAGGAAAACCGCAGGCATCCGGCAGCTGAGAACGCTGCATGAATATCCCCTGCCCGCATTTCCCCCTGTCCTTGTTTACATACGGCACCAACATGGGTATCATGCAATAAAAAAGGAAAAGAGGGTATATGATGTGGAATGCGGTCTTTTGGGGAGGCGTTTCAGGTTCTGCTGTCCTGCTTGGTGCACTTGCGGCCATTTTCATTCCAATCAAGAAAAACGTCATTGGCTACATCATGGCATTCGGAACCGGGGTATTGATCGGGGCGGCTGCGTATGAGCTGCTTGCCGATTCGGTGGAGGATGGAGGCATTTGGGCAACGGCGATTGGGTTTATCGCTGGGGCGATCGTGTTTACGGGCTTGGATTTCCTTGTTTCCAAAAAAGGTGCCGATCAACGGAAACGATCGAATAATAGCTCTACGAAGGAAGCGGGCCTGGCGATTTTCATCGGGACGGTGATGGATGCCATCCCCGAGTCGATCATGATTGGCGCCAGCCTGTTAAGCGGCGGCTCGGTAAGCTGGCTGTTGGTCATTGCCATCTTCATCAGTAATATTCCCGAGGGGCTATCGAGTACGACAGGCTTGCTCAATAGTAACTATTCCAAAAAGAGAATCATGCTGTTATGGTTTTCCGTACTGGTCATATCGTCTCTATCCTCGATGGGCGGCTATTTATTCCTCGACCATGCCCCGGATTATGCGATGGCAGCGATGGCAGCTTTTGCAGGCGGAGGGATCATTGCCATGATTGCGTCAACGATGATGCCGGAAGCATTCGAAGAGGGAGGACCGATCACCGGGATATTCACCGCGGCCGGTTTGCTAATTTCCTTGATTCTTGATTCGATGTGATACGAATGGTTCGAAGTCCCCTTGCAAAGGAAAGGGGGCTTTTTGTGTGCCGGAAGTTCATCACCATGCATGCCTTGATGTGATGAATCTATCATCGTCGAATCTATCTGCAAAGAATAAATCCTAGTGTTAAAATAGCCTATCAAAACATATACTCAATTAATGCGATGTATCGGATTTTAGTCATTGGGGAGATGAGATGGAGATGAACTTCGAGATGCAAATAGCGAATATGCTGGCTGATCAAATCAAGGGTTTTATTGAATTCGTCCACAAACACCATCAAGATAAGAACAATATCTTTTGTTTACATATAGATAAATTGTATCAACTGAAGCTGCTTGTCGAAGAGTTCAAGTTTCAAGTATGGGCAGATGAGCTTAAAAGGATCAATCGATTCACCTGGGACGAAAACTACACGCATTTATTGGTTGATAGATTCAGAAAAGGCTATATCATCATTGAAGAATACGTAGGAAATCATTACGATGATTTATTCATTTTCACCGCCAGATTACATACGTTGAACAGCCTCAGCCTGATTTTTTGCGATCAGGAATGACGAAAAAAGGCGCAGATAGTAGTCTGCGCCTCTTTTACAAGGTCGAGCTTATTTGCTTGTAGCCGTAGAGATATATTGTTTGACCACTTCATACACGTATTCTTGATTGGCGGAAGCTGTATTCGGGTTATATTTACCGCCATTCACTTTATTGTTCGATAGTACCCGTATTCCCAAGAAGGGAACTTCGTATGCTTTGGCGATTTGGGCAGCGGCGGCGCCTTCCATCTCTTCTACAGAAGTATCATATTTCGTATGGAACCATTTAATCCGATCGACTTCATTATTCCAGACATCCGCGGAACCGATCGTGCCATCGACAACCTTTCCTTTTGTGTACGTATCCTTAACGGCATGTGCGGCTGCAAGCAAAGCCTGATCTCCTTCATAGAAGCGTGGCTTTTCAGCATTCGGGTCCTCCCCGGCACTTCCTTCAGAAGCCATTAGGTCCATCGGCTTCCATATAGTTGGATCAATGCCTTCGTTTTCGGCTTTATCTGCGGTTTTTAATGAACCCAGGTTTACCGTCCTTTTTCCTAAAACGATATCAAAAACGTTTAAGCTTGGATCATGACCGCCAGATGTCCCTTGATTGATGATGGCGATGGGGTTATATCTTTCAATCGCCACGGCTGTAGCGGCAGCGGTATTTTCCATCCCTTTACCTGTTTTCGCCACGATGACCGGGTAATCGGCTAACGTCCCGATGTAAAAAACAAAATCCCCTGATTTTTCTTCTTTCACATTTTCCAATCTTTCGGCGAAATGTTCAGCTTCGATCGGCATCGGACCTTGAACCAAGATGGGCCTTTGCGTCTTTTTTTCTGTCACTTCATTGTTGGAGGGCGAGCTGCAAGCTGTAACCATCATGACGAAAAGTAAGGCCATGATTCCTAATATCGAGTACTTTTTCATAGTAATCTCTCCTTTATATTTGATGCAAGAGCAGGTGTGGCCTGAAAAAAAGCCCCAGAATGGCAGAATCATCCTGCCTCCTGGAGCTGTGAAAGTCAAAGCATCGATAATAAAGCAAATGCTAAATCATCACCTGCTCAAATTAGACGAGCAGGAGGATACTTTAACTCGTAGTCCAGTTCTTTCGGATGGGAACCAGGTAGAAACGCTCGGACCATATTTCCAAGCTTATACGAGTAATGATATGTACGATTATTACTTGGCTAATATAACAAAGGATGGATAGGAAATCAACAAAAAAGTGAACATTCAATAATAATTATTATATAATGTTCGTATCTAGTGTCGTATTTTTTCGAAAACCAGCTAAATTTTCGAGAGAAAGTGGGTATTTATAATGGTGAGGAATAGAGGGGCCATGATCTTCATGGAAAAAGATAAAGTGGCCTTGATCAGAAGAAATAGAGAAGGGACTGAATACTATGTCTTCCCGGGCGGAGGCATCGAAAAAGGTGAAACACCTGAAACCGCTGCAAAAAGGGAAGCCTTTGAAGAATTGGGCCTTGAGGTGAAGGTAAAAGAGTGCTTGGCAGTCGTTCATTATAATGGAATTCAGTAACCAATTCAAAATTAGCGGCACTGCATACGCCGGTAACCTCTGTCCCAAAGCATTTCGCAAACTGTACCGCCGAAGTCCCTACAGCTCCGGAAGCCCCGTAGATGATCACCTTTTGCCCAGCCTCGATATTTCCTTTTCGAAAAAAATGCAGCGCTGTCGTTCCTCCAAATGAGAGGGCGGCCGCCTCCTGATAGGAAAGATTGGCTGGTTTCATGGCCACGGCCCTATCCTCAGGCAAGCATGTGTATTCGGCATAAGCGCCAAAATTCATGCCTGTCATCGTAAAAATCGCGTACCCGTTTTTGAATTTTTTCACCTTCGCTCCCGTTTCAACCACTTCCCCGGCCAGCTCCATGCCCAGGATGGCTTTGCGCGGCCTTGTAAGTCCGAGGAAGATCCGCATCGGAAGCCAAAGCAAGAAAGGACTATGGAAACGGCGGACTCTTATGTCCCATGGATCTTTACGAGGATTTCATTGTCCTTCGGAGTGGGTTTTGCCACCTCCTTGAGCTCCAGTACATCGGGTGAACCGTATTTGGTGCATACCATTGCCTTCATAAGCCAGTCGCCTTAGGAATCGAATCAATCTGTTCATCTTATGATGGAAGCCACCATACATGCAAAAAAGCAGTGACTTTTACTGCTTTTCCTTTTCGTTTTGATGATTGTCGCACTGCACGAAATGAATCCCTTCCTCCAGCATCTTCAATAATTCTTTCAAGGCGTAGGATTGGTAGGCGTCTTTTTTGGTGATGATTCCGAGCTTCCAGTATAGCTGCGAGTGTTTTAGCGGTTTGATCTTCACATTTTCATTGTTTTGCTTACGATAAATCGATCTGGGCAAAAGGGTGATGCCCAGCTTGGATGAGACGAGCTCGATGATTAAGTCCCATTGAGAGCTTTGGTAGGAGATGTCCGGCGTGAACCCGTCCTTTTCACATGCCTGAATGATGTAGTCATGCAAGGTGAAATCCTCTGAAAAAAGGATGAATTTCTCATCCTTCAATTCGGCTAAGGAGACAGCGGCTTGCTGGGCAAGTTTGTGTTCTTCATGAAGGAATAACACGAATTCGTCTTCAATGAACGGGGAGATATTGAAGGTTGCATCACTTGCTGGCAATACGACGATGCCGAGATCGATTTCACCCTCTTCGACTAGCTTGCCGATCAGCTTGGCCCCAAGCTCCACCAATTGAAGCGAAACCTTCGGATAACGTTCCTGGAAGCTGCGAGCAATTTCCGGGAAGAATAAGGTGCCAATCAGCGGCGGAATGCCAATTTTCACCTCGCCTGTCGTAATGTCCCTCAGATCATCGAGGAGCACGTTCAATTCCGATAAGGCGGCGAAGGCTTTTTGGCTTTGCTGATAGACGATTCGCCCCGCATCGGTTAGGCGCAAGTGTCTCGTAGAGCGGTCGAACAGCTCCACACGCAGCTCTTCCTCTAGTTTTTTGACGGCTTTACTCAAGGATGGCTGTGTTAAGTAGGAATTCGCCGCGGCAGTTGTAAAGCTTTTATGAAGGGCTACCTCCATGAAGGATTTTAAGTCTCGGAACTCCATATAATTCTCGCTCCTATTTATTCGATATTTGCATGGAATCTATTCTTTTTATTCATTTTACTTATAAATTAAGTGGATGTAAACTATATGAAGATAAAAAAAGCAAGTATATATTACCCTATATCAAAAAAAACATTCTCTTTGCTACAAGGATGAAATAGAAGGTCGCATCCTTTGTTAATAAATATATTCCTTACTTATCGCTTGGCTTATTCATTTATGGAGTATGGTCATGGGATGAAGGTAAATTATCTTGGCATAATAAAGGAGAATGTTCTGATTTTAGCATTTTCACATTTTTTTGTTCAGGGGTAGAGGCTGATCCGGCCGAGAGAGATCTACACATCAAGGGGGAACTGGGATGGAAAGCAAAACGAATGATATCACCATGAATGGAGGTGGTTCCGAGTGTTAAGTATCATTGTTGGCTTAGTATTGCTGATGGCTTTAGCCTATTTGGGATGGTCCATCATTTGGGTAGCTCCATTGGTTGCTGGAGTAGTCGCATTAATGAGTGGATTGAATGTATTTGATACGTATACGGGCACGTATATGACCGGATTGGTCGGTTTCGTACAGAAATGGTTCCCGATCTTCCTACTCGGAGCGATATTCGGGAAGTTGATGGAAGAAACGGGCGCAGCGAAATCCGTTGCCAAGAAGGTTACGCAAATCATCGGTAAAAAGAGGGCGATTCTTGGAGTATTGATCGCTTCGGCTTTATTGACATATGGCGGCGTTAGCTTATTTGTAGTCGTGTTTGCGGTTTATCCAATTGCGTTGGCACTATTTAAAGAAGCCAATGTTACGAGGAGGCTGCTTGTTCCGACTTTTGCACTTGGAGCATTCACGTTCACGATGACAGCGATACCGGGTACACCGCAAATTCAAAACTTGATACCGATGGAGTATTTTCACACGACCCCTACTTCGGGGATGATCATCGGGATCGTCACATCTTTAATCATGGCAGTTGGCGGGTACTTCTGGTTATCATACAGGGAAAAATCACTTTCCGCAAAAGGAGAAGGCTTCATCGCAACGGACGATTCAGTAACGGCTTCAGCCGAGGACGAAAAAATCCCGAACTGGATCTTGTCATTGGTTCCGCTTCTCATCGTTGTCGTCTTACTTAACGTTGTAAAATTAGAACCCATTTATGCTTTATTATTAGGGGTTCTAAGCATCATGCTCATTAATATCAGGGATTATAAGAAGTTCATATTCTCTGTGAACGAGGGAGCAAAAGGATCGGTTATGGCGATTCTGAATACAAGTGCTGCCGTTGGATTTGGCGCTGTCATTGCGGTTATACCTGCATTCGACAACATCACTTCCTGGCTGCTTAATATTTCCAGCAATCCGCTCGTTGCCGAATCCCTTGCCGTCCAGATCATGGCAATCATTACGGGTTCTGCTTCAGGCGGTATGGGCATTGCGCTTAATGCCCTTGGCGACACGTTCTACAGCTTGTCCCAATCGACGGGAATCAGCCCGGATGTATTCCACCGAATGGCCGCAGTTGCCTCAGGTGCATCCATATTCCCGAACAATGGCGCTCTATTAACCCTTTTAGCGGTTACAGGTTTGACACATAAAGAAACATATAAAGATGTTTTCATGGTAGCCTTCATCATTCCGACAATTGCCATGATCGTTGGTATTATCATGGGTGCGATTGGCATCGTCTAATAAAATGTACTAATAGGAGGAATTCATTATGGTTGAAAATAAAGTCGTCATCATTACAGGTTCTGCTCGCGGTATTGGATTTGAAATCGGGAAACATTTCGCTCAAAGCGGAGCGAAAGTGGTTCTTTCCGACATCAATGAAGAAATGGTAAAGGAAGCGGCAGCGTCGCTTAAAGCGGAAGGCTTCGAATCGATCGGTATCAAAGCTGATGTAACGAAAGAAGAAGATATCGTCAATATGGTGAAGGAAGCGAAAGAAACATTCGGTTCGGTAGACATCGTCATCAACAATGCCGGGTTACAGCATGTATCACCAATCGAGGAATTCCCGACTGCTAAATACGAATTGATGATCAAAATCATGCTGACAGCACCGTTCATGTTAACGAAAGCCGTATTCCCGATCATGAAGGAACAAGGCTTCGGCCGTATCATCAACGTTTCTTCCATTAACGGAGTCATCGGCTTTGCAGGTAAAGCGGCTTACAACAGTGCGAAACACGGAGTGATCGGTTTAACGAAGGTGGCTGCATTAGAAGGTGCAGAGCACGGAATCACTGTCAATGCATTATGCCCAGGATATGTGGATACACCACTTGTTCGCGGACAAATGGCAGACTTGGCAAAAACACGCAATGTTCCGCTTGAGGATGTATTGGCAGAAGTCCTTCTTCCATTAGTGCCTCAAAAACGCTTACTGGATGTTAGTGAAATTGCTGATTATGCATTGTTCTTAGCTAGCGATAAAGCGAAAAGTGTGACAGGACAAGCTGTTATCATCGATGGTGGCTACACAGCTCAATAATATCAAATAATTTATAACAAAATTGAAGGTGAACCTTTCTGTCAAAAATGAAATTGACAGAGGGGTTCACTTTTGGCGTATATTTGACTCATTTGGGGGAATTTTTCAAAGTTGGATTAAAGGGGGATTTACGTGGACTTACTGATTATTCTACTGTCGCTGGGACTGCTCATGTTTGCAGCCTATCGCGGTTATTCCGTTATTTTATTTGCACCCATCTTTGCACTTTTACCGGTTTTTTTCATCGATCCGAGTAATATCTTGCCGTTCTATTCGGGTGTATTCATGGAAAAGATGGTCATTTTCATTAAAAATTATTTTCCGGTCTTCTTATTAGGAGCCATTTTCGGGAAAATCATTGAAATGTCGGGGATCGCCGAATCGATTGCGAAGACGATCGTGAAGTTGATCGGGGCCAAACAAGCGATGCTGACGATTGTCCTTTTAGGCGCGATCTTAACCTATAGCGGAGTGAGCTTGTTTGTTGCAGTGTTCGCGATTTATCCTTTTGCCGTTCAATTGTTCAAGCAAGCCGATATTCCAAAAAGGCTGATGCCGGCCACCATCGCACTTGGTGCCTTCACGTTCACGATGGATGCTTTACCCGGCACACCGCAAATCCAGAACGTCATCCCGACGGCCTTCTTTGGTACGGACATTTATGCCGCTCCCATCCTTGGCATCATAGGAGCCATTTTTGTTCTATCAGTTGGACTGACTTACTTGGAAAGCAGCAAGAGACGCGCCAAGAAAGCGGGAGAAGGCTACTATGGCACTCCGGAGGAAAAGAAGGCGGCCGCTGAATCGGAAACAGGCGAGCCGGCTCCGGATTTACAAACCAATCAAACGGCATTTCGGCAAATTTTAGCCTTCGTACCTCTCGGATTAGTGGCACTCATGAATAATTATCTGTCCAAAGCGATACCGAAATGGTACCCGGATGGATTTGATTTCTCGGCGATCGGGCTTGATACCTATTCTGTCGATGTAGCCGCCACCGCTGCCATCTGGGCGGTGGAAATCGCCTTGGTCGTCGGCATCATCACGGCCCTTGCCTATGATTGGAAACGAGTGACGAAAAACATGAAAGAAGGCCTGAACACCAGTATTGGCGGCTCTCTGCTCGCCGTCATGAACACAGGCTCTGAATACGGCTTCGGCGGAGTCATTGCCGCCCTCCCAGGATTCGCAAAAATCAGCGACAGCATATCCGGCGTATTCTCCAACCCGCTTGTCAATGGTGCAGTCTCCACCAGTGCACTCGCAGGCATCACGGGCTCCGCCTCAGGAGGAATGGGAATAGCACTAAGCGCCATGGCCGACAAATACAATCAGGCAATCGCCGCGGCAAACATCTCACCCGAAGTGATGCACCGTGTCGTCGCCATGGCATCAGGCGGTATGGATACCCTTCCGCATAACGGAGCCGTCATCACCCTGCTTGCCGTCACCGGACTAACGCATCGACAATCATACGGCAGCATCTTCATGATCACCGTCATCAAATCACTCGCTGTCTTCGTCATCATCGCCCTCTACACCTGGTTTGGCCTTGTGTAAGGATGGACCAGCACGAACTGGCGAGTAAAGTGCCCAAATTGGCGAGTAAAGTGCTCAAATTGGCGAGTAAAGCGCCCAAACTCACGAGAACAGCACCCGAATTGGCGAGAAAAGCGCCCAAACTCACGAGAACAGCACCGAACTCCCAAGAAAAGCGCCCAAACTCACGAGAACAGCACCCGAACGCCCAAGAAAAGCCCTTTTTTTATAAAAAGCTTCTTGGAAGAAAGCAAGGAATGCATCCGGGCAAAATGGGGGAAGGTATAGATGAGCCTTATGCCTAATAGTGGAGAGGGATGTAGAATGGATCGTACACTCGGTTATTTACGTGAGATTTTGTCAAACTATACGGATCAATATCCTGCAGCACAGAAAATATATCTAAAAATCAAGGATGGGCAGCTTCGTTCAGAAGAAGAGCTGATCAATGAGCTTACTGGTAAAGAGGCCAGTTTCCTTAACCATATCCTACCTCAGGAAATCAAGCATGCAAAGGAGGCTAGCGATACGGAACGGGTCACTCAATTATCGGAGGTATATGAACTGATTTTGATGTGAAAAACCCTTGTCCATGCAGCATGGACAAGGGTTTTTTCATTATTCCATTTCGCTCAGTTTATCCATGTGGCTTGCGATCATGGCGATGATGGTGCTTGCTTCTTCTTTGCTGAATATAAAGTTGGTTTCGTCCTTCAACAGATCATCATTCGCTGTTCGGATCCGATTGATCCGCTTTAGGACGCCATCACCGGTTTCCTGGACGATTCCGAATTGATAGGTAACCTCCACTTCATTTTCCTTCATATAGGCGGTTACTTCGGGTGTTTCCCAATCGACATCGATTTCGTAAATCTCGGCACCATCATTTTCTTCCAAGACATCGTCATCAAGATCATATTCATATTCGGTGTCGTTTTCTTTCATGTAGTCATGCAAGCTTTCATGGACAGCATCTACGATATCTTCAATATCAGCTAAAACCACCTTGTTGACCTGCCCTAATTCCGGATCGAAGGTTTCGAGGTAAAATTCTTCATTATGCGGATCGAAAAACACCGAAGCAAAATAATCTCGCTCATGTTCATCCGCCTCTGTATAAAATTCGATTCGTGGATGCTTGGATCCGCGCTCCACGACCATGCTGCCTTTGCGGTCGTATTCATCGCAAATCGAAATAAGATGATCTTGCAATTCTCCGCCTATTCTGTCGAACCATTCTAATGACATGACTGATCCACTTCCTTTCCCCATTATTATTTCCCATTAAAAGGGGAAGATATCGTTCCAGTTAAAGCCAAATGCCAATAATGAACATGGTTGTCATATATATATTTTTCACATGCTACTTTCCGCTCGTCATTGTTTATATACAGGGCGAAAGGGGGTGAGAGTCATGGCCGACCAGATTCCAGTATCCAGTACGCTCCGGATCGATTTTGAAACGGGGCTAACCGAAAAAGGAGACATCGCATTCAAACGCAGATCGTTCACGAACATCAAGACAGAGGCGACGGCTGAACAGTTGTTTTCTACAGCTGTTGCCATATCAAGCGTGCAGAATTATCCAATGAGCGAAGTGACGAGGGTCGATACGTATTCGTTGATTGGCTGATTGGTGACAGAAACGGAATGGAGGGAGGTGATGTTCGAATGGCTAAGGTGTTGGAAATGATATTCGAGACCGAGGAAGGGAAGTCAGCTACAATTGCCGTTGAAAATCCGAAGAATCCAGTCAATGTAAATACAGTTAAACTGGCAATGGAACAAGTGATTGCAGAGAGTGTCTTCGTTTCGGGCTCAGGGGGATTCGTCAGCGTGAAGGGGGCAAGACTTGTTGAGCGGAATGTCGAGGAATTGGAGCTTAGCTAGCTGATAGCAAGGCATCCTTGACCGTTCACCGTGGAAGGTGAGGTGAAGAAAGTGGATCAAATCCTGCCATTTGTCAGTGATATTGGGTTTCCGATCATCGTTACCCTTTATTTGCTTCATCGAATTGAAACGAAACTGGATACCTTGAACGAAACGCTTGTAGAGCTGCCAAATCGCCTGAGAGAAGGGATTCCCAAGTCAGGTTAAGGATAAGCGGGGAGCATCATGAATTCATGATGCTCTTCTTTCTAATGAAAAGAAAAATAATCACATAAACCTGTAGCTAGTCCATGGGAAATAAAAAAGCCGCCGTTTAATATGACAGGAAAAATCAGAGAAACTCACAGATGACCGAGGGAAGTGGTGATTGCATTGTTTTTTTAGAAAGGCCCTCTCCTCTCAGCACATCGCAAAGTGTGCACGGAGTTTAAACTGGGTAAAGAAATAAGGAAAGATACACCTATCAAAGGAAGAGGTGTTGAAGATGCTGATGACTCATTTTTCATTTCCACGCTTAAAACAAATTGGAGTTAAAATCACCACCCGGCATTCCTTGCTCGCTTTCGGGATTGCTGGCCTCGCTTATCTCGTTTCGCATAAGAGGCTGCATAGGGCCGTAATCAAGACGACGTCCTTAATGTGTAAAATCGAGCGGAAAGAGGATGCCATAAAGCTTGTCTGGCCAAATGAAGCGCAATTCTACCGGGTTTTTAGAGGTGTGCAGACAATTTATAGCGGACCGGAGCCTTATGTGGCGGAAGAAGGTCTGACAGCAGGAACCATCTATACGTATACGATCGAGAGTATGGATGAGGCGAGGCACGTCTTGAACAGGATGAAAATACAGACATCTACGACAGCCGAAAATAAGAAAGAGGATAATATCCTTTTGGATCTTGTCTTCACCACGATTGTCGCAAAGGGTCAAATTAGCTTGGAATGGGAACCCATTAAAGGGATAGAGAGATATATCATTTACAGGAACGGCATGAAGGTGGGGCTGGTGAATGGATGTTCCTTCAGTGACCGGAGTATAAGCGAGAACCAAGAATACACATATACGATCAAAGCGAGGCGCCCCCTCCCGCGTTCCGAGCAAGAAACATATGCCGTAAAATCGTTTTTGGCGAGTATAGTCGGGGCTTTTAAAAAAGGCTCGTCCCAAGAACAAGCAGCGATAGAGGAAATAACGAACACCAAAAGGATAGGACACGTGCAACAGCTATTGCAGTCCATTGATGAAAGCCTGGTCGATCGCATGAACCAAAGAAATTGGCAACTCCGCTATACCACCTTTTTACCGGAGGAGTGGCTGAAGAATCCCAATCTTGCTTCCAAGGTTCCTTATTTTAAAGGCGACGGCCGAGGGTTCGATCCTGAATCTTCCCGCTATAGGACCAGGGTCGATATGATGATTCGGGAAACGGAGAAGGATGCAGAAATAGATTTTTCTAAAGCGGTCGGAAAAAGTGAGGCCTACGACAAGGCTGGCGTTTTTCTTGAAGAAGGTGTGGCATCCGACGAAGACATTGTGGTGAAACATATATTATCCAATAAAGAGAAAACGACGATTCAACTGACACACTCTGTCGGCAATCCAATCATCCTTTCTCCTGCCGTGGATTATAAAGTGATCGGGACCTTTTACCGAAATGGCGAAATCAATATTGCCGGCTATCATGACCAGGCACCCCATCACGAAGTTTATTTAAAGGAGGCAGATGACACAGAGTGGCAGCCCCTGCATCAAGCGAAAAGCAAAGGCCTTGAAATGATGGCCCGCCCAACGGCCAATCATTTATGGAGATTCTCCACTTTTACACAATGAAAAGGACGACGAGCGGCTGATGGCTCATCGTCCTTTTTTTATAAAAAGCGCTTCCGAACACTAGGCGATGGCAGCATACAGCTTTCTTCCTTCTTCCCGAACCATTTGTACCGGTTCTTGGCAATGAAGTCATAAACCGAATTCCTGATGAAGCTTGGGACGATGATGAAGCCGTAACACAGTTTCCATGCCCCTTGTAACCTGCGGGCAATCCTCAAGGCTGCAGACGATTTATAATGGGCTTGGTCCTTCTCGATCAGCACCATGCTATCCAAGTCTGCAGGAACATCGTATTTTTTCAAGAGCTCCTGCCCTGCCTCGCTTTGGAGCGAAGCATAATGAAAAAGGCCCTTCGGATCCCGCTTTATGATGAACTGCACGCTCGAATCACAAAAGTTGCATTCCCCATCAAACAAAATCACCGGATTCATGAACATTCCTCCTATAGAGAGACGTTTATCAAACTCATGCTTCTATCATACATTACCCGTTTCGGTAAAGCGAAAACGTAGGAATCTCAAGAATGCTTATAGAGCATCTTTGCAATGCAATGATACTCTTCAAAATGATAATGGAAGTACTTCCTAAAGAACAAACAGGTGCGTTAGCTGAAGATCGAAGCTGTTTTTTAACCAGCACCCTTGTTGTTGGCAAGTGGCTCGGCTCAGCGGTACAACCTTGTTTTAGGCCCGCGGATACAACCGACCTGTACGTATCGTGTATCGTTACGATCAAATCGTTAGGCAGCGATCCGATCTTTTATTGTTTGATATTAGAATAACACAAATAGAACGAATGTTCCAGTAATTAGTTGAAAATTATTACATTTTATGTTTACTTTATACCATATGCCAATCCTAGAAGAAGTCTAATTACGCCTGACGGGCGCATCGGAGTTAAAAGGAGGAGGACTATGACGCAGTGCATGTATATAGCTTCATCAATGAGATTGCCAAATGGTTCATTCGGATCGAAACCGTTGTCTTTGGAACAGCCAAATGTCTTTCTAAATGAATTGGATTTCACGGATTTATATTTTGAAAATAATTATGATAGCAGATTGAAACGAAAGTTTTCATATAGCCCGCACTTCTCATTCGATTACCAAGTAGCAGTCTTCTCAAATCACATCCCTCTAGGTTTTGGATTTACAGGAACAGCGGAAGAAGGTAAATGCTTAACAATCCTATATCATTATTTAAATGAAGCTCTTATTGCTAGTGGTGTAATCGAATATTTTACCTGTTTGAGTGGAAAAGAGGATTCTGCCATTTCCAAAAAACGAACCATTCGCTGGATGGATATTAAGGACCGTTATGATATCGTCCTAGAAGATTTAGAGTTATGGGTAATTACTTTATAAATTTGTCCTTTTCATTTTGACACACTGCAAATTGGGCTGGCATGACGAAGTATATACTCGGTCATGGTACATAAGCTGAAGCTGGCTGTTTCCGCCAGTAAAAAGGGAATGGCAAACGCGAAGTCTTTCGTATGTAGTGCGGTTCCCAAAAAGTTTCAACTTATTATTGTGTCATTATCCTAATTGGAACATAAAGTGAATTAACCCATTTAGTTATTCCAGTTCTAAAACAAATAAGGAGATGTTTCTATTGTCTAATTGTGGTCATGAATCAAATTGCGGTTGTGATAACGGTGTTGGAGGTTTTGGTGGAGGTTTCGCTTTTATAGTCGTATTGTTCATCCTTCTAATCATTGTCGGAGCGGCTTGCTTCGGCGGCGGTGGAGATAACGGTGGCGGCTATGGCAACGTTCAGGGATATGGCGGTTACTGCTAAAAAGTATTAAGAAAAGCCGACCTTTTACTGGTCGGCTCCTTTTATGTTTTACCTCTATCGTGATGTAAGCCTTCTAACGGAATCGATGATTTCATCCCAGTCTTCACGGTGAATTTCATGCCCTGATCCATCAAGGGTCACCAATGTAGCTTGAGGGATGGCTTTCCTAAGAGCAAGCCCATGCTCGTATGGCAAGGCTGGATCTTCCGTGCCATGGATGATGAGGACAGGTACGGAGATCTCACACATTCTATCGTAATATTCGTCTCCGCCAGCAAGCATGGCATGATTGAATCTGCTCGGCAGCTGTTTGGCGCGCTCCGCTTCTCTTTTAGCCAGTTTATACATTCTTTCCTGCTCATAAGGTTTGGACCCGGCCAGCGTTTTCCAGCCATCCGCAAGAAAGGCGATGACAGACTCCTTGTTTGCCCAATCTACGGAAGCGCTTTTCGCGTGGTGATCCAATATGCGTTGGTCCATTGGCGGCAGTTCTTCCATGACAGTCCCGAACACGCTTGATGCAATCAGCGTAAGCGTAGTGACGCGCTCCGGATATCTTAAAGCAAGGATTTGGCCGATTAGTCCGCCTAAGGACATGCCGACGATATGAGCTTGCTCGATGGAATAAGCGTCAAGGACACCTGCGGCATCGTCAGCCATGTCGGTTATCGTATAGTTGGAAGTACCGGGTTCATAAACGGTCGATCGTCCCAAATCCCGATGATCGTACCGAATGACAAACCTCCCCTGGTCGGCGAGGCGAATGCAAAAGTCCTCATCCCACCAATCTAAAGAAGACATCGCCCCCATGATCAAAAGCACAGCAGGGTCTTTGGCGTTTCCGAAACTTTCCGTACATATATCGACACTATTTATTTTCAGAATTTGTTCACTCATATTTTAACCTCCGTATTAAAGATTCTATTGCGTAAATCAATACATTCTTTCCGGAGCATGCCCTTTTATTTATCGCAGTCTAACCCACTTGATAATCATGACGAAGCCTCCTTTTAAGGGTGGTATCCCTATATTACTGTAACATGAGGGAATTCTTTATTCCACCATTTTCTTCCAGGTCATTTCTGCTAAAAACGCCTGTCTAACGATCCCTTCAATACAAAAAAGCCCGAATGAAGAGCACCTTTTTGGTGTCGTTCAGTCGGGCATTTTACGTATGAATTTTTTATTGAGCAGTATATCCGCCATCCAATACAACTGCCTGGCCTGTGACGCCGCGTGCTTTGTCGCTTGCGAGGAAGATGGCATAGTCGGCAATTTCACTTACGTCCAAGAGACGTTTTTGAGGCACTAACGGAAGAAGGACTTCTGCCAATACATCCTCAAGCGGGACATTGCGTGTTTTCGCCAGGTCTGCCATTTGTCCCCGTACGAGCGGTGTGTCGACATACCCTGGGCATAGGGCATTGACGGTTATGCCGAAAGTGGCGCTTTCCAGGGCAGCGACCTTCGTTAATCCGATGACCCCATGTTTGGCGCTATTGTAGGCGGCTTTGTTGGCAAAGCCAATCAGGCCATTGATGGACGAGATGTTGATGATTCGGCCGAAGCCTTGTTCTTTCATGATGGGCAGAACGTTTTTGATCGCAATGAATGGAGCGGTCAGCATGATTTTGATCATCAGTTCGAATTTTTCGGTTGGAAACTCTTCGATCGGCGCAACATGCTGAAGGCCGGCGTTATTGATGAAAATATCGATTCGTCCATATTTCTCTTTAGCTTGCTTGATCAGTTGGATGATATCACCTTCACTTGTCACATCCGCCTTCAAGCCGATGACGTCCAAGCCTTTGTTCCGTAAATCTAAGGCAGCTTTTTCGACTGTGTTTCGATCAAGATCGGACAACACGACCTTCGCGCCATTTTCCGCAAAAATCTTTCCAATCTCAAAGCCAATTCCTCTAGCAGATCCGGTAATGATCGCCACTTTATCTTTAACCATCTTACATTCCTCCAATAAAAATGTAATGGTCCAGTTTTGTCGTTTTATATCGTAAAAAGTGCAAGTGATGGTGGGAATAAAAAGGGAAGGTATAAAAATATGGGTTAGGTTAATGAGTAAGAGTCTATCATGGTTTTCAACATAACAAAAGAATTTTATTCTACCTTTAACGGTGGCACGGATATTGCATGTATAAAAGGGGAGGACATAAAACGGAAAGGGGAATTGAGATGATTAACAAAATAGCGATCATCGGGTCAGGCGTCATGGGGAGTGGAATCGCTCAGTCATTTGCATCAAGCGGGTATGCTGTCACGATCAACGATATCGAGGAGGAGCTCTTAATACTTGCCGAAAAACGAATTTCCGAGAATCTATCATTGCTGATTGAGGAAGAGGTACTGACAGATCAGGAAAAGCAAGGAGCCTTGGCGAATATTTCCTATAGTGTAGATTTGGAAGCAGCCTTAAGGGATGCCGACTTTATCATTGAGGCGATTCCGGAAGTCATCGAGTTGAAGTTGAGTCTATATGAGCAAATGGAGAAAATCATCAAACCGGATGCAATTGTAGCTTCCAATACATCGACTTTTCCGATATCCCAATTGATGGCGAAGGCTTCGTTCGCGGACAGGATGGTCATCACGCATTTCTTCAATCCCGGGCACTTGGTTCCATTGGTTGAAATTGTTCAGCATGACGAAACAAGGCTGGAAATCGTCGAGACAACGCTTGCTTTGATGCGCAAAATCGGCAAGTCTCCGATTCTCTTGAAAAAAGAAATAGCAGGTTTCATTGCCAATCGCCTCCAGACTGCCTTGATGCGGGAAGCCTTTCATCTATTAAAAGAGGGTGTTGCCGATGCGGAGGATATCGATACAGCGATAACGGCCGGACCAGGCTTTCGGTGGGCATTTACCGGGCCGATCGAGATTGCTGATTTAGGCGGATTGGATACATGGCAGCGGGTGTTTGATAATGTGTCGCCCTTGCTGGATCAGAGTAAGGAAGCCCCTGTGTTGATTCGTGATCTGGTGGAGGAAGGGAAGTTTGGGGCGAAGTCGGGAGAAGGGATTTTTACGTATGAAGGATCTGCCGCTTCCCGGAAAATCAGTGAGAGGGACCGTCATTTCGTTAAATTAGCAAAACTAAAGAGGGAGAAGGAGGAAATAGTATGAGAGAAGTAGTGATAGTTGGGGCAGCGAGGACACCGGTTGGTACGTTTGGAGGAAGTCTTGCCAATGTTTCGGCGGTTGAATTGGGAGTTGTGGCAGCGAAGGAAGCGATCAAGCGGGCAAAAATTCCGGCTGACCTGATCGATGAGGTGTTGGTAGGAAATATTTTATCTGCGGGATTAGGGCAAAATGTGGCACGTCAGGTTGCGATTCATGCAGGCATTCCGGAAACGACGCCGGCAATGGCCGTTAATAAACTTTGTGGGTCCGGCCTCCGTACAGTCATAATGGGAGCGCAATTCATTGCCCTCGGAGATGCGGATGTGATCCTGGCAGGGGGGATAGAGAGCATGAGCAATGCCCCGTATTTACTTCCCAATTATCGTTTTGGCCAGAAAATGGGGAATGCACAAGCCGTGGATTCCATGACGTATGACGCCTTAACGGATGTCTTCAATCAATATCATATGGGCGTGACTGCGGAGAATATTGCCGAGCAGTGGGAAATCAGCCGGGAAAAGCAAGATGAATTCGCTTTGAATAGCCAAATGAAGGCTGAAAAGGCCCAGCTGGAAGGGCGGTTTGCAGAAGAAATCGCACCTGTTGAATATAAACGCCGTGGAAAGACGGTCTTGGTGGACCAGGATGAACATCCACGTCATGGGCTGACGATCGATCAGCTAACGAAGCTGCGTCCTGCATTTAAGGAAAACGGAACGGTGACGGCGGGCAATGCATCGGGAATCAATGATGGGGGAGCGATGCTGGTCCTGATGTCTAAAGAAAAAGCAGACGAGCTGGGGCTGGAAACGCTGGCAACGATCAAGTCGTATGCAAACGCCGCGCTCGATCCGAAAATCATGGGCTACGGTCCAGTTCCTGCGACAAAAAAAGCTTTAGCGAAAGCGGGAATGACAATCGATGAGATCGATTTGCTGGAAGTGAATGAAGCCTTTGCGGCGCAGTCACTCGCCGTGCTTAATGATCTTGATCTGAATTCGGAGAAAGTGAATGTGAATGGCGGGGCGATTGCCTTGGGGCATCCGGTAGGTGCATCTGGTGCACGCATATTAGTGACTTTATTGTATGAAATGAAGCGCAGGGAAGCAAAAACCGGCCTTGCCACCTTATGTATCGGCGGCGGACAAGGAACGGCGCTGATTGTGGAGCGGTAATGCCTTGACCTCCTTCTCCTATGATATAATGAGGGAAAATTCAGACCGGTTAAGGAGAATAAGGATGGCCGATATTGAAACGGTTCAATTGGAATTAGTGAAGGCGATATTGGAAGAATTGCCTGTGGGTGTTTTGGTCACGAAAAACGGTAGAGAAATCAATTTATGCAATCGCCTATTATCAGAAATTATCGCTGAGAAACAATTTGATCAGCAAATAAAAGTGCTTATGGAAAAAAAACTTGAACCAGCTGTAAATACGCCCATCCGTTTGAACGATCATAATGGGATTGTCAGAAAAACCAACATTCAAATCGGTGATGAGCAGTATCAGATTTATCTTCTATTGTTTGCCAATAATAAAAGCGATTTTCTCAATGTCGATAATCATGAAGAAATTCTGTTCAAGGATATCATCGAATTTGCCTATGACGGGCTGGTGATGGTCGATACGGAAGGATATGTCCAAATGCTTAGCCACGCTTATGCGGATTTTCTAGGGGTCGATCAGGAAAGCTCCATAGGGAAACATGTTACGGAGGTCATCGAAAATACACGTATGCATGTGGTCTCCAAAACAGGCAAGCAAGAGGTCGCCGAATTACAGAAAATAAAAGATAATTATATCATTGCGACACGCTCCCCCATACGGAAACAAGGTAAATTGATCGGAGCTGTCGGGAAGATTTTGTTTAAGAATGTCGGGCAATTCACTGCTCTCTCCAAGCGGATAAATTCACTTGAAGTAGAGCTGAAAAAGTACAAAGGCGATTTTCGCGAGAGAAATAAGGCCTCCTATACGTTTGATCATTTGATGGGAAGAAGTCCTGCTTTCATGGAAGTGAAAGGTCAGGCCAAAATTGCCGCCAAAAGCGATTCGAATGTATTGATCTTGGGCGAAAGCGGAACGGGTAAGGAGCTGTTTGCCCATTCCATCCACAATGATAGCAGACGGGCGATGGGCGTGTTCGTCAAGGTGAACTGTGCCGCCATTCCGGCAGAGCTGCTGGAGTCCGAGCTGTTTGGCTATGAAGAGGGTTCTTTCACTGGTGCGAAAAAAGGCGGAAAAGCAGGGAAGTTCGAAGCGGCTGAGGGAGGAACGATTTTTCTCGATGAAATCGGCGAGCTGCCGCTGCATATGCAGGTGAAGCTGCTTCGTGTGCTCCAGGAAAAAGAAATCGAGAGGGTTGGTTCGACGGGAAGCATTCCGATTGATGTACGGGTAATCGCTGCAACGAACCGCAATCTGGAGGATATGGTATCGAAAGGGGAATTCCGGCTTGATATGTATTACCGGTTAAAGGTCATGCAATTCCAGGTTCCTTCCTTAAGGGAGCGGCCGGAGGACATTGAAATCCTGGTCAATCATTTTATCGAAAAGTACCAGAACCTCATGAAAAAACGAGTAATCGGGATGAGTGATCAAGCATTACGGCTGCTGCGCCATTACAGATGGCCGGGTAATATTCGGGAGCTGGAGAATATCATTGAACGGGCCATGAATATTGTTGAAGAAGGGGAAGTGATCCGTTCCGAGCACCTTCCGAAAGAAATCACGGGACAGAAGGAAACGGTCACGATCCGCCCTCTGGCCGAGGTGATGGATGAGACCGAACGGGCTGCCATCCTTTCATGCCTGGAAATGACTTCCGGCAATAAATCTGAAACGGCAAAGAAACTCGGGGTCAGTCGAACGACGCTTTATGAAAAAATGAATAAATATGGTTTATGATGATAGGAAAATAGTTTATTGTCAATCTACATGTCGAAATAATGGGAATAACATCCACGTTCAAGGGAGGCGCAGAGGCAGATTGCCCGCTCAAAGGCGAATCCCTGAAGTGGACTATAGTGCGTTTGTACGGAAATCCGCACATAAAACGAAGGGGATTTTAAATGTTGTATGAAAAGGCTTACACTTTTTAGCCGAATATGCTTATGTGTAAGGAAACCCTGACACGTACAAGGGATTTTTGCTTGTCCACTAACTAAAAATCCAATGAAAAGTGCTTGATATTAAGTTGGCACGTTAATTGCATATTACTTCAGTGAATGGCCTATAAGTCATTTTATATCGTGATTCAACGTAAAATGGAAAGGGATTTCGTAGTTCAACAGATTGTTGAAAGCGTTATCAGTGATTAGGAAGCACTTAGTGGATCACTCAGCTTGACTTGGGGAAGGCAGGCTTGAGTGGAAAAAGGGGAAAATATTAAAAATATGGAATTTAGGGAGATTCATATTTCTACTAAATGGCTTCAGGAGTCACTTTGGGGCAAGGGGAGAAAGAAAAGGGGGAATTGAGTTGGTGATTCAAATTTTAGCCATTGTCGTGGCGCTGGGACTTTTAATCTTTTTAGCCTACCGGGGCTATCCGGTCATCATCATAGCGCCGATTGTTACTTTATTGGCGGTCATCTTATCCGGCGGTCATTTGCTGCCGAGTTATACAGAGACATACATGACGTTTGCCGCTAACTATATTAAAGCATTTTTTCCGATATTCTTATTGGGGGCCGTATTCGGAAAGGTGATGGAGATGAGCGGTGCAGCTGCATCCATTGCCAAGACCATCGTAAAATCACTAGGCTCGAAGCAGGCCATTCTTGCTGTTGTGCTTGCCTGTTCGGCGCTGACTTATGGCGGGGTTTCACTGTTTGTCGTGGCATTCGCCGTTTATCCATTTGCAGCGGCCATCTTCAAAGAAGCCGACATTCCAAAAAGATTGTTGCCAGGAACGATTGCCTTAGGTGCCTTCACTTATACGATGGATGCTCTTCCAGGAACACCTCAAATCCAAAATATCATTCCGACGAATTATTTCGGAACGGATACTTATGCAGCTCCGATCATGGGGATCATAGGCGCGATCATTGTATTCACTGGAGGAATGCTCTGGCTGGAACGCCGTCGTAAACAAGCGGTGGCAAATGGGGAAGGGTACGGGGATGGACATATTAATGAACCAGAAAGTGCAGAACAGCAAAACCTGCCTAACTTTTGGCTGTCCCTCGTACCGCTCATCCTTGTCGTCGCATTCAACTTCGCTTTCAGCCGCAGTGCCATTTCAGTAAAGCACTGGTATGACGGATCGATGCTGAAGGAAACGTTCAACATTGCCGATGTAAGTACAGTCACTTCATCCTGGTCTTTGATCGTTGCACTTGCAATCGGTATTATTGCAGCGATGCTCCTGAATGTAGGACGAATCAAAGTCAAATTGGCAAGTGGATTGACGGCTGCTGCCATGGGGTCTTTGCTTGCGATATTCAATACCGCATCTGAAGTCGGTTTTGGGAATGTAGTAAAAACGCTTCCTGGATTTTCCGTCATTCAAAACTGGGTGTTCAACGCAAGCGGCAATCCCCTCGTATCCGAAGCTGTTGCCGTCAATGTCCTGGCAGGGATCACCGGATCTGCATCCGGCGGTCTTTCGATTGCGTTAGAAGTAATGGGAAATCACTATTTGCAGGTGGCCGAAAGTGTCGGGATCACCCCGGAAATGCTTCATCGAATTGCATCCATGGCATCTGGCGGGATGGATACGCTGCCGCATAATGGTGCCGTCATCACCTTGCTTGCCATTACGGGACTGACACATCGCCAATCATACAAGGATATCTTTGCGATTACGGTCTTGAAAACAGTGACCGTGTTCATCATTGCTTTTGGAACATCATTGTTTATTTAAAAGAATAGATTAGGAATGGAGATGGGAGAATGAGTAAATTATTATCATCTTTTGAAAGCGCTATTGAACAAATCGAGGATGGTGCAACCATTATCGTTGGCGGGTTCGGATTAAGCGGAATTCCAGAAAAACTAATCATTGCTTTGCGTAACAAAGGTGTGAAGGATTTGACGGTCGTCAGCAACAATTGCGGAGTCGATGATTGGGGTCTGGGACTTTTGCTTGAAAATAAACAAATCAAAAAAATGATCGCCTCTTATGTCGGGGAAAACAAGTTATTCGAGCAGCAGTTTTTAAGCGGAGAGCTGGAGGTCGAGCTAGTTCCCCAAGGCACGCTTGCTGAACGTTTACGAGCGGGCGGAGCGGGCATTCCTGCCTTTTATACAGCTACGGGAGTGGGTACGGAGGTCGCTGAAGGGAAAGAGCATAAAGAGTTCGATGGCCGCACATACATTATGGAAAAAGGGATAGTCGGGGATTTTGCCTTTGTCAAAGCTTGGAAAGCGGATCATTTCGGTAATCTCGTATATCGGAAAACAGCAAGGAATTTCAACCCTGTCGTTGCGACAGCCGGAAAAGTGACATTGGTCGAAGTGGAGGAGCTTGTAGGCACAGGGGAGCTTGATCCGGATGAAATTCATACTTCAGGAGTTTATGTACAAAAAGTGCTTGTAGGAAATGACTATGTAAAACGAATTGAAAAACTTACAACTGCTAACGCATAAAAAGGAGGAGTATTCGAATGACTAGACAACTGATTTTAGAACGGGCCGTGAAAGAAATCCAAGATGGTATGTGTGTGAATTTAGGAATCGGGATGCCGACCTTGATTGCCAACATGATTCCCAATGACTTTAATGTCATGCTTCAATCGGAAAATGGCTTACTTGGTATCGGACCTTATCCACAAAAGGATGAAGTCGATCCGGATTTGATCAACGCAGGGAAAGAAACGGTAACGGCCAAAGCCGGGGCATCATTTTTTGATAGCGCTGAATCGTTTGCAATGATTCGCGGCGGCCACATCGACCTTGCCATTTTAGGCGGGATGGAGGTTTCCGAAGCGGGGGACTTGGCCAACTGGATGATTCCAGGGAAGATGGTAAAAGGAATGGGAGGTGCGATGGACCTCGTCCAGGGAGCTAAACGCATCGTTGTCATAATGGACCATGTGAACAAGCATGGGGAATCCAAAGTGAAAAAGAGCTGTACACTGCCGTTGACAGGAGAAAAGGTCGTCCATTGCCTCATTACCGAATTGGCTGTTTTCCATTTTTCCGAAGTGGGCATGGAACTGATTGAATTGCAAAATGGCGTAACGCTTGATGAAGTGAAGAGTAAAACAGAGGCTGATTTCACCATAAGCCCTTCTATTGAAATTAAGGCATAAAATTAATAAGTTAAGCTGCCATTAGACCACTTCCATTCGCAAACAAGCGAATGGAAGTGGTCTATTTTTTTTTGGGGGTTTCATGATTCAGGTGCTACTTTTTCGTTGAAAAGCCTTTTATAAAGGGTGCTAGGGATGTAAAAGGAGGGATCACCTTGAAAGTGGAATTACGAACATTAGTGGAGCGATCAGTGAAGAAGATGGGCAAAGGGGTGGATGCAGTAGTGAAGGCATCAGCTTTGGAGATGATCGAACGGGCTTATACAGAAGGGATCGCTGTACAGATAAGCGCAGGTTATCGCTCTTTGGAAGAGCAAGCCGCGCTTTATGGTCAAGGACGAGTCTACAGCTACAATGGAAAAAATTATAGTGATCCGGGTAAGCCTGTTGTAACGGACGCTAAGCCGGGCCAATCTTATCATAATTTTGGACTGGCCATCGATTTCTTCCTGGTGAGTGATGATGGCAGGAAGGCAATCTGGACGGTGGATTCAAGGTGGAAGCATGTAGCTGCGATAGGCAAAAAGTTGGGATTCGATTGGGGCGGAGATTGGCGGGCATTCAAGGATTACCCCCACTTGGAAATGACGGGCGGTTTAACTTATACACAGTTACAAGCAGGGAAGAAACCGCAACTTACCAACCTATTCAAAACAACAAAGGCCAGTAAAGGAGATGGCCAAATCATGTCCATCCAGAAAACAGTAAACAGCCGATATAAAACGAATCTAGCAGTCGATGGATTTTTCGGCCCTAAAACTAGAACCGCGCTTTTAAAAGGAATACAAACGGAGCTTAATAGGCAATATAATCATAGACTTGCGGTCGATGGGAAATGGGGGCCAAAAACCAAGGCTGCGATGATCATCTTGAAAATAGGAGCTGCGGGCCCTATCACATGGATCCTGCAAGCCGCCCTTTATATGAAAGGATTCGATCCCGGGCCACTTGACGCACGATTCGGCAGCAAAACCGAAGCGGCACTATCCAAATTTCAAAAAGCAAGCAACCTTTCTGCAGATAAGCTAGCAGGTCAAGAAACATGGAATCAATTACTAGCTTGAAAGAGTCAAATTTGATGGATAGCAGGCTGTCAATCATCCTGTGAAAAGGAAAATCCGTCCCAATTAAGTGATAATTCGTCCGAATCGAAGGATAATTCGTCCCAATCAGGTGATAATCCGTCCCAATCAACCACTAATCCGTCCAACCTAAATTATAATCCGACCTACACGTGAAAAATCCCATCACTCTCAAACAATGTTCCGCCTCCCCAAGCAATATTCCGACTTTCCCGGGAAATAAATCACCTAAAACCAACAACATTCGACTTTTCCCGGAAAAGCATTTTCTACACAAAAATTGGCTATCGATCTAGTGTTTCATTCAAGTTTAAGCACCAATCGTTGCATGTCATGAAGCTGCCTGGGGGATATTCGAATTCGCATTCGGTGATGAGGTGGAATCCCAGCTTGCGGCAAATGGCATTGGACGCTGCATTATGGACGGACGGAAATGCGTGAATGCAATGGTATTTGCGTTCGTCCTTGATTTTGGCGATAACGGCCTTCACGGCTTGAGATGCTAAACCTTTTCCTTGAAAAGAAGAAAGGACACTCCAACCGACTTCATACACACTTTCATCGTTCCAGGCGGTCTGCCAGTAGCCGACGGAGCCAATGGCTTCAGCTCCCGGTAGATTGATGCTGAACATGCTTCCTTTGCTTCCAATCTCAAGGTAACGTTTGTGGCGTCTTTCGATCTGTTCTGCACTCTCTGGACCTCCAAGATACTCCATCATTTTCGGTTCATTTAGTTGGATAAGTAAATCAAGGTCCTTTTCTTCCCAAGCCTTAATTTCCAAATTGATTTCGTCTGTTCGTTTTGTAATCCCAATCGCCCCCTTATATATATATTTCCCTCCTGAAAGGGAAATTCCTTTCTGAAGCTTTGTCATTTCCATGAATCCATTTACCATTAAATGATATAATTTACAGGTAATTCTATCGAATGACAGAGAACGGAGATGAAGAAATGAAATCTTCAGTCAATCAGTTTTCCACTCAATTTGAATGGATATTGAATGTGATCAATGTGGGTGTCCATATCGTGAATAAAGATGGAGATACGGTTTTTTACAATGAAATGATGGCACATATCGATGGGCTGGTACGTGAACAGGTGCTCGGGGAGAATATCTTTCAGCTTTACCCATCCTTGACCGATGAATCGAGTACGCTGCAGGCGGCCTTGGACAAAGGCATTGAAACGAATGAATCGATTCAAACATATGTCAATGTAAAGGAGAAAAAAATTACGTCGATCAATAGCACGTATCCTTTGTATGAGGATGGAGAGATCATCGGGGCAGTGGAGATTGCCAAGGACATTACCAAGGTCATGAACATGTATGATCAAATAGTGGATTTACGCTCGCAGCTTGCTGAAACCTATAAGAAAAATAAGTTTTTTGAAGGGACGGCGACGTATCATTTCAGTGATTTGATTGGGAGCAGCCCCGCCTTTCAAGAAGCGATAGCATTGGCAAAAAAAGCGGCCCGTACCCATTCCCCGGTCATGATTTATGGACCGACGGGAACAGGGAAGGAATTGGTCGCGCAAAGTATACATAATGTAAGTGCTCATCGCCATCAACCGTTCATTGCACAAAACTGTGCCGCAGTTCCAAAGGAGTTGATGGAGGGGCTGTTGTTTGGCACGACGAAAGGGGCCTTCACCGGGGCGGTGGATCGGCTTGGGATTTTTGAACAAGCCAATGGCGGTACGCTGTTTCTTGATGAATTGAATAGCCTCGACCTTGGATTGCAGGCGAAATTGCTGCGGGTACTGCAGGAGGGTGAGGTCCGCCGCGTCGGAGGGGCGAAGGAGCAAAAAATTAATGTGAAGATCATTGCCGCGATGAACATTTCCCCCGATGAGGCTTTAGAGAGGGGAATCATTCGTTCCGATTTATTTTTTCGTCTGAATGTCGTGACGATCGCCATGCCGTCTCTGCTGGAACGTAAAACGGATATAGTGGAAATCGCCAATCATTTTATTCAGAAGTTCAACAAATCATTTTTCTCGGATGTTCGCGGAATCAGTCAAAAAGCGATGAATCGGCTTCTTCAGTATTCTTGGCCAGGCAACATTCGTGAGCTGGGTCATGCCATCGAATTGGCATTTAACGTCATGGATGCCGGGGAGGATAGGATTGATGAACATCACCTTCCGGCCTACCTTTTTCCTTCAGGCAAATACACTCCCACCAATGCACACAGCCTGGCACCAACATTAACGGAAAGTATTGATTTACCTGTCGTCCTTGAAGAACTGGAAAAGGAAATGATCATCAATATGTTCCAGAAGTATAACGGGAATATCAGCAAAACGGCGGAGGCCCTCAATATTACGAGACAAGGATTACAATATAAGTTAAGCAAGTACAGAATTGAAAAGGTGTATACGGCTGAAACGAGAGAATCATGAAAAAAGGAAACTCCTATTTATTTAGGAGTTCCTTTTTGGGGATAATATGTTCCATTCTTCAGCCAGGAGTCCATATATAACATGATCGACATAATGGTCATATAACCACTCCGCTTTCCTTAATTCCCCTTCTTTCCTAAACCCTAATCGCTCAGGAAGCGCTCTGCTGTTCATATTTTCAACAGCCACTCTAACTTCTATCCTATTAAGTCCAAGGTCTTTAAAACCGTATTCAATTAACCTTTTAAATGCTTTGGTCATGATGCCCTTCCCTTGAAATTCTTCACCTAGCCAATACCCGACGACCCCTATTTTATTCAGCTTATTTATGTCATTGAATCCGATTGTCCCTGCCATTTTCCCCTTATGGATAATGGCGAATGACTTTGGATATCCCCCATTTTCAACTAATTCCGTTAGTCTTAATTTAATATTTTCAGCCGTATCTTGTACACTTTCTACGTAATCGAGCCAACCGAGCCATTCTTTTAAATATGCTTTTGAACGAATCGTTAACGTATAAAATTCTTCAGCATCATCTATAGTAAACAACCGTAAAGAAACTTCTTCATCAATTCTATGTATCAACAAATCTTACTCCCCCTTGAAGTCATTATTTAGAAAATACAGATAATACGAGTTTATCATAGGAGCCTTGCGTAGAGGCTGTGAATGTTAATTCCTTTTGGAGTGCAAGAAATCTTGCTGCAAAATATTGGGCGTTTAGAAAGGGATTTTGCGGCCTGGAAGGACAGCTTTCCCTCTTAGACTGATATTTCCTTATCTTGGCTGTTGGCATCATTCTTGCGAGTGTATACTGATAAGTTTTTTAGAATAAGGGGAGGGGAATTTTTAACATGAACATGATGGGAATGGAAATAAAACATAAAGAATACCTTGGTGGACGCAGGCACTATAATGAGATCGAGCTTTGGAAGGACGTCAAGGAAGAGCAGTGGAACGATTGGATTTGGCAATTGACCAATACGATCAAAACCTTGGATGATTTGAAAAAGGTCGTCAATCTGACACCGGAGGAAGAGGAAGGAGTCCGGATCTCGACGCAAACGATTCCTTTGAATATAACGCCTTATTATGCGTCCTTGATGAATCCTGATGATCCTCGTTGTCCGATTCGGTTACAGTCCGTACCGCTCTCGGCAGAAATGAACAAGACGAGATATGATTTGGAGGATCCGCTGCATGAGGATGAGGATTCACCAGTTCCAGGCTTGACGCATCGTTATCCGGACAGGGTGCTATTCCTCGTCACGAACCAGTGCTCGATGTACTGCCGGTATTGCACGCGCCGCCGTTTTTCCGGCCAGGTCGGCATGGGCGTGCCGAAGAAGCAACTGGACGGGGCGATCGAATATATAAGAAATACTCCGGAAGTGAGGGACGTGCTGATTTCCGGCGGGGACGGCTTGCTGATCAATGACAAGATCCTTGAATACGTATTGAGCAACTTACGCGCCATCCCGCATGTGGAGATCATCCGGATCGGCACGAGGGCGCCGGTCGTGTTCCCGCAGCGGATTACGGAAAATTTATGCAATATTCTGAAAAAATATCATCCAATTTGGTTAAACACCCATTTCAATCATTCGCTTGAATTGACCGATGAAGCGAAGAAGGCTTGCGATATGCTGTCGATGGCAGGTGTCCCGCTCGGCAATCAAGCGGTCATCCTTGCTGGCATCAATGATAGCGTCCATATCATGAAAAAACTGATGCATGACTGTGTCATGGCGAGAGTAAGACCGTACTACATTTATCAATGTGATTTATCTGAAGGGATCGGCCATTTCCGGGCGCCGGTTTCAAAAGGACTGGAAATCATTGAAGCGCTGCGTGGCCATACATCGGGCTATGCGGTGCCGACTTTTGTGGTGGATGCTCCTGGCGGCGGCGGAAAGATAGCCTTGACTCCGAATTACCTTCTATCCCAAAGCCCGGATAAGGTTGTATTGCGGAATTTTGAAGGAGTCATCACCAGCTATCCGGAGCCGAAGAATTATGTTTCCGGCAGTGCGGACGCGTACTTTGATGAAGTGTACGGTACCGAAGAACGAAAAGCAGCTGTGGGAATCTCCGCGCTCATGACGGACGAAAAATTCAATTTGGTGCCAGAGGGGTTGCGACGTCTCGATAAGCGAAAGGCCTATGAAAATGCGGCAGAGCATGCCTCCTTGAAGGATCGTCGCGATAAACGGGATGAGATGAAGGAGAAATTGCGAAAAGCGCAGGAAAAAAAGAATGCCCTGGCAAAAAGTGTACCGGTGAAGCCGGAAGGCAAGGAGGAATGAAGATGGAGTGCTTGTGGTGCAATGCCCCTGACGTTGAAGAAAGTGAAAAGAAGGACTGCTACTGGATCATGCCTGATGGAAAGCGATCGATAAAGCTCCTGCAGGTTCCCGCCCTGAATTGCCCGGGATGTGGGGTTTATGTGTCCGATCACATGAATCAGAAGGTCGATGAAGCTTTATCCATTCATGATCTGAGTGAATATCCTGATGAGTTCACCTATGATCAGCTTCTGCTGGCGCCTGTCAAGCAACTATTCAATTGGAAATAAGGTCGCGGGAGAAGTGGGTGGCAGACTTCGCTTCTCCCGGACCATTTAAGAAAGGAGGAACAAGATGACTGTTCAAAAGCTGCCTTTTTTCAGCCAAGTGGAAACTGGGGATTGTTTTGTGATGGAGCTCTATCATGATCATGTCAATCAGCGGCTGCGCCTGGATGATTATCGCGGTCATTTCCAAGCGGCGGTGAAGCGTGCACTTGCCATCGCAAAGGAGCAGAATTTCACGAAAGTGATCCTTAAAGCGAGACAGGAGGATCTATCTGCGGCTTTGGCACAAGGTTTCATGCTGGAAGGGATCATGAGCAAATATTTTAAGGGGAATGACGCTTATTGCATGGCCTTTTATTTAACGGATGAAAGACGAACGAGCGACTTTTGGATTAAGGAGGATAAAATCATCGAAGCTGCATGCGCGGTTCCTCGATTGAAGGAAAAACAGCCAATTCCTGAGGATTATGTCCTTCGGTTTGCTACAGGTGAGGACGCACGCGAGCTGGCAAAGCTTTATCGTACCGTTTTTGAAACCTACCCTACACCGATGAACGATGAGCGATATATCGAAAAGGTGATCGAGGAGGGGACGGTTTTCAGCATCATCCAATATGGGGGTTCGATCGTGAGTGCTGCCTCCGCGGAAGTGAATGAGAGGTATCACAACGCGGAATTGACAGACTGTGCAACGATTGCGCATCACCGGAAGCATGGGTTCATGAAGGTGCTCCTAACGGCATTGGAAGAAGAACTGATCAGGAAAAGCATATTCTGTTCCTATTCATTGGCACGATCTTTGTCCATGGGCATGAACGCCGTTTTTTATCAGCTCGGCTATCAATATGGCGGCCGGCTTACGAAGAATTGCAACATTTGGGATAAGTATGAGGACATGAATGTTTGGGGCAAGGATTTATCTGCTAAATGATGTGTGGGCGAACGTGAAAGGAGAGATGAAATGAAACGCAATCATTTAATTAAGCCGACTCTGGGCCAGCACTATCCCACTATCTCTCATGGGATTGGAGTGTACCTTTATGATACGGATGGCAATCCGTATATAGACGGCTCGTCTGGTGCGGTTACTGCGAGTATCGGCCATGGTGTATCGGAGGTTGTCGAGGCGATGACGGAGCAGGCCGGCAAGATTTCCTTTGCATATCGTTCCCATTTTACGAGTGACGCCGCAGAGGCATTGGCCAAAAAACTAAGCGACTTGGCACCAGGGGATTTGAATTGGTCATTTTTTGTGAATAGCGGCTCGGAAGCGACCGAAACAGCCATGAAAATCGCCATTCAACATTGGCAGGAAAAAGGATTCGAACGAAAAAACCGAATCATCTCCAGATGGACGAGCTATCACGGGATTACGATGGGCGCCCTCTCGATGTCGGGCCATGTCCCGAGAAGAAAACGATTTGTTCCGCTCTTGGAGGATTTCCCGACCATACCCGCTCCGTACTGTTATCGCTGTCCGTATAATGTTGAAGCTGCAAGCTGCCAGCTGCAGTGTGCCAATGAGTTGGAGACGGCCATTCAAAGGATCGGCTCCGAGAATGTCGCGGCCTTCATCGCCGAACCGATCATCGGGGCCTCAGCTGGTGCGGTAACCCCTCCTTTAGGATATTATCCAAGAATTAAGGAAATCTGCGAACGATACGACATTCTCTTCATTGCCGATGAGGTCATGACGGGAATGGGCCGGACAGGAAAAATGTTCGCGATGGAACATTGGGGGGTCATCCCCGATATCATCGCATTGGGCAAAGGGATGAGTGCCGGATATACCCCGATGGCAGCCACGATGATCAGCGACCGTGTCATGGAGCCGATTTTAACAGGCTCGAAGTCAATCATGGCCGGACACACATATAGTGCAAACCCACTATCTGCTGCGATTTCATTGGAAGTGCTTACCTACTTGGAGCGAAATGAGCTTGTTTTGGCAGCGAAGGAGAAAGGCGACTATCTGCTGCAAAAATTGCAGATGCTCGCTCGGCAATTCGAGATCATTGGTGATGTAAGGGGAAAGGGACTGCTCCTGGGACTTGAGTTCGTCTCCAACCGCGCCTCCAAAAGGCCCTTCGAGCAGCAAAGCGGCATAACCTCAAGGCTTGTGACTAAAGCCTTTGAAAAAGGATTATTGATTTATCCTGCCTCTGGTGCGATCGAAGGAATAGCGGGTGATGCGGTCATTGTCTCACCGCCGCTCGTGATTACAAAAGAAGAAATCGGGCGCCTCGTTGAAATCCTGGGAGCCTCACTTGAAGAATTGCAGCAGGAATTGTACAGAGAAGGCTTGATGGGGAACATGCAGGCTATGTAGGAGGTACGGGTATGAAGCAGGTCAAAAAAAACAAACTGGCGACCAGTGAAGAAGCATTGGAGCATATAAACGATGGCTGCACGCTCATGTACGGAGGCTTTGGGGGAGTGGGAACTCCGCCAACTCTCATTCAGGGCATCCTTGATAAGGGAGTCAAGGAACTGACCTTGATCGGTAACGATACTGGGTTTCCTGATATCGGAATCGGCCGGCTTGTGACGGCAAAAAGGGCAAAGAAGGTCATCGCTTCGCATATCGGCTCCAACCCAAATGCCGGCAGTCTCATGACGGAAGGAAAGCTGCAAGTCGAATTTTCACCGCAAGGGACTTTAGCCGAACGGATTCGTGCCGGCGGTGTTGGGCTAGGCGGTATTTTTGTCGATGTCGGAGGGGGCACGATAGCCGAAGATGGGAAGGAAAAGCTGATGATTTGCGGAAAGGAATATTTGGTGGAAACCGCCTTGACCTCGGAGGTCAGCATTGTTTATGCCAAAAAGGCAGATACGCAAGGGAATTTAGTGTATGACAAGACGGCACGTAACTTCAATCCGCTGGTGGCGATGGCTGGATCCTTCACGATTGCGGAAGTGGAGGAAATCGTTCCGGCAGGAGAGCTTGATCCGGAGTGCATCGTCACACCTGGCATTTTTGTAGATATGGTGATCCTGACAAAGGGAGTGAATTGGAAATGGGCATGGCAGTAGATGTACGAAATCGGATTGCCAAACGCGCAGCCAAGGAAATCGAAGATGGGCTGATCGTCAATTTGGGAATCGGCATCCCTACATTGGTCGCCGATCATATACCAGACGATTTCCATGTATTGTTTCATGCGGAAAACGGAGTCCTCGGTACTGGTCCGCTGCCTGATCCCGGGCAGGAGGATTCCGCTCTTTGTAACGCTGGAGGGTACCCGATCACGACCGTGCGAGGTGCTTCATACTTCGACAGTGCAACGGCATTTGGAATGATCCGGAAAGGGTATATCGACATGACGATACTGGGTGCCCTGGAGGTTAGTGAAACGGGGGATCTGGCCAACTGGATCGTTCCAGGCAAAAGGGTCCCCGGCATGGGGGGGGCAATGGAGCTGGCCCAAAAAGCGAAAAAGGTGATTGTATTGATGAATCATGTGAATAAGCATGGTCAATCGAAAATCTTGAAAACATGCACACTTCCATTGACTGCCAGAAACAGTGTGGACTTGATCATTACCGAGATGGCTGTCATGGAAGTTACGGATGAAGGGCTGGTGCTGAAGGAGGTCATGGCCCCTTATACCGTGAATGATGTGATTGTGAATACCGAAGCAAAACTGAAAATACATGCTGCTGTCAGCATCATTGAATAGTATCGCTCATTAAACGCAAAAACAGGAGGGGAAACCGTGACAGAAATAAAAAGGCGGATTAACGAATGGATCAAGGAACACCGTGAAGAAGGAACGGATTTATTGCAAAGAATGGTACAAGCCCCGAGTACGCAGGGCAATGAAGCTGGTGCACAGGCCATCGTCGCCGAAAAACTGAAGGAAATGGGTTTGCAGGTCGATATTTGGGAACCTGATGGCGCTGATCTGAAAAAGCATGACTATTTTTATTCCCCACGCAGTGACTTTTCCAACAGTCCTAATGTAGTCGGAATCATGAAAGGAACGGGTGGCGGCCGTTCGATTATCTTGAACGGACATATCGATGTCGTTCCGGACGGTGATCGCAATCAGTGGGATGATGACCCATATAGTGGGGCGATCAAGGATGGAAAAATGTTTGGGCGCGGCGTAACCGATATGAAAGGTGGCAATGTGTCCCTGATCCTGGCCATGCAAGCATTGAAGGAAAGCGGCCTTTCATTAAAAGGAGATGTCATCTTTCAAAGTGTCATCGAAGAAGAAAGCGGCGGGGCAGGAACGCTAGCGGCTGTCCTGAGGGGATATGGTGCCGATGCTGCCCTTATCCCTGAACCGACAAATATGAAGATTTTTCCGAAACAGCAAGGCTCGATGTGGTTCCGGATCTCTGTGAAAGGGCGCTCAGCTCACGGGGGAACAAGGTATGAAGGCGTCAGCGCCATTGAAAAAAGCATGATCGTGATCAATCATATACGTACGTTGGAAGAACAGCGAAATGCACGAATCACTGATCCGCTTTATGCAAACACACCCATTCCCATCCCAATCAATCTAGGTGTCATCGAAGGCGGCAACTGGCCTTCGTCCGTTCCCGACCTTGTCAAGGTCGAAGGGAGGATGGGCGTTGCCCCGGAGGAAACGATGGAGCAGGCAAAGCAAGAAATGGCGGACTGGTTAGTGCAGCTGGAAGAAAGAGACGATTGGTTCAAGGAACATCCGCCCATCTTGGAATGGTTCGGGGCACGCTGGGTTCCCGGAGCCATTGATGCAGAGCATGAACTCATGAATGCGCTCATTCACCAATACAGGCAAGTGGCCGGAGAAGACCCCGTCATTGAAGCCTCGCCATGGGGAACGGACGGTGGATTGCTGACACATGTCGGTGAAACACCCGCCATCGTTTTCGGACCGGGAGCAACCGAGGTTGCCCACTACCCGAATGAATATATCCTGCTGGACAACGTATTCTCCACAGCGGAAATCATCGCCCTGACCCTCGTTCAGTGGTGCGGGCTGGAGGTCGGACAGGAAGAAACCCATCAGGAAAAGATTGCAAATAGAAAGTAAGCGGCAATAAAACGGATAGCCTGCCTCGGTGGCAGGCTATCCGCTTTTAACTATATTTGCGAAAATAAGAATTTATCTGCGAAAAACGAAATATATCGACGTAATCGGCAGTTATATCTCCGAAAAACGAAATATATCGACGAAATCAGCAGTTATATCTCCGAAAATGAGAACCGGTCATGAATAATTGGTGAATATCCGCAGTATTATGATTATGTATGATAGTACGGAAGAGGAAAGGATCTGGATGATGCAAACGAAAGAAGCATATCGCGGTACTGGAATGGGAGTCATTTTCATGGCGTTCTTCGGTACGCTTTGGGCGGGGATCGGTGTAATGGGCTTGCAGGAATGGGGGTTTCCATACGTGGAACTCGCCTCCATGTTAGTTGGACTCTTATTGCTTATTGGAGGCATTTCATTACTACATCAGGCACAAAAAATGCCCGAACGAACTACAAGCCATTTTCAGCGTATCCGTTTTTGGTTCAACATCGTCTTCATCGCCGAAGGATTGCTGATTGGGGCTGCCATTGCCATCTGTAACGCGATTAAACAAACCGAGCTTATACCGGCCGTCATCGCGATTATCGTGGGCATACATTTTTTACCTCTGGCATCGCTTTTTCGAATCAAACTATACTATGTAACGGGAATCATGCTCTGCTTATTGGCACTTATCACTTTACTGGTCGCACCAAGCACCATCCTGCTTGGTGATCAACAAATTAGGGCAAAACTATCACTGCTCGGCTTTGGCTGTGCGATAACCCTTTGGACCACTGGACTTATCCTATGGTTTCGTCTGAAGCATGCAAAGAGCTGATAGTGCTTTGAATCAAAGCATGTACCTTTCCCTTGTCCATATTTTGAAAGAAGTAAATATCATGAACCACTTTATAGAGTTCGCCGTTCTTCGTGAAAAGGGCGCTTCCATTTGGAATTGCATATACCTCTCGTCCGGCTGAAAGGGGAAGTAATTCTCCATCGATCTTATCTTCGTAATGAACTTCAACGCTAAACGGAACGAATGCCAAGCCATCGACCACAATCGTTTCTGGATAGTCTTTATCTTTCGTCATTATGCAATCAGTGCAGAAGGCTAATGAGCCAGCACTATAACCAATGATCAAGCCTTTAAAGCTTCTTAAGATCGGTGTAAGTCCTTTTTCCTCCATTACAGTGATCAATCTTTCTGGCCTGCCGCCAATGAAATAAAGAGCATCATGTTCGTTTATAGCTTGTTTCATTTCTTTTTCTGAAAGGTTTTCGTTCAATACGTTAACACGTGCATGTTCCATGATGGAAAAAGCTTGTTTGATGGTTGCCAGCCATCCTTCATACCTGGAATGGTCCGTTGCAAACGGGATTATTAAAATTTTGGCATCACGCTTCAATATATTTGCAAGCTCCTGGTACACTTCATCCAATTCACTGTTCGCGTGATTGCCGCCGCCAATGAAACAAATATTCATATGTGTATGGCCCCCTTTAATTTCTCAGCCAAGTTAAAAGCCGGATGACCTGAAATGGTTCATTCCAAACCAGGATGAAGCCTAAAAAAAACGCGGCGACAGCCATAAATTTCGTTTTTCCTCTTTCATTTTTGTACATGGCGCCGAAGCTTAATAGCATGCCAAGTGATGATGCTGCGAATCCGAAGATCATTAAAAAATCGAAGGCTGCTTTACTGATGAAAGAACTGCCAAATGCCGCGGCACCCATCACCGCAAATACGATCGACCACCTGCTTGAATTTTTCATGTGAACCTCCTTGTTTACCAATTATACCAATCGGCAGAATACTAGGATAGGATTTGTTTATTTGTTAAAATAAATATTTTTTGGAATAAAATGTTGTAACTTTCAGGGATTGAATGTAATATGTATAACAATATAAAATTAGAAGCCATGATGAGGACAACAATCTTTTTTACGGTCTTAAGAGAGGGAAGGGCAGCTGCGAACTTCCTGGCTTAGGAAAAGGATTTACCGCCTTTGAGCTTTTATCGGTGAAGGATAGTAACCGATATCGACTAAGCTACGTTACAGCTCCAGAGCCATAGGTGATCGTACTTATGGGAAATTGGGTGGAATCACGGGTAAACGCACTCGTCCCTTATATTAGGGATGGGTGCGTTTTTTGTTTATAAAAATATTGCGATGAAAAGGACAATAATCATTTTTACGGTCTCAAGAGAGGGAAGGGCAGCTGCAAACTTCCTGGCTTAGGAAAAGGATTTACCGCCTTTGAGCTATATCAGTGAACGAGAGTAATTGATATCGTCTAAGCTGCGTTACAAGCTCCAGAGCCATGAGTGTTTTCTTGCTTATGGGAAATTGGGTGGAACCACGAGTAAACGCACTCGTCCCTTGCTTAGGGATGAGTGCGTTTTTTTATTATTCTAAAGGAGTGTGCATGTGATGGATGAAAAAATGATCAACATTCGATTCCCGGATGGGAAGCAGAAGGAATATCCGAAGGGAACGACAGTGGGGAGCGTGGCAGCCTCCGTCAGCTCAAGCTTAAGGAAAAAGGCAGCAGCAGGAAAGCTTGATAAGCAACTGGTTGATTTAAGTTTCCAGTTGAATGAAGGTGCTGAACTTTCGATAATAACACTTGATTCGGAAGAAGGGCTGCAGGTTATGCGGCATACATCGGCGCATATTATGGCACAAGCGGTGAAGAGACTTCAAGGCACAGCTGAATTGGGCATGGGCCCGGTCAACGAGGATGGCTTTTACTATGATTTTAAGCTGGCTCATCCTTTGAGCTTAGAGAGTCTGCAAGCCATTGAAAATGAAATGGAAAAAATCATAAACGAAAATCTGGAAATAAAAAGGATTGAGGTTTCCTATGAAGAAGCAGTGAAGCTTTTCCAGAATCGAGGGGAGTCATTCAAGCTGGATATAGTGAAGAACATCCCGAACGGTGAAAAACTAACGCTTTATCAACAAGGTGAATTTATCGATCTCTGCCGCGGGCCGCACCTTCCGGCGACATCCTATATAAAAGCATTCAAGCTGACTCGTGTTTCAGGTGCCTATTGGAGGGGAGACAAACGGAATGAAGTGCTTCAACGGATATATGGCGTGGCCTTCAGTAGCAAAAAAAATTTACAAAATCACGTGAATTTCATGGAAGAGGCAGCCAAACGTGATCATCGGAAATTAGGGAAGCAGCTCGAGCTATTCATGTTTTCCGAGGAAGCGCCAGGCATGCCATTTTATTTACCGAAAGGACAAATTATCAGGAATGAATTGGAAAAATTCTCGCGTGAGCTCCAAGGCGAGGGCCATTACGATGAGGTTCGCACGCCGTCCTTGATGAATCAGCGGTTATGGGAACAATCGGGCCACTGGGATCACTATCATGAGAATATGTACTTTACTGAGGTGGATGATACGAAATTCGCGATGAAGCCGATGAACTGTCCAGGTCATATGCTCATTTTCAAAAATAATCGTTACTCCTATAGGGATTTACCGATCAGGATGGCTGAGTTCGGTCAAGTCCATCGTCATGAGTATAGCGGAGCATTGAACGGCATGCTGAGGGTCCGGACATTTTGCCAGGATGATGCCCACCTATTCGTCCGGCAGGATCAAATCGAAGGGGAGATCAAGCAGGTGTTTCAACTGATTGACGAAGTGTATCGTACATTTGGATTCGAATACTCCGTGGAGCTCTCGACTCGACCAGAGGATTCATTGGGAGAGGACTCCCTTTGGGAAGCTTCTGAAGCAGCCTTGAAAAATGTGCTCGACCATATCGGCCTACCTTATCAATTAAATGAAGGAGATGGAGCATTTTACGGTCCGAAAATTGATTTTCATATTAAGGATGCATTAAACCGCAGCCACCAATGCGCAACGATTCAACTTGATTTTCAAATGCCGGAAAAATTCGATTTGACTTACATTGATGAACAAAATGATAAAGTCCGACCGGTCGTCATCCATCGGGCGATTTATGGCTCGATCGATCGTTTTTTTGGTATCCTGATCGAGCATTATGCCGGAGCTTTCCCGCTATGGCTTGCCCCGGTACAGGTCCAAATCATCCCTGTCTCGACTGTTCATATTCCTTATTGCCAAAAGCTTCAAAAACAACTGAAAAGTTTCGGCATAAGGGTCAAAACAGACGAACGAAATGAAAAGCTCGGATATAAGATCCGGGCAGCCCAGATGGAAAAAATCCCATATATGCTCGTCCTTGGCGATAAAGAAGAGCAGGAAAATGAAGTCAACGTCCGGAAATACGGTGAGCAAACAAATAAATCAAATTCAATAGAGGCATTCATCCATAAACTGCTTCTACAAATAAAGTCCCGCAGCAACTAACTCGCGGGCCTGCACCGATGATTGGCGAGAAAAAGCATCGAAATGGCGAGAAAAGCGCCCAAATTGACGGTAAAACACCCAATTAGCGAGAAAAACCCCCAATTGGCGAGTAAACCACCCCAATTGGCGAGAAAAGCACCAAACTCGCGGGAAAAGCACCCAAACTTTTGAGAAAAAGCGCGAAACCCGCAAAAAAAGCCTCTGCTTGGAGGCTTTTTTTTAACGTTATGGAGATGTTTCGTTTATGTAATTAGAGCCTTTGCGGCTTGTATGGCAAAGTATATGCCAATTCCTATAAGAGATAGGCCGGAGATGACGGATATGCCAATAAGGATGGGTTTGGATAAAAAGCGCCTGAAGCTGCTGGAGATGATGGCCATTGTGGTATCCCAGGCTAAGAGGCCGAGAAGGATGCCTGAGCTGTATAGAATTATATGATGAAAGTCGTATTTGGTTGTGGTGTTTGCAAGAATCGAGCCATAAATACCGAGCCAAAACAGGATGGATAAAGGGTTGGAGAGGGCCATGATGAATCCTGATGCAAAGGAAGAAAAGTGGGATTCTTTCGCATTCCGTGCATTCACTTCTATTTTACCTGCACTTGAAAGGCTTTCGATACCTGTATAGGTCAGGACAAAAAAGCCAAATAGCCATAAAAAGGTTTGTATGAAGGAGTTATCCAGAAAGCGGCTGACTCCGTAATAGACAAGGACTAAATAGACAGCATCCGCTAAAATGGCACCACAGCCGAAAATCCAGGCGTGCCAAAAGCCTTTCTTGATTCCTTTGTCCAATTGGCCGGCGTTAATGGGACCGATAGGAGCAGCTAGGGATAGCCCCAGCAATACATAGCTTAAAAAAACGCCCAATACTTCATCACCTCCTCATGAAAAACATTTGCTTAATTGAATGTATTCACGAAAAAGGACTTGTACCACTTTTTGTTTTGGAAAAGAAGCCATTCATTATCATGGGTATGCGCTGAATAAATCCTTCCGCCCAACAACATATTAATTAAAGACATCAAAATTCAATGAAGGACGATTGAGTCGTCAATTTTTTTTTGCCTTTGTATGCTGAAAGTCGTGTTTATAATGGATGAGGAGTGTAGGTATGGAAGGTCATGAGAAAAATAATGTCAGCATATGGTGCTTGATCAGTATGGCGTCAATCCCATTAGTTATGACACTTGGAAATTCAATGCTTATTCCGGTATTGCCCATTTTTGAGGAGAAGGTGGGGATATCTTCATTTCAATCAAGCATGGTCATTACAAGTTATTCCGTAGCTTCAATTTTTTTAATCCCTATCGCAGGTTATCTTTCCGATCGGTTCGGAAGGAAAATGGTCATTTTGCCAAGCTTGGTTCTTGCCTTGATTGGCGGATTGGTTGCAGGATATGCATCTTGGAAGATTGATGATCCATATACCTGGATCATCATTGGGAGAGTACTGCAAGGGATCGGTGCTTCTGGCGCCTCGCCGATCATACTGCCTCTAGTCGGGGATTTATACAAGGATGATGATGAAAAAACGAGTTCGTGCTTGGGCATCATCGAAACATCGAATACATTTGGAAAAGTGCTGAGCCCGATATTAGGTTCCCTTTTTGCCGCATTTATATGGTTTTTACCCTTTTTCTCGATTTCCTTCTTCAGCTTGATATCTATAGTCTTGGTTTTTTACTTTATTAAGGTACCAAAGGAAAAGGACGAACCGAAGAAACTAAAGGAATTTTGGCATGATACGAAACAAATCTTCAAGAAGGAAGGAAAATGGCTGTATAGCGTTTTCCTGATTGGTGTATTTGTCATGCTGGTTTTGTTCGGGGTCCTTTTCTTTTTGTCGGAAAACCTGGAGAAAATACATCATCTGCATGGAGTCAAGAAGGGCTTTGTCATTGCGATTCCCCTATTTTTTCTTTGTGTATCCTCCTATATCGCAGGAAAAAAGATCAAAGGGGAGTTGCCGGTCATGAAAAAAATCATCATGATCAGTTTAGCAGTCCTGTCGATCAGCTTGGTCTTTGTTGGATTTACTAAGGAGAAGGTCTTTCTGCTCCTGCTCGTCACGAGCTTGGTGGGCATCGCGATTGGCGCCTTATTGCCGACGCTTGATGCCATCATCACCCAAAATATTGAAAAGGAACAGAGGGGGACGATAACCTCCTTTTATATGTCCTCAAGGTTCATCGGAGTCGCAGCGGGCCCTCCGGTCATGTCGCTTGTCATGAAGGACTATCTTAATATGAGCTATATCATCTCTGGAATCATGGGTATTTGCATTGTATTGCTAGTGATGAAGTTCATTAGTTCGGATAAAAAAGAAGCGGCCCATTAACCCCTTTATGGAAGGAGGAAGTATGATGGTAAAAGCCAATTGCAGTTCAGCAAAAGGAAACAAGAGCATGGATGCCTCTGATTCAGGCGGGCAACAAGGCGATATGAAGTGGTGGCAGCTGTCTATGGTCGGTGTAGGCTGCACGATCGGCACAGGATATTTCGTTGGGTCGACGATCGGGATCATCACGACCGGTCCATCCATTGTGTTTGCCTTTGTATTGGCTGCCCTCGGTACGTATATCGTTTATAACCTGCTTGCCAAAATGACGGCAGAAGATCCCCAGGAAGGTTCATTTTGTTATTATGCCAATAAAGCATTTGGCCGATGGGCTGGCTTTAGCTGTGGCTGGAATTATTGGTGCTCCAATATTTTGATTATGGGCAGTCAGTTGACGGCACTGTCGCTATTATCGCAATTTTGGTTCCCGAGTGTTCCGCTATGGTTGTTTTCCGCGGGATTCGCTATTGTTTCAATCGTTGTGGTATTGCTGGGAACGAAAGGCTTCGACAGGATTGAAAACCTCCTTGCCATCATAAAGACAGCTGCTATCGTGATGTTTATCATTATCGCAGTATGTGCCGTTCTAGATTGGTTTGGACTTGATGGAGAAAAGCCGCCGTCATTTCCCAATACGTATAATGAATTATTTCCAAAAGGGCTGAAAGGATTTTGGACATCGCTCATTTATGCTTTTTATGCGTTTGGCGGCATTGAAGTGATCGGACTGATGGCGATGCAGCTTAAAAAGAAAGAAGACGCACCAAAGGCAGGGACGATCATGCTCATGGGACTGACGATCATCTATGTCATCTCATTGGGGTTAGCTGTCACGATGGTTTCTCTAGGGGCATTCAGTGAGAAGGAAAGCCCTTTCGTGACCGCACTGGATAGTTATCATCTTACTTTTTTTCCGCATGTTTTTAACGGAGCCATTATCGTGGCCGGTTTTTCGGCGATGACGGCTTCCTTATTCGGTGTCACCAATTTATTGGTTACGATTGCCGACGATGGCAATGCGCCATCATTATTCATGCAAAAAATCAAGAAATTCAAGAATCTGCCACTCCCGTCACTATGTCTTGGGGCCTTGGGGCTTTTAGCTTCCATCATCACAGCCTTGCTCCTGCCAGGGAAGATTTATGAATACATCACTACTGCTGCCGGTATTTTACTTTTATATAACTGGTCCTTCATCATTCTTTCTTCCTTCAAGATTTTGGAAAACAAAGCGTGGAGCAAGGCCACAGGGGTTTTTGGCATGCTATTGATATTTGTTGCGGTCAGTGGGACATTGCTTGAAAAGGAGATCCGCCCGGGATTCTTAATAAGCCTGATATTCGTGGTGATAATAGGCCTTGCAGCCATTTTCATGAAGTTCAAGGTTTGGAACAAAAATAAGGCGATGGCAGCTAAAGCGAGTAAATCGGAGCTGGATTGATTGACGGCGTTAAAAGAAGGCAGCCGAATGGGCTGCCTTCTTATTCATTGAACGAGGCACGCGTTTATGCTTTCCTCAAAATCTTCCATATAGGCTTGAACATGCTCCGAATATTGGTTTTTTAAAGAGAGCAGCAAGCTTTCTATTAAAAATTGCCTTGGGGTGTCGGACTGCATTAGCTCATCTTGGATGAAGTCGATGAGTTCGATTGCCCTTGTTTGATTTTCTCCGCAGGGAAGGACTGTGTGTATCGCCTTTTTTAATTCCGTGGTCGCGTTTGCCAAGTTATTGTGGCATGGGTAAAGATGGTTTTCAAACTGCGGAAACCACGTGTCCAATAGCTCCGGATCAAGAATTTGTTCCTTGCTTTTTGCCACCTCATCGACAGTTTGGATCATTCGATTCATGCAGTAGCGGATAATTTGTATTTCCGGCTTCGGGATAGCATTCGCACGATGATTGAAATGATTCATATGGGTCATCATCGAGTGAAAAATAATCACGCAATCCAAAAGATACGGTTTTGTACTTTCCCCGAATATATCGAGAAAGCGGCCATGCATCCAGCGTAAGCTCAACAACAGGGTTTGATTGATGAATTGTTTTAATTCTTCATCGTTGGAAACGCGGACTTCTTCAATCAGAATCAGCAGCTTGCTCTGTTTGTTGCCCATCATTTGCAGTTCGAGCTGCTGTATGAAAATTTCAATATTAGCTGCATCTTGACCTTCCAGCAATTTTTCCCGATCATGGCGGATCCTTTTGTAAAAGGAACGGAAAATGGCAATAAATAATTCTCCCTTCGAAGGGAAATAATTATAAAATGTACCTTTGGAAATGCCGCTGCCGTCTAAAATGTCCTGGATGGACGTGGCTTGGTAGCCCTTTTCAATAAAAAGCTTATGAGCCGTATCAATGACATTCTGCCTTCGATTCTTCATCGTATCACCTTATTTTCATTATACTGCTTGTATAAATGTAATCGTACTCTATTTTTCATCACAGCACAAACCCTTATTTAAACCGTTAAAATTTCTATTGCAAAAAATGAACCATGGGTATATTATTGATTTTATGAGGTTGGGGTGTACCTATCGTACAATATAATGAACCAATAGTTTGAATGGAGGAATAGATAAAAAGTGAGTACTGCACAAACAATGGAAAAAAAGGGCTCTTATGGCATATTGATCATACTGATGGTCGGTGCGTTCATAGCGATACTTAATTCGACCCTTTTAAATATTGCACTGCCATCGATTACAAAAGATTTAGGGATAGAAACCTCCACAGTCCAATGGCTGACAACAGGCTACATGCTTGTGAACGGGATCATGATTCCGACAACTGCCTTTTTAATAAGGAAATATTCGGTACGAAATCTCTTCCTGACAGCGATGCTGCTGTTCTCCATCGGGACGATCATTGCAGGAGTAGCAGAAGTTTTCCCGCTACTATTAGGGGCACGGATGGTTCAGGCTGCAGGTTCTGCGATCATGATGCCGCTTTTGATGAATGTGCTATTAACTTCTTTCCCTGTCGAAAAACGGGGATCGGCAATGGGATTATTCGGTTTAGTCATGATGTTCGCCCCTGCAATCGGGCCGACGCTGTCAGGCTGGATCATTGAACATTATGATTGGAGAATGCTCTTCCATTTCATTACGCCGCTTGCGTTACTCGTTCTTGTTTTCGGTTTCTTTAAACTTCGGGACCACAAGGAAAAAGTCGATATCCACATCGATAAAATATCGGTCATCCTTTCAAGCTTAGGCTTCGGCGGTTTGCTTTACGGATTCAGTTCGGCGGGCAGCAAAGGCTGGGATAGCCCTTGGGTATACGGAACACTATTCGTCGGTGCCATTTCCCTGGTCCTTTTCATTACACGCCAGCTTAAAATGGAAACGCCAATGCTTGAATTCAAGATTTTCCAGCACCCGATGTTCGCACTTTCAGCAACGATTTCAATCGTGCTGAATATGGCGATGTTCTCGGGGATGATTTTAATTCCGATGTACACACAAACAGTCCGTGGCATTTCACCATTCGATTCTGGATTACTGATGCTGCCGGGTGCGTTATTAATGGCCTTCATGTCACCTGTCACCGGTAAGCTCTTCGATAAGTTCGGTGCCCGCATTCTTGCTTCAATCGGTTTGCTTATCACCGTGGTGACTACGTATTACTTAAGTAAGTTATCAATGGAAACCACTTATACCCATATTATAATCCTGTTTTCCATTCGTTCATTCGGAATGTCCATGTCGATGATGCCAATCATGACAAATGGATTGAACTCGCTGCCAGCCCGTATGAACCCGCACGGTACGGCAATGAATAACACTTTGAACCAAATTTCGGGTGCTATCGGTACAGCCTTGCTTGTTACGGTCATGTCAAACCGTGCCGCTTCATCTGCTGAAGAGTTAATGACGAAAGCGATGAGCAAATTAACAAGTCAGCCCACCGCTGAGATGATGGGACAAATGAAAGCCCAAATCGGGACGCAGGCCATGCTGGATGGAATCAACTTCTCATTCCTCGTCTCGACCTTCATTGCAGCCGTGGCGCTTATTTTAACGGTATTCATCAAACGCGCATGGCCGGCTGAAGAAAAACCAGTCGAGAAGAAAAAGCAAACCGCGTAAAAGACACAAGGAAAGCCCCTATATGGTCTGCCTCGGCAGCCGTATGGGGGCTTATTTTGTCATTCCGATCTACCATCAGCCCCAGCCATTTTTTCGTCCGGAATCGAACTGTTCTTTAATGGCAAGATGCAGGCTCTCGGATAATTCTTTGACTTGTAAAACCTGATCCACTTTATCACGGTTGAAACGGTCATGGAATTTAACATCATTGACTAATGCAACCGAAACCTTTTGTGGGTGGGGCTCGATCAATTGCATCGGGTCATTGGGGGAAATCATTCCTTCCTTCAACACTCTTAGCAGGAACCCTGTGTATCCTGTATTTCGAACTTGGACGATCAAGCTTGGCACCTCATATTTGGCTGCAAGTTTATAACAAGGATTACGCGGCTCGGATACTTGGATAATGGCCTCGCCAAGCGAAAAGATATCCCCGATATGGGCTTTATCCTCCGTCAGACCAGTGACCGTGAGATTTTCGCCAAAAAGGGCGGTATCGACCATATTTTGAAAAGCAGGTCTCCAGTGTTCATAATGGTCGAACGGGTATAAACATAAAGCTTTATTTTCCCCGCCGTGATGTTCATAGGCCTGTTCATCACCAGCCAATCCTACCTTGCTTAAAAATACAGGACCGTCCACTGGGCTCTTTTTAATCGCGGATCGGTACACCTTTTTTCCGAAATGGTAGGTTTCGGTTTTTCCCATATTCAATGATTTCACTTCATATAGCTGTTCAAGCATCTCCAATCGCCCTCCATCTGGACTTTATGACCATTATACAAAAAAGCGAAGAGCCATGCCATTCCGATGAGAATGACACGGCTCCTTAAATCATGTGATCACTTCGTCGGAAGCCACTTTAGCATGCTGGATATGACTGGTTATCCAGCCGATGACCGCGGCAGAAACGAGATAGGCAAGCATAATCCATATCTGTGTCCGCAGGTTTTCCCAGCCCCCTAAGGAGATGACTTCTTGAAGCTCCTGCAGGGAATGGGCCATCGGTAAAAATTGACCTATTTTCGTCAATAATGACATCCCCAGTTCACCAGGGAAGGTTCCGCCGCAGGTAGCCAGTTGGAATACGAGGAGCGTGACGGCCGCGAATTTCCCGACCACTCCGAATACAGTAACCAGCATGAGAATGAACGTCATGAAGGTAAAGGAAACGATGATGCTTGATAAAATGAATACAGGGACGCTTGCGACCTGCAAATGGAAGCCTAGAAGCACAACCGCATCCACCAGCAATGCCTGTATTAGGCCGATTACATAGACAAGCCCCAGCTTATTCGTAAAATGGACCGTTCCGTTAACCGTAAGATTCTGTCGGCGGCCGAGCGGCAGAATATTGGAAGCCATGATGCCGCCCACATAAAAGGCTAAAGATAGAAAATAAGGGGCAATTCCGGTTCCATAGTTAGGAACGTCGGATAGGTTCGATTGAACCAATTCCACAGGTTCAGAGAACATCGTCGTGTTCGAATCATCATACTGTAGGCTGGCCGTTTTGTCCGCAGCTTCATTAAGCTTTGTCGATAATTGATTCGATCCGGTTTCCAATGAAGCCAAGCCGCTTTGAAGGTCCGCCGAACCATTTGCGAGCCTGCTGCTTCCGCTGGCAAGTGAATCGATGCCGCCCTGAAAACGGGAGAAGCCGTTTGACCAGTTGGAAAATCCATCGGCAAAATCAACGGACCCGTCGTTTAATTGCTTGGCGCCAGATAAGGCTAATGTCATTTTATCCCCGAAGGTTTTCATCCCTGCCTGAAGGGCATCTTGGCCATCTGTCACTTTGGCGGCACCTTCGCCCAGCTGCTTTTGACCGGCCTGCATCGTGGTGGCTGCTTTGGATATTCCCTCCGATAGGGCAAGAATCTGCTTGAAGTCTTGATCCTGCATTGCTTCAGGATGACTCTTGCCATACTCAGCCAATTGTTTTTTCAGCGTATTCGCCGTATCGGCTGCCTGATCTTGACCTTGGCTTAATTTGTCATTTCCGGCTGACCAGTTCTTAATCCCTTGGTTAAGATTGTTCATGCCATTTTCCAATGATTGATGTCCATCCGAAAGCCGCTTCATCCCGGAATACAAGTTCCGGGAACCTTCCGTGATACCGGCGGCCCCGTCAGCCAAAGCTTTTTGGCCATCCACAAGCTGGTTGCTTCCTGATTGCAGCTTCTCGGCACCCGCATGCAAACCTTGAATGCCGTCCGATAACTTGGCGCTGCCGTTTTTCGCAGCCAGCGTTCCTTGATGCAGCCTTTCCGCTCCATTTCCCGCATCCGCCATGCCTTTTAAAACATCCTGGAATTTTGAAAGGATGCCTTCTGAATAGACTTTAGTTATACTTGCATTGATTTTCGTCGTCATCTTTTCAACCGCTGTTGTGCTAATTTGCGAGGCAACGAAGTTCTTGCCAGGATTGACAGTATATAAAAGCTTGGCCGTTTTTGGTTTTTCATCCATTAATGTCGTGACGTTTTCGGAAAAATCCTTCGGAATCGTCACGACCATATAATAGGTGCCTTTTTTAAGGCCCGAATCAGCCTCTTTTTGTGAGATGAAATGGAAATCCAATTCTTTTTGCTTTTTCAATTCCTTAACGAAGTCTTCACCGGCTTCGATCGGCTTCTCGTCCATTAGTGCGCCTTTATCCTGGTTGACTACAGCTACTGGGAGCTGATCAAGCTGTCCATATGGGTTCCAATAGCCCGCCAGGAAGAAACCTGCGTAAATCAAAGGAACGACCAAAAGGAAAATCAGCGCGATTCTCCCATGTTTGTGCATCCACATTGCTTTAATATCATGTAATACAAGTTGCATACCTTTCATTATTGAGCCTGCCCTTTCCAACTAAATGAGATTATTTCATCATAAGGGCTTTTATTAATGCTGTATAATACATAATTGTTTATGTAATAATAGATTTAAATCTATATGAAAAGAGTGGGGAAAGTGGAATTATTGCAGCTTCAGTATTTTCAAACCGTAGCACATCTTGAACATATGACGAAGGCCGCCGAAAAGCTTCAAATAGCCCAGCCCTCACTTAGTAAAACGATATCTCGCCTTGAAGAGGATTTGGGTGTCACATTATTCGATAGGGAACATCGGAAAATCAGGCTCAATGCAGCTGGAAGAAAATTTTTGAACAGGGTCGAACGGGCTTTTGCCGAACTGAATGAAGGCAGGCGTGAAATCGAGGAATTATCCGATCACGACCAAAAAAACATCACGCTGGCCGTCACCATACCGAGGGTCCTGCCAGATTTATTGGGCACTTTTTTAACTAAATATCCAGATGTCCGCTTTCAGCAGTTCCTGAAATCGATATCATCCATGAAGCAGCTGCTCATCGAAGGAGAAATCGATTACTGCATTTCCTCCGTCCCGATTGAAGGAGCCGACATCAAGTGGGAGCCGCTGATCACCGAAGAAATTTACTTGATCGTGCCACCGAATCATCGGCTGGCAGGCAGGGAAAGCATTGAACTCCAGGAAGTGAAGGATGAACCGTTCATCAGCATGAACACAGGCTTTGGATTCCGCAGTCTAACGGACCAATTTTGCCTGGAGGCTGGATTTGTCCAGCACATCGCGTTTGAAGGCGATGAACCGGCTGTCATCTCGGACCTTGTCAGAAAAGGACTAGGCATCGCCTTCGTATCCGAATTGACCTGGCTCCACCAATCGGGAACATCCTCACATAAACTCCGGATAACCGAGCCTATGTGTCAGAGAACAATTGGCCTAGCCTGGTCGGAAAAACGCTACTTCACACCAGCAGCCGAACAATTTCGCCCATTTGTCATGGACTACTTCTCTGCCGTCAACACAGCCAGGCTGAAAAAGAAGGAAGAATAAATGGTCGGAAGGACGGATTAAAGGTCGTAGGACGAATTAATGGTCGGAAGGAAGGATTAACAGGTGAGAAGGCCGAATTAAATGGCGATAAGGTCGAATTAATGGTCGGAAGGCCGAATTAACAGGTGAAAAGGTCGAATTAATTGGCGATAAGGTCGAATTAATGGTCGGAAGGACGAATTAAGAGGTGAAAAGGCCGAATTATCGGCTGTAGGGCGGATTAAATGGTGAGAAGGCCGAATTAAATGACACAAATGCCCGGAAAATGCATGGCAGGTCCAAATAAATAGAAGTAAGGCTTAGGGGAGGGAGCGGAATTGCAGGAGTTAGAAAAAAAGGAGTTCGAAAGGCTGTTGCCTTATCTATATAAAAGGAAGGAGCGATGCCCGACATTTGTTTTCGCGGTGCTGGAACGGTTCATTCCAGGATTTGTTTTTGCCGATGATCTCAATTCGCCAAAAACGATTTTTGTGGGAACGGATTCGGGTTTATATTTTGTTGGCGGTCCAATTTCAAACGTTGCGTTCAATAAGCATTTTTTGAAATTTTGCAGCAGCAAGCTGAAAGAAGGAAGGCGGTTCACGCTATTTTCAGGGAGTGGTGGTTGGGACGGGCTTATTTCGGATTGCTTCAGGTTAGAACTGAAACAAAGCAGCCGATATTCATTCACCTTTCATCCCGAGGAGTATGGTGTCAAAGAGGTTCAGTTGCAGGAACCTTTCACTGTAAGCAGGCTGGATGAAGCAACGATAAGGAGCAGTCATGAGTTCAATCTTGAGTACTATGAGCGATTTTGGGGGTCTGCAGGGCATTTCCTGGATAAGGGATTTGGCTATTCCGTGATCGATGGGGAAACGGCACTGGCTGGAGAGTGCACGTCGATTTTCAGGGGTAAGGTATATGCCGAAATCGATATTTACGTGGATGCCGAGTATAGGGGAATGGGTGTGGCCAAGAAAGCGGCCCAAGCCTTTATTGATCATTGCTTAAAGAATGAAATGATACCTTGCTGGGATTGCAACGTCGAAAACCTGGCGTCAAGGAAGCTGGCGGATCGCTTGGGGTTCCGCGAGCCTAGTAGCTACTCCATTTTTGTGAAAAATCAGTAGGTGTAATATGTGGAAATTTCTTGTTGACTGCCATCACTGAGGGAAAGGCTTTATAAAAAAGGATTTCCCTTTTTATTAAACATGTTGCCAGGAATTCTGGCGATTTTGGCTGCCTTCATTCTCTTTTATATCGGTTATGTCCATATTCGTGGTTTTGAAGGAGCAGCCGTTCTTGATCGGGAAAAAGGTTCGTGTCCAGTATTGGAAGGAACAAGAGTGGGGGCCTGTGCATTCCTCTTATTCCAGTGCGTCCTCTTTAAACGTTTTGCTTATTTTATAAACAGCATCAACTGGTCTGTTCGTGATGATTTCAAGTAATTGTTCCGCCATATAGTCCGCACTATAGGTAAAGCCGGTGTTGACCCATTCGATGATCATGCCCAAAATGGCATAGGCTTGGTAGCTGGAGGCAAGTGCTTTATTAATTTTGGTGTTCGGCCGATAATCCTCCAGGTCCTCCAATGGGAGCTTCTTTAATTCCTCACAAATTCTATCATGTAAAGTCGGCAATGCATTCGACTTCAGTACGAGTGTATAAATGTCGGCATGGGCAGCAACATGTTCAAATATTTTGATCACTGAAGCCGTTAACTCATTGATGGTGAATACATCGACATGTTTGTATGGCTCCCGGTAAGATATGATCAAATCGGCGATGACATCCTCCATCATTTCTTCAAGCAGCTCTTCCTTGTACTGATAATGTTTATAGAAGGTACCGCGATTCAGGTCAGCGTGTTCGACGATGTCAGTGATGGATATTTCCCTGAAATCCTTACTCTGCATCAACGATATGAGGGAAGTCTTTAAAGTTTTTTTGGATTTCCTGATTCTTCTATCAATCCCCGTGTTGTAATTCGCCATTTTCAACACTCCTTGTTCCGTTAATGATCAAAATGCATCCTTAATGTTCATTGTTCAACATCGAGGGCTGCATTTGCTGATTGAATAACGTTATTGAAACTAATTATACTATAAAGGAAGGTAGTTAATGAACATCTGTACACTAAGATTCACTTTTACCAACAACATTTATGAACTGGGGGAGATTAGATGAAATTACAGGACAAGGTTGCCGTCGTAACAGGTGCAGCATCAGGCATGGGGAAACAAATTGCGATCCTATATGCTGGAGAAGGTGCCAAAGTCGTCGTATCGGATGTGAATCTGGATGGTGCGAATGAGACGGCCGAAGAAATTAAAGCGGCTGGCGGCACCGCCTTTGCGATTAAAACGAACGTGGCATTGGAAGAAGATATTCAGCATTTGATCGATACGGCGGTCGGCTCGTACGGTACGGTGGATATTCTCGTGAATAACGCGGGTATCATGGATGGCATGGAACCGGCAGGAGATATTGAAGATGCTAAATGGGAGCGGATTTTTGCCATCAATACGACAAGCGTCATGCGTTCGACTAGAAAGGTGCTGCCGATCTTTTTGGAAAAACAAAAAGGCGTCATCATCAATATCGCTTCCGCCGGCGGTTTATATGGTGCTCGGGCTGGCGGGGCATACACGGCCTCGAAGCATGCAGTCGTGGGCTTCACGAAAAATACGGGATTCATGTACGCCGGCAAGGGCATACGCTGCAATGCCATAGCGCCAGGTGGAGTTGAGACGAATATCGGCTCAAGCATGACGAATATCAATGGATTCGGTGCTTCTCGTCAGCAATTGGGAATGGCCATCAATCCACGCAATGGAAAACCTGAGGAAATCGCGAAAATCGCTTTATTCCTTGCTTCAGAGGATTCGAGCTTCGTCAACGGCACCGTCATAACAGCGGATGCAGGGTGGAGCGCCTACTAAGCGAGTGGTAAATGCTTAAGACTTCTGCAAATCACTAATTGCAGCGGTCTTTTTTTTATGGAAGCTTAGAGGAAAAAGAGGGAACGGCGGATCATTAGCAGAACTTATAATTGAACGGAACTGAATAAACGGAGGGATCATATGGTCACATTCAGGAATGCTATGGCAACGGACTTATGCGAAATCGTGCAAATGCTCGCCGACGATGTATTAGGTCAGGAGCGGGAGCGATATGAAAACCCGCTTCCAGATAGCTATTTCGATGCCTTTGAATCAATTGATGCTGATAGGAACAATGAATTGATCGTAGCCTGCCTCGATGGGCAAATCGTTGGGGTGCAACAAATCACCTTCACGCCTTATCTTACGCATCAAGGCGGTTGGCGAGCTACGATCGAAGGAGTACGGACGGCAGCTTCAGAACGGGGTAAGGGGATTGGAAGCAAGTTGATTCAATATGCAATCGACCGTGCGAAAGCGCGTGGATGTCATATCATTCAGCTGACGACCGATAAAAAGCGGGAAGATTCGCTGCGTTTTTATGAACGCTTAGGATTCACGGCCACTCATGAAGGGCTGAAAATGAAGCTTTAAGGAGGTGATTGCATGATAAGAGGGTTATATGAAGCGCATTTACCCGTGCGTGATTTGACTCGTTCGATAGCATTTTATGAAGCGCTTGGCTTGCAGCTGGATCCCAAGGTGGAGGACAATTTGGCTTTCCTATGGATTGAAAAGGATAAAAGGTGGCTCGGTTTATGGGAAACGGAGAAAGTGGAGGTCGAGTATCACCCCTCATTGCGTCACATAGCTTTTCACGTATCCTTGGAAGATTTAAAGAAATCCGTCGCATGGCTGGAAGGCAAAGGATTTAAGCCGAGGGAGGCTTTTGGGTTTGAACCAGTCGAACCTTTTGTAATGCCGCATGGAGAGTATGCACATGCAAAAATCCACTTCAATGATCCGGACGGCAATAGCTTGGAATTCATTTGCAAGCTGGAAAACCGTCAAAAGATCATGACCCGCATGTATTTAAGTGAATGGGAACAAATGCAGGAAGGATAACTTCCATGCGAATCAAGGAGGAAGCTCATAAAATGAATCAGAAAGCGGAATTATATTGGCATGAATTTTGGGAAAAGAAAGGCGCAGAAATGCCAAAGTCAGTCAGTGCGTGGCAATTCGGCGCTGATCCCGATCAGTTGGCTCAGTTGGTGATCGACGGGATAAAAACGGCAACGTGCTCCGGTCATGTTTTTTATGGAGAGGAAAATGAGCCATTGCCGTCCGTAGGCGATTACAGCATTATCTTAAGCAGCGAGGATATTCCTTTAGCGATCATAAGAACAGTGAATGTCGAAGTATTGCCGATGAATGAAGTGAGCGAGGAGTTCGCGATTGCAGAAGGTGAAGGCGATGGAACGTATACATACTGGTGGAATGCACATGAACATTTTTTTAAAGAAGAACTGCACAAAATCGGTCACACCTTTCAAGAAGATATGCTGCTCGTTTGTGAGCGGTTTGAATTGATTGATGTGAAGAGAATGTAACGGACCTGAAAGTCACAATCTTTGTAGTTGATGGGGTGTGCGATATTTTAAAGCAACCATTAAAATTTTAGCATGTAGCTTCTAGAGGTCATGCTTAGGGAGATTGGTTTTAATTGAAATTAAGACATGCTTGAATTCCAAGGTCCATATCTAAAGTACATTTGGATTTAAAATATTTTTCCGGTACAAATTAAGTAGTTTTTGCTACAAAAAAACAAGCTATTCTTTTTGCAAAAAGAATAGCTTCCCTTTCATTTATCCAGAGATCCCTTCATTTAAGCTCAACTAGCGATCGTGCCCACGTAAAAACACTTGCGCAAAGTGTTCAGCTATTTGTTCATCAGTGTATCCTTTTTCCGAAAATGTCCGAATCAAAATTGGATTCAAGCTCCAAGCCAAGGTTGTGCTCCAGAAGAATGGATCCTCCATACCATCTGTTTTTTTAAACAGTGGCTCAAACATATGCTGAACAGCTATAAACGGGGCTGGCACTTTAGAAAATTTCTCTTTATGATGCATTTCTCTAAAGTCTGTTTGAGAAAAAATCACCTCTATCCAACTGCTGTGTTCCGCGTTCATGCGGATCATTTCCAAAATCATATATTTTCCTTTTTCATAAGATGAGCAAGAGGCATTTTCTTGCAAATAACGTTCGATCCTTTGAAACAATGCTTGAAAGTCCGTGGATAAAATAGTCATGCACAATTCCGCTTTATTGGAAAACCTGCGGTACATTGTACCTTGTCCGATCCCCACTTCCTGCGCAATCATGTGCATACTCACTTGCTCTACCCCGTGAATATTGAATAGACGTTTTGCTGTTTCAATAATTGTTTTCGTCATTTCACTTTTTTTTTGCTCTCTAGACAAACGAAAACCCCTCCTTAGTTCTTATACTAAGTATACATGTAAACAAAGGAACTGAACTAGACAAAACGCCTTTCACTCTACATTTATTCTACTCGTAACGCAGGGATTCCATCGGGTCCAATTTCGCTGCTTTCGCTGCTGGAAACAAAGCAGCAATAATGCTGATGGCCACAGCAATTACGACTCCAATAACCATATAACCTACCCCGATATTGATGATTCTTGCGTCAAACATCCTCTCCATCACATTGTTGCCGAGGAAGCCGATAAGGGCGGCGATCACAACGCCAATCAATCCACTTGCCGCACCTAGAATTGCCGCTTCTGCAAAAAAGATGCGCTTGATATCTTTCTTTCTCGCGCCAACCGCACGTAAAATCCCGATTTCCTTCGTTCTCTCCACCACGCTAATGTAAAGGACAACAATGATCATGATTGACGATACAAGCAACGAAATGCCAGCTACTCCTGCAAGCAAAGCTGTCGCCAGATTCAAGTATGTTGTCACCTGGTTCAAAATACTTCCGACTCCTGTGCTTGTGAATCCTTTCTTTTCCATAGTTGCCTGCACATTATCTACATTCTTCTCGTCGTCGACAGTCACATCGAGCTGCGACGCAGACACCTGCAACTCCTTTGATTCATACATATCCTCAATCGTATCATAGGTGGTGTAGGCTGTATCTTGATTCATCTGACCTTTTATTAATCCGGAGACAGTCGTTTCCTTTTCCAGAACAACAGGCCGATCTTTTTGATCCTTCGTCTTCACATAAAAAGTCGCTTTCTTTCCAATCAAACTTTTCGGAGAGTCAGACAATTTTTTAGCCAGCGTATCAGATAATAGAATCTCGCCTTTTTTTGGCAGCTTCCCATCTATCAAATCACTTTCTTTCACAGCGCTATTCATCGTTTGAAAGCTGACAATATCAGCCGATCCTTTGTTATAGTTGATGGAACTGCTTAAAGTCAATGTGAAAACTTGATCTACGCTCTTCACATGTTTTATGCGTTTTGCTTTTTCTAAGTCTTTTGCTGTGATTGGTTCGGTTTCTTGGATAGGATTTGGCAAAGGTGTTTGTTTTGACTCTTCTTTTCCTTGTTCCGGAGCTTTTGTAGCTTGAATGACGTTCGGGTTCAGACTGGAACTGATCTCATCGTTTATATATTTTGTTACGCCACTTCCGAGTCCAAGCATAAGGATGACGCTCAAAATGCCGATCGCCCCGCCAAAAGAGACCAACACATTTCGCTTACTATTTAATCTCACATTTTTTGCAGCCATTTTAATCGCCGCCGGTAAGCCGAGACTTTTTGTCTTTGTCTGCTCCGTACGTTCATTGGCAGGATATGCATCTTTTAACTGTTCATCTTTTACAACCCTTCCATCATCCATTGTGATGATGCGCGAACCGTAATTAGCCACTTTTTGGGAGTGCGTGACGGTGATGACAAGTTTCCCCTTTTTTGCGATTCCATCCAGAAGCTCCATGATTTGTGCACTGTTTTTCTTATCCAATGCTCCAGTCGGCTCATCAGCCAAAATGATATCTGGATCATTGGACAAGGCCCTGGCAATTGCCACTCTTTGTTTTTGACCTCCCGATAACTGATTTGGCCTTTTGTCTAGATGTTTCTCCAATCCTAATTCTGTCAATATTTGTTTAGCTTTCGCAAGTTGTTCACTGCGTGGTCTATTCGTCATTTGCATGGTCATCATGACATTCTCCAACACAGATAAGTGACTGATTAAGTTGAAGCTTTGAAAGATGAAACCAATTTTCAATTTGCGGTAATCATCAATTTCCTTCTCTTTCATTTGTCCAAGCTTCTTTCCATCTACTGAAACATCTCCTTCAAAATCACGATCCATGCCACCGATGATATTCATAAGAGTGGATTTCCCACTCCCAGACTCTCCTAAAATGGATACGAATTCCCCTTTTTGAAAGGATATGTTCACATCGTGCAACACCTGTACTTTCTCTTTCATGCCGAGCTTATACGATTTATTAGTATGAGTAACTTGAATATAACTCATCATATTACCTCCCTTATTTCTATTTGCTAACTTTAAAACCATAAATACCTGCACTTGCAAAACACAAAGTGGACAGCTGTCCGTTTTAGATTAGCAAGTACTTAACCACTTGTCAATTGTAATGTGTTAGCCAAGAGTTTTGATAACAAGCTATAGGAACCTGCATTTTTCTTTTGAATGGAACGGATTTTAGTGGAAAGTAACTAGTTTTTTGTCAACAAAAAGAATATTGTTTTAAAACGAACTAGTTGATTGGAGAAGCTGAGTATGGAAAAACCCACAATTCACCATTTTCCTTTACGTTTTGTCGTCCTATATTTAAGGCACCGAAAACTCGAACATATCGGAAAAGCTCTTTCATTTTGTGGTAAGATTAGGGTTACTAGTCCTTTTTAACTGGAAATTGTTTTTTCGAAAGGAGTGTTTTACATGCAGCTGACGATTATGGCGACGGGGGACAATGTTAAGGCGATTTCTTACTTATTGTCGAAGAACCCGAATAACCTGTATGAAAGAAATCATAAAGGGCATTTAGTGCGCCTTTTTTATAGTAAGTGCTCGGAAACGGAGTTGGAGGCGACCATCTTTGTTACCCCGGACCCCTTGGAATTAGTGAAAAGCGATGCTAATTCGTATGATATTACCCACTACATAAATGATCGCGAATTTGCGGTTAGCAGCATTTTTTGCTCATTGATCAGGTCTGCATTGGGGACAGCGTTGAATGGGCAGCCGAAGGAGGATTATGCAGAGTGGGTGACACATCCGTTTGCGTTCCAGTTCGACTTCGGCCCGGTCGTTTCCGCTCTATCGGACAAGCAATTATGTGATCTATTCGGGCCGATTGGCTATGAAGTGACCATTACGCGTCCCGAAATCCAATATTCCTTCGATATGAAGGAGAAGAGTTCGGCAAGATTTATTTCCTTGAAGGGGCTGAAGACGTTACAGGAAGGGTTAAGGCATTTGTTTGTTCTGATTCCGGTCATCGACGATTATAAGCATTATTACATTGATGAAAAGGAAATCGAAAAACTTGAAAGATATGGGGAGGGCTGGCTAGAGAAGCATCCCATGCGTGATTTCATTTATCGCCAATCCCTTCGATTCAAGGAAGTATACAGTATTGTCGAGAATAAGAAGCCTGAAAAGATGAAGGCTGAAAAAGAAAGCAAGGTTCGGTTGAATGACCTTCGCTATGAAAAAATCGTTGATGCGGTAAGGGATATGAATGCAAGAAGCGTGGTCGATTTTGGTTCAGGCGAAGGAAAGCTTTCCGTACGGCTCGGTTTTGTCGAGGGAATCAAGGAAATCCTGGCCGTCGAGCCATCCCAATCCGCCTCTCTCAAAGCATTGGGAAGATTTGATAAAGTGAAGGATAAAGAAACATTCGTCGTGCCCGAGACACTTTGGGGCTCACTTTTTTATTATGATGACAGGTTAAAGAACAAGGATGCCATCATTTTATGTGAGGTCATCGAGCATATCGACGAACATCGCCTTCCGAAGGTGATGGATACGATCTTGCACGATTATCAGCCGAAAGCCCTGATCCTTACAACGCCAAACCAAGAATATAACGAGGTTTACGATATGGATGACGTTCTTCGACATGCGGATCATCGTTTCGAGTGGACAAGGGCCGAATTTCAACAGTGGTGTGCAGCCCGGAATCATCGCGGCCACTACGACCTTCGCTTCGAAGGAATTGGTGAAGAGCATGCCACGCAAGGCTGTCCGACACAAATGTGCGTGTTTGAAAGGAAGGTGGACGAATAATGTCTATCGTATTGCCATATGCAGGGATTGTCTTGTTGGTTGGTCCATCCAATAGCGGTAAATCGACTTTATTAAAAAGCATGATCGAAAAAGAAGAGATTGTATCCTCGGAGGTCATAGGTTCGGATGATTTCAGGATTATGGTCAGTGACATCGAATTCATTGATTGGCGTGATCGGGCAAAGGACGAGGCGGACAGTTTGATGGACGAATATCAAGCGATTTCAGGGGAAGCCTTTTCCGTGATGGATGCCGTCATTGAGGCTAGATGCCGCTTGAATAAATTGACCATGATCGATGCAACCAACCTTCACCCAGACGATAGGAAGCGATATATCGCGATTGCCAAAAAGCATCATGTACCCATTCAGGCGATTGTGCTCGATACCCCTGAAGAAGTACTTCTTGCTAGGGATGAGGGAAGAGAGCATCCAAGGGGAAAAAGGCGTATCAGGCAGCAATGCCAAACGTTCAAAAGAGAAAAGCGAAATCTGAAAAAAGAAGGCTTTTCCTCGGTCTACACGATTAAGGAAGCAGAAAACCTAGAGGTCAGCAGGGATACGAATCCTCTTGAAAAAGACATCGGGCATGGTATCGATATCATCGGAGATATTCATGGCTGCCATGAAGAGTTGATCCTTCTGCTTGAAAAGCTCGGCTATCAAAAAAATGAAGAAGGTCTTTATCTGCATCCCGAAGGACGGAAATTCGTTTCAGTGGGAGATGTCATGAGCAAGGGGCCGGAGTCGCTTAAAACGATGCTCTTTTTCCATGAACATGTTCAAAAGGCCGCTGCCTACATGATTGATAGTAATCATGGCTGGAAGATTGCCAGGTGGCTGGATGGAAGAAATGTAACATTGAATCATGGCGACGAAAAGGTGGAAGAAGATTTCAAAAGGTATGAAGAAGAGCATGGCAGCGAAAAAGCGGCAGAAGCGAAGCAGGCGCTTAAGGAATTCCTTTTGCAGGCTCCTTCGCATTACGTGTTCACCAAGAATGGTGTGCAGACCGTGATTTGTGTGCATGCTGGAATCAGGGACGCATTCATCGGTAAACAATCCGACGCGGTAAGCGACTTTTGCCGTTATGGCGATACAGATGGTTTCGATGAAAGAGGAAAACCCGTGCGCAAGGATTGGCATATTTCCCATAAGAAAAGCACGCTTATCGTCTGGGGACATGATCCCAAGCCACAGCCGCTTTTGATCAACAATACCATCAATATTGATCAAGGCGCCGTCTTTGGCGGGGAATTGACGGCCTTCCGCTATCCGGAAAGGCAAGTCATTTCCGTAAAAGCGAGTCAAAACCATTCCGGCGATGACGAAAACCCTTTGAAAGAATGGGAAAGAAACCGGCTGAATCCGCCTAATATCGGGACATTCATCAACGGCTTTTCGGTCTTGACAGAAAAAATGGGTGAGATCAAGGTTCAGCAGGACATCGTGAAATCCGCCATCGATAAGCTATCCCATCATACGATACCAATTGAACAATTAATCTATATTCCGCCAACGATGAGCCCGACACCGACTCCATCTTCAGCGGCCCACTTTTTGGAACATCCAAGAGAGGCGATCGACTATTATAGAAGCAATGGGATCCAAACCATGATTGCGGAAAAGAAGCATATGGGCAGTCGTGCCATCCTTTTCCTATTCAGGGATATGGAAGCATCGAAAACATATACCGGCTTTGAATCATTGGGGGTTATCCATACAAGGACGGGAAGACGTTTCTTCGACGTCGAGACGGAGGAACGACTAGTCTTGAGGATCAACCAAGATTTACGTGAAAGCGGCTATTTTGAAACGTATGATACGGATTATGTCCTACTCGACGCTGAAATCATGCCATGGAACTTAAAGGCAAAAGAGCTCATCAGCCGTCAATATGCCCATGTATCCGAAAATGCGATCCTTGACCGAACGATGCTAAAGGACAAACTGGAGATGGCGGCTCTTGATAATGCCGATATCCAAGGCTGGCTGAAGGAGTATGAGCTGAAGCTGGAAAACGCCCATACGTTCAAAGAAGTCTTTCAAAAGTATTGCTGGGACATCGAGGATATGGATTCGATTCAGATCGCACCATTTCATGTACTCGCCCATAGTGGACAAGCCTTCTTCGATAAGCCCCATACTTGGCATATGGAGAGAAACCGGGAGTTTGCAAAGTATTCAAGCTTGTTCGTCGAAACCGAATACAAAGTGATCACGGATGAAGCGAGTGAAGAAGAGGTCATATCATGGTGGGAGGAAATCACCAGTGAAGGCCATGAAGGGATTGTCATCAAGCCTGAATTCTTCATTGCAAGAAATAAGGGCAAGCTTTTGCAGCCTGCGATTAAGGTAAGGGGAAGAAAATATCTGAACATCATTTATGGCATGGACTATTTGCTTCCGGCAAACCTGGAGAGGCTGAAAAACAGGAGTACGGGCAAAAAGCAAAAATTGGCTCTGAGGGAATTCTCCCTCGGAATCGAGGGCATCCGACGATATGTAAAAGGGGAATCGATCGAGCGCGTGCATGAATGTGTCTTGGGGACGCTGGCCATGGAGTCAGAACCTGTAGATCCCCGATTGTAATGAATGAACACGGGTTGCTGCGGCAGCCCGTTTCTTTTTGCAGAAAAGCAGGATTTTTTTCGAAGAGTTGCGGATATCATTCACTTTTTACAGAATAGTACAAAATGGTGTCGGCATATCATTTCTTAAAAGAGTGATGCTGGTATTCTTCTTGTAATTAAAGATTAGTAAATTGGGGCTGGTTACGTTGTATCGGAATAAAAACACCGCTCTGGTCATTTTTTTGTGCATCCTGCTTTTCTTATTCCTTGTTGTGATGGCCTTTCGCCATATTACGGTATACTTCGTGTTTAGTTCAGGCATCGGGCCTTTATTATTTATCGGTTTGATCATCTTGGCGATCATGCTGCTTTTTATCAAAGGTTACAGGTGATCGCCAAAACGTGGAGGGCTGCTGAGGCAGCCTTTTTTTTTCGTGGATTGTAATCCTGAACAGCCATAGCGAATATATTCCATTAGTAATCAATCGGTTTATCATTGATGTTGATCGTTATTCCTTCCCCTTTTCGATGCGGCCTTTCCATGTATGTCGGTTCGTTTCGATCAGGATAGTGCGGAGCGTGGTTTTTCTTATGGCTGCCAGGCGGACCGATGACGACCGACTCGTTAATGGGTGCCAATGAATCGGCGATTTTCTCGGCATCGACGCCGTAGGAAAGCTGGAACACCTCTGGCGGCGTCAGACGCAGCATGTCGGATCCTTCAGCCGTTTCGAATTGATCATTATTAAAAAAGAGGTGGAGGTGCAGCTCTTGTGAAACGGGCCTGATCCAATGCCACCAAGCCATTGGAATGAAGACGACCTGACCGGGTTTGGCTACATAGTGATGCAGTTTCTTCGTGTCGGGATCAACAATCGAGATCAGGGCCTCGCCGGATACGACGACATCCAGCTCCCAGGCATTAGGATGCCAATGTGGTTCCCGTATATGTCCCTTGGTTAGAAACAGGTCCACAAAAGCCCCGCCTACCATCGCAGGTAGCTGGGTCGAGGTGACTTCATAGGCGATATTATTAGGATCGCGCTCGAAAAAAACATTATCCCTTGAATCAAAAAAGAGATTCGGAGTACCACTTGATTTCTTTAGGTTTTTGTTATCTGGAACATAACCACGACTCACGATCGATCTCCTCCTTTCCGCCAAATGATCTGGATGAATGGTGATGTTATATGTTATATGTGAAAATCATGGGCGATGTGATTTGTGAAAAAAATATCATTCATTTGCCAGAAGACAGAACCCGTTGAATGGGTCAGCGGTAATTATGAATTTTAGGTTAATTGTTATAATTATCCTCATTCGCATTAGAAATATATGGTAATATTTAATATGGAATTATTTTCTATAAAATGAGATCAGGAGTGATGTGAACGTGGAGTTTTTTACAAAGTGGTCGTTCAAGAACAAGGCTGCCGTTTCATTGGTAACCATTTTTATTTTGGTGATAGGAATCATCAGTTATTTCAAACTGCCGATGGAATTTCTGCCGTCAGCCGATAATCCACAAGTTACGATTATCACGATGGGTCAGGGCACGGATTCGAAAACGATGGAAACACAAGTTACGGACCCGATTGAAAGGGCGGTTACTGGAGTAAAAGGAAAAAGTTCAATATACTCGACCACCGGCGACGGATTTTCAAAAATCGATTTATTCTTTGAATCCGGGTCGGATATGAAACAGGCAAAAATGGATGTACAAGAGGCTTTAAGCAATATAGCATTACCGCAGAGTATGTCAAAGCCTACCGTTACCCAGTTAAATACATCCATGATTCCCATCTCATTCATAGCCGTGACGTTCAAGGAAGGCTTGACAGCTGATAACCTGGATTTCACGAAAAAGGAGCTGGAGCCTCTATATAAAGACATTAAAGGAGTGTCGGATGTACAGACGTTTGGGATCGCCCAATCTGTTCTTTCTGTCAAAGTCGATAATGAACAACTGGCCAAAAAGAAAGTCTCGATTCAAGATGTCTTGGGCGTCCTTAATGGCCAGAATGCAGCGCTGGCCGTTGGGGAAAAGGTGATTGACGGGAAGGCAAGTAACATTAAGGTCATCGGGGATGTAACGAGTATAGAAAAAGTAAAAGCGCTGAAGGTCACTCCAAATGTCACGCTTGGGGACATCGCAAAAGTTGATGAAGCGAAGGATGGTAACCTCATCAGCCGTTTTAATGGAAAAGAAAGCATCGATATCAGCATTATCAAGGACAATCAATCAAATGCCGTCACAATCAGTAAAGAGGTTGAAAAGGTAACAAAAGAAATCAACGAAAAGTACAAGGATCAGAAATCGACCATCTATTTATCTACAGCGGATATGGTGGAGACTTCCGTCCATTCGATGGTGAAGGAAGTGCTGCTTGGTGCTTTATTCGCCACGATCGTCATCATGATATTTTTACGAAATGTACGTTCTACCTTCATTACGATCGTATCGATTCCGTTATCTCTCGGCTTTACATTATTTTTGCTTTCATTGTCGGGAGTGACGCTGAATATTTTGACGCTGGGCGGTGTCGCTGTAGCCATTGGCCGCTTGGTGGATGACAGTATTGTTGTGATTGAAAACATTTTCCGGAAAATGCAGCAGGAAAAGATATCGGTCCAAATGGTACTGGATGCAACAAAGGAGGTAGGTGTGGCGATCACGGCTTCAACACTTACGACGGTAGCCGTTTTCTTGCCGGTCGCTTTATTGAATGGCGGGCTTCAGGAATTCCTGCTTCCTTTCGCTTTAACTGTCACGTATTCTTTGCTGGCATCGTTACTTGTCGCATTGACGGTCGTTCCCTTGATGAGTGCGGGCTTGCTGAAGCGGGCAAAGCTGCCAAAACATCGACCCGCAAAGCGTTTCACGAAGCTCGTTACTTGGTCGTTAAACCATAAATGGGTGGTCCTGGTCATTGCGATGCTTCTGTTCGTCGGTTCCATTGGTACATATTTTGCGATGCCAAAAGGAGCCATCGATAATTCTTCAGCGGACTATGTTTCCGTGACGTTAACTTATCCGAATGATGAGCCCTTTGATAAAGTGAAAGAGAAGGCACTGGAGCTCGAAGAGAAAATGCAGGATTTGAGCGACGTGGATAATGTGTTCATGCAATTGGGCAACTCTGCGGAAGCGGCCCAATACGGCGCAGTCACTTCACCTACGGAAGCGACTTTCGGTATTTTAGTGAAAGATGAAGCGAACATAGATGCCATCTTGTCGAAAATCGACGAGCAAAAAGAAAACTATCCCGATGCACTGCTTACAGCCAGCGCTTCTTCCTTCATGATGGGGGCTTCAAAGACGAACATGACGATCGATGTGATTGGCAGCAATGTCGAGGATTTGGAGCGGACCGCCACTAAAATTAGAGAAAACATACAAGATATTAAGGGGATTGAAGAAGTTACGACGAACCAGGACGAAAAGAAAACGATTTATTCCTTTAAGGTAGATCCGGCTAAAGGAAACGCAGAACAAATAGGTCAACAGATTGGGGTCATGCTCAATAGAACCCCGATCGGCAATATGATGCTTGCGGATAAGCAGACACCGGTCGTCCTCGAGCCTCTCTTAGATCCGGAAAAACCCAATGATTTAAAGAATATCCCGATCATGGCAGGGGGCGGAATGGTCCCCGTTTCAGAAGTGGCGTCATTAACGAGAGAGGAGAGTGCCACAACACAGTTTCATAAAGATGGCGAAACATATCTCCAATTGACGGCAACGGTAGATCCGGCTAAACTCTCTGATATTGCCAGTAAAATAAATGTAGAGATATTTGGAGACAAGGAGAACAAGGGGCTTAAGATTCCGAAGGATGTAGATATTTTTGTCGGGGGAGCCAGTGCTCAGCAGACGGATGATTTTTCGGATTTGTTCCTGACGATGCTACTGTCGATCGGCATTGTCTTTCTGATCATGGTAATAACTTTCAAATCAATGAAGGCGCCGATTGCGATTTTATTTTCACTGCCGTTCGCGGCCATCGGGGCCGTGTTAGGATTGGTCATCAGCCGGATTTCAGTGGATGTTACGGCGCTGTTGGGGGCGCTCATGCTGATCGGCATCGTCGTGACTAACGCCATCGTGCTTCTCGATCGAGTCAGGCAAAACGAAGAAAAAATGATCATTCGGGATGCGATCGTTGAAGCGACAGCTACAAGATTCCGTCCGATCATCATGACGGCTGTGGCCACCATTTGTGCGATGCTGCCGCTTTTATATAAAAAGGCGGAAACGGGAAGCCTCGTTTCACAAAGCTTGGCCATTGTTGTCATTGGCGGGCTGGCAGTTTCTACGCTGCTCACACTAATCGTCATTCCATGTATCTATGAATTGCTGTACTTCAAAAAATCGAAGAAACAAAGATTGAAAACGGATGAACCTGTTAGCGAAAGCGCTGAAATGTAAGGAAGCTTCATCAGCAGGTTTGCAGGAAAGGCAACGTCATTCCTGCAAACCTTTTTCTTTGGATGTCGACATTGTAATCAAGGGCCACGGAGTCCTGCAATCGATATGGATGAAAAAACATAACCTGAATCAAATTAGTGGGAATATATAATTGACAATGAGAATCATTTTCATTTATAGTTAAAGTATAATGAAAGTTATTCTCAATTAGGAGGGTGATATAGATGAAGGTATTCATTGGTTACGTCAGCTTATCCGGTAATACCGAGAAAATGGCTGTAAACATACGGAATCAAATGATGGCTGTCGGCTGTGAAGTATATATGGAAAGATTGGATACGGTAGAAGTGGATACGTTGAAGGAGTTTGATTTGGCCTTTATCGGTTTATATACATGGAATCAAGAAGGTTTGCCATATGAGGCAAACGAATTTTATGAAGAACTTGATCAAGCAGATCTTCATGGCATGAAGGTTGCGTTATTTGGGGCAGGTGACTTGAGCCAGCCGAAGCCTTGCGGCGCAATCAATATCCTCTCCGACAAAATGAAGCGATGTGGGGTTGCTGTTTATAGTCGAGTATTGAAAATTGACAAGGAAGCCCCTGCATACGATATGGCAAGGAAATGTGAAGACTTTGCGGATCAAGCCCTTGATTGGGGAAGCAAAAGGAAGAAATGGCGTTTTCTCATATGGAACCGGATGCAAAATAACCCCAAGTACCAAAAGACTGCCTATTTAATAAGGAGGGCGCTTGATGATTACCCCATTAAATAAAAAGAGAGAAGCGAAGAAAGAGGAACTTATCCAAGAGCTTCTTAAATTCGGGATATTCAAAAAATACAATAAACAGCTATACGAACTTCCGATCATTGTCCTGCAGAGGGAATTCAATCACTTGAGAGGTGAATTAAAGAATGTCTAGGAGAAGGAAATCTTATAAAGAACTGCTAAATGAAAACCGCGAGCATCTGTTGCATGACAAAACGGAGGTCGAGCGCATTCTTACAAAAATCGATCAAAAAGCCGTCGTTGATGATAAAAAAACAAAAAAAGTGTACTCATGAGTCCGTGTGAAAGCCGAAATCCAAAGTTGATTTCGGCTTTTTCCATGAAAGTAATGCTTCCAAAGGAAGAGGCTATTGAAGTGTTCGAATGGGAATGGACGGAAGCTGAAAAACAGAACAGGCAGCGACAGCGACATGACAGGAAATGAGAACGAAGTCGGCTGGATTAAAGGCAAACCAGATCGACAAATGGCTGTCTCACTTTTGGGTGATGAATGAGGGAAAACGCCATTTGTCGGCATTTTGATAATCGAGGTCAACGCTTGACCATCAGTCAGAAGACCCTCAGCTCTCGTGAACACTTTTTCCCATTTTATTTATCATAAGTAATTAAAACCCAATAAATGGATTTTATACGTTATAATGAATGTGCTCCATGGAAAGATAGTCTGAAATCAGCAGAATGATTATATGAATGGAGGTTTGTGTCAGTGAAGAAAACATTATTGGTCATGATCCCAGCCGTTGTCCTGATGGCGTCGCCACTTGGCACGGGGACAGCATCAATTACCCATGCGGCTTCAAAGGATGGTCAAGTGCAGAAGGTGGAAACGAAAGCGGAAACGCGTCCGACCCTCCGCAAAGGCTCCCGCTCAAGCTACGTAAGGGACCTGCAGCAAAGCCTTAAAGATGTTAAATATACTGTTGGCGTTGATGGCATTTTTGGGACCCAGACGCAAAATATCGTAAGGGAATTTCAAGTGGACCATAACTTGAGTTCGGATGGAATCGTTGGGCCGATGACATGGGCTGCCTTGGATGAAAATAAAGTGGAAAGAAAACAGTTCACGGAGAAGGCAGCGATTGCCATAGGGACAAAGAAGCTAGGGAGCAAGATCGTATTCAGCGGTGACGGCAGATTGCTTAAAGATAGCAAAGGAAAAGCCTATTACCTCTATAAAGCCGCCAACAAGGATTGGATCGATCAAGGCGGCACAGGTACGATCGGCTGGTTCCACATATATAAAGATGGCCGTGTAGTGGAACAATAAGAAGCTGCTGCCAATGATTTCATTCGCCATATAAAATAGTGACCCCCTCCATGACATCCGCCAGATGCATGGAGGGGGTTATTTTCATGCTGTTATTCATTAAAGACGCTCGTTCGATCACGGGCTTTTTTTTTGCTGTCAATATCTAACAATCTAGATTTTCGTCGTTGCATTGCGGTCGACTTCCAATTTGTGTAGTTTCATCGCTTTATAAGATGTGACCGCAGGAATCAAGCAGCATAATGCCATCGGTAAACAATAAAGAAGGTAGAAGTGCCCTCCGTTTTCCATTAGGGGAATATAAGCTAATGCAGCAAAAAGTAACGCCGAAAAAATGATGGAAAAAATCCCGAAGGACTGATGGTAAAAGGCATGAATGTCCCTTTTTCGCTCTTCTTGATTAGGTAAGGCTTTTATCGCTTTTTTCGTTCGCAGGAATAGGTAGACGGAAATCAATAGGAACAAGGCGGAAAAGGGTAAAGCTAAAGCAAATAGGGAAACGTCTAGGATGGAAAGATAAAAGCTGGATAAGAAGAACACCTCTGACACACCTAATGGGAAGCAATAATTGAAGATGCTGATTTTGTTATTCATAAAATCCCTCCTTCTATATAATAGTATGCAACTGCTTACATGTTCACGACTTTGTCACAATTAAAAGAAAAATAAATGTCCAAATTTACTAGATAAGCACCATTGACCAAGTGAACGGTATAATTCGTTCTTATTAAGATAAACTGCATAGCTCCCTTGCTTATTACGAATAGTAGTAACATATCGATCAGGAGGGATGCTTTGATGGCTGCCAAAACGGCATTGATGGCGATTTTGCTTGTTCTTTTAGGATATTTTCTTTATATAGTGGTGACGGCAGTGATCATTTTCTGCCTCCCAAAGGAAAAAGAAGCGGGTAGGATGACGAATCACATTAGTACCTATATGGGAGCAAAAGACTCCACAGTCGATCGTGTTCTGCTGCTTGAAGACGGATATGAATCGGGAATGGCCCGGATGCAAATGATTCAGGAAGCGGAGGATTCAATTGATGTTGCCTACTACTCCATCGCAAAAGGTGAAACAAGCGAACTTCTTTTAGGAGCATTGATCGAAGCTGCGGATCGCGGTGTCAAGATCAGGATCCTTCTGGACGGAGTTTCCCATGGCCTGAGGGGGGAATTGAGAAATGCCCGCTATGCATTGGCCTCACATGAGAATATTGAATTAAGGTACTACGAAGCCTTCAAGCCATTCAAGCCATGGACGTGGCACAATCGGCTTCATGACAAAATCATGACTGTAGACGGGAAATTAGCGATCATAGGAGGCCGCAATATTGCCGATAAGTATTTGGCTAGCCAGCCTCCCAAGGATTATGTTTACGACCGTGATGTCCTGATTTTCAATGAGAAACAAGAAAAAGACAGTGTCATCGTTGATATGAAGGACTATTTGAACGAATTATGGGACCATCCATACACGAGTGAGGTTTTTGCGAACCTTTCAAAGAAACAAACGAAAAAGGGTAAAAAGATGAGGGCGAGTTTATCAAGTGAATATCGCGATGCCCAGCATGCGAAGGCCGAATTCGTTCAGCCGGTCATCCATTGGAGAACGTCAACAGCCGCTACGAAAAAAGTTTCATTCGTGCATAATCCAATCGAACGCTTCTATAAATACCCTTTTGTGTGGAAATCACTAGTCGATATTGCAGCGGAGGCCAAGCGATCGGTATACATCCAGAGTCCTTATATCGTTCCTTCCGATATGTTGGAGCAGTATGTGCCAAATGGGATGGAAGATAAAGCCGAGTGGACGATACTAACCAATTCCGTGACATCGACTCCGAATGTAATCGCTTTTTCCGGTTATTTAGGGTTAAGGGATCGTATCGTGGAGACTGGTGCAAGGCTTTATGAATATTCGAAGCTGTACTCCTTGCATGGAAAGTCCGTTGTATATGATGAACGGTTAAGTGCCGTCGGTTCCTTCAATTTGGATTCACGATCAGCCTTTTTAAATACGGAATCGATGGTGATCATTGATAGTGAAGCATTCGCCTCGCAGCTAGTTGGGGCGATCGATACGAAAATTGCGGATAGTACACTTGTTGCAGACGATAAAAAATATATCGAACCACCTGAAGACAAAAAAAAGGAAGAATCCTTCTTTAAAGCAACCTTTTTGAACGCCCTTTCAAAAATAACGGTCTATTGCAACAGGTTCATTTAATGCCGTTAGATGATTTGGTATACTAAAAGCTGCCCATCCACAATATCTATCCGAAGGAGAAACAATCATGCAAACTTTACAGCACCTTTCGAAACATATCTTCTACCTGACACCGGTCCAAAAAACGGATCGGCCCATTCTTGCTGCCGTCAAGGGGAACAAGAAAACGCTCATCATCGATGCCGGTAACTCTGTGGCGCATGCACAGCTCTTTCAGGACGAATTACTTAAACATGATATAAGCGGGGATATCCTTGCTTTGACACATTCCCACTGGGACCATGTATTCGGGTTGGAGCATATCGGAATTCCGGTCATTTGTCACGAAAAAACCTATCAGCATATTAAAGGTATGCAGCCGCTCTCATGGGAGGACCAAGCTCTTGACCAGCGAGTTGAAGAAGGCACGGAGATACCCTTTTGTGCGGATGCCATCAAGCTGGAGCTTGGAAGAAATCGGGAAATTTCCATACCGCTGCCGGATATCACGTTTGAAAAAAAGCTGACGATCGATTTAGGCGATGTAACCTGTATCATCGATCACGTCGGCGGTGATCATGCAAAGGATTCCTGCATCATTTATGTTCCGGAAGAAAAAACATTATTTCTCGGAGACTGCTTTTACGCCAATCTTTATGCGGAAAAATGGAATTATACCGCTGAAGAGGCCTCACTGCTCGTCAAGAAAATTGAAGCCTATGATGCCGATACATATATACTTTCCCATCATGATCAGCCTTGCACGAAGCAGGAAATGGAGGCTGAATTAACATTAATGAAACAATGTGCCAGAGCTGTCGTCAAGCATCGTGGAAATCGAGCCAAAATCGAGCAGGACTTGGCGGAAGAGGCAAACCGGGAATTGACGGCAAATGAACGCGAAATGATCGGATTTTTTGTCAATGGCTATATTGAAGAATAAGAGCGAAGCGAAAGGCCGATGCAAATAAAAGGCGAAAAAACTGCACCCCAATCGTGATGGGTGTGCAGTTCCATTTAATTATGAGCTTTTTCCAGTGCAAGCCTAATCCCAAAACCAATCAGTACCGCCCCGGTTAAGCCCTCAAAAATCGCCTGCGTTCTCGGCTTCTTCATAAAAGCACTGATCTGGTTCAGCAAATAAATATAAAAAATGAACCACATCGCCGTTAAAACGGTATACGTTATCCCCATGATCAGAAACGGCAAAAAGGTCTCATTGCCTGGATCGACGAACTGAGGCAGGAACGTCAAGAAAAACACGGCCACTTTAGGGTTGAGCAAATTGGTAAGAAACCCTTGCTTGAAGCATGAATGGCTCTCATACCTGCTTTTGACGGAAGACTCTGTGACAGCAGCCCCTTGATTATTTTTTAGCCCCCATAACGTTTTGATGCCTAGATAGACCAGGTAAACGGCGCCCACGTATTTGAAGACGGAAAATAATAAAGCCGACTTCACGATGATTGCGGACAGCCCGAACACGGCGGCTGAAGTATGAATAAGCAGGGCGCAGCAAGTCCCCAGCATCGTCTTAAATCCACCCTTCGTCCCATCGGTAACCGTATTCCTAGTGGCAATAGCCGTATCCGGACCCGGCAAAAGGATGAGGAGAATGCACATAAGCACAAAAAAATAAAAGTTATCCATATACGGACCTCCATTCTCGTTGTTGAATTCAGAAGATTATAACATAAACAAACGCAGTTGCGGGAGGTACGAAAGGAAGAAATTCATGAATTTGGCGTTTTATTTATGAGCTTGTGCCGATTACGCCTGAATATCGCAAGTTTGCGTGTGAAATGAGTGCCTTACTCGCGAAATTGGCGCTTTACTGGCGAGTTTTGTTGGTTTACTCGCCAATTATGCTGATTTACTCGCGAGTTTCGCCGTTTAACTCGCCAATTTTGCTGTTTACTCGCCAATTATGCTGATTTACTCGCGAGATTTGCCGTTTTACTCGCCAATTTTGTTGATTTACTCGCGAGTTTCAATTGATCAAGGCAAAGTGGTCGCTTATCTTTTAATCGGGCGTTCGAGCGTTAAGATTTCATCTTCAAGGGAAGCATATTGCTGTTCGACGACATGTTTGACATCATGGACAGCGGCGTTATAGAAATGGGGGGCGAGCGATTCCTTTATGAAGTCCAATACTCGTTCTGCGGCGAACTCAGTTATTTCTTCATCTCTCTCTTGTGAAAAGAAATATTGGATGTCGGATATCATTAATTCTTGCTGTTCTTTTGTTAGCTTAATAAACATGAGGCACACTCCTTACAAATATTTTTGTAGTTCTAACTATACATGTGGAATCGACATAATCACAGGCTGGATTTTCAAAAAAGTTTATGTACAGAATCCGTCGGTGACATAGTGGTGGTAAAAAGAATGGCTCCCGTATATTCCGGGAGCCATTTTCGTTATCCCATTCAGGGAATTTTTCTCAATACAGCCCGTACCGGACTTCCATCTGCGTGGACCAATGGAAGGGGAAGAGCAGCCAATTCATAATTACCTGGGTCGATTTCGTCCAATACAAGACCTTCGAGAATGTGAATTCCATGGCCGGCAAGTTCATGATGGGCAGACAGTTCTTTGCTGTCCAAAGGATCCACCGAAGGTAAATCAAGGCCGAGAAGCCGTATGCCAATACCTGAAAGATAAGCGGCTAATTCTGGTTGGATAGGGGGGATCGTTTGCGGAAAGAGACGCCTATCCTTCCACGCATCCGTCCGAATTAACAGCCGCGTCACGCCTTTTAGGTCGTGATTGGCCAATTCATCGACTCCAATGCTCGTCTTATTTGGTAAATGGATGACGCGGGAACATCCGATATATAAATCGAGATCCAATTCAATCACCCGTTTTCCCTCGTTATCAAAATGAAACGGTGCATCAATATGCGTACCAGTATGGACACTCATATTGATTTGGCCGACATTGACAGATCCGCTTTCTTCCTTGCTGCAGCTGACTTTGTATGTGAAAGGTGTATCGCCTGGCCAAGTGGCGATATGTTCATCCAGTCGCTGTGAAATATCAATCCATGTACTCATGCATAACCTCCAGCACTTTTCTTCTTATAGCTTCGTTCGTAAGCTCCAGAGCTCTGGGAAGAAGTTTTGGTCGAGAGCCCTTTTTAAATACGTAACACCGGATGATCCGCCGGTTCCTATTTTGTTTCCAATAATTCGTTCCACCGTAGTCATATGATTAAAGCGCCATAATTGCTGCTGGTGGCCGATGTCCACTAACTTCTCTGCCAGCTCATACAAGTCCCAATATTGCTCGACATCGCGGTAAACGGTCAGCCACGCTTCTTCTACACTGGCATTCGGTTCATATTTTTGTGACCAATCGCGACTGATGGCATCGTGATCAACGGATAGTCCACGCGCGACAAGAGCGGTGATGGCCTCGTCATAGATGCTTGGCTCATGAAGGGCCTGCTGCATTTGCTTATATAGGTCCGCCTCATGCTGATAGACAGATAGTGTATGGACATTTTTGTTTCCTAACGCAAATTCAATCAGGCGGTTTTGATAGGATTGGAATCCTGAGGATTGCCCCAGTTTATCCCTGAACTCCATATATTCAGCTGGGGTCAAGGTTGCAAGGACATTCCATGACTGAATCAGCTGCTGTTGGATTCTCGAGACACGTGACAGCATTTTGAACGAAGGCTCCAAATTGTTATGGCGGATGCATTTTGTGGCAGCTTTCAATTCATGTAAAATGAGCTTCATCCATAACTCGCTCGTTTGATGGATAATGATAAAAAGCATTTCATCATGATGATCCGAGCACCTATGTTGACTCGATAATATCTGATCAAGATGGAGATAATCGCCGTAAGACATCGATTTTTGAAAATCGGTTTGGATATTCTTTTCTAGCCCAGCCCCGTTTTGTTCCTTGCCATTCATGTTTTTCATTTTGATTATCCCCTCACTTTTCATTTGCAAAGACGGTGAATCTATCCTTCTAATCTATCTTTTGTTTTGGTAATTCCTGCTCTGGATGCACGAATGAATTTCTTTTTTTGGAAACGAAATAAGCAATGGATAAAAATAACAACCAAGGAACCCCGAATTGGAGCATGATTTTGAAATCGGTAAACCAAGTCGTGATCATTAAGCAGAATAGGAGAACCGCTCCCAATATCGTTAAATAGGGAAAGCCGATCATCCTTACCGGTAGCTTACGGCCGCCTGTTTTCTCCCATTGAACCCTGAAAAATAAATGGGATACAAAGACCATCAGCCAAGTGAAAATGGCACCGAACATGGATATGCCCATCATGAATGCATAAGAGGAACCTGGAAGTAACGCGTGAACGCCTGCAGCAATGATGATTCCGGTTGTCGAGACAGCCAGTGCATTTGCCGGAACGTTCCTTTTGTTTAGTTTTCCTAGAATGCTAGGAGCATTTTCGCGCCGTGCCAACGAAAACATCATGCGGGTTGAAGCATAGAGCTGAGCATTCATGGCAGATAGAGCGGCCGTTAATATGATGAAGTTCATGATTCCGGAAGCACCGGGAATGTTCAGGATTTCCATAACCTTTACGAAGGGGCTTTCCTCGATTCCAGCTGTTTTCCACGGAACGATCATCAGCATGATTCCAATTGTCAGCACATAGAAAGTCGATAAACGAAAAACCGTCGCTTTTAATGCTTTGGGCACAGCCACATCCGGGTCTTTTGCTTCGCCTGATGTAACCGCTATCATTTCGGTCCCGATAAAGCTGAATAAAGAAATGAATACGGCCACCCACATGCCCCACCAACCAAATGGGAAAAAACCGCCTGCATTGACCAGGTTTTCCGGGCCAATGCTTGATGGTGCAGACGAGCCGATCAATACATACGACCCAAGCAGGATAAACCCGACGATGGCACTTATTTTTATGAAGGAGAACCAATACTCAAAGGAAGCGAATGTGTTCACGCTAGTGGCATTTACGTATATTAGTGCACCTGCAAACAATATAATCCAAATGATTCCTGGTACGGTCGGAAACCAAAATCTCATATACACGCTGATAGCACTCACTTCCACGCCGACAGCGAGTACATTCCCAATCCAATAGGAATAGCGAACAAGATAGCCTGCCATGGGAGACATATACTTTTCAGCTATCGCCCCAAACGATCCGGAAGTGGGATGCGCCACCGTCATTTCCGCCAAGCAGCCCATCAATAGAAGGACAATGAACGCCCCGAGTGCATAACTGAGCAAAACGCTTGGTCCGGCAGCTTGAATGGCAAGCCCGCTGCCAAGGAATAAACCCGTCCCGATGGCACAGCCCATCGCTATCATCGACAGCTGATTCGTTTTTAACGTTCGCTTCAATCCTTTTTCCGGATCATCTTTCCCATTCAATTGTATATTGTTGTTCTCCATATTTCATCCCCTTTCTTTCTGTAAAGCCCATTAAAGCTTTGGGGGAGGGCGTCCCCCAGGTTTTATTGTCATGCCACGACTTCACGTTCATTTTTATATTTTTCATATTGTTTTTCTGTCATGATTTTTTTGAGGATTTGGACGACTTCCCAAACTTCCGCGTAGGAAGTATAAAGAGCAACTGGAGCAAGGCGAATGATGTTAGGCGCTCGGAAATCCGGTATCACGCCGTTATCTTTCAACGCCTTACAAATGCGTGCAGCTTCTTTATGCTCCAGGCTGACATGGCCGCCGCGCCGGGAATCTTCTCTGGGCGTGCCTATGAAAAAACCCATGTCCTTCAGTTCATGCTCGACCAAGTCGATTAAATATTGATTGATTTTAAGAGATTTTCCCCGGATGTTATCAATGCCAGCCTCCATAAAAATTTCCAAGGAACCAATTAAAGGAGCACAGCTTAACACATTTGGTGTTCCGATTTGGTAGGCACCAGCGGAATCAGCTTGGGTTAATGTATGTTCCATATCGAATTGTTTTTCTTTGCTTGACCCGAACCATCCAGCCAATCCAGGCATCGTCCCGAAATGCTTCCGGTTTACATACAAGCCTCCAACGGCGCCAGGACCGCCATTCAAATGTTTATAATTGCACCAATAAGCGAAATCAACATCCCATTCCCCGAAAGAATGCGGGATTGCACCAATCGAATGGCATCCATCGAATCCGATCATGATTCCTCTTTTATGGGCTTCCTCGGTCAGACGTTTCATATCCAATATTTGGCCGCTTCGATACAAGACCGTCGGCAAGATGATGAGAGCGATTTCATCGGTCATGGCCTCTATGATATCATCCTCTTCAAGGAAACGGCCATCCCGACTCTTCACACGGACTAGGTGGGTTTGCGGATCGAGCCCATGAGTGTGCAGCTGGCTTTGAAGTGCATAAATATCAGTCGGAAAGGTGAGTTCATCCGCCAATATCTTTGTGCGGGTTCCTACAGGCTTATAAAAGGTGGCCACAAGCTGATGTAGATTCACCGTAGTCGAGCCGGTTACGATCACCTCATCGGAGGCAGCCCCGACCAAGTGGGCCATTTTCGCGCCCAGTTCCTCTGACAAGAAAAACCACGGTTGCTTTCCCTGTGTCCATCCATCGATCCCATGTTCCTTCCAATCCGCTAATGATTCCAAAAGAGTGCGTTCAGCCCTTTTTGAAAGCAGCCCTAAGGAGTTCCCGTCCATATAAATGGAGTCTGGCTTTAAATAAAACTCGTCCCGAAAAGCATGAAGGGTATCTTTTTCATCCAGCTGCCTCGCGTAATCCAAAGTGTATGTTGAAACCATAATGACCTCCTATATTCGAATTAGTAATAGTACTAGGAAAATCGTAGCAAAGAATATGACATCGTGTCAATAATATAATTCAGAAAATTAAGAATAAATGGGCAGGGGATGCAATTTCCTGCAAACGTTTTTTATTTTAAGGGAAATCCTTTATGCTGGATATAAGGGGGGATCGGTATGTTTGATGGCCAAGTAGGGGATAAACGTCATCTACGCTCGATGATGACAAGGCAAAAGCTATTGGAAGCTGCAAAGGAAATTTTTCTTGAAGAAGGTTATCAAGCTTCAGTTATTTCCCAAATGATCAAAAGGGCGAATATCGGATATGGAACGGCCTATGTTCATTTTAAAGGAAAAGAGGATCTATTGATTGTTTTAATGGAGAATGTGATGGAGCAATTCTATGAAATTGCGGAGACCTCTTTCTTTCCGAAATCGAAGGATGAAGCGAGACAAATCATAAATAACCAAGCCAAGGCTTTTTTAATAATGGCAGAGGCTGAACGCAATATGCTCCAAGTCTTCGAGCAGGCTATTGGCATGTCGGCCGTCATTTCAGAAAAATGGAAAGCGATCCGGCTGAAATTCACCCAGCGCATTTCAAAGGATATCGACTATGCACAGCAAAAAGGACTGGCAAGAACCGAATTGAACCATGAGCTTGTGGCAAAAGGCTGGTTCTTCACAAATGAAATGTATCTTTGGGAAATCGTCCGGAACGAGCATCAAAGCTCTGTCGAAGAAATCGCTCAAACCATCACATCCGTTTACGTCGAAGGCCTATATGTATAACTGATATCGCTAAAAATCTTCCAGTTCAATATAATTGGGAGATTTTTTTCGTTTTTATCCCTAAAGCAGCTGAAATAACGAGTCAGGCACCTAATTGGCGAGTAAAGTGGTCGAATTGGCGAGTAAAAGGGCAAAATTGGCGAGTAAACGTGCAAAATTGGCGAGTAAAGTGCTCAAATTGGCGAGTAAACGTTCCAATTTGCGAGTAAAGCATCAAAATTAGGAGAATCCTACCCCAAATTCGCGAGTAAAGCTCCAAAATTAGGAGAAACACGCCCAAATTTACGAGTGAAACCCTCATAATCAAGAGAAAATTCCAATTGGCGAGTAATCCGCCCAATCTCCATGGAAAGCAGCTGAAATAACCGGGTCGTGCACCTAATTCAGGCCCTTCCAAGGGAGGGACTTATATCCACTACGCCTTAGGTCTTATTCGAAAATATAGCTAAGGCTCATTATACGAGCTTGGAAAAGTAGATAAGATATAAACAAGGAAAGGAGGACGAAAACAATGAAGAAATTTGGTTTGTTTACTGTAGGTTTGATTGCATTGTTCATTTTGCTGGCGAATGTGGGTCCGTTGATCAGTTTGGCGATTTGCTTGACGATTCTATATTTTGGGTTCAAGCAGTTCATGAAGTCCGAATCGACAGGAGCCAAGGTTGCGTGGGGGTCAGTTTCCATAATCGTGCTGATCGTTTCCATTTCCCATATCCCTGCGATATTAGGATTGGTGGCAGCTTATGTACTTTACCTCGTTTATAAAAAATGGAATGACCATGATGAACAAGCATCAACTGAAAATGATCCATTCTCCAATTTCGAGAGAGAGTGGAAAGATTTGAATAAGAACTAATAGAAGGGATGGATAGGTAATGGGTAATTTATTTTCTAGAATGAAACAGACGATTTCAGCGGACTTTCATGATTTGCTTGATAAGAAGGAGCAAAAGAATCCAATTGGCATGCTGAATCAGTATTTGCGGCAGTGTGAGCAGGAGACGGAGAAGGTCGGCAAGCTGCTTGAACGTCAATATCTGCTGAAAGAAGAGTTTACGCGTGAATATAATCAAGCGCAAAATCTAGCTGAAAAACGTAAAAATCAGGCTGACGTTGCGAAGCAGTCTGGTGAAACGGATTTGATGGAGTTTGCCCTTAAGGAAAGTCTGCACTATGAAGATCGTGCGCAAAGTTTGAAGGAGGCGCATAAAAGTGCAGAGGTTCAGTTGGCTGAGCTGGAGCGTAAATATGAAGAAATGAAGCATAAGCTCAAGGATATGCATTTAAAGCGGATGGAATTGATGGGCAGGGAGAATATTGCCCGGGCAAACCACCGGATCAATCGGGTGTTGGATGCCGGCCGCACTGAGGCTAAGCCGGTAGCGATGTTTGAAGAGATGGAGCTCTATATCGATCGCATCGAGCATAAAGTCGATGCCGATTATAATCGTCATACCATCGATGCAAGAATCGCCCAGCTTGAAAAGGAATTGGAACAGAAAGAAGCGTAAACATTATTAAGGCATGGCTGTGATCCCTCATCCTGGAAAGCGGAGGATGAGGGAAAACGCTCTGTTAGAACGTGATCGTTTCGTGGTATTCTTAAAGGGCGCGGATGACTGCGCCTTTTAAGAATACTATGATCATTTACAAGGGAGGCGGGCCGATGTTGAGCAAAATGAAAACGGATTATATGGGTTGGATCTTCCTCATCGGAATCGCCCTGCTTTTTTTGGAGATTTCATTCAAAGGTGGAGGTTTGCTGTTTCCGCTTGCTTTTTCGGTTGTATTAATCTATGTGGGCAGGAAATTCACTAAACGGACAATTGGCAAGATCCTATTTTTCACAGGACTGATTTCCCTTATCATCACAGTTTTGAATATGTTCGTTTTTAAGTTTTTCTTGTTCGCCATTCTCATTTATTTCTTACTTTTATATTATCAGTCGAAAAAGAATCCCGATTGGATCAACCCGATTTTAACCAATGAAGGGTATGAAGAAGAGCAGGTCCATAAAGAGCCGTTATTGCAAACCGGGTATCTTTTTCAGAATAAGTTGTTCGGTCACCAACAAACGGGAGAGCATGTATATGAATGGAATTCCGTGAATGTTCAAAGCGGGGTCGGTGATACGGTCATCGATTTGAGCCGCACGATCTTGCCGAAGGGGGATGCCGTCATTTCCCTTAGGAATATCGTTGGCAATATCACGGTCCTCATTCCATATGGCGTCGAAATAAGGGTGCATCATTCCGTCATGGCAGGAAGAGCGCGAATTTTTGAAAATAAGTCTGAATCCAGGGTCTTTAATCAAATCCATTCCTTTCAAACAGCGGGGTTCGATGAAGCGGACCATAAAGTGCATATCATCACGTCCATCCTTGTTGGAGATTTAGAGGTGAAGCGGGTATGAGCATCGTGACACGGCAGATCTTGAATGCCCTAGGTGTTTCCTTCGTTCTTTCGCTTCTTTTACCAGCGGTGATTTTCTTTATTTTCCCATTATCGGACTGGAAATTATTATGGGAGAAAATGGTCATGGGACTGCCCTTCGTCATTTTCCTGCCAAGTTTGGTCATAACGGCAGGGCTGATTTATGGAGCTGTCTCAGGGATGTTTTTCAAAAGGCAGCTGCAAAGGGTGGATGAAGGCCTTTACCTGCTGGAACAGGGGCGCTTACCTATACAGCCGGAAGCCTATCCGATTTCGGAGCTCGGAACCATGGTTGAACGGATGAACCAAATTCATAAGCAAATCAATGAACAGACAAAATTATCGCAAAAAATGGCCAATGAAAAGGCCGTCGATCAGGAGAAGCAGATTCAGGAAATCGTTTCCCAGGAGCGAAACCGCCTGGCACGGGAGCTCCATGATTCCGTGAGTCAGCAATTGTTTGCGGCTTCGATGTTCATGTCCGCCATTACTGAGTCACAAACGGATATCGATAAAACGGAAATGAAGCAATTCAAGGTCGTGGAAGAGATGATCCATCAATCTCAGCTCGAGATGAGGGCGCTGCTGCTTCACTTAAGACCCTTTGCGTTGAAGGGGAAAACATTACAAGCGGGAATGAAGGAACTCCTTGAGGAACTGGCTCAAAAAGTGACGATGGATATTGATTGGAAGGTGGAGGCGGTTACTCTCGATAAGGGGATTGAAGACCACCTGTTCCGGATTTTACAAGAATCGATTTCCAATACACTGAGACATGCCAAAGCGAGCTCGCTTGAAGTGCTATTGATCGTTCGTGATGGCTTGATCATTTTCCGGATCACGGATGATGGCATCGGCTTTAACGCCGAGGATGCAAAAGCGGGATCTTACGGACTGCAAAACATGCATGAACGGGCCGTAGAGCTAGGGGGGACGATGCAGCTCGTGAGCGTCCCGAACAAAGGAACGAAGCTCGAGGTGAAAATCCCATTGATACATACAGGAGGTGATCATGATGATTAAAGTATTATTTGTCGATGACCATGAAATGGTAAGAATAGGGGTATCTGCCTATTTAACGGCACAAGCGGATATCGAAGTGATCGGGGAAGCGGACAACGGTTTGAAAGCAGTCGAACTGGCCTTGGAATTGCGTCCGGATATCATTTTGATGGATTTGGTCATGCCTGAAATGGATGGCATAGAAGCGACGAAGCGAATTATCGAAAAATGGCCCGAAGCCAAGATCATCATTGTGACAAGCTTCCTGGATGACGAAAAAGTGTATCCGGCATTGGAGGCCGGGGCGACGAGCTATATGCTGAAAACCTCGAAGGCAAGCGAGATTGCCAGAGCCGTCCGGTCCACCTTCCAGGGACAAAGCGTTCTGGAGCCTGAGGTGACCGGGAAAATGATGGAAAAGCTACGTCGGCCACAGAAAACCGAGCTTCATGAACAATTGACAAACCGTGAAATGGAAATATTGCTTTTGATGACACAAGGGAAAACGAATCAGGAAATAGCCGATGAACTATACATTGCCCTGAAAACGGCCAAGGTGCATGTTAGTAATATATTAAGTAAGCTTGATGTGCAGGACCGTACCCAAGCGGTGATTTACGCATTTAAGCATTCACTCGTCGATGATCAATAAAGAAAACAAGGGCCATGCCAAAAGGATAAAATCAGCCAAAAAGAACAAATGAAAAAATCAAGATTGCTGTTAAATCATCAGCATCTTGATTTTAATGAGGGGGTGTCAATCGGTCTAAATCGGACTTATGAGACAGCCCCCTTTTTATGCTTCCGGGCAGTACTAGAGAAGGCGGGAAATCGCCATACAACGTCTGTGAACGGGAGATGATGTACCAAGCCTTATGTTTCACTTTGTTTATTCATCTTATGATTAACCAACAATAAGCCGCATCCAACGATTCCAACAATAATGGTCACTATGAAGCCTTCAGGTGTTCTGGTGTAGACACTATATAGAAAGCATCCGAAGAAGATGACACTGATAAGAGTGTGGAATAAACGATATTTCGACATTAAAACACCTCTTTTAGTAAAAGGGGCTTAATTCATGACTTTATAGTAATACAAAGTCAGGGGAACGAAATTCCAGTTTTGAAATGTGCCGTTTCAGGTTTGAGATCGTCTACACTTATCTGTAATAGACGATTCAGTGTTTTTTACAATGACTACATTCCATATTAAGGAGAAACCGTAGAACTTTTCAGTTCAATCAACCTTCCTCTGCCGTATCAAGCCTTGTGCCATATATGCGGTAAAGCACCAAGGCGAAAACCATGCCGATAAAGGATATCGAGGAGATGAACAAGTATAGCGTCTTGCCCCCGAAGGCCTCATAGATGGAGCCGCCTACATAAGAAGCGATGATTCCCGAAACCCCGAAGAATAGGAGCGCCAGGACAGTCTGGCCTGTAGCGCGCCACTCCACTGGTACGATGCGGTACAGGTACTGGATCGCCGCAGAGTAGAAAATCGGGAACGTCAATATTTGCAAGACCTGTAAATAAGCCAGCAAATGCGGATCGGTAATCCAGGCAGAGACGAAATAGCGGATAAAGAAAAACGCCGCTGCAAACGAAATGATGATGATTTCATTGCCTTTGCGCAGCCACCAGAAGCTTAGGGCGAATACGACGATTTCACTTCCGGCCGCCAGGAACCAGGTCAAGCCGACAAGCTTGGCGCTTCCTCCAAGCTCGCGGATATACACACCTAGGAACGTATCATTCATTCTTGCTGGAACGGCACAGATAAATACCAGCAATAGAAAAAGCAGCGTCTCCTTGTTGCTGAAAAAATGCTTCAGGCTCTTCAAGGTGACAGGCTTTCCCGACACCGGTGCATCAGGCATCATCCAGCTAATGATGAAGCTGATCAGCCCGATCCCGGCAAAAAGAAAGGCCAGGCTGTTTGCTCCGAAATAGGACATCACATAGCCTGTGATCAGCGATATGACCGCATAACCCAATGCGCCATAAGTCCGGATCGAGCCATAGCTGATTCCTGATTTCTCCGCAATCGTAAAGTTGAGGCTTTCCGTCAGGGGATCGATCGGCATCAAAAAGAAATAAAGCAGCATGGCAAACAGGATCAGCTGGAGATAGCTGCTTGAGTCATATAGAAAATAACCGATTACACTGGAGAAAAAAATGAGTAACAACAGGACTTTGCGGATCGTCCGGGTTTTGTCGCTGATCATTCCCCATAATGGCTGGGTAATCAGGGTGACAAATCCTCCTGTACCAATGATGAATCCGATTTGGGCTGGCCGCAAACCTTGATCTGCCAAATAAACTGGAAGAAACGGAATGAAAATGGCAAGCAGTCCAAAATATAAAAAGTTAAAACTTTTTAATAATCGTAAAGCTTTCATAAAAAAAATGATACCTCGCCTGTTCTATAGATTGGATGGGTTCAACCTTGTTATTGTAACATTGTTGACAGATTTTGAAAAAAAGTTTCAATCGTCTAAGCAGCCGGAATCCGATTTGTTCTGGGAAATCGTCACTTTCACTTTTTATAAATGGATGAAGATGATAAAATTAACACTAAATGTTAATGAGGAAGGAAGTATGGGAGTGATGGATCAGGACACCAGAGTGGTTCAAGAGTTGCAGGAGCTGAATCAAAAAATCAGCAACCTGGAAGACTTATTGGCGGCGCAGTCGAATAAAATGAAAAAGCCAGGGCCCGTTCGAACCTTTTTGGACGCAGGGGTCTCTCTGCTATTCGGGTTATTTATTTTGGGACCGGTTGCAGCGGTCGTGATTGGGGTGCTGATGGTTGCTGCTTCATGGTTGGGGCTGAATATTTGATAGTTGACGAGAGTTTCAGAAGTTGGAGTAGCTAAGGGGGAGATCGATAGGTGGATGTAAGTATCTTTTTAGCATTTAGTGCAGGAATATTATCTTTTATTTCTCCATGTTGTTTACCGTTATATCCTGCCTTTTTATCTTATATTACAGGCTTATCGGTAAGTGAGTTAAAAGAAGGAAGCAAAACCTTCAATCGAAAGGCACTGCTTCATACCTTTTTCTTTTTGGTCGGGTTTTCCATCATTTTTGTGGCACTGGGGCTTTCGACCACGATTTTTTACGAGCTTTTTTATGAGTATATAGATTTGGTCAGGCAAGCAGGGGCTGTATTGATCGTTTTGTTCGGGTTGATCTTGGTCGGATTTTTCCAGCCGAAATTCCTGATGAAGGATAGGAAGATCACCTTTAAAAACCGTCCAACGGGGTATATCGGGTCGATTTTGATCGGTATTGGCTATGCTGCTGGCTGGACTCCATGTGTCGGACCGATTTTGGGTGCTGTCATGGCTCTCGGTTTATATACCGGACAAGGCCTGCTCTATATGATTGCTTATATTCTTGGATTTTCAATCCCTTTCTTCATCATGTCCTTTTTTATCGGCAAATCAAGCTGGATCAGGAAGTATAGTCATAGCTTCACCAAAATTGGCGGATATCTCACGATCGTTATGGGGATTTTCTTGTTTTTCGACTGGATGACGAACATCACGACTTTTCTGACAAATCGTGTATTCGGCGGTTTCACGGGTTTTTGAGAACTTCGGCGAAACATAAAAAACGAAAGAGGGTAGCCGCTTACATTTCGCGGTATATCCTCTTTTTTGATGAATTATTTGATTATATAATGCAAAAATAGGACGGTTACTGCAAGGTTGTATCTTTTCTCGATCGAAAGAGAATCATTTTCTGCCATGAATTTCTCGATATCTTCACTTTCAAGGTTAGAGAATAAGGAAATCGTCTCCAAGGGTATGCCAAATTCATTGTTCAGTGCCTGAATTATGGCGAAGACCCTCTCATTTGAATCGGTTGAATTCATCCCGATGGCTAAAAGGCCGACTAAGTCTATGAGGTCCATCATTTCTGTTTGAGAGATCAAAGATTGAACATTTTCGCCGTTTGCAAAATCTAAAATGACTTGTTCAGATATACCGGTAATTTTACTTAATGATGCTGCAGGCATTTTATAATCATTTAGAAGAGTCTTTAATAATTCTTTAGGCTCATGATCAATCATCTTTGATAACCCTCTTTCATTTTTAACTTTATTATACATAAAAGTAGAAAATATAATAATATTGTCTACTTATGGTTTGGTGAAAAATTCTTATTTGGAAACCCAAGTAATATAATTTGGTACAGTATAAGAAACAACTTTACCGAGGAAAGTTGCTGATCCGGTTAATTGCGCACTATATCTATTATTATATAACGCTCTATATGAAACAGACCCACTAAAACCCGAAACTGAAGTTCTCCCAGAGGATAACCCTGAAGTAAGATTTGTAATACTCATAGTGCCAGTAAAGCCTGTAGCTGGTATAGACATAGTTATTTTGTATCTAACCTTATTCCCTTCTGCCCATAAATTAAGGACACCTCCGGGACCAGGAAAGGCTACTCTTGGTTGGATAAGTTTGTTCTCTGAGTTGGTGGGAACTAGAACTAAAGGAATAGAAGCTACTTCACCTTCTGCTAATTATATATCCACTAAATCAACTGAAAAAGTATAGTAATCACCTATATGTTTACCTTCTACTGTATCTGTTGATACCAAGTTAGACGAACCGGGATCTTTTTGATCTTCTGCAAAAACGGATGATGTAGACATAATCATAAATGCGACTAAGATACTAATAAACCATTTGCTCATTCCATTTACCCCCTCGGTATAATTTTTACTTCAATTAAATAGTAACACAGGGTCTATATAACTAGTGTATAATTTATTGAAAATTTAAAAAATTACTTTTGGTTTGGGAACTTTTCAATGAATTTATCGTATAGGGTAGAATTTAATATAGGATTATCTGTGATTAAAAAATAACTTTTGAAGGGTCATAAGAGTTGAGTATTGGGGCACTGTTGAATGGCTTAATTAGGAAAAATTAAACCAAAGACAATAACTACACAAGGTAAAAATGAAAAAATATCTATTGAAGTTGCTGTGATTATACATCATACAACCACAAAACCTAATATTTTCCCTTGTTAAAATACTATCCTAAAAAAGTTATTGACAAAGGTACTCAGAGTCCGTATAGTATTGAATATTATAAAAATATTCAGATATAATTTTTGAAACGCAATGATCAGGAGTAGTAAAAGCTCATCATTCGGTAAAGAGAGCTGCGGGGTGGTGCAACGCAGTCCAATGAGACTTTGAACTTGCCTGGGAGTGGTAAAGCAGGGGGAGAGATATCCTTTTCTCTTTGTTTTAACGAGTAACCTTCGTTATAGGGTTTGAGAGCAGGGTTCTAATAAAAGAGCCAAAAAGAGTGGTACCGCGGTAAGCATAAGGCATATCGTCTCTTTCTTCATTTGATTATGAAGGAAGAGACGATATGCTTTTTTTGATATTTTGGGAGGTAAGGATATGGAAACGGAGAAACGGAATTTACAGAGAACAATGACTTCACGGCATATTACGATGATGGCATTAGGCGGTGCGATCGGGGCAGGTTTATTTAAAGGGAGCAGTTCTGCGATTGATATGGCTGGACCGGCCGTCATCCTTGCATACTTGATAGGTGGGATCATCCTTTTATTCATCATGCAGGGGTTAGCTGAAATGGCAGTCGCTAATAGCGGTGCAAGAACATTCCGGGATTTGGTTCAATCGATTTTAGGAAAGTATCCAGCTTACTTCCTGGATTGGATTTATTGGAAAATGTGGGTGTTGAACATCACGGCGGAATCGATCGTTGCGGCGATTTTCATTCAATATTGGCTGCCCGGATATCCAATCTGGATGCTGGCATTAGCCGTTTCCGTGTTAGTTACGGCGGTTAACTTGCTGTCCGTAAAGGTTTTTGCGGAAACCGAGTATTGGCTTGCCTTAATTAAAATCACCGTCATCATCGTCTTCATCATGGCTGGTATATTGTTATTGCTTGTAACGTTTCGCGATCATGCTGCAGTCGGTTTTTCCAACTTGACTGACAACGGCGGTTTCTTCCCGAATGGATCCAAGGGATTAATCACGGCAATGCTGGTGGTCATCTATTCATATGGTGGCACGGAAATTATCGGGGTCACATTGGCTGAAACGAAAAATCCTGAAAAGGTGGTTCCAAAAGCGGTTCGCAGCACATTGATACGGATCATCTCCTTCTATATCATCCCATTTTTCATCATCGTCAGCTTGATTCCTTGGAACGAGGTGAACGGTGTGCCGGAAAGTCCGTTCGTGATGGTCTTCCAGATGATAGGGATTCCAGGTGCCGACCATATTATGAATGCCGTTGTGTTACTTGCGATCATTTCATCGATGAACTCAGGGTTATATGGTTCATCCCGCGTCCTGTATACACAAGCGGAGGATGGACGCATCCCGAAAATCTTCTCGCGTTTATCGAAGAAGAAGGTTCCTGTTTACGCCATTTTAATGTGTACGTCCGCTTTATATATCGGTGTATTGATTTCTTTATTTGCCGGCAGCAAGACCTTTGATTTCTTGATGGGATCGCTAGGATACACCGTCTTGTTCATCTGGCTGATCATTGCCTTCGCCCATTTGAAGTCACGAAAGCAGCAGAACGGCAAACCAAGTGCCTATGCGGTCAAGTGGTTCCCTTATACCACCTGGGCGGCGATTATCGCCTTATTGATGATACTGATTGGCATCATTTTCACGACATCGGTGATCGTGACGTTGATCACGCTTTGCATATACATCTTCATTACCTTAACGTATGTAGCGAAAAAACGTCGTCACAAAATCTAGCATGTAAAAGTCATGGAGACATACCATGGCTTTTCCTTTGTCATCAGGGTGAAGGGGGCAGGCCATAGTAAGAGATAACCAGTTTAATAGTTCAAGGGAATCATTAACATTAGCACATAAAGCGACCATTCAGCGTGAAATGTAGTATAATAATCCTTGGAAAATAACCATAATATTGAAAGTCGGAGCAAACTATGAAAAACAAATCTATTTTACCCCTGCACCCGCTATGGTATTCATTGCTGCTGGTGCTTACTAGTTCCATATATTCAATCATCAATCAATCGTCAGGTCACGCTGTCGATGTTACGACTTTAATAGATGGAGAGATTCCCTTCATTAAAGAATTTGTCGTTCCGTATTTACTGTGGTATCCGTATATTTATGGATTGCTGATTTACTATTGTTTTGTTGACCGAAAACACTATTTTGTTGCATTAGGCAGCTTAGTTTCGGGGAAGCTGGTCTGTTTTGTGATATATAGCCTTTGGCAGTCGACAGTCCCGCGTCCCGATGTGGTCGGAAATGATATCTTTGCCCACTTGATGCGTTTCGTATATAGCCACGATCAACCCGTCAACTGCCTGCCCAGCATCCATGTACTGACAACATTCATCATGATGATCGTCGTCCATAAACGGAGGGAACAGCATAAGTGGGAGTATGCTGGTGTTACGGCATTCGGAACCTTGATCATCTTATCCACCCTATTTACGAAACAGCATGCCGTATTGGATGTCCTGTCGGGAATACTCCTTGCATGCGGAATGTACGCTGTCATACAGTATATGTTCCAAGCGATATCGGCTTATCAGGCCAGCCATTTTCCAGCAAGGCAAATTAAGAAGTGATGGAGAAAAAAAGCCACTGTAAGATATTCGCTCCCGTGAGCTGATGTTTTACAGTGTTTTTTTTGTGAAATTCACTTGGGAAATTGTGTTAATATGAATACGATGCTATTATTTTGAAAGAATGGAAACAGTGGAGGAGGAAGAGAATGCCTCAATATCTTAATCGAATAGCTGAAGACTTGGTTCAGGCTAAGCTGGAGAATTATTGGTGGGGCTTTGAACTTGTTGCATATGCCTTATATGATAAGAGAAATGTTTATCTTTTCAATCATCCTAAGTTTAGTAACAACCCACAATGTACCTATCATATTTTAAGCTGGGATATTCAGTTTACTGGAGACACAATGATTTTGTATGAAGAATATCCCACTGCAATTGTTAATTTGGATTCTTATAAAGATTATGAGGATATCTATTCAGTATTAATTCACGAATTATTTCACGGCTATCAGTATATAAAAGATGAAAAACGGTTTCCAGATGAAATGATGGGTATCACATATCCGCTGTCACAACAAAATGTGGAATTACGAAATCAAGAACGAACAAATCTTTATCTTGCGTTGTTGGAACATAACATAATAAAGAAGAAACACTATCTTCATACTTTTATTGCCTTAAGGGAAAAAAGAACAGCCAAGTTTGAAAAGTACATAACCTATGAGAAATTGATTGAAACAATTGAGGGACCCGCCTGGTATGTTGAATTTAGAGCGTATTCGGAAAAAACTTCGAAAGATTGTGATTCTGTTTTAACAAAGTATGGACAACAACTAATAAACAAATATGAATCTACATCTAGTATTAGAAGGAGTTGTTATAGTTCCGGTTTGTTTATATGTTTGTTACTGAACGAGCTATCACCAGGATGGATGGAAAGTTTCTTTGATAGTGATGAAACATTATATGAGTTATTAGTACAGCAGACCGGTGACTATATGGGAAATTCAATAGCTGATGTGAAAATAAGTTCTGAAACAGTGGAGGTTCTTGATTTTGCTATAAAAAAGAGATGGGGATATTTTGAAAAGTTTAATCAACAAGCAGGAATTCATCTATACATTGAAGGGGAAATAACTGCTGTATCCTTTGACCCCATGAATATCATTCCTCTAGAAGATAGGCTTTTACATAAGAGCTTTATAAAAGTAAGAATGAACAATGAAGATTTTCTTATTCAACAACCGGTTATTGCTCATATCAATGATGGCATTCATAACATAAATAAATTACATCTAATAGTAGAAAATAAACCGATTGAAAACATTGATTCGCTAATCATTGATGGTGTTGGAGTAATAAAGGGAAGATATAAGAAACAAGAAAATATGTTGCATGTACTTATTTAAATGGAATCTTATTTAGGCGATTAGCTGGAAATGCACAAGTGAAGCTTAGTTAACGAAAGATAAAAGTGGTCGGAGCTTGGTCAGATTGGGAATCTTACGCATTTCGTAGATAAATCAAAAAGTTTGGCGTATAAGTTTCAAAATTCGTAGATAAAAGAGTGAGTTTGGTGGATAAATCTCAAAATTCGTAGATAAAAGAGTGAGTTTGGTGGATAAATCTCAAAATTCGTAGATAAAAGAGTGAGTTTGGTGGATAAATCTCAAAATTCGAAGATAAAAGAGTGAGTTTGATAGATAAATCTCAAAATTTGCAGATGAATCAAAAAGTTTGGCGGTTAAATCTCAGAATATGGTGAAATCGGCTGAGTGTCAATGTAAACCAAATAGTTAAGAACAAGGGAGGAATGTAGCGTTGCTTGATGTGAATACACCATTGTCCAAGGATAGTCGGCATTTCTTGGAAAATCTCAGGTTATACCTTATTGCAAATGGAAAGAATACGGATGAAATCGAGGAAATCGTGGAGGAACTGGGGGTTCACCTTTTAGAGGCTGAGGGAAAAGATAAGAGTGTCGAACATATTGTAGGCAGCAGCCCAAAAGAATATATGGAGCAAATTTCTGCTGAAATGCCGGTTGATTTCAAGGGCTATCTAAAATATATCGTAATGATTTTATTCGGTGCAGCTTCCTATTTGGTAATGGATAGAGCTCTGAATGGCGGCATCGAATTTTCATTTTTGGAGCTCATTGGCTATCCTTTGGCCGGACTTCTTTCAATCGTGGTTTATCTGATCTCTTTCAGGTATTTGGCAAGTCACACATTATCCATGGTAAGGCAAAGTGTCCTCCTATTCTCCCTAGGCATCATTTCGATCGCATTGTTTGCAAGTGTCGTCATTCTCAGTGGAATATATGGCACCCCTTTTGTAAAACTTGAAAATACAGGTAACGTTGTGGCTTTGATAGCAGCCATTTCGATATTCATCATTTTATCCCTATGGAGTAAAACGTGGATTTCTATCATCATCCCCATCCTTCTTTTTGGACCCGGTCTTATGATGGACAATACCGATTATCAGGAAAGTTTAAAGCTGGTTTTGAGCAGCCTGATAACGATGCTCGGCATCCTGCTTTATTGTGGAATTACGCTGAAAAAATTGAAAAGAGTGTAAGTGTAAAGGCACCAAACTTCCTCAAGGGGAGGTTTGGTGCCTTTACACTTACATTTCAGCTTCCACTTCCAAGGAAGATTCTTGGCTGAATTGCTGTTTATCAAGGTCTCCCGTGATTTTACTTGTCAGGATACCTGAAGTCATGCTGCCGCTGACATTCACGGCCGTTCTTCCCATATCGATCAGTGGTTCGACGGAAATCAATAGACCCGCCAAGGCGATTGGTAAGTTCATTGCGGATAAAACTAGAATGGCAGCGAATGTTGCTCCTCCGCCTACTCCGGCAACTCCGAACGAGCTAATCGCTACAACCGCGATCAACATGGCAATGAAGGATGGGGTAAGCGGGTTGATGCCCACTGTCGGGGCGATCATGACCGCTAACATGGCCGGGTAGATGCCGGCACAGCCGTTTTGGCCGATTGACAAGCCGAACGATCCGGCAAAGTTGGCAATACCTTCGGATACACCTAGCTGTTTCTGTGTTTGGATGTTCAATGGCAGAGCACCTGCACTCGTTCTTGACGTGAAGGCAAAGGACAAAACAGGGAAGGCTTTCCTCAAATATACCATTGGGTTCAAGCCGGCAAGCGTCAGCAATAACAAATGGATGAGGAACATGACAATCAGGGCCACATAGGAGGCACCGACGAATTTCCCTAATTTCAAGATCGCGTCCAAATCACTTGTCGCTACAGTCTTCGTCATGATCGCCAAGATGCCGTATGGTGTTAAACGCAGGATCAGCGTTACGACGCGCATGGTGATGCTATGCAATGTATCCACTATTTTTGCGAAGAATTCAGCATGTTCCGGCTGCTTTCTTTTGACCCCTAAATAGGCCATACCAAGAAATGCAGCAAAAATCACGACGGAAATCGTTGATGTCGGACGTGCCCCCGTTAGATCAAGGAACGGATTTGCCGGAATCAATTCAAGGATTTGCTGTGGCATCGTTTTGTCCTGAATGGTTCCGTATGTCTCCGATATTTGATCTCCGCGGCTTAATTCCGCTTCGCCTTGCTCGATCTGCACTGCCTCCAAGTTGAAAACGGTTGCCGAAGTGATCCCGATCGCTGCAGCAATCGCAGTGGTGCCGAGCAGGATTCCGATGATCAGAACACTGATTTTACCGATGTTGCTCGTTAGCTTCAATCTTGTAAATGCAGACAAGATCGAGATGAATACAAGCGGCATGACGATCATTTGCAGGAATTTCACATAGCCTGAGCCGACAATGTTAAACCAATCGACCGATTTAACGATTGCGTCTGACTGCGGTTCATAGAAATACTGTAAGAGAAGTCCGAACACAATCCCTAATCCAAGCCCGGTAAAGACCCTTTTTGTAAAAGAGATGTGTTTCTTATTCATGTAGAACAAAACGCCTAAAAGAATGAGCATTATGGCAAGATTTAAAAACACGTAACCTATCATCCTATATTCCTCCTAATTCCGATTAATCTAATATGAATAATAAATACTTGAAGACAATGATACATCAACCATTGATTTTTTACCAGAAGAAAATAATTTATTTTTGACTTTTCAAGTAATTCATGTTTGCATCATTAAACTACTTACAAATCTTCCATTATATATTTCTCAGGAAGGATAAGTTATTGATTTTCTTGAATAATATATTAGGCACATATGCTGTGTAGTGCTTTTATGAAAGGATGAAGGGATGATGAATGTATACATTGACAAGCTAAATGAAGAGGATGCAAAAGAATTATATATTTTTGAGTGCAAGAATCGAGCGTTTTTCGAGCAAACGATCGCGGGTCGGGGGGATGATTATTATAACGTTGATACGTTTGAAATCAGGCATAGGGACTTATTGAAAGAACAAGAGGATGCTGCCTGTTCTTGTTATTTAATCAAGGAAGACGCAGGAACAATCGTCGGCAGGATTAATCTTGTGGATATCAACCCCATTCTTGGTACGGCTCATGTCGGGTACCGAATTGGTGAAGCGTTTACGAAAAAGGGGATAGCAAACGAGGCTCTACAGCTTTTGATTAAACTGGCACCGGAAATGAAGGTGAATCAACTTCATGCCAAAACGACAAACGTCAATATTGCCTCCCAAAAGGTATTGGCGAAGAATGGCTTTGAACGAATATCGGTTAGTGAGGAAATGAGTGAAGATACCAGTCAAAAGATAACACTCTACCATTATAGAAAGAACCTATAGTGGACAGCACACCCGACACGGACAAAAAGTTTAGGAGACGAAATGATGGAAATGGTGATAGAACATACTAAATACCCGAGAACGAAGCAGTCGATTGCAGCGGATTTACGAAATATGGGAGTCGAGCGAGGAATGACAATACTCGTCCATTCCTCTTTATCCTCTATAGGATGGGTGAATGGGGGAGCGACTGCGGTGATTCAGGCTTTAATGGAAGTGGTCACCGAAGAAGGGACCATCGTCATGCCTTCTCAATCCGTCGAACTATCCGATCCTGCAAGATGGGGGAATCCACCTGTTCCAGAAGCGTGGTGGAAGGTCATAAGAGAAAGCATGCCTGCCTATGACCCTCAATATACCCCTGTTACAAAAGCATTGGGGCAAATAGCGGAATTGTTCAGATCTTTCCCAGGAGTTGAAAGAAGTGATCACCCAAACTATTCATTTACAGCCTGGGGAAAGGATAAGGAGGAAATCCTTCACCCGCATGCCATGGAATTTGGGCTAGGTGAACAATCTCCTCTAGGAAAACTGTATGATCGTGATTCCTATGTTTTGCAATTAGGGGCCCAAGTCGACAGTGCGACGTGTTTCCACCTTGCTGAATATAGGATAGATCATAAACAAGTGATTAGCTTGGGCGCTCCCGTATTAGTGGAAGGGAATCGGGTTTGGCAGGAATATCAAGAGCTTGAATTCAGGGAAGAGCTTTTTGCGGAGGTCGGCGAATCTTACAAAAGAGAGTATGTATTGAAAGAAGGGAAAGTGGGTTCAGCTTGTTGCCGTCTTTTTTCCATTAAAGAGGCTGTGGATTATGCTGAAAAATGGTTAAATCAGTTTGATTCCAAAATCCAAACGAGAAAGGATCGTACACGATGATAGAAGGTTTATACGAAGCTCACTTACCAGTCAAAGATTTGGACGTTTCCATTAATTTTTATAAGAAAATAGGCTTGAAGCTTGCTTGGAGGGATGAAGAAACGGCCTTCTTTTGGATCGAGGAAAACAAAAGCTGGGTCGGTCTTTGGGAGGGAAAAGAATACAAAACCCCTTATCACCCCTCATTAAGGCATATCGCCTTTCGGGTCACTTATGAAAATATGAAGCATGCAATGGCTTGGCTCCAATCCCTGCAAATAGAAGTGGTACCTTTTGGAGGAAGGAAGACTATCGAACCTTTTGTTCGCCCTCAACAAGGGAATGCCTCTGTCTACTTTCAAGATCCGGATGGCAATAGCTTGGAATTGATGTGTTATGTTGAAGTCCCTGACGCGTATAAGCAGAGGACGGACAAGCTTTCATTGGAAGAGTGGGAGAAGCTATTGACTAGGTGAATTGAAGTTTTTTACATAAAAGGAAGTGTAAGTAGTGATTAATCAACATTTACGCGCAGACTGTGAGAATTGTTTCGGTTTGTGCTGTGTAGCTTTGCCTTATGCAACGTCTGCTGATTTTGCATTTAATAAAGACGGAGGTACTCCATGTTCAAACCTGCGATCAGATTATCGTTGCGGTATCCATAAAAATCTCAGGGAAAAAGGATTTCGAGGCTGCACGGTCTATGAATGCTTTGGTGCCGGTCAAAAGGTATCTCAACTCACTTATGGTGGAAACGATTGGAGGAACAACCCAGCTTCAGCAAAGGAAATGTTCGATGTATTTCCTATTATGCAACAACTGCATGAAATGCTTTGCTACTTACATGAAGCCCTGAATCTAGCTGATGCGAGACCTCTTCATCAAGACCTGCAGATTGCTTTTGAAGATACGGAAAATCTCACCAAGCAAAACCCAAAGTCTATCATGGACCTTAATGTACCAGTTCATAGAGCGATCGTTAACGATTTACTTCTGAGCACAAGTGAACTGGTACGTGCAAAGTTTTCATTCAAGAAAAATCAAAAAAAACAAAACAAAATAGGTAGGGGTAGTGACCTTATTGGTGCAAAATTGCGAGGGGCTGACCTTAGGGGAGCTAACCTTAGAGGAGCTTTGTTGATCGCATCTGACCTCAGGGAAGCGGACATGAGAATAACGGATCTTATCGGAGCAGATTTCAGGGACGCTGATTTAAGCGGTGCCGATCTCACGGGAAGTTTCTTTACCACACAAGCACAGGTTAACTCGGCCAAAGGAGATATGAAGACCAAATTACCGCTCTCACTAAGTAGACCCGATCATTGGAGGAAATAATAAAACTTGAACCATATAATGTAACTCACGAGTAAACGTGCGATTCTTCATTAGGAAGGATCGTCTTTTCAAATTGGGCGGAGAATTTTCGTTTTCCCATTTGACCCTCACGTTGCGTAATACCTTAAAGTAAAAGACACGAAAGGAGGTAACACACAGTGGCAATGAAGGTGAAAGAACTGGCTGATCTAGTCGGCATCAGTGTGCGTACCCTGCATTATTATGATGAAATCGGGTTATTATCGCCAGAGGAAACAACCGAATCCGGTTATCGGCTCTATTCGGATGAAAATCTGGAGATGCTGCAGCAAATCCTGTTTTTCAGGGAACTTGGCATGCCTTTAAAGGAAATCAAACAAATGACCAGCAGCTCCTCGTTTGATAAGCAGGCAGCGTTGAGGCAGCATCAAAAAATGCTCATCGGGAAGCGCAGTCAACTGGATAAATTGATCAATACGGTGGATAAGACGATTAAGCATATGAAAGGGGAAATCCAAATGACGGATAAAGAAAAATTTGAAGGGTTCGACTTCAGTCATAATCCATATGAAGAGGAGGCACGCAGGCGATGGGGCAATGAAGCTGTCGATGCTTCGAATGCGAAAGTGGCGGGCTTGTCCAAAGACGCCCAACAAGCCGTTTCGGAAATTTATACAAAACTTGCGTCGATCCGTTCGGTCTCTCCTCAGTCGGGGGAGGCGCAGACAGCCATTAAAGAATGGTATGACTGTTTGAACCATAACTTTGGCACATATTCGCTTGACGCCTTCAAAGGATTAGGGCAAATGTACGTCGATGACCAGCGCTTTACGAAAAATATCGACCAATATGGCGATGGTTTAGCCCGCTTCATGTGTGAAGCGATGGGACACTTTGCTGAAATGAAAGGAAAGTAAGGGTTCCTTGATCGGAAAATAGGCGGAAGAGTACAAACTTCCGCCGTTTTATTTTATGGATTAGTCCATCATATTCTTGTATCTGGAATGATTTGTGTAGATGCTTCGAATAAGTCTTCCCTATTTCCTGTTAAAGGTGGATAAATGACTGCTTGGTTGATATTCATTTTAATTTTTTTCGCATCTTCACCTTGATATTGCGGAATGCGATCCCAGCCATTCGTAAATAGAGCACCCCATGGACCTAAATCAAGGCAAGTGACGTATTGTTCCTGCTTGTAGGGGATTCCCTCGATTCCAAGTAAGTCGCACACAACGTTGTGGCCAGCGACTTTTCCTTGAGGCATGGCATGCTGACAGGTCATCAAGGCTACATGATTTTCATCCGTCATGGCTAGAGCGGTATCTCCAGCAGAGAAGACGGAAGATAATCCTTTCACTTTCAAATTTGCATCGACTGGCATGCGTCCCAATCCATCTTTCTCTACAGGGAAATCCGCCGCCAATGGGCTTGCCTTGACACCAGCTGACCAAATGGTCGTCAATGCAGGAATCCGTCCTCCCGATTGTAAAGTCACTCCTTCTGAATCTATCGAACTCACTGTCTCATTTGCATAGGTTTCAATATTCATATCACGTAAAGCCTTTTCGACGATCGGGAGTGACTGTTCTCCCATGTCAGGAGCTACGGTAGATGTTCTTTGTACAAGTATGACCCTTACTTCCGCTTCTTTATTTTCCTGCTTTGCCACTTTTCTCAGGCGGGCAGTCAATTCCGAGGCTATCTCGATTCCAGTAAAACCAGCACCTACAACTACCGCGGTATATTTACCTTCAACCTTATCCGAGTCAACCAGCCCATTTATGTGATTATCAAGTTTGATCGCCTGCTGATAGGTATCCGTGGAAAAAGCATATTCATGTAATCCAGCGAGATTAGGAAGCACCAATTGGCTGCCGGCAGCAAAGACCAAGCGATCATAGGCAAGATCCATTTGGCCGTCTTTTTGTTGGACCAACACTTTTTGTCCGTTGGTATCGATTTTTCCGACTTCTCCTTCGATGAAGCGAACTCCAACCGGATCCAGCACCTGGCTTAATGGGATTCTTAAATTTTGTGGATTTTGTTCGTAAAAGCGTGGACGGATGCCGAAATAAGGATCCCGGTTCACTAAAACAACTTCCACTTCGTTATTTTCCATTTGTAGTTTATGCAATTGCCTTGCAGCACTTATTGCACTCCACACACCTGCAAAGCCTCCACCAATAATGACGATTCGTTTCATGATAAATTCCTCCTTTTAATTATATATATAATAGATAATTGTTATCTGCAATTGAAGGTAAAAAATTTAGAAATGTTAGGAGCGTAGCATTGGAACGAAGGTTCCGTTGCTACGATTATCGACGGTTCAATGCTTCACGAAACCAGTTGACTCCTTCTTCGTGTTGGTCCTTCTGTTTGGATAGTATCGTTTCATTCAACCAAGCAATGGTTTTACTCTTGAGATGTTCGCGCATCAATTCTTCAGCTTCGAGCATGACTACATTGATTGTACAAGGTGCACAGCTCTTGGGGTCGTTTTCCTTTCCTTCAAGCAAGATGCATTTTTGCCTGATTTCTGCACATTGGAAAAAGGGCTGAGTTCCTTCAATCGCTGCGATAACATCCCAAAAAGTAATCTTGCTCGGTTGTTTCGCCAATTCATAGCCGCCTTTAACCCCCGGCATGGATCGCACAATGCCTGCTTTTTTTAATTTTGTGAATATCTTGGAAAGGTACGTTTCGGAAACGCCTTGAAATGTTGCTAATTCCTTGACTCCAATTGTTGTCCCCGAAGGAGTATCAACAAAGTAAGTCAGGCAATGAAGAGCATATTCCACTCCTATACTGAATTGCAAAAAAAAACCTCCTATTACAGATACAGTTTATCTATAATTTAATGTACCTGATTTTGTGATTACTGTCAAATGAAAAAGGGATCAAAGAAATGACCCCTTTTCCACTATGTCAGCCTTTTTTTAGCATGTTGACGATTTCCTGCGCTTTTTCTAACGCTACACCCTCGATGAGACCGTTATTTTTCCGCACGGCCGTACCGAAATGATAGTAGCCCGTATTCAGTTCCGAAGATATAGAAAGAATGTTATCCTTATTCAGCCCGCTTCCTACCAATATCACCATATTGCCGCAGACGTCTTTCATTCGCTGGATCGTCTGTATGCGGCTTGGTAGATCTCCGTGTCCTCCAGAGGTCAAAATCGTCGTGATTTCAGGATAATGAGCTAATATTTCCGCTGATCGCACGGGGTCAGGCGTATCATCGATAGCTCGGTGAAACGTGATCTCCAAGCCGGCACATTCCGCTATCAGCTCCTCGAGGTATCCTCGGTGGATTTCATTTCTTTCATTTAATGCACCTAACACGACACCGTTCGCGCCCAGTGAACGTATGGTCCGGATATCGTTTTTCATGATAGCGAGATCCTCTTCTGAATAAGAAAATGATTGGCTATGCGGCCTTACCATCACGTTGATTGGAATGTTTACAGCACGGACGGCAGCTTCAACCAAACCGTGACTCGGAGTTACGCCTCCTTCTGTTAAAGAACTGACCAGCTCGATGCGATCTGCACCTGCTTTTTCGATTAAAATAACATCTTCAATGGTCGTGGCAATGAATTCAATGTACATGGATTGGATTTTCCTTTCCTGCTCTGCTTTTACATGCAACTGTATGTATATGATTATTAAAACCATTAAAAAGCGTAAAGTCAATCTCATCAAAATTTCTTCATGAATTATGAAACGAAATGAACATTCAAACGTATAAAAACAGACTATATGAAAATGAAACTTGGATGGAAGGCAAGGTCATGAACGGATCAACACCATAACGGAGGTTATTTAATTGGATAAAGAAGGTAAGGAAGTAACGAAATCAAAGTTTTACAAATTAGGAATGGGCTTCTTGATCATATCCCTGCTCACCTGGATCATTCCGGTGATCGCGCCTTTTACCCCATTATCGGCTGCGGGCAAGGCCGGGGTCATAACGGGGGCAATCGTATTCGCTGAAGTCATGTTTTGGGCGGGGGCGCTTTTGGTCGGCAAGGAAGTCGCAGCAAAATACAAAAGTTATCTTAACCCGAAAAACTGGCGAAAAGAAAAAGGATGAATATTGTGGAAAGGTGAGTGAGCGTTGAAGATATACATAGGCTTGGACCTTCAGGAGGCTTTCCAATGTTAATTCGTTCGTAAGGAAGCTGGCTTGGATTACTTATAGCTTCAACATCGTTGCTCGCTCGCGAAACAGTATGCGACGGGTTTGATGAGTCAAATCCATAGTCACCCAATGCCTCGTTCGAATTTGTGCAGCATGACAATTCCTATTAAGAAAGCATCATTAAGCTGATCATGGAAGGCAACAGATACAAAAATGAAGCTCCGTCAAAACTTTGACGGAGCTTTTATTCGTGCATGTGAGTACAATGGCCTGACAGTAATACCTCGAAGTGATGGTCTAATGGCTTGTTTTCTCTGGTGCATTTCCTTTTGTTCGCCTTTTTGCACTGAATTCCTCATGGGAATATATAGGTTGTCTCTTGAGTGAAATCGCGGAAAACCCGGTACATACTAGGCTGGACTAACCATCGTAATCTAATTTCCTTAATTAGGGAATTTATCACTTGTAAAAATATGACAAAATCGTAAGATGGACAGTGTAGAAAATTTGTAAAGGGGATGAGTGAAACAATGAAAAAGATGGTTGTATGTTTTTCGTTTTTAGCCGCTTTCTTAGTCGCTTTCGGCTCACTGGATTCTTTTTCCGGCAGGGCGTCAGCAGAAACCCACAACTATGATGGAAAAAGTCCTTACTATAATGATTGTGCCGATAGTGCCGTGACCAAGAAGTCTGTGAAGATCAATGCGAATGGCGCCACTGCCGATTTGGAGCTGAAATTCAGCAACACCTGTAAAACGGCATGGGCGAAAATCACATTAAGCAGGCCTGCAAAATCGGATGGCGAAGCAACTGCATTGGTTGTCCGCAGCACCGATAATAAGCAATATAGCTGTGCTTCTCCCGGAGGAAATGGTGAGATCAATAAAGGTCAAACGACATGCTATACCCCCATGGTATATGATTTAGATCCGCGAAAAGCGAAAGCGGTCGGTTATTGGCCATATACAGCCGGTGAAACAGGCTGGTATTAAGGATACTTGATTCGAAGAAAGGATGAATGCATTGAGTATATGTAAAATGATCGGTTTATCACTCCTGATGACATTTTCCCTGTTTTTTCTCGATTTCATGGTCATCGGTAATGAACAAGCTTTGGCAGAAACGCATAATTATGATGGAAAGAGCCCTAACTATAATGGGTGCGCAAACACGGCGGTAACGAAGGATAAAGTATGGATTGATTCCGTTTCGTACGTAGAATTGAAGTTCAGCACAACTTGTAAGACCGCCTGGGCGAAGGTCACTGTCACCCGTCCAGCTGTCTATAATCATGAAGCGGATGCCAGAATCGTCCGCAGTACGGATGGGAAGGCCTACACGTGCGAAAGCTCCGAAGGGAACGGCGTTGTCAACAAGGGCCAGACATCGTGCTATACACCGATGGTCTATGGCTTGGATCCAAGAAAAGCTCAGGCCCAAGGAATACATGCGATCCCCAATAGCGATGCATATAATAAAGCGGTGACCATCTGGTTTTAGGGGCAGCAAGCGGCAAGAAAGCATCCGGATGATCGGATGCTTTCTTTAGTCAGGGAAATCATTTTCTCGATTTTTTGCTTCCAGTTGAAGTAAATATTGTTTCATCTCCGTACCGCCGCGGTAACCGGTAATGGCGCCATTCTTTCCGATGACCCGATGGCAGGGCACCGTGATCAATACAGGATTGGCGCCGATGGCCGTGCCGACCGCCCTTACGGCTGTTGGTCTTTTGATGAGATCAGCAATATCGGAGTAGGAACAAGTCGTACCATAAGGGATTTGCTTCAATGCCGCCCAAATTTCTTGTTGAAAGGGAGTTCCGCTTACATCTGCAGGAAATGAGAAGGTTTGCCGTGCTCCATTGAAATATTCTTGCAATTCTTGAATATAAGGTTTTAATGCTTCTGGATTTTCGGCAAGCTTGGCCTTGGGGAAGCGTTTCTGTATCCATGCGAACAGGTCCTGATCTGATTGGCCCGGTGAACCTACATAGCAGAGTCCGTTCTCCGTCTTGGCGATATATAATAACCCACCCTCATACCGGAGGACAGACCAGTCAACGTTGTGCATCTTATTCACGCTCCTTTTTTGCTTTTTTACTGTTATTTTTGCGATAGGCCATTGGTGTAATGCCCATCTTCTTTTTGAATAATGTCATGAAATAAGGAACGCTGGAGAAACCTACGGCCAAGCCTATTTCTGCCACAGGCTGCCCGGAGCTTTCGAGAAGGCTGCATGCTTTTTCAATTCGGAGGCGCTGAACGTATTCATTGGGCGTCATCCCCATCACACGCTTGAAGGATCGTTGTAAATGATAGGGACTTCCATGGGAAATATCGGCGATTTTGTTCAATGTGAGAGGCTCACAGAAATGTTTGTCGAGCCATTCGGCTATATGTTCAATCCATTCCTCTATCGGCAGATTCAGTCCTTCCGGTTTACATCGTTTACACGGCCGGAAATCCTCCTCCAGAGCCATACTGGCATTTTTGAAAATCTTCACGTTTTCCTTATTCGGCACCCGGGATTTGCAGGAGGGCCTGCAAAAAATGCCTGTTGTCTTCACTCCATATAAAAAATGATCATCATACGCTTCATCACAATCTTCGATGGCCTTCCAATAATCTTTAGGAATGTTCGGATGCACCATGCTCACCTCTCCTTTAGTATACAAGAAAGTGAAGAGGTGCAAACAAGACGATAATATAAAAGCAAGATAACGTAATTAAATTTGGTTATATTTGAATGATGAAAGGCTTTTTTATTTTATTTGTGGAAATGAAGACATTGCTGCATCTGTGCAATTAGCGGAAGGAAATGTTCAGCAAAAGATATTGATATTCAAGAGTTCGGATATACACTGGAAGAAACGAAGGTTTATGGTAAGGAAATGGTGGCGATATTTCGATGGACAACGATCGATATGCTTCATGATCGGGGATGGGAGTTATGTTATGTTTCGGAAGTTTATTATTAAGTTCTGAACAAGGAGGAGTATGAATGAATAAGACCTGTCATGAATGGACCATCCAGGCACCGAATGAATTTCGCTTTACGGAAAATCTTAAATACCTATCGAGATCCTCCAATGAATGCTTATTCAATATTATCGATCAAAAGATCTATCGTGCCTTGGCTTTCGAAAACGAGAAACTTTTAGTGGAAATCAGTGCGACGAATGAAACGGAGCTGCACGTTCGAATTCCAGGCCGGTCAGCACCAATCGACAAGCCTGTTTTGGATGCTGTTTCCACATACATTCGTACCTGGTTCGATCTAGACACAAATCTTCTGCCATTTTACGAGCTTGCTAAAAACGACCCTTTATTGCAAAAGCCAGTCCATTTATTCTTCGGTTTAAGGAACATGGGCATCCCGGATTTATTTGAAGCTATTGCCTGGGGAATTCTCGGACAGCAGATTAACTTGACGTATGCTTATACATTGAAGCGGAGGCTAGTTGAAGCATTCGGCGAACGGATTGAATATGAGGGGAAGGATTATTGGCTATTTCCGACGCCTGAATCGATAGCGGGATTAACGGTAGAAGATCTTTCCGTCATGAGGATGACCGTGAAGAAATGTGAGTACTTAATTGATGTGGCCCAACTGATGGCGAAAGGTGAACTTACGAAAGAAAAGCTGCTGCTAGCAAATGATGTAAAGGCAGCCGAAAAAATGCTTACGAAAATACGCGGAATTGGTCCATGGACGGCGAATTATGTACTCATGAGATGCTTGCGGTTTCCAGCTGCATTTCCTATCGATGACGTCGGCCTGCATAATTCCATCAAGCTGGTCCTCCAAATGGAAGTAAAACCTACAAAAACGGAAATCCAAACATGGTCGCAAGCCTGGTCTGAGTGGGAGTCCTACGCAACATTCTATTTATGGAGACTGCTTTATTGAAAAATCGAAATGATACAAAAATTCGCAGATAAAATAGCGTAAAACGTCGATATATTTCCAAATTCGCAGATAAAATAGCGTAAAACGTCGATATATTTCCAAATTCGCAGATAAATCAGCGTAAAACGTAGATAAATCTCAAAATTCGTAGATAAATCAGCCAAAACGTCGATTTCTCTCCATTTACGGATTCTTCATTAAGTGCCCATACAATCTCGGTTGATATATCATACGTTATATCATTCAATCAGATAGGGGTGAATGACCATGTATGTGTATCCGACGTATCATTATGAAGATCAATCGTATCAAGATCGAGTGTTTCCTGAACTACCTGGTTTCCCAGGCTTTCCGGGCGGGCCGCAATTTCCGGGTCAACCGGGACAGTCTCCGTATTCGCAAGCACCGACAGCCCCCCCGCCATCGTTTATCCCGCAGCAGCAACAAGCTTCAACATTTGCTGTAGATCCTGGGGCGATTTCGTTTTGCTTATTCAGGAATACGTTCATTTGGTTAAATAATGGGGGGAGTTTTTGGTATTACCCAATATTCGTCGGTCCGCGATCTGTGGCAGGCTTCAGGTGGAATGGGAGATTTTGGACGTTTTTTGGAATCGATACAAGACAAATTAGATCTTTTACCTGTTTTTGAAAAAAGGCTTAAAGGGGTTGCCGTCATGGGAACTCTTTTTTTGCTTTTCTCCAATTCGAATAAATCGGGAAGACCGATAAAAGCAGGACAACCCATAGGAAAGCGTTATTGAAGGAAATGCCTACTGATGATTTTCCACCTAGAGCGGTGAGCAAGCCGATTAGGAAAAGGAGGTACAAGATGGAAATCACTTGCTCTTTGAACTTCGCTCTATCATCAGCATGTCGATTTTTTTTGAAGAGAAGACTGAGATAAAAGCCGATCAAAAGGCCAAGAATTATTTTCGGCAAAACGATAGTAGGAAGAGTGTTTGGGAAAAAGTCGTAAACAAGCATAAAGGTAATCACGATTAAATACATGCGATTCAAGAAAGAAATCACCTTCTTTTTTGTTAATTATACCATGAGATACTGGGGTTCATCCTATGAATCATAATGTTCAAAATTTAATAGAAATGGTAAAATCATTATGCTGCAATATAATAGAATGAAAGAATGTGAAAATAGGGGATGCGGTTGAATATGAGGAAAGTATCACTGGAGACCAAGATTCTCGGGTTAGTTTTATCGTTGAGCCTTTTTTTGATACTTTTATTGGCGATCTCTTTTTCATATATGGAAGGAAGGCAAATCGCGAAGGATAAGGGCCAATTGGCTTTGGAGCTTTCTAAAACGATCAGCTTCATGCCTACCGTCACGGAGGCTTTTGAGACGGATGAACCGGCAAGTATCATCCAGCCGGTTGTCGAAAGGATCCGCAGGGAAACAGGGGCGGAGTTCATTGTTGTGGGGAATGATAAAGAAATGCGCTATTCCCATCCGTTGATATCTGAAATTGGGAAGCGGATGAAGGGCGGCGATAATAGCAGGGCCATCCGCGATGGTGAATATTATGTTTCCGAGGCAGCGGGCTCACTTGGTCTTTCGATTCGGGGGAAATCGCCGATTTTCAATAAGGAAGGGAAAATCATTGGGATCGTATCGGTCGGTTTTTTGGTCGAAGATGTTCGCGCGCAGATTTTCAAGGATCTTTCCAAAGAAATGCTTATTTCTTTATTGGCGATCATGATTTCGATCATTGGCAGTTACATGCTTGCTAGAAGCATACGTAGAGATACGTTAGGTCTTGAACCATTTGAAATCGCCAATTTATATAAAGAAAAAAATGCTGTGCTTCAGTCGGTCAAGGAAGGAATTCTCGCCATTGACCAAAATGGCCTGATCACCTCGATGAATCAGCCAGCCAAAAAGTTGCTTGATATTAAGGAATCCGTTCGCCATTTGAATGTGGATGGACTATTTCCGTCAAAGTATTTATTTGAAGTGCTAAGGTCTGGGGAGCCACAGGCGGATAAAGAAATTTCCTGGAAAGATAAATCGATTATCGTGAATTGTACGCCGATATTCGATAGTGAGGGTGTAAGCGGTGTTGTCGCTTCGTTTCGGGATCGAACGGAAATTGAGGAAATGGTCAATACCTTATCGGAAGTGAAGATGCATTCAGAGGATTTACGGGCCCAAACCCATGAATTCACCAATAAGTTATATGTTCTATCAGGATTGCTACAATTAGGGGAATATGATGAAGCGATAGATATGATTCAAAGCGAAACATCCGAGTTGCATTCCTTGAACCGGGTCGTATTCGAACAAATTAAGGATACGAAGGTACAAGCCCTGTTACTAGGCAAGATCGGGAAAGCATCGGAGAAGAAAATCAGCTTCGAAATAGATTCGCAAAGTTACTTGGAGAAGCTGCCCGATCATATAAAATTGTCTCAGCTTACTTTAATAGTAGGCAATATCATCGATAATGCGCTTGAAGCGGTTTCCGGCATGGACGAGCCGCTCGTGAAATTCTTCGCGACCGATATTGGGAATGATCTGGTATTCGAAGTGAGTGACAATGGAAAAGGAATACCTGAACAGGATATTTCCTTTATTTTCGATCGGGGCTTCACCTCGAAAAATAATGGAAGCCCGAGTGGGTATGGACTTGCGAATGCCGATCAGGTCGTAAAAGAGCTGGAAGGCATCATCGAAGTCCAAAGCGAGGACGGAAACACGATATTCACGGTGTATCTGCCTAAACAACGGAGAGGAGGGTAAACATGCTGAAGATAAAAGCCGTCATCGCCGAAGATGATTTCCGGGTAGCGGATATCCATGAAAAATTCCTGAAAGCCTTTGAAGAAATAGAAGTGGTCGGAAAAGCCGTCAATGCCAAAAAAACATTGCGGATATTGGAGCAAAAAAAACCGGATCTGCTTTTGCTTGATGTGTATATGCCGGATCAGCTCGGCACAGAGCTCCTTCCTGATATTCGAAAAAAATTCCCGAATGTCGATATCATCATGGTTACGGCGGCGACAGAAAAGGAACAACTCGAAAAAGCGCTCCACTATGGTGTCGAGAATTATTTAATTAAACCAGTGGAAATGAAGCGCTTTAACCAAGTCATCGGTGAGTATCTTAAGAAAGTCCAGCTGATGAAATCCAAACAAGAGATCGATCAGGATTTTGTTGATCTCATTTTGAAAAAGGGGGACGCGCTGCCGGAAAAAACGTACGAAGCTGCCGCCCTGCCGAAGGGGGTCGACGAAATCACCTTGACGAAGGTGATCGAGGTCCTCAAGGCAAACGATATCGGCTTATCGGCCGAGCAGGTGAGCGGTCAGATTGGCGCTTCCAGGACAACTGCGAGACGGTATTTGGAATACTTGATATCGGTAAAAAAATGCAAAGCCGAAGTCGTTTACGGAGTAGTGGGCAGACCGGAGCGAAGATATTATAAAATTGAGTGAACTTCACGATAAATGATCGATCTTATACACAATGGAAAATCAGCTAGTATGCCTGAAACAATGAGTGTTGAAAGAAGAAGCATGATGAAGGCATATGGAGCCACATCAACTCCCTTATTCAAGTGGGTTGATGTGGGATACACCAATCGAAGCGGAGAGTAACATTTTAAAAAATCGTTTATGTCACTTTCTTTACGTGTACTGCTATTGTTTTCCGACTATGCTTGAATTAAAGCGTGACAATAATCGGGCCATTTTTAGTAAGGATCATCGTATGTTCCATTTGAGCTACATAGCTTTTTTCTGTTGCATAGGTCCAACCGTCTTCTTTTTGATACACCTCTTCTTCAAAGGTTGAGATAAATGGTTCGAATGCAATGACCATTCCTTCCTTTAAAATTTCATTATCCCATGGATCATAGTAATTGCAAATATGGGCAGGTGCTTCGTGTATTTTACGTCCAACACCATGTCCTGTAAGGTTTTTGATAACGGTGAATCCATTTTGTCTCGCTGTTTCGAAAACTGCTTTTCCGATTCTGCTTTTTTTGGCACCCGGTTTCGCTTTCTTAAGACCTGCTTCAAATGCCTTTTTCGCCACGTCACATAATTTCGTTAATACTTCATTTCCTTCTCCTGCTACAAATGAAATTCCGGTATCTGCGAAATAACCGTTCTTTGAAGCGGATACATCTATATTGACTAAATCCCCTTCCTGAATAACCCGTTGACCAGGAATACCATGTGCCACTTCATCATTAACACTGATGCAAGTATAGCCAGGAAAATCATATTCACCTTTAGGTGCTGAAACTGCACCTGCCTTTTTTAAAAGTTCTCCGGCTATATCATCAAGTTCTTTGGTCGTTATGCCAGGAATCGATCTTTGTACCATTTCATCTCTAATGGTGGCAATAATTTTACCGATTTCCTTCAAACCATTAAAATCTGCTTCTGTTTTTGCAATCATTTTTTCCCACCTCATTAACTTTCAACATTTAGTAGCTATGAATATTAATTGTACCTTTATTTTCTCGAAAAATAAAAGCAATGTAAATTATACAGTATTAATCGGAGTTACCCACCCTTTTAGTGGCATAATGGGTGATTTCATTATCGATGCAACAACTTTCATGACTTACGGACCATTTTCACCTCTTGAAAATGGTGCGAAGGCAACTCCGTGAACACAATGAACACAATTAACAAAATAGTTTTAAAAAACAATAAATTGAAAACGCTTACAGGTGAGGCGTTTTCCGATACAATTTACTTATTAGAAGATGAGGAGTGATCATATGCTCGCTTTATTGGGATATTTGATGATTTTGGTATTTATGATATTAATTATGACAGGGCGACTTTCAGCCATGATAGCTTTGATTGCAGTACCAAGTGCCTTTGCACTGATCGGCGGATTCGGCGGTGAGATGGGTGCGATGGCGCTGGAAGGAATCAAAAGTGTGGCGCCAACGGGAATCATGATTTTATTCGCGATCCTTTTCTTCGGCATTTTGATCGATGCTGGCGTCTTTGATCCGATCATTCGAACGATTCTTAAGCTTGTAAAAGGAGATCCAGTCAAAATTGCCATCGGAACGGCGGTCCTGGCGTTGCTGATTTCTCTGGACGGAGATGGTACAACCACTTATATGATCACGATTTCCGCGATGCTTCCGCTTTATAAACGGATTGGAATGAAACCGCTCATATTAGCAGGTATCGCCGTTTCATCCTCCGGAGTCATGAACCTTCTTCCTTGGGGAGGACCGACAGCACGGGTGATGACCGCTTTAAAGCTTGAAATGTCCGAAGTTTTCACCCCCGTCATTCCTGCAATGATCGGTGGAGTCTTATTCGTCTTATTCATGGCTTATTGCCTCGGTAGAAAAGAAAGAAAACGGATCGGTATCATTGAAATCGATCAATCTGTTGCGGCCCAGCATGCGGCAGCAACGGAAGATGCTCATCTTAAGCGTCCCAAATTGATTATTTTCAACTATGCATTGACGCTGACCCTTCTTGTAGCGCTGATTATGGAGCTTATGCCTTCGGCGGTCTTATTCATGGTAGGTTTTGCAATCGCCATCACGGTCAATTATCCTAAGATCAGTGATCAAAAAGAACGCGTTGCCAATTACGCTGACAATGCCTTATCGGTAATTTCAATGATTTTTGCTGCTGGAGTCTTTACTGGTATTCTTGCCGGTACGGAAATGGTCGATGCGATGGCCAACTCTTTGATCCAGCACATTCCTGACCAAATGGGTGCACATTTTGCCGTCATTACAGCCGTCATCTCGGCTCCATTCACGTTTTTCATGTCCAACGATGCCTTTTATTATGGGGTACTCCCATTGCTCGCAAAAGCGGGAGCGGCTTATGGAATCGATCCTGCCTTGATCGGAAGAGCTTCCCTGTTAGGGCTGCCCGTTCATCTATTAAGCCCGCTCGTTCCATCTACCTATCTATTGATTGGAATGGTAGGCGAAGATTTCGGAGCCCTGCAGCGCACCTTCCTGAAATGGGCGTGCGGATCGACACTCGTCATGATCGTGGTCTCTGTCATATTGGGCATCATCCCCCTATAAGTTTTAAGAAAGAGGATTCCGTTCGTAAAGATGCGAATGGGATCCTCTTTCGTTCACTCCAAGTTGTAATTGACCAAGACCTGAATAAAACTGGAAAAATGAGAAACATTATGTTTGTCTTCCCTTCCGCGACAAAGTTAGTTTTATCTTTTATTGAATGCGGAAGGTACGTGATTTAAGATAAATGTAAAATATATTATTAATGAAGGGGAGAGAGTAAAATGGCTCACTTTAATATAAAGGTTGCAGTCCAGAAGTTCGGTAACTTTTTAAGTTCAATGGTCATGCCGAACATATCAGCTTTCATCGCTTGGGGGTTAATCACGGCCCTATTCATTCCATCGGGCTTCCTTCCAAATGAAAGCCTTGCCAAAATGGTTTCCCCGATGGTCACGTTTTTACTGCCGATTTTAATTGGGTATACAGGTGGTAAGCTCATTCATGATCACCGTGGAGGCGTAGTCGGTGCAATCGCGACAATGGGTGTCATTGTCGGATCTGACATCCCGATGTTCCTCGGTGCCATGATCATGGGACCATTCGGTGGGTATGTCATCAAGAAATTCGATCAAATGATCGAAGGAAGAATAAAAGCCGGATTCGAAATGCTTGTCAACAACTTCTCGGCCGGGATACTTGGCGGCTTGCTGTCAATTCTATCATTCCTGGCCATCGGGCCGGCTGTTGTCGTCTTTACAGGATGGCTTGTAGCAGGAGTCGATTGGCTTGTCGGTACAGGTTTGCTGCCATTGACGAGTATCCTGATCGAGCCTGCGAAAGTATTGTTCTTGAACAATGCGATCAATCACGGTGTATTATCACCAATCGCTCTAGAGCAAGCTAAACAAACAGGGTCTTCCATACTGTTCCTGCTTGAATCGAATCCAGGACCAGGTCTTGGCGTCCTGCTTGCTTATTGCTTCTTTGGAAAAGGAACGGCGAAGAGATCGGCACCAGGAGCTGTCATCATTCAATTCTTCGGCGGAATCCATGAAATTTATTTCCCTTACATCCTGATGAAGCCGATGTTATTTGTAGCGGTCATCCTTGGAGGCATGAGTGGAGTATTCACTTTAGTCCTATTAGGCGGAGGATTATTCGCGCCTGCTTCACCAGGAAGCATTTTTGCCATTACGGCCGTAACTCCGCATCATGCCAGCGCATATATTGCCAACTTTGCCGGTGTACTTGTCGCTGCAATCGTAACATTCGTTGTCGCTGCATTCATCTTGAAAACTGGAAAACAATCCGAAGAGAACATTGAAGATGCCGCGAAGAAAATGCAAGAAATGAAAGGCAAGAAAAGCTCCGTTGCCAATGTGTTCGCTTCAGAACCGGGAGCGCTGCCTACAAACGTCAGCAAAATCATTTTTGCTTGTGATGCTGGTATGGGCTCAAGTGCAATGGGGGCATCACTGCTTCGCAAGAAGGTGAAGGAAGCCGGGATGAATATCACGGTTACCAATACGGCGATCTCAAACATTCCTGCTGATGCACAAATCGTCATTACCCAGGAAGAGTTAACGCCAAGGGCACAAAACAAAGTGCCTAATGCTTATCACGTATCCGTCGATAACTTCTTATCAAGTCCTGAATATGATTCCTTGCTTGCGCGTCTTCAAGATGACGGCGCAGATGAGCTGCATGAGATCGTAGAAGATGCTGAAGAAAAGGTACCAGGCGTTCGTGAACATTCAATCGAACCGGGTATAGAGGAAGAAGAACAAGGTGCTGATGAATTGCTTCGTGAAGAAAATGTCTTCCTCAATCAAAAGTTTGCCAATAAGGAAGAAGCGATTCGCTTTGCTGGCAGGGCTTTATTCAAAGCAGGCTATGTTAAGGAAAGCTATATCGAAGCAATGATTGCCCGCGATGAGCTGACTTCAACCTATATGGGAAATGATGTAGCGATTCCACACGGAACAGAGGAAGCGAAGAAGGACGTTCTTAAATCCGGATTCACCGTTTTACAGATTCCTGATGGTGTTGACTTTGACGGCCAAAAAGCACGACTAATATTCGGGATAGCCGGTAAGGATGGCACGCATCTGGAAATCCTGTCTGGCATTGCCGTAACGTGTTCTGAAATGGAGAACATTGAAAAAATGGTCAAAGCTACAACCGCCAAGGAATTGATGGATATCATCAATGTAGAAAAAAATTAAATACTCTAAACCATGAATAGAAAAGCGTTTTACGCTTTTCTATTCAGTATTTTCTCGTGTTACTCCACCTGAAATGAGTTGGTAGCATGTATATTACTTCAAGGGAAAAATCAATCCTGGAACTGATCATAAAAACGTCAGGGAAACATACGGCCGTATCGATAGCTGCACATTTGACTGTGAGTGTCCGCACGGTTCAGCGTGATTTGAAATCGATAGAAAAAATCCTGCAATCTTTTGAATTGCACCTAACACGCAACACACATGAAGGGCTGTCAATCGACGGCAAGAATGAACAAATCTTTCGGCTTGTGCAGCACCTGATGGGCAATCATCCAATCGATCAGACGCCGCAAGAAAGAAAGCTGCATCTCCTATTGGCCTTACTTCAGGAAGAATCATATAAAACGCAAGCACTTGCGGTGAATCTTGGCATCAGCATAACGACCCTTACCGTCTACTTGGACGAATTGACTGAGTGGCTAAGGAATTTCAATATCTTGATTACAAGGAAAAGGGGAGTCGGAATAGAGCTTACCGGTACTGAAGAAAATAAACGGAAAGCCCAGGCTGCCTACTTCCTGCACTTCTTTAATGAAGAGCTGATCGAGAGCTTATTCTTGCTCCAAGAAGGGGAAAAGCGGAAGGGGAAAATCCTCCACTATTTTGATCCGGATTATCTATTGGCCATTGATGGCGTGCTGAACTCAACCTTCAATAGTATCCATTCACGTTTGGCGGATAGCGGGTATATAGGGTTAATCGTACATATTCATGTAACCCTGCAAAGGAATGAAAGCCAATTTTATTTGGAGAAGGACTTCAAAAGACTGAGCGACCTCTCGGATGAAAATAACCTTATGGATAAAATCTGTAAGGAACTGAGCGCCATGCTCAAGGTTTCTTTTACAATCGATGATATAAGCTACTTGGCAGCCATCTTGAAAGGGTCCAAACTTCATGCCGCCGATGCCGTGCCGTATGACAGTGTGTTATTGGGGCAGCTCATAAGGAACTTGATCAAGGATGTTTCCGCGCAGCTCCAAATCAACTTGACCAAGGATTTTCCACTGTATCAAGGGCTTCTTGCCCACATGGAGCCATCGCTGTTCAGGATCAAACAGGACATGGGATTATATAATCCCTTAACGGAAGATATTAAACGTAAGTACCCCGTTCTCTTTTTAGCGGTCAAGACAGGTCTGGAAAAGGAATTCAAGGAAATTAAAGAATTCCCGGAAGATGAAATAGCCTTCATCGTCCTTCATTTCGGATCTGCCCTAGTGCTGAGGGAAGAGGAAATTGCCATAAGGGCACTCATCGTTTGTCCGACGGGAATAGGCACATCCAAGATGCTGGCCAGCCGGATCAAAAAAGAAATCATTGAAATCCAGACGGTTGAAATTAAAACGATCAAGGATATCCAAAAGCAGGATAGCCTGAAAAATTACGACGTAATCATTTCCACCGTTCGTCTTCCGTATATCGACATGGATTATATTCTCGTATCCCCTCTTTTGAGTGAAGAGAATATCGAGAATATCCGGAATTATATCAGGAAGAACATCGAGAAGTTCACGAAAAATAAACGTTACCGCAGTCAGGCGGCGAACAAGGATTCGCCTCCGAAGAAAGCTGGCGGCGAGTTGAGGGATGTATTGCAGGAATTGAAAAGTGCCCAGGAGAGTATCGAGTCGATCATCGGCAATTTTCGGTTATATCGCCTCCCTCATTTGAAGGGCCAGCCAGAAATTTTGGAGGAAATGGTTCGGATCGCGGAAAAGGAACAACTGCTAAAGAAGGCGGATGAAGTAATCGGGGCCCTGAACGAACGGGAAACAAAAGGCGGTTTAGGCATTCCGGGAACAAGTATGGGACTTTTTCACGCGAGAAATAAAAACGTGAACGAGTTGATCTTCCAAATCGCCCATCTTGCAGACGCTTGCCTTGTTAAAGGAATGGATGGAAAAGACGTCCAGATGAAAAATTTGCTGCTGATGCTGGCCCCAGAAGACTTGAGTGTGAAGCAGCAGGAAATCGTCAGCTTGATCAGTTCAAGCTTAATTGAAAGTAATGAATCAATCATGATTTTTTCATCTTCGGACGAAGAATTGATCAAAAAAAGACTGGAAGCCGTATTTTTGGACTATTTATATACTAATTTGATAAAGGGATGATTGTAATGAAACAAGTCGTACATTTCGGTGCAGGAAACATTGGAAGAGGATTTATCGGAGCACTCTTTTCACAATCTGGATATCATGTCACATTTGTAGATATAGCTGAAAAAATCATCGATCAATTGAATGAAAAAAAACAATACCAAGTGAAACTGGCAACCGATCAACAAGAATCGGTCACGGTTGAAAACGTTTCAGGCTTAAATAGCTTGAACCAGGAAGCGGAAATCATAAAAGCCATTTCGGAAGCAACCTACCTTACCACGGCAATCGGACCGAATATCTTGCCTCATATCGCTCCTTTGATGGCAAAGGGATTGGCTTCAAGAGTGAAACGAACCGATGAAAAGCTGTATGTGATCGCTTGCGAAAACCAAATCTCGGCAACAGACCTTTTGGAAGGGTACATCCTGCAACACTTGGATCAAGAAACGAAGGCTAGTTTGGCTGATAAAGTATACTTCTTCAATTCAGCAGTCGATCGGATCGTCCCGTTGCAAAATAACGAAGGGTCACTGGACGTATTGGTTGAACCTTATTATGAATGGGTCGTTGAAACGAATGAAAGCATTCCTGCGGTCGAAGGGATGACGATCGTAAAAGAACTGGCTCCATTCATCGAGAGGAAACTGTTCACCGTTAATACAGGACATGCTTCGATCGCGTACCTCGGTTATCTTAAAGACAGCAAATTGACAATTGACCAATCCCTGGAGGATGAAGCGATTGTCGAGCAAGTCAAGAAAATACTCGGGGAAACGGGCGCCTATTTAATAAAGCAATACGGTTTGGATGCAGACGAGCATCAGCGCTATATTGAAAAAATCATTGCCCGATTTAAAAACGCCTACTTGAACGATTCGGTGAATAGGGTGGGCCGTTCACCGCTCCGCAAGCTTGGGCCGAACGACCGTCTCGTACGACCTGCCGTTGAAGCGAAGAAGGCCGGTCTAACTTATTCGAACTTGGCGAAGGCGATAGCATCCGCATTGCTGTTTGATTTCCCCGAAGACGAAGAAGCGATCAAGCTGCAAGCGATGATCAAAGAAAAGGGTGTACCAGCCGTACTTAAGGAAGTTAGCGGCTTGGACGAAAACAGTGAAATAACGAAAGAAGTCATCACTCATTACAATGAAATGAAAAAATGACGAACCTAAGCTCCTGAATTTTCAGGAGCTTTTTGTTTGTAGAGAAAAGGGATTCAGAATTTTCACATTACTTTTTCCTTCTAGGCACGGGCTGATTTCAAGCTTTCCAAAACTTCATGTACACACAGAGTGGAATGGAGCGGAAGGCACGAGTGCCGTGCACTTTAAATACGGAAAAAGAGATCAAACGATGCGATGTTCAGTAAGGAAAAAATTAATACCAACTAAACCACTAAAGATAATTGACTACTCTTCAGGATTTCTATATGATAATACTGACTGACTAATCAATCGGGAGGTGAGCAAGGATTCCTACTCAAGAAAAGCTGGAAAGAAGAGAGCAAATATTGGCGATTTCGCAACAACTTTTTGCTTCACTTGGTTATCATAAAACGAAAATTTCCGACATCGTTCGCGAGGCGGGCATTGCCCAAGGCACTTTTTATTGGCATTTTAAAAGTAAAGAGGCGATTGCTTTAGAAATCATTGAAGAAGGGCGAAACGGACTTCTGGAGGTAGTGGCACACGGACATCGGAAATCTCCCGGAACAGTTCAGGATGTTCTGAATTCCTCTGAAAGGTTATTTGTGGAGTTGTTTGATTTTTCGCAATCCAATCGATATATGATGGAAATGATATTCAAAGGAATCGATGGGGAAGAATCACTTAAACAGGCAATCATCGAAACTCGTTTGAAGGTGGAAGCAGCCTTCGAGAATAATATCAAAAGAGCAATGGAACTGGACATGCTACCGGAAAGGGATCCTGGTTTACAAGCTGCATTACTAATGAGTTTATTTGAAGGAATCCTATCTAGGTGGTTATTCGGACCGGTTTCGGATGGCTCGAATATCCGGACTAGAACAACGGCGGAGCTGTCCAAGGAAATGGTCAGATTCGAATTTTTCGGATTATTAGGAACATGAAAAGGAGACGGATTGACATGAAGAAAAAATATTCCTACCTTACATTGATTTTATTAACAGCATTTACTTTGATTTTAACCGCTTGTGGTCAGAAAGACGAGACGGCAAGTGAGAAAGAAGAAAGCGGTGCAGATTTATTACAACAGATCAAAGATCGCGGGACTCTTAAAGTGGGGCTTATGGGTACATATCAGCCATACAATTTCTTGAATGATAAAAAAGAAATGGATGGATTTGATGCGGATATTTCGAAGGAATTGGCGAAACGGCTTGGCGTGGATGTGGAGTTCGTTTCTCAGGAGTTTTCAGGTATGGTGGCAGGATTGCAAACCAAAAAGTTTGATGCAGTGATAAGCCAAATGACGATTACTGATGACCGAAAAAAACAAATGGACTTTACGGAGCCATATATCACGAACAATGTGAAGGTGATTGTTCAAGAAAAAAATAATAATGTTAAGTCTGTAGAAGATTTCAAAGGCAAGAACATCGGGGTGGGCCTGGGAACTAATGATGAAACTTATCTTCGTACAGAGCTGCTTCCAGAGGTAGGCGATTTTACGATTAAAACCTATGATGACGTAATCACATCATTAAAGGATTTGAACTCTGGAAGAATTGACGCAACCATCAACAATATGTATGCGTTGAAACCGGTTGTCGAGAAAAACGGATTTAAGATCAAGGCTGTAGGTGAGCCGGTTAAATCTGATCAAGCAGGAATCGCAATTCGTAAAGGCAATGAATCCTTACTGAAAGAATTGAACAAACATCTGGCTGATATGAAAGAAGACGGCACATATAAAGAGATTTTCGTGAAATGGTTTGGGGAAGAGCCGCAAGAATAAATCAATGATTTTGGAAAGGATACAAGCAAAGCTATGGATGTTATTTGGACGAACCTGCCATTTTTATTGAAGGGAGCCTACTATACGCTCCTTATCACCATTATATCCATGTTTTTTGGATCGATTATTGCTGTGATTGTGGCGGTAGCAAGATTAAAAGGCAATAAATTCATTAGATGGATCGCTCGTGCATATGTTTCCATCATAAGAGGTACGCCCACTTTGGTCCAAATCATCATCGTCTATTATGGACTGGCTGATTACGGGTTGAATCTTCAACCGCTGACAGCGGCTTATATCGCGTTAAGCATCAGCATCGGGGCTTATTTGTCCGAAACATTGCGCGGGGCGATCCAATCTATCCCTAAAGGGCAATATGAAGCGGCATATGCATCTGGAATGTCCCCTTATCAAACGATGCGCAGAATCGTTTTTCCGCAAGCGATTCGGGTAGCCATTCCGCCTGCTGGCAATACATTCATCGGGATGTTAAAAGAAACATCGCTTGTTTCCGTAATAACGGTCACCGAATTATTGCGATCTGCCCAACTATTAATCGCTCAATACTATGTGTACATGCCATTTTATTTAGCGATTGCGCTAATGTACTGGATCATGAGTACAGGATTTTCCTTTGTATTGGAAAGAATTGAAAAACGGTTATCAATTTATGATTAAGTATGGTGAGATAGAATGATAAACATCCGCAACCTATCGAAGAGTTTTTCAACCTTGGACGTGTTAAAGGATATTGATTTGCAAGTGAACAGCGGCGAAGTCGTCGTGATTCTTGGGCCGAGTGGTTCGGGTAAAAGTACACTGCTTCGATGTATAAATGGACTGGAAGAATTAACGAGTGGAACGATCGAAGTGAGCAACATCGTCGTTGATGCGAAGAGCAGTCATAAAGTGCGCAATAAACAAATTAAAAAAGTACGTCTTCATACGGGAATGGTTTTTCAACAATTCAACTTATACCCGCATAAAACGGTACTGGAAAATGTGATGGAAGCACTGTTGATCGTGAAAAAGTGGTCGAAAGATGATTCCGTGAGAAAAGGGGAAACACTGCTGAAAAGAGTGGGGCTGATCGACAAAAAAGATGTGTACCCTTCCCGTTTATCCGGTGGTCAGCAACAAAGGGTTGCGATCGCGAGAGCACTTGCCATGGAACCCGACATCTTATTGTTCGATGAACCAACCTCTGCATTAGATCCAGAGTTGGTCGATGAAGTGCTGGCTGTCATTAAAGAACTTGCGCGTGATGGAATGACCATGGCTATCGTTACGCACGAGATGACCTTTGCTCAGGAAGTAGCTGATCGAATCGTCTTCATGTCCGATGGTGCCATCGTTGAAGAAAGTCCGCCAGAAGAATTCTTTTCACGCCCACAAACCGATCGAGCCAAGAAATTTTTGAAAAAAATGTAGGTCATATAAGGGAAGAGGAATGATGATGAAAGTGGTAACAAAATGGACAGGCCAGCGTGCTTTCACAGCAGTTGGAGATTCAGGCTTTGAAGTCAATATGGACGCAACACCTGCATATGGAGGCGAAGGGAAGGGGTGCACACCAACTGAAATGCTTTTGGCGTCCCTAGCTGGATGCATTGGCATAGATGTCACGATGATCCTGAAACCTTATTTGTCATCTGTGGACAGGCTTGAAATTGAAACAGATGGTACGAGAAAAGAAGAATTGCCAAAAGGCTTCACATCCATCGTCGTGACCTTCATGATCGATGGACAAGTGGACAGTAAACGGATCTGGAGGGCAATCAATCTAGGAAAAGAAAAATACTGTGCAGTATCTGATTCCCTCAAAGCCGATATCTCGTTCCGACTGATTTTAAATGGAGAAGAGCAAACGAAAATCGCTCCGGAACAGCACGAAGCAAAACAATGATTGTAATCGAACAAAAGCACTGTAGATAAACGACTACAGTGCTTTTGCCATTTTTGAAGAAAAAAGAGAAGGGTTAATTTTTAAAAAAACACTTGTAAATAGTAATCATTACGTTTTATAATGAAGCAGTCAAGTCGGCAAAGCGACGATTGCCGTTGTTAAATCGTAATTATTTTGATTTGAGTGAAGGAGGGAATGACTTTGTCCAGTTAAATGCTGGAGTAATTCGAGACCGGTTCGGATATGGTACAATTTACTCGCGAATGGGTTTGGGGCGGTATCGGAGACATAGCCAAGAGTGTAACATATCTTTTCTTTACATAAAGGCAGTAGCGAATAATAACAGCTTGTAAATCGTGATGTTTTCGATTTGTGAAATCAATTGTAGTTTATGGAGGAAATAGATGATATCGAGAAAATATCAATCAATCATTATCTTATGTCTATCATTTTTTGTTTTGGCTGCTTGTTCTGCGCAGTCGACTGGCCAGCAACACGAGGTGAAGGAGGTAAACTTGCTGTTTAATTTTGCGACGAGCTCACTCGATCCCAATGTGGATACAAGTTATGTGTCATTGCGTGCTGGCATTACGGAGACATTGGTGCATCTCAATGATAAGGATTTGACTATCGAGCCGTGGCTGGCAAAAAGCTGGAGCAGCAAGGATGGTCAGTTATGGGAGTTCCAGCTGAGGGATGGTGTGACGTTTCAGAATGGAGAGGCGATGGACGGTCAAGCGGTGAAGGCATCGTTGGAGAGGGCGATGAAGGATAGCTTGGCGATCAAGAATGCCTTGCGCATTGAATCGATAACAGCGAAGGGAAATGCGCTGACCATCAAGACGGAGGTTCCCTTTCCGGAGTTTCCATCTGAATTGGTCCATCCCAATACATCGATCATCGATGTAACGGAGCCCGACTTCATTAACAAGCCGATTGGTACAGGACCATTTGCGGTCTCGAAATTCATTCCGGGCACGGCGGTTGAGTTAACACGTTACGAGGCTTACTGGGGCGGGGCTGCAAAGCTTGCAAAAGCAAGGTTTTCCTTTAATGAAGATGCCAATGCCCGATCTCTAGCCCTTGAATCGGGAGACGCCGATATCGTCTTCCGGCCGGAAGTGGAAAGTCTAGCAAGTTTAGAAGCGATCGATCGCGTGAAGGTGGAATCGACCTCTACCTTCCGTGTGCATCAAATGACGATGAATTTGGAAAAGAAAGAGCTGCAGGACATCAACGTCCGAAAGGCAATGGATGCTTTGATCGATCGTTCAGCGATTGCGGGAACGATTTTGCATGGCCATGCGGAGGTGGCTAAAGGGCCATTCCCATCGACCTTCTCGTTTGCTCCGAGCTATCCGGAAAAGGAAAAAGGGATGGAGGCGGCAAGAAGGTATCTTGAGCAAGCCGGTTATAAGGAAGTGAATGACGTGATGCAAAAGGAAGGCAAACCGTTAACGTTTACTCTCCTCACTTACAGTTCACGTGCCGATTTACCGTTGATCGCTCAAGTGTTTCAATCGGATGCCGGCCAGTTAGGAATAGATGTGAACATCAAGCAAATAGAAATCCCGGAAGAGTATATGGCCGCCAACAGGGATTGGGATTTGACGACCTATAGTAATTTGACCGCTCCGCGTGGAGATGCCGGATACTATTTGAATGCAACGTATCATCCAAAAGGAGCCTTGAACTTCAGTGGAGCGGATGATGATCATTTGACGGCGATGATCGATGAGCTGAATGTGACGGTCGGACAAGAAAAGCGCTCGGATATAGCCGAGGATATTGCGTTGTATGTGGATGAGCAGGTTTATAATTCATTCATTTTACATCCGAATACACTAGTTGCCTATGACGCCGATAAAGTGAAAAACTGGATCACTTCAAGAAGCGAATACTACATGCTGACGAATGAACTGGATGTGAAGTGAAATGTTCGGCATTTTATTGAGGCGATTGTTTGAGGTCGTGATGTTTGTGCTTGTGGTCACATTCATCTCCTTCTTGTTTGTTCGGCTTGCCCCTGGCGATCCAGTCCTCTCGATACTTCAGGTGGATGATGTATCGATTACAACCGAACAGGTCAATGGACTCAGGGAAGAATTGGGCTTCAATGAACCGCTGCTCTTGCAGTATGGGCAGTGGTTCCTGAACTTCATTCAATTTGATTTCGGTCGCTCCTACCTTACGAACCAGCCTGTGTTGAAGATGATCATGAGCAGTTTGCCTGCTACATTGGAACTGGCGATCGGAGGATTGCTTGTCATGCTTGTCATAGCTTTACCTTTAGGGTCTCTTGCTGCGTTGTACAGGGGAAGCTTGATCGATCAGCTAAGCCGTGCCGTTTCTTTAGTGGGAGCCGCAATCCCTAGCTTTTGGCTAGGACTGCTTTTGATTGATTTGGTTGCGGTACGCTTGGGGGCGCTTCCGACGATGGGGAGGGACGGATTATCTACCTTGATTTTGCCGTCCGTCACTTTGGGGCTGGCTATCACCAGTGTGTACGTCCGCTTGCTGCGCTCGAGTTTGATTGATTCGCTTAGTCAGGAGTTCATCAGGGCCGCACGTTCTAGGGGGATTTCGGAAAGGCGGATATTCTTTTCCCATGCATTTCGCTATAGCTTGCCTCCGGTCATTACCGTATTCGGTGTCAGCTTGGGCAGCTTGATCGGCGGTGTAGTCGTGATCGAAGTGATCTTTGCTTATCCAGGCATAGGCAAGATGGTGGTCGACTCCATTCGCTCGCGGGATTATCCAGTCATCCAGGGGTACCTTTTGATCATGGCCATCATTGTCTTCATCGTCAATAGTGCCGTTGATGTATCGTATCGATATTTAAACCCTGAGCTAAGATTGAAGGAAAGGAATCAGCGGAAATGGAGTTAGTGATGAACGAACGATTTAAACGAAACGGGAAAAAGGCTTTCATTTTTACGGTGCTGGCTCTTGGGTTAGCCGTTGCGGCTTACGCCTTTCTATTTTTGAAACATGATCCGGCTCTGGTCAATCTCGGGGAAAGGTTATTGCCGGCAAGTGGAAAACATCCGTTGGGCACGGATCACCTTGGGCGTGATGTATTGACGCGTCTATTGCTTGGGTCCCAGCTCACGGTAGGCTATGGTCTTTTAGCTTTATTTGCCGCGGTAATCATCGGAGTTCCATTCGGGTTGATTGCCGGATTTAAAGGCGGTGTGATCGACCGTATCTTCATGCGCGTGGCAGATTCGTTCCTGGCGTTTCCGGATACGATCGTGGCCATCGTGCTGAGTGGCCTTTTAGGCCCGGGAATCGAAAATCTGCTGTTGGCGATCGTTGTTGTGAAATGGGTGAATTATGCCAGGCTAGTGCGCAGCACGGTCATCACCGAACGTCAGAAGGATTATGTCACCATGACCAAAATAAATGGACTAAGCTCCTTTAGGATCATGAAAAAACACCTTTTTCCGCATATCATCGGAAACGTGCTCGTCCTTGCCAGTCTCGATTTAGGTAAAATCATTTTGCTCATATCGTCCTTGTCGTATATTGGCCTTGGTGCCCAGCCGCCTGCAGCGGAGTGGGGGGCCATGCTGAACGATGCCCGCCCATACTTCCAAACCAATCAATCCCTGATGATTTATCCAGGGCTCGCCATCATGGGTGTCGTTTTTTTAACAAACATACTCGGCGATTATTTCAGAGATGCATTCGATGTGAATAAGAAGGTGGAATCATGAGTCTTTTATCGGTAAGGCAGCTACATGTGATGGGCAAGCAAAATCATATCGTAAAAAATCTTTCATTTGAGGTCCGTGAAGGAGAGTGGCTGGCACTCGTCGGTCAAAGCGGCAGCGGCAAAAGCATGACGGCTATGGCGATTGGACAGCTGCTTTCACCCAATCTCCAAGCGAAGGGAGAAATATGGTTTGAAGACAAGAATATATTAACTCTCTGTGCACCAGTCATCAGGAAGCTTCGCGGCAAGCGCCTCGCTTATATTTTTCAAGATTACCAAAGTTCATTCACACCGTTCCTTACGATCGGTCAACATTTCGAAGAATATCAGCGGACGCATCTGGACCTTTCCAAAAAGGCACGACGCCGGCAAGCTGTCGACGCGCTCGCATCAGTGGGACTGGCTGAGGATATCTACAGCAGATATCCTTTTCAATTAAGTGGCGGCCAGCTTCAAAGGGTATCCATTTCACTTGCACTGCTGCTTCAACCTGATTTATTGATAGCGGATGAACCGACCACTGCCCTGGATAGCGTCTCATCTTTTAAGATTTTGGAGCTGTTATCAAGACTACAGGCAGAAGCTGGATGCGCAATCCTGTTCATCACCCATGATTTGCGTCATGTCAAGAAATACGCGGACCGCATAGGGGTGATGAAAGACGGAGTGATGATTGAAAGCGGAGATAAAGACCACGTACTCAATCATCCTCAGCATCCCTATACCAGGAGGCTGATTCAAGCATCTCCCTCACTCAGAAAAGATTTATTAAAACATGAGGGGGCATTCGGATGAGTTTATTAGACATACGAAATATCCATAAAACATACTATAGTGGAGCGGAAGTGCTTAAAAATGTAAATTTTAGCATCGAAAGCAAAGAATGCTTAGGTTTGATCGGGGAAAGCGGGTGCGGAAAGAGCACGCTTGCCCGCTGCCTCCTGCAGATTGAGCCGATTGACGAAGGCAGCATCTTATTTAATGGAAGGGAGCTGTCTGGAAAAAGTGAACGCCTTTTAAAGCCATACCGAAGGAACATGCAGGCCGTCTTGCAAAATCCGGCTTCTGCACTGAATCCGAAACTAAAGGTAAGGGAGTCATTAATCGATCCTTTTCAGCAATATGGCAGTCAGGTCGATATGAAGCATCTGACGTATAAAAGTGAACGCGATTTCATTGAGCAGCTACTGGAAATGGTGGAGCTTCCAAAAAGTTTGGCTGAGCGTTATCCGCACGAGTTAAGTGGCGGCCAAAAGCAGCGTGTGACCATTGCCCGGGCCATCAGCATTGAACCGAGCCTGATTATTCTGGATGAACCTGCTTCAAGCCTGGATGTTTTATCACAGGCGTCGTTGCTTACATTGCTAGGGAAGCTGCGTGAGAGGTTAGGCATGTCTTATCTATTCATTTCCCACGATCTCCCGGCGGTACAAAAGATGTGCCAAAGAATCATGGTGATGAAAGAAGGGGAAATCGTCGATGCCTTCGAGACGGAGCTGCTTCTTTGTGCCGACCGTCATCCATATACGAAAGAATTGATTTCCCTGTTTGATTGATATGAGGAAACTAATATAGTTTATAAATCGAAATGGTTACGTTTTTTTATTTTTGAATCTAGGGAGGAAGCAAGGTGAACCATCGATCATATTTAGCATTGGCCATTCCTCTGATTATCTCGACGATAACGACGCCACTCTTAGGTGCGGTTGACACCGCTGTTGTGGGCCAATTGCCCGATCCTGCTTATTTGGGCGGCGTGGCCATCGGTACTGTCGTGTTTAATACCTTATATTGGCTGTTTGGATTTTTGCGGGTGAGCACATCGGGATTTGCTGCACAAGCACTTGGGGCAAACGATGATAGGGAAGGAAAGCTCGCTTTTATAAGACCATTTCTTTTGGCCTTGGCGGTCGGGATCGTTTTCATATTGCTGCAGGGACCAATCGAACGAATTTCCTTAAACTTGATGGATCCCGATGCAGCAGTCCGCTTATATGCGGCGGAATACCTCGGCATCCGGATATGGGGGATTCCTTTCACATTGATGAATTACGTCATATTGGGCTGGCTGATGGGGATGGCCAAAATCAAGGTTTCGTTACTGCTACAGGTGTTCATGAACGTCATGAACATCATTCTGGCCCTGGTGTTCGTCCATGTATTCGAATGGGGGGTATCAGGTGTAGCGATAGCCACGCTGCTCTCGGAAATGACAGCCTTTTTCATTGGGTTATTCATTATTTGGAACGCCTTTTTGCATCGATTGGAAATGCCTCCTTTGAAGGAAATGATCGATGCCTCCTCGATAAAGAAAATGATGTCGGTGAATCGCGATTTATTCATTAGAACGCTTTGCTTGTTGACCGTCTTCAATATCTTTACGGCAAAGGGAGCCTCATACGGAACGGAGGTATTGGCCGCCAATGCGGTACTCATCCAAATCCATTATATGATGGCATACTTCTTCGACGGATTGGCAAACGCTTCGAGCATTTTGGTCGGGAAAGCGGTTGGTTCTAGAAATCAGCTTTTATATAAGAAGACGTTGCTGCTGTCCCTGCAATGGGGAGTGCTGACCTCGCTGCTGATGGCCGCTTGCTACCATTTATTCCGTGATTCCATTTTCACGTTTTTTACGCGGATACCCAGTGTCATGGAAGGGGCACATGTTTATGGATCCTGGTTGGTCCTGTTCCCGATAGCAGCGAGTGTAGGGATCGTTTTTTATGGTGTTTTTACTGGGGCAACCGAGGCGGCCCCGATTCGAAACTCGATGATTTACTCCTTGATCGCCTTTCTATTGACACTGCATTTCTTTGTACCTGTGTATCAAAACCATGGATTGTGGCTCGCCTTTACAATCTTCAGCTTAGGTCGTTCCATTTTTTTGTCACTATATATACCTCAGTTAAATAAAAAATTATTTCCTAAGAGGAGTGTTCACCTTGAAAGCAATGAAATGGTCTAGAAATCAAGAAAAAATCATTCATACATATGTGGGGGCTTATGAAACCTTACGGAAGGAAGCTGATTTATCTCCTGATAATAAGATCATCAATCGTGTATTATCGGAGCTTGTTTCGGTGATTTCCAAACCGTTGGACCAGCACTTGGCAACAGAAATCCTCATCCAAGATGAAATCCAATCGATACGCGGCAACATGCTTGCCAAGCTGAACATAGCCGAGACATTGATGGAGGAGCATTATGCCAAATCATATGCTGGCAAGGTGAGCAATTTGGAGGATTTCCATACCTTCCTTTATTGGGAGAACTACAAAGAACTGATCAAAACGGAAATGAAGGAATTACGGAAAGTGAAGGGTGAAATCCGTTCCTTTGCATTTGTAGGTACGGGCCCTTTGCCTTTAAGTCCATTGCTGCTTCAACAAGAGCTTGGAGCGAGTATGACTTGTATTGATATAGATGAACAAGCCCATTCGCTAGGCAAGCGGATCATAAAGCAACTCGAGGGGGAACCGACGTCGGATTATGTCTTGAAAGATGGCGCACTTCATGATTATGGGGAGTTCGATTTAGTCTGGATTGCCAGTCTAGTTCCTAATAAAGAGAAAATCCTGGAGAGGATATTTCAAACCAAGCCTGAAGCGATTGTTGCCATTCGGTCGGTGGACGGCATTCATCAATTATTATATGAGCCCGTTGATGCAACGAAGTTCCGGACTGTGAAATGTGAGGAGGTCGCACGGACCAAGGCGGATTCTTTCATCATCAATTCAACCATTTTTTATACGTTTAAACAATAACACCAATGAAAGGGTAGCATAGGCAACCCGTTTCAAACTGTAGGCCAGCTCTCTTGAAGAGGGAGCTTGTCTACAGTTTTTTTATCTTAAATGAACACAAGCTAAATTAAAACCCAAGAAAGTTACTTGACATTATAAACTTATTAAAATATAATTACTTACATAAAGTAACCGTATAAAAAGGAGAATTCATACATGAATAAAAATGATGCAGCACAAGTTTTTTTAAGGGTGATTTTAGGTCTTACTTTTTTCATTCACGGATTGTCGAAGTTTCAAGGGGGAATAGGAAACACGGCTGGTTTTTTCAATAGCCTGGGCATTCCCGGCTTTATGGCATACATCGTGGCAGGAATCGAATTGATTGGAGGACTTGCGGTTATACTTGGTTTGGGTACAAAAATCGTTTCCGTCCTATTTGCGATCATTTTACTTGGTGCGATCGTCACGGCTAAACTGCCTGCGGGCTTTCTTGGCAACGGACAAACAGCGGGCTACGAGCTGGACTTGGCCTTGTTGGCCATTTCTGTGTATCTAGCATGTGCAAGCCGCACAGTATTTTCTGTAGATCATATGTTTTTCAATAAAAAAGGGGTGTGACAATATGAATGAAAACTTTCATCAAAAACCCGTTACTTTTGTCGGCGAGGTCAGTATAAACGTCATGAATTTGGATGATGCCATCATGTTTTATCAAGATATCATCGGTCTTCAACTACTGAAGAAGACGGATAGGCAGGCTGTGTTAACGACGGATGGAAAAACCCCGTTGCTTACCCTTGAGCAGCCCGCCGGTGTGACCCCTAAGGAAGGACGGACTTCGGGCTTATATCACTTCGCCTTGTTGCTGCCAACCCGTGCAGACTTAGCGGAGTTCTTACGCCATCTACTTCAAACGAAATATCCGTTCGGGGCGGCAGACCATGCTGTAAGTGAAGCATTGTACATCACCGATCCCGATGGAAATGGCATTGAAATCTACGTGGATCGACCATCTGATCGTTGGAAATGGGCTGATGGCGAGGTTGCAATGGGCACGGATCCCTTGGATGGAAACGACCTGCTGGAAGAAAGCGACCGCGAATGGAGCAAATTGCCTGAAGGTACCCTAATGGGACACATCCATCTGCACGTATCGGATTTACGGAAGACGGAGGAGTTTTACATGCAAGGACTTGGATTTACCGTCGTGAACCGATTCGGAGGTGCGCTTTTCACTTCCACCGGAGGATATCATCATCACATCGGCTTGAACACATGGAATGGCGTCGGCGTCCCAGCCCCTAAGGAAAATAGTGTGGGCCTAAACTGGTACACTCTCGTTTTTGCAGATGAGAAAGCGAGAAACGAAGTAACGAAACAATTGAAAGCAATCGGTGCTGTAGTGACGGAAAAAGAAGCGTACTACATTGTAGCCGATCCATCAGGAAATGAGATTCATTTAGTCGTCTAAGAAATGAACTATAGAAGAAAGCAAGGGTGAGGATAATGGGTTTTTTAAGCAGATTATTTGGAAATAAGGAAACCGCTGCAGAGGCGAATCGGAAAATGACAAAAGTACTTTTCGTGAAAGTGAACGATCGCCCGGCAGAACAGGCAATAAGCTCGAAAATGTATGACACATTTTTAAAATCGTATAAAGAGTCACACCGTACAGATGAAGTGACTGAATTGGATTTATTCAAAGAAGACCTTCCCTACTATGGCAATACCGCCATCACGGGGCTGTATAAACGCAATCAAGGGCTGGAACTGACAGCTGAAGAGGAAAAAGCCGCCAATCTGGTCGACCAATATTTAAATCAGTTCCTGGCGATGGATAAGGTGGTTTTCGCTTTCCCATTATGGAATGGAACCGCACCAGCACCGCTCATCACCTATCTATCCTATTTGGCACAAGCCGGTAAAATGTTCAATTACACGGCGGAAGGTCCAATAGGATATGCGGGCAATAAAAAAGTCATGTTACTGAACGCCCGTGGCTCGGATTATGCCTTGGAAGGAATGGCTTCTGGAGAAATGGCTGTCAATTTGGTTAAAACTATCATTAGCCTATGGGGGATCAACAATCCTGAGGCAGTGGTCATAGAAGGTCACAATCAGTACCCCGATCGGACACAAAAAATCATCAGCGATGGTTTGGAAAACGTTGCAAAAGCTGCCGCTTCATTCTAATCATAACGGAAAGGCCCTCCAAATATGGAGGGCCTTTCCCACTGCATCTGGTCATAATTCGACCGAACTCGGTCATAATCCGTCCGTCGCAGCCGATAATTCGTCCGAACTCGGTCATAATTCGTCCGTCGCAGCCGATAATTCGACCGACCCGTCCGATAATCCGGCCGTGCGGAAAAAATCAGCATGCTCAACGCAGAATCCGTCCGAACTCGGTCATAATTCGACCGACCCGCCCGATAATCCGGCCGTGCGGAAAAAAATCAGCATGTCCAACGCAGAATCCGTCCGAACTCGGTCATAATTCGACCGTCGCAGCCGATAATTCGACCGACCCGTCCGATATTCCGGCCGTGCGGAAAAAAATCAGCATGCTCAAAGCAGAATCCGTCCGAATTCAGTCATAATCCGTCCGAACTCTGTCATAATTCGACCGTCGCAGCCGATAATTCGACCGACCCGACCGATAATTCGACCGACCCGACCGATAATTCGACCGACCCGACCGATAATTCGGCCGTGCGGAAAAAAATCAGCGTGCTCAACGCAAAATCCGTCCGGTCATATATGAATTTGCTCTCCACCGCGCTGATCAATAGAAGGGTCCATAGAATGGGGGCCTTTTTGTGAAGCGTGATGCTATTTGACTTGATATTTTTTCAATCGGTATTGAAGGCTTTGGCGGCTGATATTGAGGGTTTTGGCCGCTTGTGAGATATTCATCCCATGCTCCTTCAAGACTTTCTCCAAATATTGCTTTTCGGTATTTGCTATATAATCATCCAGGGATAAAGTTGACTCTTGTGTTTCCCGTTTGTTATGGTCTTCGTCTTTAGAGGCAGGTGCTTCCTCTAGATGTGCCTTCTTTTTGAATAGAGCTGGAAGGTGGTTGGGTGAGATTTTTGTATCGCCAGGTTCGAGTAAATTCATGGCACCTTCGATGATATGCTCAAGCTCCCTGACGTTTCCTGGCCAGTCATAGTCATAAAAAAGGGCGTAAACATCTTCGCTTATTCCTTCGATATTCAATTCGAATAGTGCATTGAATTTCTCGATGAAGGATTGCGCAAGCAAAGGAATGTCCTCTTTCCGCTCACGAAGCGGCGGGATGAATAAGGAAACGACGCTTAGGCGGTAGTATAAATCTTTTCGTAAATGATCATTTGCAATGGCGTCTATTGGATCTTCGTTGATTGTCGCAATGACCCGAACATCTATTTTTTTGTCTTTCGTATCCCCGACACGGCGAATCGTCCTTTCCTGTAGGGCGCGCAGCAGCTTCGCCTGCAGATTCGGATTTAAGGAGTTGATTTCATCCAGAAGGATGGTCCCGCCTTGGGCTTGTTCGAATAATCCGGGCCTTTCAATCGAACCCGTGAACGCTCCTTTCTTCGTGCCAAACAGTATTCCTTCAATTAGGCTATCCGGGAGGGCTGCACAGTTTTGGCTAATGAAGGGATGTGTCGAGCGGCTGCTGCCATTATGGATGCTTTGGGCAAAGAGCTCCTTGCCCGTTCCCGTCTCCCCGACGATAAGGATCGAGGATGTGGTCCTGGTCGAGCGCTTGCTCTTTTCTATAACCTCCAAGAAATTCTCGCTCGTTCCAATGATGCTGTCAAACGTGTATTTGGTATCTCCCTTATTCAAAATATTATCTTTAATGAGCCTTTCCAGGTTCGTTATATCCTTGGCCACTTCAATTGCCCCGATTATCCGTTGGTTCTGATCCATAATCGGGAACGTATTATTGATGGTCGTGATTTCCTGCCCGAGATTATTGAAATACGTCTGCTTTGAGTTTTCGGTCTTTTTGCCGGAATGTAAGGCGCGAATCAATGTACTCTCCGTTTCCTCCTTGAACTTGAAAATCTCGTGAATCTTTTTCCCCAATACCTCATCGGATTCCATGCCTTCAATTTCAGCCATTTTTTTGTTATATACAATCGTACGTCCTTTTGTATCAATGATATGTATCCCACTATCGATCACATCCACAAGTGAGTAGAGGATGGTCTGGAAACCTTCTATTTTTATGATTTGGTCTAAATACATGAGTGCCTCCCCGTTTATTTCATATGTTAGAGCTTATTGTAGAGGAATGGAAGAAAAGGTGCAATGAAAATTTGCGCAGCAAGATGGTTTTGCGGATAGGTGCAAAATTATTTTGCGAAAAAAGGGGGAAAGGCTGCTTTTTTATGATGAAACAGTTTGGCATGAATTTTGCATCTAATAAAAGTACAGGGTTTGAAGCTGCAAAATATAGATTAGAGCAAAAAATAATGGCATACTATAAAAATTTTGCCCTGAACGTGTTGAATTTCATGCAAAATATTAATTATTTTGATAAAAATGAAAAGTTGGCACGGAACTTGCTTATTAAATAAGGGAGAAGTAAAAACATAAATAAACTTTAGGGAGATGAGCCATAATGGTCCAACCATATAAACACGAACCATTTACTAATTTTAAACTCGAAGAAAACGATAAAGCTTTTCAAGCGGCATTGAATGAAGTAGCTAATGAGTTAGGGAAGAAATACCCGCTAGTCATTAATGGGGAAAAAGTGTTTACTGATGAAGTCATTACCTCTGTAAACCCAGCAAATAAAGAAGAAGTCATTGGAATGGTTTCCAAAGCGAACAAGGATTTGGCCGAGCAAGCCATGCAAGCGGCAGATCAGACATTCCAAACCTGGAGAAAAACGAAAGCGGAAGTTCGTGCAAATATTTTATTCAGGGCTGCAGCCATCGTTCGCAGAAGAAAACATTATTTCTCGGCGCTATTGGTCAAAGAAGCAGGGAAGCCTTGGAATGAAGCGGATGCAGATACAGCGGAAGCAATCGATTTCATGGAATACTACGCACGTCAAATGCTGAAGCTTAAAGACGGCATGCCAGTGGAAAGCCGTCCGATTGAACACAATGCATTCAGCTATGTTCCACTTGGTGTCGGTGTCATCATCTCACCTTGGAATTTCCCGTTTGCGATCATGGCAGGGATGACGACGGCTGCTCTTGTTTCAGGTAATACGGTTCTATTGAAACCAGCCAGTACAACGCCGGTCATTGCAGCCAAATTCATCGAAGTATTGGAAGAAGCGGGCTTGCCTGCAGGAGTCGTGAACTTCATTCCAGGAAGCGGTGCCGAAGTGGGCGATTATTTAGTGGATCATCACCGTACACGTTTCATTAGCTTTACTGGATCTCGTGATGTCGGAATTCGTATTTATGAGCGTGCGGCAAAAGTTCATGAAGGTCAAATTTGGTTAAAACGTGTCATCGCTGAAATGGGTGGTAAAGATACGATCGTCGTTGATAAAGAGGCTGATCTGGAATTGGCGGCACAATCAATCGTCGCTTCTGCATTCGGATTCTCCGGACAGAAATGTTCAGCTTGCTCACGTACCGTCGTAGTGGAAGATGTGTATGATCAAGTCTTGGATCGTGTCATTGAATTAACGAAAGAGAAAACGGTCGGGGAGCCATCGGATGTTAACAACTTCATGGGTCCTGTCATCGATCAAGCCGCTTACGACAAAGTCATGAGCTACGTGGAAATCGGTAAAAAAGAAGGGAAAGTTGTTGCAGGGGGAGAAGGGGACAATTCAAAAGGTTTCTTCATCCAGCCGACGATCATTGCCGATGTGGATGAGAACGCACGTGTCATGAAAGAAGAGATTTTCGGACCGGTTGTAGCGTTCTGTAAGGCAAAGGATTTCAATCATGCCATCGAAATTGCCAACAACACGGATTATGGTTTAACAGGCGCGGTCATCTCGAATAACATTGAACATATCGAACAGGCGCGTGAGGATTTCCACGTCGGTAACTTGTACTTCAATCGCGGCTGTACAGGAGCCATTGTAGGATACCAGCCATTTGGCGGCTTCAATATGTCAGGAACGGATTCAAAAGCGGGCGGTCCCGATTATTTAGTTCTTCACCTTCAAGGAAAAACAACATCGGAAACGCTATAAATTAGGGGGAATCAATATGACAACAATTACGGAAAAATTAATCGAGCAAACGGAACAATATGGTGCAAACAATTATAATCCACTACCGATCGTCATTTCGAAGGCAGAAGGAGTTTGGGTGGAAGACCCAGAAGGCAACAAATATATGGATATGTTAAGTGCTTATTCAGCAGTGAACCAAGGGCACAGGCATCCGAAGATCATCGACGAATTAAAAAAACAAGCGGATCGCGTGACATTGACGTCTCGTGCGTTCCACAGCGATAAATTGGGCCCATGGTATGAAATGGTTTCGCGCCTCACGCAAAAAGACATGGCACTGCCGATGAACACAGGTGCCGAAGCCGTTGAAACAGCCATCAAAGCGGTTAGACGCTGGGGCTATGATGTTAAGGGAATCGCAGAAAACCAAGCTGAAATCATCGCTTGTATCGGAAATTTCCATGGACGTACGATGGCAGCCGTATCTCTGTCTTCCGATGAGGAATACAGAAGGGGCTTCGGACCGATGCTGCCAGGAATCAAGCTTATCCCTTACGGCGATCTTGATGCATTGAAAGCAGCGATTACACCGCAAACGGCTGGATTTTTAATCGAACCGATTCAAGGGGAAGCAGGAATCATCATCCCGCCTCAAGGATTCCTGAAAGAAGCGTATGACTTATGTAAAGAAAATAATGTCTTGTTCGTTTCTGATGAAATCCAATCAGGACTTGGCCGGTCAGGGAAAATGTTCGCCTCTGACTGGGACGGAGTCGTTCCAGATATGTACATTTTAGGCAAGGCACTAGGCGGCGGGGTTTTCCCGATCTCTTGCGTAGCTGCAAACCGTGAAATCCTTGGCGTATTCAATCCTGGTTCCCATGGTTCCACATTCGGTGGCAATCCATTGGCGTGTGCGGTTTCCATCGCTTCATTGGAAGTCCTTGAAGAGGAGAAGCTTGCGGAGCGTTCCTTGGAGCTTGGCCAATACTTTATGGATCGTTTGAAAGAAATCAAGAATCCAATGATTAAAGATATCCGCGGCAGGGGCTTGTTCATCGGAGTCGAATTGACGGAAGCTGCAAGGCCTTATTGCGAGCAGCTAAAAGAAGAAAAACTGCTATGTAAAGAAACGCATGATACAGTCATCCGTTTTGCACCGCCGCTAGTGATCACGAAAGAAGATTTGGACTGGGCAATCGAACGCATCAATAAAGTTTTATCTTAATTACTATCCCTATGAGGTGAATCCATTGAGTACAACAATCAAAGAAGAAAAAGAAACTGCCAGCTTGCTAGAATCAACACAGGTCGTAATCAAGGAGGCGCTCGGTAAGCTTGGCTACTCCGAAGAAGTGTTCGAGCTTTTGAAGGAACCTCTTCGCATGCTGACTGTCCGCATTCCCATTAAGATGGATGACAATACGACGAAGATATTCACTGGATATCGGGCCCAGCATAATGATGCAGTCGGTCCGACAAAAGGCGGAATCCGTTTCCATCCTGAAGTCGATGAGGAGGAGGTCAAGGCACTTTCCATGTGGATGAGCTTGAAATGCGGCATTGTGAATCTCCCTTATGGCGGAGGGAAAGGCGGCATCATCTGTGACCCGCGCCAAATGTCGATAGGTGAATTGGAGAGGCTTAGCCGCGGGTATGTCCGGGCGATCAGCCAGATAGTCGGACCGACGAAAGATATTCCGGCTCCGGATGTTTATACGAATTCACAAATCATGGCATGGATGATGGATGAATACAGTAGAATAAGAGAGCACGATTCTCCTGGGTTCATTACCGGCAAGCCACTGGTCCTTGGTGGTTCACAGGGCAGGGAAAAGGCCACGGCGCAAGGTGTCACGATTTGTATTGAAGAAGCGGCTAAACGTAAGGGCATTGAACTGAAGGGTGCTCGTATCATCGTCCAAGGATTCGGGAATGCTGGAAGCTTTTTAGCCAAGTTCATGCATGATGCAGGTGCGAAGGTGATTGGCATTTCAGACGCATACGGTGCTTTATATAACCCGGATGGCCTGGATATCAACTACTTGCTTGATAAAAGGGATAGCTTTGGAACGGTTACGACACTATTCGAAAATAAAATCACCAACCAAGAGCTTCTCGAGCAAGATTGTGATATTTTAGTTCCGGCTGCCATTTCCAACCAGATCACCAAGGAAAATGCACATCTTATCAAAGCCCAAATTGTCGTGGAAGCAGCGAATGGCCCGACCACTTTGGAGGCAACCAAGATCTTGACGGAACGCAATGTGCTTCTTGTGCCGGATGTATTGGCAAGTTCAGGCGGTGTGACGGTTTCTTACTTTGAATGGGTACAAAATAATCAGGGTTACTATTGGGAAGATGAAGAAGTCCAAAGAAAATTAAAAGAGCTATTGGTCAGCTCATTCAACCAAGTGTATGAGATGTCCGAGACAAGAAAGGTGAATATGAGGCTGGCGGCATACATGGTGGGAGTCAGGAAAATGGCAGAAGCCTCGATATTCCGCGGCTGGGTATAAGCCCTTAGTCAAATAATGAAGAGTGGAGGAGTGATTCCGTGCTAAAACCGATCCATGCCATCGAATGTGCCCAGAATGGGACCATCGAACAGGTGTACATTCAAAAGAATTCCTATGTTTATGAATGGGAGAGGCTTTTTCTAGTGAAGACGGAAGATGGGAAATTGATCGATGTTTCAATAGGTGCAAGTGGTCATATCACTGAAATTAATGTCACGGCAGGGGATCCTATAAATGGAAAGCTACCTTTAGCTTTGCTCCAAGACGATTTCGTTATAACTGGCTCTGATTGATGATGAAAAAGAGGGTGTTCCAAAAGCGGAGGCTATTCTGCTTTTGGGATGCTCTTTTTTGTTGTTTTTAGATGATAGGGGAAAGCTTGACTGCCTTGGCTTCTGGATCAAAGGCATATCCTCATTTTCACCTTCATAGACTGATAGGGGAAGGCGTTTTGAAGGAAATAAGCGTTCGAGTGATGATGATTCCCTCGTTTCGGCTGTATTCGTTAGTTTATGGGAATTTATACCCACAAATGGTGAAAATATGTTAAAATCTAAACGAGGTAAAAAACAACTGGCTTTATTACTGGATATTTCAGTGATGCTGCCGTAAAGGGGAGATCAATTAAAGGATGAGAATATCCGAGTTAAAAAAGAAAGGTCTTGAATCGTTAAAAGGTAAATGGGGAAAAGCCGTTTCACTCATGCTGCTCCTATTCTTGATCAATGTCATACTGCCGTACATTGTCGAAGTGATCGGAAGCGGAGGCTTCGTACAGTGGTTCGATCAGGAAGGAACGCCGTTATGGTCGGATATCTTCGGAACGGTGCTGTCCATCGTTTTAATACCGCTAACTATAGCGACCACTTGGTTCTACCTGGATCTAGTCAGGAAAGGAAACCCTGAAATTACCGAGGTATTCGCTATCTATAAAGATGGGAAAACCTCCTTGAAGCTGATTGGCGGCTCGATTTTACAAGCTATTTTCATATTTTTATGGTCATTATTATTAATCATACCGGGTATCATCAAAAGCATCGCCTATTCTCAACTGTTTTTCTTATTGAGGGACCATCCGCAATATACAATACTGGAGGCCATTACAGAGAGCAGAAAAAGGATGAATGGATTGAAATGGAAGTACTTCCTTATGAACCTTAGCTTCATAGGCTGGGGATTCCTCTGCCTCTTTACGGTGGGGATTGGGCTATTATGGCTGATTCCTTATATCGGGACAACACTGGCAGCATTCTATGACGAGTTGATTGTCCTTCAGGAAGATGAGCAGCCAATAGAAGGATAAAGACTGTGACCGATAGCGATAGGGCTATCGGTTTTTTTATTTCCCTTTTCCCTTAAAAAAATACATCTGATGTATAATGGAATGGTGAGTTTGCAAATTAGGGGGATTAAATGGTGAGTAGTTATAATATTGCGGATATCATATATCAGTTTTTTTTCCTTGCCTTTTTCATCTTGATCATCGTTGGTGCCATTTCCTTATTCCGATCCATCAAGCACAGGAAAACGAGGTTGGATATCATGGAAAAGAAGCTGGATGATTTGCATCAACAGTTACGGAAGGACTGAATGACAGTCGCAGGCGGCGGTCTTCAGATTGTAGACAAACTCCATTAAGTCGGGTTTGTCTATTTTTTTTGGTTTCGATATTTGTACATTTCATTTCACTGCAGGCGGTCCCGCGGAATCCTCCTCTATAGGGCCACCCACCCTTGGACGTTTCGTATACCTGCTCCATCCCAGTTGTTCGGAGTGGATTGGTGTTGTGGTTTGTTGCGGCTTTTTGAAGCATGTGATTATCAAACTATTTTAGGATAATTTATTAAGGGTGCTGCTCGTAAAGCTGTAGGCTTTATCTCGGCATTTGAGAGACATAAAGATTTTGAAAAAGAAAGGGAAATGTAAAAAATAAGCAATTATACATGGAGGTGAGGGGAGATTTCACGTTAGGAGTTAGGATGGATGATGCATGGTTTGTGACCAATATTTACCCTATACTGGAATAGAAGAATCTGTTAATGATCTATCAGGAATGCACGACACTATAACTAATCGATGAAGAATGTGAATGTTGAGCATTCAATCCTTTTGTTAGGGACCTTTAAGAAGTGGGAGGAGTCGGTATCATGAAAGAAATTATTGCAGTAAAAGAAATTACGCAGTTTACAACTCGAACGGAGGAATTCAGTCCGTACGCTTGGTGTAAAGAGATGCTCGAAAATGATCCTGTGAGCTATCACGAGGGAACAGATACGTGGAATGTTTTTAAATACGAGCATGTTAAACTGGTTCTAGGTGATTATAAGCATTTTTCGAGCGAGAGGAAGCGTACCACGATATCGGTTGGAGTCGATAGTAAGGAAGGCTCTGCACCGGATAAGATCAAACTTACTGAAGTCGATCCGCCTGATCATAGAAAACGCCGTTCGCTGCTGGCCGCTGCCTTTACACCTAGAAGCCTTCAAAACTGGGAACCTCGAATTCAAGAGATTACAGATCAATTGATGGAGCAAATGGAGGGGAAATCGGAAATCGATATTGTTTCCGCATTGGCAAGCCCTCTCCCGATCATTGTGATGTCCGATTTGATGGGCGTTCCCTCGAAAGATCGCCTGTTGTTCAAAGAATGGGTCGATACCCTATTCCTTCCTTTTGATAAAAAAACACAGGATGAAGTCAATGAAAGGAAGAAGGTTGCCGCACGGGAATATTATGAGTATTTATTTCCAATTGTTGTACAGAAACGATTGAATCCGGCCGATGATATCATTTCCGATTTATTGCAGGCTGAGGTCGATGGCGAAAGGTTTACCGATGATGAAGTGGTGCGCACCACGATGCTGATATTGGGGGCAGGGGTCGAGACGACCAGTCATTTACTTGCCAATACTTTTTATTCCTTGCTCTATGATGATGATACGGTTTATCAGGAATTGCATGAAAACCTGGATTTAGTTCCGCAAGCGGTAGAGGAGATGCTTCGCTTCCGGTTCAATTTAACCAAATTGGACAGGACGGTGTCGGAAGATAACGATTTATTGGGCGTAAAACTGAAAAAAGGCGATACCGTTGTGGCGTGGATGAGTGCGGCAAATATGGATGAAGATATGTTTGAGGACGCTTTCACCCTTAATATCCACCGCCCCAACAACAAGAAGCATCTAGCTTTTGGAAATGGGCCGCATTTCTGCTTAGGGGCTCCGTTAGCCCGCTTGGAAGCAAAGATTGCACTTACCTCATTCCTGAAAAAGTTCAAGAAAATTGAACCGGTGGCAGCTTTTCAATTGGAGGATCATCTCACCGATTCGGCGACCGGACAGACGCTGACATCCATGCCGCTTAAAGTCCACCGTACTCTCTAAGATCGAAAAACCCTTATGCGTGAATCTGCATAAGGGTTTATTTCGTTTCAGCAAAATCAGATGGCCAATAAGCGGCAAGCCAAGCATGTTGCTGCCAACCTTTCTCTCCTCCTTCCATAAAAAAGTCCTTTCGGATTCACAACCAAACATCGCTTTCCCTTTCCTGAAATCAATCATTCTTCATCATATCTCTTACTCTAAAGTAACCTTAAGTTGAGGTGGCGGGGATGGATAGAGTAGTATGAAAAGTGGAACGGTTGCAATTTCGGTCTGTTTACGCTCATATTGGCCGTGTTACCGCATTTTTTTGCGCGGGGATCGACCAAGGCAGGCTGATATTAGGAATCGGTATGAAGAAGCGAGCTTTGAATAGTGAAAGGATGTTATGATGAAATTAAAGCTGCAATTAATGATTGCCTTTATAGTGAGTGTGTTTGCCTTAATCGGATTTAGCTTCATGGCTTTTGCCGTTAGTGCCAATGATTATTTGAAATTTGACAGTGAGGTCATTTCCGTTGTGCAGGGGTGGGAGTCGCCGATACTGACAGGAATCATGAAGTTCTTTACATATATAGGATCCACTGGTTCCATTATCATCCTATCCTTGTTCATTTTGATTTTTTTATACAAGGTATTGAAGCATCGTTTGGAGTTAGTCTTGTTCATTGCCGTCATGGCTGGATCTCCTCTCCTCAATGCAGTGGTCAAGCTTTGCTTTCAAAGGACAAGGCCCGATTTACATCGTCTCATCGAAATAGGTGGCTATAGCTTCCCGAGTGGACATGCAATGAATGCCATGTCGTTATACGGAATTCTCACCTTTTTGCTGTGGCGGCACATTAAGGTTAAGTGGGGGAGGATGCTCCTGATTGTGATGAGCACATTGATGATCCTCACAATCGGAATAAGTCGCATTTACTTGGGAGTCCATTATCCTAGTGATATAATAGCGGGTTATTTGGCAGGCGGTTTTTGGATTGCGATGTCGATTTGGTTCTTCCAAAGATATCAGGACCGCCGGCAGGATAAAAGTGGCTGAATAAAAAAAGAGCTGGATAAGTCAATGGCTTCGCTACAATTTTTGTGATTCCATATAGTAAGGAGCATTTGAAATGGAAAACTGGATTACGCAATTCATGAATGATTTTGGTTATATCGGTATCTTTCTCTTAATAGCACTGGAAAATATTTTCCCGCCCATCCCATCGGAGGTCATCCTGACTTTTGGCGGTTTCATGACAACGACGGCGAATATGACGATCCTTGGCGTCGTGATTGCGTCGACCTTTGGATCAGTGGCGGGGGCAGTCATCCTTTATTGGATCGGTTCCATTCTTGATGTGAAAATCATTGAAAGATTCGTCGAAAGGTGGGGGCACATTTTCCGGTTAACGGTATCTGATGTCCATAAAGCGAACGCTTGGTTTGATAAGTACGGTGCCTGGACCGTGTTCTTCTGCAGGCTCGTTCCGTTGATCAGGAGCTTGATCTCGCTCCCAGCTGGGATGTCGCACATGAACTTTTGGCTGTTCCTGTTATATACAACATCAGGAACGTTGATTTGGAACATCCTTTTAGTGAATATCGGGGCGGCAGTCGGATCTTCTTGGGAAGACATCGTAGGGTATATGGATATTTATTCAAACATCGTGTATGCGATATTGGCGTTGCTATTCATTCTTTTCATTGTCTTGATTTTCAGGAGAAATAAAGGCAATGTGAAATAATTGGATGCATGTACCTTCCAAATATAAATAAAATTCAATAAATCTCAAAGACTGTCGATGGGCAGTCTTTTTTCTTTTGTCTTTCAATCCGAAATGAGCGGAGGAACACAGAATAAAGGGTATACCCTTTGGACAAAATGAGTGAAACGAAAAAGGAATGAGGGTCGGTGCAATGGTTTCTTTTTTCAAACAAAAAAGACAAGGTAAGCAGGAGACGAAAAAGGAAGAGGAAAAACGATCGAAAACGACTGATTATATAGAAAGCTCCCTTTCTGCCAATATGGAAATCGTGAAGCAAAGAACGGGAAACAGTCCGGATATCATTATCAGGACGTTAAAAATCAGCAAAAACCCTGAAATGAAAACGACCATCGTGTATGTCCAGGGTCTGATCGATAATCCCAGCGTTACGGATTTTTTAATTGAATCGATGATGAAGAACCCTCATCTGTCGGAGAAAATACTTCCGCAAGAAGCGTTGGAAGTAATCTCGGAAGACGTGGTTTCCCTCGGTGGTGTAGCCAACGTCAACGACTGGGAAAAATTATTTTTGGCATTATTGTCAGGCGATAGCATCATTTTTGTTGATGGGATAGGCACAGCGCTGGTTGCCAGTACAAAAGGGGGGGAACGGCGCTCCATTCAAGAGCCAAGCACCCATCTGACCGTCAGGGGATCGCGGGAGGGCTTTACTGAATCGATCGAAACGAACATCTCCATGCTGCGCCGCATCATCAACACTCCCGACCTATGGATCGAATCGATGAAAATAGGGACGGTGACAAAAACGGATGTTTCGATCATGTACATAAACGGGATTGTAAAAAAGGGAATCGTCACAGAGGTCAAGAAACGCTTAAAGCGGATCAATATCGATAGCATTCTTGAATCGGGATATATCGAACAATTGATAGAAGACCAGGTCATGACTCCCTTCCCCACCATGAATCATACGGAAAGACCGGATATGGTCGCTGGTAATCTCCTGGAAGGCAGAGTTGCGATCTTCGTTAATGGTACCCCTTTCGTCCTCGTGGCACCTGCTTTGTTCGTCCAGTTTTTCCAGTCTGTCGAAGACTACTATAATCGCTTTGATATTGCATCGGCCACCCGTTTCTTGCGGATTATCGTTTTTATCATTTCAATCGTGGGACCTGCCCTCTATGTGGCGGCAACGACCTTCCATCAGGAAATGATTCCGACGAAATTGCTGGTCATCGTTGCGGCGCAAAGGGAAACGGTGCCATTGCCTGCCGTCATTGAAGCCCTTCTCATGGAGATTACCTTTGAAATCCTGAGGGAGGCAAGCCTTCGGATGCCAAAGGCCGTTGGCGGGACGATGTCCATTGTCGGTGCGCTGGTCATTGGGCAGGCGGCAGTACAGGCCGGCATCGTTTCTCCGGCCATGGTCATCATCGTCTCGATTACGGCGATTGCAAGCTTTGCGACACCTTCTTATTCTATTGCCATTTCAGCCCGCTTAGTCCGTTTTGCCTTTATCATTTGTGCTGGCGTATTGGGTCTTTATGGCATGATCTTAGCCTTTATCATCCTCATCGTCCATTTATGCAGCCTGCGTTCGTTCGGTGTCCCTTATATGTCACCGCTTGCACCGCTGAACCCGCAAGGATTGGGAGACACCTTCTTCAGAAGACCGATGTGGGCGTTCAAGGAAAGGCCCAAATTAATAAGCTCGAAAGGAAACTTGAAACGGGAAGGCGATAATCAAAGACCATTGCCTCCTGAATCGCGTGGAATGAAAACATCTGACGAGGGGAGTGGGGATGGAAATGAATCGTAAACGGCTCGTTCTGCTATTGATGCTGATGGGTACGGCCTTCACCTCCGGCTGTTGGGACAAAACCGAATTGAACGAAATGTCGATCGTTTCTGCCGTTGGAATCGATAAAAATAATGATGGCAAGCTGGTTGGAACGTTTCAAATCATTAATCCGGTCAATGTGGCGGGTTCGCTCCAGGGCGGAGGGGGAACCAATCCCCCCATCTCCATTTACCGGGCCACTGGAGATAATGTGCTTGAGCTGGATAGCAACGCTTCAACCAAGATTTCCCGTGATATGTATTTTGCTCATGCGAATCTTATCGTCATAGGTGAGGAGGTTGCAAAAGAAATGGGGATTAACTCCATCCTGGATGCGTTTGAGCGCTCCCCGGAATTCAGGGCCACTACGAGGATCGTCATTGCCCGGGGTGTAAAAGCAAAGGATATCGTCGAAACACTGACGGCGATTGATAAAGTATCGGCTGAAAAAGTCATCAAAACGATTGAATCGACGGAAAAGCAGCAGGGTGGAAGCATTAACGTCAACCTTCAAGAGGTGATCAAGAATCTCGTCAGCTCCGGAAAAGAGCCATTAATCAGTGGCTTTACAGTGAGGGGAAATACCGGTAAAGAAAATAAAATGGAGAATACCCAATCTTCCAGTATAGCGGCCAATCCAAATGCCGTTGGAATAGGCGTTTTTAAAGATGGCAAATTAGTGGACTGGCTGGATGGTAATCAAGCAATAGGAACAATGTGGGTCATGGATAGGATTGTCAATACGAATGTTAACATCAATTGGGGAGGAAAAAAAGGGGCAGTCACCTATCAGGTGCTTCGCCAAAAAACCAACATCAAGCCAAGAATGAAAAATGGCAAACCCAAAATGTATATTACGGTCCGAGCGGAAGGAGATATTCGCGAGGTGAATGTTCCTCTTGATCTTGCCAGTCCGCATGAGCTGATAGACATTGAAAAGATGCTAGCAAAGGATCTGAAGAAGGAGATGGAGAATGCGATCGCCATAGCCCAAAAAAATAAATCTGACATTTTTGGCTTTGGGGAAATTATTCACGAGTCTCACCCTAAATATTGGAAAAAACATGAAGAGGATTGGGATGATGCGACTTTTCCCAAGTTGGAAGCGGAGATACAGGTAGAGACCTTCATCCGTCGCACAGGACTGCGGAATAAACCGTATCTATCGGACATTAAAAAGGGCGATCAATAAAGGAAGGGAAGTGGCAATCACATGGAAAAGGCAAAAATCAGCGGCTACCAGCTTTTTGTCCTCATTTTCTTGTTTGAAATGGGCAGTGCACTTTTGGTTCCTCTTGCAGGTGAAGCCAAACAGGGTGCCTGGCTGGTCATTCTCATGGCGACGATTGGCGGCATTTTATTGTTTTTCGTTTATTATGCCCTCTTTCGCTACTACCCAGATCAGCTCTTGACTGAATTTGTAAGGAGTATATTGGGCAATTTTTTGGGCAGGATCGTGGCTTTCCTATATATTTTATATTTTATGTACCTTGCAGCAAGGGTTTTGCGGGATTTCGGCGAGACACTGCTTACCTTTGCCTATCCACACGTTCCGATATTTTTTGCCAATGCAGCCTTCATTATTGTTGTGATATATACGGTCCGTAAAGGGGTGGAGGTACTGGCAAGGACGGGGGAACTATTCTTTGTGCTGGAGAATTTACTTTTCATGACTTTCATTCTTCTTATAATCGTTTCAGGTATGATTCATATGAACAACCTGAAACCCGTCTTTGAAATCGGTGTTCTCGAAATGGGCAAGATGGCCTTCACGAAAACGATTTTCTTTCCTTTTGGAGAGCTGATTGTCTTTTTAATGATTTTCCCTTATTTGAACGAGCCTCAGAGACTGAAGAAAATTGGTGTCGCTGGTTTGGCAGCAAGCGGGATTTTCCTTTCTTTCACTATGGCAATGAATATTGCGGTGCTTGGAGTGGACCTGACTTTACGCTCCCAATATCCGCTGCTGACCCTCATTCAATCAATCGAGGTCGCTGGCTTTTTGGAACGGCTTGATGTTTATTTTTTGTTGAAGCTAATGATTGGCGGGTTCATCAAAATAACCGTTTTCACCTATGTAGCGGTAATCGGCACGGCCAATGTGTTCAATGTGAAGCAAGCATCAAGACTTGCCTATCCGGTCGGCATCGTCATTTTGCTCGTATCGGTCGTGATAGCAAGCAGCTATTCGGAGCATATCCATGAAGGGCTAGGCGCCGTACCGATGTATATCCACCTCCCATTCCAGATCATCATTCCGCTGCTTCTTTTAATGATTGCTTTTTTCAAGAACCGGAAAAAAACGAACAAGCACCAGCGACAAAATACGGAACTGAAAGGTGGAGTTGAAGAAAGATGAAATTCTTCGGTATTACGGTATTGTTGCTGGTTCCATTAGTGCTCTTTTCATTAGGGATGGATATTCTTTTAGGATTTGATTTGGATAATTCCGTGAAACGTGCCTTTAATCCTTTTTTGGTGAAGGACCGAGCGGAATTGATTCTGTTCGTCATACTTCTTATCATCTTATTATTCAGTTTCATTTATCGGAAAAAAGAGAAGGATAACAAATCCAAGGGGCAGCAATGAACGCTTACATAATAGATGAACTCCATTTCAAGCCTTGGTTTGAATGAGGGTTTGTCTTTTTGCCTTTTTACCACCCCGTTCATCCATTTCATAGTATGATTATGGAATGGACTTATCTTTCATATAGGATGGTTACATAGAAATCCTCAGCAAGGAGGTCTGCCATTTGAATATCAAATTGAATCAAAAAATCATCAAAGACCTGTGTGGGACAGTCTCCTTCAAAAGAGGGGAGGCCTTCCAGCGCACCAATAAAGTGACATTTGAAAGCTACCGTTCCGATGGCTGTGAAGCCATGGTCGATGGAAAAGAAACCTTTCATGTTTCAATTGCAGTGGATGGTGCAGGCGGCTTTAAATCGACATGCACTTGCCCTACACTCGCTTCCTTCCCAAGAGATTGTCAGCATATTGCCGCCGTACTGCTGTCAGTTCATGATCATCAGCAGCATGGGACAGTTCCTGAGGGATTAAATGCTTCAGCCAATAATAGATTGTCCGAGGGGCTGCTGACCCTTTTCAATAATCAGCCTGTACGAAAAAGCGGGCATCAGCTTCACTTCGAAAATCGACAGTTGCTTGATGCCGAATTTACGCTGAAGCCGATACGGATGGGCAAGAGGCAATATATGCTCGGAATGGAGCTGAAGCTCGATAAGGTTCATGTAGCCGATATCCGGAATTTCCTGAAGCGCGTCCAAAAAGGAAAGGCGGTCCTTGTGTCGCAATCCTTTCTGTATGACCCAGAGCTCCATTGTTTTCAGCGTGAAACGGATGCAGTGCTTCAGCAGCTCATTGCCGTGCTAGCGGATGAAAAAGTTTATGTGGACGCCCTTATGGACAAATCCGAATACAATATGGATGATCATTTGTTACTTCTGCCGCCATCCTCCTTTGCGAGGCTTATCCCGATCCTGGTCATTGCGCCATTGGTGAAGCTCGCTCATGGCGGCAATACGTTTCATGGTCTGCTGATATCCGGTGAACGGCTTCCTTTGCGGTTCGACTTTAACCGAGGCGAGGTTGAAGGATATCGACTGGATATTAGCGGGCTGAATGAGACGATCGTCATGAATGCCTACAAAACGGTCCTTTTTGCGGGCAGCCTTTTTCAGCTTGAAAGCGAGGATTGTCAACGTCTTTTGGAATTGAAGCAAATGCTTGAAGATTCAGGCATGAATCGAATTCCCATCCATCATGAGCAACTGGACTTATTCCTCGATAAGGTGGTGCCAGGCTTGAAAAGGCTCGGAGAAGTCCATATAGCAAGGTCCATCAGTGAACGATTTTTGGTGACTCCGCTTGTCGCAAAGCTATTTTTGGATCGAGTGAATAACAGGCTGCTTGCCGGAATGGAATTCCATTATGAACATAACGTGATCAATCCTCTAGAAACTCAGGAAACAGGAACAGCTTCAATGCTCATTAGAGATGTGGAAAAGGAGAAGGAGATCTTAAAGCTTATGGGGGATGGCCAATTCGCCAAAACGGACGGTGGCTATTTCTTGCATAATGAAGAGTTGGAGTACGAGTTCTTATACCATATCGTTCCGAAGCTGCAAAAGTTGGTCCAAATCTATGCAACGACAGCCATAAGAAACCGAATATCGCGGGGGAATGCGGCACCGCGAATAAAGGTGAAAATCAAGAAGGAACGGACGGATTGGCTGGAATTCAAATTTGAAATGGACGCGATCCCCGATAAACAAATACGTGAGGTGTTGGCAGCGCTTGAAGAAAAGCGGAAGTATTACCGTTTAAGGAATGGGTCGCTGGTTTCCCTCGAAACAAGGGAGTTCGAGGAGATCCAACGGTTTCTTAAGGCACTTCCCGTCCAGGATCAAGATCTGGAAAGCAGTCTGAACATGCCGATTGTAAAAGGGCTTCAGCTGCTGGATTCCGTGAATGACAGCACCACATTCACGCTGGAGGAATCATTCCGCAACTTCCTGAAAAACATCAAGAATCCGACTGAATTGGAGTTCGCAGTGCCAAAGAGCTTGGAGCCGATATTGCGTGATTATCAAAAAACCGGCTATAAATGGATGAAAATACTTGCCGAATACGGATTTGGAGGAATTCTTGCAGATGATATGGGACTGGGAAAAACCTTGCAAAGTATCGCCTTCATCGTTTCGGAGTTACCCGAAATCCGTAAGAAAAAGCTCCCGGCCCTCATTGTCTGCCCCTCATCCTTAACCTATAATTGGCAGGCGGAATTCGCAAAATTCGCTCCGGATATAAAAGCTGTCATCGTAGACGGCCACAAGCAGGAGCGGACAAGTCTCTTGCAGGCAGCGATGGACATGGATGTCGTGATCACCTCGTATCCGCTGCTGCGGAAGGATATCTTATGGTTTGAAAAACGCGACTTCCATACGGTGTTCTTTGATGAAGCACAGGCGTTCAAAAATCCCGGGACACAGACGGCACGATCGGCCAAGAAAATAAAGGCGTTACATCGCTTCGCCTTGACGGGCACACCAATCGAGAATTCAATGGAAGAGCTCTGGTCACTATTCCATGTCGTATTTCCCGAGCTATTCATGGGGTTAAAGGAGTATAGCAACCTCTCAAGGAAGAAGATTTCCCGGAGGATCCAGCCATTTATGCTGCGGAGGATGAAAGAGGACGTACTTGGGGAGCTTCCGGAAAAAATCGAATCGCTCGAGTCAATGGAGCTGCTTCCCGATCAAAAGAAACTATACGGTGCATATTTGGCGAAGCTGAAACATGATACGCTCAAGCATCTCGACAAGGATACCTTCCGCAAAAACCGGATCAGGATTCTCGCTGGCTTGACCAGGCTGAGACAGATTTGCTGTCACCCCGCCTTGTTTGTGGACGGGTATGAAGGCAGCTCAGCGAAGTATGAACAGCTGATGCAAATCATTGAGGAATCGAAGCTTTCCGGAAGACGGGTGCTGATTTTCTCGCAATTTACCAAGATGCTTCACATGATCGGCAGGGATTTAGCTAAGCAGGGACAAGACTATTTTTATTTGGATGGGCAAACACCATCAAAGGAACGTGTAGATGTCTGCCAACGATTTAACTCGGGAGAACGGGATCTATTCCTCATCTCTTTGAAAGCAGGGGGTACAGGGCTCAATTTGACCGGTGCCGATACGGTCATTCTTTATGACCTTTGGTGGAATCCGGCCGTTGAGGAACAGGCTGCCGACAGGGCCCACCGAATGGGACAGGAAAACGTGGTCCAGGTCATCAAACTCGTTGCCCGGGGCACCATCGAAGAAAAAATGAATGAGCTACAAGAGAAGAAGAGACATATGATCGAGGAAATCATCGACCCTGGGGAGATGTCATCCTCCGCACTTACAGAAGAGGATATTAAGGAAATCTTGATGATATAGGAAGGGTGGCGAGCTGTTTCAGCCTTCCATACGCTTTTTGGAAGGCCGCCTGCATGTGGTGGCCTTTTTTGCCTGGTTGAACAATGGAGGGCAATGAGCCATCACATACTAGCGGCTCACTGTTAAGTATAATAATTTACACTTCTCCTTTTTCCAGTTTTTTGTTTAAAAGTGCATAATCGCTTTTATTGATGGTTATCGCCACTCGATCCAATCTATCTCCTTTTGGTACAAATATAATTGTTGATTGAATTTTATACCTAAAGGTACAATTGTCCGCTGAATAAGATCTAAAATTTTGAAACATTCCAAATCGACTCCTTCTTTTAAATGATTTTTAACATGAATGACTACAAAATCATCAATATTTTCAAATCTAGGTTTTCGTGTTGAAATATGTTCAGCTTTACATAGTCTTTTTAATAAGTCCTGATAATAGTCATGATTTTGTGACATTTGAACCACCTCGTTTTTAACTTTATGTTATGCTCCTGTAAGGTAGGACCGGTAGTTAACACTTCATCTAAACCGAATTGATATTCAAACAGAAAGTAAAAATCGATTCCTAAGAATCAATTTTTTACTTTCATCCATAATAAGATGGACATTTCCATTCAAGAAGGCAAAAATAAAACTGCTGCGGAAAAAGGAGAAAATATGATAGTGAATATCTAGGAAACGAGTTTCAAGCCGACAGCTGCACAGAGAACCATCGCAATAAACACGATCCTCCGCCAATCCTTCGATTCCCCATAAAGGAGCATCCCGATTATCGCTCCGCCTGATGCACCGATTCCTGTCCATATCGCATAGGCCGTTCCCATCGGCAATGTTTGCATCGCATAAGCAAGGAATAGGAAGCTTGCACCGAATCCGATGAATAACAGCGTCAAGGATTGCCAATTACGGTCTTTATGCAGCTTATTGATCATCGCAACACCAAACATCTCACATAAACCCGCTAAAATTAAAGAAACCCAAGCCATCATGATTCATCTCCTTTTGCAACGGTATCATCGGTCACTACCTTGAGGCCGATTACCCCTAATAATAATAGAACGATCAATAGCGTTTTGCTTATCCTGAATGATTCCCCAAAGAAGATGATTTCGGATAAAACGGTTCCGGCGGTCCCCATCCCTACAAATACGGCATAAACCGTTCCGACGGGAAGCTTCCGTCCAGCCATGATCATCAAATAAAAACTGATGATGATGGAAATGACGGTTCCGGTCCAAGTCCAAAAACCATCTGCATGTTTTAAGCCAATCACCCAAAAAACCTCAAAAAAAGCTGCAATGAATACTTTAATCCAGTTGATATTCATGACACCAACACCTCCAATATGATTATTCTTTACCAAAAAACAAAAAAAGCCAAAGAGATGACTGTTAAACAGTATCTCCCAGGCTTTTATCCTTCCGTGACACAGCAAGCTGTGAGTTTTCTCTCGGACCAGGCCAGCCATTACATGAGCTGCGGAACCCTAGAAAACATTTGACGTATGCAGTTACCTTACATTATACATACTTTTAAAACTTACTCAAGGGAAAAATACTGGTAGCGCTTCATTCTAACCAATTAGGCACTGACTGTCCGTTTTCGCGATGAACCTTCATTTTTATGTGATACATAGCTATGCAGGATCATTCCGATGATAACGATGAAGATGCCGAACCAAGATAAAAGGGAAGGAAACGGTAAAGAAAGGAATAGTAACTCACCAGCTAGGGCAAAAAGCACTTCCATCGATTGAGTGGCTTCAACGGAAGCTAATTTCTGCATATTTCCGCGTACCATATCGGTCGCCTTGAAAAAAAGGACGGTAGCAATAACTCCGGAAAACAAAGCTACCAAAAGGGATTGGAAGCTCTGCATCTTCGTAGGGGCGCCTACTGTCATGAAACCGTAAATCGAAAGCAGGAACCAAAATGGCATACTTGCCAAAGTCATGCCCAATACTCGTTGATAGGCATCCAGCCGTCCTTCTGAAACCTCCATCATCTTACGATTCCCCAAAGGGTATGCAAAGGAGGCGATGATGATGGGAATCACACCTAACCAGAGGTTAGCCATGGAAATATGCTTCGTGTGCTCCAGCTGCATCAGGATGATACCGAGCAGGATGATCATCGACATGAGGAGACCTCTTACGGAAATCTTCCCTCTTTGCCTTTCGAGGCCTTCTTTCGTTTGAACATTTTCAAAAAAGAGCGGAGCAAGTAAAGCACCGGAAATGATCGTGATTTGCCAAGTGCCGGCGATCAGCCAACCTGGTGAGTAGGCGGATGCAAAGCATAAGGGAGCATAAAATAATCCAAAGCCTACAAAACTCCAAAGCAGCCAAGGCCCCGGCCGTTCTCTCATCACACGTAAAAGGGGAAGCAGGTTTTTCCTGCTTAAAACGATACACAATAGAAAAGGCACCATGAAAATATACCGCAGCGAAGCACTCCAAATCCAACTTCCGCCAGACAATTCCATCGCCTGATTCAATACGAACGTAAAGGCAAAAAAGAAAGCTGAACAAATCCCTAATATAATTGGACGCAATTGACTCACCTCAATCTGTTTTTGAGCCAATAATTAGCCAAGACTCAGAAAGTATGGCAATCGTTTCGGCTGTCGTTATCGTGATGTTGATTCGAGCATATTCGCATTGGACGGATTAATAGCACGAATATGAAATTTTCTGAATATAAAACCTGTCAATATAAATTGTCCTTCAAAAATGGTGGGAAATCAACAGGATTCTATTAAATTTGTATGATGGTGTTCATCGTTCGAAAATAAATGATTACCAATAAATACTAAAATAAAGAAGTGTAAATGCTGGTATGAAGGGATTTAGGAATGAAAGAGGGTAAGATAAACGAAAAAAAATAAAGAGGCAGATAATATATGAAGATACGAGAATTGACGGATATGGTAGGGAGTGGTATCTTAATAGAAGTGCAAATAATGTCGAATGCTGACGAAATATATAGATGCAACATTCGCAAGAAAATGAGTGGGGTAAATAATAATGAAATCTACAGGTATTGTACGTAAAGTTGACGAATTAGGACGGGTAGTCATTCCGATTGAGCTACGCCGTACATTAGGAATTAAAGAGAAAGACGCTTTGGAGATCTATGTTGAACAAGATCGTATCATCCTTCAAAAATATAAACCAAACATGACTTGTCAGGTAACAGGCGAAACATCCGATGACAATATGAAACTAGCTGACGGTAAATTAATCCTTAGCGCTGAAGGTGCTGAACTTCTAATCAAGGAAATTCAAGCCAGCCTGGAATTCGCTAAATAATGATAAAAGGCATCCAAGTGTAGGGAGTATCATTTCCCTACACTTTTTTTATTAGATGATGGAGAAATGATAAAAATAATTCGTTTCACGAGCAAAGCCTATTTTTTCGTAAAGGCTTTGCGCCTTAACATTATCCTTACCCGTCTCAAGTGTAATCCCTTTGGCGCCTGATTCCCGTGCGAAAGTGATCGCCTTCTTCAATAACTCCTCTCCATACCCTTTTTGGCGAGCTGACTTCTTCACGAATAAATCATTCAATATCCATGAATGCCTCATGCTTACGGATGAAAAGGAAGGATACAGTTGAACAAACCCGACAGCATCCTCCTCTTCGAAGGCAATGAACACGACAGACTCTCCATTCACCAGCCTTTCACGCAAAAAAATCCTAGCAGAATCAAGATCAGGCAACTGCTCATAAAACACTCTGTATGAATCAAAAAGACCCGTCAAAGATTCAAGCTGATCCAATGTGGCTCTCTGAATATGCATGATTGAAACCTCCGATTTATTAGAATAATACCAATTTACCATTTTTTCACACATAACGAAACATGCTCCATACTCATTTTGTCAGGTAATTTGATTATTCGGAAGTTTCGTATTGAGTTGGGGAGCTGCACTCGCGAGAATGGATAGTTTACCCGCGAATACCGCCACTTTACTCGCCAAATAAGCAGTTTTACTCGCGAATACCGTCACTTTACTCGCCAATAAGCAGTTTCACTCGCGAATACCGCCACTTTACTCGCCATAAGCAGTTCACCATAGTCAAGCCCTTATTATTGTGTAAATTCACTAACACAATGTTTTCAACCATTTAATTTGATGTTCCAATTTTAGGCTTTTACAGTCAAGCCCTTATTATTGTGTAAATTCACTAACACAATGTTTTCAACCATATAATTTAATGTTTCCTCAGATTAAAAAGCTATTTTAGAGGTACGCAAAACTCTATCCTGACACATTTTTTTTGCGAAACTTTCATGATCATCTTCTCTCACATTCGGGCAGGGCTGTCAAAGGCTTTTCACTTTGACGGTCCTGTTCGAATGTGAAATTATTCATGATGAAAGTTTCACAAAATAGGTACTTGGACTATCCTTTTTTCTTAGCGTAAACCGTGTCTTGATACTGCATTAATACGGCACCTATTAATCGGAAGGCTGATTGGGTATTAGGAAAGATTCGGATGACTCTTTCTCTTCTACGAACTTCTTGGTTTAAACGTTCCAGCGAGTTGGTACTGCGGATGTGCTGCCTGATTTTTTCTGGATGATTCATGTATTGAACGGTGTCTTCGAACCCTTCATCTAAAATTTGAAGGGCTTTTTCATATTTTAATTCCTCCCCGAATTTATCGATTAACTCCGCTTTGAATAGACGACAATCCTCAATCGTGACAGCCTCAAATACCCGTTTAATCATTAAACGAATGTCGGATGATCCCTTTTTGGGCAGTTTCTCTAAAATGTTCCGCTTAAAATGGACATTGCATCTTTGCCAGGAGGTTCCAATGAAATCGCGTTGGATCGCTTTTTGTAATCCTTGATGGGCATCAGAAATCACCAGCTTAGGGGATTGAAGGCCACGAGATTTTAGTTGTTTAAAGAACTGGGACCAGCATTCAAAACTTTCAACATGATCGATATGTACCCCTATAATCTCCCGCTTATTTTGTTTGGTAAGAGCTGTGGCGATATATACGGCTTTTGAAACAACCTGTTGGTGCTCACGCACCTTGATATACATGGCATCCACGAAAATAAAGGGATAGTATGTGATATTTAGGGGCCTAGTTGCCCAGCCATTAACAATGGGATCCAGCTTTTGGGTAAGCGAGGAAACAAAAGACTTTGAAACACTTTCTCCGCAAAGCTGTTCGACAACATGGGTGACTTTCCGAGTAGAGACCCCATTGATCACCATCTCCAACATGGAAAGGATAAGCGCCTGATCACACCGGGCATATTTTTCAAAAACAGAAGGGGAAAAGTCACCAGTACGCGTCCTGGGTACCTTCAATTTAATCTTCCCAATACTCATCGTAAAGTCACGTTCATAATAGCCATTCCGATAATCCTGACGTTCGGAGGAGCGCTCATAAGATGAAACTTGTAGATAGGCGTCTCTCTCCTTCTCCATAAACTCATTTAAAATTAATACAACCGCTGATTTAATCACGTCATCCATTGTAGAACTCATAATGGATACTTTTAAAAGATCGAGATCAAGGTTAAACTGTAACTGAGTCATTTTATTCCTCTTTTCAATGTGATTTCTGTGGTAGAAAACATTGTTTCCAAGAGTGAACGAAATGACTCTCTTTTTTTACACAATTATACGGACTTAATCTTCACCATGGAGTGTGGGCTTCTTAATCATGAATGTGGCATTGCGCGCCATCATTTTAAAGGTTTAGCTTCTAATCCTCCTGTGTTCAGAATGTTCACTTTTACGTTAATAGTATTGATTGAGTCTGCATCCAGGTAATCCTTCGGTTCTTTAATATCATTTTTCTGCCAGTATTTCGTTTCTTGGATATAGAGGATTTTGCCTAGGCTAAGCGGGTCCGCGTTCTTTTTGAGTCCGGCCTCAAAGGTTGATTGGATTTCTTTTTTTATTTGGTTTTCGAATGTTCGTATTATTTTATTCATATTCATTTGTGTATCGAGTCCGAGGATCTTGCCGGGCACAACCACATCAATATCGAATTTGTACTTTCCGTTTTTGAAAACGGGTTTTACTTTGTGATGCGGATGGGAGAAGGAGGCGTAGATATCTTCCTTTTTAAGGCTAATATTTACGGGTGCCTTGTTGGTCTTTTTAGTGAGCCAGCGTACGCCGCTCAATTCCTGTTCGGAAAACCAAGGCTGTGACACTTTGTAGTAAATGACATAGGCTCCATCCATATACAGGCTTTTTCGTTTTTTATCTTTTTCTTTCCACACTTTACTGTTCCAGCTAATGGAAGGGAGAATGGTGGTCGATGCTTTTTCACGTTGCATGGAATAATATCTTTGGACTGTGATGGGCTTAATGAATGAGCGGTGCCGATAGACATCATCCGGTAAATATAAAGTTGTGTATAAAGGTGACAAATTAAAATAGCCATTGATGGAAAAAAGCTCATCCATGGAACTTTTCGTGGCAAAGATGTTGGCTGAGTATCTAAGCAATTGGTTCCTATAAATATAATCGACTATTTCGGTGCTTTGTTGGTTCAGGACATTTTCACTGATTACGAATGTGGAAATATGCCCAATATAAAGGGCCTGCTGTGTATTGTGCATCAGTTGATTAATGGCAGCCGAGATGGAACGCCCTCTTTCCCTTCCTACATATACAGGGGGATTTTGCGTCGGCTTCGTTTCCGTTTTTGCTACGGCAGCGAAGTCAACAAGCTGAGCATAAACGATATATTCCCCGTCTTTGAAATCAATGCCTACCGCGGTTACATAATGAAAATCCTGGATCGTTTTTTCATCCCAGCAACCGGAAAGCAGCAGCAATAAAGGAACGATCAACAAAATCTTAGTGATGCGGAACATGGTCCTACTGCCCCTTTCTTGTCTTATCTCTAGCACCCAGCGTCCGTTTCGCCATGGAATTCCATGGCCTCTTTATGATGGAATCCAGAATTTTTGTGAATCTTGGCGGGTTTAGTCCGCCCATATAGGCAACACCGAATGAATCGAGTCTTGATAATAAAGTGACGATGGACAGGAAGCCGATGATACAGCCATAAATACCATAAATGCAGCTGAGTGCCAGGACGAACATGCGCAAGATGGTGACGGCTCCGGTCAATGACTGATTGACAAGGGTATAAGATGCGACGGATGTAACAGCAGTAACCACGAGCATCGTTTGGGAGGTCAGTCCTGCCCTGATTGCGGCATCACCGACAATGAGCCCGCCGACCACGGCAACGGTCTGTCCTACGGCTTTAGGCAATCTGACTCCGGATTCACGGAATAATTCAAACAAAATGAGCATGAGAATGAATTCCATCGTCGCAGATAGCGGTAGCCCGAATCTTGAAAGGGTTATGGTGGCAAGTAAAGGAAATGGTACCTGTTCAATATTGAAAGCGGATATCGATATCCAAAATCCAGGCAGTAAAATGGTAATGCCCAGTCCCAAAAACCGAAGAAGCCGCTCAAGGCTAACATAAAGATAAGGAAGATTCGAATCTTCAGCTGTTTTAATTTGCAATAATAATGTCGAGGGAGCCACAATGACCGTTGGCATCCCGTCAACGATCAGGATGAATCTTCCCTGGTTCAGTGCTTCGACCACGAAATCGGGACGGCTCGTATAATGGGTGAGTGGAAATATGCTATATTTACTATTTGAAATCATCTCTTCCAATTGCTGGCTGCTGACCAATATATCAATATCTATCGAGTTCAGTCTGGCTCTAATATTGGTGACCAGATCTTGGTTGATGATGTCATCCATGTACAATAGCGCGACTTTCGTTTGACTGCGCCTGCCCACGATAAAGTCCTCGTATGCGAGTGATTTTGTCTTTAAACGTTTTCTGACCAAAGCTGTATTGATGCTTAAATCCTCGACAAACCCATCCCTTGGACCTCGTACCGAGACCTCGAAGGAGGATTCCTCAGGCTGCCTATTCGGGACATTGGACAAATTCATCGAATACACCTTTTGGGTGGAAGGGATGAATAATAAGGCATAACCAGAGAAAATCAACTGTTGTACACTAATGAATTCATCATCAATGGTCACTTTCGTCAAATCTACCAAGGGGTTTAGCTTGTTTATGGTTTCCTTTGCATCAATTTTCTCATCCAATTCCATCATTTTGTTCAGCTTTTCCAATATCCCTTCATTCAATAAACTGATATCGACCATGCCCGAGCAATAAAAGATAAGGGCAGGCATGGGATCTTCGGTTTCTCCAATATATATCGTGTCAAAGATGATGTCCGAGCTTTTCCTGAACAACTGCCGAAATGTTTCCTCCTTCAATTCAGGCAATTCAGGCTCATTTTTGGATCGTTTCATTCTCATGCTTTTTCGCCTCCTTCGTATGGATGAATGTGCCGAAAAACAAAAAGGCGGACAAAAATAAAAGGAAATAAAAAGTGCCAGGGTAATAATAGGTTTTACTGAAATGAAGGAACTTGAAATTACTGAAAGGCACAATGGAGATGATCACCATCAGAAAACCATTGGCTAAAAGAATGCCGAGCTTCATTTTGTTCGATTTTCTTTTGAAAATTTCCGTTATAAGGAACAACGCCAAGGAAACACGAATATAAGCACCGGCAAGCCATTGATAAATCGAAAAGAAATCCGTATGCTCGATGTATTTCCCGATAGTCAGCAAGCGCCATTGCTCATACGCAGGGTATCTCATCGTTTCTGCTAAGGTCGGTCCAAATTCGGCGATAGCTGCAGTCAGCGGTCCAATAAGCAGGAACAACAAGCCTAAACATAAGATGACTAAGCCTTTGCGACTGAGAGTATCCGTAAGTTTTTCCTGGAAAAAGGCAAACAAAATCAGTTCAGCAAAGCCGTATGATGAAAACTGAAAGGCTTTGATGCCATGAAAATAGCCATTTTCAAATAGGGGAAGAAGATGGCTATAATCTTTGGTCGGGATATTTCCGGTCGCAACAAAAAAGCCAAGAATGACGACAATTGGCAATAACACGGATGAACTGATGGCAATGGAGCGCAAGCCCGAGTGGGCCAGGAATATGCAAAGCAGGGCAAACGGAATGATGATGGCCAAACTTGGGGTTTCAAAAAGAAAGCTTGTGGTGATCCAATCCATCGTTTCCTTGGTGGTGGCCAAAACCATGCTCATCAAATAAATCATGATGAAGAATAAAACGATATGTTTAATCGGTTTGCCGAATTTATTTTCAAGCCAATTTGCCAGAGATTCATTGTTCATGTTCTTGATTATCCTTGATAAAAGGTAAACCCAAAGCGGAATCAGCCCGAAAGTAAGGAGGGAAAAAAACCAAGCATCCCTTCCGCCGCTAGAAAGGAGGAAGGGGATCAAGATGACATGATTAAGAAGGCCAATGGATAAAAAGCAAATACTAAGGACTTGCATCGAACTAATTTTCTTCAATTTGATCTAATCTCCCTTTCCATGGTTTAAATAATCGGGATTGATGAACGTACCGTATATTTGTTTATAGTTGCTAAAAGTGGAAATAGTATACGTCTTAAATTAATAATCCTGCTTGAGAAGCAAGGAAACATTGACGTCGATAATGAATGGTGATGATAGGGGGACATAAAGGATTTATCTTAAGCTATAAAGAATGTATATAGGTGAAAAAAAATGAGGAACATCAAGGGGGAGAGGTAGATGGATTTGAAATACCCGGTTGGGCAATTCCATTTTGATGGGGAAATCGCAAGTATGGCCGACGACTGGATCAAGGAGATCGGGACTTTGCCTAGCTTGCTTAAGGAGGCGGTAGCCAGCATGGATGATGAGCAGCTTGATACGGCTTATCGTCCGGGAGGGTGGACGGTGCGTCAGGTCGTTCACCATGTGGCCGATAGTCATATGAATGCGTATATTCGTTTTAAGCTTGCTCTTACAGAAGAAAATCCAGTCATTAAACCTTATGAACAGGGACGCTGGGCAGAGCTGCCTGACTATGGAATGCCAGTGGACATATCACTAACACTAATAGAGGCGGTCCATGGGCGATTGCACACACTTTTATCGGGCCTTTCCGCTGACGATCTGAACCGGACCTTTCTTCATCCTGATTCAGGCGAGGTGAAGGTCGGAGAGAATATCGGCATGTATGCGTGGCATGGCCGCCACCATCTCGCTCATATTACTTCTTTATCAAAGCGCCGGGGATGGTAATATGATGATCTCATTCTGCTCAAAAATCTTTAAGAGCTTACTCATTGTTGGGGTGGTGCCTTAAAGCCTGGTGTCATTCCGTTTGTTGCAAAATTACAGGGTGAGAGTCGGAGCGTACAGTTGCATTCATGTTCAAAGCAAAAGGACAGTGAGCGTGCCAAAATCGTTACAGACGAAGGTGCTTGCATGTTCAATCACGCTAGAGCGAATCCTTTCAAACCCTGTAGTTTTTTTGGATACATTCCGGCAGGAAAAATTCCTGATGGTGTGATATCGGGAACTCGAATTCATTTGACCATTTATTATAAATAAATGGATGGGGGAGATTTAAGTGCAGGCTGCAATCGAAAAAGAAGGGATCGGGATTATAGCTAGATTCGAGCGCCGATTCAATCATTCAGTGGAAAAGGTATGGGGTGCTTTAACGGAGAATGATAAGCTGGAGAAGTGGATGTCCAATCTGGAAATGAAGGACCTTAGAAAAGGCGGAAACATACAATTCAATTTCAATGACGAATCTGGTAAATCATTTGATATGAAGATAAGGGACTTCCGTGAACGTGCCGTTTTAGGGTATGAATGGGGGGATGGCTGGGTTCGTTTCGAGTTATATCCTGACAAGGATGGCTGCTCGCTCGTATTGACTGAATCCATACCTGAGCTCAATCAGCATACATCAAAAGATTTGGCAGGCTGGCATGTGTGCCTCGACATGTTAAGGGCGGTATTGGCTGGTCGTGCCATGGACTTTCCGATGGATGTATGGGAAAGGTGGCATGAGGAATATATCCGTGCCGTCAAACGGATGGGCTGACGGAAGGATGGAAAAATGGAGGAGCGGTAGAAATTAAGAAGGAATGTACACTAAACACAGGCAGCCCGCCTGTGTTTTTGCATTGGGAACGAAGCGGAAAGGTAATCGTGGGTTTAATCCGTTTATACGTAATTGGAGCAGTGCTGATTCATGAATTGGAATGATGAAGTTATTGGCAATCATGTAATATATGGAAAAATGATCATCTCGATGAATCCTTGGAATAAAAAGGTGATAGAGGAAGAAATGCGTGATATCCGCTTGTTTTAACACTATTCACACTGTTTGAATAGTGTTTTTTAATGCATTCAAAACTTTGGACCCATCAAAATCGTTAAAATTGGTAATTGACAATAATATAATAGGTATATAGTATGTTTATGTGGAAAAATAAAGTAAGTGATGGAGATTAAGGAATAATCCATTTTAATCATGAATTGCAACTGTGTTATTGCATGAAGCTATAAGGAGGAAAAAGTTTATGGGGAGTTCACCTGCTGACAAGAAGGAGAAAGTAAAAAGAAGGATATCGATTCGGGTAAAATGGCTATTATTCATTTGTGTATCTGTTTTTCTTGCTATAATCGTTGCCGTTTCGATAATGGGGGTGAAGGTGACTTCCATTTTTAAAGAAGATAGTATATCCCTCAATAAAAGCTCGGCACAAAATGCCGCGGCACAAATCAATCTGAGCATGGCTACATATGAAAATTCGCTGGAACAATTATCTCAGTTAATCTCCAACCAGGTAAGCAGTGGTGATTCAATAAAGGATGTCATTAAGACAATTGAAGCATTCCAGAAAAATAATGAGGATTTAATTTCGGTTTATTATATGGATGGGAAAGACGGTTCCTTGAATGCGTCACCCAAAATGGAGTTCAATCAGGACGCCAGGGAAACAAAAACCTATACGCAGCTGACGGAAAGGCCCGAAACGAAATGGATGGACGTATATAAGGATACGACTTCAGGAACGATCATGACTTCTGTTGTCACACCGGTTTTAGTGAACGGAAAAATGGCAGGAGCTCTTGGCTATGATATCGACCTGTCGACGATCGGAAAAATGAGGTCCAATATTGAAAAGGATTCGACTAGCAGTCTGGTGATTTTGGATTCACAAGGCTTTATCGTAAGTTCCTTCATGAAGGATATGGACGGGAAGAATATGAATCCTGAAAAAAGCGGCCTGGAAGAAGGCGTGAAGGATTTCATTACGGACACAGACAGCTTCGATTCGGAGTTCAAGTGGGTGGCCGACCTGTATAATGGAGAAACGGTGGCCAATCAATCCTTGACGCTGGGAGATGAGGATTATACAGGTGAAGTGAGTGCGGTAGCCGGTGTGAACTGGAAAGTATTGGCGCTCACACCAGACGAAATCCTCCAATCCAAGCTTGCTGATATTAAAGGAATCGTCTTGATATCGATTCTAATAGGTCTCTTATTCGGGACGATATGTGCCCTATATCTTGCAGGAAAGTTAACGAAAATCATGGCTGACTTTAAAAAGGTCATAGAAAAGACGGCAAATGGAGATTTAGTAACCGAATTTGCGATTAACTCGAATGACGAGATTGGGGATTTGAGCAAAAGCTATAACTCCATGCTCGGGAAATTAAGGAAATTGGTTGCCAATGTGAACAGTAACGCCGAATCGGTGACGAATGCCAATGCCGGACTAAGCCAAATAGCTGCAGAAAACAGCTCGGCGATTACGGATGTTTCACGCGCGATAGACGAGATTGCATCGGGCGCGTCCAATCAATCGGAACAAGTGGAGCATGGAGCGAGCACGATCGGTGTTTTAAGTGATGAAATCGATGGATTGTCCAAGCAATCCAGGGAGACCCAATCGGTATTGGAGCTTGCTTCGGAAAAAATTGAATCAGGGAAACAACAGGTCAGCGGACTGGAAACCTCTTATCAAAAATTGGAGCTGGCGTTTACGGCGGTCACCGATATGAGTTTGAGACTTGTGGAAAAATCGAAAACCATTTCCGATGTGACGAATGCCATTTCGAAAATATCGGAGCAAACCAATTTGTTATCATTGAATGCGTCGATAGAGGCGGCACGGGCAGGTGAGTCCGGCAAAGGTTTTGCTGTAGTGGCCAATGAAGTACGGAGCTTGGCGGATGATTCCAAAGAAGCTACCAAAAACATTCAGGTCATCATCCAGAGCATTCTGTCCGATACGGAGGAACTGTTAAGGACGACGAATGAAACGAATCAAATCAGCAAGAATCAGAAAAATGCCGTAATCACGGTAAGTGAAGCGATGAGAGAGCTGGAGGATTCGATTGGGAGGATATCCACTTCGATCCAGGAAGAAACACGATCGATTGAAAGCATCAACCAACAAAAAGAAACGGTCGTGCAAATGATAGAAGAAATCACCGCTGTTTCCCAGCAAACGACGGCATCATCAGAAGAAATTGCATCATCGATGGAGGAGCAAGCTGCCTCATCCAATGAACTTGCTCAATATACCCGTCAGCTAACACAATTAATAAATGATTTGGAGACTACGCTTGGAGAATTCCAAATAAATAAGTAGAGTCACGGAAAAGGCAAAAGGGGAGACCGCTTAATGGTTTTCCCTTTTTGGCATGCGTACCAACAGCTCTGGTCATCTCTCCTAAACGGACATTTCCACTAAAAGGACAAAGGTACAATTTAATATGCCTGGTCAGCACCCCATTCCTTTTCCTTAAAGAGGAATATACATATAGGAATTGGACAAGTAGGGTCCAATGGCTCAAGGCCCAAAGGAGAGAACAGCATGCATTTCGAAATTGGAATGGCTATTTTTGTGTTCGTCATGACAATGATCGTCATATTATGGAGGCCGGGAGGTATAAATGAAGCATGGCCAGCTTCAATCGGTGCAGCGGTGATTTTACTATCCGGCACGGTATCCCATGGCGACATTTTGGATATCCTCAGTAAAATTGGCGGGGCATCGATCACCATCATGGCAACGATCGTGATGGCTGTCATTCTGGAAAGCTTCGGCTTTTTTCACTGGGCGGCTGCAAGGCTCGCCATCCTTGCGAGAGGCTCGGGTCATCGCCTATATTGGTACATTCAATTATTATGCTTTTTAATGACTCTGCTATTCAATAATGATGGAAGCATCTTGATCACAACGCCCATATTGATCTTGCTCCTGAAAAATCTCAGGCTTAAGCCGCACCAAGCGGTTCCCTATCTTTTGAGCGGAGCATTGATTGCAACTGCTTCGAGTGCCCCGATTGGTGTGAGTAACATTGTTAATTTAATCGCTTTGCAAATTGTGCATATGACGCTTTATATGCATACAGCCATGATGTTCGTACCTGCTACCATGGGGCTGCTTTTCATGTCATGCTTGATGTTCCTGGTGGTCAGGAAAAAATTGCCCAAGAAATTGCCTGAGCTTTCATATGACATCGAGGAAAGCTTCTTCACGAGGAACTTTCACCCCTTAAAGGGGAAAATGACGGTTGAAACGAAACGGCAGCGAACAATATTCATGCTGAAAGTATTGCTGTATGTGTTTGTGATACGCTGTTTACTCTTCGTCGCATCTTACCTATCCATTCCCATTGAATGGGTTGCCGTCCTTGGCTCGTTGTCTTTGCTGGTTTGGAGATGGTATCACCTACGGACCCATCCTGTCGATATCCTAAAGAAAACTCCATGGCACATCCTGATATTCGCTTTCTCCATGTATGTCATCATTTATGGACTGCATAATGTAGGACTGACAACCCTCCTCATAAAGCTCTGTGAACCGATAGTGAACCAAGGATTATTGAGTGCCAGTTTTGTCATGGGCGGGTTGGTTTCGCTTTTATCAAACATCTTCAACAATCATCCAGCATTAATGATAGGCACGATTACGTTAACGGAGATGGGACTTGATCCAATCACCTTAAAAACCATCTATCTCGCAAATATAATCGGCAGTGACATGGGCTCGTTGTTGTTGCCGATCGGTACCCTCGCCTCTCTTATCTGGATGCATATCCTGAAGCGGAATAAAGTGAAAATAACATGGAAAGATTACTTAAGTGTATCCTTGATAGTCATACCACTGACTACAGTGGCGACACTGCTATTATTATATTTTTGGGTCCAAATGATCTTCAGTTAAATAACCCTCTAGGAGGAGATAGTAATGAGTGATGCAGGTGCATTGCTGGGTAAGCAAATCGATGTTCAGCTCTCGGGGAAAAAAACGTTCAAAGGAATATTAACTGATCTGGGCATGGATATACTCGTGCTTTTTAATGGAGAGCGGTTTCTATATTTTCCGATGCTGCAGGTCCATCGATTGAATCTGAGTAAAGAAATAGATAGTGAGATTGCATATCCCTCCGATCCACCGATGATGGAGGACATGGGCTCGATTTCCTATCGAAAAACCTTAATGAATGCAAAAGGGGTTTATTCGGAGATCCACGTTGCGGGCCACATTCCGCTGCACGGTTATATCACTAATGTTTTCAATGACTACTTTGCGTTCTACTCCCCTGTATACAAAACGATGTATATATCACTGCATCACCTTAAATGGCTTTCCCCTTATGCTCAACATGCCATCCCTTACTCCCTCAGTAAAGAATGCTTTCCGGTCAATCCTTCAGCCGTACCAATGGTGCGCTCCTTGGAAGAACAATTAAAGAAAAATGCAGGAAAGCTTGTGGTCCTTGATGGGGGGGGAGACCCGATGAAAATAGGGTTATTGAAAACGGCAGTGAATAACTTGGTCGAGTTAACGACAGCAAGCGGCGAGCAGGTGTTTTTGAAGCTTGCCCATATTAAAAGCGTGTACATGCCTTAAAATCAGCAATCGAGTGGGAGAGCCATATGGCTTTCCCCCTTTTACATTACATTAATTGCGCAAATCCAATTCGGCTTCCCCTGACTTCATCAGTCCGGCATCCTGCCCAAAAACAAATCAGGTGAAACGTATTTTCAGAAGATTAATAGGCTAAAAGATTCATGTTATTGACCGATATTAGAGGTGTGAATAAGCATTAAGGTGTATGATTCTTAATTTGATAGGTAATAAGGTTCATTGGGGATTACTGGATTTTGTTCGTGAAGGAGGGGATAATTTGTTAAAACAGACAGTAAGCAGCGGGGTACTTATAGGCGTAATGCTCGTTGGTTTCATTTTTTTCCCTGGCTTGATGGCGGAGGCGGCAGATCGGGTTCATACTGTAGCTTCTAGCGAAACGGTAGATTCGGTTGCAAGGGACTATCATATATCCGCGGAGCAATTAATGGCAACGAATGGGCTGCCAGATAACAAGCTATATGCCGGCCAGAAGTTGACGATCATCCGGACGGCCTACACGCCTGCCGCCTACCAGTGGTCGGAGAGAGGGAAAAGGATTGCCAACTATGCGAAAACTTTTTTGGGATTTAAAAAAGTGGCCGGAGAAGAGACGCCTGTAAAGGGCTTTGACTCCAGCGGATTGATTCATTGGGTGCTTTCGGCGCAAAAGGTTCCGATCGACCGTTTGACGGTGGACGGTTTTTATAAGCAAGGGATGGATACATCGACTCCGAAAGCAGGAGATCTTATTTTCTTTCTTGAAAAAGAAAGTTTGAAGGTCGTGACTGCTGGGATCTATCTCGGCAAGAACCAGTTCGTTCAGTCCGGATACGGGGCAGAAACGGTCCAGGTAAGATCGAGTACGGAAAATTATTTTGCAAAATATAAACTGGCCTATAAAACGTATACCCCAAAAGGTGAGCATATCGTCCAAAGCGGGGAAACGCTTAAAGGGATATCGGACAATTACGGCGTGTCCGTCAATACGATCAACAATCGCAATGCACTCCCTGCTGGCGAACTGATAAAAGGACAGTATCTTCAAATTTACAGCAATCCTCTATTTCCGTTTTACGTAAATCGGGAGGCTGCTTATGATAAAGCTGAGAAAGTCATTAAGTATGCCTACACTTTACGTGGCTTCACCTATGCATTTGGGGAAGATGATCCCCGAATCGGAATGGATTGCAGTGGATTCATCTACTGGGTCATGAAGGAGCAGGGCCTTTCAGTAAAGCGCGGTTCAGCGGAGGAATACTTCTCCTTACTACCGAAAATCGATAATCCAAAAACAGGGGATTTAGTGTTTTTTAGAGATACCGGGGCAAGGCTGGGCGTAACTCACGTCGGCATTTACCTGGGGGCAGGACGCTTCCTCCATACAACCGAAAATGCCGGCGTTCATATTTCCAATCTTTCATCAGGGTATTTTGCCGTGAAGTTCGAAAGCTTTGGTCAAGCCGAAAACCTTATCTACTAAACATGAACCTTTTCACCTGATAAACCGTTTATAAGTGAGCACCCCTTTTTCAAGCGCGTGAACGAAGCGGTGAAAGCGGTCCAAGCGATTGATTCTGTTCTTTCTGCTAAAGTCATCACCTTTGAACATACTTTTCCTAAGCTTGGTGGAAAGCTCCAATTGAACGCCTGCACCCATTTTGCAGGTGTTGGCGATATTGCTAACATTCATGCCCAAAAGGTGCGTTGGCGCGTCATATGCCTGAAATCCAGCTTCTTTCAGGGAATGTCGGATCACGTTTTTGAAGGTTTCATTACGTCCTCCGATGTAAACAATTGAAGCCTGTTCGTTGCGGTGTCCATGAATGGTAAGTGTGGTCTGTGCGTTGGCCGCCATGGCGAGCCCGCTCGGTTCATTGAACAAGCTGGATTTTATATGAAGAATCTGGTTGCCTCGAGGCTTCAGCCCTTCGAATAGATAGGTGCTCGCGCCCAGTCTTTCTCCTAGGGCGACGGCAATTTCACTGGTGCCTGGTTCGATATTTCCCCCATGGATGGCAAGAACGGCAATGGCGGGATTCCTGTGATGCGAAATGATGCGGAAATCGAAGAGTTCTTGTTCATTTTTTGTAAGCTCGGCAAAATTAGTGTAGCTGGCTGAAGTCATGTTCATCCTCCGGTATTGGTCATTTCATTGATAATACCCGTTGCGGGCAAAAACAAAAGGATTAAATCCGGTGCAATACCGGACTCAATCCTTCGTAGCAGCGTATCTAGCTTTCGGGTTCAAAGCCCCGCCTTTTCATGTTTGACCGTTGTATGTTGTTCGATTTTCTTTTGCTCGTCATGTGTTAAAGTTTCCGTCCGTTTGAACGTATTCATCGTCACAAGCAGGGCTGCAATGAGAAAAACAGGTATGAGCCAGCTTGTTATTTTTTTTGCGATATTCATAGTCTCGTCTCCCTATATTCACTACATTCATATGATGGTCAAAGGACGGCCTGGACTGGACTTTATTGATGCGCCTTCCAGCTTCCGTTCCTTCGCTTGTCCCCAGCTCCCGTTAATCGTCCGGTGTTTTCGTCTCTCAGGAGAACTTGTACTCCGCCGTAATACATCGGGTCCGTATCATGAATGACTTTGTATCCGGAATCTTCCAAATCCGATATCGTTTCATTTGGTAATTTTGTTTCTGTATGAATTTTCCTTCCGTCAAACACGAACCGATTACGGTCGATGATATCCTGGAAAGAGCCTTCTTTTTCCGCATATGAGTATAGGACCTGCATCAATACTTGGGGAATCCTATCTCCGCCGGGTAAGCCGATCCCAATCGATTCCTGCCCTGGTTTTTTGAGAATGGTCGGTGACGTGAACGTTCTGGACCGTTTATAAGCCTCTTGATCATTCAAGTCGGAGCCGAAGTTTTTCAGTTGATTATTCAGGAAAAAACCATTCGTATAGTCACCAGATCCAAAAAAGTTACTAAGCGTATTTGTGGTAGAAACGATCGTGCCATACTTATCCATGATCACAAAATGTGTGGTGCTTTCATGTTCTTCCGATTCATCGGATTCCTTATAATCCCAGCTGTCATTTTTGATTTTATGTGTAAGATTGGTCAAGTGGATGGGGGAGAGCAGCTGTTCAGCTTTAGCTGGACTGGTTCCATCCCCGATATGGTTGACCCGATCCCCGTAAGCGGTATTGGTGATGGCCCCGAGCACTTTCATATAAGCAGATTTGCTTTTTATATCGCCAAGGTTCGCTTCTTCGGCAAGTCTCAACATTTCAAGAACGGTTATGCCGGAAAAGGGGGGAGGGGCCGTCCACACGTCATAACCTGCAAATGTTCCCTGGACAGGCTTCCGTTCTTTCACTTCATAACGCTTTAAATCCATCAAGTCGACGTCTGTTTCTTTTTTTATATCCCGGGCGATATCTCCTTTATAGAAACCATCAGGGCCTTGTTGCTGAATTTTCTTCAATGTATCGGCAAGCTTTTCCTGCCTTAGCGTTTCGCCTTGTTCCAGAGCATCACCATCCGGGTAAAACAGTGAAGTTTCATCGGATGAAAGCCTTGGTTCGGCTTCGGCCAGGCGTGCAGCTAACATTTCATTCACTTTAAACCCATCCTGTGCCAAATCAACAGCCGGCTGGATGAGATCCTCCATTGGTACGCTTCCATACTTATCGTGGACAACCTGCATGCCGGCCACTAAACCGGGTATTCCCGTTTGGTGTCTTGAACTTGGGTCTTCCGGAGAGGATTCCCGATAATCGATGAAATTCGGTTTGCCTGACTTAGGGGCGATCAGCATGCCGCCTCCGCCGCCTATACCAGATCCATAGGGTTCGGTTACCCCCAATGCATAGGACACCGCAATGGCGGCATCTGCCGCCGTACCGCCGTTATTCAATATCTTCATCCCGACATCGATTGCTATCGGGCTGGAAGAGCTGACTCCATATGATTTATGATCGATCGGTTCATTCGTGTCAGAAAGAGGGGGCGACTTCGAGCATCCTGCTATATATATGAGCAGGCAAAGGGAAAGGAGCACTTTTTTTGTCATATGGTTAATCATCGGCGGATCCCCCTTTTTCGGTGAGTATCTAAGTTGTATGTCTCTCTTGTTCACGTCGTAGTCAATCGTTCGTTATTGCATGGGCTGTATGTTCTATTGTTTGGTAGCTGCTGCTCGTTTCTCTTGTGCAGCTTTTTTTGCTTCCGCCGCTTTTTCTTCTTGTTCACGCTGTGTTTTATGGTCGATGACCTTTTTGTGGTTCATGTTGATTTCGATATGATCCGCTTTTTTCGACCACTGGACGTTTTTACCCGTTTCCTTCGTCAGCTGTCGGTAAACACGGGATTGGTCCGCTTTCGAAGTGGCTGGCCTTGGTGTTGCCTCCTCAATTTGCAGGGGAACGACATCGATCGATGCTTTTCCGTCCTCCGCCAAATGATATTGGACCATGGCAGAATCCTTTGTACGTGTCCAGCCTTGATCGAATATGAAGTTACCTAAACTATAGAAAATGATCCCGTCCTTATAAACGTCAAACGATTGCAGGACATGGGGATGATGCCCGATGATGATGTCAGCACCCGCGTCGATGACCGCTTTAGCCAAGTCTTTTTGGCGCAAGGTTGCGGATGTGGAATATTCCTGACCCCAATGCATATTCACTACAACCAGATCTGCATTGCCTTGCTTGGCATCCTTTGCTTTTCCGATCATTTCAAATAATAAATCAGGGTTTGAATTCAAAATCCCAGCTTGAGTATCGGTCGGTACCGCGTCCTTGCCATAAACATCGGTGAACCCAAGAGTTGCCACCCGAACGCCGTTAACATCTGCATAGTCGATGCTGGCTTTAGCCTCGGCAGTGTTTTTCCCAGCACCTACATAGTTCATATCCGTACGTTTGAATTCATCAATCGTGTCGAGCAATCCTTGCTCCTCAAAGTCCATCATATGGTTATTGGCAAGGGTCATGACAGAAAAACCTGCATCCTTAACCGCCTTGACTCCGCTTTTGTTGGAGTTTAACCGGATGGCTGTATCGGCTTCCTTATAGCTCGAGGCATCATCTTTCAATGCCGGGTGTTCATAATTGCCGCTGACATAGTCCGAATCGGCAAAATAAGGCTTCATGTATCGGAACAGGTAGTCATACCCATGTTTTTCCGTCACCTCCTCCACATAACGCCCCATCATCACATCACCGACCATTGTCATCGTCGATGGCTGATCAGATTTGGGAGGGACTGTTTTCACTTCCTCGGCCCGTCCCATCCACGTGGTGATGACTAGGGCGATCAGTAAGATAGGTAGAATGATTCCAGCGTACTTAAGATTGTTTTTCTTTGTCCGTTTAATAAAAATAAGTGTTTTTTCTTTAGCGTTTAAAGTCCGTTTCATTTTATGCACCTCAGAATAGGTAATACACGTTCATTAAACCGAAAGTTAAACCGGATAATAAAAGCGTGCTGCCAAGCGTTAATGGCATTCCTTGTCTTTGAATGGTATTCGCGATCAAACCAGGTACGATTATCCCGATTCCCCGAAACTCGAATATTTCGAATGGCATGACGGGATAGACGAAGTCCAATATGAGCTTCAAGCAAATCCCGGTCACCATCATGGCTGCGAATTTTCTTCTTCCGTAAAGTATCACCCATCTCGAAAGGCCATGAGTGACGATCAAATAAGTTACGACACTAATGATCATGATGACCAGCATGATCTCCCATTGGTCAAATACGAGTGCCAAATAACCTGGCACAATAAGTCCTGCGGGCACGACACCCGTTTTTTCTGAAAAGATAAGGCTAAGTGTTACTCCCAATACTAAGGCTACATATAAATCCGATCCAAACATTAAGGTTCCTCCTACTTAACTCGCTTTTTGCTTTGTTTTAGATTTCATGAATGCTTCAATTAATGGCTCCGCTGCACCATGTATGTTACCGACACCGTATACGACGCGATTTTTCATGGCTGGGCCGAGGCGGGCAACGATTTCTTCCGTCGACCAGTTTTCTAGATCCCAATACTCATTGGTATCCAAGTTACCTTGTTCGAATGCCCTGGTGATCGGTGAAGTCGTTTCCCCGATGGCAATGACGATTGTAGATTTTATGTAAGGCAATACATCTCTCGCAAACTGCTCGGTACGGTCCACGCGATCGGGACGGCAGTTCATGATGACGATAGGCGGTTCTGAGCTGTATCCGAACGTATTGACACGTTCCCAGATGTTCAAAGTCGATGATGCATCATTTGCAGCAAAGCCATTTACAAAGTAAGTTGGCTGGATTGAATTCCCGAACTTGGTGATTCGCATCGCACCTGGATCGGGATGTGCATGTAACATGCCGCGAAAGGCCGTTTTTTCATCGATGCCCAAAGCCTCGGCTACGGCTAAAGCAAGTGAGGCGTTATCGGGAAATACCATATAATCGAATTCGCGCAAGTAATCTTCCGAGATTCTTGAATTATCAGCGACAATCACCTTCGTGTTGCGTTCCTTGGCAATTTGTTTGAAAAAGTCCAAATACTCACTTTCAATCGTTATTAAATGACCATTATAGGGGATGGTAGCAGTGAATGCTTCGGCAACCTCGTCCAAAGTCGGACCCATGACATCCATGTGGTCCTCGAGTACATTCACGATGACCCCGATATTGGCTTGAATCATTTTATTTTGGAAGATTAGTTGATAATCAGGCTGAACGGCCATGCATTCACAAACTAGTGCTTCCGTGCCCAAATCAGCCACTTCCTTGACGACACGCCGCTGTTCACCAATGTTCGGTCCCTCCGGACGGCGCTTAATCGGTTTTTCTTTGTCCGTAAACCAATAAATCATCCTAGCAGAGGTTCCGGTCGTTTTTCCTACTGTTTTGTATTTAGCTTCCTGGATTACACCTGTAATCAGACGCGTTACAGTTGATTTTCCGCGGATCCCATTCACATTCACTCGTACGGGAATGGAGTCGAGACGCTTCTGATGGCGTATTTGTTCGACTATGCCATAGCCAAGCAAAAAGATCGCACATATAAGTATTGGAGCCATTTTTTACCCTCTCTTTTTTTGCATATTTGAATTACTGAATACACACTACATGATTTTAAACTTAATAGGCAAGGGTCAATTTTTTTATCGCAATATAGTTATTCTCGGTTTTTTCAAATAAATGTATATAGGAGTGTAATAGTATCTAATGGAATTTATTGTTTCATGAGCACAAAGATAGGGATGGAAACAGTGGAATGTCTTGATTTATTTACACTAAAATATGGCAGTTGTAATAGAAACACTATATTGAGAGAACAAATGTCAAATAATGAGTATTTGAACCCGATTCTTAATGACTATATTTATATAATTAATGTACTTTGAAAGTGACCTTTATTACAGGTGGATAATTGTTTTTACCCATGTATTTGCTGCTTGTGTAATATTAATTATTCGATTGTCATTCAATGTAAGAAAGTGCATCCATCGACTCAATTATTTAGACTCTTTTGAATATGGGTAAAGATGAGTAAAAGAACACAGCTCTTTTTTTATGATTATTCGCGCTTTTACACAAAAAATAGCGATTGTCATACCTCGTGCATGATTGCCTAAAACATGAAATGCGCTAAAGTTAATCCAATTTTTTTAAAAAATGCCTAGTTTCTTCTATTAATATAGTGTTAATAGAAGAAACAAAAAAAGCCCAGAAATGATTCCTGGGCTTTCGTTTATATATTGTATTTAACTGGAGCTGTCAGAGTACGTCATTCACAAATGATTTTTTAGGAAAGGGGGTCAACTGGATTTCTTTCGATCGGAAATCTCGTGATCGGCGCCTTTTTTACCACCTTCAATAACATAAAGCATAGGAGCTAATCTCCTTTTTACTCCGGTTTCAGGATTGAGTTTCATATAGCTTTCGTATTCTTTGCGAAAGAATTCGTCGGTTTCCCGTTCCAGCGCTTTCCTTTTGTTAAACTCTGCTATGAATTTAAATAGATGCTTCATATGAATTCCTCCTTGTGGGGTTAAAAGGTCTTGGTTTAATAGTAACACAAAACTGGTGAGAATTAACCTTATTTTACAATTTTGGAGAAAAAGATAGATTTATATGGTAATAAAGTCTTGGAGGTGGTCGTTGTGTAAGAAATCGTGATATTGAATTGCTCAATACATATACCTAGGTTTTGTAATGGGTAGAATATTCCTTGAGGTATATTCATTATACACTAAATATTCTGATAATGCTTACCTTCTATTTATTCCCCGGATCGGAAGAGATGAAACAATTCGATTGTCGAGGAAAAAATGAAAATTCCTGCCTGGAAATGGCAGGAATTTGCTAAAGTCATAATTGGAACTTCTTTACCTGTTCAGTCAGTTGCACAGCGGATGATGCGAGCTCGCCGGCATGATTAGTGATTTCATCCATGGCCGAGCTGGATTGCTGAGCCGATGCGGAGACCTGCTCGATTCCTGCTGCGGATTCTTCGGAGACGGCTGCGATGTCTTCAATGGCCGTATTGATGTTTCTACTATTAGTAGAGATGTAGGTCAGTTCGTCTGTAATATGTTGGATTTTCGTACCCATATCCTCGACTGAGCGATTGATCGTTTCAAAGGTTTGACCGGTAAGGGTGATTTGTTTCGTGCCCTCATCGACCTGGCGATACCCGTCTTCTAAGGATCGGACGACGTTTTTTGAACCAGTTTGTATCGTGCCTGCAATTTCGGTAATATCCCCTACGGAATGTGTGACCTCTTCAGCGAGTTTTCGGACTTCATCCGCGACGACGGCAAATCCCTTGCCATGTTCGCCGGCACGGGCAGCTTCTATGGCGGCATTCAATGCCAATAAGTTGGTTTGGTTGGAAATGTCCTTGATGACCTGAACGAGCTGCGAGATTTGCTGTGATTGGGAATCCAGCCCTTTCACCTGCTCGACGGCATTTTTGACGATGGTATCGATCGTATTCATTTGCTGCACGGAGCTGCGCATCAGAATGCTTCCTTCCTTCGTAAGGGAAAGGATTTCGTTTGAACTCATGAATACCGCGCCGCCAGCATGATGGGCCTGTTCGATTTTGCTGGTGAAATCCTCCATCATGCGAACCATTTCCGTTGCCCGGTTGGCTTGCGAGTCCGAGCCCTCCGAAAGTTCATGCATCGTGGTCGCTATCTGCCTGCTGCCCTGTTGCCCTTCATGAGCTGATTGGGTCAGGTCTTGGCTTTGGGTGGATACGGATTCGGATACATCCAGCATTTTTTCGATCGTTTCACGCAGGTTATTCTGCATTTGATTGGCAGATTCCGTTAATTCGCCGATTTCATCATTTGATTTGCGTTCCAGCGGCTCGTGGTTTAACTCTCCAGCTGCCACCAATTTCATCCTATCCCTGATTTTAAGAAGGGGGACGGTAATGAGGTGGGCCGTGACGACCGCGAGCAGCACGCCAATGATGACGACGGCAATGGATATGATGATACTTGTCGTCTTGACTGACTTCGCACTGGCCATGACGGTTTCGCCTGAAGCTTCGATCAATTCCTCTTGTTCCGAAGCAAGACCCTTAAAGCCTTCCATTACCTCATTGCTTATCGGCGCCACTTCGTTTTTAAGGATTTCTTTTGCACGTTCTTCATTTCCTTTTTCATATTGTGGGAACACCCGATCGACAATCATCGTTTTCCAATCCACGCTTTTCTCGATCAGATCCTTCGCTTTTTCCGAGTCGTTTAAGGTCAAGAGATTGTCCTGGATGTTTTGGCTATCTTCGGTATATTGTAAGAACTTGTCTTTATAGCTTTCGTCGCCGTATAAAATATAAGCTCTTGCGAACGCCGTCCTTTGCGAGAGATTATTCAGCAGCTTTTCGTTCTCGATCAGAAGGGGCAGCTCCCTTTCAATGATATCCTGCGAATGTACAAGTGACTTGTTGCTGCTATAAATATTGAATGCTCCTAAGATGATACATAATGATATGATGAGTGAAAATGACACCAATATCTTTCCTCTAATGCTTCTCAAATGAATGGACCCCTTTATCAATAAGTTTGTTCACTTATTTATCGGAAAATAATGAAATATGTTAATTGGATCGTATGAAATGGTCCAGTTGCTCCATTTATAAACATCTTGATTTCTTCCCGTTTTCAAGTTACGATTAATTAGGAAAAATAGCATATTCCGCATTATGGCGGAAGAGGTTCTAGCTACCCTCTCAAAAAAACTAAGGAGAAACAGTACTCTATTCTTAGGGTGCTGTTTTTTTCCGTAAAAAGGAGTTTTATAGAAATGAACAAGAAAGAAAAGGCAGTGGTTGTATTTAGCGGAGGGCAGGACAGTACGACATGTCTGTTTTGGGCAATGGAAAGATTCGAGGAAGTGGAGGCGGTGACGTTCGATTATAATCAGCGGCACAGCTTGGAAATCGAATGCGCCCAACAGATCGCCAAGGAGCTGGGCATCAACCATCATATCCTTGACATGTCGCTGCTGAACCAGCTGGCGCCCAATGCGCTGACGAGAAGTGACATTGCAGTGGAGGACGGTGAAGACGGCGAATTGCCATCAACGTTCGTCCCTGGGAGGAACTTGCTGTTCCTTTCATTTGCCGGGGTGCTTGCCAGCCAGATTGGGGCTAAACATATTGTCACAGGTGTCTGTGAAACGGATTTCAGCGGTTATCCGGACTGTCGAGATGTATTCGTTAAATCGATGAACGTAACCTTGAACTTGTCGATGGACCAGTCATTCGTAATTGATACGCCGCTTATGTGGCTGAATAAAGAAGAAACGTGGGAGCTTGCAGATCAGCTTGGCGCGTTTGAATTCGTCCGTGACAAGACGCTTACTTGCTATAATGGCGTCATATCTGACGGCTGTGGAGAATGTCCTGCCTGTAAGCTGCGCCAAAAAGGACTGGACGACTATGTAAGCAGACGGGGGGACCTCTCATGATGTATGGCTTTACAATCGTCGATAAGCTTCAAAAAATAGATGAAGATATACAGCGCAGCCAGCTGAACTATACAAAGAAACGGGTATTGGTCAGCAAGGAATTCACTTTTGACGCAGCACACCATCTGCACGACTATGAGGGGAAATGCAAGAATCTTCATGGTCACACATATAAGGTCATCTTTGGAGTGAGCGGATACACGGATTCACGAGGTTTGATGATGGATTTCGGTGATATGAAGGAAATATGGAAAAATGAGATTGAAATCCACCTCGATCACCGTTATTTGAACGAAACGCTGCCGCCCATGAATACAACAGCTGAAAATATGGTTGTCTGGATATATGAAAAAATGGCCGAAGCCCTTTCGTTAAAGGATTATCAGGGGGCAAGAGTCGAATTTGTCCGCCTCTATGAAACACCGACCAGTTATGCTGAGGCCAGACGGGAGTGGATGGAAAGTGAGTAAGCTTCCGGTAATGGAAATCTTCGGCCCGACCATCCAAGGTGAGGGAATGGTCATTGGTCAAAAGACGATGTTCGTCCGGACTGCTGGCTGCGATTATTCCTGTTCTTGGTGTGATTCAGCCTTTACCTGGGATGGATCAGGGAAGGAAGATACCGTCCAAATGACCGCAGAAGAAATTTGGGATGAGCTGAAGCGAATTGGTGGTTCGGCTTTTTCCTTCGTGACCATATCTGGAGGGAATCCTGCACTTTTGAAAAATCTAAACGGTTTGATCGCCTTGCTGCACGAGCATGAAATGAAAATCGGTGTCGAAACACAAGGCAGCCGTTGGCAGGATTGGTTTCTCGATATTGATGAATTGACTTTATCACCTAAGCCCCCGAGCTCCGGAATGAACACGGATTTTACGGTGCTCGATCGAATCATGGAGAACCTTGCCGACGGAAACCCTAACAATCATGTTTCATTGAAAATCGTCGTCTTTAATGAAGAAGATTACCAGTATGCCAAACGTATACATGGAAGGTACCCTGGCATTCCTTTTTATCTGCAGGTCGGCAATGACGACAGCAGGACGGCTGATGATCAGCAATTGATAGGCCGATTATTGAAAAAATATGAAGAGCTGATCGATAAAGTGATAGCCGATGATGAATTGAATGACGTGAAGGTTCTGCCGCAGCTGCATACCTATATATGGGGCAACAAGCGGGGCGTGTAAAGAAGAGGAGGCAGTGTGAAGCATATTCACACTGCCTTTTCTCTTAAACTCTTTGTATATGTGTAGCTTTGAATGAAGTGGCGTATTTAAGCCCATAGCCCAAAAAACGATCCATGCCGATATGCGCCGTCCAAATTAATCCGATCATCAACAGGTTATCCAGCCTTAAATAAATGGCCGACAGGATCAGAAATATAGGGAGGGTATAGGTATGGAATACGTTATAAACCTTTGCTCCTGCATGTTCATCAAACAGATAGGCCACCATCGAAACATCAGGGGAAAAAAGCAACAAAAGGAACATCCACCAGCTGAAATCGTATAAGGAATACACATAAACCATGGCGAAAAAGATTATGAGCCCTTCGGTATGGAGAAGTTTCTTTACCATATTCAAGCCTCCTGAAGGTTAATTGACCAATGGTCAGTGTTATTTATAAAATATTCTTCGTGATGTTTTTTACGTGGAATTGCGCTAAACCCTTTACATCTTGGAAGGATAGATCGGTATTGATATAAAAGGTGATAAAGCCGTGCAGAGAAAGGAAAATGGACCAAATGGACGCAGGGTCGAGTTTATGATCGGTCAGTTCTGCCATCGACTGGATAAGCTTTTCATAGGTCTTGGTAGAATCGATTTGCAATAAATGCTGAATTTCCTTTTCCTTGGATAGAAACATGATGGAATAATGATTTTGCTGAGTCAAGCCGAATTCGATAAAGCACAATAAGACCTTTTCCAATTTTTGCTGAGGGAGATTGTCGGACAGCAGGATTTCATCGATTAAGAGATTTAAAGCGAAAAAATCCGATTTCACCAAGCCATAAAAGATTTCTGCCTTATTTTTAAAATGATAATAAATGGCTCCGTGACTGCAATTCAATGTTTTCGCCAATTGCCTCATGGAAACGCTCGAATACCCGACGGTGGCAAAAAGGTGTCTAGCTTCCTTCAGAATCATTTCCTTTGATAATTCTTTATCTGCCGATTTCCTTGGTGACATCAGAGCACCTCCTTATTTATTAACCAATGGTCAATTAAAATATAACCCATTTGTTATAAACTGTCAAATGACGGAGCGTTGCAAAGATTTCCATATATATGTAACTAAAGCTTGCCTGCCTCGTCTAACATAGTAAACGTTGAGCCTAGAAAGGAGACCTATGAAATTACAACATGCTGTTATATTTCTGTTCCTGCTTGTTGGTTTATCAATTCCTAACGACGCCGATGCTGAATGGAGTATTGAAGATGATGGATTCGCTTACGATCCATTAAATGCGTCAAAAACATTCACGATAACAGAAAAAGTGAAAGATGTGATGCTGCTGCATGTGTTAAGGGGGACGGAGCGAAAATTCGGCTATATGGATAAACCCTTATTAGTGGATCAGGAAATCGTATTGGAATGGCTGTTTTGGAGAAATGGTGAAGAAATTCCCTTAGGCGAACTAGAGGTAACGGCCACTCATGCTGATGGAATAAGCCATTCAGCTAAAGGGGTATTGATCAATATAAAAACGCCCATCAAAGAATTACCTAAAGCGTATACGCCGCAACCAGTCAGCTTTGATAGCGAATGCATTGATGTTCCTGTATCCATGGCGACCACGGTTTTAACATTTAATGAAACCGGCATTTGGACTTTACAGCTATATGTACATGATCAATTCATGGGAGATATGAACGTGTCGGTAACAGAAAAAAAGGAACCCATAATCGATTCAATCCAATTCCATCATCACCCTTATATGATAAAATGAGGATATTGAAATTGGAGGAAAGAGACTAATATGAAAAAGAAATTAGGAATATTATCTTCAATAATCTTCGTATTGACGGTTTTTTTTTATTCGCTCGCCCATTTTTTAAAAAAACTGACCCTCTAGTAGACATATTTATCGTGCATCCAGGAAATCGAGTACTATCAACTGAATTCATGCTCATTGGGGATGAAGCGGATGATGGTAACCTGGAAGGTATCTAAAAGTGATGGACTCAAATCCATGAGTCCATGTTAAAAAACGATGGACGCCCACAATGTATGCACGCCATTTTCCAGATGGCCCTTTAAGCAAGTGAATGTATATACCCACCCTTCTTTTTGGCCGATCATTTTGCTTAGGATCTCGGGGTCATCGGCTTTCAAACCTGATTCGTTCGTGCTTGGGGCACCCACTTCTTCTAACAGGATGGTAACCATCGTTTCCCCAAGAAAATGTGATTTTCCTTTTTTCCTCGATTTCCGGTACAGTAATCATGACCTCGGCTGCGTATTCATCATATTTTAAGGTAATCGTCTTGTCCCCATCTTTCAGAGTATCATCATTTTTTAAGCTAGCTGGAAACTGCTTGATTTCCAATCATTTTCAAGCTACGATAAAAAAGGAAAATAATGATCCGCTCGGCGGAAGAGGTTCTAGCTACCCTCTCAAAAAAACTAAGGAGAACAGTACTCTTTCTTAGGGTGCTGTTTTTTCTGTAAGAGGAGATTGTAAGACATGTTAAGAATTTTACTGTATTTAGTATCCATCATCACCGCAAATGTGGTGACAGCAGCTTTTATGCCTTTACAATTTGGTATGTTCATCATACCGATGGGAACGTTGCTGATTGGGGGAACGTTCATCTTTCGAGATCTGGTCCAAAATAAATTCGGCCGGGCGAAAACCTATTTTTGCATCATCATCGCACTAATATTATCTGCATGTGTATCATTTTTATTAGGGGATACATTATTGATCGTCTTCGCTTCCGCATTATCGTTCGTGGTCGCAGAAACGGCCGATACGGAAATTTACACCCGACTAAAGCTGCCGATGAGCTGGAGGGTGTTTTACAGCGGAATCGTTGGAGGCTTTTTCGATTCAGTGCTTTTTGTCGTGATTGGCCTAAGCCCACTCGGTGCCAACATCTTGCCATGGGAAGCCGTACCGGCAGCCATCATCGGTCAAATCATCGTAAAAACGATCATTCAGTCGATCGGTGCCCTACTGCTCGGACGAATCCATATCAGGCTGGAGAAGCGCGTAGTCTCCGGTTAAATAGGAGGAGTGAAACGCTTGATGGATGGATCCAAAAAGAAACAAGACAGATGCTATTGCCTGGAAGCCTTCCGTAAAAAGTACGGACCACATGTCCAAGGCGAATGCATGAAACTCTCCTGCGCCAATTATCGCAAGCATAAAGAATTAGAGGCAAAAGGGCCAAATTAGGCCCTTTTTTAAATTCCGGAAATATGAGGTAGCGACATTCATGAGGGAAAGCCCGATTGGCGAGTAAACGACCGGAATTGGCGAGTAAACGACCGGAATTGGCGAGTAAACGACCGGAATTGGCGAGTAAACGACCGAAATTGGCGAGAAAACAGCCGGAATTGGCGAGTAAACGACCGGAATTGGCGAGTAAACAGCTGAAATTGGCGAGAAATAATATTTCCTGCTTTCGGACTCTTTCCGCGGGTATTTCATTAACTTCCTTGTTACCATCCGTTTAAGGGCGGGGCAGAGGGTGTCTTCTCCATTTCATAGCCATAGAGCTGTTTTTTTTTGTAAGAGTGTTGGTTCACGTCTCCGGATTTCATCAGTAAAGTGTCATTCGTTGTACATCGTATCACAAGGTGCATTTTACTTTTCTAAAAAAAATGGTTAAATGACGATTGCTAAATAAATTTAATCATAGTAAAATGTGCTTCGGAACGGATGAGTTATATGTAGTGTGTAAGGTTACTATATCCGATAATGATTTGTTCTATGAGAATACGGATTAGGATAGAAGTTAACCCTACTCAAGGGGTATTAATTGATTTTTTGATAAAAATCATTTAGATTCTATTTATCAACAAGAGCAGAAAGAAGGTCCTAGTTAGATGAAAGTGAAAGCACCTGAGTCATTCACATACAGAGGTGGAAATAGAGCAGTCCTTTTACTTCACGGGTTTACCGGAAGTACGGGAGATATGAAAAAATTGGGTAAATATTTGAATGATCGTGATTATACTTGCCACGGACCTCTATATAGCGGGCATGGTTTGCCTGCGGAGGAGCTGGTTCAAACTAGTCCGAAGCAGTGGTGGGAAGATGTGGAAAATGCGTATCAATACTTGAAGGATGAGGGCTACGAAGAGATTGCCGTTGTAGGTATTTCCCTTGGCGGTGTCTTCTCATTGAAAGTCGGAATCGAATTGCCTGTTACAGGGGTCGTTTCCATGTGTGCACCTACAATTGGGAATGATGTAGACCGTTTAAATAATCGGATGCTCAGTTATGCACAAGCTTATAAGAAATTTGAGGGGAAAGATGCAGAACAAGTTGCCTCTGAAATGAATAAGCTTAAAGAGGAGCCGATGGCATCCTTGCAGGAAGCACTTGATATGATTAATGATACAGCTGATAAACTGGATCTCATCACTTCCCCGACCCTAGTGTTACAGGGAAGTCTTGATGACCCGGATTATAGAAATAGTGCATCCATTATATATAATGAAGTGGATACACAGCATAAATCATTGATATGGTATGAGAAATCGGGCCATATCATTACATTGGGCAAAGAGCGTGAACAGGTGTATGAGGATGTATACCGGTTCTTGAATACACTGCCTTGGTATCATGCTTAAGAGGACAAACCTGTCAAATGAAGCCACCATCATCATGGTGGCTTTTTTGCTTGAGTGGAGGATGTAACTCGAATAGATAAGGTCAGGAGCGGGGTCATCTTTTTCGAAATATTTATATTAATATAACAATTACGAAACGTATTGATATTGAAAATAAAGTGTTTTAAAATAAATCTTTCCTAATAATTCATTAAAAAAATATCCTTGTATAATATCAGTGACGATGGTCTGATAGTTTCTACCTGGCAGCCGTAATGCCGGACTACAAGGAAGTATGATAAATGGAAGAGATGAACGGGTTTAGGCTGGTTGGCTTCATGATCAGCACTTCACCTTGTTTCGATGTAGGCTCTTGCTTTTTCACACTTTCTTCCTGCGGCTGAAAGTGTGAAAAGGTAAGGGCTTTTTTATAATGAATGGGAAATGATAAAACAAAGGGGATGAAAGCATGTATTTCTTATTGAATATACTAGGTGTTTTAGTTGTAATGGGCATCGTTTACCTTTGTTCACCCAATAAAAGGAGAGTTAATTGGAAAGCCATCCTTACCTTGCTGGTTTTTGAATTGCTTATCACGTGGTTCATGTTATCGACTAAAATCGGGGCATGGGTGATTAATCTGATTGCTTCCTTCTTCACTTGGTTAATTGAATGTGCAAATGAAGGGATTTCTTTCGTGTTTCCTTCCATTATGGCAAATGAACAAGTGGATTTCTTTTTTAGTGCTTTAATGCCAATCATTTTCATTATTACGTTTTTTGATGTTTTGTCTTATTTCGGCATCCTTACTTGGATCATTGATAAAGTGGGTTGGCTCATTTCGAAAATTTCCGGTTTGCCAAAGCTTGAGAGTTTCTTTTCCATCCAGATGATGTTCCTTGGGAATACGGAAGCACTTGCCGTTATCCGGACTCAGCTCGGAGCGATAAAGGATCAGCGGTTATTGACCTTTGGAATCATGAGCATGAGCAGCATAAGTGGCTCGATCATTGGTGCCTATTTATCGATGGTCCCGGCAACCTACGTATTTGTGGCAATTCCTTTGAACTGCTTGAACGCCTTGCTGATTGCTAACATGCTGAATCCCGTCGAAGTCAGTAAACAGGAAGATGTCGTATACGTACCCGCCAAAGAGGAACGGAAAGATTTCTTTTCCACCATTTCGAATAGCATGCTGGTCGGCGCCAAGATGGTCTTCGTTATCATGGCGATGGTTATCGGTTATGTGGCGTTAACGGCAGCTTTGAATGGCATTTTCGGCTTCTTCATTGATGGCTTGACGATCCAAAAGATTTTCTCCATAATTTTTAGTCCTTTTGCCTTCCTGCTCGGATTATCTGGAAATGATGCGATGTATGTTGCCCAATTGATGGGGATCAAGCTGGCTACGAATGAGTTCGTCGCCTTGCTCGATTTAAAAGATCAAATCAGCAGCCTGCCACCTCATACAGTCGCTGTTGCGGTCACTTATTTGACGTCATTTGCCAACTTCAGCACAGTCGGGATGATCTATGGAACCTTCAATTCGATCCTTAGTGATGAGAAATCGAATATCATCGGAAGGAACGTTTGGAAACTGTTGGTCAGCGGAATGGCCGTTTCCTTGTTAAGTGCCATGGTCGTAGGCTTATTCGTTTGGTAATGTACGAGTGAAAATGAAAAGGAGTGCACCCATTCCATGAAGGGCGCACTCCTTTTTTTCGTTCATTTCCTCAAATAGTTTTCCGTATAATAAGGCTTCTGCTCTTTATCGAAAGCAACCCCGACACCGAGTGATTGGAAGTCCTTCTGTAATTTGTTTTCCCTATGCCCAATGGAATTCATCAAGCCTTCATGGGCGAAGATGCTGCTGTTCTGCCCGGCAGCCAGATTCTCGCCGGCCATTCGGAACTTGATTTTGTCATCCTCCATCCGGTCGAAAGGAGACTTACCTTCAAGATTGGTATGGTTAAAATATTGATTCACGGCCATATCCTTACTATGGTCCTGGGCAGTGACTTTGACCCGTTTATCCCAGGAGAGCACGGAGAGATCATGATTGACCCGGGCTGCATTGGTCAAATCGAATAATTGGTATTCAAATCCTTGCTTCAGTTCCGTGCTGGCAGCTGCAAAATAACTGCTTTTTTGCTTTTCGAGATCGGCGTCGATAATTTGGATGGATGTGACGGTATCGTTTTCATGTTTGTCATAAAAAATCGTCACATAGCTCTTATCCATTTCAAACATCTCGTATTCGCCATCGCTTTTGATTTGATAATAGACGTTTCCTTTTAACAGTTTGGTAATCGGCTCCCCCAGTTTTTCAGCCACGTCTGCTTTAGGTGTGCCGCGTTTTATCCCTTGCTTCGAGGAAATTAAGTCCTGGTCCGTATATAAACCGACGACTTTATTGTCTGTATCATAAGCAGCCATGAAGAAGTTTTGGTAATTTTCGTGATAGGTGTACCATTCAACTCCATATTCGTTCAACGTATGCCGCTGCGCCCCTCCAGCTAGTTTTTCAACCTTGTCCTTCGAGTCGCCCAACTCAATATTACGGACCGAGAAGGAGGCTTCAGCTGGTGCTTCCAGTGCTGGTTTTTTCACTTTTTCCGTTTCTGGGCGCTCCTTATCGGTAGCGGAGTCCAGTTTTTCGGTTAGCGCCCCCATCAGGTTGGTGACGCCTGTATTCAGCTTTTCCAGGGCGTTCGAAACCTCGGGCCCGTTTATGAGCGAGTGGAAATCGGATGCAAAGGAGCTAACTCCCGCCTTGACCCCAGACTCCTGAATGTCTTTGCCATATCCATGCCAAAAGGCACCGAGCAGGAGGATGAGGACAACTATATTAAATAATCTCTGCAAATAATTCACTCCGCTCTATTTGAAATAGACTTAAAGAATGGGTGGGGCACATAACAGCAATAGGGAGCAGATGATCAATACTCTCGTGGCCGTTTTAGGCAGCTTTTCCTTCCCCTTACCAGCGTACCAGCCGCTGAATTGCAGTTTATTTCGATACCAGACAAACAATAAAAGGAGGATGGCAACTGATCCTATCCAGCCAAATTGCTCCGTGTCCACGCCTATGTTACTGTATATGCCGTTCACCATCACCGAAAAAAACGTTCCGGCAATACCGAATATCAATATGATGCGCATTAATTCCAATAAGACTTTCATACGTCACCTCTTGGTTTCCCTAATTATACTCATTCAATTACAAAAGAAAAAATGAAAAGAATCAGCTCGTTCCTATTTCATCCAAAAAACTTTGAATTTATGTATGTTCATACATATTATACCAAAAAATGGCGGATAATAAAACCTCGGTCCCGTTTCGGGTCGCCAGGGATCATCCCTTACATTACGTGACGATTAATGCAAAAAAGATTAGCCAATTGAGCTAATCTTTTTTTATAGCTAACGCAACAGCTGCATGTCCCATTACTGATTCAAAATGCTTTCCTCGAGAACGGAAGATTTATCTCCGTACACTCTAGTTATATGAGTATCCCCCCATGTACACAGGGCGGTTAGGATCGTTTCCAGACTCTGTCCATATTCACTAAGTTCATATTCCACCTTTGGGGGAACCTGGTTGTAAACGATCCGGTCGATGACCCCGTCCTTTTCCAATTCACGCAATTGTTGCGTCAGCATTTTTTGCGTGATGTTCGGCATCAGGCGCTTCAATTCACTAGTCCGTTTTTTTCCGTGGGTCAGGTGACAAAGGATGACGCATTTCCATTTGCCGCCCAGTACTTCAAGGGTCGCTTCAACCGATATATTGTACTTCTTTTTTTGCATGATGGACATACACTCCTTAACTTATAGGAACTAAAAGGTGCCTATATCACTTTAAAGTACGTACTGTTCTTTATTTCTATTATATCTCATAATAGCATTTGCACACCGAATTCCACTGTACCATTTATAAAAAAATTGCTTTAGGCAATTTTCATGATAGTACAAAAAGACGAAAAGGAGAAGGGAATATGATTTCAAATAAAAATAGAAGTACATGGGCATTGCTGGCTTTGGCAATCAGTGCCTTTGCGATTGGAACGACAGAATTCATCAGCGTGGGTTTATTGCCGCTCATTTCAAGGGATATGCACATTACGGTCACGACGGCCGGTTTGACAGTATCCCTGTATGCTTTGGGCGTGATGTTCGGGGCACCGATCCTTACATCCTTGACGTCGAATATGTCACGCAAAACCTTGCTGCTTTGGATCATGGTCGTGTTCATAGCAGGAAATGCATTAGCGGCATCTGCGACCACGATCAGTGTCTTATTGATTGCACGTGTCATTTCCGCCCTAGCCCACGGCATCTTCATGTCGATTGGTGCGACGATCGCTGCTGATTTGGTGCCTGAAAATCGGCGGGCGAGTGCCATCGCCATCATGTTCACAGGTCTGACGGTGTCAACGGTGACCGGGGTTCCATTCGGGACCTTCATCGGACAGCAATTCGGCTGGAGATTTGCTTTCATCATCATCGTGGCCATCGGCATCATTGCCTTCATCGGGAACAGCGTCCTTGTCCCATCTGATTTAAGGAAGGCTGCACGCACAACATTTTCCGATCAAATCAAATTAATCACAAATGGGCGTTTACTACTTGTCTTCATCATTACAGCATTAGGATATGGCGGTACATTCGTTGTCTTCACATACTTGTCGCCCCTGCTTCAGGAAGTGACGGGGTTTAAAGAAGGAACCGTCGCCTTGATTTTGTTAATATATGGAGTAGCTATTGCGATCGGGAATACTCTTGGCGGAAAATTGGCTAATCGCAATCCCATTAATGCCCTATTCTATATGTTCCTCATACAGGCCATCGTATTGGTGGTCTTGACTTTCACGGCACCGTTCAAGCTGGCCGGTCTGCTTACGATCATTTTAATGGGGCTGTTTGCCTTCATGAATGTCCCCGGGCTTCAAGTCTATGTTGTCATGTTAGCGGAGCGCTTCGTGCCAAGTGCAGTTGATGTGGCATCTGCGATCAACATCGCTGCTTTTAATGCAGGCATCGCTTTGGGCGCCTATTTAGGCGGCGTGATCACGGACTCGATTGGACTCATCCATACAGCGTGGATAGGCGGTGTCATGGTGTTCGCTGCAGTGATTTTAACCGGATGGAGCCGTTCGCTGGAACGGAGGGACCTACAGGAAAGGGAAGAACTAAATAGGATAGGCGAAGTGATGCAAGGTAGTTAAAGCAAGTCATTCCCTGTATGTGTATAGAGTATCCCTTAACATCAAGTATCATTACATCCCTTCAGCGAATGGGGAAGATTCCTTGAAGGGATGTAATGATACAGATACTCTAACGCATTACAGTCTATGAAATATGAAATGAAAAAATGGAGGTAGATCGATAATGGTGAAAAATTTACAAGATACAACAACATTGCATAACGGGGTTGACATGCCTTGGTTCGGTTTGGGCGTATTTAAGGTAGAGGAAGGTCCCGAGCTTGTGAATGCGGTTAAATCAGCGATCAAACATGGATACCGCAGCATTGATACGGCTGCCATTTATCAAAATGAAGAAGGGGTCGGACAAGGAATCCGTGAAGGTCTTAAGGAAGCTGGAATCACACGGGAAGACTTATTCGTTACATCCAAAGTATGGAATGCGGACTTAGGCTATGAGTCGACATTAGCGGCTTACGAAAAAAGCTTAACGAAGCTTGGCTTGGAGTACCTGGACTTATATCTTATTCATTGGCCGGTGGAAGGAAAGTACAAAGAAGCTTGGCGAGCACTGGAAACCCTTTATAAAGAAGGAAAAGTGAAAGCGATTGGTGTGAGCAACTTCCAAATTCACCATTTAGAAGCTGTGATGAAGGAGGCGAACGTGAAGCCGATGGTCAATCAAGTCGAATGTCATCCGCGTCTGACGCAAAAAGAATTGCAAGCATTTTGTAAGGAGCAAGGCATTCAGCTGGAAGCTTGGTCGCCGTTGATGCAGGGGGAATTACTCGATAATGAAACATTACAGGCGATAGCGACAAAGCACGGAAAATCCGTTGCACAGGTCATTTTACGTTGGGATTTGCAAAATGGGATCGTAACGATTCCAAAGTCGACGAAGGAGCATCGCATTGTGGAAAACTCATCTGTCTTCGATTTTGAGTTGACTGACGGAGAAATGACCCAAATAGATGGGTTGAATCAGAATCACCGTGTGGGTCCGGATCCTGATAATTTTGATTTTTAATGATGCATGAGGACGGGAAAACGTCTTTGACTGCAGACAAACATGGCGTTTGTCTGCAGTCTTTTTTGGATTTGATGAAGAGTAAGGACAGTGCGCTCATAATGGGGATTTGGACTATGGACGTTCCATTGCACTGCAGGCGCTCCCTTATCCAGAGGCGGTCCGTGAGCCAGCCTGCGGGGTCTCACGTAGACACGCATTTCCTAAGCCGCAGGCTCATCTTACGTTCCGGTATGCCAGGAACGGCAAAAAGGCCCCAAAACGAAATGGGGCACGGAAATGATCATATTCTTCGTTCACTCTTTAAAGAGCTCGTCTTTAGCATGTACGAACAATTTGAGGACTGTGTCGATATCGCCTTTTTTAAAGGATTTTTCGAGTGTTTCATTAACGGTATCAAGGATTTCCTGAAGCCTTATCTCACCTCGGTCGGTTATGGTTGCACATACACCGCGACGGTCGTTTTCAAATCCAAGTCTTTGGATGACGCCGCAGCTTTTGTTTTCCATCCTGACGGACAGCCTGGACATCGCACTTTGGCTGAGGCCGACCAACTGCTGCAATTCAAGTAGCCGCAGTTTTTTTTCAGGGGTGTTCGATAGAAATAAAAGAACATAAAACTCATTTAGAGTCGTTTGGTGTCTCGCCTGAAGCATTCGATCAAGCTCATTGGAGAGCTCGGCATGAATACGTGTAAACGATAGCCATGTTGTTATCAGGTTTTGTTCACTGGACATTTTATTCGCCTTCCTCTGCTTACTTCTTTTAAATATAACACATATTAAACGAAGTTTACCAAGAAGCTAGCGGTTGCAATCCGCTTGTTGATGAATCGGAATGATTGACACGCCGTTATCCAAATGATATAAATGCATGTGCATGCATTAAAAAATAAAGGAGATATAAAACATGAATGATTTATTTTCATCCTATCGAATAAAAGAGCTGGAACTTAAAAACAGGATCGTCATGCCACCGATGTGCCAATACTCCGTCGATGCTGGAGATGGGATACCAACTAACTGGCATCAGCACCATTATGTAAGCAGGGCAATAGGGGGCACAGGTTTAATCATAGTGGAAATGACAGATGTAGAACCAGATGGTCGGATTACGGATGGTGACCTTGGGTTATGGGCTGACGAGCAAATTGATGCTTTCACGAAAATCGTTGACGAAGTACATCAACACGGAGCGAAAATCGGGATTCAAATTGCCCATGCAGGGCGTAAGGCACAGGATGCGGAAACTCCGGTAGCGCCTTCGGCAATAGCATTCGATGAAACGTTTAAAACACCAAGAGCCTTAGAGACAGAAGAAGTAAGGGAAATGGTCGATAAATTCCGTTCTTCAGTCAGAAGGGCTGTCCAAGCCGGGTTTGATGTCATTGAATTACATGGCGCTCATGGCTACTTGATCCATCAATTCATATCACCGCTAACGAATAAACGTGAAGACGAGTATGGTAAGGATCGGACTAAATTTGGAGTGGAGGTAATTAAAGCCGCAAAAAGCGAAATGCCTGCTGACATGCCGTTGATCATGCGCATCTCGGCAAAAGAATATGTGGAAGGCGGGTATGGCTTGGAAGAAAGCATTGCTTTTTCAAATGTGTTTAAAGAAGCGGGCGTCGATATGTTCCATGTGAGCTCGGGCGGCGAAGGCCCGATTGGAGCAGATGGAAGACCTGGCACGCATGCAAGCTATCAAACGCCATTGGCCAGGGAAATAAAAAAAGCATTGGGTATTCCAGTAATTGCTGTAGGACGATTGGATGATCCGAATCTTGCCAATTCAATCATTGGCAATGAAGAGGCGGATTTGGTGGCTGTAGGGAGAGGGATGCTGCGAAATCCATATTGGGCTTTGGAAGCGTCCAAAACTCTGAATAAAAAGATCGATGTCCCTGTGCAATATGAACGGGGATTCAAGCACTGAGATAGGCTCATTCAATGGAAGAAAAGGTCAGCGACTACTATATTCGCTGGCTTTTTTTATTGCGACTATAGTAGGGATTATTCGGCAGCGAAAAGAACTATGGAGTCCACTTAATGAAATGAAAGCAAGGTTAAATTGATTCGATTGTTGCATGTTTGTCGCTCGATCTTCTTGAAATTGGCAATAAAGCCCCATGAAACATAACGCGACGGGCTTTTGTCGAATGAAAGGAAGTAAGCCTTTTCATATGAAATGAAGCATACTATCCATTATGGTTAAGGGTGGGTATTCTCCTAAACAATGGATATGACCCAGACTTGCTTTGTTTTTTTGGATGAGAACGATTGCAAGGTCTAATGTAATCTAGTCAACTCAAGCGGATGAGAGGGGAGCAATTAACATGTATACAGAGAGATTTATCCATGCTGCTGATACCAGGGAAGCTGTAGGGGGAAAAGCGGCAAATTTAATTAAACTGACGAAGTGGGGCATGCCCGTTCCAGATGGGTTCGTGATCGGCCGTGATTCATTCTTGCACTTTGTGGAAGTGAATGAACTCGACTTACAGAGTGAAAACATTCAAAACGAAATAACGCAAGCGAGCATTCCCGAAGAGGTACTGACTGAGCTGACCAGCGCCTTTTTGGAGCTGCGTGAAAAATATACGGCCTTGGCGGTCCGCTCTTCGTCTGGTGCCGAAGACTTGGAGCAGGCATCCTTTGCCGGCCAATATGAAACCTATTTGAATGTCAGGACGGTAGAAGAATTCCTTTCAAGGGTGAAGGGGTGTTGGGCTTCTTGCTTCGAGAACCGCGTTCAGCAATATACCGAAACGATCGAGGAACAGGTGGATACATTGAATATGGGCGTTGTGGTCCAAGGCTTGATTCATTCAGACGTTTCAGGAGTGATTTTCAGTCAGGATCCCGTTACCTCCAATACGGATCATATATTGATCAATGCGAGTTATGGACTTGGGGAGGCTGTCGTATCGGGGATCGTTACACCGGATACCTTCGTGGTCAAACGTGATGGCAGGAAAATTGAGAAAATCATCGGCAGTAAAGAGCTGAAAATCATAGCTGGCGCAACAGGCACCGAGGAAATGGAAACGACTAAATTGGAACGGGATGCGTACTGCCTGAATGATGCGATGATTTCACAATTGGTTGAATTGACCCTTAAGGTGGAACGGCATTATCAGCATCCGGTCGATTTGGAATTTGGCATTCAAGATCAACAAGTATATCTCTTGCAAGCCCGGCCGATCACGACTGTGACAAAAGCTGCACAATCCATTCCCGAAGCAAGGAAAGGATTTATCTTGGAACGGAAAGATGAAGATGAATTCTGGTTCTTGATGGATTCAAGATTTCCCGATCCCATCTCCCCATTATTCGCCTCCATCGTCACACAGCCATTTTATCAAGGGATGGCAAAAGCTTCAGGGGAGCTGAAAGAACCGATGGGATTTACGCAAATGAAAGTCCATAATGGTTATTATTATGGAAAGCAGATCCAATTCGAAATGGACCCGGAGCAGTTATTCATGGAAAACGAAAAGCTTATGGAGGATTTGTATCCCGAGCTGACCAATGGGATGTATGATATCGTCTATGATCATTTAATGCCCATTTATCGTCATCTTGACGAGGAAACATCAAAGCCATTCACGCCAGCAAAAGCAAAAAGAGGCTTGGAGGAGCTGGCAGTGTTTTTCGAAGAGGTTTATTACTGGCATTTCATCATCGTCCTGCCTCACGCCAGTTTGAATATTAAGCTTGAGAAGTTATTTCAAAGGCTGCTTGGAAGTGAACCAGCCCATGATCTCTATCAATCCTTGACGGGAATCATGAATAAGTCTCTGGAATCCGATCGTCTCTTATGGCAATTATCGATGAAGGTGAGAAAAGAACCACAACTGCTGCATGCCATCATGAACTCGGATGAAGGAAACGTATCCAAAGCCTTGAGCACATTTGGGAAGGGAAAGGATTTTCTCGACCGCGTTGGAAAATTCGTCAAGGAGTACGGATACAGATGTCTTAAGGCGCATGATTTCATGGGAGAGACTTGGATCGAAAATCATGAGCATGTACTTGAAATCATCAAGAATCTCATCGAGAATGGGCATGATTTTGATAAGGAATTTGAATCGGCAGTGACGGCGAGGATCCGGATTCATCAAAATTTCTTAACGGCCATCGAGGATCCAATTGAGCGAGAAGTCTTTGAAAAATGTTATCAAATGACTTTGGATGCGGCTGTTATCACCGACGATCATCATTTTTATATTGATGCGATGTTCGATGCCAAGGCACGCCTATACCTTTTGCAGGTAGGGGAGCTCTTGATTCAACTCGGTGTTCTCGATGATGCAGAGGATATTTGGTTTTTATATAAAGATGAAATCATTTCAATTTTGGATGCACCGGGCTCACTCATGGACACGGTTAAGGAACGGAAGCGGCAATATGATCTACAGGGGAAAATCAAAACACCAGCCTTCTTTGGCAAACCTACGGAAGAAGAACAGTCTTTTGTGGAAATGGTGTTTGGTTCATTGGAAGAAAACAAGGAAAATACGGCGAATACGATTAAAGGTATTTCCGCTTCAGCGGGAGTATGTGAAGGCAAGGTCAAGGTTATTTCCGGCATGCATGAGGCATCGACGTTCAAAAAAGGAGATATATTGGTTTGCAAGAGCACGACACCCGTCTGGACATCCTTTTTCCAAGATGCCAGAGCGATCATTGCCGATACAGGCGGGATGCTGTCCCATTCTGCAATCATTGCCAGGGAGTATCGAATTCCCGCTGTATTGGGGACAAAAATAGGAACGGAACGATTAAAGGATGGAGATCACGTTATTGTCGATGGGAATACGGGAACAGTAACGATTATCGAAGCATGATTGCATTGGCTCTGAACGGTTTTCAATTGATTATTTTTTTCGTTTTAGGATTGAGGTGTAAGGATGAGTAGACAGAAAGAATTCCTGATGATCGTTTTTATATTGATGGCAGCGTTCCTGGTACCGGTCAACTCAACGATGATTTCGATAGCACTAGGTTCAATATCGGACTATTACGGTTTGGATATACACAGTGTGACGTGGGTAGTCACAATTTATCTCATCGTAATGGCCGTAACCCAGCCGATCGCAGGGAAGCTTGGGGATATTTACGGCAACCGGAGAATCTATCTCATAGGCATATTACTATTTATGGCTGCCTCGATTGGTTGTGGACTTTCCATGAATATTGGCATGCTAGTCGCTTTTCGGTCACTCCAAGCCATAGGAGGCGGATTGCTGATCCCGAATGTCGTTGCCCTTATCCGTCAGGCCGTTTCACTTGATCGGCTGCCAGGGGTGTTGGGTTTTTTTGGATTAGGCATGGGGCTGGGAGCGGCTGTTGGTCCATTGATCGGCTCATTATTAATTGCCATAGCTAGTTGGAAAGCGATATTTTGGGTCAACGTCCCTTTTTTATTAGGTGCGCTTGCTGGAGGAATGTTTCTTATTCCTAAGCTTGAGAAAAAGCGTTCCAGCCAGCCCCTGGATGTGGTTGGTGCCTTTTACTTGGCCGTTGCGATCACTTTATTGATTGCCTTGACACATGCAACATCTCCGTCGGCCTGCGTCGCACTTGGATTGGGGACGCTTTTATTCACCGGATTGTTCATAAGGAAGGAGCGGTCCGTTGCCTCGCCGGTTATAGATTTCTCCTTATTCAAGAGTCCTATATTCGTGAATGCCAATCTATCTGTAATGATCAATAATTTTACGATGTATGCCATCTTGTTGGTCATGCCGTTGATCATGACCACAAAAATGGATATATCCACTTCCATGAGCGGTGTCATGCTATCCTTGTTCTCCATTTCCATGGCTATTGGCAATATGATGGGCGGACAGCTTAATGGGAAATATACATCGCAGAAGGTCATTTTCCTTTCCTTCACCTTCACCTTGTTTACGAACCTATTATTCTTATTCGTCACCCAAGTCCAGTCGCTTCTTTATGTAGCCATCACACTTATTGTGAACGGATTGGCGATCGGTTTGGGACTTACAAGCATGCAGGTCGCCTCCTTGGAAGCGGTCGATGAATCGGCTTCGGGCTCGGCATCTGGAATCTTTTCGACATTTCGCTATTTTGGCAGCATCATTTCATCGACTTTGATCGGGATCATCACCAATTATTCGGTCCTTTTTGCCATTCTTATGGCGGCAGCCTTGGCTGGAGCGCTGTTATCGAGAATGACAAGGAATAGTGTGTCGACACCATGACCTGTAAGCAGTGAGAGGGGCTTCTTTCTTGAAAGATTGAATGGCTTCCTTAAAAGTAAGGCCCATAAAGTGATGTTCAAGAGGATATTTTGTTATAATGAGTGAGATAAATCAAACGATAACTCGAGGTGCTAATTATGGAAGAAATCAAAATCGTTACAACCGAAGAAGTGGAAGCCAAGCTAGAGGCGGGCGAAGCGCTGGAGCTTGTCGATGTTCGTGAGGACGAAGAAGTGCTTGAAGGGATGATCGAAGGTGCAAAGCACATCCGCATGAACGATATCCCGGCGAACCTTGATTACTTCGATAAAGAAAAGGAATATATTTTTATTTGCCGATCAGGACGCCGCAGTGAAAATGTCTGCCATTATCTGCAGGAACAAGGCTATAAAGTGGCAAATATGGTTGGCGGAATGCTGGAATGGGACGGCGAAGTCATCGTTAAGTGAACATGACCTGAAGAAAGTGGGGCCTGCGAATATTCGCAGGCTCTTTTTATGAATAGTTGTAAATGGGAAGCGGAAGTAATATGTTAAAATGAACGGTGATAAATCGGAAAATTTAGATAAAGGGGTGTGGAGACATGAAGGTTCATAAGATTGCGGTCATTGCAGGTGACGGGATAGGGCCGGAAGTGATTGCTGAGGGCGTGAAGGTCCTTGAAGCGGTGGCTCGAATCGATGGGGACATTCACTTCGAGTTTACTTATTTCCCATGGGGGTGCGAGTATTATCTGGAGCACGGTACGATGATGCCGGATGACGGCCTGGAACAATTGAAGAAGTTTGAAGCGGTATACCTTGGGGCGGTCGGGTATCCCGGAGTGCCGGATCATATATCATTACGAGAGCTGCTGCTGAAAATCAGGAAGGAATTCGATCAGTATGTGAACGTTCGTCCCGTCAGATTGCTTCAAGGTGCTCCATGTCCATTAAAAGATGTGACCCGCGACCAAATCGATATGGTCGTCATCGGGAAAATAGCGAAGGGGAGTACTCAGGCGCCGGTGATTGGCTTTTTAAAGGCAAGCCGGAGGAAGTCGTCCTGCAAACGGGAGTTTTTTCACGGAAAGGAACGGAGAGGATCATTCGCTATGCGTATGAGCTGGCACGCAAAATGGGGAAAAGTCTAACAAGTATAAGCAAAGCCAATGCCTTGAACTATTCCATGGTTTTTTGGGATCAAGTCTTCGAAGAGATTGGAAGCGAATATCCTGATGTTGTAACGAATTCTTACTTGGTCGATGCGGCAAGCGTGTATTTTGTCAAGCAGCCAGAGCGATTTCAAATCGTCGTCACCTCCAATTTATTTGGTGACATCATCACGGATCTGGGGGCTGCCATAGCAGGCGGAATGGGCCTTGCGGCAGGTGCCAATCTAAATCCGGAGCGGATTTATCCCTCGATGTTCGAACCGATTCACGGCTCCGCTCCGGACATTGCCCATAAAGGCATCGCCAATCCTCTTGCCGCCATATGGTCCGCCAGTCAAATACTTGATTTCTTTGGGCATGGTGATTGGGGTGCGGAAGTGTTGGACGTAATCGAACAGGTGATGGTCGATAAAAAGGCGCTGACGCCAGATATGGGCGGGAAGGCCTCCACGGTAGACGTTGGAGGGGAGGTGGTAACGCTATTATCGACTTTGCAAAAAAAACATGTATGAATCGCTTGGGAAATGGGCATCCTGCACAATATCTATCAGTATAGTAAAAAGGGCGGGGAGAGCCGATGATCCAAGTGAAATTATTCGATTATGAGCATGAGAAGGACCTAGAGGATGAAATGAACGTCTTCCTGGAAGATATCCGGGAAAATCAAATCGTCGACATTAAATACAATGTTGCCACTACTGGGGAAGATGAAGAAGAACAAATCTACTGCTTTAGCGCAATGATCATTTATAAGAAAAAATAATATACGACAGTAGACTACCTTTATTCGGAATAGTGGCAAACCAAGGTAGTCTTTTTTTTGTGCCTATTAAAGCGGGTGTCAGGATGAAGTCGCTTCCCCGCCATTGACATGAAGTGTTTGTCCTGTCACAAAACGGGAATCATCAGAGGCCAGGTAGACAAAAGTTGGAGCCAGTTCAAATGGCTGGCCTTGACGCTCCATCGGATTCTGTACCTGTGTCACTTCGTCTGCTGAGAAGCTTGCCGGGATAAGCGGTGTCCAAAACCTACCTGGTGCAATGGCGTTCACGCGGATGCCTTGAGCGACGAGGCTGTTTGCCAGGGCCCGGGTAAAGCCGATATTGGCTCCCTTGGTCGCTGTGTAATCAATCAATTGCTTATTTCCATTGAACGTCACGACAGAAGATGTATTAATGATGGAGGCTCCTGCCTGTAAATGCGGCAGGGCTGCCCGGGTCGTGTAGAAGTGGGAATAGATATTCACTTTGAAGGTGTCATCGAATTGCTCATCCGTAATATCGAGCAAGCTTAATTGCTGGAATTGAATGCCCACGTGGTTACAGAGAATATCGAGCTTTCCGAATGCATCGATGGTGTCTTCCACGATATCGATACATTGCTGCTTATCCCTTAAGTCCCCAGGAAGCAATAGGCAGCGCTGTCCCAGCTCTTCAATCCTCGACTTAGTCCGTTCTGCATCCTCATGCTCATCCAAGTAAGCGATTGAAACATCTGCACCTTCCTTAGCAAAAGCTATTGCAGCTGCCGCACCGATCCCGCTGTCACCACCCGTAATCAATGCAACCTTTCCGGTTAATTTCCCGCTCCCTTTGTACTGGGGATTTTCGATGATGGGCCGTGGCACCATGAATTTCTCTACACCTGGCTGGCGAAATTGGCGTTGCTCCGGAACGGTGATCGGGACGTCTTGATAACGAGTGATCTTTCCATAATTCGCCTGCAGGGGATAGCTTTTTTTAGATGAATTCTTTTTCTTCTCTTCTGTCATGACGAGTCCTCCTAAAAAAGAATTGGGTCGGATTACTGTATGCCGTGTAGGCGGATGCCGTGCATGATGATAAAACTACACGAGTGAGTACGGGCTCGTTGCCAGGTTGTTTGAATATGCTGAAGGGAAGAAAAAAAATTCTGGAGGCCCCGAAATGTCCTATTATTATAGTGAACAAGTGAAGTTGCTATTGGTTGAGCACTCGGACGAAACAGTGGAGGTAGTATATGATTCCAACCTCCATGCCCTTGAATTGCCGCTCATAGGTTCAAGGCCTCCCTATTATTATAATCCGCGCTACGAGCCATATTACCCAGTGATATGAAGATGGGGCTGTCTTTGGACGCTTAACTGAGCTGGCATAAGGCAGCCTCCCATTCTCGTTTTCTTCTAGGAAAAACGGAGGATATTCTTTTGTGAATTTTACAAATCGGCCGATAATGGGTAAAGTTAAACGTAATACATAGTGCGGACTGGTGTATGTGAAGGAGAGTCCATTTGACTAACAATATGAAACAATTGATGAAAAATATCGAGCAATCAGGCGGCAGCCACATCTTGTATTGCTTCAATGAATTGGAAGCTTACATTGAAAATGAAACGGCATTCATCATGGAAGGTATTGAACAGGGCGATCATATCCTGGTCGTCGAAAATGATCGGATCTACCCTTTCGTCCATAAGAAATTGCAGCGTCAATTAAATGAAGAACAATTGGAGCATGTGCATGTTATTAATAATTTTGATTTTTATTGCTTTTATGGGGACTTCAGCCCTATTACGCTGGTTAAATATTTCTTGGAAAATATTAAAGCCTATTCAGCGGCCAATCAATTCATCCGTGCTTGGGGACATGTTGAGTGGGGACAGGACGATCACGTCTGTGCAGCGATAGGGGAGTATGAAAAAGGAGTCGGCCAATTGATTACTGAACGTAACTTGATTTCCGTTTGTGCCTACGATGATTGCAGGTTGACAGCCGAACTTAAAGACAATTTGATCGAGCATCATGAAATTCTCATAACCGATGGGGAAGTGACGATTTTAGCTAACGGATAGTACAAAGGGGTGTGCCATTTGGAAAGTTTCACAGAACAGGTAATCAAGATCATTCAACAGATCCCACCAGGTAAAGTGATGACATATGGTCAGATTGGACAGCTCGCTGGAAGTCCCCGCGGTGCAAGACAGGTCGTAAGGATCCTGCATTCGAGCAGTAAAAAACACCAACTCCCTTGGCATCGGGTAATTAATGCAAAGGGAGAAATCGGCATAAAAGCGGACGGAGCCGCCGAACACCAAAGAATCTTGCTGGAAAGTGAGGGCATCCTGCTCACGAACCGGAATACGATCGACCTTCAAGCTTATCGCCATCATCCAGAAATCTTTTAATGGATAACCGAAAAAAAGCGGTCGAAGGACGAATTAATCGTGATGTAGGACGAAAAAACCCTGGATAAGGCCGAATTAATCTTGATGTAGGACGAATAAACGCGGAGAAGGCCGAATTAATCGTGATGTAGGACGAAAAAACCCCGGAGAAGGCCGAATTAATCATGACGAAGGACGAATAAACCGCGACGTAATGAACCATACAAAAAAGAGGCTGATCTAAAGCTAGATCAGCCTCTTTTTTCAAATTATGAATGAACATATTCGGCAGCATTCATTCCGGCCAGTCTCCCGGTTACTAATGCCGACGTGATGTTGTAGCCTCCAGTGTATCCATGTATGTCCAGGATTTCACCGCAGAAGTACAGTCCAACCATCAGCTTGGATGACATTTCCTTCGGATGGATTTCCTTGACGGATACACCTCCGCCAGTGACGAAGGCCTTTTCCAGCGGCTGGGTGCCGTGCACGCCAAATTGGAAGTCCTTGCAGAGCTCGGCAAAGCGGCGGATTTTCTCATTTGAAATCGTCGCTCCTTGTTCTTGAAGGTCGATGCCGCTGCGTTCAAGCAGGAAGTGCAGGTATCGTTCCGGGACTATACCCTTTAACGTATTTTTGATTGCTTTTTTCGGTTCTGCCTTGATTTCCTTCATGATGTCTTGAAACACTTCTTCCTTGTTTCGATCCGGAAGGGCATCGAGTTTCATGTTCACTTCCGAGAGGTTCCACTTTTTCATCGCTTTCACGACGAATTGGCTGCATCTTAGGACAGCTGGGCCGGATACCCCAAAATGGGTGAAGAGCATATCCATTTGGTGTGTAATCAAAGCCTTGCCTTTTGGGTTAAGTACGGTCAGTGAAACATCCCGAAGTGCCAGTCCTTGTAGCGTTCGCGCCTTAATGAACGGTTCGTCGCTTAGGATGGGTACTTCAGTCGGGAAGAGGTCGGTTATCGTATGGCCGGCCTTTTTGGCCCAAGCATAGCCATCACCGGTTGATCCTGTATGGGGAACCGATTTACCTCCAACGGCAATCACGACCGCATCCGTGTCAACGGTTTGACCATCTTTCAGCCGTACACCGCTTGTTTTTCCATTTTCATAGAGAACCTCGGCAACCGGGGAGTTCTTGTAAATCGTTACCTTCAGATTCGATAGGCGCGTCAGCAGGGCATCCACGACGCTCTGGGCTTTATCGTTGACCGGGAACATCCGTCCATGGTCCTCTTCTTTTAGGGCGACGCCCAATTTTTCAAAGAATTGAATGATGTCCTCATTGTTGAATTCCGAGAAAGCACTATATAAGAATCGCCCGTTTCCAGGGATGTGCTGAATGATTTCATCGATTGAGAGCCTATTCGTCACGTTACAGCGTCCGCCGCCCGAAATGGCTAGTTTCCTGCCAAGCTTCTCGCCTTTATCCACTAACAAGACATGAGCACCTTTTTCCCCGGCCGCAATTGCTGCCATCAATCCGGAAGGGCCACCGCCAATTACCACTACATCATATTTCAAATTGATCACCACTTTATCATTTTCGGTCCCTTCATTATATAGCAAGAGGCCGTCATATTGCGAATGTAGAAAAAAAGGAATTATTTGTTTGTGTATTATCTTCGAAAACGATAAACTTGAGTGTAGTTTTCTATAGAAAAAATACTTTAATATGATAAGATAAAGAGCGTGTAAAACGTAACTGACAGAGGCAGGAAGGGATTAGATGTCATCTAAGTTTTTAAAAGGGGCTTTTATATTAACGCTGGGAGCGATCATTTCCAAGGTTCTTGGATTATTTTACGTCATCCCATTTGAACATATGGTCGGGAATAAAGGGGCTACCCTCTATCAATATGGGTACGTTCCATATACCATTTTCATCAGCTTTGCAACGGCAGGCATGCCGCTGGCTGTATCTAAATTCATTTCGAAGTATAATGCGCTCGAGGAATATGCCGTCGGGGAGAAGTTATTTAAATCGAGCCTGAAATTAATGGCTGTCACCGGTTTTCTCGCCTTCTTGGTTCTCTATACGATGGCCCCGCTGTTTACTGAAATCTTTGGTGTAAAGAAGGAAGATGTCAGCGATGTCACGGAAATCATTCGGGCAGTCAGCTTTGCCTTGATCTTCGTTCCGTTCATGAGCATCATCCGCGGCTTCTTCCAAGGCCACGAAGCGATGGAACCAACGGCCATATCTCAGGTAATCGAACAAATTGTCCGTATCGTGTTCCTATTGGCCGGTGTGTATGTGGTTTTGAATGTCCTTGATGGAGAGTTAGTGAGGGCCATCCAAGTAGCTACCTTTGCGGCGACGGTCGGGGCTGTCGGCGGTTTAGTGGTGTTATTTTGGTATTGGAAAAAGCAAAAGCCCCATTTGGACAGTCTGATGGAGAAAGACCGGGGAACGATGGAAATTTCCCTGAAGGATATTTACAAAGAAATATTTCTATCATCGATTCCTTTTATATTTGTCGGTATCGCAATGCCAATGTTCCAGTTCGCGGACTTATTGTCTTTCAACAAGGCGATGTCATCCATCGGGTTGCAGCATGTCGCAGAAGATGCCCTTGGGGTTTTGAATGTATATGCCCAGAAGCTTGTCTTGATTCCGATGACGCTTGCGACCGGGTTTTCCATGGCGCTGCTTCCTTCGGTGACGAAGGCATATGTCAGCGAGGATTCGGAAGAGTTAAACCGCCAGCTGAACCAAGCCTTCCAAATTTTGCTGTTCATTACGATTCCTGCGGTCGTAGGCATGTCGGTGCTGGCCGATCCAATTTATAGTGCTTTTTACAGCCATGATCCACTGGGAATCAGTGTCCTGAAGGCTTATGCGCCCGTTTCGATCTTGTTTGCGCTTTTTTCCGTTTCGGCGGCCATTTTACAAGGCATCAATCAGCAAAAATATACGGTGCTCAGCCTGCTTGTCGGCTTTTTGATCAAATTGAGCTTGAATATCCCGATGATCAAGTTGCTTGAAACGGAAGGATCCGTTTATGCCACCGCATTCGGCTACTTGGCAGCTGTCCTGCTGAACTTGTATGTCATCACCTACTTTACTGGATATCGTTACAGCCTCACTATCAGAAGATCTGTATTGATCACTGTATTTTCAATGATAATGGGACTGGCAGTATGGGGCATGAACAGTTTATTATCGCTGTGGCTTACAACGGAAGGACGGTTCCAGGCAATTTTGATCGTGGCCGTTTGTGCCGTTTTTGGAGCGCTCATTTATGCGGCGCTATCCTTGAAAAGCAAACTTGCCCATCGCTTGTTCGGAACCCGAATCGATCGCTTGAAGAGTAAATTAGGTTTATAGATAAACGTTTGATGTGTAAAAAAAAGGGTATTGGTTAGAGAATCCCCAAATTATTATATTGGCCTTGCCTGACATGAAAATGGGCAAGGCTTTTTACTGAAAAGGCTTTAGGAGGAAACGATGAGAATTGATAAGATATTATCCAATATTGGTTATGGCAGCAGGAAAGAAGTGAAGAAACTCCTGAAATCGGGTGCCGTCAAGGTTAATGACCGGGTCTTGAAGGATTCGAAAGAGCAAGTGGACCCATATGCAGAAATCGTGACGGTCCATGGTGATCGGGTGGAATATAGGGAATTCATCTATTTGATGATGAACAAACCGCCTGGCGTCTTGTCGGCGACGGAAGATAACCACCAAGAAACGGTCATCGATATTTTGGAGCATGAGGACTCGGTATTCGAACCATTTCCTGTGGGCCGCTTGGATAAAGATACAGAAGGGTTATTGCTGATCACGAATGACGGTAAGCTCGCCCATCAACTGCTTTCCCCGAAGAAGCATGTCCCGAAAACGTACTTTGCGGTCATTGATGGCGAAGTGACGGAACGGGATATTGAGGCATTCCGCAACGGCGTGACCTTGGATGATGGATACGAAACAAAGCCTGGTGAATTGAACATTCTAAAATCAGGTCTGACCTCTGATATCGAGCTGACAATCATGGAAGGGAAGTTCCATCAGGTGAAGCGGATGTTCGAGGCAGTCGGCAAGCGTGTCGTCTATTTAAAGCGCCTGTCCATGGGAAGCTTACAGCTGGATGAGGAGCTTGAGCTAGGTGAATACAGGGAATTGACCGCTGAAGAGCTTGAACAGTTAAAAGCCGGACAGCCTGAATGAAAATAAGCAAGAAAAAATGAGGCGGACAAATATTGTCCGCCTCAAATTAATTTACATATCGATTTCGTTCGGGTGGTCGTTCTCTTTACGATGACATCTTCACCTTTTTACTTGTTGTCGTCCAAAGGCCACGGCTTGGGCTTTGAACAAGGTCATTGTATGCTAAGACATTTAAATCGCGCTGCACAGTTCGAGGAGTGATGCCAAATTCTTCTACAAGCTCTTGAGTAGAAACCGTACCGTTATTGCTAATGAACATATAAACGGATTTAATACGGGTTAACATGCGATTTGTTGAAGGTTTCAAAAAATCACTCCTTATTCTTTTCATTGTTATTGTAAAACAAATGAAAACAACCGATATGTCGGACAGCGTTTCAGCTGTCGCTATGTACTTGCTATACCCACCCTATAACTCCTCGGAAACATTTAGAGAAAAAACAAGATGTCATTAGCTTCATTTTACTCCTTTGCCTTTGCAAATTCTAGAACAAAATGAAAATTGACTAAATATTACATTTATTATATCAAATTTTAACAATTTTATTCCCTTAACATATATAAAAATTAACAAACATGGAGGTGACTTCATTTACTTATTTGCATTTTGCCAATAATCGTTGCAAAATATGCATGGTCCCAAAGATATTGACTAGGCCGCCGATACATGGTATTTTACTAAAAACGATCACTAATCGTAATTATTACGGTTTATGTGGTGCGAATGCACTTGATGGCTAGCTGTTGCGATGTCATAATGAGGTGTTGCAGTAAAGCCTTTTCATAGGTGATTTAATAGGAATTTAACTATAAATAAATCCGAGGTAGAACGTTATGAATGAAAGATTAATGGAGTTTTTATTGCGTCATGAAGTGACCAGGCTCTCAGGCGTGAAAAAACAAGTGTATGAATTCATCGTGAATGAGGAAGATTTTCTTGCTTCCAAGGCAGACACGGTCGATCAATTCATGCGATTGCTGGTGAAGCATTCTCCGCCCAGGCTCGCAGCCCGTCATTTCAATCTGCCATACGGGGAAATCATTCGCTTCATGAATGAAATCGAAGCTGAGCTGAATGAGAGGCTGGAGGAAAGATGCAAGAAAGTGAAGTGGCTGGACTGTACGGAAAAGGACCAAGCGGAATTTTCGGAATATCATCGAAAGTTATATTTGTTCGTTAACTGAATGGAAAATCATGAAAATGTCCTGGGGTGAAGGGGCATTTTTTTGTTCGGGAAACTGGATCAGCACAAGGTCGCCAGAAATCCTGAAGACCTGCATTTCTGGCAGGCGAGAGACTGCAATTCTCGGCTTTGTGCCCTTCGGGTATTTACTTTATTTGTCCGCACTCGGACCAAACCCATGTTTGAAGCGACCATAACAGCAAGAATGAGGACGATTTGGAGATGGTCTGATTGTTAAAATGGGGACAATAAACGATAGGAGCGAAAATCATCACTAATTCAGTGCATTACACTTTTCAAGGACATGTTGATGGAGGGAACGCCTGAGATCCATTATCGGCGTTGATTTTAGTACAAGGCGACTAGAACGGTAAACGGGGAAATCGATTGACTTTGAAAGGCATTTAAGTATCATTGAACTTATTACGGATCATCTGAAAATCCCTGTCAGCGCGGACATGGAAGCAGGCTATGGTGAAACCGCGGAAACGATTGTCGTTCATGCGTCAAGGGCAGCAGAAGGCGATCCCTATCGATGGTTCGTCCAAGAAACAAAAAGGCTACGAGATAGGTCGCAACACTTCAGTTTGCTTTCGTAAATGAGAGAAGCGATGGATGATAACGGGGTGTGGAGCCTTTTACATCAATGCTTATACGGTGACCAAATCCTGAAAGGATGCGGAGTATAATGGATGTTGCTCGGCAGTAAAGAGTAAAGACAACTAAAATATACTGCCGCCCTTCATGCAGGTCAAGGAAGCCAAAAAAAATAAATGTGAAATTCTATCAATACCTCGTTGATGCCGAAAGGGCTGGTTTTCGTGCTTGCAAAAGATGCCAGCCGGAAGTTGGGGATTCCCCGCAGATGCGGCTTGTCAGGGAAGTCATCGCGTTCTTGGTGAATCAGTATGACCAAAAGGTGGAGTTAAAAGATATCGTCAGCCATGTCGGTGTAAGTTCCTATTATTTGGAGCGGTTAGGAAAAAATAAGAGTCGATAAAGCGGCATATCTTCTAACAACCACAAATCTAACGAATCTTGAAATTTCTCTTGAAGTGGGGTTCCAAAGCCCTTCGAACTTTTATAAGGTATTTCGCCGTTTGAAAAATTGTTCTCCAAGTGAATATCGAAACATGCAGGAAAGGGAAATGAAAAATGGGTTGGAGGCTTACGCTGCCTTCCATCTAGGAGGTCTTTATATGAGTGAATTATATAAATTGGATTATCAATCGCCGATTGGAGTAATCGAGATATCAGGAACGAATAAGGCCATCTGCTCGATAATGTTTGCTGAAAGGGACATGAAGTTGAATGGCATGCAAGAGCGGACGCCCAAGGTTTTGGTGGAGTGCTTCAATCAGCTTGATGAGTATTTCAAAGGTGAACGCAGGGAATTTACATTTCCCTATATCCTTGACGGGACGATCTTTCAGAAAAATGTCTGGAATGCACTAACGGGAATCCTGTACGCTGACACAGGCTCCTATAAAGACATTGCCGTTACCATCGGCAATGAAAAAGCCATTAGGGCAGTAGGGAGCGCCAATGGCAGGAATAAGTTAAGCATCGTGGTTCCTTGTCATCGCATCATAGGTTCGAATGGGAAATTGACCGGGTATGCGGGTGGCTTATGGAGGAAGGAATGGCTCCTTCAGCATGAAAGGCGTTTTAAGCTGGAAACGTGATATAAGGAAAACGAAAAAAACGTGAACCATACTGCTGTGTGATTCACGTTTTTTCTTGCTTTTAAGAAAGAAGCAAATGTGTGCCTGTATCAGTAAACGAAGAGATGAAATCTTGATGCAAATAATCGTCAGTAACGATGTAATCGATTTTATCCATTGGGGCAATCCCGATGGTCACGTCTTTGCCGAACTTCGAGCTGTCCGCGGCAACATACACCTGTTGTGATAATTCGATGATTTTCTTCCTCGTGTTCGCTTCCTCCAAATTATAGTCGGAAATGCCTTTTTCAATCGTAATGCCACTCGCACATATGAAGGCCTTTGCTATATTCAATTCGCTAAAGTTGAATAGGTAGTCAAATGCGACGATGGATTGTTCATTTTGCCGAACCTTTCCTCCTATGATCAATATTTCAATTTCACTATGAAGGAGCTCGTTCACGACAGGAATGGAATTGGTTATCACGGTCAGTTTCTTTTTCTGTTTTATATATTTCGCGATTTGATAGGTGGTCGAACCACTATCGATATAAATGCAGTCACCATCATGAATATATTCACTGCATTTTTGGGCGATTCTTTCTTTTTCACGTACTTGGCTGAACATCCTTTCCTCTATCATCGATTCCCCAAATTTGGATTGAGCCAGCTTTACGCCTCCATAAATCTTTTCTATTTTGCCTTGTCTAGTGAGAAGGTTCATATCTCTCCTGAGCGTTTCAATGGAAACTTGCAGTTCTTCAGTAAGCTCGGCAAGCTTCATGACTTTTCTTATCGTCAATAACTCGATGATCTTCTTTTGCCTTTCAAGTGGAAGCATGTTTTCACCCGCCATTCTTCGATTCTCATTTTCGGATATTCATTATTAGTGTACGATGCATGCGAAACATATTCAATAAGTAGCTAATGATTGAATCGTTATATGGTCAAAAGTTAGTATAAAGTTGGTATAAAGGTGTTCAATATTTACAGAGTATTTACAAAAATCGCAACTTCGTTTTACAAATGGCTTTTATACTAAGGGTGTACTTAAGGAGGTGGAAGGTTTGCTGAAATTACAGAATATTAGCAAGCAATACAATGATAAATTCGTTTTAGAAAATATAAATCTTGAAATAGAAACAGGGGAGATCGTTTCACTGTTAGGCCCAAGCGGGAGCGGAAAAACTACTTTGTTGAATATTATCCTGGGGCTAACGAGTGTGGAGCAGGGAAAAATCATTTTTAACGAAACCGATTTGAGCAACGTGCGGATGAAGGAACGAGGGTTTAATATAGTTTTCCAAGATTATGCGCTTTTTCCTCATTTAGATGCATACGAAAATATTGTTTATGGACTAAGGAATAAAAAGGGAGTGGTAACTGATGAAGAATTACAGGAATATATCGATTTCCTGGAGCTGAAGCCTCATTTGAACAAGAAAACGGCTGAATTGTCAGGTGGGCAGAAACAGCGGGTAGCGCTCGCAAGGACCCTCGTCATGAAGCCGAAAATATTATTGCTCGATGAACCATTGAGTGCATTGGATGGAGTCATCAAGGAATCGATCAAGCAACGCATCAAATCGATTGCAAGACAATTCAAGCTCACGACGATCATCGTTACGCATGACCCGGAAGAGGCGTTGACGATGTCCGATAAAATTTTGATCATCAACAAAGGGAGTGTTTCCCAATTTGGATCGCCTAAAGAAATCATCAATCAGCCGGCCAATGATTTTGTTAAGGAATTCATTCTTAAACAACTGGAGATCAAGAGAGAAAATATTTATAACTTATTCGGTGAAAAGTATGCGTGAGGTTAAACCGGCAATGCGTGCCATTTATATACCTATCTTACTGTTATTTGCCGCTTTTCTTTTCTTCCCTCTTGGCTTATTGTTCGTCCGTTCTTTTGAAACGGCTGATGGAATCGATCTCTCGAATTATGTAACGGTCCTTTCAAATGCAGAGCTGCTGAAGGCATTTGGAAACAGCGTGAAAATTTCGGGGCTAACAGCCGTCATCACGACCATTTTAGCCTTTTGTCTCGCCTATTCCATCCATTGCACCCGATTATATAGGCCAGTTAAAAGCGTAATCAAAACCGGTATCCTCCTTCCGATGCTGCTTCCAACGATCACATTCGGGTTTGCGATCATCTACTCTTTCGGCAATCAAGGAATCATGACGAAGCTTTTTGGAAGGAATCTATTCGATATATACGGGTTTAATGGATTATTGATAGGCTATGTGATTTATACAATGCCTTCAGCTTTTCTGCTCATTAATAATTCCTTCAAGTACATGGATAAAAAGTTCATCATCGTTTCAAAACTGATGGGGGATGGAACGATAAGAAGTTTCATGAATACGATTTTACGGCCATTGGCGGGAACTTTGGGTGGAGCTTTTGTCCTTTCCTTCATCCTGAGCTTTACCGATTTTGGGATACCGGCTTCAGTCGGCGGGACCTACTCCGTTGTCGCGACGCAACTGTATCAAGTCATGCTAGGTTCAATCCCTGATTTCAACAGTGGAGCAGTGATTGCCATAGTGATGCTCATTCCGGTAGTATTCAGTGTTTTCCTATTAAACTATCTGGAAAAACTGAATTTTCATTATGACAAGTTCAGCGATATTGAATTGACGCAGCACAAAGGGAGGGATATATGTTTTGGCAGTATTTCGCTATTGGTCTTAATGGGGATGTTTTCTGTATTTGCGGTCATGTTCATTGCACCCTTTTTAACTAGTTTTCCTTACGATCTCTCGTTGACCTTAAAACATTTTATCGACACATTCCAATCGGGCGATTTAACGGCAGTCTATAAAAACTCCTTATTCGTTGCATTGATGACAGCTGTACTGGGAACGTGCATCGCCTTTAGCTCGGCGGTCTTGAATGTCAGGACGAAGCTTAAGGGGAAATCGTCAATGGATATCATTTCGATATTGACGAATACAGTACCTGGAATGGTGCTCGGCTTATCGTATTTGCTCCTGTTCAATGGAAGCAACTGGAAGGGGACCTTTGCCATCATCATTGTATGTAACATTGTCCACTTCTTTACAACACCCTATCTAATGGCGAAGAACTCTTTATCCAAAATGAACCCTTCATGGGAAACGACCGGCGAACTATTGGGGGATGGCTGGATCAGGACAATCTATCGTGTCATCCTGCCGAACTCGGCATCTACGGTAATCGAGATGTTCAGCTACTATTTCATCAATAGTATGGTGACGATCAGCGGAATCATCTTTTTGGTCACGGCCCAAACGACATTGGTTGCCAGTAAAATTAAAGAGCTTCAGCATTTTGCCAAATTCAACGAAATATTCATCCTGTCTTTACTTATCTTTTTTACGAATCTAGTCGTGAAGCTGCTTTGTGATCATTATCAACAAAGGCAATTCAAACATTAATGAGGGGGATATTATGTCTAAAACGATCAAGATAGCCGTACTTTCTTTAGTTGCTTTAAGTTTGGCATTTGTATTGGCGGGCCGTAACAGCGGCAAAGCGGATGAGGAAAAGGTCGTCATCTATACGAATGGTGATGAAGAAGCCACGGCTGCAATGGAGACTTCCCTGAAAGCCGCCGGATACGAAGGGAAATATGTCCTTCAATCGTTAGGCACATCTGAATTGGGAGGGAAGCTGCTGGCGGAAGGTACTGAAATCGAGGCTGATCTAGTTACAATGAGTTCCTATTTCATCGAAAGTGCACAAAAGCAGCACTCCATGTTCAAAGGCCTGTCATTTGGCACAAAAGCATTGGAGCAAAGTCCAGCCTATTACACGCCGATCTTGGCGAATACCGGTTCCATTTTCGTGAATACGGAAGTGCTTAAACAACATGGCCTGCCGATGCCGAGCTCGATTAAGGACTTAACGAAGCCTGAATACAAAGGGCTCGTTTCCATCCCTAATATTCTGGACTCGTCAACAGGGTGGCTGTTAGTTCAAGCAATAATCAGTCGATACGGTGATGCAGAGGGGAAAAACGTTCTCCATGACTTAATAACGAATAGCGGACCGCATATGGAGAGCTCAGGTTCAGGCCCGATCAATAAAGTGCAAGCAGGGGAGGTGGCTGCCGGTTTTGGTTTACGCTACCAAGCTGTGATGGCTAAAGAGTCAGGCTTACCGATCAAGTTCGTCGATCCGGCTGAGGGGAATTTCTCCTACACGGAATCTGTGGCTGTCGTGAATAAAGATAGTGAAGCTAAAACAAGTTTAGCAATGAAAATGGCAGAAACGATCAGTAAAGATGCTAGAGAAGAATTGCTGAAGCATTACCCAGTCGCACTATATGAAGGTGAAAAGGTAACGGAAAAGAACAAGCCGGCCTACCCTAAGAAATTCAAGCAGCCTCTTACCGTCGAATTATTAAAACAGCATCAACAGTTCTTTAAATCAGCACAACGATAAATACAGTGAGGAGTGAAGGGAAATGAATACGTATAAACTATTGACGCCTGGACCGCTGACCACTACAAGTACGGTGAAGCAGGAAATGCTCGTTGACCGCTGCACGTGGGAAGCGGATTATAAGGAAATCACCCAAAAAATCAGAAATCAGCTTCTCGACTTGGCATATGCTGCGAACGGAGAATATACGGCAGTACTTATGCAGGGAAGCGGCTCGTTTGTTGTAGAATCCGTGCTGACGACTGCACTTTCAAAATCCGATAAAGTGCTGATCATCACGAACGGCGCATATGGAAAACGGATGGTGAAAATGGCAGCGTACATGGGCTTGAGGCATAGGGAATATGGCGTTGAGTACAACGAATTTCCAAAGGAAGCTGAAATTCGCAGCATATTGCTTGAAGATCGTGACATCACACATATAGCGATGGTCCATTGTGAAACGACGACAGGAATCTTGAATCCGATCGAGATGGTTTCGAAGATTACAAAGGAACATGGGAAAACTTTGATCATCGATGCGATGAGCAGCTTTGGCGGCGTCGACATGAATGTAGCCGAACTCGGAATTGATTATTTGATCAGCAGTGCAAATAAATGCATCCAAGGCATACCAGGTTTTGGTTTTGTCATTGCTAAGCTTGACGAATTGACGGCTTGTGAGGGCAATGCCCGCAGTTTGTCACTGGATTTATACGATCAGTGGAAGGAGATGGACAAGGACGGGAAATGGCGTTTCACCTCTCCGACCCATGTAGTGGCCGCGTTTGCCAAAGCGCTGGAGGAATTAGCTGAAGAAGGCGGCATTTCTGCCAGATTCGCCCGTTATAAAGCTAATAATGATAGGCTGAGGAAGCTGATGGGGCAATGGGGGATTCATGCATATATCGCGCCGGAAAAACAATCGCCTATCATAACGACATTCCTTTTTCCGACTGAAACCTTTGACTTTGAGGACTTTTACAAGTTTATCAAAATGAACGGTTACGTAATCTATCCCGGAAAGCTGACGGACATGGATACATTCCGCATCGGCAATATCGGGGAAATCCATAAAGAAGATATCGAGGAACTTGGCAGGATCGTAGAAAAATATATGAAAGTGGTGACAGTATGAATAAGGTAGAGGGAATCATTTTGGATTGGGCTGGGACGGCTGTGGATTTTGGATGTTTTGCGCCAGTGAATGTCTTTGTGGATATTTTCAACAATGCCGGCATCGATGTGACGATGGCGGAAGCGAGAGCACCGATGGGGATGCTGAAAATCGATCATATCCGTGCAATGCTTGCGATGCCAAGGATATCGGCTTTATGGGAAGATGTATATGGACGGACATTCAATGAGGAGGATGTCGAAAAATTGTACGCTGAATTTGAACCGGCACTGATGGTTTCCTTGGCAGATTATACAGATCCGATTCCAGGCGTCATCGAGACGGTGGAAGCTTTGAGAAATCGCGGGCTGAAGATTGGTTCGACAACGGGGTATACGGATGCCATGATGGAAGTCGTCGTCTCCAATGCGTTGAAAAAAGGCTATGGTCCGGATTTTCATGTAACCCCGGATGCGACCGATTCGATTGGGAGACCTTATCCATACATGATTTATCGTAATATCGAAGAATTGAAGGTATCGGCATCATGGAAGGTTGTGAAGGTAGGGGATACCGCTTCCGATATGAAAGAGGGAGTGAATGCTGGAGTCTGGTCGGTCGGAGTCATTGTCGGAAGCTCTGAGATGGGATTGAGTTTGGAGGAGTATACTAGTCTATCGGAATTGGATAGAGAAAGGGTAATCTCCGAAACTGCTCATTCCTTTATGCAAAATGGGGCTGATTTTACGATTGAAACGATGAAGGAATTGCCTGAGCTCATAGATCGCATCAATGAACTTATATCTGATGGGAAGAGGCCGAGTACAAACTAAACGTTAATGATAGAAAAAAGCGCAGCAGATCCTCTACTTTCGATTGAGAAAGGAGAGGATCTGCTGCAAACCATTTATGATGAAAAAGAACACTGGCAGGACCTGGACACGAAGGATTCACCCATTGAATGGAAGGCAATGAACCATACGATCCTTCTCCAACCGATCGGGGCGATGGATCAAATATGGGCGTATCTTGTTATGGTTTTAGATCGTGAATCGGATGAATTTGATTTCCTGATCCTTGATCGTGCTTCTCTAGCAATCTCGCAAGACTTACTGCGCAAACATTATTTGGATGAAAAACGATTACGGATAGAATCTACATGGCTAAATGATTTACTATATAGACGCATCAATAATGAGGAACAAGCAAGGGGATATATTTCGTTAAAATCCAAGCGAGCTTCTATACAGTATCGAGTTGCAATCGTTGATATCGAAGATGCTCTTCATCCGTCTTCATTAAGTTTATCGGATGAAGAAAATGAATCTGCTATTTATCATCATTCTTTAAAAATTCGATCTGGATTCACAAAATATTCTTTTACACCTTATATCACCTCAATAAGAAATCAGATTATTGTATTAGCCATTGATCTCGGAACTGCGGGTTCTTCTAAAGCACGCTTCTTGAAAGTGATCAATGCCATGCTGAGTGTTAAAGAAGGTGAATCTAGCCAAATCCGTATAGGCATTGGGCGGGTAATACCAGTTCCTTTTGGATGCCCATACTGGGTATAGAGAAGCGCAGTTGGCTATAAATTACCGTGCGTTTTCAACAAGTGCCTTTTACGAAGACCTTGGCATTTTTCGGTTGATACAATTGATTCAGCATGATCAAGGCACGGCCCACTTTATTGAGGATTATCTCTCTCCTTTAATATCGTATGATAAGGAATATGGAACGGAATTGCTTCTGACTTTAGCGAAATACTTTGAGCTTGATCGCTCAAAGAAGCTTACTGCTCATAAATTACATGTTGTAAGACAAACACTCTATCATCGGCTGGAGAAAATAAAAAAGATTCTTGATTTTGATTTTGATATGCCGGAGAACAGATTAAACGTTGAAATTGCTTTGAAAGCATATCAGCTCAAACAACAAGTCGGAGTTCCTGCGAAATAGCTATCAACAGCCAACCATGTGCTCATAGGTAACAAGGTTAAGGTGGAAAATTATGTAAATATAATATTCAATGACGTTCCAAATGCTCTTTCCATTTTCAGCTTAATGTTCATTACAATACTCCATTTATCATTTATACGTTTTTAATGAATGGCAATTTTTCGTGTTTGGAAATAAAAAACTCTGTTCATTTTTAAAATGAACAGAGTTTTTTCAAAAATTCATATTGTAAAAGTGATGAAAAGGGTGTACGATTAAATGAGAATGATAATCAATAACATTTGATTACCGAGGAGTGAACGGAAATGGAACAGCAAGATTTATTTGATGTTACAGTTATTGGAGGGGGGCCAGCAGGCCTTTACTCCACTTTTTATAGTGGGTTAAGAGAAATGAAGACGAAGGTCATTGAATACCAGCCACAGCTAGGTGGGAAAATCCATGTATATCCGGAGAAAATGATTTGGGATGTAGGCGGCCTGACACCGACTACAGGAGAAAAATTAATTGAACAGTTAGTGGAGCAAGGCTTAACCTTCAATCCTACCGTCGTATTGAATGAGAAAGTGGAATCGATCACACGTAATGAAGAAGGGATATTCGTTCTACTTACGGCTTCCGGTCAAAAGCATTATTCCAAAACGATCATTGTTGCGGTTGGCGGCGGAATCTTGAATCCTCAAAAGCTGGAAATTGAAGGGGCGGAAAGGTTTGAGGTTTCCAATCTGAACTATACCGTTAAATCATTCAATCGCTTCAAGGATAAAACGGTGATCATCTCAGGTGGCGGCAACTCCGCAATCGATTGGGCTAATGAATTGGAGCCAGTAGCCAAAAAGGTGTATCTGACATACAGGAAAGATAGCTTAGCTGGTCATGAATCACAGGCAAGACAATTGATGGAAAGCTCAGCCGTTTGCTTCTTGAATACAACGATCACAAAGCTGATCGCGTGTGCCAATCATGAATCGATCGAGCATGTTGAATTGACCAATCATTCGACGGGTGAGGTTTCTCGCCTGCAGATCGACGAAGTCATCATCAATCATGGATATGAGCGCGATACATCTCTGCTGCAGAATAGTAAAGTGGATATTGCGATGGTGGATAATTATTATATTGAAGGTAATGCTTCCAGCGAATCCTCGATGGATGGAATTTATGCTGCCGGTGATATTCTGCACCATGACGGCAAATTGCACTTAATAGCAGGAACCTTCCAAGATGCGGCCAATGCCGTGAACAAAGCAAAGCAATATATTCAGCCCGATGCGCTTGGCATGGGGATGGTATCCTCCCATAATGAAATCTTTAAAAAACGCAACAAGGAACTGATCAAGCAAATGATGAAACCGGCTGCGGTCCTGTAAAAGGGATAGCAGGAAAAGCTTGGCGATACATTACCGTTCACTCTATCGGATAAACACTTTAAAAAGTTTATCTGGTAGGGCTTTTTTTATTTAAGCGCTGCATTATTCCCGATAGTGTTGGAGAAACTGTACACCTATCGTTTCATTTCACTGCAGGCGCTCCCTTTCCGCGGGCGGTCGGGGAGCCCTCTCGGCGCATGCGCCTATGAGGTCTCCCCTAGACCGCATTTCCTGCAGGAGTGTCGCACCTTCCGTTCCATTCTACAGATGCAAAGCCTAAATTCGCGAGTAAAAGCACGTAATTGGCGAGTAAAGTGGCTGAATTGGCGAGTAACGCTCCGAAATGGTGAAATTTTTATGAGAACCCGTTTCGCATTCGATGTAAAGGCTATATTCACGGATAAACGCACGAAACTCGCGAGTAAAGTGGCTAAACTCGCGAGTATCTGTCTCTTAATATTAGTGTTATAGCGAATCTTTAATGACCTTTTTATAATGCAGGACGGAAAGGATCCCAAAGATCGAATACAAGGCGGTGTATAATACCATGACGATGATCATCGGTGTCCAAACCTCGGTTCCGAATAGGAACCATCCTGATTGGACTGCAAAATAACTATGAAGCAGCCCGACGACTAAAGGAATGCCAAAATTGAAAACCTGCTTCGCTTGGATCCCTTTTAGTAAATCGGCTTGGGTGAATCCGAGTTTTCGTAAAATCGTATAATTCGATTTCTCATTTTCACTTTCATCCATTTGCTTGAAATAGAGGATGCAGCCGGATGTGATCAAGAAGGTCAGTCCCAAAAAGCCGACGATGAACATGATGAGGCCCATATTCTTTTTCTGTTGATCGAAACTTTCAAGCTGTGATTCTTGTATCTGTTCCTCGTTAAACTTCATTTTTTTGAAGGTGTCATTCGCCGCTGGAATCTTTGCGTCATCCTTGATATCAATCCCGAAATTAACGGAGAAGACTTTCTGGATTTCCGGGTCGATATCCTTTTTCAAACGCGTGAATATTGTATCATCCACAATCCCGACGGGCATTCCGCCATTCGTGAAATAATAGGGCAGGATGCTCTTATCGTTCAGGCCCATGTAGGTTTGGGGAATCACTTCATGTTTGCCCTTCCATTCAACCACTCCGGAATTCTTCAAGGGCATGACTTTCTCGAGCATGCTGCTATAGCCGCTAAACAGCGTTTCATCCTCAGCGAGGTTGATTCCTTTAACGGAGTTCTCACTGATGACGGAAAGAACCATATTGTTCGGATCAAAATTCACCGCTTCGAGGTTTTTCTCCAATATATTCTTTGCGTTGACCTTGATTTGGAGGACTTCAATCTTTTCTTCGGCATAGGCAATGTTACTTGCGGACAAAGCTTGTTTGAATGCCTCGGCATCTTTCTTATCGGTCAAGGCAAAATCGTTAGGGATGGAAGTCACCGCCATTTTTTCAGCTGAGTAGTAGGCGATATAGCTTAAGGATAATAATCCAATCGCCAGGGCGGAAACGGTCGTGATGATCGTCAGCAAAACCGCATTCGATTTCATCCGGAACATGATCGATGAAAGGGACAAAACTTCATTGATATTCAAGTATCCATTTTTCTTTTTACGAACGATATTAAAAATGAAGCTTACTGACCCTTTATAAAATAGATAGGTCCCGATGATGACGGATGCCAAAATATAGATCATCGCCATTAAAAGCTCGGTCATTTCCATGAACGCTCCATCGAATAATTTGGAGGAAACGACATAGCCGCTAATGATCAGGATGATCCCGAATGCGCCGATGATCATTTCGAGCATTGAAACCTTTTTCACTTTTCCTTCGGTCAAGGAAGTGACCCTGAATAGGGATAATATGGTCTGCCGTTTAATGAAGATATAATTCATCAACATGATGAAAAGATAGATGACACTAAAAACGATTACGGTTTGGACAAGCGGCAAAATGGAAAATTGCAGAGTCGCGATCGCCTGGACGCCAGTGATCTTAAATAAGATCATGATGATCAATTTGGAAACGGCAAACCCGATGAAGATGCCCATGAATACCGAGCAAAAATACAAGATGAAGTTTTCTGCGCTCAGGATACGGAAGATCCTGTTTTTTGTCATGCCTATCAATTGGAATAAGCCAATTTCCTTGCTGCGCCGTTTGATGAAAATGCTATTGGCATATAAGAGGAATATGGAAACGATCGCAACAAGCAAGATCGATGCAGCCTTGATGGAAGCGCCGCCTTTTATCGAACCTTCCGCTTTATCCATCGCTGGGTCATATTGCAAGGTGACAAAAGCGAAATAAAGCGAGGCGCTGAAGACCAATGCAAATACATAGAGGTAATAGTTTTTCAGGTTCTTCTTCAGGTTCCGAAGGATGAGTTGATTAATGCTCATTTTGCACACCGCCCAGTACACCTTGTGTTTTCATGATGTCCTTGAAAAAGGTTTGCCTGGTTTCTTCCCCTTTATTCAGTTGAGTATAAATTTGTCCATCTTTAATGAAAATGACTCTGCTGCAATAACTGGCTGCCACGGGATCATGGGTCACCATAATGATCGTCGCTTTGTGTTTTTTGTTCATATCGCTCAGTTTGTTCAGTAAATCGGAAGCGGATTTGGAATCAAGCGCCCCAGTCGGCTCATCAGCAAAAATGATGCTCGGCTCATGGATGAAAGCCCGCGCCGCGGAGGTACGCTGTTTTTGCCCACCGGAAATTTCATTTGGATACTTATCCTTCACTTCATGGATGCCAAGCTCCTTTGCCACTTCATCAAACTTTTGAAACGCGTCGCGATTGGGTGTTTTTGTAATCGATAAAGGCAAGAGAATATTTTCTTTGACGGTCAGTGTGTCCAATAAATTATATTCCTGGAAGATGAAGCCAAGGTGGTTTTTCCTGAATTCGGCGAGCATTTTTTCTTTCATCCCCGAAATCTCTTGTCCATCGATTGTAATGGTGCCGCTGCTAATTTTGTCGATGGAGGAAAGGACATTCAACAACGTCGTTTTTCCTGAACCGGAGGCCCCCATGATACTGACGAATTCACCTTCCTTGATGCATATATCAAGCCCCTTCAGTACTTCTTGTTTATTGAACTTATTACCGTAGCTTTTATGGATTTTTTTCGCTTCTAATATATTCATATCGATACACTCCTTTTTTCTATATCCTCATTATAGAAGGCCATGTAGGTTTTTTCCTGCGATTGGCCGAACAAAGAATAAAAGCATGTGACACTTTTGTCACATGCTTGTTATATTCACGAAGTCATTCCGCTTTGGGAAGCGTAAGGTCAAGGTCGTTCCTGCTCCAAGCTCTGATTGGACATCAATCGAGATGAATAGGGAATCGGCAGCTCTCTTGGCTAAATATAACCCCATGCCTGTTGCGGCACTGTCGCGATGATTTGAAGTGGATGTAAATCCTTTATCAAAAATGCGTGATACATCCTTCGAATCGATGCCTCGTCCGCAATCTGCCACTTCGAGGATCGTTTGTTCCTCGTGGATATGGCTTTTTATCGAAATATCGGTGTTTTCACTGTATTTAATCGAGTTCGTCAATAGCTGCCTGATGATGAAAGCGAGCCATTTGGCATCACTAAGCACCTCGGTTACGTCCAATTGGATGTCAAAGCCTATCCCTTTTTGGATGCACCATGTTTGCACGGTTTTAATCTCATCGAAAATGATGGTTTCCAAGTTCATATTCTCCATATACAAATCATTTTCGATGAAAGGCATGCGCCTTTGATGGAGCTGCTGATCGAGAAGCAGGTGAATCCTTAACCACTCATAAGTCAAATGAGATTTCAGCATGCCATCATCCAGGCGATCGATCATTAAATGCATCGCCGTTAAAGGGGTCTTCACTTCATGTATCCAAGATAATAATTCATCCTTCTCCTGCTCTAAGGTCATTTGGCTCCTTTCGGCGGTTCGCTTCAATAATTCGGTTTGATTGTTGATACTGCTTTCGATGATTCTTTCGAAAGGACTGTCGGGTTCAGCCATGTTCGATAAGTCGAGATTGTCTTCCCGTGCTTCTAACCGTTTATAAAAATTCGTTTCTTTTTTATAACGGAAAATCAAAAAGATACAAAACAAGATCAAGGATAAAAAGACAATGTACATGATGGGCTGTACGGGAATGGCTGAATCAAGATAGGCGACCAAGATGATGAACAGATGAAGGAATATGAAGAATGTGATCCAGCTGAGCCTTTCCGCCATGTATTTTCTGATCATGCATTTACCTCTTCAACGGCCATATAGCCCTGTCCGACCTTCGTTTCGATATATGACCCTAACCCGATTTCATCCAACCTTTTGCGTAAACGGTTCACATTAACGGTAAGGGTGTTATCACTTATGAACCGCTTGTCATCCCATAAGCTGTTGATCAATTCTTCACGGCTGACGATCTTGTTTTTTTGTTCAATGAGCTTTTTTAAGATGAAAATTTCGTTTTTTGTCAATTCAATCGCTCCAGTCGCGGCGGAAACGGTATTCTTTTCATAATCGACCGTTGCACCGCACCAGGTTTTCCATTCGATTTTTTCGGTATTGTAATTATAAACGCGGCGAAGGGTGGCCTGTATCTTGGCAATAAGTACATCGAAATGAAAGGGCTTCTGGATGAAGTCATCTGCCCCAAGCTGCATCGACATCACCATATCGGTAGGGTGATCGCGTGACGATAAAAAGATGATGGGGACATTGGAGTGGGCCCGGATCAGCCTGCACCAATGGAATCCATCAAACTTCGGCAGCTGGATATCAATGATGACCAAATCAGGCTTAATGTCCGTAAATTCGAAGAAGACTTTATTAAAATCACTGATTCCATGAATATCATAAGACCATTGCGTCAATCTATCTTTCATTTCATTGAATAATGTCGTATCATCTTCTATTAATAACAGTTTGAACAAGGGATACACCACACTTTTCAGCTTTTCCTTAGAATTATATAGGAAAACCTTTAAAGGTTCTAGGGGAGGAAGGTAAGGGGAGCCAGGAAGCTTCTTCATCCTACAGCAACGCATCAGGAGCAATTAGCGGTTGTGTGTATACCATTAATAGATTAGAATGGACACTAAAGAATTGGAGGAAGTGAATTTATGGCTGATTTCCCTAATTGCCCTACATGCAATTCAGAATATACATATGAAGATGGAAGTCTTTTCATTTGTCCGGAGTGCGCGCATGAGTGGACGGCAGAAGCGGAAACCGATATTGGTGACCAAAGGATGATCAAGGACGCAAATGGGAATGCCCTGAATGATGGGGATACCGTTACCGTCATCAAAGATCTTAAAGTGAAGGGAAGCTCATCCGTCTTGAAAATGGGCACGAAAGTCAAAAGCATCCGATTGGTCGAAGGAGATCATGATATTGATTGCAAGATCGATGGCTTTGGCGCGATGAAGCTGAAATCCCAGTTTGTTAAAAAGATATGATTATGAAAGTAAAAGCACGGTCTGATCACATGGATTAGACCGTGCTTTTTTATCCTAGCCTTAATATACTTTGTCGCCATTAAAGATCGAATTCTTGACGACTACATAATCAACATTGCGTATTGCTTCCAGCTTGTTTCCTCCAGCATAAGAAATGGAAGATTGAAGATCTTGCTCCATTTCTTTCAATGTATCTTCCAAAGATCCTTTGTGCTCGACAAACATCTTTTTGCCTTCAACGTTTTTCTTTTCGCCTTTTTGAAATTCGGAAGCAGAACCAAAGTATTCCTTAAAAGCCTTTCCATCTTTCTCGAACGTTTCCCCGGGAGACTCTTCATGTCCAGCGAATAATGAACCAATCATGACCATGGAAGCTCCGAATCTAACTGATTTGGCTATATCTCCGTTCGTGCGGATGCCGCCGTCGGCGATGATCGGCTTGCTTGCCGCTTTTGCACACCAGCGAAGTGCAGCCAATTGCCAGCCGCCCGTTCCGAATCCGGTTTTGATTTTCGTGATGCATACTTTCCCTGGACCAATGCCCACCTTTGTCGCATCGGCACCTGCATGTTCCAGCTCCCTTACGGCTTCAGGAGTTCCTACATTCCCTGCAATGACAAAGCTTTCAGGTATGTGTTTTTTTATATGCTGAATCATTTTGATCACGGCATTGGAATGTCCGTGTGCAATATCGATCGTAATGAATTCGGGTACGATGTTGTCTGCAGCCAATTGTTCGATGAATCCATATTCTTCTTCCTTGACACCGACGCTGATGGATGCGATTAATTCGCGTGCATGCATATCTTGAATGAATGTTACTCGTTTTTCAGGTTCAAAGCGATGCATCACATAAAAGTAACCGTTTTCAGCCAGGTACGTGGCAATCTTTTCATCAATGATCGTTTGCATATTGGCAGGAACGACAGGTAGCTTGAATGTATGTTTGCCCAACGTAACGGATGTATCGCACTCAGAACGGCTATTTACTACACATTTTGCAGGAATTAATTGAATATCTTCATAATCAAATACGTTTTCCATGGTATGCACCTCTATATACGAATATTTTTAATGTGTGTTCTTTAAATTGTTCGCCCATTAGGTAATGTACCTCATTTTTGCCCGTAAGTCAAAATTTATTTCAACAGGAGGGGATGAACCCCTTCAATGGTGGAAGGCGGAATAAGTCCAAGCATGAAAAAAAACCAGGTCCTCATTAGAGCTGGGGGCCTGGCTTCTTATGGGAAGCATCCTTAAAGGAGTGAGAGCTTTATTTCTTGTATCTGTTTCGTATGTCTCTGTTCATGTAGGGATAACAACTCGATCCATTGATCCAAGGAGAGGTCCCCGAACATGGGATGTTTCGCTTTCTTTTTATTTAACCTCGTATTTGCATCCATTTCATAAAGAACTTGAAATAACCGATCCCTGGATTCAGCGAGTAAATCCATGATGCTTGCTAACTGAAACGGATTGGCGGAGGGTGATAAGTTAGCAGGGGAAGCGAATTTTTTCGTTCGATCGGAAACCAAGTAAATATTTTTTTGAATGATAGTGGTGAAATCCCTTTCACGGATGCCATTGGCTATCACATCAGTGAATACCTGCTCCGTCAGGTACAGGTGATGGCAAATTTGCGCGATGCTCCATACGCCGGGTGACGGACGGTGGTCCAACTCTGTTTCATTCAAGTCCGATATTTCCCCGATTAACTGATTTCTTGATTCGAATAACAGATCATACTCGATAAAATTCATGAGAACCCCCTATTGTGACACTCCTCGAGAGGATAAGCGTCACCGACTTTTTGATATAGATGATGTGAGGCTATAGAAAAAGGGTTGGGCGGATCCATTCACGATAACGGTAGCGGATACTTGACTGAACGAAGACACACGTTAAGGAACTTATAATGAAATGCAGTACACCGAGCTTGATGTGAATTTCTGGTCATGGAGGAGTCATCATGTCTAAAGGTGTGAAGCAGGATCTGCCTCGAGATGGTTTGAATACCCTTTCATTCCTATGCAAATATCTTAAGCTTATGATTGTGAAGGGAGCATTTGAGGGAAAAAAATGAACGCTTGATTATATAGAGTGTATCATAAAAATCATGTTTTGTTTCACTACCTGCGACAGAATGCATGCTGGAGGCTCTAAAAATTCCGTTGAAACAAAGGCTGCCGATTCACTTCCAAACCGTCCATTCAATGGTATCGCTGCGTTTGGCAGCATAGGGAGGAGGGAACAAGCCGTTGGGTTCGTTGCCGAATCTGTTAAGGCCATTTCGTTTTTTGTCATGCCAGTCCCAATAAAGGCATATACTAGACCAAATCAAATGCGATTAAATCGTAATAATTATGATTTGCGAGGTGCTGAACATGCTTTTGAAACGATACACGGGCAATTTGGTGTTATTGATTCTCTTGTTTTTGATGCTGGCATTCTTTTTTCTAGGCGATGTGTTTATTCCAAAAGCAATCGATTTCTCTGGATACCCGCTGCTTCATTCCGTGCTTGTCGTATTTTTGGGATTGTTTTTAGAATCGATTCCATTCCTATTCCTCGGTGCCATCGCCTCCTCCTTCATCCAGTTGTTCATCAGTGAAGAAATCATTCAGCGGATGATACCTAAAAGTGCCATCATGGCCATTTTCGCTGCGATAGTGGCGGCACTGATCATTCCGGTGTGCGAATGTGCGATCATCCCGGTCGTAAGAAGATTAATTCAAAAGGGCGTTCCGGTCCACGCTGGCGTTGTCCTGCTTGTAACCGCCCCGATATTGAATGTCATCGTCTTCGGCTCGACCTATTATGCGTTCCAAAATAATCCCTCCATATTATACGGAAGAATCATACTCTGTGTCCTGACGGCCGTTATCGTCGGATTATTCATTTATATCTTCAGCAGGAAAGATGTCGTGAAGGAGGAAAAGCTGGAAGCGGTTCATGAGCATCATGTACACGATTTTCCGCCGAGCAAATGGACAAGCTTCATCGAACATACTTCACAGGAGTTTTTTATGGTCGGAAGATACTTCATCATCGGAGCCTTGTTTGCCAGTATCTTTCAAGTACTCATGGATCGGACCATCCTGGCCGAAATCGGACAGGCCCCGATAAAAGGGACGGCACTGATGATGGGGATTGCTTTTGTCCTCTCGCTCTGTTCATCGGCAGATGCCTTCGTGGCCGCTTCCTTTTCCCATAGTTTCCTGCCTGGGTCCATTCTTGGCTTCCTTGTCTTTGGGCCGATGCTGGACTTGAAAAATGTCCTGATCATGATGTCTTGTTTTAAACGGAGTTTCGTCCTCACATATGTTTTGCTTGTTTTCGCCGTCGTCTTCAGCCTATGCCTCATCGCAGGTGGATTGATCAGTAAGGGAGGGCTTTGATGAAAGCTTTTTTCATTCAAAAACTGGAAGGATTGCTGCTGCTGGGATTGGGTCTGATGATTTTTAAATTGTATGTGTCGGGTCACTTAACGAAATTGATCGCCCCCAAAATGGTGCCATATGCATTGACTGCGCTTTTTGCTTTTTTTGTGATCAGTCTTCTTCGGCTGAAAAAACAAAAACAGGGCAGAAATCATTGTGATTGCCATTCAAATGGAAGGTCCCCTGCATCATTTTTGGCCTTGAAATATAGTTTGTTCTTCATCCCGATCCTTCTCGGCTTCATCTTGACGGATTTTACTTTAAGCGGTGAAGTACTCGCCAAAAGGGGGATGGCCCAGCAGCAAACGCAAAAGCAAGGCTCGCATGATATAGGAAAGCATGTGAATCAGGAAAAAGTTACGGTCACGGATGATAATTATTTTGAGGTGCTGGATGACCTATTGAATAACCTTGATACGATTGAAGGGAAAGAAATCGAGCTTTCGGGCTTTGTATATCGCGAGGATCGTTTCACAAACAAACAAGTGGCAATCTCCCGCCTATCCATGTCCTGTTGTGTGGTCGATGCAACGTTGTATGGCTATATGGTCAACGGCCATGTAAAAGGAATGAAGACGAATGATTGGTACACCATTACAGGTACATTAAAAAAAGGAAGCTATAAAGGGGAAGCTGTGCCAGTGATCGATTTAAAGCATGCGAAGAAAATAAAGGCACCGAAAGAAGTGTATTTATACGATAATGTGCAGATCATTCAATAGCGAAAAACCCGGCAAAGAGCTGCTTTTACCGGGTTTTTCGCTTGTGTGGACAGATATTATTTCGCTTGAACGAAGACTCCCTTTTCATGTGAGAAGGCCTTGAAGCCATAAATGCCATGATAAGAACCAATCCCGCTCGTATTCACACCGCCGAATGGCAGATTATAATCCGTGAAATGAACGACAACGTCATTGACGGAAGCGTTACCGGAAGTAGTATGATTCAGGACTTCATCAATGACCTCCTGATTAGAGCTGAAAACATACAATGCCAGAGGCTTATCGCGTTCGTTTATGGAATCAATGACTCCCTCCAGCTCGTCATAGGTCAGCAACGGAAGGATGGGTGCAAAGATTTCCTCTTGCATGATTTTCATATCATGAGTGACATGCTTCAACACTGTCGGGGAAATGGTGCGGTCGCTTAGGTCGAACTGGCCGCCAAAGACGACTTCAGCACCTTGTTCGATCGCATCATCATATAAGGCCTTGACCCGGTTGAAATTCCGCTCGTTGACGATTTGCGTGAATTTATTCCTGTCGGCCGTTCCATCTTCCATAAGGAATCCAGCTTGTACGATGGCTTGCAAATGGTCCGTGAATTCCGTTTGCTGGTCTTCCTTGATGAATATATAATCAGGTGCAATACAAGTTTGGCCGGCATTGACGAATTTACCGACGGCAATTTTTTTTGCGGCATCGAGCAAATCATACCCTTCATCAATAATGGTCGGGCTTTTACCGCCAAGCTCAAGTGTAACGGATGATAAATGCTTCGCTGCTGCAGTCATGACGATTTTGCCGACATTCGTGCTGCCAGTAAAAAAGATATGGTCAAATGGCTGTTCAAGAAGCTCTGTCGCTACATCCACATCGCCCTCAAAGATGGCCACTTCTTTTTCATCAAATGCCTCCCGGATGATTTTCGCTGCAATATTGCTCGTTTTCATCGTGAAATCGGAAAGCTTGATGATTGCACAGTTACCGGCTGCAATCGCAGCAGCAAGCGGGGCCATCGTAAGCATGAAAGGGTAATTCCAAGGTCCAAGCACTAAACAAGTCCCTTTCGATTCATACATTAAATACCCGTTTGCATCAGGGTTCAAGGATGAGCCCACCTCAATAGGCGCCATCCACTCATCAAGATTATTTATATTATCTTGGATCGATTTGATCGTTCCAAGGATTTCCGCTCTCTTCACCTCATGATGGGGCTTGCGCACATCTTGGCGCACCGCCTCGATGATCTCCTCCTCATGGGCGACGACCACCTCCAAAAACCGCTTCAGTTTCCCTTTTCTTTGTTCGGCGGTTGTTGAACGCAGCACTTTTTGGTGTTTCTTTTGTAATTGGAATACGCGATTTATCTCATTTTTCGTTTCAATATCCATGTCGGTTTGTATCCCCCTTAATGTGAAATTTGCTTTATTCATCTCTCGAAATTATTATAGTTTTTAAGCTGACCTAAATAAAGACAGAGAAAAGCGAAGTGTACGTTACCGTATAAATGCCTACAAACTGTTCAATTTTTTTACATGCCAGGAGGTCCTTTTGTGTCATATGATCATGATCATCTTACCAATGAATCAACACCTTCAAAAATAAAGGAGGCTTTGCTCAAGCTCCTTATAGAAAAGGACATCCGCCATATAACGAGCAAGGAAATAGCGGAACTGGCAAACGTCAGCAGGGGTGCCTTGTACTTCTACTATGAAGATAAATTCGATATTTTCGAGGAAATAGTCCAAGAGCAAAAGGAGGGTTTACAGAAAGCCATCTTCGATTCCCTGAATGGCTTCGATCAAATCAACCTGGAAGAAATGAAATTGAAGGTCCTTCCTTCCTTATCATATGTGGCCACGCAAATCCCATTCTTTTTAAACATGATGGACCGGAATAAAATGCCCTATATCAATTTTCATGCGTTTTTCTTTGAAGTATTCAATAGGGAAATCATGCTGACCCCGATGAAGGAAAACGTTTCGGATACCTTAAAGGACATGTATGTGCATTACCGGGCCCTCTATACTTACGCCATCATCCTTTTCTGGTTTAAAGAAGGGATGGAGCCCTCCCCAGAAAAAATCAGCCAGCGATATTGGGATTTGGTCAGCCAGAAAAGGTATTATTGGATGTTTGGAGTTCCTATTTTGCCGGATGAAAGGGAAGACCGCATCGATCGGCGTGTAATCAGGACAAGACAAGCCCTTCAGGAAGCGATGGTCCAGCTGATCATTGAAAAAAAAGACTATTCAGCTGTGACGATATCCGATATCACCCGCAGAAGTGATGTGCGCCGTGCAACCTTTTATGACCATTATTCCAGTAAAGCTGACTTACTTAAAGCGATCACCCATGAATTTTGTGCAGATATCATCACGATTTTAACGATTGAAGAAAGCTCGGGGAACGTGACGATAAAGCAAGCGGAGGCCATGCTCGTTCGATTGTTTGCTTATCTGTCGGAACATACCTCCATCGTCCATTTCATCAGCGGGAATTATGGGATTCCCGACCCTATCCCTGAAATCCTCAATAGGTTGAGCGATTTTTATCTTAAGCAGAAAATAGACATCCATGCAGGCAAGAAAATGTATGCGTACTATGTATCCGGACTTTTGGTGGGCCTTATCTTATATAGGCTTCATGAAGGAAAAGTATATACGTCGCAGTTCCTTGCCCAGGAATTCATTCAGTTCCTTGATTTGAAAAAATATAAAATCAATCTGCTTTAAGGATCGCTTCGTCGATTGGGAGCGCAGGATGATGCCGATTACGATTGCCAAACGTACGGCTTCGATTGCCATGGGGCGGGTCGTTCCCCGCTGCATGGCAACCAAGCCTTATTATTCAGACTATATAAGCGCCGGTTAAGTAGATGAGGTCCATTTGTATGGGAGTAAGGTACATAGTATAATGGTCTTAAAATAAATAGGATTGTAAGGGGGATGACAATGTCTTCAGGTAATCGGAACAATCAAATTGGACCGCCGCGCTTTGCCATCGCCATCCACTCCCTGGTTTGGCTTGCACAAAGCGAAAAGCTACTGACAAGTTCGGTGATCGCCTCAAAGGTGAACTCGCATGCTACTTTTTTAAGAAGGGTCATGGCTCAGCTTGCAGCAGAGGGTATCGTAGAAACAAAGGAGGGCCGTGATGGGGGATATGGCTTGAAGGTGCCCGCAGCACAGCTTACTTTGGCGGATGTGTATCAAGCGGTACGACCGGAATGCCTTGTTTGCATGGAAACGAGCGAATGCGGTGAAGTCGTGAAGCAGCTGGATACTGCTTTGGAGGAAATCATGAATGAAACGGAAAAGGAAACATTGCGATTGTTGAAGGGATATACGCTGGCGGATTTCATGAAGAAAATCGACTTCACTTCTTTTGAAAAAGAGTGTCTAGGGTAATATCCTTGCAAGAGGATATCCTTGGGTTATATAATGTGCTTAAAGTGATTGCATTTAATTGGAGGAGGTTATTTACATGAAGGTGGAAATTTGGTCGGATTATCAATGTCCGTTCTGTTATATAGGAAAGCGTCGATTCGAAGAGGCTTTGAAGCAATTTGAAAATAAAGAGCAGGTGGAAATAGCGTTCCGCAGCTTCGAACTGAATCCTGAAGCGGAAAGGGACATCAAGATGACCCAACAGGAAATGCTCATGAAGAAATATGGCATGTCTCAAGCCGATGTGGAAGCAAGCAGCCAAAACTTGACGCAACAGGCAAAGGAATTGGGGCTTGATTATCACTTGGATAAAATCGTCTTGACGAATTCATTCGATGCTCATCGCTTGATGTACCTTGCCCAATCCAAAGGTAAAGAAAATGAAATGAACGAAAGACTGTTTAAAGCATACTTTACGGAAGGTAAGCATATTGGCGATCATGCGACGCTGGCTAATTTGGCTGAAGCGGCTGGACTTGATAAGTCCGAAGCTGAAGCCCTTCTCTCAGGGACGGCTTTCTCGGCTGAAGTAAGGGGCGATGAGCAGGAAGGAAGCCAGCTTGGAATAACCGGTGTTCCCTTCTTTGTCATCAACCGCAAGTATGGCATTTCCGGAGCTCAGCCAATTGAAGCTTTCCTCGATACATTGAAGAAAGTATGGGCCGAGGAAAACCCGCTGCAAATGGTGAATGATCCAGCAACAGGCGATGTTTGTGCGGACGGTTCTTGCAGCGTGCCGGAAAAATAATAACCGGCTGTTAAGGCAAAGACATGGCGGCCTTTCCTTGATTTTTCAAACAGGGAAAGGCCGTTTGTTTTTTTCTTGGCTGCGATAACGATGAACGAAAGGAAGATTATATCCACCGGATGTGGCGCTTTTTGGTTTACGGCAGCCTCATCTACAGGAAAAAGGAATCAAGTCTTTTCCTTGATTCCTTTTTTCGATACGTATATAAGTGTATCACTTGAAAAATAGCGATAAAATAAATGTCCACACGCACACGAATGCCAATAAACCGAAGCTGTATTTCAATGTCATTTTCGTTAAAGCGGATTCTTTTCCAGTTTCGCCAACGGCAGCCGTCGCTATTACGATTGATTGTGGAGAAACGAGCTTTGCCATGACACCGCCGGCCGTATTTGCTGAAACCAATAAGGATGAGTTTGTTCCTATGATGTTCCCGGCCGTGGCTTGTATTGGCGCAAATAACGTATTGTTATTCACTACAGATCCTGTCATGAACACGCCAATCCAGCCTAATAGCGGTGATAATAGCGGGAAGATTTGCCCCGTTGTCGCAACCCCTTCGCCCAGTACATTTGTTAATCCACCATATGCCATCAATTTGGCTATGCCGATAATCGCACAAATCATGATGATTGGAATACGAAACTCTAAAATCGTTTTTTTCAGGAGAGCAAGACTTTCACTGACACGAATTGATTTTGTAGTGGCGATGGTCGTCAGCGCAGCCAATAAGATCGCCGTTCCCGTTGCTCCGATTATATCGATTCCGATCGTAATCGAAGATCCCGGGAAAATGAATTTCAGTACAGTCGCTTCAAAGATGCCTCCTTGGGAAAAAAGTCCTTTAAAAGCGGGGAAGCTCCAAATCAAAACGAATAGTGTCAATAAATAAAAGGGAGACCAGGCCTTTATGATATCACCCATTGAATGCTTTTCGAATTCAACTTCTTTGCCGTTGAGTAAAAATGGATGGGTAGGCTGCCACTTCTTAAGAAATAGTGCCAATACCCCCATCGTTAATAAAGACGGAATAATGTCAGCTAACTCTGGACCTACAAAAACGGTCATCATCGCTTGGGACACCGTATAAGTAGTCGATGTCACTAATATCGCCGGCAATACTTCCCTGATCCCCTTAAACCCATCCATCAGCCATATTAATAAAAACGGAATCGTAAAGTTAATGAGCGGCAGTGTTAAGGCCGTCATCATGGACACTTTCATGGAGGTCACATTTTCCAAGCCGAATGTCCCGATGATGCCAACCGGTATGCCGATTGCCCCAAATGCCCCTGAAGCCCCGTTTGCTATTAGACAGAGCATCGCCGCCTGTAAAGGCTTGAACCCCAATGAAACCAGCAGGACGGCGCAGATTGCGATCGGCACACCAAATCCTGCTGCCCCTTCAAGAAAGGCGTTAAAACAAAAACCAATAAGTAAGAGCTGAAGTCGCTGGTCTTGGGAAATCCCTGCTATGCTACCGCGTAAAACCTCGAATTTCCCCGATTCAACGGAAATTTTATATAACCAGACGGCCATCACGATGATATAACCAATCGGCCATATCCCTTGGAATGTACCTTGAGCTACACTTCCGATCGCTTCCCCCAGGGGTAGCTTAAAGAGAAAAAGGACGATAAGAAAGGTTACAACTAAGTTTAGGAGGGCTGCATGGATCCCCTTCATCTTGAATATCGTCAAGCATAATAGAAATAATAGGATCGGAATGGCTGCAACCAATGCTGAAAGTGCAAGATTATTGAATGGATCGAATGTTTGGACTAACATAATGACAGCTCCCTGCGTAAGAAATTCTGGTTAGTGTATGAACTACTCCCAAAATGGGGCTTGAATATCTTGAAGCGTATGGACAGAACGGGCAAACTGTTCTTTTTCGGTCTCGTTCAGGGCAAGCTCGACAATATTTTTTGCCCCTGTGCGATTGATGACAGTAGGGGTCCCGATATAAACATTACTATGGCCATATTCGCCTTCCAACAATGATCCAACTGGTAAGACGACATTTTCATTCTTTAAGATGGCTTTTGTGATTCTTGCCAATCCCATGGCGATCCCATAATACGTAGCCCCCTTGGACTCGATGATCTGGTAGGCAGCATCACGGACTTGAACGGCAATCTCTTTTTTTCTTGCGTCCGTTAATTTTGCTGCGATCGGCAGGCCGGAAAAATTGGCGGAGCTCCAAACCGGAAGTTGTGAATCACCATGCTCACCAATGATATAAGCATGGATACTTGTAGGGGCCGTATTAAATTCTTGCCCTAATATAGAGCGGAATCTTGCAGAATCCAATATCGTCCCTGAACCAATCACTTTTTCTTTCGGTAAACCGGAAAATTTCCATGTCGCATACGCCAAAATGTCCACTGGATTCGTTGCAACCAAGAATATTCCATTAAATCCAGATTTCATGATGCTGCCTACAATCGTTTTGAATATATTCATGTTTTTCTTTACAAGATCTAACCTGGTTTCTCCGGGCTTTTGTGCCGCGCCAGCACATATGACGACGATTGCAGCATCCTGGCAATCCTCATATGATCCAAATTTTATATTCATGGCACTAGGCGCATACACAAGACCATGATCTAAGTCCATGACATCGCCTTTCGCTTTTTCCTGATTCAAATCAACAAGGACCAACTCATCACATGTCCCTTGATTCATCAAAGCATAGGCATAACTTGATCCAACTGCCCCAGTACCAACTAAAACGACTTTATTTCCCTGTGTAGAATTCATAATGAATACCTCCAATTTTTCGAATGAAAGACCTTTTTTAAACAATATTCCTCAAAAGGGGTATCTTCATCCTTAAAGTATGTGAAACATTTCACAAAAAGATATAAAAAAATTTGCAGGCTTGCAATAACGATGAAACAATTAGTTTGTGAAGTATTTCACAATGTTATTGTACTACATAGCGCGTTGGCATTGCAACAAACAATTACATAGTAATGATGTTTTTTTTTTTACGATGATAGCACCAGTTGTCGGATCGGTTCCTACTAAAGAGAAGGTAGTTTAAAAAGGAGATGATGCATGAAGCAAAGAATATAATGTAAAGAAGGGATATTCCGAAAAATTGAAAATGAAGAGGAGATGAGAAGCGTGATGTCCATCATCATTGGCATGCTGATTTTGATCATAGCATGTTTCGTGACTGCCAAACTAATGACCTATAAATATTGGACTTGTATTTATACAGCATTCGGCCATGATAATTATTTTAAGGTGATCGCAAAATTGGAAAGTGAAGGGGTGCGCTTCAAAACGAAAACGCCTATGAATTTAGGTTCCACAGACTTTCAAAATCGCAACAAAACGACTCAATACGATGTTTTTGTGAAAAAAGAAGATGAGCAGGCTGCCCAAAGGGCCATTCACAGCGGATGATTTCCATGGAAGTGTTTACTTTAACAAAACGGTAAATGAAAGCAGGAAGGAAATTCATGATGAAAAAACAATTGCTTTATATGATGGAAAGAAAAGAGCTTGTGGAATTATACTCGGACCCTACTGACTTAAGAAAATTCGATGTGGTCAAAATCTTAAACGTGTCGGATTCCTTTTTAGTGGCCGCTAATATTGCTGCAAATGGCATGTATGATGGTTATCGTTTGCTTTTTCTTGATAACATTCATCAAATGAATGTTCAGACGAAATATATTAAGAAAATCAGGCAATTATATCAGGCAAAAAAACAAAGTCATTTGGATTTCGATGATGAAAATGATGATTTGCTTTTGAGTTTTCTCGATTTTGCCCATAAATATAACTTCATCGTTTCAGTTGATCTTTTCAATGTTCCTGGGGAGGTTCAAGGTTTCATTAAAAACCTGGAAGCTGATATATTCGTCATGTCAATGGTGGACGAAATGGGGGAACTTGATGGTGATGCATTCATAAAATTTGGTGCGATACATGGCATGTCATGCGATGATCAAGACTTGTCCGACTTAATGCGGATTCATTCGGAAATGGGGAAGTGAACGGGATCAAAAGCTTATGGGATTTTAAAGTGTCATTTGTTTTTCATGGTTTAAAAGACTGAAAATTTGTATAATGTGTGAGGTGGACCAACACTTTCTAAAATCGATGTACATATAGGGGGAACAAACATGAGTAAGCTTGATGGCAGGACCATTGCTTTATTGGGATCGCGAAAAACGGAAGAACTCAGTAAGATCGTTCATAATCTTGGGGGAATCCCGCTAGTTCGTCCAGCACAGGGGACGGTATTCCTTGATGATTCCCACTTGGAAGAAGATATAAAGAGTTTGCTGGCAGGAGCGTTCGATTGGATCATCCTTACGACGGGAGTGGGGACAGAGCTGTTATATAAAACGGCAATGAAGCTGGAAGCCGGGGACCAATTCATTGCAGCTTTACAGTCGATGAATATTGCAGCCAGGGGCTATAAAACCGTGAATATGCTGAAAAAGCTCGGCCTCAAGCCGTTGATCCGTGATGATGATGGAAGTACGGCCGGGCTCGTTCGCAATCTGGAGGGAAATCTGTATGGCGATGTAAAGGTCGCTCTCCAGCTTCATGGAGATCCGGCTCCGATCTTGATGAACTGGCTGGATGAACAAAAGGTGGAACATAAAGAAATCCTTCCTTATGAGCATATTTCGCCGGAAAAAGAAACGATGCAACTGCTGGTAGGGGAAATACTCGGAGGCACCATCGATTCCGTTGTGTTCACAAGTGCCCCGCAGCCGCGCAATTTAATGAAATTTGTTCGTGAACAAGGCGTGGAGGATGAAATCATTGAACAGTTCAAATCAAAGGTCATTGCACTTGCCGTCGGAAAGGTGACGGCGCAAGTGATAATCGATGAAGGAATCGAGCGGGTCATTTATCCTGAGGATCAACGGATGGGCAGTGCAATGGTGGAATTGGTGAAATTTTATCATGGGATTGCAAGCAGGTAGGGGTGAGTGTGTGATGACCATCGGCAAGGTTCATTTTGTGGGGGCAGGACCGGGTGATGCGGGACTGATTACAGTAAAAGGCCAAAGGGCCATCGAAAAAGCGGATGTCATTATCTATGATATGCTGCTGAATTCAAAACTATTGGAGGCTGCCTCGCTTGATTGTGAATTGATTTATTGTGGGAAGACACCGTATTCGAATGGCATCAAGCAATCTGACATCAATGCCCTGCTTGTGTCCAAGGCGCTTGAAGGCCGTGAGGTGATCCGTCTGAAAGGCGGGGATCCTGCTGTTTTTGGAAGAGTGGTTGAGGAAGCGGAGTCGTTGGAAGCTAACGGAATTTCCTTTGAAATCATTCCTGGTGTAACATCTGGCATTGCCGCCTCCATATATGCGGGTGTTCCCGTGACACATCGAAACCTTGGACGATTTTATGCCATGTTGACGGGCCACGGAGAAGGATTGCAAGATATAGATTGGAAGGGGCTTGTCGATAGTATAGATATGATGGCCTTTTATATGGGGGCGGGCAATCTTCCCGATATTTGCAAAAACTTGATCGGTCATGGAAAGCCAGGAAAAACGCCGGTGCTTGTCATTCGATGGGGCACGTATGGAAGACAGGTAACCGTTGAGGGGACATTGGACGATATCGCGGAAAGGGCAAGGGAAGGGCCTCTTCTTAATCCAGCGATCATATTGGTCGGAGAGGCCATTTCGCTCAGGGAAAAGCTGCAATGGTTCGAAAAGAAGCCACTATTCGGACAACAATTTTTAGTGGCAAGGACTGGCACCGCAAAGAGTTCTTTAGCCGAAGGATTACAGGAGCTTGGGGGGGACGTCTTGGAGTTTCCGAAATGGATGTCGGCTAGTGTGAAAATGGAAGAAAGTCAGTTGCTCTCTTTTCTATCGTATGAACGAATTCTCTTCATCTCACCTGAAAGTATCCATGGATTCTTGGATTCACTCACTGAATATGCGATTGACTTTCGGCGGATTTCTTCTGAACTTTATGTAGTATCGAGCAAATCGAAGAAGGTTTTGCAGAAGCGCGGACTGAGCGCCAAGCTCAAATCCGAGATGCCGGAAACGGGAAGGCTGTTGGTTATTGGAGATAGGGATAAGAACCAAATCGATTCGGATTATGGGGATGCGGATTATGCTCAATCGATCGAGAAATTTGTCGATGAAAGATTCCTTGAAATACTGCCGCGAATGCTAGCCGAAAAAGCTGTCGATACCGTGCTTTTTTCGAACCGGCATTCAGTTGATATGCTGATGGAGTACACAAGGAAGGCAAATGTCGATAGTGAAGAGCTATTAAAGCATGCTTCGATTGGCGTAATCGGGAAAAGCACAGGTAATAGAGTGGAAGATTACGGGTTTTCTGTAGATATGATGCCCGAAGATCCGTCTGTGCAAGGATTGGTGGCGTTGATCGTGAATGGAAGGTTTTTAGGCTCTGATTAAAACAGGGCCTTTTCCCTGCTTGGTTTATAATCGATATTCCCATTCTGCCCCCAACTGTCTTGGCAATACTTACCTCCAGTTAAAGCGATCTGCACGGGATTTTCGATAGAATGAATAAAAGCCTTTTAATCCGCTGTAAAATGGGTATGGTATAGTAATAACTTTTCTGGGGAGGCAAACGAATTGAAACGTAAAGGGGAATTCTCATTAAGTATCATCGGTGTCAGTATCGCTGCCATCTTTTTGATTGTAACGATCATTGCTGCCGTTTATATCAACAGTGTCGATTTAAAAGGGATGGTGGACTATTCTTTAATGACAGATTCGGAGATTTCGGCATCCGAGATTGATATGTCCATCAAGTTGTTCATGGGTCTATTGTGGGCGGGGATCATCTCATTGATCATTGCATTGGCAGGCGGTTTGAGCGCCATCTTTTTATTGAAGGGAGGTAAAGTGAAGCCTGCCGGAATTTTGTTGATCATAACGGGGATAGTGACCGTTTTTCAAATATGGCCGCTTATCTTTTTCATTATACCGGGGATCATGTGTCTCGTAAGGAAGCCGATAGATACGGTGGAAGTGATAGTCTGAACTTACACTATACATAGTTTTGTGACGTAAAGAAGAAGCTGGCCCGGTGATGGGTCAGCTTTTTTGTTTAATCAAAGAAGTTGAAATTTGGGGATCACATGGTCATTTCCCATAAAAATACCTTTTGTTCCTGAAATTACTAGTCTATCATGTTACTATTATAGTAAATCTAAAAGACTGGAGTTCGATCAATGAAGATCCCATTAATGAAGGTTGGAGTATTGTCTTGTCTAACATTCAGCTTGTTCAATGGACAGGCTTACGCAGAGTCTGAATGGGCTAATGCATGTTCGTCACAAGGCCAAATGCAACCGGATAAAAATCCTTCTTACGGACAAATTAACTGCTTGCTGACGAAGGCGGCGATTGCGGCAGAAATTCCCCCTGAAGTGGTGAAAGCGGTGGCTACGCAGGAAAATGGGGATTGGCGGCAATTCGATGCTGCTGGTAAACCGATTAAATCCAGTGATGGCGGCATCGGCTTGATGCAGCTTACCAATAAAAGCGGGTATGACCAGAAAAAATTGGAGAATGACATCGTCTACAACATCGAGGCTGGTGTCGAGGTCCTGAGTGGCATGTATGCAAGAAAAGATCTGCCGAAAATCAAAGGAGCAGGACGCCGGGTCATTGAAAACTGGTATTTTCCTGTCATGGCCTACAATGGGACAAAGCCAGTGAACAGCCCCCTTTACCAGGAAAACGGGAAAAGGAATACGCGTGCCTATCAAGAGGAAGTGTTTGCCGAGTTGGAAAAACAAAGCTATCTGTCCAGTACCAAATTGGCAAGCTATCCATTCAGCACGAAAGACTTTGAATATGATCGAGGGAGTACGGCCAATATTACCTTTAAAAAGCCGGAATACACGTTGACCGGGCAAACGCATGACTCCGTCTATTGGTTCAAGGCAGGAGACAAAGTGGCCACGACTGCGAGTGTGAAAATAAGGGAAAGGGCCAGCACCTCTTCTGGCCATGCAACCGTGCCAAAGGATTCCAAGCTGATCATCACCGGGGATTTTGTTTATGAGGAGTCAGCGGCGAATAAATTTGTTTGGTTCCCGGTACAAACGGAGAACAAGAAAATCAAGGGATATATTTCTTCGGCCTATATCTCGAATAAGCCATCGACTCCTGTCGTGGATACGAATGCACCCGTGATTTCAGGGGCAACGAACGCAGCGGTCCCGTACAACTCGTCATTCGATGCCAAATCCAACGTAAAAGCCAAGGATGATAAAGATGGAGATGTAACGAGCGCCATACGTGTCGAGGGAAAGGTGGATACAAAGAAGGTGGGCACCTATAATTTGACTTATACGGTAGCTGACAAGGCAAGGAATGTTGCCAAGGTGATAAGGAAGGTATCCGTTTATGATAAAGTTAAGCCAGTCATTTCAGGTGCAGGAAGTAAAACGATCAGATTGAATGCTTCATTTGATCCAAAATCGAACGTGAGCGCCAAGGATAATGCCGATGGCAGCTTGACAAGTAAACTAAAAGTGTCGGGTACGGTGAATACGAAGAAAAAAGGAAGCTATACATTGAAGTATACGGTTACCGACTCTTCAAAAAATACGGCGACGGTAAGCAGAAAGATCACGATAGACAGCACGAAGCCAGTCATCTCGGGAGCCACGAATAAAACGATTGCCTATAACTCTGCCTTCAATCCTAAGTCGGGAGTTACCGCTAAAGATAACTTGGATGGAAACGTAACGAATAAGATCAAAACAACAGGGACCGTGAATACGAAGAAAAAGGGCTCCTATACATTGACTTATACAGTTGCGGATAAATCACAGAACAAGGCAGTGACAAAAAGGATAATTACAGTTAAATGATGCCGGAAAAGGGATTTCCATGAAGCGGGAATCCTTTTTTAGAGGAGAACAACCTGTTTGCAATCGGAGAAAATTATTAATCGAAAGATTTTAGAGTGAATGTGGAAAAATGATATAATTGTAAAAAGATGTATTTTTAAATTGGAGGGGATCGTTTTATGGTGAAGGAGCAGGGGCATGTGAATTGGATGGATCAGATTTTTCGCGATTATGAAAAAGACGGCGGCCTGAAGAATAATCCTGGTTTTGGAAAGCCGCTTCCGGAGTCGGTGCTATCGGGAAATATGTATGACGACTTCCTCTCGAAGGCCAAAGGTGCCGGTTTCCTGCCTCTTTGGATAAAATGGCAAAAGGAAATTCGCCAAGAGCTATCCGAAGTCGTCTCATTGCGGAAAATGAATGGCGAGGGTGAGGACATGCTTTTAACTAGACGAATTGAGGAAATTAATGAGAAAGTCCGTACATATAATGCAATTTGCCCGCCCAAAATGCAACGACGTGAAATTGAGTGGTCAACCATCGAGAGTCAGTACGAAAAATGGAAGTAATGTATGAAGTGAAAAAGTCGGGTATTTGCATGACGTGATCATGAAAGGATTATGATATAATGGCATGAATAAAAAACGGAGAGAGGGACTTCGATTGGAAAATAGAAAAGAAGTTTTTTCATGGATAAAAGCGATCTTGATTGCTGTCATTCTAGCTTTTTTAATTCGTACGTATATCTTTGCACCGATTGTCGTAGACGGTGAGTCGATGATGCCGACCCTGCAAGACCATGAGCGAATCGTTCTTACCAAGTTTGGAACGAACATCGATAGCATCGATCGATTTGATATCGTCGTTTTTCATGCTACGGTAGATAAAGATTATATTAAAAGGGTTATCGGTCTTCCTGGTGACCATATTGAATATAAAGATGATACGCTTTATATCAATGGAAAAGCCTATGAAGAACCATACTTGGATCAATATAAGAAGCAAATGGCAGGAGGCATGCCGCTGACTGAATCCTTTAAGCTTGAGGATATTACAGGCGGGATGACGGTACCGGACGATCAGTTGTTCCTTATGGGGGACAATCGTCAAAACAGTCTGGATAGCCGGGAAATCGGTACGATTTCGGTCGATGAAATCGTCGGTAAAGCCAATCTTGTGTACTGGCCGATCAAGGAAATAAAAATCGTGAACTAAAAAGGAGCGGACTCGGTCATCGAGTCCGCTTTAGCTTTGGTTCTATGGGCACGCCTTTCAACAATAACCGTGCTGAATTTTCTTTTTTTTTCTTTTTTTAGGAAAATCAACTCATATGGGGGAATTTAGGTTATCCTATTATAAAGAAGGAATCACGTACTAGGCACGCTTGGGCAAATGGATTATGTATAAAAAGGGGTACAATAGATGGAAATGGTCAAGGAACTAATATCAAACTATGGTTATTTTGCGATTTATGGACTGCTGGCTCTTGGGATTATTGGCTTACCGGTTCCTGATGAGTTCATGATGACTTTTGTCGGCTATTTGTCATCCATTTCCGTTTTGAATGTCCAGGGAGCTTTCCTCGTAAGTTTCCTTGGTTCGATTTCCGGGATGCTGGTCAGTTATTTCATTGGGAAAAAGGTGGGCAAGCCTTTTTTGAAAAAGCATGGTAAATGGATTAAAATGACCCCGCCAAGGTTGGATAGGCTGGAGACATGGTTCAATAAATATGGTCCATGGACGATCATCATTGCTTATTTCATCCCTGGGGTCCGCCACTTCGCAAGCTACCTTTCCGGAATGAATGGAATGGAGAAACGAAAATACTTTTTATTTGCAGGTGCAGGAGCATTTAGCTGGTGTTTGGTATTTACGGCTTTTGGCTATTTCATTGGTGTGTTAACCTGACTTTCCACTCTGTTAGAATGTGAAAATCCCGTTTCCGAAACTCGGAAACGGGATTTTCATTTTCGGACCTTCATCATTGAGCGGAATATCCGCCATCGATTACAAGCTCGGCACCTGTCACGTATGAAGCTTCATCGGATGCCAGGTAAAGTACCGCATTGGCAATATCGGCCGGTTGACCGAGACGTTGAAGCGGAGTCGCTTGAATCATCTGGTTCACGAGATCTTTGGATTCTTCCAATTTATGTGTCATTGGCGTTTCGATGATACCAGGGAATACGGCATTGACACGGACGCCCATGCGGCCATATTGGGTTGCGGCTGCCTTGGAAATGGCACGTACCGCACCTTTGGAAGCTGAATAAGAGTTAAGGCCCATTCCGATTTGGGCAGTAAAGGAGGAAATGTTCACAACGGCGCCTTTTCCTTCTTTAACCATGTATGGAATGATATGCTTCATTCCAAGAAATGGTCCAAACCCATTGATGCTCAGCATTAGCTGCCAATCAGCCAAAGTCGTATCGTTAATTCCTTTTTCTGATGAGATGCCTGCATTGTTGATCAATATGTCCACTTTCCCGAATTTAGCAATTACGTCATCCGTCATTCTTTTCCAGCTTTCGTCGGAAGAAACATCAAGCACAGTTCCATAGACGTTGTCCAATTCATTCACTGCCGCTACAGCTTTTTCATTAATATCGGCAGCAATGACTTGTGCTCCTTCTTTAGTGAATAGATCCACCATTTCTCTTCCCATACCAGACGCTCCGCCAGTAATAATGGCTACTTTATTAATCAATCTTCCCATCATGATCACTCTCCCAAAATTTTTGTGAATGGAGTATGTGTGAATATTATAGTCCAAAAGGTGGATTATCAACGAGCAATATTATTACTCCTCCAAGAATCCGTCAAGCATTATATTTTTTAATCGAATGTCACTTTCCTTCTTTAATAAATGAATCGCACGAATAAAATTGTTAACGTTAACAAAGCTGTAAGGGGCCCATTCTGTTTCCGTACAATTAAAATAGGGTGACCGGTCTATTATTTGTCCATGATCATGCAGAGACTCTCAACTCACTTACATGAAACCATCTTCCTGGTTTATTTGGTTGAGTCGCGCTGCATGTTCAATTCTAGTCGTTAAAATCGAATTCTGCAATCATTTTGTACTTTGGATACAAAAAAATATAACGACGTTCCAAATTCCGTGGAATGTTGGATATACTTGCTAAAGCGCACTAAGAAGGCAGTCCGCTCTTGATGAATGATCAGCTGCTTCGGAATTTTTGCCATATAGTTTGACGGAAGTGATGAAACGGGAATACGAAGAAAAGGGTGCAACACTTGGCGAAACAGGTAGGAAAAGTGATAAAATGAAAAATATATATAATAGAGGAGTTGTCGAATGTGACTGATTTGAATTGGCGAGAAGAAGTAGAAAAACGGAAAATGGACCTATTGCTGGACACACAAAATTTATTGAAAATAAAAAGTGTTCTGGATGAAGAAAATAAGACAGAGGATGCCCCATTTGGTCAAGGGGTGAAGGAAGCGCTTGATTTCATGCTTCAACTGGGCGAAAAAGACGGTTTTACCGTGAAGAATGTCGATAATGTAGCCGGACATATCGAAATGGGCGAAGGCGACGAATTAATCGGGATATTATGTCATGTGGACGTTGTACCGGAAGGAGATGGGTGGAGTTCGGACCCGTTTGGCGCAGAGCTTCGCAATGGCCGCATTTATGCTCGCGGGGCAATCGATGATAAAGGGCCGACGATGGCTGCCTATCATGCAATGAAGCTGGTCCGCGAGCTTGGGCAGCCTTTGAACAAACGTGTCAGGATGATCATCGGCACAGATGAGGAATCAAACTGGCGCTGCGTGGATCGTTATTTTCAAGTGGAGGAAATGCCATCGATGGGATTTGCGCCGGATGCGGACTTCCCGATCATCAGTGCTGAAAAAGGAATTTGGGACTTCTCGGTCATTCATCCTGTTGATGCAGGAAACGGGGCGGGCTCTGAAGTGAATGTCATCGAATTCTCTTCGGGCCGAAGGACGAATATGGTACCTGATTTTGCAACGGCGATTGTCGAGGCGGCCAATCCTGCTGAGGTGGTGGCAGGCTATCAGGCATTTATAAAAAAATATTCCTTGAAGGGCCAAGCCGTTCCCCAAAAAAATCAAGTGCTTCTTGAATTGAACGGCGTGTCGGCACACGCGATGGAACCGAACAATGGAATCAATGCAGGTTTGCATTTAGCCGTCTTTTTAGCGGATCTTACGCTTGATCCGCATGCGAAATCCTACTTCACCTTCATCAAGGAACGTTTGTTTGAAGATTCCCGCGGAAATAATATAGGGCTGGCTTATGCAGATGATGAAACGGGCGAATTGACGATAAATGCCGGCGTTTTCAATTATTCCAAGCAAGGCGACAGCTCGATTGGCTTCAGCGTGCGCTATCCGGTGACGTTCGAATGGGAACAGCAAAAGGCGGCATTGGAGGAAAGGCTTGCTGCATATAATCTAAGCGTGAAGACCAATTCACATTCAACACCGCATTATGTGAATAGCGACAGCTTTTTGATCAAGACGCTGCAGCAGGTTTATGAAGCGGAGACCGGTGATGTAGCGGAACTGCTTTCGATAGGAGGCGGTACATACGCCCGCTCATTGAAGGAAGGCGTGGCCTTTGGACCGTTATTCCCTGGCAGCGAGGATATTGCGCATCAGAAAGATGAATATATTGACATTGAAGATATGCTTAAGGCTACGTCCATTTATGCACGTGCCATTCATGAATTGGCCAAATAAGCGGCAAAGAGGGAGAAGACATGGGAAAAATCATTTTTAACGGCGAAATTAAAAGCAGGACCGATGTTAAGGTCGATATTGAGGACAGGGGATATCAATTCGGTGATGGCGTCTATGAGGTCATCCGGGTTTATAATGGTGAATTATTCGCAGGAGACATGCATTTGAATCGCTTGATGGACAGCGCAAAATTGATTCAGATGAAGGTCCCCTTCACTGTAGCGGAAATCGAAACACGCGTGAAAGAGCTAATTTCCGAGGATCAATTGCAGGAAGGGATCATCTATATGCAGCTCACTCGGGGTGTAAGTCCGCGGACACATGCTTTTCCAACTTCGGACGTCGAGCCGGTCTTTGTTGCTTATACGAAGGAAATCCCTTACGCAGGAAGGCTGAAACCAGGGGCAAAGGGCATCACGACTGACGATATTCGCTGGTTGCGCTGTAATATCAAAAGCTTGAATTTACTTGGTAATATAATGGCTAAGCAAGTAGCGGTGGAAGCTGGCTGTGACGAAGCGATCCAGCATCGTGACGGGCTGGTCACGGAGGGAAGCTCGTCCAATGTTTCCATAGTCGTGGACGGCACACTGAAGACTCATCCCGCCTCCAACTTGATCTTGAATGGGATTACCCGCCAGGTGATGCTGAAGCTTTGTGCTGATCATGACATTCCCTACGTGGAAGAAGCCTTCACGATCGAGGAAATGATGGCTGCAGAGGAAGTGCTCTATACGAGCACAAGCGTCGAAATCACGCCGATCATTACCATCGACGGTCAAAAGATTGCTGCCGGGGCACCGGGGCCGGTAACCGAAAGATTGCAACAATTGTTCGCCGATGAGATCGAAAGGCAATGCGGTTCCGTAAAATGATTAGGATTAGCCCCTTTGCCGTACAGGCAAGGGGGCTTTTTTATGTGAAAAACCTTCTTGCCCTTCGCCTGAAATCACCATGAATCGCTTTTGGAAAATTTTCAGTTTGTCCTTTTTGACATTTTCAAGTTCCAGGAATATACTTTCTAATAACCTAAAAAGTTTACTCGTCGCAACATTTTGAGTTGCATATAAAAAGGAGTTGAAATAGACATGTCTGGTGCATTGCATCAATCTTCTTCCCGTGGATTCAAAAATCTGCTGCCGTATCTAGGTCCAGCGTTCATAGCGGCGGTCGCCTATATCGATCCAGGGAATTATGCAACCAATATTACAGCCGGTTCAAAATATGGCTATACGTTATTATGGGTTATCTTCGCTTCCAATTTGATGGCTGTGCTCATCCAAACACTGTCAGCAAAATTAGGGATAGCCACCGGTAAAAACCTACCTGAGTTATGTAGGGAAAGATTCTCGAAAAAGACATCGTTTTTGCTATGGATACAGGCCGAAGCCGTTATCATGGCTACGGACTTGGCTGAATTCATAGGTGCTGCCCTTGGAATCTATCTGCTTTTCGACCTGCCGCTCATCACATCGGCCATCATTGCAGCAATCGGTTCCTTTGCCATTTTGGAATTCCAGCGCAGGGGTTATCGGACATTCGAAGCATTGATAACGGTCATGATTTTTGTTGTTGTGCTTGCTTTCGGCGCTCAGGTCTTTTATGCGCACCCTGATACATCGGCCATCGCTTTAGGGCTATTCACTCCTAAATTCGAAGGAGTGGACAGCATTTTACTCTCAGCAGGGATGCTTGGAGCGACAGTAATGCCGCATGCAATTTACCTACATTCCTCTTTAACTCAAAAAAGAATAGTCGGTAAAAACGATTTTGAAAGAAAAAGGATTTTTCGTTTTGAGCAGATTGATATAGTCATCGCCATGTTGATTGCAGGCGGAATCAATGCCGCCATGGTCATCGTTTCAGCAGCACTATTTCATAAGAGTGGAATATTAGTGGAGGATCTGGATGTAGCTTATCAACAATTCGGTGCGATGCTCGGACCATCCGTCGCAATGTTTTTTGGAATCGGATTATTATTCGCCGGATTATCCAGCTCATCCGTAGGCGTCATGACAGGGGATGTTGTCATGCAGGGATTCATAAAAAGACATATCCCGATCTATTTGCGGAGGGTCATCACGACCTTACCACCCCTGATCATCATCATATGGGGAGTGAACCCATCGAAAGCACTGGTCATGAGTCAGGTCGTTCTCTCGTTTGGTATCGCCTTCGCCTTAGTGCCCTTGATCATGTTTACAAGCAACAAAAAAATCATGGGTAATCTAGTCAACCATAAAATCACCTCCAGTATTGCCTGGCTTATTGCAGTCCTTATCATTGGGCTGAACCTGTTCCTGCTTTACGAAACACTGTTCGCATAGGATGTGGGGAAAAGGACCGTTTCGGGTCCTTTTTTTCATTGATTTCCAATGGAATATCCAGTAAATCGTCCGACAACGTGCGGAATCCGACCTGGGGATGGAATAATTCGTTCGAAAGAGCGCGGGTTCCGACCTGGGGATGGAATAATTCGTCCGAAAGCTCGTGGAATTCGACCTGGGGATGGAATAATCCGTCCGACCACGCGCGGAATTCGACCTGGGAAGAGATAATCCGTCCGACAACGCGTGGAATCCGACCTAGGAAGAGATAATCCGTCCGACCACGCGCGGAATCCGACCTGGGATGAAATAATCCGTCCGAAAGCGCGCGGAATTCGACCTGGAATGAAATAATCCATCCTATAGCGCGCGGAATCCGACCTAGGATGAAATAATCCGTCCGACCACGCGTGGAATCCGACCTAAAAAGAGATAATCCGTCCGACCACGCGCGGAATCCGACCTGGGGATGGAATAATCCGTCCGACCACGCGTGGAATCCGACCTGGGGATGAAATAATCCGTCCTATAGCGCGTGGAATCCGACCTGGGATGAAATAATCCGTCCTATAGCGCGCGGAATCCGACCTGGGATGAAATAATCCGTCCGACCACGCGTGGAATCCGACCTAGGAAGAGATAATCCGTCCGACAGCGCGTGGAATCCGACCTGGAAAGAAATAATCCGTCCTATAGCGCGCGGAATCCGACCTGGGGATGGAATAATCCGTCCGACAACGCGCGGAATCCGACCTGGAATAAAATAAATCGTTTCCTCTAAAACTTTGTTTGTGAATTGAATTTCCCTTCTTTTTCTTGCTGGCTGGAATATCATGAAAGCAAGTGCAAGGAGAATAGGTGATGGGAATTATGGTAAAATTATAGGAAGAACAGGAAGGAATGTCAGTGACCATGAATACTCATTTTTTCTTTGCTTTAGTTTTACCTGACGATATTAAAGTAGCTTTACATGCTGTGACAAAACGACTGAATTTAGGCTTTCCATTTAAGAAATGGCTGCATCCGGCCGATTATCATATTACGATGGCGTTTTTAGGAAGTGCTGACGATGCAATGAAACAGGATGCGATAAGGCGAGTGGAGGGCGTTCTTGCGGAAGAGGCCCCATTGGAGCTTGTGCTGGCTGAAATCGGCGCTTTTGGCAAGAATGACAGTCCTAGGATCCTTTGGACGGGTGTGAAGCAGCAAGAAAGGCTTTTTTCGATGCAGGAGAAGATTTATAACTCATGCGCGGAGGCGGGATTTGAACTTGATAAAAAACCGTTTAAGCCCCATATTACGCTAGCAAGAAAATTCGAGGGGAATGATCCCTTTTCTTTGGAAAGCGTCCGGCAGGTGGCGGCTTTGGACGAAAAGCATTTCGAGGCAGTTCAGGTTGCGCTTTATCAAACACATATCGGAGCATCGCCTTCATACGAAAAGATATACACGATAAATCTTCAACAATAGAGAGAAAAGGGTGGTGGCCATATGGCACAGCTCATCAAGATGCAAGATTATATTTCCCGGTATGAGCAGGATATTTACCGATATCCAACACAATATGCACGATTGAAAAAACAGCAATGGGATAAATTGAAGGCTGCTTATCAGGCAGGTGAACTGGATCGTTTGTATGGTGAACATATTGCAGGGGATGAACCGGTGAAGCTGGACCAAGCCCAGGACGAATCCAAGAGCTTAATGAAAAAAGTGAAGGGCATGTTCCACCGGTCAGAGAGGCAGGAGGCAGAGGCAGAAGAGTTGTTGATGCCGGACCCGCTTGAGAATCCCAATATTTTTTCATTGAGATTTCCCTTCCGTCCAGCCAGTCTTGATGAATTGAAGCAGAATTATTTAAATCAATTGCTTCGCTTCCAAATGAAATGGGGAAGTTCGACGCTGCGTGAAAAATCATTCGTGGATCGATCATTCTTTTTGGATGAGAGGCTCCGTTTTTTCCTGCAGCGTTTTCCCGATACATTTCTCGTTTTATATAAGCCTATCTTTCTATTGAAAAACGCACCTATCGAAGTGGATGTCATTTTATTGACCCCTATGGAAGCCTGGTGCATCACTTTTCTTGAAGCTGAAGAGGATGCTGCATTCAGCGGGTCGAGTGACCGGTTCTGGATTCGCAGGCATCATAAGCAGCCTGATAAAAAAGTGCTCAACCCATTATTGAGTGCAAATCGGATGGGGAACATCGTCTCCCAGTTATTTTCTCTTTATGAAGTGAACGTCCCAATCAAAAAAGTGATCTTATCGCGGAATGGTTATGTCGATTTTCCTGAGGCACCTTATGATATGACGATATTGGATAAGCGGACCTTCCCGGAGTGGTTTGAACGGATGCGGGCCACGCAATCGCCCATTAAGGCACAGCAGTTGAAGGCGGCACAGGCATTGCTGGAATATTGTCAAACGACATCCAGCATGAGGCCGGAGTGGGAAACCGAGCATCATCTGACAGAGGCGAATGAGCATGCCGAACCTTGATGAAACCCTTTATTTCATTGTGAACCCATTGGCTGGAAATGAACGAAGTATGAAGGTTTGGGATAAAGCGGAGAAAATGCTGAAAACAAACGCCGTTCCCCATCAGGTGTTTTTTACGGCAGAAAAAGGACATGCATTGCGATTGACGGAGGAAATTTTATCAAGGACAAACCGGGATACTAGGATCATTGCTGTTGGAGGGGATGGCACGATAAATGAAATGATGAATGGCGCCATTCCATTTCCTCATGCCATCATCGGATCCCTTGCAGCGGGCTCTGGCAATGATTATGTAAGAGGCATCCAAAAAACGAAAGATATCGAGCAGGCCCTTCGTTTATTTCAGGATAACGCACACAAGGCTATAGACATCGGTCAGTACGAGACGGCTGACAAGGGCGGTTATTTTATCAACAGCCTGGGAATGGGAATCGATGCTGAAATTGCCGCTGAAGCGGACCGCTCCCCTTTGAAAAAATGGTTTAATATCGTCAAGGCGGGTAAGTTGGTTTATCTCATCCTTTTTGTTAAGCAATTATTCACTTATAAGCCTGGCAGTATGGAATTGATCGTCGATGGCAAACATCAAATATTGAAAAACATTTGGTTCATCGTCATTGCGAACCAGCCTTACTTCGGCGGGGGCATGAAAATTTCACCGCATTCAAAGCTCGATGACGGCAGGGTGAATGTGATCGCGGTTCATGATTTTCCCAGGCTGAAATTATTGGCCGTGTTCTTTACCGTTTTGTGGGGTGGGCATCTAAACATGAAAAACGTTGATTCTTATACTGGTAAAATGATTAAAATGAAAAATCACCATTCAGCAAAAATCCAGGCGGATGGTGAAATTATTGGAACGGATGAAGTGTCTGCCAAGGTCTTGAAAGCGAAAATCCGGGTCCTGATCAAGGATTGACCGTCATGCAAAAATATGAAATGATTTATTTGTTTTTGTTTTATGGGTATAATCGTTTTATAGTACTTGACGAAGAAACCTTTTTTCAACTAAAATTTAATTTATGGCTATTGTTAAATTGCTCAATAGCTATTTTTTTATTTCTCTGGAATGAGGATGTTTTTAATTGCGGGTATCATCCCGATGCACGTATAAATGCAGCTACGCCAGCAGGCGGGTTTTTTTAATAAACATGGACAAAAAAGCAGTGGTAATACATACACTAGGTAACGAACCCACATTTGTATGATTAAGCGAGGAAATCGAAGGTGAACCAGTTGGAACATTTATTAGGTCAGGAGTGGGATATATCCCCTGCTGGAGGAGCTACAGGAGAAGCCTTTATAGCCGAGAAAGATGGGCAGAAGCTTTTCCTAAAACGTAATTCATCACCATTTTTGGCTGTTCTTTCAGCTGAGGGCATTGTTCCGAAGTTAATGTGGACAAAACGCCTGGAAAATGGAGATGTCATTACGGCCCAGCATTGGATGGAAGGCAGGGAGCTATCTCAGCAGGAAATGGACAATATAAGAGTCGCAAAGCTGCTTCAGAAAATTCATCAATCCGATCCTTTGTTAAGCATGCTCAAAAGGCTTGGGAAATCCCCTTTACGACCTGAAAGTATACTTACAGACATAGAAATCGGATTATCTTCCGATGTTACGGATATCCCGATCATCAAGCAAGCCATTCATTTTTTACAGAACAATCTCCTGTTGATTGAATGCGACGAAGAAGTCGTCTGCCATTGTGATGTGAACCATAATAATTGGCTCATGACCGAAACGGACGGATTATACCTCATTGATTGGGACGGAGCGGTCATTGGCGACCCCGCCATCGACCTTGGGATCCTTCTGTATTCCTATATCCCAAGGGAGGAATGGAATCAATGGCTTGCCCGATACGGCAAAAAGCTTGATGCAGGCCTGGAGATGAGGATGAAATGGCACACGGTTTCACAACTTGTGCTTTCCATCCAATGGCATCATCGTAGGAGTCGGTACGAGGAAAGAGATGATTTACTGCAAAAATTGGAAGCCTTATTGATGATTGACTGATCAGTATTGATCGATATCATCCACCCACTGGGACAGGTTGTCCTGGTGGGTCGTAATATGTGCATCTAAATCGGAGGCACCGATGCCCCCCTGGCTGTATTCGTAAATCTCCGTCAATATCGTTTTCACATTGCTATCAATATCCATGTTGATCATCAAGGATTTGACGAGTCTTTCAACCTGCTCGCACTCAGAAACGGACCCGCAGCAGTCAGATTGATGGTTGGTCAGTATATCCTTTAATAGTGACATTTGGTGTTCATGGGAAAGCGGCATATAATACCTCTCCTTTCTTAAATATGGTTCTAAGGTTCCCAGGCGGATTTTCGCCTGCCCTTCACTTATTTATGGTGTGTTTTGCGGAAAGATTTATACATGAAAATGACAGACACTGTCGCCTGATGGCCGGCAGTTTTTTGATTTGTTCCATGGGTGGAGGCAGGGCAATCCTGAAAAAATCAACTTGCAGGAATCTGTCCACTCGTGTTATGGTTTGAACGATTATATTTTAAATAGGGGTGTCATCATGCGTTTAAGAAATAAACCTTGGGCTGAAGACCGTTTGAATGATTTTCCACAATATGTAATTCAGCAGCCAGTGAGCCATAAAGGTAAATGGCATGAAGTTTTCGGAAACGATAATCCGTTATATATTGAAGTGGGTACGGGGAAAGGCCGTTTCATTACCGAGATGGCAAAGGCCCATCCTGATGTGAATTTCCTTGGAATTGAAGTATATGGAAGCGTCATTGTCGCGGCTTTGGATTTGCTGATTGAAGCGGAAGTGCCGAATTTAAAGCTGTTGAATGTTGATGCAGCAAACTTAGGGGATTATTTTGCTAAAGGTGACGTGGATCGCGTTTACTTGAACTTTTCCGATCCATGGCCGAAAACTCGTCATGCGAAACGCCGGTTAACGTATAAAACTTTCCTTGAGGTGTATGAAGGCATCCTGCCGGAAAAAGGCGAGATCCACTTCAAGACCGATAACCAAGGATTGTTCGAATCCTCATTGAAGAGTATTTCCGAATACGGCATGCTGTTGAAATTTGTAAGCCTAGATCTTCATAAGAGCAGCTTTGAAGGCAATATCATGACGGAATATGAAGAAAAGTTCTCAAGTAAAGGAAATCGGATTTACCGTTTGGAAGCTTTGTTCCAATAAGACCATCAACAGGAAATCAGATGCTTTGCATCTGGTTTTTTTGTTATGGTCATGTGGATGCTTGCAGTCAGGGATGTAGATCCCCTCACTTGAATTGCATTTGATCGTTATCCATTTCCAGATGATGAAGCAGGTGTTAAACTAAAGGAAGAGGAGGGGTTAAATGGAAACTTTGCGAATAGGAGACATAAAATTAACGTGGTTGAATGGCGGCGTGACACACCTGGACGGAGGCGCGATGTTTGGTGTCGTACCAAAGCCGCTCTGGTCCAAGAAATATCCTGTTAACGACAAAAACCAAATCGAATTACGGACAGATCCGATATTGGTACAGGCCAATGGCTTGAACATGCTTATCGATTCCGGAATCGGCAATGGGAAGATGAATGACAAGCAAAAGCGGAACTTTGGAGTGGCGGAGGAATCGGCTCTCGTAGCGGACCTTGACACACTTGGGATTGGTACAAATGATATCGATTACATTTTGATGACCCATTTACATTTCGATCATGCCTGCGGTTTGACGAAACGTGAAGGTGACGCCTGGGTGCCTGTTTTCGAGCGTGCAGAAATCATTACGACCCAAACGGAATGGAATGAAATGCAAAATCCGAATATCCGCTCAAAAAGTACATATTGGTACGAAAACTGGGAAGCCATCGAGTCTCTTATAAGACCCTTTGAAGATGAGAAAGTTATAACCGACGGCATCAAAATGATTCACACTGGGGGTCATAGTGATGGACATGCAATCATCATCATCCAAGATGGAGGGGACAGGCTGATCCATATGGCCGATATCATGCCGACGCATGCCCATGCCAATGTCCTTTGGGTGCTCGCCTATGACGATTATCCAATGACATCCATCAAGGCAAAGGAAAGGTGGATGAAAGACGGGCTGGAAAAAGGGTCATGGTACAGCTTTTACCATGATGCATATTATCGGGCCGTCAAGTGGGATGAATCGGGTAAAGAGATCATCGAGGAATTGAAGCGGAACCGCTAAGCGCGGATAGCAAAAGGAGGACGTCATTTTGACAGCCCTCCTTTTGCCGTTAATCATTTTGGGGATTAAGCTCAAGGATCGTTCCTGTCGCGGCATCTGCAACAAATTCGAATTGCTCCCGCAAGCCCTCTGTGTTTCTAGTGATTCCGCCTTTATATACCAAATAGTCCAATTCATTTTTCGTATAAGTTTCCGGCTTCATCAAAATCCAGGAACCATATATATTCCCATCCTTTTTAACGGTTTCCTTCACGTGGGCCAACACTTTGTCAGGAGAAGGCCTGCTTGATTGATCCAATATTTGCTTTGTCGCATAGCCTGTGGCGAACCCGGCTGCAGCACCTAGTAAAAACGTTTTCCAATTCATTATTTCTCCTCCATTGCTTTTAATACAATCACTCTATCCAGTATACAGAAGAAGGCTTTATTTGCCTAATAATTTGAAATTTTAACCATTAACTGATAAATTAGAACTTTGAAGTGAAACATGAGACGAAGTTCGGTAAAATAGTAAGAAATAATACATATGTTAGGGGTAGAGAAATGAATCATGAAACTTTAGAACTTTTTAAAACATTGACGGAATTACCAGGTGCCTCGGGAAATGAACATGCAGTTCGGGGTTTCATGAGGAAGGAACTGGAAAAGTATTCGGATGAAATCGTCCAAGATCGCCTTGGCGGAATCTTTGGCGTGAAAAGGGGGAATGAGGAAGGTCCGACTGTACTTGTTGCCGGTCATATGGATGAAGTCGGCTTCATGGTCACTTCCGTAACGGAAAATGGCATGATCAGATTTCAGCCACTAGGCGGCTGGTGGAGCCAGGTGCTTTTGGCTCAACGGGTGGAAATCATTACTAATAATGGTCCGGTCATCGGGGTCATCGGTTCGATCCCGCCTCATTTACTTGAAGAATCGCAACGCTCAAAACCAATGGATATCAAAAATATGCTGATTGATATCGGTGCGGATGATAAGGAAGATGTGAAGAGAATAGGCATTAAGCCTGGACAGCAGATCGTGCCGATCTGTCCATTCACACCGATGGCCAATGAGAAGAAAATTCTTGCAAAAGCATGGGATAATCGTTATGGCTGCGGGCTGGCAATCGAGCTATTAAAAGATTTACACGGTGAAACATTGCCAAATGTTTTATATTCAGGAGCGACAGTACAGGAGGAGGTAGGATTGCGGGGGGCACAAACAGCCGCCTTCATGATCAAGCCGGATCTATTCTTCGCCTTGGATGCAAGCCCGGCAAACGATATGTCAGGCAGTAAAAGCGAATTTGGGCAGCTAGGGAAAGGCGCATTGCTTCGGATTTTGGACCGTACGATGGTTACGCATCGCGGCATGAGGGAATTCATCCTGGATACGGCCGAGTCGAATGATATTCCTTATCAGTATTTCGTTTCCCCAGGGGGCACGGACGCAGGCAAGGTCCATATTGCCAATGAAGGCATCCCAAGCGGCGTGATTGGCATTTGTTCCCGCTATATTCATACACATGCCTCGATGATTCATATTGATGATTATGCGGCTGCACGTGAATTGATTGCGAAATTGGTTCGTTCTTGTGATAAAACGACTTTCGAGACATTGAAGAATAACGGTTGATCGAGGAAGCTGAAATGGAAAGGGGGTGGCTGTCATCCCCCCTTTTTCAACAGCTTTTTTTTACATGGAAAGGAATGGAGCGATTATGAAAATAGCGGTGGGCAGTAAAAATCCAGCGAAAGTACAAGCGGTGCGTGACGTTTATGAAGAGGCTGAAATCATTTCACTTCAAGTGGAAAGCGGGGTCTCCGAACAGCCGTTTTCGGATGAAGAAACGATGGAAGGGGCCATGACGCGTGCCCGGAATTGTTTGGTTAACAGTGATGCCGAAATCGGTATCGGGCTTGAAGGCGGTGTCGTGAAAATGAAGCAAGGACTGTTTCTTTGCAATTGGGGGGCGATGGCCACGAGAGACGGCTCCGTTTTCATTGCCGGTGGAGCAAGGGTTCCGCTGCCCGACATCGTCGCCGGGAAGCTGCTGCGCGGAGAAGAATTGGGACCGGTGATGGATGCCTTCACAAAGCAAACGAATATCAGTAAGAAGGAAGGGGCAATTGGCGTATTTACGAATGAGCGGATTACAAGGAGCGATATGTTCCTCCATATCATGTGGATGTTAGCCGGACAACATGAATATGAGCTGAAAATCTAAAAGCCTGCGAATTCTTGTCCTGACCGAGTGAACGGAAAGAAGATACTGCCGCAACAGAGCAGGATTTGACAGGATTGTAATTAATGGGACTGATAGTATGGATGACAAGGAGTGAGTGTAATGGGATGGATTGAATCGATCCAAAAGGCCATCGACCATATCGAGGAGCACTTATTGGATGATTTGACAATCGAGAGCATTGCCAGGCAAGCGAATGCCTCCGCTTTTCATTTTCAACGGACGTTCACCATATTAACGGAAAGCACCGTCGGTGACTATATCAGGCGTCGCAGGCTGACCTTGGCGGCCCAGGAGATTTCCTGCACTAATGAAAAGGTCATAGACTTAGCCTACAAGTATGGTTATGACACTCCCGAGGCATTCTCAAAAGCTTTTCGAAGGCAGCATGGGGTATCCCCGAGTGAAGCGCGAAAATATATGGGAAAGCTGAAATTTTATGAACGCCTGGTCATACAGGTGATACTGAAAGGAGCAGAACCGATGAAATACAAGATCCTTGAAAGAGATTCCTTTCAATTGATTGGAATCAAGCAAGAATTTTCCTTGATTGATGAAGAAAATCTGATTGGAATCCCAAAGCTCTGGGAGCAAGTGAATACGGATGGTACAAGTGACGAGTTAGCGAAGCTGAACAACGGGGAAATAGTTGGATTGCTTGGGGTATGTGTTGATAAGAGGGCGCAGGAAAAAAACGAAACGATGGATTATTGGATAGCGGCGGAGTATACCGGCAAAGTGGATGAACCGTTTTTGTCCCTTACGATACCTGCTTCCAAGTGGGTTGCTTTTGAAGTTCATGGACCGATGCCGGACGCAATCCAAAAGGCGTGGAAGCAAATTTTTTCCGAATGGTTCCCTACCAGTGGCTATGAGCATGCGGCACTGCCGGAACTGGAAGTTTACTCGAATGATGACGCCTCAAACCCGGATTATTATTCCGAAATTTGGATCCCCATCAAAAAGGGATAAGTTCGTATTTTGTGCTTGTAGGGGGCATCTCTTACCCTCTACAAGCTTTTTATTCACAACATGTCAGCTAGGTTGGCTAAGCCTTCATTCACTTTCCATCTTCAAATATATAGGAAAGCACCTTCAGCGCTTGATTGACGGATTCGACGGTGACACTTGCCTTTTCCGATAATTCCTTTAAAGCATGATGATGGGATTCCGGGCGAATCAAAATAAGCGGTTTACCAAGGGAAATGGCGGTACTTGCATCCATGGCAGTGTTCCACTGTTTATATTTCTCCCCGAACAGCGCGACGACAAGATCGGCTTTTTTCAGTAAAAGGCCTGTCCGCAAATTATTGATCTGGGAGGCGGCAGCATCCTTGAGGATCGGGTTTGGTTGTTCCCCCAGAATATCTTCTCCAATATTATCGGAACGCTCATGGTTTTCCATCGGACCGACAAACAATAACGGAAGCTTCAAGGCCGCAGCCTTATCCTTTAGCTCGTTTCTCCAATTTGAATGAATTTCCCCAGCAAGATAAACGGTTAATTTCATATTTTTCCCTCCTTGATGCATACTTTGCATCCATTGTATCATGAATTTTTAGAAATGGATGAATTTCGGAAATAAGGATAATAGTATCTATAAAAGCAAAGAAACGGCTGGAGGGAATGGCGATGGTCTTATCGAAAAATTTTTTTTTGATGCTCCTGTTGCTGGGCGGTTTGATTGTTGGATGCTCAGGGATCGACAGACAAACGGAAAAGGCAGTGAGAGCCGCCGAAATCGCTTTTCGTGACGACGACAAACAGCCCAATGCGGAAGCTGGGCTTATCCAGGTCTATCTCCCGACGGGGTTCAAAGTCCAGGAAGAGCATGATAATAATTTGATAATTAAACAAGCGGATAAAGCTTATCTATTATTTGTCAATCCAAATGAAAAAGAGGACAGCTCGGTGTTATTCTTGGCAATAAAGAAGCAAGCTGGGCAATATTTAATTCTCCAATCTTTTCAAAATGATGATAAATTCGGCTTTGTCTCGATAAAAGAATCAGGAAAAGAAAAGTATGAGCTCGCGGTTGGGATCGGTGGAGTGAAGCTTACGACGGAAACGGATAAGGACAGGCTGAAGAACGATGCGAAACAAATGATGGAGGTCGTATCATCCGTGCCGCAGAAATAAAAAACGTGCGGTCATTAAACCAATCCGTATTGATGGTTGAATACTGGAGATTCTGGTATGATACATGTAGTAAAGTGTCATGAAAGCAGGAGGATCATTCAAATGGAAAATTTAAAAACTGAACAGCAATATGATGCATTGAAAAATGAAGGCAAACATATTTTCCTCTTTTCAGCAACATGGTGTGGAGACTGCCGTATAATCGAACCGATCATGCCGGAGATTGAAAAGAAATATCCTGATTTTACGTTCATTCATGTGGACCGTGATGAATTCATCGATGTCTGTGCAGCAAACGACGTATTCGGGATACCGAGTTTCATCGCGTATGATAATGGCAAAGAGCTTGGCAGGTACGTGAGCAAGGATCGTAAAACACAAGAACAAATTGAAGAATTCATTCAATCACTATAATCACATTTCCCTTCTCGCTGGGGATTTTTCAATGAAGAGGAGGGTCAATCATGAAAATGGACAGCACGAAGCTGAAAAATATTTTGCAGGAACGTTTGAAAGGTGATAACCGAACATTCAAATTCGACAGCAAGAAAGATACGTTAAGGGTTGAAAATGTGAAGACAGGGAAGGGCATCGCGATCCAATTGGCACCGGTTGTTGCCAATTATGAAAACGTTGCGGATAAGGCAATCGATGAAGTCACTTATTATGTCGAAGAGGCCTTGAATGTAATGGGCGAAGAACATAGCATGCAAGGCAAGGAGAAATCCATTTTCCCGGTCATCCGTTCGACCTCCTTTCCGATGGAATCGGAAGAAGGAAATCCATTCCTATACGATGAGCATACAGCTGAAACCCGGGTTTTTTATGCACTCGATTTAGGGAAAACGTACCGTCTGATTGATGACAAGATGATTCAACGGGAAAATTGGCAGGGTGATAGAATCCGTGAAATCGCTTCTTTCAATGTTCGTTCGCTATCGACTGAGATGAAGTCTGATGTTGTCGCGGGTAATGCATTTCACTTTTTGAACACGAATGATGGTTATGATGCGAGCAGGATCCTGAATGAATCCTGGCTTCGGGAAATGAAAGATAAGATCGAAGGGACAATGGCTGTGGCCATTCCGCATCAGGATGTCATCATCATCGCTGATGTGAAAAATGATACCGGATACGATATTCTTGCGCAAATGGCAATGAGCTTCTTTGCCAGCGGCCATGTACCGATAACGGCTTTATCATTTCTTTACGAAGAAAATGAGCTGGAGCCCATTTTCATTTTGGGGAAAAACAAAAAGCGTGAACAATAAGCGCCGCAACGATAGGACCGTGCCAGCAGGCACTGGTCCTATTTTTGTTTAAAGGCGGAGATGATCGAAGGTGTTCATATTCATTTTCCCCTTGATGATGGTATAATTGGATTATTCAGAAAAATGCTAGTTTCTATGGAACCCGGCAATGGGCGAATGTCGGCATGAGTTATTTTAACGCTTTCCTTTTCGCAAAATTTCTAGGAATGAAGGGGGAAAATAACCGTGAATAGTCAATTAATGGACATGCTGGAAGCACGTAAAGCGGAAATGGTTCAAATTCGCCGCCATTTACACGAGAATCCGGAGCTATCCTTCAAAGAAGAGAATACGTCACAATATATCATTGATTTTTACAAAGGGAAAGATGTGGAGATTCAAACGAATGCCGGAAATGGATTAGGGGTCATCGTAACGATCGAAGGAGCTAAACCAGGGAAAACGATAGGTCTGCGTGCCGATTTCGATGCCTTGCCGATTACGGAAGAAACGGAGGTTCCTTTCCGTTCAAAAAATGCAGGGGTCATGCACGCCTGCGGCCACGATGGGCATACCGCCTATTTATTGATTCTGGCAGACTGCCTGATCAAGCTGAAGGATTCGCTGACCGGTACGATCAAGATCATTCATCAGCATGCCGAAGAGACACCTCCGGGTGGAGCAAAAAGCATCATGGAATCTGGAATCCTCGATAAGCTGGATGCCGTGTTTGGCATCCACTTATTCCCCTCACATCCTGCAGGGGTCGTCGGATATCACGGGGGCTATGCAATGGCTGGCAGGACATATTTCAAATTGACGGTAAAGGGCATGGGCGGGCATGGCTCATCCCCGCATCTGGCCAATGATGCCATCGTTGCAGGTGCCCATTTCGTCACGGCTGTTCAAACCGTGATCAGCCGGAGATTGGACCCTTTTGAGATGGGCGTGGTCACGATCGGTTCTTTCGATGGGAAAGGAAGCTTTAATGTCATTAAGGATTGTATCGAGATCGAGGGAGATGTCCGGTATATGACAGAGGAGGCCCAGCAGTTGATAGATCAGGAGGTTCACAGGATCGTTAAAGGAATAGAAATGGAGTTTGATGTACAGTGCGAGCTTTCTTATATTCCTGATTATCCGCCGTTATATAACGACCCTGACCTGACTTTGTTCGTCAAGAATAGTCTTGAAAGCATGGAAGATAAAGATATCGGGAGCGTCTTGGAATTTCCGATGCTCTCGGGATCAGAGGATTTTTCCTATTATGCAGAAAAGATCCCGGGCTGCTTCTTTTACATTGGCTGTAAACCGAAAGGAGTGGAGAAGGCATACTTCAATCACCATCCTAAATTCGATATTGATGAGGATGCACTTTTGATCGCTGCCAAATCAATGGCCCAAGTTGTATGCCTTTATTTTGAAAGGCAATAACCAAATTTAGCTTGACCCACTAAACACCGTTCGGCTTATACGAACGGTGTTTTATGATTTTCAGTACGTACTTACCTGGAAGCATGGACGATTGTTCCAGGCTGCATCAAAACTTAATCTCTTTGTAAACGCGATTTAACAGCGGTGTTTTATTTAAATAGTAGACTAGGGGCTTAAGTTATTTCAAGGCGGTTAGGTTTAAACTTCCTTCAGAAGGGGTTTAATAGGGTAGGTAGTTAGGTATAAAGCGCACAGTCCGTTGCAAAACGGATGAAAAAGCAGAAACAAATCCCAATTTAGCTTAATTTTCTCGATATTTTTAAAATAACTGGTAGAATTAGTTACATAACTACAGATGTAGAAAGAGTGATAGGTTTGAAATGGCTAAATAAGATGAAAAAATGGTTCCAAGCAGAGGAAATTATTGAAATTGAAGAAATAATCATAGATGAACCACTTGATGAAGAAACATTAAGGAATATGGATTTTTCGAAGGTTCCCAAGGCAAAGAAGGAAGAAATAAAAGTATACAATCAAACAGTTGAAAAAATGTCCCAAACGGTAGATCCGGATACGAAAATCCTGTTTCAATATCCAAAAGGGCAATTCAAGTTTCCGCTCATTCCTGACCAGGAGCAAAACAAAAGGAATCCCCGGGAAAGAACAAAGGAAAATCGCGCACCTAAACAGGCAGACAGGACGAAAGAAACGAGAAGGCAAGGTAGAGATCCTGAACCAAAGAGAAGAAGCTCCGATCGCGAGCCGAAACCAAAAATGAGAAGCATCGATCGGGAGCAACAGTCAAAAATCGTCCCGTCGAATACACCATTCCGCCCAACGGAAATTCCTTCCCCCATATATGGGTTCCGTCGTCCGGAAAAAAAGATGATTACTTCTGAGGAAATTGTTGAATATGAATTGGAAAGCAAACTGCCTGTTCTCAAAAAAGAAGAACTCGTTAAAGATATTCCAGTATTCACTCCCGAAATTTCCAAGGAAGTTTCCAATGAGGAAATGACGGAAGAACCTGCCGTTCTTATTCCTGAACAAACGTATGAAAAAGGAGAAGCATCGGAGGTACCCGCTTTCTTTCGGAAACATGGTGTCGGGACACAAATTGCAGAAGCGGAAGGTGAGCCTGTTCTGGAAAATATTACGGACCTGCAGGGAGAAGTTGATTTTGGTCGGGAAGTTGCGGTATCGATCATGGAGCAGGCTGAGGATATGAAGTCGGACGAAGCCATTGCGGTTCCTCGGGAAGCCGATCATTCTTCCGATGTTCGAGGAATTGATCATGTAAGCGAACCGGCTTCGATGAACCCGGACGAGCAGCCTAAACGCCCGAAAAAGCATATCCCGTTCAATGTGATGATGCTAAAGCAGGATCGCGAAAAAACCGAGTTCATCAATAAAATGATCCCGGAAAAAAAAAGCCCTGATTCCGAAAGGGAAGTCCGATCATACAAGCAGGCACCTCCGATGAATGCCGAGTACGGCCAAGCAACACCAGAAGTTCCCGAAATGAAGACGGAGTACGGCCAAGTATCCAGCAAGTCCGATCCGTTCATTCCCGATCGTTCAACTAACGGGGGGGCTGCATCGGTTTCCGGAACGTTTGCGGCGCCGGAAGAATTCGTTGAAGCAGATACCGGTTCGGGTCCAGTCGTTGAAAAGGCCATCGATGATGTATCCATTCCAGTAGCAAATGCCGGGCAAAGCGGGACCGGGGAATCATTTGGTGCAGTGGAAGTCGATGACGATCCCTACTATGTGTTTCCAAGCATAGGACTGCTGACACCCCCAACATATGCCGTGCATGATGATGAGTGGCTCGAGGAACAAACTTCACTACTGGATGAAACGTTGAAAAACTTCAATGTCCGTGCCAAGGTTGTCAACGTCACCCAAGGACCGGCAGTAACGCGTTTCGAGGTGCATCCTGAACCGGGGGTCAAGGTGAATAAGGTGACGAATCTGATGGATGACATCAAATTAAGCCTTGCTGCCCAGGATATGAGGATGGAAGCACCGATTCCTGGTAAACATACAATAGGCATCGAAATCCCGAACAGGAAAAGCAAGCCTGTATTTTTACGTGAGGTTTTGGAGAGCACTGAATTCCAGGAGCATGAATCACCGCTTGCTGTGGCTCTTGGCCTCGATATATCCGGTCAGCCGATCATCACGGATCTGAGGAAGATGCCGCATGGTTTGATTGCCGGCCAAACGGGATCAGGGAAAAGTGTCTGCATCAATACGATGCTGGTCAGCTTGCTGTATAAAGCGACTCCCCAGGAGCTGAAATTGCTGTTAATCGATCCGAAAATGGTCGAGCTTGCACCATATAATCGAATCCCGCATTTGGTCAGTCCCGTCATAACAGATGTGAAGGCAGCCACGGCCGCGCTTAAATGGGCGGTGGAGGAGATGGAACGACGCTATGAATTGTTTGTGCATGCAGGCGTCCGTGATATCAGCCGCTTCAATGAGCAAGCGGAGAAAGCCGGTCAATATGCTAATAAGCTTCCTTATATCTTGGTGATCATCGATGAGCTTGCGGATCTGATGATGATGTCCCCGGCCGATGTCGAGGAAGCGATCTGCCGGATTGCTCAAAAGGCCCGCGCCTGTGGGATACACTTGATTGTAGCAACACAGCGGCCTTCAGTCGATGTCATAACAGGATTGATCAAGGCCAATATCCCGACAAGGATCGCTTTTTCCGTTTCTTCACAAGTCGATTCCCGGACGATCATCGATAGCGGCGGTGCGGAAAAATTGCTTGGAAGAGGAGACATGTTATTCGCTGAAAACGGCTCTTCAAAAACGGTTAGACTGCAGGGGACCTATGTCAGTGATGAGGAAATCGATCAGGTCGTCAATCACGTTAAGCTCGAGCAACAACCGAAATATCTTTTCGAGCAGGAAGATTTGCTGAAAGTAGCAGAGGTCACGGAAGAAGCGGATGAATTGTTTTTTGAGGCATGCGAATTTGTCGTGAATCAACAGGCTGCATCGGCATCAAGTGTCCAAAGGCGCTTCCGGGTAGGCTACAACCGTGCTGCGCGCTTAATAGAAATGATGGAGCAGCAAGGGGTCGTTTCTGAATCGCGGGGCTCAAGACCAAGGGACGTATTGATCACGGAGGAAGAACTGGAATTTTTACATGTCAATTAAGAGAACCGATTAAAAGGAATTTGTATATAATGTGAAGGGGTGAAAACCCTTAAAGATCCCCATAGGTGACGAAAAAACCAATGATTTGATAAATTGGCATCTGCCTGACATGGATGAATGGGTGAAAAAGTGATATAATAGTTTTTTGTTGATGAATGTTTGATAAAAAGCTATGAAAAGATTGCGTTTCTAACAAGTCTCGTAATGAAAAAACAAATAAAAGATGACGTCATATACTGTCGTACAGGTAGACGATTGGTGGAGGTTCGCTTTATGACTGCTTACCATTTTGTGGGAATTAAAGGGTCGGGTATGAGTGCTCTGGCACAAATACTGCATGATATGAATATTGAAGTGCAAGGTTCCGACTATGAAAAACAATTTTTTACACAATTGGCATTAGAAAAAGCTGGGATTAAAATCCTTCCTTTCAATGAGGAAAATATACAACCTGGAATGACCATCATTGCAGGTAATGCGTTCCCGGATTCTCATCCGGAAATCATGAAGGCAAAGGAGCTTGATTTGCCGATCATCCGTTATCACCGTTTCCTTGGTGATTTCATGAAGAACTATATTAGCGTGGCTGTTACGGGAGCGCATGGTAAAACATCGACGACCGGCTTGCTGGCCCATGTCATGGGCGGAGTTAAACCGACTTCCTTCCTGATCGGGGATGGAACGGGAAAAGGGATCGTTAATTCAGATTACTTCGTGTTCGAAGCATGTGAATATCGCCGCCATTTCCTTTCCTATTATCCTGATTATGCAATCATGACAAATATTGATTTTGATCATCCTGATTATTACGCCAATGTCGAAGACGTGTTCGAGGCTTTCCAAACGATGGCCCTTCAAGTCAACAAAGGCATTATTGCGTGCGGCGATGATGAGCATTTACCACATATTCAGGCGAAAGTACCGGTTATTTTTTACGGATTTGCAGAAGGAAACGATTTCCAAGCAAAAAATGTTTCCGTCACTCCGGATGGCACTACCTTTGATGTGCACGTAAGAAACAATTACTATGATACATTCACCATTCCAACCTTTGGTAAACACAATGTATTGAATGCACTAGGTGTCATTGCACTTTGTAAATATGAAAACTTGGATACCGAAGCCGTGAAAGCCCAATTGCGGACTTTTGGCGGAGTTAAACGCCGGTTCTCCGAAAAGGAAATCGGAAGTCAGATCATCATTGATGATTATGCGCATCATCCGACTGAAATCTCGGCAACTGTTGACTCAGCACGTCAAAAATATCCAGAGCGTGAAGTTGTTGCGGTATTTCAGCCACACACCTTCTCAAGAACGCAAGCATTCCTGGATGAGTTTGCCGATAGCTTGAATTTGGCCGACAAAGTATACTTATGTGAAATTTTTGGTTCGGCTCGCGAGCATCAAGGGAAATTATCGATTGAAGACCTTCAAGGTAAAATTCCTGGTGCCGAGCTGATTACGGAAGATAGCACTTCCATTCTTCAAAAGCATGATAACAGTGTCGTATTATTCATGGGCGCTGGGGACATCCAAAAGTTCCAGGCAGCCTACGAGCATTCACTGCAGGTTAAATGAAAAAAACGATCGATCCCGCTCAGGGATCGATCGTTTTTTTTTTTTTGATCGCGATGATGTTGTTCATTTTAAATTTTCTGGATTCAAATCTTCCAATTCAGGCAAGACGAAGCGGCCATCCTTACGTATCAAGACATCATCGAAGTGGATTTCCCCCCCGCCGTATTCCGGGCGTTGAATATTGACCAAATCCCAGTGGATGTCCGAGTGGTTGCCATTATAGGCATCATCATAGCATTGTCCCGGAGTGAAATGAAAACTTCCATCAATTTTTTCATCAAAGAGGATATCCTGCATCGGATGTAGAATATAAGGATTTACACCGATTGCGAATTCACCGACATATCTTGCACCCTCATCCGTGTCAAAAATTTTGTTGATGCGGGTTGTATCATTCGACATCGCTTCAACGATTTTTCCATCTTTGAAGGTCAATTTCACGTTTTCAAAGGTAAAGCCCTGATACGGTGATGGAGTATTATACGAAATCACTCCATTGATGGAATCCTTCACAGGAGCGGTATATACCTCACCGTCAGGAATGTTGAGCTCACCTGCACATTTGATGGCTTTAATGTCTTTGATGGAGAAGGTTAGATCCGTACCGGGCCCGGTAATGCGGACCTTATCCGTCTTATCCATCAATTCGACAAGGCTGTCCATGGCTGCGCTCATTTTGCCATAATCGAGGTTACAGACTTCAAAATAGAAATCTTCGAAGGCTTCTGTACTCATTTTGGCTAATTGGGCCATGGAATTTGTCGGGTAGCGAAGCACGACCCATTTTGTTTTTGGCACGCGGATATTCCTATGTACTTTTCCGACTGTTTGTCCATGGATCGCCATTTTCTCTGGAGGGACATCGGATTGTTCATTGATATTATCCCCGGCGCGAAGCCCGATATAAGCATCCATCTGGCTCATTACGTTCGCTTCAAACTCACCCATCATCTTGTACTGTTCTTCTTTGGCACCCATCAGCAAGGCACGATCCACTTGATGATCCTTTAGAAGGACGAATGGGTAACCACCAGCTTCATAGGCTTCATACACAAGGGCGTTAACAAGTTCACGCTGCAATCCAAAGTTTTCGATCAATACCTTTTCACCTTTTTGAAGCTTCACGGAATAATTGATCAAGTTTTTGGCCAATGTTCCAATTCTGGGATCTTTCATAAAAATACCTCCATTGTTTAAATTCGACTTATCTTAACTATCATACCCGATTTCATGCCATAAGTGTCACACTTGGATTTTAAAGAAGGAACTGGATACGGACAACAATATTTCCAGTTTAGGGTTTGATAGGGTATATTGAAAAAATAAATACGTTTATAATAATTGGGAAGGGGTAATTAATAACTAACAGTCACTAAATAAGTCGATTTTTTTCGGAGGTGTTCCAATGGAGATTATTTTATACGTAAGTGCTGCTGTTGCAGCAATCGCATTCTTGGTCCTAGTTATTTTCCTAACGAAGGTACTGACTTCACTTCAAACCACCCTGGACAGTGTGGCCCGGACGCTGACAGGGCTCGAAAGCCAAATGCAGGGCATAACGCTCGAAACTACTCAGCTATTACATAAAACGAATACGTTGGCTGAAGATCTGCAACATAAGTCTGAAAATCTGAACTCAGTGGTTGATGCCGTGAAGGATGTAGGAACATCCATCTCCAGCTTCAACTCTTCAGTCCAAAAGGTTTCCAATAAAGTTCAGGCTGAGATTGATAATAATCAAGAAAGAATTTCACAAATCGTCCAATGGAGTAATGTAGCTTTAGAAATCCGGGACAAATGGAAGGCTAGAAGCAAGCAGGCCGCCCCGACCCCAGCCGAAAGAGCGGAGTTGGAACGGATAGCACTGGAAACGGATGACCTGCCTAAAAAAAGGTTTTTACGTTCTAGATCATAAAATCTAGTTAATCAAAAATAATCCGAAAATTGAGAGGGGAATGTATTATGACTCAAAAAGAATATCCGACAAAGGACTATCAAAAAACTTATGAGGACGAACGCGACTCAATCAATTCAAAAGACTTTATGATTGGCGCCTTGATTGGCGGTATGATCGGTGCAGCTACAGCATTGTTCATGGCTCCGAAAACTGGCAAGGAATTAAGGAATGATTTCAATGAACAAGCTAAGAACATTTCCGAGAAAACCGAAAAATTAAGACAGACGGCAATGGAAAAAGGTACAGTGCTTGCTGATACAGCCAAAGAAAAAACAAGCTCGGTGACCGAAATCGTTTCAAATAAATCATCTGATATCGTCAATAAAGTGAAAAGCTTAAAACCGGTCAAAGAAAACGGTGACGCCGCTGATGATACGACAAATTCAAGCAATAAGGATATCGATGTGACGGGAACTTCTGATTCAAAGATCGTATCCGTCGAAACCAATTTTGCAAACGACAAGGATGCTGAAAATAAACCTGCCGATCCTACAAGCGGTAACAAAAACACGGCAAAATTAAAACTTGATGAAGCAAAAAAAGCGTTTGATGAAACGGAAAATAATTTAAAAAAATAATCGCCGAGTCCCTTCGATCATTAAGCTCGAATGAAGGTGCGATGCGGTACGAAAAATAAGGCGATGAAGTGGGCAAATGGCTTCATCGCCTTTTTGATGGTAAAATCCATATGATAAAAGAAAGGGGACTGTATAATGACTGCAACCAAAATCGAAACCGAAGAACAATTCAATGACCTTTTAAAAGAGGATACATTCCTGCTCTTCAAGCACAGCTTAACATGTCCAGTGAGCGCTGAGGCGCATGAACAATACGAGAAGTATATTGCAGGGAATGAACAGCTTAAAACGGCCTATTTAGCCGTTCAGGAAGCTCGCCCGCTCTCCAATCATGTAGCGGAAACATTCGATATTAAACATCAATCCCCCCAGGCCATCCTTTTTAAAAATGGAAAGCCGGTATGGAACGAATCCCATTGGCGGATTACATATGATTCATTGAACAAGGCCATTTCTGAATGATGGGCCGAAAATAGTTCGTACACTACAGGATGGACTCTAAAAGAAGTCTATCCTGTTTTATTTTTAATTTGACCGCTCCGTTCCAGAGCATTGGCTCTCTCATCCAGATGCGGTCCTTGACCATTCTAGCCGGTTGGGTCTCACGAAAACCAGCATAAAATTCGATGTAAATCCCAAACTCGCGAGTAACGCCCCAAAATGGTGAAAGCAAGCAGCAATGATGGAAAGAACCCCCCCAATCGGGTGCAATGAATTGACGAGAAACGGCCCCGATTGCGTGTGAAAAGCGCGTTTTTATAAGAAACTATCTTTGATGCAAAGGACAAACGCAATTCGACCGCACATTTATCGATGGAGATTGTATTCATTGCCATTACCAGCTTAAAAAATCATTCTTGGTGTTATGAAAGATCGAGGAAAGGGAACAAAAAGATACCGCCTGCAAAATACAGACAGTATCTCCATCTAGTTGCCTAGTTTTTTATGTTCGTTACAGAGCCCCCTTTTTGATTTTGCCCCAAATCATGACGCCAATCATACAGTGGCCGGCCAATGGATTTTCAAACGATCTCCAGGGGAAACCGTTTCATGAAAGGTCGTTTCTTGGCCATTTTTCATGAGGATGAAGCGATTATTACCCTTGGTCGGGATATCGATATCGATATGGCGGAATAAATCTTGAAAAATGAATGGCTCCTGCTTTTGTTGGATCAAGGTCAATGAGTCTCCAGCATGAATCTTCTCATCATCATCCAAAATCAACCCGTCCCGGCGGAACTCGGCCAATTTTCGAGATAGGACGATTTGATCGTCCTCAAAGAAAACCGGAATGGAGCAGGCCTGCTGGACCTTCAATTCGTTACATATATCCTTTAAAGAAGGCTGATCGATTGGTGCAATGACGATCTCATCTCCCTCATCAAAGGAGTAGCCAGGTTTCGTTTCCAGGCCATTTCTAGTGATCTTGCCTGTCATTGCGGGAATTTGAATGTCTTGTCCATTCAATGAAATCGAAAATGGTTCAAGACATGTAAGCAGTTCCGGCAGTTGTATCTCACTAATCAATTCCTGGATGGATATCTGCAAACGGCAGTCGATTCGATCATGATCCTCGACAAGTTCATCGCCTGATACCGCTACGCCATTCCTGAGAATAACAGCTGATAATGTGTACGGAATTTCATTGACCGTAACCGTTTTGTTCATTTGACCGTCAAGCAAATCTTTTATTCGCGTATGGGAAGGGGCACCGTCGGCCCCTTTAGCCGTCAGGATGATATCGTCATTCCTCACTTCTGTGTCCAAAGAGGCTTCGACGCCATTTAAAGTGATTCGTGATTTCTCCCCTTGGTGTCCAGGGAGCGTGATCTGGTGCCCATTAATTTCAACGATTTTGGCCATGCCCGGCTTTCCATATAGGGCACTCATCCGGATGCCAGCCGTAAGAAGGCAATCGCCGACATTTGTCCGTTCCATATCGAACAAACGGATTGGGCGGCCGTCAACGGTAACGCTTATGTACTGGATCGGATTTTGGTCGGCTGCTATGGCAATGCCGATGGGGGTCACCAATTCGGGTCCCGTCTGAATCATATTCGAGATTTCAAGATTCTGGATGGCATCGATGCCTCGGATGGCTACCCTGTTCTCGGGCAGGTTCAGTTTTTGGGCCAATAGGCGAGGCAGTTCGGGTGTATGGCTGCCGCCGCCGACCAGCATGACTGCCCTCGGTGATTTTCCATTATTCAAGGATAAAATCTCCGAACTGATGCTCTCAGCCAGGAGATCGAGTGCCGGATGGATGACATCAATGATTTCCGCCCTGGAGATTTCATTGGCAAAGCCGAGAATATCGGTGACCTCTATCTGATCATGATTCGTTAAATCCCTCTTTGCCTGCTCGGCCACAGGGAAATCTAGAAGGAGGTGGTCACTGAGCGCTTCGGTTATTTCATCTCCGGCAACCGGTACCATCCCATAAGCAATGACCGTTCCTGAATCCGTCAGGGCAATGTCCGAAGTCCCTGCGCCGATATCGACCAAGGCGACGTTCAAACGTCGCATGGATGCAGGAATGAGGACATTGATGGCCGCTATCGGTTCGAGAGTGAGGGCCTGCATTTCCAAATCAGCTCTTTTTAAGGCTGCCAGCAATGATTCCACGACAACCTTTGGCAAAAAGGTTGCGATTATTTCTACGGATGCCTCATCACCGCTCTGGTCGAGGAGACTGCCTAGCTCCTGTCCATCAAGATGGTAGTATAAAACGGAATATCCTACACAATAATAGGTGGATTGGGTGTTTTTTTGCTTGGCGACGATGCTCTGCGCTTCCTGGACGGCGCTGAATTCCAGATGAAGGACATCTTCGCGTGTCAGCGTGGGCTTCCCGCCGATCTTGATCGTCATTTCCGCCCGTTCGGTCTTTAATGCCCTGCCTGCTGCAGCTACCGATACCCTTTTTAACGGACCATGTATTCCTTCCAGCTGCCTTTTGATATGGGCAATGACTTTGGCGACGGCCAGGACATCGTGAATCTGGCCATCAAGCATCGCTCTCTCTGAATGTTCCTGAGATAAAATATCGACTATTTTATAGCATTCCTGTTCTTTTTCCAATATAATCCCTACAACGGATCTTGTTCCAATATCTAACGCAAACAGTTTTTCCTGCATGGGTAACACCTACTTTTATAAATTTATAACTTTAATGCTTAAAAGCGTTTAATTAATAAAGAAAAAATTCGTGACATTTAGGAATGCATGCTTTATAATTGAGTTAATTATACATGAAATATTCTAAAATTTTTCATTGATATTATAATCGGGTTGGCCAATCGGGGATTGTGATAGGATTTCGGTGTGGTCGCTAAGCCGGTTTTCATTTTAAAAAACGAAGGGATGGATTTGTAATGAGCAACAAAGAGCTTGATGGTCTTCGTAATCAACTGGATGATGTGAACCTTCAGTTATTACATCTTATTAATCAACGTGCTGAACTTGTACAGGAAATCGGACGAGTCAAAGAAAAACAAGGTGTAAACCGTTACGATCCGGTCCGCGAAAGAACAATGCTTGATCTTATCGAAGCGAATCACCAAGGACCGCTTGATCTTGGATCGATTAAACATATTTTCAAAGAAATTTTCAAATTGGGCTTGGAGCTTCAAAAAGATGATCAGAAGAAAACGCTTCTTGTATCCAGAAAACAAAAGCCTGAAGACACGATCATCGACATTAAGGGTGAATTGGTCGGTAACGGAATTCCTAGCTTCGTCTTCGGACCTTGTGCCGTCGAATCATATGAACAAACGGCAGCGGTGGCTGAAGTCATTAAAGCTAAAGGGTTGAAATTGATGCGCGGCGGTGCCTTTAAGCCACGTACATCTCCATATGATTTCCAGGGTCTTGGTTTGGAAGGCTTGCAAATACTTAAGCGTGTTGCAGATGAATACGGCTTGGCCGTCATCAGTGAAATCGTCAGTGCCAACGATATCGAAGCGGCGATCGATCACATCGACGTCATCCAAATCGGTGCACGTAACATGCAAAACTTCGACTTGTTAAAAGCGGCTGGTGCCGTCAATAAACCAGTGCTATTAAAACGTGGACTGGCTGCAACGATTGAAGAGTTCATTCATGCAGCAGAATACATCATGTCGCAAGGAAACGGCAACATCATCTTGTGTGAACGAGGTATCCGCACTTACGAGAAAGCGACAAGAAATACACTCGATATCTCTGCAGTGCCGATCTTAAAACAAGAAACTCACTTACCGGTAATGGTGGATGTGACGCATTCAACCGGACGCCGCGACCTATTGCTTCCAACGGCTAAAGCGGCTCTTGCCATCGGTGCTGACGGTGTGATGGCGGAAGTGCATCCGGATCCATCCGTTGCATTATCGGATTCTGCACAGCAGATGGACTTCAAGCAATTTGATGAATTTTACGAAGAAATTAAACGTTTGAACTGGGTAACTGTATAAGCTAAGAAAGTCTGTAAATGATCCACTTACGGCCCTTACCACCTTGGCAAGGGCTTTTTTTAATGGTAAAATACTTGTTTTTGCAGAAAAAACGCCGAAATAAGCACTATTGGATTGCAGGAAAGATTCGACTATCGTATGATAAATAACAAGAATGAGAACTGTTCGGAAGATTGGTCATACATAAAGTGATATCTATGTGAACTTTTATACTTGAAAAGAGTATTGAATCTTTGGCTGAGAAGAGAGTGGGATTGCATTTTTTCTTAGGCAGATCGTTCCTAAAATAATCTTCCTTATAGAGGAAAAACGTATAAAAGATTTTTTTTCGAAATAATTCGGGTCTTTTATGGGAAAAATGAAAGAAATGGAGGAATGGATGAATGAATAATATAACCATTTATGATGTGGCTCGTGAAGCGAATGTTTCCATGGCCACCGTTTCCCGCGTAGTTAACGGGAATCCAAATGTAAAGCCAGCTACAAGAAAGAAAGTTTCGGATGTAATTGAAAGACTGGGGTACCGTCCCAATGCAGTGGCAAGGGGTCTTGCCAGCAAGAAGACGACTACCGTGGGGGTCATCATACCGGATATTTCCAGCATCTTCTTTGCCGAATTGGCAAGAGGGATAGAAGACATAGCGACTATGTACAAATACAATATCATTTTAAGCAGTTCCGATGAGAATATAGATAAGGAATTCCATTTATTGAATACGATGCTTGGAAAACAAGTGGACGGTATCGTTTTCATGGGTGGAAATATAACCGATGAACATGTTAAGGAGTTTACGAATTCCCCAGTTCCTATCGTTCTTGCAGGCTCAGTCGATGAAAGCGGACAAGTTCCATCCGTTAATATTGATTATGAGGCAGCAGCATTCGACGCCGTGACATTTTTTGCCCAAAAAGGCCATAAGCATATCGCATTTGTAAGCGGAAACCTTACAGCGGTTATTGATGAAATGAAATTGGCTGGTTATAAGCGGGGACTGAAGGAAGCTGGACTTACTTTTGATGAACGTTATATTGTCGAAGGCGATTATACATACGATTCAGGCATTGAGTCTTTTGAAAAGTTTCTTGAGGCTGGAGAGAAACCGACCGCGTTCATCGTCGGCGCTGATGAAATGGCGCTTGGGATCGTCCATGCCGCCCAGGATAAAGGGTATAATGTGCCGGATGACTTTGAAGTGATCAGCTTTGACAATACTAGATTGACTTTGATGGTGCGTCCGCAAATCACGACGATCGTTCAACCTCTATATGATATCGGTGCGGTTGCGATGAGGCTATTGACAAAGTTGATGAACAAAGAGCAGGTGGAGGAAGGTCATGAAAAAGTGATCCTGCCCCATCGGATCGAGGCAAGGCAATCAACGAAATGAGCTTAAGGGAGTGTCCTGCATGGGCGCTCTTTTTTTGTGTTTTGGGAAAAACGCCGTCAAGCTCCTCCTTCGATCTTGGATTCCCACTACATGCACAAAGCGTTTCGGGCGTTTTCGCTTTCAGTCTGCGTGGCCTTATATGGGGGCCGCCTCTCCTAAGCTGGACTCGCATCTTCCGCTACATTCCAATGCAGGAGTTTCGCTTAAACAGTTGAGTTCCGCAAAAGATTGGTGCGGGGGCCATCGTGAGCAGCAGCACATCTTCATTCATATGACCTGTTCGTTTTTTCACAGCTGATAGAAAAATCAGAAAACAATAACAAGGTGTATGAAGCGAGGATATGGTCAATTATAATCTCGATCATTTTAGCTTGAGCAAAGTTCAAAAGGGGTTGGGAATGTTTAAATTCCCAACCCCTTTTGTTAGCTATGTTCATTGCTTGCAGATGTTTTCCTGGAAGACCGGATAGGGTAGAGTGCCTTTTCCAGCGTTAAGGCATTCTTTTCGGTAATTTCAGGCTTCCTTGGAATGGGCTCGTACATATCCTCCATGTCATCCCATTCTTGCGGAAGTGGTACGGGGGACTCAGGCTGCCAGCTAGCGATCCATTCTTTTGAAAGGGGACCTGATAGATCGTTGTCGGTCATTTCAAGCCATACTCTAGACCAGGCCCTTGGAACGACACGCCATATATCATAGCCTCCGCCCCCTACGGCAATCCAGCGGCCATGGCAATACTGATGGGCCAATTCATGGGCAAGCCTTGGTATCTCACGGTAAATCTTCATCGTCGCAGATAAATGGGTGAGTGGATCGTAATAATGGGAGTCGGCTCCATTTTGCGTTAAGATGACATCCGGTTTGAAATACTCAATGACCTCCCGAAAGGCTGCTTCATAGCAATCGATCCAGGAGTCATCCTCGGTGAACGCATCCACAGGGATGTTGAAAGAGAAGCCGTAGCCTTTTCCTTGGCCCCTTTCGTTTATGGTGCCCGTGCCGGGAAATAAGTAGCGTCCCGTTTCATGGATGGAAAGGGTGCATACATCCGGATCATCGTAAAATGACCATTGGACCCCGTCGCCGTGGTGGGCATCCGTATCGACATACAAAACACGTGCCCCATATTTTTTCTGTAAGTATTTGATGGCGACCGAACTATCGTTATAAATGCAAAACCCCGAGGCTTTGCCACGAAAGCCATGATGCAGGCCCCCGCCAAGATTCAGGGCGTGCAGAGACTGTCCGGTCATGACGGCATCCACCGCCGTCAAAGTGCCCCCTACAAGCAAGGCGCTCGCTTCATGCATTTTAGGGAATATGGGGGTATCCTCTGTCCCCAGCCCGTAATTCACGGCTTTTTCCGTGGACAGCTTTCCCTCACCGGCCAACCTGACAGCGTTTACATAGTGGCGATCATGAATCAGTTCCAATTCTTCATCGGTGGCCATTCTTGGTTTGATTATTTGATCATCACGAATGGCATGGTGTTTTTTCAACAAATCAAGCGTGAGCGTAAGCCGCCTTTGGTTGAATGGATGCTCATCATTGAATTTGTAGGCAAGAAGTTCCTCCGAAAAGACGAAAAGGGAAGTATCACTCATGGGAAGTCCCCGGTAAACTTGGCCATAGGACGGTATAGCCTTCTTTTCTCAAATCCTCCACCACCATAAATGGATTCATCGTCTGGACACGGATGACCAGAATCTTATAATCGGTAGCATCTTTTTCCGGATAAACAAGGGTACTCAGGATATTGGAGTTGCGCCGTTTGAAAATATGGGCAATATCGTGAAGGGTCCCTGCCTTATTCGGGATTTTGATTTCGATTTGGGAGCCAGGCTGGTTGACACCCGTCAATTCAACGAATGATTGAAGCAGGTCGGAACCGGTTATGATGCCCACCAATTTCCTTTCTTTGACGATTGGGAGGCAGCTGATGTTGTTATCACAAAATACAGCCCCGATTTCTTCCACGAAATCGAGCGGGTGCCCTGTGATTAAATCGGTTTTCATGATGCTTGATAGAGGTTTTTGTAAACCAGTTTTATATTCTGCGGTGTTGAAAATTGATGGCGCAGCATCTCGTATATCACGGTCACTGACTAATCCCACAAGCTGAAAGCTTTCATCGACGATGGGAATATGGCGAATTCGTTTCTCCTTGATGATCACGACAGCGCTATGGATCGTATCCGCTGGAGTGAGGGTGATTATGTCCTCATTCATTATTTTTTCAACGATCATTTTCCTTCCTCCTCCATTTCACCTCTTTAATACATAAATCGATTCATGAAACGCAGCTGGTCGAATTTCTGGATGGATTCTTGCGTCACCCTCTTGCCGATGCGCGCCATCAGGCAGTTCGCCGGGTGTGAACTGATTTCCGGGTCATCCGTTGCAAAGTAGACCAGGCCGCCTGCGCTCATCATTTTTTCCATGATCTTGCGGTACTCCCAAATATTAAGCCCCGTTCCTTTTAAGTCCCAGTGCCAATAGTATTCAGTGGTGATGATGATGAAGTCCTCCACGGAATCGTCTTCCATCGAAAGGCGGATCAAATTCTTTCCGACGGAGGCACCCCGGTATTTAGGGATGACCTCGATCGCCCCTAGCTCAATCAGTTCCTTCATCTCGATTTCCGACCACCGTTCCAGTGGATCCGGATATAAATAGGTTACATAACCCACGATGGTTTCCTGTTCACGTGCGATGAAGATTCTGCCCTCAGGCAAGTCTGCAATCTCAATTAACGCTTTATGCTGCAAGGCAGGCGGGCGAAAGGCGACCAAGTCTTCATGAAACTCATAAGCCGACATTCGTTCCCCATTCAATGGTCCCTCGATGATGAGGGTTCCGCTCAATGTCTGCAGTTCCTTGGCATAAAAGGTCTTGTTATATTCCATTCTTTCACCATCCTTGTAAAATAGTACTCTTATACTCTTCGCTAACGAAGTATAAGGTGCAATGCTTGAGAACCGAGCAAATGGAAGTGTACATTAAATTATACATAGCTTAATTCAGAAAGTTCAAGGCGATTATGAATCTTTTGTTACAGCACCTTTCTTTATTAGCATCATTATACCTGTCTTCGGGATAACTTTATAGTGCCGCCCATTCAAGCATCAACAAGGGCGGATTTCCCTATTATGGAAGGGGTGAGTATTTTAAAAATTGAGATAATTACCCCTTTATACTATAATGGGAATATAGAGCCGAAAAAAGGGGGAGTTTGTCGTATGAATGTGAAAGCGTTGCCAGTGGTGGAAGGTAATTTCAATCTGAAGAATTACGATGAAGCATACAGGGGGTTTGACTGGTCAGAGACTGAAAAGGAATTTTCCTGGTCCGAAACAGGTAAGGTGAATCTGGCATATGAAGCCATTGACCGCCATGCCGAAACATACAGAAAGAACAAAATAGCCCTTTATTATAAAGATGATAAAAGAAAGGAAAAATATACATTCAAGGAAATGAAGGATTATACGAATCAAGCGGCCAATGTGTTCAGGAACATTGCCTCTGTCGAAAAAGGAGATCGTGTTTTCATCTTCATGCCGCGCTCGCCGGAGCTTTACTTTGCCTTGTTGGGTGCCATCAAAACGGGAGCGGTGGTCGGACCGTTGTTCGAGGCCTTCATGGAAGGAGCGATCAGGGACCGTCTCGAAGATAGCGAAGCGACTGTGATCGTTACGACCCCGGAACTTTTGCCGCGGGTTCCGGTTGATGAATTGCCCCATTTGAAGCATATTTTCCTAGTTGGCGAAAATATAAAAGAAGAGGGGAATTATCATCACTTCAATAAAAAATTAAAAGAGGCCGACACCAAATTCGACATTGAATGGGTGGATCGTAATGACGGATTGATCCTGCACTATACATCCGGCTCCACTGGAAAACCTAAAGGCGTGCTTCACGTTCATAATGCGATGATCCAGCATTACCAAACGGCCAAGTGGGTCCTGGATCTCCAGGAGGAAGACGTGTATTGGTGCACAGCCGACCCAGGATGGGTGACAGGGACGTCCTACGGCATTTTCGGACCATGGCTTACAGGAACCTCGAATGTCATTGTAGGAGGGCGATTCAAGCCTGAATCCTGGTACAAAACCTTGCAGGACTTTGGTGTCACGGTTTGGTACAGTGCACCGACTGCCTTCAGGATGCTGATGGGGGCAGGTGACGAAATCGTTAAGGAATTCGATTTGAGCTCCCTCCGCCATGTCCTGAGTGTCGGCGAGCCGTTGAATCCGGAGGTGGTGCGCTGGGGAATGAAGGTTTTCAATCATCGCATCCATGATACATGGTGGATGACGGAGACGGGCGCTCAGGTGATCTGCAATTATCCTTGCCTGGAAATCAGGCCGGGCTCGATGGGAAAACCGATACCTGGTGTGAAAGCTGCGATAGTGGATGATCAAGGCAATGAACTTCCGCCGCACCGCATGGGGAACCTGGCCATTAAGAAAGGCTGGCCATCCATGATGAAGACGGTCTGGAATAATCAAGCGAAATACGAATCTTACTTCATGCCTGGTGAATGGTATGTTTCCGGTGATTCCGCTTATATGGATGAAGAGGGGTATTTCTGGTTCCAAGGCCGGGTTGATGATGTCATCATGACGGCAGGGGAACGAGTGGGGCCATTCGAGGTGGAAAGCAAGCTTGTCGAGCATCCCGCCGTAGCTGAAGCGGGGGTCATCGGCAAGCCGGATCCAGTTCGTGGGGAGATCATCAAAGCGTTTATCGCCCTGCGTGACGGATACGATGCAAACGATGCCTTGATTGAGGAGATCCGCCAATTTGTTAAGCACGGTCTTGCAGCGCACGCTGCGCCGCGCGAAATCGAATTCAGGGACAAGCTTCCTAAAACGAGAAGCGGTAAAATCATGCGCCGTGTCTTAAAAGCATGGGAGCTTGATTTGCCAACTGGCGATCTATCATCGATGGAAGATTGATTTCAAAAAAAAAGGCATCCATGTTCAGCGCATGGATGCTTTTTTTGTCGTGTCGATAGGAAAAACAGGCTGGCGGATTATATCCTGCCAGCCTGTTTTTCGGCAAGGAAGCGTATCATTCTCCCTCTTCTCCCGCTTTATTAGCTTCTTTATCTTTATCATTGACCGGGTCTTTACTCTTATCTGCCCCGGTATCCTCTTTATTTGCATCATTTTTATCTTTGTCTTGATCCTGGTTTGGATCTCTATTTGGATCTTTATTTTTTTCTTGATCTTGCTGCTTATTAGTATCTTTATCTTTGTCTTTGTCCGAATCAGAAGGGTGGTTCTCTTCTTTTGATCCGGACTTTTTATCATCGTTTACGATTTTATCTTTTGTGCGATCTTCTTTATTGCTGGTCGAATCCTCTTTGGAGCTTGTCTTTTTAGCACCGCTTTCGACATGCTGGGATGGAGCTGATTCTTTTCCGACTATGTCAACGGCCGTTACGTAATAAGAGCCGCCTGAGCCGACTTTGTAAGCAAGCTCAGCCCCAGCATTGATGCTCGCCACTTTTTTGCCATCCTTATAGACACGATAGCCGACGACATCCCCTTCAGGATGCAGCCCCCACGTAATGCTATCGTTACTCATGGTTATGGAAAGGGGATCGGGCGCTTTGCCGTTATCATTCAATTTTGCTTTCGTCGCAACGACTTCCCCCGCTTTTTCGCCACCAGGAGTGATGGCGCCAGGGTCAAGTACATATTGCAACCCGATATCTGCAAACGAATCTGGGTTAAGCATGAACCCGCCGCTCGTGAATTCGCCAGGTGTTTGCGGAAGGGCGGCGTAGCGCTTGCTGCCGACGGAAACATATTGTCCATCTATGAAACTATTATCTGCCTTGGACGGTGCGTACTTGGCGATGAATAAATCCGACTTGACAAGTCCGGCCTTTTGGCAAGAGCTTGAAGGCAGCAGTCCGGACGCGCCGCAGAAGGAACGGCTGACGATTCCGCCAGGCATTTGGAATCGTTTATCGGGATCGATGAGTTTCGGTTCGACCTTGTAGGCCGCGTTGATCAAATCCGCCCAATAGTACATATTCCGTTTATTGTATTCCAGTCCGTTATAGGTGCCCTGCAAGGATTTCGGCTTGTCATAACCGATCCATGTCCCGAACGATACATTCGGGTTGGTGGCTACGAACCAGGCATCCCAATAGTTTTGTGAAGTTCCGGTTTTACCGGCCCAATCGCTTGAGAAGGCCAAGCGGTTCCTGACCGAAGCCGCCGTCCCGCTGTTTACGACATCGCGCATCATATCAAGCGTCAGGTAAGCGGCTTGCGGAGAGAAAACATCCACTGGTTTCACTTTATGCTGATAGATGACTTTGCCATCTTTCGAAACGATTTTATCGATCATATAAGCATCGATGAATTCTCCTGAATTGGCAAATGTGCCAAACGCATTGACGTTTTCTTCAACGGTTACACCTCTGTCCATGGCACCCAATGACATGGATAGGTTGTAGTAATCGCCTTTCGTCACGGTGGAGAAGCCCATTTTCTCCAAATATGAAGCAGGTCTCAGGTTGATTATCTTTTTGTAAAAGATCGCTGCCGGGATATTGTAGGACTTCTTCAGGGCCTCGCGGGCAGTCGATACGCCCGTATAGCTCCCGCCGCCATAGTTTCCTGGACTCCAATTTCCAATGGAAATCGGCACGTTCGCCGATACGCTGCCAGGCGAGATCTTGCCCAGTTCGATGCCTGGTCCATATACAAGCAATGGCTTCATCGTTGAACCGTTTGAGCGCAATGATTTGGTGGCGTGGTTCGTCTGTGCCCGCTTGAAATCGCGGCCGCCTACGAAACTGATGATTTTCCCCGTTTTATTCTCGATAAGAATCGCTCCTGCCTCAACGGGCTGGCTCACGGTTTTCGTTTCCTTCGTATCGGCATCGACGATTTGCGTCGGTTTATCATATCCGAAGTTCGGATAGTTTTTCGTTACTTCCTGCATCCTGTCATAAATCTTTTTGTTGACGGTCGTATAAATCTTATAGCCATTTTGTCGAAGCTTACGATCGGCAAGTGCTACATATTGCGCTTTTAAATCATCATCCTCTAAGTCCTTTTCTTCATATCCATCTTCTTTTGCCAGATTGACAGAAAGGATTTCGATCGAGCGTTTTTCAATTTCATAGGTGAGCCATGGATACTTCTCCGATGGCAGCTCCGATTTACCGATAAAGTCTTTGGTTATGTCGTATGCTGTTGCTTTATCATACTCATCCTTCGTTATGTATCCGTTACTATACATCCGTTTTAAAACGGTTTTCATCCGGTTGATGCCGGGTTGTTGATTTTCTTTCAATTTACCTTGCTGCGTATAGGGTGTATAGCCAAATGGGCTTTGCGGCAATCCAGCGATGAACGCGGATTGGGGCAGGCTCAGGTCTTTCGCCTCCACACCAAATATTCCTTCAGCAGCCGACTCGACACCGGCAATGTTCCGACCCGAAGAATTTCTCCCTAAAGTGGAGACGTTTAGGTAGGTTTCCAGGATTTCTTTCTTTTCAAAGAACTTCTCCACCCTGAGTGCGAGCAGGATTTCCTTGGCCTTCCGATCAAACGAGACTTCGTTTGTCAGCACTTGGTTTTTAATGAGCTGCTGTGTCAATGTGCTTCCTCCCGATTGGACGGATGCATTGGAGAATTCTTGGTAAACGGCACGGAGGATGGCCTTAGGGACAACTCCGTCATGTTCATAAAAATACTCATCTTCTGTCGCAATGACGGCATTCTGAAGATGCTTGGAAACTTTGTCTATTGATACTTCCTCACGCTCGAGATCGCTCTTGAGCTTGCCCAAGTATACATCATTGGCAAAGTATACTTCAGAGGTCTCTTCATAATTGTAGATGTCTTTTTTTAGATCTTCTTTAGAGCGTACCGGCTCATCTTTGACGAGGGCAGCGAAATAGCCGGCTCCAACGCCGCCGGCGAATGAGAATCCTAGAATCCCGACAATAAAGAGGATCAGCGTTAAATTCCAAATGACCTGGTAGGTTACTCGCGCGTTTTTTTGTGTCTTTTCATTTCCGAAAAAACGGGTCAGCTGCTGCCATGCCGTTCGTAATCTATCTTTTAGATTATTATTCATCGTATCATACCCCCTGAAATCACATATATTATAGCATATAACAAGTAGGCGAAAGGACATCTTTCTTATTTTTCTAGAATCTGTAAGGGGAATGTTGACAAGCAAACTTATGTATGATAAAAAGTTAATACCAACAATTAAATGATGGAAAGATCGCGATGATAGGACCCAGTAGTCAGACTATCCCTGTTATAGAGAGCCGGTGGTTAGTGCAAATCGGTACAAATGGTATGATGAATTACATCCTGGAGCATTTACCGTGAAATGAGTAGTAGCGGTGAACGGTTGACGACCGTTATTCGTCTCGAGCGGAGGACTCATGTTGTCCTCAAGTTGGGTGGTACCGCGAATTCATTCGTCCCTTCATATTTATGAAGGGACGTTTTTGTGTTCTTTAGTTTTTTTAAGATGAAGGAGGAATATTACATGGGATTGCTTAATGACCTCGAATGGAGAGGGATTATTTATCAACAAACCGATCAAGAGGGGTTTAAGGACCTTTTGGAAAAAGAGAAAATTTCATTATACTGCGGTGTCGATCCGACTGCCGATAGTATGCACATTGGACATTTGCTGCCATTCTTGACGATGCGCCGTTTCCAGCAGCACGGCCATCGTCCCATCGTGCTTGTGGGCGGTGCAACTGGATTAATCGGTGATCCAAGCGGTAAAAAAGAGGAGCGCCAGCTGCAAACGCTGGAAAAGGTGCTTCACAATGCAGACTGTTTAAAGGGACAGCTATCCCACATCTTTTCATTCGACGGTGAAAATGGTGCGGTCATGGTCAATAACTATGACTGGATCGGTAAAATCGATATGGTTACGTTCTTGCGTGATTACGGTAAATACATCGGCATTAACTACATGCTGGCAAAAGATACGGTCGCCTCCCGCTTGGAGACGGGAATTTCCTTTACCGAATTTGCGTACACGATTTTACAAGGAATCGATTTCAATCATTTATACAGCAATCACGATTGTAAATTGCAAATAGGCGGCAGTGATCAATGGGGCAATATCACGACAGGCCTGGAAATGATCCGCAAATCCAATGATGAAGAAGCGAAAGCATACGGCATGACGATCCCGCTCGTAACGAAGGCGGACGGTACGAAATTCGGTAAAACGGAAGGCGGCGCAATCTGGCTTGATCCGGAGAAGACCACTCCGTACGAGTTTTACCAATTCTGGATCAATACTGCGGATGCCGATGTGGTCAAATACTTGAAATTCTTCACATTCCTATCTCGTGAAGCGATTGAAGAGCTAGAGCAATCCGTACAGTCCGAACCACATTTACGCAAAGCGCAAAAAGCGTTAGGTGAAGAAATGACCCGTTTGATTCATGGTCAGGAAGCTCTAGATCAAGCCATCAAAATCTCTGCCGCGCTATTTAGCGGAGAAGTGAAGAATTTAACTGCAGCGGAAATCAAATTGGGCTTTAAGGATGTCCCTAGCTTTGTACGTGAAAGCAAGGAAGATATCGGGTTGGTCGAGTTGATCGTCGAAGCGAAAATCTCCCCATCGAAGCGTCAAGCCCGTGAAGATATCCAAAACGGAGCCATTTCCATCAATGGTGAGAAAGTGACCGATCTGCAGTATGTAGTGACGGAAGCGGCCAAGATCGAGGGAGAGTTCATCCTCGTTCGCCGCGGCAAGAAGAAATATACATTAGTGAAATGAGTGTAGTGAAGCCCGGCTGAGTGACAGCCGGGCTTTGCTGTGTAAGAACAAAACAAAAAACCAATGATTTGTGAGAGTATTTGATTGAAGGGCTAGAAAAAACATGATAATGAATGGACAATCGGAGTTGGTCAGTCTTTGTTATTTTTCACCATCAATGATACAAAACAAAATAACGCTATAAAAAATAGGAGTGCGGGAAACGTATAAAAAGTTGCATTGTATTTAATAGAAGAATCAGCTTGTAAACCATACAGATAAATAAATAGGATAAAGGAAACGGACAATGCTATCGTGCCGGTCAATAATTTCATAATCTTACCTCTCTTTGGTTCATTTAATCGTATTATACAGAGCAATTTTAAAATAAAGGGGGAACTGTGAGGTTTTTAAAGGGCGGTAGACAAAGCATTGCTTTTATCGGCTCAAAATATTGGAGTTTTTAACTTTTGGTTATATCTTCTTAAAAGAGACTGGATTAGCACTTTTAGAATTCAAAAGGCTAATAAGAAAACGGTGGATAACACTACTATAAAAAACAGGCAGGCAAAGTTCATTTTGAGCAATTTTTAACTTTTTAATCAAAATTAAAGAATAGTTTTTTTTGCTGTTTTTTTGTTAAATAGTTCGGAATTCTAAAAAAAGCACTAGGATAAAATGTAAAACCTAATGCTTTTTTTAATAAAAGGTTATTTAATTTTAGAGAAGTTGTAAGAAATTGTATTGTAGTGATACAGCCATTGTCCCAATGCCCAAGCATTAGCTACAACAGCCACAGGCCCTGCAACATTTTTAATGACAGTTTTAAGGGTTTGTAAAGAAATTATTTTTCCTGCAGTTAAACCACCACCTGTGAAAGCAGCGATTAACCACCCAGCTAAAGTTCCATTTTCTACACCTCTTATAGAATCAACCCCCCTTGCATGAGTATCAAATGTTTTAGAACTTAGTTTAGCTGTCTTAGTTCCTGATTTCGCATAAGTTGCAGTTCCTTTTTTTGTAGAGTAGTTCTTTTTATAGCTTATGTTTAATACAGAAACTAACGATTTATTACTTGAGGTAGAAGCAAAAGGCATAATACTTTGAAAATTATTCTCAATGTTGGGTTCGGGCATTTCTTCATTTTTATAAATTTCTTGATCTGTTATTTTTTCATCTTTAATAATTGTTTCAAAATCTTGTAATAAATCATTTGTCTCCTCATTATAAGATTTCGTATGGATAACTATAGATCCATCTTCCAGAAGTTCTGTGATCTCAATATAACGAATTTTGTTGCCATCAATTGATAATATATATTCGAACTTCTTATCTGTTTCTTTAATAATTGTTAAAGATTCATCTCCTACAGGTATTTCAGAAGTTGCTGATGTTTTACTTGGTAGGGAGATTAAAATTGTACCAAGTAATAATATAAAACTCATAAAAACTACAGTACCTTTTTTAAAATTCATCGCCTTCATACCTTTCTTAATATATGTACATGTACATATATTAACCTACCATAAAATAGGTAAAACGGGAATTAATATTCAGAAAATTTATATAATTTTCGATTTTTATGGTACTATTTATTTAAATAAGAATATATAGAAAAACATAAAATCATAATGAAAGCTAAAAAAAGAATTATGCCTATAAGAAAATTTACTGTTAAATAAATTGCTGAAACATTTAAGAATGCAATTAAAATAAATATATTTATCTTTTCTTTAGTTTTTAAGAAAAATATAAAAATTAAAGAGAATATGAATAAGGAACTTGATAAATAAAATATAGAATCGTATTCTAAGGTATCATTATGCGTTAATAAAACAAACGAGTATAAGACTATAAGTGTTACTATACTAACTATTTTTTTCATAGATGGCCCTCCTTTTTATATATAACCTAATGATGCTAAAATATCATATAATACCTAAAAATGTTAGTTTGTCACAATCAATTAAAATAAGAGAATGCGCACTTATTCATGATTATGTTTACTCCATTCTTCAATTTCGGAGCTTTCATTAAAATATACAAATAATTACAAAAAGGAGATTCTAAAAATGCTACAAAATAAACTTGTTAAATCCATTTCAATAATTCTTACAACAGTACTATTTCTATCCTCCATTCTAATTATTTCTTCAAGTTATTTTAATAGCAAGCAAATGAAGTCGGCTACAAGTCAATGTTATAAAAATAATGGGAAAGTTATCTTAGAAATACACAATAGTTTTACAAATGAATTTTCCTTTGAATGCCAATAAGTGATTTGATTATAATTGGTTAGGTACTGCAATGGGCTTGATATACTGAAATTTTTATAAAGAAGAATAATTTCTATATATAAGGTAGACCGATTTTTGTACATAAAAACAGAATAAGTTACTTCATATTTTGGCTGCATAAGCAAAAAGCCCTTCTCGTGTGGAGAGAACAAATTAAATGAGACAAGGAAAAAACACCCTGATTCATATCCATCCAATATGATTCTTAAGAGGGTGTTTCTCTATGGGCATAGGAGTGTGTTACGCAGAAGAAATAAAGTGGGAAGCGATTGATGAAATAAGCTCGATAATCGTATACCGGTTTTCGCAACAAGCAGGCAAACGATTTTCCTAGGAACGAAGGAGTTGAGTGAGTTAGAACAATTAAAGGTAAGGGCACCCTGGAAAAGTACAAGGAAATTAAAGAATTGGATCCGAAGATCGTTTAGGGGGTGTAGCCTCATCTAAAGTTAAAAACATTCATAAGGGTTTTGGGTAAATTGATAACAAATTATCCTACGGCTTATTTGTCTATTTTGATAATATTATACATAAAATAAGGCGAAAGGTAGAGATATAAATGAATAAATTGTTTAGCATGATTATTTTCACCTATATAATCTCCGTATTGTTACTTAATTACATTTTCGACTTAAGTAACGTAGTGTTGACTTGGCTTTTCGCTCTATTTGTTCTTATTGTAGTAATATTCAAAGTATTTTTCAAAAGAAACAAAAGAGGAAATGCTTAGAAAAAATTTAAAGTGTTTGTATCGACGATTGTGTTAATAAGTGGACTTTTTTTGATTTATATTCAATTTAATTTCAGTGGACTTAACGGAAATACTCACTTTTACTTTTCCTAAACTTATCCGTCATCAAAAAAACGTCCTCCCGTTTCAAGAGAAGGTAAGTTCCACAGATCAGGAGCAAAAGAAAAAACCCGTGAAAACATTGAAATCAATGTTTCCACGGGTTTTAAAATGGCTGTTAACAAAGTATTAACGAGAGTAGAACTCAACGATAAGAGCTTCGTTAATTTCAGCAGGCAATTCAGAACGTTCTGGTAAACGAGTGAATGTACCTTCTAATTTCTCAGCATCGAAAGTAAGGAAATCAGGTACGAAGTTAGTTGCTTCAACTGATTCTTTGATGATTGAGAAGTTACGTGATTTTTCACGAACTGCGATTGTTTGTCCAAGGGACACTTTGTAAGAAGGGATGTCTACGCGACGTCCGTCTACAATGATGTGACCGTGGTTAACAAGTTGACGTGCTTGACGACGTGTACGAGCTAAACCAAGACGGTAAACTAGGTTGTCAAGACGTGATTCAAGAAGAACCATGAAGTTTTCACCATGAACACCTTTTAGTTTGCCAGCGCGGTCGAACATTGAACGGAATTGACGTTCAGTGATTCCGTACATGTGACGAAGTTTTTGTTTCTCTTGTAGTTGCATTCCGTATTCGGAAATTTTTCTACGTTGGTTAGGACCGTGTTGTCCTGGAGCGTAAGGGCGTTTTTCTAATTCTTTACCAGTACCTGTTAGGGAAATTCCTAAACGACGGGATAGTTTCCAGCTTGGGCCAGTATAACGAGCCATAGGATGACTCCTCCTTTAAATGTTTTTATTTTGGTAAAATAAAAACCGTGTGAATGGACGATCATGACCATTTTGTTTTCATGTACCTTCGCCCTAGCAGCAGAGAGTTACGAGATACACCTCTGTATGGAGGAACAAAATGAGAACATAAAAGCTGTCACATAGGCTGCAATATTTTACACAAGGAGTATTGTATAATATTCTGCTCAATGAGTCAAGGGTATCGCCGATTAATTAAAGAAACGGGGAGGTCATCCGAAGAAGATGGAAAGGCTTAAAATATTAAACACTATTATTAAGGGGGATTTGTCATTGTGGGCGTTATAATGAAATGATGAGTATAAAACATGAATTCATGGGTGATTTTCCCGTATCATGCGGAGCCCTTATTATATGTTATAAGTAACGTCCGCTTCCGGCTGCTTTGCATCAATTCACCTTTCGGATATGATGAAATCTCAGGTTCTCTGAAAAAAATAGGCTGTAATATAGGGATGATGAAGATGAAGAATAATACAGCTCAGCTGTTAAATCAATTAAGGCTGCTTTTCTTTCGACACATGGAAAATAGACAGGGGGAACTTCATTACGAAACATTTTTGGAGACCTTTTTATTGGATACAAAAGAATTGCTGGCGATGGAAGAGGTTACCTTCTATAAATTTGACGAGTGGAAACAGCAATTTTATAAAGAAGCTTCGACTGGAAGCATGTACGACTATATCATGGAGGCACCAATCCAGGAGTACATTGAAATGGTATGGAGAAATCAAGTTGGTGATAGGGAAGTAATGATCCGTATGCAGGCGGGAGTCCTCGATTTCCATGTCATGATTCCTCTTTGGGATAATGGAAAGGTGATTGGAGTGACGGCATTCAAAGAGCGGGAAGGCAGCGTTTTTTCCAGCCTGACGATGGAGGAAGGCTTCATTTTTTCTAACGAATTCACGACCATCTTGAAAACCGCCTTGTCCATTTCGAAAATATCGGACGATGAAAGGCGATATAAACAACTTTTCAAGGTCACGGAAAAGTTCCATTCTTCCATGAGCAGGGACGCTGTGTTGGAAGAAATCATCGCTACCTTACATACGGTGTATCCGAGCTTCGATTATTTCTTGTTGCTTTCGCATGATCATGACGGTCATGAAAACCTGCCGATTAAGGAACTTGAATATAATAGTGATAATGTGGCTGCTTTGCAGGCTTATGTATCTGGCAATATGGAGTTCGAAGATCAGCCATCTGAAAATCAATCCATTCTATATGCACCATTAAAAGGAAAACAGGGAGTCTATGGGGTGCTTCAGGTCATTGCTCCTGAAACACTCACTTTCCCAAAGCAGGAAATAAAGTTTATATCGTTGCTTGCGAATACCGCCGGAAGTGCCCTGGAGAATGCCCAGCTTTATCATCAATCGAAGCGGCTTGTCACGGATTTGCAGCTCATAAATGAGATATCCCACCATTTGAATTCCAACCTGCGCTTGGATGAGACGATGGAATATATGAAACGCCAGATCATCAAATCCTTTCATGCGGAACAAGTGGGCTTTATGATGCTGGACATGGATGAAGGGGGAGCTTTCCTGACAGGCAGCTCGGATTTTTTTGATTCAAAGGAGGCGGGTCTGTATGTCTCATTCCTGATTGATAGACTTGGGTGCGAAAAGGAATCACTTTTCATCGGCGATCTAAGGGTCCATTGTCCGGATGAAGAACTACGTTATCTTTCCCTGATGGCCGTACCGATGATAGAAGTCAATGAAGGCAAGGGCTTCGCCATCATTCTCCATACGGAGGCCTATTTCTTTTCATTTGATATGTTCAAACTGCTGCAATCTCTCATCCATCACTCCAGCATGGCGATGGCCAATTCGATGCTGCGGGAAGAGCTTGAAAAAATGGTGATAACCGATCATCTGACACAGCTCCATTCAAGAAGATTTCTCGATGAAAAAATGTCTGAATCGATGGAAGAGGATGAAGGGGGAACATTCATCATGATCGATATTGATAATTTCAAAAGTATAAATGATACATACGGTCATCAGGTTGGCGATGAAATCCTGATCCAGGTGGCGAACCTTCTCAAGCAGTACATTGGTGATCATGATATAGGCGCAAGATGGGGCGGGGAGGAGCTTGCCATATACTTGCCGAGTGCATCTTTGGAAGCAGGCATCCGAATTGCCGAACGGTTAAAGGATAAAGTGAGGGATATTTCCAATCCAGGTGTGACGATCTCGGTAGGGGTATCCCATTGGGGAAGAGGACGATCGGATAGTGTGAAGGAGATCGTCAAAAGGGCCGATGAGGCTTTATATAGCGCGAAGAATTCAGGCAAGGACCGGGTGCATGTGCATGGAGTCCTGCAATGAAAAAGGAGCAGCTTGTGTGAGCCGCTCCCTTTCATGTCATATATGGGTGGTAAGGATCTCTGCGAACTTCTCGAGTCCCTGCTGATCGATTTCGTCGAATCTGTCCGTGATCGGGCTGTCGATATCAAGAACACCAATCAACTGGCCTCCCTGCATGAGTGGGATGACAATTTCCGATCGTGATGCAGCATCACAGGCGATATGTCCAGGGAATTGATGAACATCCTCGATGCGCAAGGTTTTTCCAGTGGCCGCGGAAGTCCCGCAGACACCTCTGCCCATGGGGATGCGGACACAGGCCGGAAGCCCCTGGAATGGTCCCAATATCAATTGGTCTTCTTCGTATAAGTAGAAGCCGACCCAATTGATTTCATCAAGGAACTGATTCAGTAAAGCCGCTGCATTGCTTAAATTGGCTATCCGGTTCGTTTCACCTTCCAATAAGGCTGAAAGTTGTTTTTGGACCAGTTCATAGTTTTTTTCTTTTTTTCCTTGATACATTTCGACATTAAACAAAAGCGTTCACCTGTCTTCCTCATATTTTTACAGCACATTCAACTCATATTGCTTGATTGTTGGTAAATTGTCGAGAACTTACTAAAGGATTCAGCCTCATTCGTGCAGAAATAGTCCACAAGACTTGTCTCAAAGAAAGCGAGGGATTGCCTGAATGAATCGCCAGACGCCAACGAAACAAGCCATTGTCGAAGCTGCATTGCATTTATTTCATCTGAAAGGTTACCATGCGACTTCAATCCGGGATATTGCCAATAAAGCGAAAGTGAATGCTGCAAATATTGCCTACTATTTCAAAAATAAGCAGGGGCTGCTTGAATTCTGTTTCACTTCCTATTTAGAGGACTATATCCTGGTCCTTGAGACGAACATGACCCTTCTCGATCTTAAAGGACCGCAGCACTGCTTACTGAATCTAGTGAAGGGCATTCTCTCCTTCCAGAGGGAAAACTTCCTGGCTGCACGGTTCATATATGGGGAATCATCACTCGATTCCAATTTAAACCGGGAAATTCATTCGACTTATTTTACAAAGGAAAAGTCTTATTTTCAATATATTTTGGAACAAGGAATCAAGAACAGGAGCTTCCACTCGGTCTCGATCCCGATGTATTTGCTGCAGCTGAAGGGCCTGCTTACGGCTCCTGTCCTGCATACCCATTATGCGATGGATGTGCTTCATGTGTTTCCACAGGAAGCCTATTACACGAATATTTATGCGAATGAGGTCGGGCGTTTTCTGCAGGATACCCTTTTCATTGCAAAGGACTTCGAACCACAGTTAGTGGGGAGGGCCTGAAGTGGATATATTAGTCATCCATTGAACTCTGAAATGAGAGCTTGGTAGCCTTGTCCCAAATCTTTAGCCTGATGGGCATCGGAACCATAAACAAGCGGAATGCCGAGATCCATGGCACGTCTGGCAAACCGTTCTGGCGGATACGGCTGGCCGCAAAGCGGTTTTACAAGCCCGGCGCCATTATAATCCAGATGGTATTTTTCTTTCTTGATCATGTCCAGCACCCTGTAAACACGCTCGTCAAAATTCAGTGCAGGTGGATAGCGCCGCTGGAATTTATGGACCAGGGTGATATGTCCGATCCGCATAGGCTTATATGGGCCTAGATCAGCTTCAATCGATTTTTCTAATGTATCATAGTATTTGGCATATAGAGCTTCGACGGATCCTATTTTTTCAGCAATCTGACCGAACTCATCTGCACTGAAATCCATGCAGTGCCAATTATTTTGGATCTTGATGAAATGGACGGAAAGGATGCTATCGTCCAGGAACTCCCCGATTTCATCGAGCAATTCCTTCGTTGCTTTCTCATGGCCCTCTATAAAGTCAACTTCCAGCCCGGTTTTGATCAAGATTTTGTTCTTATAGCGTTCTTTCAATGCGCCGAGCTCCTTAAAGTATTCGGGGAGCAGGGCAGCGTCCATGCCACTGTCCTTTTCTGGTGTCGGGTCCTGGAACTCCCGAGGTAAGGGTGCGTGTTCCGTAAATGTGATTTCCTTTAATCCGAGCTCGATTCCCCGCGTGATATATTCATCGAAAGTATCCGAAGAGCCGTGAGGGCAAAACGGAGAATGCACGTGACTATCAGCTTTCATGGCCATTCCCTCCCAAAAAACAGGTATTTGTAGCAATTTTCTACAAAAAAATCATTTTTCTCATCAAAAATTATTGCTAACATGGTATCATAAAAGCATTAAATTTAACATTTTAAAAATTGATATATAATAGAGCAAGACTGTAAGGACTAGAACAGGGGGCCTGGCATGGAGTACATACTTGGGGTAATCGTATTAATTTTGGTTTTCATCATTTGGGGTTATTTTTTCAAAAAGAGATATTTTAAAGAAATCGATCGACTGGAGTCCTGGAAAATAAGCATCATGCACCGCCCCGTGCTGGAAGAGCTTTCTAAAGTCAAACAATTGAACATGACTGGTGAAACGGAGGAAATGTTCGAAAACTGGCGTATCGAATGGGACGCTATCATTACGGACCATATGCCGAAGGTCGAAGAGCTTTTATTCGATGCAGAGGAGTTTGTCGATAAATACCGGTTCCGCCGGTCGAAAGAGGTACAGCACAAAATTACCGTCATGCTGAATGAAATCGAGGAAATGATCAAAAAAATCTTATATGAATTGAATGAACTCGTAGGCAGTGAAGAGAAGAATCGCTTGGAAATCGAGGATATAAAAGAATCCTACCGCCAACTGAAGAAATCATTGCTTGCACATAGACACAATTATGGGAAAGCGGCGGATAAGCTGGAAAGCTCCCTTGATGATGTATTGCAGGTTCTGCAAAAGTATGAAGAAGAAACGGAAAACGGGAATTACTTGAATGCGAGGGAGCTTGTTCTATCCATAAAGGACAAGCTGGCGGTCCTGGCCGTCAAAATGGAGATGCTTCCAAAATTACTGGTTGACAGCCAATCCGAGCTGCATGCCCAAATCAATGAATTGAAGGATGGATACGAGGAGATGTCAGGACAGGGATACCTGTTGAGCCATATCCATTTTCAGCAGGAGATATCAAGGCTTGAGGAGGAACTGGAGCTTTATAAAACGCAATTGGAAAATGCCGAAACGGAAGTGGTCGAAAAAGGCATTAAAGATATGCATGAAAGCATCGATGTCCTATATGACCTGTTGGAGAAAGAGGTACTCTCCAAACAGTATATCTTGAAAAATGATGAAGTACTCAGGAAAACGATAAGTGACCTTGAATATGAGAGCGATAAGCTCAAAGTCGAAACGATACATGTGCAGCACACCTATCATCTGACGGAAAACGAGCTTGATGCACAACGGAAAATGGAAAAGCAGATTGCCCAAATTTCGAAACGCCATCAGTTGCTTGTCTTGAAGATGGAGGATAATGTGATGGCAAGCTCCTTGATCAGTGAAGAGATGCAGGGGCTTTCAGCACAGCTGCAAGAATTACAGGAAAATCAGAAAGACTTTACCGTTACATTACAGGCTTTGCGAAAAGATGAAATGGACGCGAGGGATTCATTGGCGGGATTGAAGCGGAAGATGGTCGATACGGGCCGTCTAATTTCCAAAAGCAATATTCCCGGGCTCCCTGAAGAGTACAAAACCGTGCTTCAGGAAGCCCAAGAGAGCATCGAGGACGTTCAAAATAAACTCGAAGAAAAGCCTCTTGATATGGCGGCTGTATACATCTTTTTAGAAAAAGCGGTCCAACAGGTGAATAAGGTTTACGAAAAGGCACATGAATTGATCGAGCATATGTATTTGGCCGAAAAGGTAATACAATTCGGAAACCGTTACCGCAGCAGTCATGATACGGTTGCGGACAGCCTTAGGGAAGCAGAGGCGAAATTCCGCAGCTATGAATATCAAGCTGCATTGGAAACGGCAGCCACGGCGATCGAAAAGGTCGACCCGGGCAGCTTACGGAAAATAGGGGCGAATATTGAAGAAGTCCTATCTTGAAACCCGCCATGGCGGGTTTTTTGATTTGGGACACGATTGGTGTGGCTAAGGCCGATTACCCACTTATTTGCGTGTTCTTTCAAGACACGACCATTGATTTACATTCTCTTTCAAATTCAATTATGTTAATATTAGTAGTTGCAACAGCAACAATCATTACGATTTGTAATAGAATGACCATCATAGATTCAATACATGGAAGGTGAACCCATGATTTATTTCGATAATAGTGCAACAACCAAGCCATATCCGGAAGTACTGGAATCTTTCCTAAAGGTATCATCTGATTATTTTGGCAATCCGTCCTCGCTTCATGGGCTGGGGGTTCAATCCGAAAAACTCCTTTCTGCAGCGCGAAAGCAGGTCGCTGATTTATTACAGGTAAACAGCTCGGAAATCTATTTCACTTCCGGCGGAACGGAAGGGAATAATCTTGCCATTAAAGGTGCCGCCCACTCTCGGATGAATCGTGGCAAACACATCATCACGACGGCAATCGAGCATCCGTCCGTCGAAGATGCATGCCAATCATTGATGCATGCGGGCTTCGAAATCAGCATTCTGCCAGTTAACGAATCGGGGCAGATTGAATTGTCGGATCTTAAGGATGCATTGAGGGAGGATACCGTATTGGTTTCCATCATGCATGTCAATAACGAGGTAGGCTCGGTCCAGCCGATTGCTGAAGTGGGAAAAGTGCTAAGTCAGTATCCGAACGTGCTCTTTCATGTCGATAATGTGCAGGGGGCAGGCAAGGTTCCTCTGTCATTACGGGAAGCTTATGTTGATATATGCACCTACTCCGGACACAAGATCCACGGCTTGAAGGGGACAGGCTTCCTATACGTTCGCGAAGGCGTTCGGATCGATCCGCTGTTCCACGGGGGCAACCAAGAAACGAAAATCAGGAGCGGTACGGAAAATGTCGCGGGAATCGTCGCCCTTTCCAAAGCTTTTCGTATTAGTATGAACAATCAATTGCTGTATCATGATAAGCTTGAGCAAATAAAAAAACACTTATATAAAGGGTTAATGGAAATGCAAGGGGTGCTGGTCAACAGCCCTGAGGAGGGTGCACCCCATATTTTGAATTTTTCCGTACCGCTGCTTAAATCGGAGGTATTGCTGCATGCACTCGAATCGGATGGAATCATCGTTTCGACGACCAGTGCCTGTTCTTCAAAAAAAAGGGCGGTAAGCAAAACGGTGGATGCGATGTTCCACGATCAAGCGCGTTCCGAAAGCGTCATCCGCATCAGCACCACCTATGGAAATGGGCTGGATGAAGCGAAGCAAGTTCTGGCAGCGATACAGAAAATTGTCGCTAATTTAGAAAAAATAATGAGGGTTGCGAAATGAAATTTGATCATATAATTATCCGCTATGGGGAAATCTCCACAAAAAAACGAAATCGTAAAGGCTTCGTAGACAAAATGAAGGCACATATCCGCTGGAGTTTAAAGGATATTGACGGTGTAGTGCTTACGGCAAACCGCGAGCGGATGTACGTTCTCCTGAACGGGGTCGACCATAAGCCTGTCATTGAACGGTTGAAAGGGATATTTGGGATTCAGTCTATTAGCCCAGCGATAAAGGTCGAGCGTGATCTGGAAGTGATGAAGACGGCAGCGCTTTACTACCTTAATCAAACTTCTGAAGAGGTAGGCACGTTCAAAATCACGACCAAGAGGGCGGATAAGGATTTTCCCTATAATACAGATGAGATTAACAGGGCACTTGGCGGACATTTGCTTCGCAATACAGAAGATGTAACAGTGGATGTCAAGAACCCTGATTTGAATCTGCTAGTGGAAGTGAGACGTGAGGCTGTATACATGACGGGTGAAATCATCCAGGGTGCAGGAGGGCTTCCATTCGGATCAAGCGGAAAGGCGATGCTGATGCTTTCAGGCGGCATTGATAGCCCAGTCGCTGGATTCCTCTCGATGAAACGCGGTTTGGATGTCGAGGCGATCCATTTTTACAGTCCTCCTTTCACAAGTGAGCGGTCAAGGCAAAAGGTCATTGATCTGGCCGGAAAGCTTGCTGAAATAAATGGAAGCATGAAAGTGCATATCGTGCCATTCACGGAAATTCAGCTATTGATCCAAAAACAGATTCCGGAAAACTACTCAATGACCACGACTCGCCGCTTGATGATGCGCGTCGCCGATAAAATCCGTGAAAAAGAGGAATCGATGGCAATCATCACCGGCGAAAGCCTTGGACAGGTGGCAAGTCAGACTATGAGCAGCATGTTTGCCATCAATGAGGTGACGAATACTCCGATTTTGCGTCCGCTAATCACGATGGATAAAACCGAGATCATCAAAATTGCCAGGGAGCTTGATACGTTTGAAATATCCAATCTCCCGTATGAAGACTGCTGTACAGTGTTTACTCCGGCAAGTCCAAAAACGAAGCCAAAACGTGAAAAAGTCAATTACTATGAGAGCTTCGTCGACTTCGACTCCTTGATTGAAAAAGCGGTGACCGAAACCGAAATCCTGACCATCAAACCGGGCCAGACATTCGATAAGGAAGAAGCCATGGAAGACTTATTTTAATATCCTGTAATTACCAATAAAAATGTGCGAATGAAGCCATGTGTTTTAACACACTCTATAATCACAAGGAGGTGAAAAACACATGGCAAACAACAACAGCTCAAACGAATTATTGGTACCTGGAGTGGAACAAGCTCTAGAACAAATGAAATATGAAATCGCTTCTGAATTCGGCGTACAACTTGGTGCAGATACAACTGCTCGCGCTAACGGTTCAGTTGGTGGAGAAATCACAAAACGCCTTGTTCAAATGGCTGAACAACAATTAGGCGGAGGGTACAAAAGATAATTTCATAAATATGGCTACAGAGAGCGGGTTCTGAACCCGCTCTCTTCTGTTTGTCTCCAATTCATGAACGGCCGGAAAAAGTGGGTAGCAGGTCGAATTATTGGAGAGAACGGCCGGAAATATGAGCGTCGACTTGGTACAGTGCATGGTTTTTTCCTATTATGAAATCTACTGCATCGTTTATAAATTAAAAGCTTCAATTTTTCTTTAATATAAAGAGAGTGGGTGTTTTAACCGGCTCTCTTTATTTATTTATAAAAATAAATGGATATGCAGGAGCAGTATCTTATATAATGAGTAGGTACTAAGAGTTCATAATTGGAGGGGAAGAAAATGAAACGTGAAGATTTATTAGCTCCGGAACAGTACAACTTAGTGAGTGAAATGGAAGTTTTTGCGAATAATCCAGAACAAGTTGCTGTTCTTTGGGAGAACGAAGCCGGAGAGAAGAAACAACTTACATATGAAAAATTACTTAAAAGTGCCAATAAAATCGGAAATGCCTTCAAGAAAGAAGGGTTGGGGAAAGGCGATACGGTCCTGATCATCATTCCTCGCTTGGTAGAGGCGTATCAGGTTTATTTAGCCGCATTAAAAATAGGCATGATCGTCATTCCTTGCTCCGAAATGCTCCGCGCAAAGGATCTGGAGTATCGTATCGACCATGGTGATGTCAAAGGGATAATCAGCTTTCATGAATATACTCCTGAACTGGACGAGGTCAAAGGGGCGGCTGGCCTCCTGAAATTCTCAATCGGAAAGCCGGTGAAGCATTGGCTTGATTTGAATGAGCTTGCCGACGCAGAGTCGGATCAGCTGGCAATGGTCACCACGAGGAGTGAGGATATGGCCTTCCTATCTTACACTTCCGGAACGACAGGACATCCTAAAGGAGTCGTCCATACTCACGGCTGGGCTTATGCCCATCTGAAAACGTCAGCTGCAAACTGGCTTGGCATCAGTGAGGGGGATGTGGTTTGGGCAACGGCCGGTCCAGGGTGGCAAAAATGGATCTGGAGTCCTTTCCTGGCTGTTCTCGGCACGGGAGCGACAGGTCTGGCCTATCATGGGAAATTTGAGGCGAAAAAATACCTTCAGCTGCTTCAGGATTACAAAGTGAATGCATTATGCTGTACACCAACCGAGTACCGGCTGCTGGCCAAGGTTGATAATCTTGATGACTATGATCTTTCACACCTTCATAGTGCCGTATCGGCTGGTGAGCCCCTCAATCAAAAAGTATTCGAGGTGTTCAAAAACCACTTCCAGATTGAAGTCCGCGACGGATATGGACAAACCGAAAATACGCTGCTGGTGGGTGTAACAAAAGGGATGGATATTAAACTGGGCTCCATGGGCAAACCGACTCCAGGAAACCATGTGGAAATCATCGATGATTCTGGCAGCCCCTGTGCTCCCGGTGTAGTAGGGGATATTGCCGTGCATGTCGATACACCGGCACTCTTTAAAGAATATTTCAAGGATCCCGAGCGTACCTCGAAGCAATTCCGCGGTGATTATTATATTACCGGCGATCAAGCGAAAAAGGATGAAGAAGGGTATTTTTGGTTTGAAGGACGTGCCGATGATATCATCATCAGCTCCGGATATACCATTGGGCCATTTGAAGTGGAGGATGCACTCGTCAAGCATCCATATGTAAAAGAGTGTGCCGTAATAGCCAGTCCTGATGAAATAAGGGGTAATGTGGTCAAGGCGTATGTCGTCTTGATGGATGATATCGATCCGCTTAGTGAGGGCTTGATCAAAACACTGCAAGTGCACGTAAAAGAATCGACGGCCCCTTATAAATATCCAAGGAAAATCGAGTTTCTTGATGAACTTCCTAAAACGACCTCCGGTAAAATCAAACGGATCGATTTACGGAAAAGGGAAGAAGGAATCCTGAATAACTGATCGTCATCAATGGTCAGCCATCCGGCTGGCTTTTTTTCAATGGACTGGGGGGCGGCATGGAAGCTTACCTCTGGGAATCTGTGGAATGAGATGGTACACTTACTGCATATCAGTAAGAAACCTTTAATAAGGAGTGTAAAGCCGGTATGGGAACATTATGGTTCAATGGGTCCATCTATACAATGATTAAAGAAGGAGATCGGGTGGAGGCCCTTTTCAGCGAAAATGGGGTAATTGCCGACACAGGCAACTCCATCTATTTAAGACAAAAGTATGCCGGTAATATTTCCAGGGAAATCGACTTAAAAGGACAAACGATGCTTCCGGGATTGGTCGACAGCCACCTTCATTTGGTCGGGCATGGCGAGCGTCTGCTTCGTCTGGACCTTTCTTTGATGAAAGGCAGGGAAGCCATACTGAATGTCCTGAAGGCAAAGTGTGCCGTGACGCCCCCAGGAAAGTGGATTGTTGCTGAAGGCTGGAATGAAAATGAATGGTCGGTCCCTGAATTGATTTTACGGGATGAGCTTGATGCGATATCGACGGAGCATCCTATCGTATTGAAAAGAATTTGCCGTCATGCCTTGGTGGTGAATTCCGGTGCCCTCCTGGCGGCGGATATCAAGGAGGAGGCAGAAGAACCGGCAGGCGGTGTGATATGCCGCTATCCTGATGGACGGTTAAATGGTTTGTTTAAGGAAAGCCAAGCACAGAACATGATTTTAGACAGCCTTCCAGGCATTGATCAGGACTATATCGAAGCCGCGCTTTCGGAAGCGATTGCAGATGCCCATAAGCTGGGGCTGACGGGCGGCCATACGGAGGACCTCCATTATTACAATGGCTTCGAGCCGACTTACGAGGCGTTTAAATCGGTCATCGAGGATAAGGGAATGGCCTTTCGGGCCAATCTTCTCGTACATCATGAAGCCCTTGAAGATATGCGGGCAGCGGGGGGCCGTTATCAAGAGGGAACACGATATATCAAGTTCGACAGCATGAAATTATTCACCGATGGCTCGTTGGGCGGCCATACAGCCTTGCTGAGCGAGCCATATGCAGATCAAAGCGGAACGAATGGTGTGGCCATATTCACGGAAGCAGAGCTTCATCAATGGGTGCAAAAAGCAAGGCAGGCAGGGATGCCGATTGCTGCCCATGCCATTGGCGATCTCGCTTTTGAATATGTTTTGGATGCCATCGAAGCCTTCCCTCCGAAACTCGGGCTTCGTGACCGGCTCATTCATGCGCAGATTGTCCGCCCGGAGCTGTTGGAGAGGGCAGCGGTACTGCCGGTGATCTTTGATATCCAGCCTGGCTTCGTACCGTCCGATTTTCCATGGGTGGAAGAAAAGGTTCCAGCAAAGCTATTGGCATCCTCCTACGCGTGGAAAACTTATTTACGAATGGGAATCATTTGTGCGGGCGGTTCCGATGCACCGATCGAGCCATTAAATCCACTGTTGGGCATCCATGCGGCTGTCACGAGAGCGAAAATCGACAGTGATGAAGCTGGTTATGGTTTGGCTGAAAGGCTCACCGTCTATGAGGCATTTTCTCTTTATACGAAAGGGAGTGCCGCGGCAATAGGGCAGGAAAAGCGGCGCGGTATGATCAGTAAAGGATATGATGCCGACTTTACCGTATTCGATCAGGATGTCTTCACAGGAAAGCCGGAAGCTCTTCCGGGAGCCGAGGCAGTCATGACGGTCATTGATGACAGGATCATGTTTGATAAAAATAACAGTTGCAAAAGAAGCAATCCGAATGCAAAATAGTTAGATGGTTTTAAAAGATCAAGGAATGAATGGAAAGAAGGCAGGTTATGAAAGTGAATGAACAAAAAGAAGGGGCGATTTATGCCGCACTTTCTTATATGATGTGGGGAATCGTCCCGATTTACTGGAAATTCCTTCAGGGGGTCGGGGCAACAGAGATACTGGCGCAGCGGGTATTATGGTCTTTCGTTTTCATGCTGGTGTTATTGATGTTCATGAAAAAATGGCAAGCGTTTCTGGACTATTTCAAGCATATAGTTCGTAACCCGAAACTCTTTGCCGCTTTACTTACAGCGTCACTGCTCGTCACGGCTAATTGGGGAGTGTTCATCTGGGCTGTTAACTCCGGAAAGATCCTTGACACCAGTCTTGGTTATTATATCAATCCGCTAGTCAGCGTCCTCTTGGGTGTAGTCGTCTTAAAAGAAAAATTGAGCGGAGCGCAAATCATGTCGTTCATGCTTGCCGGAATCGGAGTCCTGATCCTTGGGATTCACTTCGGCACCATTCCTTGGGTTTCCCTTGTATTGGCGATGACCTTTGGGTTGTACGGCTTGGCAAAAAAAATGATCAAGGCCGAATCGGCAATCGGGCTGACGCTCGAAACGATGATGGTAACGCCTCTCGCCCTTGGTTACCTCATATACTTGTCGACCCAGTCGGACATGCAATTCTTCACAAATGGGAGCACAGGATTGCTGTTAGTGGGCGGCGGGGTCGTAACGGCTTTACCTCTTTTATATTTTGCGAAAGGGGCAGAAAAGATCCCGCTCTCGATGCTTGGGATTTTTCAGTATATCGCTCCGACCTTATCCTTGCTGATCGGTGTATTCGTCTATCATGAAAGCTTTACGAAAGCACATCTTTTAGCCTTTTTGTTCATCTGGTCAGCCTTGGCTGTTTATACGCTCTCCATTACGAAATGGGGGCAGGCAAGCGCCCGCAGGTTCAAAAGCAAAAGGGATATTGGTGCGTGAATAAGAAAGATGCTTGGTGGATCTATCCTCCAAGCATTTTTTTATAGTGGCGAATGCATTTGCATCAGGAAAGGTGTATCTTCGAGCCTATTTCCGTAACGATCAAATCAGGGAGACTTGCCAGACAGGGAATGCTTTGGGCGCGGCCGGGATATGGTTGGATTATGCCATAATAATAGGAGCTATCCAGGCTAACGATATGGTTTGTCAGGTATGCCGAAATAGTGGCATTCGATTTTCGATTATCGTTTAGCTCATCAATGATTCCTTTGGAATTGGTAATGCCGATCCCATGCCCAAAAAAGAGATTCTTTCCTAATAATATCGCATTTTCACCTTGCCATTCAGGCGTTTTTTCATCATGTTCCGGGTTTTTGAAATATAAGCAGTCCCCCGGTATATAATCCGTGCCACGGTGGACGAGCAGGATCATATTCGTTGGGGGATGCCAATCATAAAGAACTAGGTCGGAAAAAAGGTAATCAAACTGCCTCGGACCGATTACATCCATAATGGCTCTTAAGAATGTGACGACTATTGCAGTCCCGCATTCGAAAGCATATTGCCTTCCATTTTGGAAAATGTCGGCAATCGCAAGATGGGGACGAATCCCTGGCTGGAGGGTGAAGGTGCCATCCTTTGCAAGGCGCCAGTATTGTGGATTGGTTTCCGATTCCTCGAGTGTTGCAAATTCTGCACCGCTTTTATCTAATGAAATGGCTGCCTCCATGACTCGAAGCCTCAACTGAATTTCGAAATTAAGCTCTTCCAAGCTCCCGTATTCAAAAACGGTCGCATATCCCGCCAGCAATTGGAGCAGTTCCATCGCTTTGGCAGATGGTATACCTGGCTGGATTTGACTGACATCTAACCATTTGTGATTAATCTTGATCATGATCATATCCACCTTTTGCTTATGAGTTATAAATCTGGTACATGGAAATGTGTGTGCAGGTCATACTCATTATATGATTACCTGCAAGGAAGTGACTATTTGAACGAGGAAAGGTGCCAGTAGTGAAGCCTGATTCGGAAATGAGGCCGCAAGGTGAATTTTTTAGCGGAAGCAAATTAGTTTTCCCTTTTCTCCATGAATTGATATAATGATAGAGAAAAGTCCATAGTGCGAGAAATGTAGGGGAGCCAGTATTGCTGGCTGAGATTGCGTCCTTTAGACGCTGACTCTTTGAACCTGATCTGGATGGTGCCAGCGGAGGGAACATATTATGACAGATTTTCCGTTTTGTATGTTAACGTCCGAACTCATTTTCGGGCGTTTTTTGTTTTTTTATGATGATTTGAAAAATGCCCCTGGCGCCCTTAATATTCCTGCATGTGGATCTTATATGATGAGTAGGAGGATACCCGCTTGAATAAATTTTTGCCATTGCTGACTTCGTTGTTCCTTTTAGCTGGATGTGGCGCCGGCGGAACGAACGAAAAAGATGAAGCAACAAAAAAGGAAGACAATGAAGGATTGAAAAAAGTATCGGTCGTGCTCGATTGGACACCGAATACAAACCATACAGGATTGTATGTAGCGAAGGAAAAGGGGTATTTTAAAGAACAAGGATTGGATGTGGAAATCATCATGCCAGGTGAAGCCGGAGCGGACAAGCTTGTGGCCTCCGGGAAATCCGAATTTGGCGTAAGCTACCAGGAGGCCATTACCCAGGCCCGCGTACAGGGTGTGCCGATTGTTTCACTGGCTGCCGTCATCCAGCATAATACCTCTGGATTCGCATCTCCTGCGGCAAAAAACATTAAATCACCAAAGGATTTCGAAGGGAAAACCTATGGTGGCTGGGGGTCGCCGGTAGAAAAGGCCATCATGAATTCACTCATGAAAAAAGAAAATGCGGATGTAAATAAAGTCGATATCGTCAATACAGGGGATGCTGATTTTTTCACTTCAGTTAAAAGGGATGTAGACTTCGCCTGGATTTATTATGGATGGACGGGTGTCGAGGCCGAGCTGAGGAATGAAAAGCTGAATATGGTTTACTTGACCGATTACTCGGATAAGCTCGATTACTATACACCTGTCTTGACAACAAACGAAAAGCTGATCAAAGAAGATCCAGAAACCGTTAAGGCATTCGTCCATGCAGCTTCTAAAGGGTATCAGTTTGCAATCGATGATCCCGATACGGCAGCGGACATTTTAATGAAGGCCGCCCCGGACCTGGATGCGAAACTAGTAAGGAAGAGCCAGGCGTGGCTTGCAGATAAATATCAGGATGATGCTCCGCGCTGGGGTGAACAGAAGCTTGACATATGGAAGAATTACAGTGATTGGATGAGAGAAAATAAGCTTCTTGAAGGTGAGTTCAAACCTGAAGAGGCGTTTACCAATGAGTTTCTACCAAATTAGGAGGAAGAAAAATGGCCAGTTCTTTAATTAGCATACAAATCATCCCTAAAGGTGAAAATGTCATTCCTTTAGTTGATGAAGCAATCAAGATCATAGATGAGTCAGGTGTCAAATACGAGGTTCACCCGCTAGAAACGACCATGGAGGGTGAGCTTGCCCAGCTATTTGCGGTGATAGAAAAAATGAATGAAAGAATGATTGAATTAGGTTCGCCGAACGTCATTTCCCAAGTCAAAATATTGTACCAGCCGAGCGGGATCACGATGGATACGTTGACGGAGAAGTATCGGGCATGATCGGAAGGAGAATTTGGAAGAAGGGGGCTCCCTTCTTTCTTTTAGTATTGCTGCTGATTGCATGGGAGTCAGCCACAGCGATATTGAAAATAGAAAAATGGCTGCTTCCTTCCCCATCTGCCATTTTCATTGAAGGTATCGAGTCCTTTCATAATCTTTTGGGTCACCTGTTATCGACGACTGAGCTTGCGATAGCCGGTTTTTTAATTGGAAGCTGTATCGGCTTATTGATAGCAGCGGCCTTGCATCTGTTTTCAGGTGTTAAAGATGCCGTTTATCCCCTGCTCATCCTGTCACAAAATATTCCAATCATCGTGCTGGCACCGCTCTTGGTGATTTGGTTTGGTTTTGGGATGCTGCCTAAGCTCATCGTCATATCACTCGTATGCTTTTTTCCGGTTGCCGTTGCCTCATTGGATGGCCTGCGCCAGACACCGTATGAACTTAAGCATTATTTTAAGATGATGGGAGCGGGAAACAGCCAGTTGTTTTGGAAGTTAGAGCTGCCCCACTCTCTTCCGTTCATTTTCTCTGGCCTCAAAATTTCGGCCACGTATAGTGTAATGGGTGCAGTCATTTCGGAGTGGCTCGGGGCGAAATCCGGGATTGGCGTTTATATGACACTTGCTTCCTCCGCGTTTCGGACCGATCGGGTTTTTGTAGCCATTTTCATCATTATGGGATTGAGCCTGCTCTTTTTTGGAGTGATTACCTTACTGGAGAGGTACTTTGTTTCATGGAAGCGAAAGGAGGATGACAAGCATGCATCTGGAAATTAAAGACGTTTCCTATTCCTTTGATGGTAAGCAAAATATTTTGGAGAAGTTGAATCTTCATGTGGATGAAGGGGAATTTGTGACGATCCTTGGACCATCAGGCAGTGGGAAAAGTACGTTGTTCCACTTGACCGGCGGCATTTTGAAGCCGGATGATGGCGATATTTTACTCGACGGAAAGAAAATAAATGGCTTAAAGGGACATATAAGCTATATGCCGCAGCAGCCCTCGCTATTACCTTGGAGAACGGTTTTGGATAATGTCCTGCTAGGCAGCGAACTTGCTGGGTTTAAAGACAAAGAAAAAGCCAAAGTGCTATTGATGAAGGCTGGGTTGGGAGAGTATGAACAGGCATATCCGCATGAATTATCCGGAGGCATGAAGCAAAGGGCCGCATTTATCCGGAGTATCTTGAGCCCTCAGCATTTGATGTGCCTTGACGAACCTTTTTCCGCTTTGGATGAACTGACTAGAGTGCAGATGCAAGAATGGTTGATGTCATTTTGGGAGGAATATCGGCGGTCCGTGCTTTTCGTTACACATAGCATCGATGAAGCGGTTTTCCTTTCCGATAGGATTTACGTGTTATCAGCCAAGCCGGCAACTGTCATCAAGGAGGTTATCGTGCCATTCTCAAGGCCAAGAAGGGAAGAGCAGCTTCTCAGCGAGGATTTTTTTAATTTGAAACGGGAATTATATGCCGCACTGAAGCCAACCTTCACTACATAAGCCAAAGGGGGAGCTAAGCATGAAAATCATTGATAGCCATATCCATTTTGATCAATATGATGAAAGGAAGCAATCACAAATACTCGCGGATATGGAAAAGGAGCAGGTGGAGGCACTGGTAACGGTTTCCATGAATTTGGAATCTTCCATCAAAAATGCCGAGCTTTCACGCAAAGATTCACGAATCAAACCAGCTTTTGGGTTTCATCCCGAGCAGCCCCTTCCTAGTGAACAGGAACTGAATGAATTATTGATCTGGATGCGGGCAAATCGGCACAATATGATCGCAGTAGGCGAGATTGGGCTTCCCTTTTACTTAAGGCAGGAAAATCCCGCTATCGATTTGGCTGAATATATAAAGATAGTGGATAGGCTTCTTGCTTTTGCTAAAGAAATCGAAAAACCGGTTATCCTTCATGCCGTTCATGATGATGCCCCTATCGTTTGCGATTTATTGGAGAAGTATGGTATCACAAAGGCGCATTTCCACTGGTTTAAAGGAGATGGCGAGACGATTGCGAAAATGATTCGAAACGAATACCGCATTTCAATTACACCGGATGTTTGCTATGAAAGGGATATAAAGGATTTGGTGGCCGTATATCCGCTTGAGCTGATGATGGTTGAAACGGACGGTCCATGGGAGTTTGAAGGGGACTTCAAGGGGAAAGCGACACATCCTGCCATGATCCAAGAGAGTGTGCGTCGCATCGCTACGATCAAAGGCCTGCCGATCGACCATGTGTATGAAACCCTTTATCAAAACACCAAGGATTTTTATGAAATATAAAAAGGTACCAGATATCTGGTACCTTTTTTAAACACTCTTAAAGAAACGTTCTTTTTACCTTTTCCCAAAAAGAGTTATCCTTTAGCTTAACGGTTTTGATGACTTTGCCGCTTAAGCCGACCTTTACCCTTCCTAGATGGCTGATACTCAATGCTTCATTATCAAGTCCGACGATCGGATAGCTTGGACCGTTTTGTTCAAGTTGAACAGTCAAGGTTCTATCGCTGCTTAGTATAAAGGAAGACCCGAGGGTCCGATACGTATTATTATTGATGGAAGCGAGCTCGCTCACCTGAAAACAAGGGAGGAGCGGATCCACGACTGCGCCATTCACCGATTTATTGTAAGCGGTGCTCCCGGTAGGGGTCGCAATGATGATTCCATCCCCGCGGAAGGTTTCAAAATGGATGTCGTCGATATAAATATCCATGATGAACGTCTTTGTAATCGAAGTTCGGATGCTCAGTTCATTGAGGGCATAAAAAGGAGGCTGTTCGTCCAATTGAATTTCGATGGTTGGATATTTTCGAACCTCGATTTGCTCTTTTGTCATCGCATCAATCATCTTTTCAGTATCTTCCAGATGGAAATCGCAGTACATATTCAAATTTCCGGTGGTGGAAATGCCGGCATACAAACAATCGTCCCTGAATCCGGTTTTACGTACCGCCTGTAAAAACGTCCCGTCATCGCCGATGCTCACGATAATGTTAGCTTTTGTGAAGTCTTGGACAACCTCATAGTCGTGCTTGTTCGCCAACTCCGCAAGACGTTCGACCTTGCTTTGCATTTCTGAACTTGAAGCATGGAAAAAATAAATATTTCGTCGTGTGTTCATAATGATCCCCCTAATATGAATAGTAATGAAAGGGCTTTCTAAGCTCTCGATAAAGGAAGCGAGGAAGCCAATATGGGCCTTCGTCCGTCCGTTTAGAGAATGGTGTGCTGCACTTATACATAGTAGTTTATCATGGAATGATACTTTTTAGTATGTTGGTGCACTTTTCAGTAATTTACTCGTACATCCGGTGCTTCATTATTGAGCTCAACCGTAACGACCGCATGAATGTTAGTTTGAATAAAAGAAGTGGGAGGAGAAAAATGGTATAATAATTCTCTATTCACCCGATTTTACAGGGGGCTTCAATCCCTTCGATATGATGGGTGCTTATTAATAGAGTACGGATATTCAAGAAAGTAGGTTATGTATATGAAAGTGCATATCATTGCCCCATATGAATCGATGCTGCCCATTATAAAAGCGTGTCTGCCTTTGTATCCTGATATGGAAATCGGCTATTCGGTGGGCGACTTGGAAAAAGGTGTGGAACTTGCGAAATTGGAGGAGAAAAACGGAGCGGATGCCATTATCAGCAGGGGCGGTACAGCCAAGCTCATTAAGAAATCCGTCCAGATCCCGGTTATCGACATGCACCTTTCAGGATATGACATGATTCGTTCCTTGACGCTTGCCAGTGAGCTGAAGGATAAAACCGCCATAGTTGGATTTTCAAATATAACTTCAGGTGCCCAGTCCATTATCGATTTACTGGAGCTCCCCTTACAGGTATATACAGTTCGTGAGTCTGAAGAAGTGGCGCCTCTCATATTAACGCTGAAAAACGAGGGGTATAAACAAATCGTTGGTGATGTAATTACCATAAATGCGACCATTTCTTACGGCATGAAGGGTTTCCTGATTCAATCGGGGCGGGAATCGATCTTAAGGGCCGTTAATGATGCGAAACAGATGATTTCCTTCCTTCATTACAAAAATGATATGAATGGGATGCTTGAAAGGCTCTTGGTCAAAGAAGTCCAAAATATCGTCATTTTTAATGAGGAAAATCAAGTGGTCTATGAGCGTTTAACCGATTTTGATGCTAATCCGTTTAATGCTGTCCAATACCAGAGCTTGAATACGGAACTTACCGAAAATAAGCAGGTTCTTCATGCCCATTTCTCCCTGGACGGAAAGAGTGTAGATGTAGAAGGTTTTTGGCATGATGGCTTGAAAGCATCGTATAGGATGTATATTTTAACGGCCAGTTCCGTGAAACGCTTGGATTTGAAAGGGGTGAAGAGCAAGGCAGCTTCTTTCCCGGAGCCGATTGCCATGGACGCAGCTTTTGTAAATACTGTGGCCTCTCTCTACAAGAACCATGAAATCATCCATTTAAAAGGAAGTCGTGGGACGGGTAAAGAGTTTCTTGTCAATTATATACATAATGAACTAGCGAATAATGGGATGCTATGTACCATTGATTTCGAGGAATTCAAAGAAAGTGCACTTAAAGAGCTGCTGTTAGATAACATTCGAACCGTTTTCCTGAAGAATATCGATTGCATAAAGGAGTTTGCCCCATTAAATGAATTTTTGTACACTTGTTGCAAAAATGGGGTATCGATATTTATCGGGTCAAATGAACAAATTAGCGAAGCGATTGCTGCAAGTCTGGAAATAAACACGATTCATCTGCCGGATTTATCACACCGTAAGGAGGATATCGAAAAATTGACGAAATTTTTCTTATCCCATTATCATCAAACGTATGGAACGACGGCAATGAATATAAAAAGTGAGGCTTTGGCCCTTTTGGAAGATTACTCGTATCCGAATAATATTGACGACTTGAAACGGTTTATAAAGCAAATAGCCTTGAATGAAAAAGAGTATGTGATTCAAAAAGAAACCATTGAAAAAGTGTTGGAAGATGATGGTCTTTCAACTGATATCCTCGTATCGCAAAAAGCGACACTGAAACAGATGGAGAAATACATCATTCAGCGGACCCTTAAGGAAGAAGACTATAATCAAACGAAAACGGCTGAGCGATTGGGCATTAACCGGGCAACATTATGGCGCAAACTTAAAGAATGACTTTAAGTTTGTTTTTTTTATTTGATGTGTTGCATTTTTAAACTATTTAACTATTTTATTGTTATTAAATATAAAAGGTGTTGCTTTTATTAACACAATATTTTAATATAAACATTGAAAGCGCTTTAATAAATAAAGCAAAGGGGTTTTTATTATGAGAATTAAAGCAACGCTAGATCGAATCCCAGGCGGGATGATGGTTGTTCCACTATTGTTGGCGGCTACCATCAATACATTATTTCCTGATTTACTAAGGATTGGCGGTTTCACCGAAGCATTGTTCGTGAACAGCTCCAGTGCTTTAATCGCCTTATTTCTCTTGATTGCGGGAACACAAATCAATCTCCGCACTGCAGGCACTTCGGTTAAAAAGGGTGTTACACTTTTAACATATAAGTGGGTATTGGGAGCATTGGTCGGACTTCTTGGGTTTTGGCTGGCCGATAGCAACGGATTGTTTTTGGGAATGGCACCACTGGCCATCATTGCAGCGATGACGAATTCGAATGGCGGACTTTATATTGCACTTGCCGGTCAGTACGGGAAAGAAGAAGATAAAGCGGCCTATCCATTTCTAGCATTAAGTGATGGTCCGTTCCTGACAATGGTAGCGCTGTCCATTTTTGGGACAATGGGCTTCGCAAACGGAATGTTCTCTCCAACCTCATTCATAGCCGTATTGCTTCCGCTTATAGTCGGGGTGGTATTGGGTAATTTAGATTCCGAGATGAAGGATTTCCTTTCTAAGGGCAGTGATAAACTTGTACCATTCTTTGCTTTCTCGTTAGGGATGGGGATTAATTTCACAGCGATCATCCAAGGGGGATTAAGTGGCGTATTACTTGGTGTGATCACCGTCGTGCTAACGGGTGGAGGCGGATATCTAATCTTCAAATGGATAGGATGGAATCCGATTGTCGGTGCTTCCGAAGGTTCTACAGCGGGTAACGCGGTCGGTACTCCTGTTGCCATCGTGGCAGCCAATGCCTCATTTGGTGTCCATGCCGAGCTTGCGACCGTACAAATTGCAGCGAGTGTCGTTACGACAGCCATCCTTCTCCCGATCTTCATCGGCTTCCTATCCAAGCATTTGGATAAAAAGGGTGGAGTGGCGAAATACAATGAGTAGAGGGGATTAACTATGAAATTAGCGATCATCGCAGATGATTTGACGGGCGCCAATGATAGCGGAGTTCAATTGGCACGTCATGGACTTAAGACGACCGTTCTTTTTGGAATGGATGAAAAACGTGTACAGGATTATGACGCTGTCGTATTCGATACAGACAGCCGTTCACTAGAAAAGCAAGACGCTTACGATAAAGTCAAGGTAGCGGCAGATTTTTTAAAGCGGTCCGGCTTTTCGACGATATATAAAAAGCTGGACTCGACCATGCGCGGCAATATCGGTGCAGAAATTGACGCCCTATATGACGCCGTTAAGCCGAATTTGGTCATGATCGCTCCGGGGTATCCTAAAAACGGCAGATCGATTCTTGATTCTGTTCACTATTTAAATGGAATACCTCTTGGGGAAACGGAGATTTCCAAGGATCCGAAAACCCCGGTGACCCAATCGTATTTGCCAGAGCTTATCGCTACACAGACGGCCCGCCCGATAGGTACAATCACCGTTGGGGACCTGGATAAAGGCAAAGAACATGTGAAAAGGAAGCTATCAAGGTTTGCGGAAGATTCGATTCCGTATATCATCATCGATTCTTCCACAGAGCAGCATTTGAAGGAAATATTGGAGTATACAAAAGATATCGAGCTTGAACTAACGTGGGCGGGTTCAGCGGGGATCGCCAATTACCTCCCAGACTATTATTCTATTCCAGCCAGGGAATACCAGTTCACGATCCCTCATGCAACTTCCCCGGTGCTCACTGTGATTGGAAGTGTAAATAAGAATTCACGGCTGCAATTGAAAAAACTGTTAGAACAAACCGAGGTACATGCAATACCCTTCGAATCCTATAAAGCCATAGCCGATGACAAGGAAAGAACGGAGGAGATTCGACGGGTTTATCAGGAGGCCATCGAAAAGGCTGCAATCGGGAAAGATGTCGTCATCTATTCGACTGCTGAGAAAGCTGATATCGAAAAGGCTTGGGACACTGGAAAATCCAGGGGCCTTACGCATACCCAAATCAGCAACGAGATTGTGAAAGCGATGGGCACAGTATGTTCCGTCCTATTAGAGAAACAATATTTTAAAGGTGTAACCATGACTGGCGGCGATACTGCCAAGCAAATATGCAATTTATGGGATGTAAAAGGATTCGAATTGCTGGACGAATTGGAAATAGGAGTCCCTATATCCAAGTTCCTGGGTAATGACGCTATATATGTCGTCACGAAAGCGGGCGGATTCGGTTCAGAGGACGTATTTATACATGCCATGAAAAAGTTGAAGGGAGAATATGCTTAAATGAGACCGATTATAGGAATTACCATGGGAGATGCGGCTGGAATTGGCCCGGAAATTATCGTTAAGGCATTAACGCATGCCGAGGTATATCAACAGTGCAGGCCGCTGTTGATCGGAGATGCCAAAATAATTGAGAAGGTAAAGCCCATCGTAGGCTTTACCGGAATCGTGAATGCGATAAAAGATCCTTCTGAGGCAAAGTATGAATTCGGTTCGATAGATGTTCTGGATTTAGACATCATTCCTTCAGACCTCCCGTTCGGAGAGGTGTCGGCTGTAGCGGGAGACGGCGCATTTCAATACTTGGCAAAGGCGATTGACTTGGCGAAAGAGAAGAAAATCCATTCAATTTGTACTGCACCGCTGAATAAAGAGGCGCTCCATAAAGGGGGGCATATGTATCCGGGACATACGGAGATTCTCGCTGACCTTACGGATACGGAAGACTTTTCAATGATGCTGACTACACCCAACCTGAAGGTCATCCATTTGACGACACATATGGGACTGATTGAAGCCATCGAAAGCATTAATCCTGAGCGAACGTACAAAGTGATCAAACTTGCACATGAAACACTGACGAAGGCTGGATTCCATAATCCAAGCATCGCGGTATGCGGAATAAATCCTCATGCAGGGGAAAATGGTTTATTCGGGAATGGTGAAGAGGAAGAAAAATTAATGCCTGGCATCGAACGGGCACAAAAAGAAGGAATCAATGTAACAGGGCCGCTTCCTGCTGATACATTGTTCTTCAGGGCAGGCCGCGGGGATTTTGATATGGTCGTTGCTTGTTATCACGATCAAGGACATGCCCCGATCAAAGTAATGGGGATCGAGGCAGGGGTCAATATTACCGTCGGCCTGAAAGGCGGCATCATAAGAACTTCCGTCGATCACGGCACTGCATTCGATATAGCGGGGAAGAACATTGCCGATGAGAAAAGCATGCTTGCGGCGATTCATTCAGCCATTGAATTAGCGCCAAAGGAATGAAAGGAGAAAGCTGCCGGAATTTATTCCGGCAGCTTTCTTAATTATTACGGCACTTGCGTCAGCATCTGGAAGGCTGATGCGATAGGAAGCCATTCTTTTCTCCATAGGAGAAGTATAATGAATTTTCACGGAGAGTCCATGAAGCTCCCATTAGTAGAAGGGTGGGAGGAAAGGACTTTTTTTGTATGCCTAAAGAAAAAAACATGTAATAGGTGGCTCCCATTTCCAATTAGAGGATTATTTGCTACAATTTTAAATATCTAAGTTTATCATGGGATGAAACATTTTTGGATGCAGTTCGTATGGTAAGAAGGATACATATCGTTAAGGGGGAACACAGATGAATGGAAAGCGTTGGGCCGCACTTGGAATCGCAGCCGTTTTATTTTTTGTCTCTATTCTGGTAGGGACGGCGACAACTTTTTTTACAGCTGATACGGAAAGCGTGATTGATGAATTATTCGCTTCCGATAGCGAGTTTTACGAAGACGTCATTGAAGGCGAGGACTACACGAATGTCATTGCCGTATTTGATGTAGAGGGAACGATTCAGGATACGGGAGAAGCATCATTACTAAGTTCGGCAACCTATAATCACCGCGCCTTCATGGATAAGCTGAAGATGGCGGAAGAAAATGATGATATCAAGGGAATTATCCTCCGGGTGAATTCACCTGGCGGCGGTGTCGTCGAAAGTGCAGAAATCCATGACAAGATCCTTGATATTAAAAAGGTCAAAAAACCTGTCTATGTTTCGATGGGGTCAATGGCCGCGTCGGGTGGATATTATATTTCCGCACCGGCCAATAAGATTTATGCAAGCCCGGAAACGATGACGGGCTCCCTCGGCGTCATCATGCACGGGTATAATTATGAAAAGCTTGCCAAGAAATATGGCGTCGAGTTCGAGACAATCAAAAGCGGACCGCACAAGGACATCATGAGTCCGACCCGGGAAATGACGGGTGAGGAACGAGATATATTGCAAAATATGATTAATAACTCTTATGATCAATTCGTGAAGGTCATTGCAGACGGCCGCGGTATGACGGAGCAGGAAGTAAGGAAGATCGCCGATGGCCGCATTTATGATGGGCGTCAGGCGAAGGAAAACCATTTGATTGATGATTTTGGCCATTTGGATGATGTCATTGCCGCCATGAAAAAGGATATAGGTCAAAAAGATGCTCAAGTCATCCGTTATACGGATGAAGCAGGCTTTGGTTCCTTATTCAGTATGGGAGCGCAAAAAATGTTGGGAAATGATGTGGAAACGGCAGTCTTGACAAAAATCCTTTCCTCTTCAAATTCTCCACGCTTAATGTATTTGTATGCGGAATAGGGGGGCTGAAGGATGACGGAAAGAAATGAAAACAATGAACCAATCGAATTCGCTTCACCGGATCTACTGGAAGATCCCATGCAGTTGGATATGCCACCAGCGCAGGTTAACGGTGATAAGGAACTGAAGGCTGTTTGTTTTGCTGGGTTTTGGATGAGATTTTGGGCATATTTAGCTGATCTCCTGATTATCGGAAGCTTGAATCGGATCTTGATTCATCCAATTTTCAAGTTTTATGAAGGCGCAGATGATCTGTGGTTTTCGGCAGAGGGCTTTTTGACGGGAATCGTATTCTTCCTATACTTTGTACTGATGACCAAGTTCATGAACCAAACCTTGGGCAAAATGATTTTCGGCCTGAAGGTCGTGGCATTGAAGGAAGAGGCAAAGGTCATTTCCTGGGGAACGGTATTATTCAGGGAACTGGTCGGTCGCTATATCTCAAAGATTACATGGATTGGCTATCTCCTGGCAGGACTATTGCCGAAGAAACAGGCCTTGCATGATGTCTTTGCAGATACGAGCGTGGTCTTGACAAGAAGATGATGATGAATTCATGAACCTGCAAGGGCGAGATCTTCGCTTTTGCAGGTTTATTTTTTTGTGGATATGCCGATACTGGGAGGAAAAAGGGTGTGGATGCATGAAGTGGCTTTTGTTGATTGCAGGTTGTCTCATCTTACTGCTGCTTCTTCTTATGTTCACTAAAATAAAGGTGTACATTGACTTAAAGCATGTTCACAAAAATGACAAAATACAGATTAAATTAACAGCTTGGTATGGGCTTTTTCACTATACGATCAAAGTGCCTGTCATTAAAAAGGAAGAAGGCTCGGCAACGATAACAGTTAAGAAAGAACAAGGTATGAAGGAAGAAAGCAAAAAGGAAGAAACGAAAAAAGTCACACCGGAAAATTTACGTGATGGGTTGGCTGACCTCCGTACGATGATTGTGCATATTGTCGGCTTTCACAAGATCGTCCGGCAGTTCACACGAAAGGTCAAGGTCAAGAAATTCGTGTGGCACAGCATGGTCGGAACTAAAAATGCTGCCCACACCGGTATGCTAACTGGGGCTTGCTGGGCGCTTAAAGGATCCATCATCGGTTTATTGACTTCCTATTTGAATTTTCAAATCATGCCCTCCTATTCGATTACACCTAACTTTCAGCGATGGCAGGCGAATACGTTAATTTCCTGCATATTACAATTTAGAATCGGGCAGGCTATGTGGACTGGAATAAAACTGCTTCGTTATTGGAAAGGCAAAAAAGCGAATTTCAAGTCCGGAAATTTAGCGAGGCTATCAGGTGATTCCAATAAACAATCGTTCTAGAGGGAGGAATTTAGATGTCAGATCATCCAATCCAAGGATTGATGAAAGAAGCGATGGAAAATCTGAAAGAAATGGTCGATGTGAACACAATCATCGGCGATCCGGTGGAAACTCCGGATGGAAGTGTCATTTTAACCGTCTCCAAAGTGGGCTTCGGGTTTGCGGCAGGTGGCAGTGAATTTGTGATTGATGGCAATCATCAAGGGCAACAAGGTGAATCGAAACAGCCATTTGGCGGCGGTAGCGGCGGTGGTGTTTCGATAACGCCGATTGCTTTTTTGATCGTCGGTTCCCATGGCGTCAAGATGATTCATCTTGATGAAGGGACGCACCTTCTCGAAAAAATGATGGATTTAGCTCCCCAGGTCGTCGATAAAATCCAGTCCATGCTTTCCAAGAAGGATAGTAATCAAAAGCAGGGGGCAAGTCAACAACCTCCAACAAAAAGATATCAGGAACCTAAACAGGATTTAGATTTCTAACTGCGACTCGGCATACGCCGAGTTTTCTTTTTGCAGGAATATCGCCATTATATTTATGGCGGACTTGATTGCTCCAGTCAATTTCGCTTTTCCCAATTCAATTAATTGCAAAATTCCGGTAAAACAAATATGATTATGCTTGTACATATAGAAGAAAAAGGAGGAATTTTTAATGGCTTCAGTTACATTTAAAAACAATCCGGTCACTTTAGTGGGACAGGAACTAAAGGTTGGGGACAAGGCTCCTGATTTTACAGTATTGGCTAACGACTTATCACCTGTTACATTAAGCGACTCCAAAGGTTCCGTACGCATCATCAGTGTAGTTCCTTCAGTGGATACAGGTGTATGTGATGCACAAACACGAAAATTCAATGAAGAAGCGGCAAAATTGGACAATGTGAAAGTATTGACGATCAGCAATGATCTTCCTTTCGCCCAAAAACGCTGGTGCGCAGCAAGTGGATTGGAAAATGTTCAAGTTCTTTCCGATCACCGTGACCTTTCCTTCGGTGAAGCATATGGTGTGGTCATGCAAGAATTACGTCTTTTGGCACGCTCCGTCTTCGTCGTGAACAGCTCCGATGAAATCACTTATGTGGAATATGTGAGCGAAGGCACGAACCATCCAAATTACGAAGGTGCGATCGAAGCGGCCAAAGCGGCAAAATAAGATGTGAATTCAATTCTAAGAAACCGGGCACAATATGCCCGGTTTTTTTGTTGATAAACAACTTGTTTTTGAAAAAATCAACAGCCTTTTTAGACTCAGAATTTCAATGGAGCTGCAGGTATTTAAATCTGTGTTTGCCGGCCATACAATTCGTTGTGATACACGTTTTTTTATCTCGATTTAGTTAAGGCTCTAGACTGTCGGTACACCTAATGGTCAAGAGTGGTCTGGCAAGATTGTTTTTCTATTCTTTTATGTCGACTTCATTAGACCAAGACAGCATTTGTCTTAGGTAAAAACCCGCTTGTTCCCCTGTCCGACATCCATCCCCATACCCTTGCCGAAACCATTGTTGCTGACTGTATATCATGTTGCTGATTTATCGGATTAACCTGCCCATGATGAAATTGATTTTTATCCATATAATCACCACCTCATGCATATTACTCCATTGGTATTCGGTCATCAATGGAGCAAAACGGAACTGTGTTCAAGTGATATTGCCGAAGCAACTGGTTCAAAGCAATATTTTTTCAACTCCTGCAGTAGAAAGCGAGTGCCTGCAGTGAAACGAAACGAACATAGTACAATTCCATCTTCGTGTTCACATAAGGTGTAAAGGAAAGTCCGAAGTACAGCCAAGAATGATTGCTAGGGTCTCTGGCTTGTATCTCTTTCTTCATACCTTTAAAATAGGGACAGAACCAAACAGGAGGAATTAACAAGTGAAGTCTACCCCAGTTGAACTATTATTTAATGAATTCAATGAAACAGCCCAGATATTGCAAGGTGAACTATCATGTACGTATCTCGATGCCCTAGGTGAAACGGGCGAGAATTTCTTCCAAGGGAAAATCCTGCAGGAGGAATTGAGTGAAGTATCAAAGAAAAGGTTAATGAAGCATTATGCGGACTTTTCACCTGAGAAATATGAGAAGGAAGCAATCCGTAAAGCGTATCAGTTGGCCATATTGAAAGGCATGCAGCAGAGCGTGCAGCCAAATCATCAAATGACCCCTGATGCAGTAGGCATGTTCGTCAGTTATTTAGTCGGGAAATTCACCAAGGGTCAAAAAGAGTTGGTCATGCTGGATCCCGCCGTCGGAACAGGGAATTTGTTATTTGCGATTCTGAACCAACTGCTTGATAAAAACATCGCTTCATATGGAGTCGAGATTGATGAAACCTTGATCAGGCTTGCTTATGCAGGTGCCAACCTGCAAGAACATCCGCTTGAATTCTTCAACCAGGACAGCCTGGAGCCATTATTCATCGATCCCTCGGACGTCGTAGTCAGTGATTTGCCGATTGGGTATTATCCGAATGATATCCGTGCATCCGATTATGAATTGAAGGCTGGGGAGGGACATTCTTATGCACATCATTTGTTTATCGAGCAGAGTGTGAAACATGTGAAGGATGGCGGTCACCTTTTCTTCATCGTCCCAAATAAATTATTCGTTTCAGATGAAGCGCCGAAACTTAATGATTTCTTGAAAAAACATACACATATCCAAGGAATGGTGCAATTGCCGCTTTCCATGTTTAAAAATGAAGCGGCAGCGAAAAGCATCCTGATCCTTCAAAAGAAAAAAGAAGGTATCGAAGCACCGAAGAAAGCCTTGCTCGTACAACTTCCGAAGCTTTCGGATTTTGAAGCGACAAGTTCTGTCATGCAGCAGATGGATGATTGGTTTAAAGAGGAAAAATGAAAAATGAAAGCTGATGCGCTTCGCATTGGCTTTCATTTTTTTGTTTGACGGTACTGGTTATTTTTTACCTCCCCTTATTATTTGGTACTATCCACCTGCCATGATAAGATTGTACTATATACTGCATATTTCTTTTTAGGGAATCATAAGAAAATGTAGACAAGCTTAGAGTAAAGGAGCAGGATGGATGTCAAAAATCATCGCAATAAATGCAGGCAGCTCTTCATTGAAATTTCAGCTTTTTGAGATGCCTGATGAACAAGTAATTACAAAAGGTCTTGTGGAACGGATTGGCTTGAAGAATTCCACTTTCACTTTGAGTGTCGGAGGGGAAAATGTTTCCGAAACGATGGATATACCTAATCATGAAGTGGCTGTAGGAATATTATTGAAAAAGCTGATTCACCATCGCATCATTGACTCCTTTGAAGAAATAGACGGCGTTGGCCATCGTGTTGTTCATGGCGGTGAGGTGTTCAGTGATTCGGTCCTGATTAACGAGGAAGTAATCAAGGAAATTGATCGCTTATCGGAGTTGGCACCACTTCATAACCCTGCCAATAGTACGGGAATCAAAGCCTTCAGGCAAATACTAGGCGATGTTCCGGCTGTTGCGGTATTTGATACGGCCTTCCATCAGACGATGCCCGCAAGTTCATATATGTATAGCTTACCCTTCAAATACTATGAAGACTATGGAATAAGAAAATATGGATTTCACGGTACTTCCCATAAATATGTTTCCCAACGGGCCGCAAAAATGATTGGCCGTCCGCTTGAACAGCTTCGCTTAATTTCCTGCCATCTAGGCAATGGTGCCAGCATTACTGCCATTAAGGGCGGTAAGTCGATGGATACATCCATGGGCTTTACACCATTGGCAGGTGTTACCATGGGGACACGTTCAGGAAATATCGATCCTGCATTGATTCCTTATATAATGGAAAAAACAGGTAAAACAGCTGATGAAGTGCTGGATGTCTTGAACCAGCAAAGCGGCATGCTGGCCCTTTCCGGATTTTCCAGCGATCTGCGCGATATCCAAGGCGAAGCTGACAAAGGCAATGAAAGGGCCAAACTTGCCCTTGAAGTGTTTGCAGGCAGGATTCATAAGTATATCGGTTCCTATTCAGCGAAAATGGGTGGAGTCGATGGCATCATTTTCACGGCCGGTATCGGTGAAAATAGCCAAGCCATTAGAGCCCGGATCTTGGAGGGGCTTGAATTCATGGGTGTTTATTGGGATCGGGACCTTAATCGTACCTCCTCTGGTAAAGAAGCGTTCATCAATTCACCTTATTCCCCAGTGAAAGTGATGGTCATCCCCACAAATGAAGAAATCATGATCGTCAGGGATACGATGAAGGTTGCTTTGAACGGAAAAGCCGAAAATATGCCTTCCTGATTTTTCGGATAAGAGGTTCCCTTGCCGGTTTTTTCGGTAAGGGAATTTTTTTATCCATATGGACCATAAGCCAAATTCATCACGGGTTTTCCCTGTACACTTACGTGAAACGCGGGAAGTCACCTATTCTTGAAAGCCCATTGTGTATGATATACTTAAGGGAGAATCAACCAATTCTATACATAGGAGGCTTGATGCATGGAATTCACCAATCGGGAAATGAAAGTTTGGCATGAAATTAATGAATGGCAAGAAAACCTTTATCAATATGAGCCGACGGATCTTGCTGCATTGTATGATAAATGGCTGGAGCAGGGGTTTTCGCTGTTGCCTGAAAACGTACAGCAACAGTTTTTTGAAAAGCTTGATACTTGGCTTTTTCACTTGCACGCCATGGTTCAGAGTTCACAAATTCAAATAGATGCAAGGGAGCGGATTTTAGCATCAGCACGCGTTTTCAACGAGGAAATCGAAACGCTTGGTGACTTGAATCTCCTATCGATCGACCAGTTGAATTACATAGCGAACCAGCATATTGCCAAGCATCGTTTATACTCTTTTGCACAAGGAGGGATGAGTGGGTCAGGAGGCATGCTTTTGCTTGGAAGTGATTTACCGGCCATGACGGTCATCAATATCCGGACTGTGCAGCTGATCGCCATGTCTTATGGCTTCGAGGTGAATACGCCTTTCGAAATGATGATGGCACTTAAGGTATTCAATGCAGGGGCAATGCCAAAGAGGCTACAGGGAATAGCATGGGAAGAATTGATCCATGAAATCCAAACTGCCGAAGATGATTATTTTTATTTGGGAATTGAGGAGCTGACAAATCCGACCTGGATGGAGCAGCCATTGAAGCAGCTATTGAAGGCTTTATCGATTACTGTTTTCCGCCAAAAGCTGGTTCGGGGCATTCCGATCATCAGCATCGCCATCGGGGCAGGCGCGAATTATCAAATGACCCGGAGTGTCAGTGAATTTGCCCAGAAGTTTTATCAATATCGTTATTTACTGGAGAAGAAGGCTGATGAATGATGAGCGTCAAGAATCATAAAAAGGCGATCACGGAGGTTATTCACTGCATGGTGATTACCGTTAGCGATACGCGTAATGAAGAAAATGATAAAAGCGGCGCATTGATGATGGAATTACTGAAAGCGAATGGTCATGAAGTGACAAGATACGAAATCGTAAAAGATGAAAAAGATGTAATTCAAGCAGCGGTTATGGCAGGCTGTCGAAGCGGAAAGGTCGACGTCGTATTGATGAATGGCGGTACGGGAATCGCCAAGAGGGATGTAACGATCGAGGCGGTCAAGGAATTGATGACCAAGGAAATCCCTGGTTTCGGCGAGCTTTTCCGTATGCTCAGCTATCAGGAGGACATTGGTTCGGCAGCGATATTATCGAGGGCGGCTGCCGGAATCGTGAACGATAAAGCGGTATTTTCCACTCCTGGCTCATCAGGGGCGGTTCGGCTTGCGATGAATAAATTGATTCTTCCGGAATTGCGGCATGTCGTCGGTGAACTCAGGAAGGATTTATGAACGAATTGTAAAAAAGGACCCAGTTTCCTATAAAATGGACCTTTGAATGGGCTTTTAAAAAAACTAGGCAACTTGAAGGAGATGCTGTCTGCACTATGCAGGCGGCTTTTTTTGATTTTACATCGCTTCTACCTGTTCATGTGCCACCGGGTCTAGAACGGTCTAAGGTACAGTTTACTCGCTAGTACGGGCTTTGCCTCGAATTTGGGGTGGGTCCACATAAATATTGCGCTTTTCACACGCTATTAGGGACATTTGTCGTCAAATTGTTGCGTTACTAGCAATTTCCGCCCGGGTTTCTCCGTACCATTACTGGTTTTTTTTGCCATTTTGGAGCGTTACTCGCGAATTCGGCACCTCTACTCGCCAATTCATTGACTTTACTCGCGAGTTTGAGATACCGTTTCTCACCAGCTACATGCGGACAATCGGGATTCCCTCATCGTTTTCACGCGAACGGCTTAAAAACTGTAGATGTACAGAATGCATGTCGAAAAGGAACGGTCCGTCAAATCGAACAAGGCCGCTCCAAATCGCTTTTTCTTAATATAAACATAAGTACCCTATAGCGTAGACATTTTTAGAGTGTCCATTCAATAGGGTACTAATTAGCCTGTGGCCTTTTTTGCATAGAACAGCCTTCAATTATGCATCTTCCCACTCACGCCTTGATTGGCCCGATACCAAAGCCACAGGTCATTGATGATCGAGGCCAGGTCGGCAATTTCGGAATTGAGCTTGCATGAAGCGGCGAAGTCACTTTCATCGGAGAGCTGGTTCTGCTTATGGTTAATGGTTGTTTCCAGCTCCTTGATTCGGTCAGGGATGCTCCCCCGGATATTCTCCCAGTGCACGAGTATTTGCTGCTGCTCGCCCTTTGTATATTCATCCCACTCCAGGTTCAAATCAGGAATGGCGATGCCGAGCCGTTCATCATAGGTAAATAACTCTTTCATATTCCCTCCGCTTTTCCGTTTTTCATACTCTTAGTTTACTATATTCCGGCGGGCGCTGCCAATGTATCAGGGGCTTGATAATAGGAACGGAATTTTTAGCTGAATCTTCAAAATACCCCTTGTATTCCTTTTATAAAAATGATAAAGTACTAATCATAGAATGAATAAAAATAAAAACATATGAATTTTTATTCACACGAAAGGGACGATGAAAATGGGAAATCAAAAAGTTGTTTTAGCATATTCCGGAGGATTGGATACTTCCGTAGCAATTAAATGGTTACAAGAACAAGGATATGAGGTTGTGGCATGCTGTTTGGATGTCGGTGAAGGGAAAGATCTGGACTTCATTAAGGAAAAAGCGATAACGGTTGGTGCCGTCAGTTCATATGTGATTGATGCCAAAGATGAATTTGCGGATGAATTCGCATTAACGGCCCTTCAGGCACACACATTGTACGAAGGGAAATACCCATTGGTATCGGCTTTATCACGTCCGCTGATCGCGAAGAAATTAGTGGAAGTGGCTGAAGCGGAAAATGCAGTGGCTGTAGCGCACGGTTGTACGGGAAAAGGAAATGACCAGGTGCGTTTCGAAGTCTCCATTTCAGCTTTGAACCCTAATTTAGAAGTTCTTGCACCTGTTCGTGATTGGAAGTGGTCTCGCGAAGAGGAGATTGAATATGCAGCAAAAAACGGAATTCCTGTACCGATCGGCTTGGCTAGCCCATTCTCGATTGATCAAAACCTTTGGGGAAGAAGCAATGAATGTGGAATCCTGGAAGACCCATGGGCCGCTCCGCCGGAGGATGCTTACGATTTGACTGCAAGTCTTGAGGACACGCCGGATACCGCTGATATCATTGAAATTGGATTCGAACAAGGTGTTCCTGTCACGATGAATAATAAACACTATAAACTGGCCGACTTGATTGTCGAATTGAATCAAATAGCCGGCAAACACGGTGTTGGACGTATCGATCATGTGGAAAATAGATTAGTAGGAATCAAATCCCGTGAAGTCTATGAAGCTCCTGGAGCCATGACATTGATAGCTGCCCATAAAGAGCTTGAGGACATTACGCTTGTAAAAGAGCTGGCTCATTTCAAACCTGTGATCGAAAAGAAAATGACTGAATTGATTTATGAAGGACTTTGGTTCTCACCGCTTCAAAAAGCATTGGCCGCTTTCCTGAAAGAAACACAAGTGAACGTAACGGGAACAGTTCGTGTGAAGCTATTCAAAGGACATGCGATCGTAGAAGGCAGAAAATCGGAATACTCCCTTTATGATGAAAAATTGGCCACTTATACAAAGGCGGATGAATTCGATCATGATGCAGCAGTTGGTTTCATTAAACTATGGGGACTTCCAACGAAAGTGAACAGCATGGTCAATAACAAGAAGGTGACAGTGTGAGCAGCAAGCTCTGGGGAGGAAGGTTCACTAAATCTGCAGAGGAATGGGTAGACGAATTCGGAGCTTCCATTTCCTTTGACCAGGAACTTGTCCAAGAAGACATTCAAGGAAGCCTAGCTCATGTAACGATGCTAAAGCAATGCGGCATCCTGCCTGAAGAAGATGCAGATCAGATTATTTCTGGCCTTAAATCCTTGCAGGGAAAAGCTGAAAAGGGAGAGTTGACATTTAAGGTTGAGATGGAGGATATCCATCTTAACCTGGAAAGTATGCTAATAAACGAAATTGGGCCAGTTGGCGGAAAGCTCCATACTGGGAGAAGCCGTAATGATCAGGTTGCAACGGATCTTCATCTTTATATGAGAAATCAAACGAACGTGATTCTGCAGCTCATCCACGACCTTCAGGAAGCGATTTTGGGACAGGCCAAGAAAAATGTGGAAACACTCATACCAGGATATACTCATTTACAGCGGGCGCAGCCGATCTCGTTTGCCCACCATTTAATGGCTTATTTTTGGATGCTTGAGCGTGACAAAGAGCGTTTCTCAGAAAGCTATAAAAGAATCAACATTTCGCCATTGGGTGCTGGTGCACTGGCCGGAACGACCTTCCCGATTGACCGTGCCCTCAGTGCCGAGCTCTTGGGGTTTGAAGGAATATATGAAAATAGCCTGGATGCGGTAAGCGATCGGGACTTTGCCATTGAGTTCATGAGCAATAGTGCGACGATGATGATGCATTTATCCCGTTTCAGCGAAGAAATCATCCTTTGGTCAAGCCAGGAATTTCAATTCGTTGAATTGGACGATGCATTTTCAACGGGAAGCAGCATCATGCCGCAGAAAAAAAATCCGGATATGGCTGAATTGATCCGTGGGAAAACCGGGCGGGTTTATGGGAATTTGACGGGGTTATTGACTGTTTTGAAAGGACTTCCGCTTGCCTATAACAAGGATATGCAGGAAGATAAGGAAGGCGTTTTTGATACAGTCAAAACGATAGTTGGTTCGCTTAAGATATTTGCCGGCATGATCTCAACCATGAAGGTGAAGAAGGACATCATGGAGAAGGCGACAAGGAATGATTTTTCGAATGCGACGGAATTGGCTGACTATCTAGCTGCAAAGGGAATGCCCTTCCGGAAGGCGCATGAGGTTGTCGGGAAACTGGTATTGCACTGTGTGCAGAACGGCTGCTATTTAGTCGATCTGAGCATTGAGCAATTCCAGGAAGCATCCGAGTTGTTTGACCATGATATATTCGATGCCCTGGATCCTTACGAAGCAGTTAAACGACGTAATAGTGCGGGCGGTACTGGTTTCGCTCAAGTACAGCTTGCCATTGAAAAAGCGGAGAAGCTCGTGAATAAATAAAAACAAAAAAAGCTCGTTCACCGACATTGTGAACGAGCTTTTTTGCTGATTATTTATCGGTATTCGTACGCACGACGATTACATCGCAGCTTGAATGGCGAACGATGCCCTCAGACACGCTGCCGATCAGGAAGCGTTCGACGGCATTAAGGCCGGTTGCACCGCAGACGATTAAATCGATTGAATATTTTTTCGCTAAATCTTTTGGAATTTGTACCTTTGGTGAACCGTAGGCGACTTCAGTTTGGACGTGTACGATTCCGGATGCCACTGCATCCATCTTGTACTTTTCCAAAAGTTCATTGGCAAAGGCATCAGAACGTTCACGGAGGGTCATATCATAAGCTTCGATTGTCGGGAAATTCCTTGTATCAACGATGTGTGCCAGCACAAGGGTGGCGTCACTGAGTTTCGCCAAGTAGATGGCTTTTTTCAATGCCCACTCCGCTTCTTCCGAACCATCCACCGCTACGAGAATATTTTTATAATCTATACTATTCATAGTGAATCTCCTCCTTCTATTTCATTCCTATTATACTATGGTTTTCCTATTGGATATTATTTCAATTATAACAAATTAGCGACTGTTTTAGCCAATAACCAAAGAAACCGTAATCTGGGCACAATAAGAGATTGATTCCTTTTGTCTTTTATGCCATTAACTTATTTGTTTATTTATGGTAATCTGACGGCTGGGGAGGGGAGTTTTCGTTGAGTCTTTCAAGAATGGTGAATCTGGCATTTTATCTGTATGTACTCGTGTTTATGCTAATCTATTTCCTTGCAATCATTTACATTAATATGGCAATGGTTTCTATCAGTGTAGCAAGCATCGCTGCCTTGCTTCTTCCGTTTGCACCCTTGCTATTGGTTCAGTGGATTTCCTCTAGATATACCGATGGACATGAAAACAAAGATAGGAAAATGATATCCATAATCATAACAAGTGTTGGCCTCCTGCTTTTGCTTTCTTGCCTGGTCCTTTTGGGAGTGAATGAATCCAAAGCCCGTTTCACCACTGAAAGGTGGCTGGGGGATCATGAAGAAAGAATCTATATGGTCGATGATTTATTGAAGGGACGCGGGCTCGTCGGAAAGTCGGAAAAAGAAGTCATCGCGCTTTTAGGTCCGCCGACGGACACTGAATATTTTTCAGGGGAAGCTGCGAGCATTTATTATCTTGGAGCGGAAAGGGGATTTATAAGGATAGATAGCGAATGGCTGCTCCTTTGGTATGATGGCCGTGACAAAGTCGTGAAGCAGGAAATAAGGACCGATTAATTATTGACAAGGGCTTGCGAATGAAAAGAAGGACCCCCAATTCGAATGAGTTTGGGGGTTCCTAAGGTTGGTTACTTTATGATTTGCAAGCTCTTCGGATATTTGGTCAAAGCTTCACAGCCTGTTTCCGTGATCAAAAGATCATCCTCGATCCTGACGCCTGCAACATTCGGAACATAGATGCCTGGTTCGATCGTATAAACCATGCCAGATTGAAGCTTGAGGGAATTCGTTTCGGTCAAGGACGGGTATTCATGGACGCTGATCCCAAGTCCGTGGCCTAGTCTGTGCGGGAAGAATTCGCCATATCCTTTATCGCGGATGATGTTTCTCGCGATCAAGTCAACCTCCGAGCAAGCAACGCCCGGCATACTCGCTGCTACGGCCGCTTCCTGGGCCATGCGAACCGTTTCGTATATTTCTGCCTGTTTATCATTGATATCACCGTATGCAACGGTCCTGGTGATGTCAGAGCAGTATCCCTCATGAACGACGCCTAAGTCGAAAAGGACAAGGTCGCCGCGCTGAACCTTCGTATTTCCTGGTGTACCATGTGGCGATGCGCCGTTTTTACCAGTGAGCACCATCGTGGAGAATGACATTTGGCTGACACCGGCCTTCTTCAATTCATATTCAATCGTTGCAAGGATTTCCATTTCCGTTTTACCTTCATGGATTTCGCTGACGCCGACTTCAATCGCGAAGTCGGCAAGTCGGCACGCTTCGCGGATTTTGACCATTTCATCCTCCGACTTGATCATTCGCATCTTTTGCAGTTTTTCTTCTGCCGGAACGAGCGCTGGTGCTCCAAAATGCTGCTGGATTTGCTCGTAGCGTTCCACATTCATATGTTCTTTTTCAATCGCCATTTTATTGATGGCCAGACCGCGTTTCGCAACGGCTTGCTTAACTTTTTCCCATGGATCTTCAATATCGGTGTATCCGATGATATCTCCATCCCATCCAGCCTGTTTCGCATCGGGGACCTCCATTTGCGGACAGACGAGGAAAGGATCGGCATCTGCAAAAATGGCAAGTGCAAGCAATCTTTCGTGAGGATCACTAAAAAATCCGCTTAAATAGAAGATGCTCTCGGTGGATGTAAGAAAAGCGGCTTCGACCTCATTGGTCTGAAGCCAATTTTGTAATTCTGTCAAACGTTCATTCATGACGATACCTCCATTGATAAGATATAATTACCTTAGCAATATTTAAAAGCATAGTAAATGGGAAAGTCCTAAGAAAGCTTATCGAATCAAAATTATGGGGTATGGGAAGGGAGCATCATCAAATGAAAGTATCTTTTCATGGACATGCAGTCGTAAAAGTAGAAACGAATGGAAAAACGATTTTGTTCGACCCGTTCATTAATGGAAATGCACTAACCGATTTGAAGGTTGACGAGGTTAAACCGGATGTGATCATCCTGACGCATGGGCATAATGACCACGTAGGTGACACGGTTGAATTGGCAAAGAAACATGATGCACTTGTCATTGGCATTGCAGAGCTTGCCGATTACTTCGGTGCACAAGGAGTCCGGACTCATGGAATGAGCATCGGCGGAGCTTTTGAGTTCGAATTTGGAAAAGTGAAACTGACGCCTGCCTTTCATGGTACGGGCTTCAATGCGGGTGATGGACAAATCATATATTTAGGGATGCCTGCTGGCGTGTTATTGACGATAGAAGGCAAAACCATTTATCATGCCGGCGATACGGCGGTATATTCCGATATGAAATTGATTGCGGAGCGCCATCCGATTGATCTGGCTTTCTTGCCGATCGGCGACAATTTCACGATGGGACCTGAAGATGCGGCACTGGCGGCGAAATTCCTTCAAGCGAAACAAGTCGTGCCAATCCATTACAATACTTTCCCTGTCATCAAGCAGGATCCCAAACGATTCCTTGACCTGCTTGAAGAAGGAAATGGATTCATCATGGAACCAGGAGATGAAATTGACCTATAAAGAGAAGAGCGGTAGCCTTTACTTTAGGAGCTTCTGCAAAAATACAGCCAAACTCGATAATAATGGAGTTTGGCTGTATTTTTTTATTATTGCTTTTTTCTTTCTGTTCCTGCGGGCTTGAACATTCCAATCCACTCTAACATGATAAAGAAATCCTTGAGCCTGCAGTTTTAATGAGGTGGAGTAGGCTGGTGTTGAGTGAAGGCCGAAAAAAAGAGGAGGCAGGTCGAATTAAGTGGAGTGCAGGCCGAAAAAAAGTGGAGGCAGGTCGAATTAAGTGGAGTGCAGGCCGAAAAAAAGTGGGTGTAGGTCGAATTAAGTGGAGTGCAGGCCGAAAAAGTGGAGGCAGGTCGAATTAAGCTGAGTGAAGGCCGAATTAAGTTGAAAGCAGGCCGAAAAAGTGGAGGTAGGTCGAATTAAGTTGAGTGCAGGCCGAAAAAGTGGGTGTAGGTTGAATTAAGTTGAGTGAAGGCCGAAAAAAAGTGGGTGTAGGTCGAATTAAGCTGAGTGCAGGCCGAATTAAGCTGGAGGCAGGTCGAATTAAGTTGAGTGCAGGCCGAAAAAGTGGAGGTAGGTCGAATTAAGCTGAGTGAAGGCCGAAAAAAAGTGGGTGTAGGTCGAATTAAGTGGAGTGCAGGCCGAAAAAAAGAGGATGCAGGCCCAATTAAGTGGAGTGCAGGCCGAAAAAAAGAGGATGCAGGCCGAATTAAGTTGAGTGAAGGCCGAAAAAAAGTGGGTGTAGGTCGAATTAAGTGGAGTGCAGGCCGAAAAAAAGAGGATGCATGCCCAATTAAGTTGAGTGAAGGCCGAAAAAAAGTGGGTGTAGGTCGAATTAAGTTGAGTGAAGGCCGAAAAAGTGGGTGTAGGTCGAATTAAGTGGAGTGCAGGCCGAAAAAAAGAGGATGCAGGCCGAATTAAGTTGAGTGAAGGCCGAAAAAAAGTGGAAGTAGGTCGAATTAAGCTAAGTGCAGGCCGAAAAAAGTGGGTGCAGGTCGAATTAAGTTGAATGCAGGTCGAAAAAAAGAGGAGGCAGGTTGAATTAAGTTGAGTGCAGGCCGAAAAAAAGAATGCATAGCTCGTGCTTTGCGCCTGAAGTTCCACCCTCTTTTGCATGAAAACGAAGAAATCCTCGTAAAGGCTCGTGAACCATTAAATCCACGTTATGGCGCTTCATTTTATAGGGTGCGCGATACATGGACATATAGACCAGTAATTCTCGTTCATGCAGGTCAGTCTTTTTTTCGTTCGCAGGCATAAAATGAATAGATGAAAAATAAGGGGGGATTGGATGAAGCAGAGGTTGTTGCTGTGTTTGTTATTATGCGGTGTGATGCTGTATTATGCCGTGCCGCGCTTGTCATTGGAAAGCGGGGGGCTGAGGGGCTTATTTGCAGGCTGTTGGTTGTTGTTTGCGATGCTGGCGGTGGCGGGGAATTTGACGGGCATTCTATATTCGCCTAAAAAGCATAAGCTGAAACGGCAGGTGGAACACAAAAGGCTGCGCCAATATTAGTAGTTGTTTGATAAACGGGGCTCTTTGACCTTATAATGGGGAATAGGAATACCGTGAAAAGGGTGAAGCGCTTGGCTACAAAGCATGAACAAATATTAAAGCATATCGATGGGCTTCCGGTTGGCGAGAAGATTTCCGTCCGTCAAATCGCGAAAGCATTGAATGTTAGTGAAGGAACGGCGTACCGGGCCATTAAAGAGGCAGAGAATCAGGGCTATGTGAGCTCGATCGAGCGGGTAGGCACGATTCGTATTGAGAAGAAGAAAAAAGAGAATATTGAAAAGCTCACTTTCGCCGAAGTGGTCAATATTGTGGAAGGACAAGTTCTGGGCGGTAAAACGGGACTTCATAAAACATTGAATAAATTTGTCATCGGGGCAATGAAGCTCGATGCGATGATGAGATATACAGGTGCGGGAAATCTGCTGATCGTCGGGAACCGTACACAGGCCCATGAGCATGCGCTGAAAGCAGGGGCGGCGGTGCTGATTACCGGAGGCTTTGATACGGAAGAGCCTGTTAAAAGGTTAGCGGATGAATTGGAAATGCCGGTCATTTCAACGAGCTACGATACCTTTACTGTCGCAACGATGATCAATCGGGCGATTTATGACCAATTGATTAAAAAGGAAATCTTGCTCGTGGAGGATATCTTGACACCTGTTCAGGATACGACCTTTTTGACGATTGGTGATAAGGTTCAGACGTGGCACGAGCTCAACCAGGAATCAGGGCATAGCCGTTTTCCTGTTGTTGATGACAATATGAAGGTCCAAGGAATGGTCACTTCAAAGGATATCATCGGTCAGGATGAGTGGACGCTCATCGAAAAGGTGATGACGAAAAATCCGATGACCGTCGGTGATAAAACGAGTGTGGCCTCTTCTGCACATATGATGGTTTGGGAAGGGATCGAATTGATCCCGGTAGTCAATGACAGTCATATCCTGCAAGGAATCGTGAGCAGGCAGGATGTGCTGAAGGCACTGCAAATGAGCCAAAGGCAGCCACAGGTTGGCGAAACGATCGACGATACGATTACGAGTCAGCTTGTGATGACGTCGAATCGGGGTAAGGGTGAGGAAGTGTATAAGTATGGCGTCACACCGCAAATGACCAATTATCTTGGGACGATTTCCAGCGGTGTGTTTACGACATTGGTTACGGATTCGGCTAACCGGGCACTGAGAAGCTACAAACGAGGTGATTTGGTCGTAGAGAATATGACGATTTATTTCATTAAGCCAGTCCAAATTGACAGTACGCTTGAAATACACCCCCGTGTTCTTGACGTAGGACGTAAATTCGGAAAAGTGGATGTCGAGGTGTTTAACCAAGGCAAACTCGTCGGAAAGGCAATGTTAACGTGCCAGCTGCTGGACAGATCATGAAAATAAATCAAAAAGGATAATCGAATGACGATTATCCTTTTTGATTTGCGGATTCTTCAATCGCATATGGCAGGTAATATTTATACATTTTATAGCCTCCATAAACGCTGAACAGGCCGACTGAGATGAAAACCGCGGCGATGATATAAGTGGTGGTCGAGTGGAACAGAAAAAGCTGATTCATTCCGAATAGGGCGACAAATGCTCCAAGGGCTATGGAAGACTTTCCGGAAATCCACTTTTTCTCCATCGGCATTTTGGTGCGTATCGATTTAATTTTATAAAACAGATAGACCCCTAGTGATAGAACGATCAAGGTGACAAGGATAGGCATCGTTTATAATTCCCCCAATTTAACATATGTACCTTTTTATTGTAGCGGGAAATGCCAGGGAATGCCACAGTAAACAAGATGAGTCTTCCTATTTCCCCAAATATTTGATTAAATGAAAGATATCATCTTTAAATTGGAAACTACTAATACATATGTTGGAGGGAGATTTATATGAAAGCTGAAATTTTGGCAGAAATAAAGCGTTATGATACCATTATTCTCCATCGTCATGTCCGTCCGGACCCCGACGCTTATGGTTCACAAGGGGGCCTGGCGGAAATCCTGAAAGCTTCTTTCCCTGAAAAGAGGATATTCACGGTAGGTAAGGAAGAACCATCATTGAATTACTTAAGAAGGCTTGATGTGATTTCGGACGAAACGTATCAAGGGGCTTTGGTGATCGTCTGTGATACGGCAAATACGGACCGGATTTGTGATGCACGGTACAAGACAGGTGATAAGCTGATCAAGATCGATCATCATCCAAATGAAGATCCCTATGGAGATATGAGGTGGGTCGATACATCAGCAAGTTCCACATGCGAAATGATTTATGATTTTTACCTATTTGGAAAAGATCAAGGGCTGAAGATGGGGGATGAAGCCGCGCGTCTTCTATATGCGGGCATCGTTGGCGACACAGGACGGTTCCTGTTCCAAAGCACGACTGAAAAGACATTTGACCATGCCGGTGAATTGATCACCTATTCGTTTTCCCGCCCGCAGCTATATCAGGAGATGTACGATGTCAAGGAAAGCATCGTCCGCTTGAATGGTTATGTGCTGCAGCATTTTGAAATCCTGACGCATGGCACGGGTAAAATGATCATCACTAAAGAAATCCTTGAAAAATTCGATGCTTCGGCATCGGAGGCGTCACAGCTCGTTTCCGCCCTCGGCTCGATCAAAAATGTGAAATCATGGGTGTTTTTCATTGAAGAAGACCAAGAGATTAGAGTGCGTTTCCGTTCTAAAGGTCCGATCATCAATACGATCGCCCGGAAATATAACGGCGGCGGCCATCCTCTTGCTGCTGGGGCTTCGATCCATTCCTGGGATGAAGTCGACAACATCCTAGCCGATTTGGAAGCGTTGAATAAGGCGGAGTGAAAAAATGTAAAGACCAAATCGCATATGATTTGGTCTTTATGTTTAAGAAGTGGTTCTTTTCAGTTTGATCTCGATATTCATTTTCGTATAAAACATGATCTCGGCGACTTCGAGTTTATAACGCTTTTTATTGATGGTCATGATTTTATTTTCAATGGATTTTTTCAATAGCATCTTTCCGTTATATACACTGGCGACATCCTTGGCAACCAGTGAGGATAGGTCGTCCTCTATCAAATCCTCCGCTTCCGCCACACTCAGGTTATCGAGGCTGTAATCCTTACCATTCGTAATCAGTACCTCCACTTCCTGAATCGTTAGAATCTCTTCGTTTTGCTGATTTAATTTTTTGTAATCTTGCTCCCAAATGGCGATTTTATCCTTGAAGTCCTTAATATCTTCCCGCTGTTCGTGAAGGGTCCGGATTTGCTTTTCCTGCTGGACCCCATGCATATAAAAGAACATCACCCAGCTCAGCAATGCGCCAAGGGCAGCACCTGCAAAGAAACGCTGCCAGGTGGGTGCCCGATGATAAGGGGGAATCCTCATGATGAGATATGCTCCTGGGTGAACCAGTTGATGATCAGTGCTCCTGTCTGTGCTCCGCCAAGGGCAGATAAAATCAAGAGAACCTGTTTGACGATATCCTTCGTTTCCCCGTGGAAAATGCCACGCTCAAAATTATAGACCATATCGAAGGTACCTCCGATGGCCGCGACAATCGCCCAAATCCGCAGGCTGTCCGATAATCGGAAAACAGCCGTCATCGGGGCCTGTCCTGTAAAAAAAGCGGCGAGCCCCCCGATGATCGAACCTCCAAGCAAAACGCCAAGCGATATGAAAAAGCTGTTGAGAAAGGCTGGAACAAAGGCTTCATTCATGTATCATCATCCTTTTTGGCTTTGATAGTCTTCTATTCCAATTATATGGGGAGTGTCGGAGTATTATGATAGCAGGTGGAAATACGTGCGAAAGGGGATTGGAAATGAGAACATATTTTCTTTTTTTGAAATAAACACTATAATGAAAGAAACATGCCTTACAAAGGTGGGAGAATAAAAACGTGTATACTCATCTCCATATTCAGAGCGGATATAGCCTGCTGACAAGTACGGTGAAGATCGCCGAGCTTGTAGCCAAAGCGAAAGCGGATGGCTGTACAAGCCTTGCACTAACCGATCGAAATGTCATGTACGGTTCAGTTTATTTTTATAAAGAATGCAAAAGGCAGGGCATAAAGCCGATCATCGGGATTCTTGTAGATGTCCTGGATGAATGGGAAGCGGCTCATGGACTTCTTTTATTAGCAAAAAATCTACAAGGTTACCAGAACCTGCTCAAGATAAGCAGTGCGATAAAAACGAAATCACCTTCGGGTATCCCGATGAATTGGCTTAAAGGCTACTCCAGGGGATTGATTGCGATCACCCCTGGCTCCGAAGGGGAAATAGAAACACTGTTAAGGGAAGAACGGGCGGAGGAGGCTCAACAGGCAGCAAGGAGATTTCAGCAGATTTTTGGAGCGGATAACTTTTATGCATCGATACAGAGATTGTCGATCTCAAATGAGGATCAAGAAAACGAAGCGATAAGTGTGCTTGCGAAGGAACTGGGGATTAAGGTCGTAGCGACCAATCCAGTCCTTTACTTGAACGAAAGCGATGCACTTGCCCAAGAAGTGCTGCTGGCAATCGGAAATGGTGACAAGCTGGCTGATGAAACGCACACAGTGCTTGAATCCCAGCACTATTATTTGAAAAGCCGCGCCAAGATGGCGGAGCTGTTCCATGATAGGCCGGATGCACTCGAAAATACGCTCCTTATTGCCGAGCAATGCAATCTTGACATACCGTTTCACCGTTCCCTGCTGCCTAAGTACCCTACCGAAGCCGGGGTGACAGCAGAGGAAATGCTCGAAGCCGTCTGTTTTGAAGGTTTAAAGAAGAGACTGCAGGAGCCGCCCATTCAATATGAAGAGCGACTGCGATATGAATTGGATGTCATAACTAAGATGAAATTCAGCGATTACTTTTTGATCGTATGGGACTTCATGAAATTCGCCAAGGATCACCACATCCTGACCGGACCTGGAAGGGGGTCGGCCGCAGGTTCGATGGTCGCTTACGTGCTGTCGATAACGGATGTCGATCCGATCGAGCATTCCTTGCTGTTCGAGCGTTTCCTGAATCCGGAAAGGGTCTCGATGCCCGATATCGATATTGATTTCCCGGATAACCGCCGTGAAGAGGTGATCGCTTATGTTGCGAAGAAATACGGGGAATTGCATGTCGCACAAATCATTACGTTCGGAACGTTGGCGGCCAAAGCTGCATTAAGGGACACGGGACGCGTTTTCGGCTTGAATTCCAAGGAGCAGGAAGCGGTCTCGAAAATGATACCAAACCGCCTTGGGATAACACTGCCCGACGCTTTCAAGGAATCAAAAAAGCTGCGCGATTTCGTTAATGAGAGCGAGCTGAATCAAAAGCTTTTTCACACCGCGTTATTGCTTGAAGGCTTGCCGCGCCACACCTCGACGCATGCTGCCGGCGTCGTCATCAGCGACCAGGCACTGACCGAGCATATCCCGATTGCCGGAGGCCATGATGGAATCCATTTGACGCAATATCCAATGGACGTCCTTGAAGAGCTTGGACTCCTGAAAATGGATTTCCTTGGTCTTCGCAATTTGACGCTCATTGATAATATTTTGAAAAATATCCAAAAAGCAACCGGGAGGAAGCTCGACCTGTCGCAAATCCCGATGGATGATCCCGAGACCTTGGCGCTTTTGGGAAGAGGCGAAACAACCGGGGTGTTTCAATTCGAATCGGATGGCATCAGAAAGGTCTTGATCAAGCTGAAGCCTAACCGTTTCGAGGATATCGTCGCGGTCAATGCCCTTTATCGGCCAGGTCCGATGGAGAACATACCATTGTTCATCGAGCGAAAGCATGGATTGGCACCAATCGATTACCTGCACGAGGATTTGCGGGATATTCTTGAGCCTACATACGGAGTCATTGTCTATCAAGAACAAATTATGCAAATTGCCTCTCGCTTAGCCGGTTTTTCGCTTGGGGAGGCAGACCTGCTCAGACGGGCCGTGTCGAAAAAGAAAAAGGATGTGCTCGATCAGGAGCGGGAGCATTTTGTGAGCGGGGCATTGCAGCAAGGATATTCCGAAAAAACCGCGGATGAAATTTATTCCTTGATCGTCCGGTTCGCTAACTACGGATTCAACCGCAGCCATGCGGTCGCATACAGTGTCATTGCCTATCAGCTAGGTTACTTGAAAACCCACCATCCTGAACATTTCATGGCAGCCCTCATGACATCGGTAATCGGGAATGATGACAAGGTTTCCCAATATATCCGTGAAGCAAAAAAGAAAGGGATTACCGTCCTCCCTCCTTCCATCAACCTGAGCGGCTATCCGTTTTTACCGGAAAAGGAAGGGATCCGTTTTAGCCTTGGTGCCATTAAAGGGATAGGCGGCACTGTCTTAAAGGAATTATTTGCGGCAAGACGGCAAAAGAGATTCGAGGATTTATTCGATTTTTGTTTACGGGTATCTGGAAAGATCGTAAATAGGAAAGTGCTCGAGGCACTTGTGAATTCAGGTGCATTCGATGAATTCGGGGAAGACAGGGCGACGCTGCTGGCAAGCTTGGACGTTGCGATCAGCCATACAGAATTGGTGAATCCCGATGACGATCTTTTCGATATGTTTTCCGATGGCGAATTTTCACTCAAGCCGAAGTACAACCATGTCGAGCCCATTCCGATCGAACATAAACTGGCGTTGGAAAAAGGCGCATTGGGGCTCTACCTATCGAATCATCCTGTGACAAGCTACAGGGAGCTTTTCCAATACTTTGGCTGCTTGAGCATAGACGAAGCGACCAATAAAAAGGAATCCAAAGTCCTGCTTGGCGCCTATATTACGGCGGTGAAAACCATTAGGACGAAAAAGGGCGATGTGATGGCGTTTTTGAGCGTAAGCGATGAAGAGGGGGATATCGAAGCGGTCGCTTTTCCTAATGTGTATAAACTCCATTCTGTCGAATTGATCCAAGGACAAGTTGTCATGCTTCAAGGAACGCTGGAAGAGCGGGATGGAAAAAACCAGCTGCTGATCAGGAGTGTATATCCATTGGAAAAAGTGAAACGGATGAAGGAAGAAAAAAATGGAACCATTTTCCTGAAGGTCGAGGCTGACAAGCAAACGAAGGACACGCTGCAAAAAATAAAAAAAATTTTACTGCAGCACGGCGGTGAAACGAAGGTCATGCTTTTTTACGAAAGGGAAAACCGCTATGTACAGCTATCTTATTGGGATTGGGTCAATCCTACGGACCGTTTGATGCAGTCATTAATTGACATGGTTGGAAAAGGGAATGTGGTTTACAAGAAAGAATAACTGTTTTACAACTTTAATAGATATGTTATATTGAACACAGGCCGCTGTGGTCTGACCACTAGATTTCAGCATATAATATCAGGTTTGCCCAATTCGTTTTAGGAGTGAAAATATGTCATTAAGAGAAGAAGCTTTACATATGCATCGCTTGAATCAAGGGAAATTAGAAACAATTTCGAAAGTGCCTGTTAGGAATGCGGTGGATTTAAGCCTCGCTTACTCTCCTGGCGTTGCAGAACCTTGTAAAGAAATATACGATAAACCTGAAACCGTTTATGATTACACGATGAAAGGGAATACCGTCGCAGTGATTTCAGATGGAACGGCTGTACTTGGGCTTGGAAACATCGGTCCTGAGGCCGCTTTACCCGTAATGGAAGGTAAAGCCGTTTTATTCAAAAGCTTTGCGGGAGTGGACTCTTTTCCAATTTGTTTAAAAACGACGGATGTGGATAAAATTGTAGAGACCGTTAAATTACTCGAACCAACTTTCGGCGGAGTGAATTTGGAAGACATCGCCGCACCGAATTGCTTCGAAATTGAAGAACGGCTGAAAAAGGAAATGAACATCCCCGTTTTTCATGATGATCAGCACGGTACAGCGATTGTAACTGTTGCCGGTCTTGTTAATGCTTTACGACTTGTCAATAAATCCATATCGGAAATTAAAGTGGTGGCGAATGGGGCTGGCGCTGCCGGCATCGCCATCATTAAATTGCTTTATAGCTATGGGGTTCGCGACATCATCATGTGTGATACGAAGGGTGCCATTTATGAGGGCCGTTCGACAGGCATGAATGATATTAAAGAACAAGTGGCGAAAGTGACCAACCGAAATAAGGTTTCAGGACCTTTGGAAGCGGTCATCCAAAACGCGGATGTATTTATAGGTGTTTCTGCCGCAGGTGCATTGACCAAAGAAATGGTTTCTACAATGAACCGGGATGCGATCATATTTGCGATGGCCAATCCCGATCCGGAAATCATGCCTGAAGACGCGAAGGCTGCAGGCGCAAGAGTGGTAGGAACCGGTCGTTCGGATTTTCCGAATCAGGTTAATAACGTTCTTGCATTCCCAGGGATTTTCCGTGGGGCATTGGATGTACGTGCGACTCACATCAATGAAAAGATGAAGGTAGCTGCTGTAAAGGCCATTGCCGGTTTAATACAAGAACATGAGTTGAATGAAGACTACGTCATTCCTGCTCCTTTCGATGAGAGGGTGGCTCCTGCCGTTGCAGCTGCTGTTGCCAAGGCAGCGATGGAAACGGGAGTAGCCAGAATTCATGTCGATCCTGAGGAAATTAAAGAAAAAACAAGAAAATTAGCGATCATTGGAAAAAGTGAGGAATAATTAATTTGAAGGATCGTACTTCTTCATCCAAAATTTATCTCGATGTCGTTGAGAGCCTTCGTGGAATGATCGAAGCGGACAGCCTCCTGCCAGGGGATAAAATCCCCTCGGAAAGGGAGCTCTCGGATCGTTTGAATGTCGGCCGTTCCTCAGTCCGTGAGGCATTGCGTGCCTTGGAGCTATTGGGTTTGATAGAAACGAGGCGTGGTGAAGGGACGTTTATCAGGGATTTCCAGGAGCATAAGCTAGTCGAGCTTCTGGGAACCTTTTTTTTGCAAGACAAAAAGGTACAGGAAGACTTGGCTGAGACGAAAAGGTTGATTGAAATTGACTGTTTGAGGATCGTCGCTTTCTTCGCAACGGCTGAAGATATCAAGCGGCTGATGGGCTGGGTCAAAGCGGGGGAGTTTCGTGATGACGATTTCTTCTTAAGAATCGCGATATTGAATCGAAATCGATTGCTGGAAAGAATCTGGCGCATTGTCAACAGCTATGCAAGAACATCAGAGATGGTGCTGGGTAATGTGAAAAAAGAAGACTATTTGTCACTTCTTACATATTTGCTCGAACGGGATGAAGAAAAAGCTATCGAAACGTATCTTATTAGAATTAGAAATATGTCGAAAGACGAGTGACAACTTTTTACACGATACTAATTTTATTTCTGATATAGTTTGTACCAAGTATCATATAATAGATAATTGGTGGTAAAGGGAGGACTAAAGCTTGCTTAAAGAGCTATTTGCGAAGTCTAAGAAGAAATATGCAACGGTTCCTTTAGATCGGGAGAAACAAGATGTACCAGAAGGAATTATGACTAAATGTCCCGGCTGTAAAAAAATCATGTATACAAAAGAGTTAGTGAAAAATAAGAAAGTCTGCCTCCATTGCGGGTTCCATCATTCGATGTCTTCACATGAACGTATTGAATGTTTATTTGATGCCGGCAGTTTCAAGGAATTTGATAAAGAAATGATTTCAGTCAATCCGCTTGGATTCCCGGATTACCTGGATAAATTGGAGAAGGATAAAAAGAAAGCCAAAATTAACGAAGCGGTCGTTACAGGAGTGGGGACCATCAATGGGCATCAAGTTTCGACAGCGATCATGGATTCCAATTTCCGGATGGGAAGCATGGGGTCGGTTGTTGGCGAAAAAATCACCCGTGCCATCGAGCGTGCAGGCGAATTGAAGATTCCGTTCATCATATTTACAGCATCTGGCGGTGCCCGGATGCAGGAAGGCGTACTGAGCTTGATGCAGATGGCCAAGACGAGTGCCGCCCTCAAGATGTTCAGCAATGAAGGCGGTTTGATCATTTCAATCATGACTCACCCAACTACTGGTGGTGTTTCGGCAAGCTTCGCATCACTTGGTGATATTAACCTTGCCGAACCTGGTGCCCTGATCGGTTTTGCAGGGCGGAGAATCATTGAACAGACGATTCATGAAGAGCTTCCCGAAGATTTCCAAACGGCTGAGTTTTTGATGAAGCACGGTCAATTGGATGCGGTCGTCAAACGGACGGAATTGGAAGAAACCTTGACGACGATCCTAAAAATCCATGCCCCGGGTGGTGAACGGTCTTGATATATGAATTGGAGTTTGAGCGTCCCATTACGGACCTGAGAAATAAGATTAAAGAGCTGAAGGCCATTACGAAAGATGCCGATGTGGATCTTACGGTTGAAATCGAAACGTTGGAAAAACGTTTGGAAAAGCTGGAAGTGGATATTTATGACCATTTAAAACCATGGGATCGAGTACAGATTGCCAGGCATCCCGCTCGCCCGACAACGCTTGATTACATCCCGTTATTGTTCAATGATTTCATCGAGTTTCATGGTGACAGATATTATGGGGATGATGAGGCGATCGTTGCTGGTATTGCACAGTTTGATGGACGGTCGGTGACGGTCATTGGTCATCAGCGCGGCAAGGATACGAAGGAGAATATCCGTCGTAACTTTGGCATGCCTCATCCGGAAGGCTATCGAAAAGCGCTGCGCTTGATGAAACAGGCAGAAAAATTCAATCGGCCGATCATTTGCTTCATCGACACGAAGGGGGCTTTCCCTGGTAAGGCTGCAGAAGAACGCGGTCAAAGTGAAGCCATTGCAAAAAACCTTTTTGAAATGGCCGGGCTGAAGGTGCCCGTCATAAGCATCGTCATCGGTGAAGGTGGAAGTGGCGGTGCCTTGGCACTTGGAGTGGGAGATCGGATTTTCATGCTTGAGAATTCAACTTACTCGGTCATTTCTCCTGAAGGGGCTGCTGCGTTATTATGGAAGGATGCTTCCCAGGCTAAAAGGGCTGCTGAATCGATGCAGATCACGGCTCCAGACTTAAATCGCTTGGGAGTCATCGATGAAATCATCCCGGAAGTGAAAGGCGGCGCCCACCGGAATGCAAATGTACAGGCAGAAGCCATCAAGGAAACCTTGAAACGTTCATTTAATGAGCTGCTCCCATTGAATAGTGAGGATCTCATCAATCAACGTTACATGAAATTCAAGAAAATCGGTGAATATGAATTTGCCAAACAACCTGATGGGAAACCTGAGGAAGTAAAGCAGCATTCGTAAACATTTGTAAAGGAAAAACGTGCTGCCTTGGGCAACACGTTTTTTCAGCCTTTCATACCGAGCCGATGCACCGATGGTCTAATGCGAAAGCTATATATTTGTGTGAAGAATGTAAAGATTTACGCCATATTGCTTCAATTTCTGAACAGAATCGGTTAGTCTTATTACATCAAGTGACCATAAGTTGAAATAGTTACTGCTTATTGAAGCTTGAAAAAGGGTACAATGGTATATAAGGGATTAAATTTGATTAGTGTTGTAGAGAGGTGACATTTATGAAAAGAATAGGTGTATTGACAAGCGGAGGAGATTCTCCAGGTATGAATGCGGCAGTCCGAGCGGTTGTCCGGAAAGCCATTTTTCATGAGATGGAGGTCTTCGGGATTTATTATGGCTATCAAGGTCTGATCAATGGCGATATTAGGCAGCTGGAACTTGGATCTGTCGGTGATATCATCCACCGCGGTGGTACGATGCTACATACGGCCCGCTGTCTTGAATTCAAGACAGAGGAAGGGCAGCTAAAAGCGATAGAACAATTGAATAAATATGGAATCGAGGGCCTTGTCATAATAGGTGGCGATGGTTCCTACATGGGAGCTAAAGCTCTGACCGAAAGGGGCTTTCCTTGTATAGGAGTTCCGGGAACGATTGATAATGACATACCTGGGACAGACTTTACGATCGGTTTCGATACCGCTCTGAATACAGTCATCGACGCCATCGATAAAATCCGGGATACGGCGACTTCTCATGAACGGACTTATGTAGTTGAAGTAATGGGAAGAAATGCAGGTGATATTGCACTTTGGGCCGGATTGGCCGGAGGCGCGGAAACGATTCTTTGCCCGGAATATGACTACGATATGGAAGAGTTGATCGGGAAATTGAAGCGCGGGCATGACCGCGGCAAAAAGCATAGCATCATCATCGTTGCAGAAGGTGTTGGAAGTGCTGTCGATGTTTCCAGGAAGATCGAGGCAAAAGCAGGGTTTGAAACACGCGTGACGGTCCTTGGACATGTACAGCGCGGCGGATCTCCTTCCGCAAACGACCGGGTCTTGGCAAGCAGGCTTGGCGCCAGGGCCGTCGAATTGCTCCTGGATGGCAAAGGGGGCAGGTCTGTTGGGATAGAACAGAATCGACTAGTCGACTATGATATCATCGAAGTCCTTGGTAAGCCGCATACAATTGACAAGAAAATGTATGATTTATCATCCGAGCTATCCATTTAAACAATCAGGATTGACCAATGATCAGATTGAAAAAAGATTCAATTTTATAAAAAGATAGAGACAAATTACACTATGCCCCTGTCTACATAAGTTGGACAGGCGGCGAGTTTTCCTTAAAGGAGGATACACCATGCGAAAAACAAAGATTGTTTGTACGATCGGCCCCGCAAGTGAAAGTATCGAAAAGCTGGTTCAATTAATAGAAGCGGGCATGAATGTAGCTCGGCTCAACTTTTCTCATGGCAATCATGAAGAACATGCCGCCAGGATCACCAACATTAGGGAGGCTAGCGAAAAAACAGGGAAACAGGTAGCAATCCTGCTTGATACAAAAGGACCTGAAATCCGCACTAATAACATGGAGAACGATTCAATGGAGCTGGCAGCCGGTAACGAAGTCATCATTTCCATGAATGAAGTGCTTGGGACGCCAGAGAAATTCTCCATTACTTATGAAGGACTTCTTCATGATGTCCAAACCGGATCCAAAATCCTTCTGGATGATGGATTGATCGGCCTTGAAGTATTGAAGATCGATGAAGTAAGCAAAGAAATCCATACGAAAATATTGAATAGCGGTACTTTGAAGAACAAAAAAGGCGTCAACGTGCCCGGTGTTTCGGTGAATTTGCCAGGTATCACGGAAAAAGACGAGCAGGATATCTTGTTTGGAATCGAACAGGGTATCGATTTTGTTGCGGCATCATTTGTACGCAGAGCCTCCGACGTCCTCGAAGTGCGTGAATTACTGCAGCAAAATGGAGCAGGGCATATTCAAATCATCCCTAAAATCGAAAACCAGGAAGGCGTCGACCGTCTTGATGAAATCCTTGAGGTTTCAGATGGCTTGATGGTGGCTCGTGGCGATCTAGGCGTGGAAATTCCGGCTGAAGAAGTGCCGTTGGTCCAAAAGCAAATGATCAAAAAGTGCAATAACGCCGGCAAGCCTGTCATAACGGCTACACAAATGCTCGATTCGATGCAGCGTAACCCAAGGCCGACTCGTGCTGAAGCCAGTGACGTCGCCAACGCCATATTCGATGGGACGGATGCCATCATGCTTTCGGGCGAAACGGCTGCAGGTACCTATCCTGTAGAAGCTGTGCAAACGATGCATAATATTGCATCACGTGCTGAATCAGCGCTCAATTATCGAAATATATTATCAATCAGAAGTAAAGTGAACCGTCATAATGTTACCGATGCCATCGGTCAGTCAGTTGCTCATACTGCACTCAATCTTAATGCCGGTGCGATCATCACTCCTACCGAAAGCGGTCATACGGCAAGAATGATTTCTAAATATCGCCCTAAAGCACCGATTATCGCGGTCACATCCAATGAACATGTTTCGAGAAGCCTTGCACTAGCTTGGGGAGTTTATCCGCAAATCGGACCGAAGGCGACGACTACGGATGAAATGCTTCAAACGGCGATCGATGAAAGCCTGCATTCAGGTTTAGTGTCACATGGAGACTTGGTGGTCATTACAGCAGGTGTCCCTGTAGGTGAAACAGGAACGACTAACTTGATGAAGATTCATGTGCTGGGAGAGGTCCTGTTGAAGGCTCAGGGAATCGGCAGAAAATCCGCAAAAGGTCAGGTGGTCATCGCGAAGAACGCCAAGGAGGCTTTGGAAAAAGTGACCGAAGGCTCTGTATTGGTTACGATCGGCTCCGATCGTGATATGATGCCAGCGATTGAAAAATGTGCGGCATTGATTACCGAAGAAGGCGGATTGACAAGTCATGCTGCTGTAGTGGGCGTCACTTTGGGCATTCCTGTCATCGTGGGAGCGGAAGATTCGACCAAGATTTTCAAGGATGGACAACGAGTAACCGTCGATTCAGGGCGCGGTGTCATTTATGACGGGCATGCCAACGTTTTATAGAATGAAATTTTTGGCTCATTCCGTGCCAATGAGGTAAGATGGGTGTACCGTACCAGAAATGGGCTGTGCAGGAGGAAAGTAAATGAGATATTTTTTATTGTTTATCATTGCGATGCCGGTCATTGAAATTATTGTCCTATTGCTGTCAGGTAAGGTAATTGGTTTTTGGCCTACGTTGTTCCTGATCATAGGCACGGGTTTAATCGGTGCCTATCTGGCTAAAAAGCAAGGAATGGAAACGTGGAGAAAGGCACAGGAACAAATTCGTTATGGAATGATGCCTGGAAATGAAATCATCGATGGGATCTGTATTTTCATCGGGGCCGCCCTGCTGCTATCCCCTGGTCTCATCTCGGATATCATGGGATTGATCCTTGTGTTTCCGCCAACCCGGAATCTCCTCAAACCGATTGTTATCCGGTTTCTGATGAACAGAATGAACAAAGGAAAAGTCACCATCATTCGACATAAATAATATATAAGGCTGTTTAAAGGCTCACGCTTTTAGACAGCCTTTTTATTTTGGGAAAAGGAGACCAATGAAGGCATCCGGACGTTTCTCCAGTGATGTTGGTTAGTGGACGGAAAAATTCCATCAAAAGATTCCGAATCCTCCTCCAAGATTCGACTAACATGGGATCCACAGGTGTTAAAATCGCTGTCAATACATGACCGCTGTCCTTAAAGGGGGGCAATCGCTTTTCCGGCAGGAGCCTCGCACGTTACACTCCAATCAACGTGGTTACAACTTTTAGGTAAAACTTCATCCCTGAATGATTCCTTGAAATTAACTAGTTTCAAAAGTGGAGGCTGCCGGTGCTATCCCTTCCGGTTTATGCAATAAAGATACTAGGGATGTTTTTTATTCCATGGGAGGTATCGCGCTCTGTTTCACAACTAGTGAATCACATGGAATGGCCAAAATTCCGGAAAAAAGTCTGGTGGAAACGTTGATAATACAGGCTTTTTTTAGCTTGTTCACATTTTTCTGAATTTTTTAGAAAAAATTGGTGACAAAATTATACAACGTGTTATATAATACAAACAGGAAATAAAACAACTGTATTATAACATAAAGAAGTTGGAAAGGAAGTGGAGAGGCAACATGATTACGGAAGCAAAAGGCTTACAAGTTACAGGAAACATTAAGCCGGGATATGAACAAATACTTACAGCGGAAGCTCTTCAATTCATTGAAAGAATCGAGCGGCATTTCAGTGAAAGAAGAAAAGAACTTTTAGAACGGCGCAATCGGGTTCAAGAGGACTTGAATCAAGGCAAGCTTCCTGATTTCCTTGAAGAAACGAAGCATGTTCGTGAAAGTGAGTGGACGATTGCCTCTCTCCCGCATGACCTGCAAGACCGCAGGGTTGAAATTACCGGGCCAGTCGACCGGAAAATGATCATCAATGCCATGAATTCTGGTGCCAATGTGTTTATGGCTGACTTTGAAGACGCCAACTCACCCACTTGGGAAAATTGCCTGGATGGGCAGCTGAATTTGCGCGATGCCATCAGGGGTACAATTTCATTCGAAAATCCAAATGGAAAAGTATACGAATTGAAGGGAAAAACAGCTGTACTGAAAGTTAGGCCCCGGGGCTGGCATTTAGAAGAAAAACATGTCCTTTTGGATGGACAGCCAATATCAGCAAGCATATTTGATTTTGGCCTTTACTTCTACCACAACGCAAAAGCATTGATGGAAAAACAAAGCGGCCCGTATTTCTACCTGCCAAAAATGGAAAGCCATCTGGAAGCAAGATTATGGAATGATATATTCGTATATGCACAGAACGACTTGAGAATCCCTCAAGGAACCATCAAGGCAACAGTATTGATCGAAACGATTCTTGCTGCATTTGAAATGGACGAAATTCTATACGAGCTGAAAGAGCATTCGGCTGGCTTGAACTGTGGCCGCTGGGATTACATCTTTAGTTTCTTGAAAAAATTCCGTCACTCGGATGAAGTCATTTTCCCGGATCGCCTGCAGGTCACGATGACTGTACCGAACATGAGGGCCTATTCCTTATTGGCAATCAAAACGTGCCACACTCGTAATGCCCCGGCAATTGGGGGAATGGCCGCACAAATCCCGGTGAAAAATGATCCGCTCAAGAATGCTGAGGCTTTTGCAAAAGTCCGTGCCGATAAAGAGCGTGAGGCAAGGGATGGTCACGATGGAACATGGGTGGCCCACCCAGGGATGGTGAGCACGGCGAAAGAGGTGTTTGACCTGCTTGTTCCAAAACCGAACCAAATTTACCGAAAACGTGAAGATATCCATGTAACCGCCCAAGAGCTACTCGCAGTACCAGAAGGGACGATCACGGAAGCAGGATTGAGGACGAACATTAACGTAGGCATCCAATATATTGCGTCTTGGTTAAGCGGCAGAGGGGCAGCGCCGATTAATGACTTAATGGAGGATGCAGCAACGGCCGAGATTTCAAGAGCTCAAGTTTGGCAATGGATCCGTCATCCAAAAGGGATTCTCGATGATGGCAGGAAAATAGACGAGGCATTATTCCACCAAATCAAAGAAGAAGAATTGGCGGCCATTAAATCGGAGGTAGGAAAAGAAACCTTCGAAGCAGGAAAGTTCATGGAAGCTACTAAACTATTCGAAGAATTGATCGAAGCCGATGAGTTTGCTGATTTCTTAACCAATTCGGCATACAAACAACTATCTTGATATTTAAATATTCATATAAAATAGGAGGAAATGATAATGACGAATGAAAGAGCGCAAAAATTACAGCAAAGCTGGGAAAACGACTCAAGGTGGACTGGGATCAAACGTCCTTATACGGCCGAAGAAGTGATTAAATTAAGAGGATCGATCGATATTGAGCAAACATTGGCTCGCAGAGGTTCTGAAAAACTATGGGACTTATTGAAAACAGAGGATTTCATCAATGCTTTGGGAGCATTGACGGGCAACCAAGCCATGCAACAGGTGAAGGCTGGCCTAAAAGCGATTTACCTTAGTGGCTGGCAAGTGGCAGCAGATGCCAACATTGCAGGGCAAATGTATCCGGATCAAAGCTTATATCCGGCCAACTCTGTGCCGCAAGTAGTGAAACGCATCAATCAGACTCTTCAGCGTGCAGATCAAATCAGCTTTGCTGAAGGCAAAGATGATATCGATTGGTTCGCTCCAATCGTGGCGGATGCTGAAGCAGGTTTTGGGGGAGCCCTTAATGTTTTCGAATTGATGAAAGGAATGATCGAAGCCGGAGCGTCCGGCGTTCACTTTGAAGACCAGCTTTCCTCCGAGAAAAAATGCGGCCACCTAGGCGGCAAGGTCCTTCTTCCGACACAAACGGCCGTACGTAATTTGGTTTCCGCCCGTTTGGCAGCGGACGTAATGGGGACACCGACCATCTTGATCGCCCGTACGGATGCAGATGCGGCTGATTTGATTACCGATGATATCGATCCGGTGGATGCGCCTTTCATCACAGGTGAAAGAACACCAGAAGGATTCTACCGCACGAATGCAGGTCTGGACCAGGCCATTGCACGCGGCTTGGCCTATGCACCATATGCCGACCTCATCTGGTGTGAGACTTCGGAACCTAATCTGGCAGATGCCCGCCGCTTTGCGGAAGCGATCCATGCAGAGTTTCCGGGGAAACTGCTAGCTTACAATTGTTCCCCATCATTCAACTGGAAAGCGAAATTAAGCGATGAAGAAATAGCCACTTACCAAGTCGAATTAGGTAAATTGGGTTACAAATTCCAATTCGTTACGCTTGCAGGCTTCCACTCATTGAATCATAGCATGTTCAATCTTGCTTTAGGTTATAAAGAGCGCGGCATGGCTGCATACTCTGAATTGCAGCAAGCTGAGTTCGCCAGTGAACCTGATGGCTATACGGCAACACGCCATCAACGTGAAGTAGGAACGGGTTATTTCGATGAAGTGGCACAAGTCGTTTCAGGAGGAACCTCGTCTACGACGGCACTTGCGGGTTCTACGGAAGCAGAGCAATTCGAGACTTCCAAATAAGGGTGACATATAAAAAATCCGCCTCCATCCGAGGCGGATTTTTATCTGGTCTTTAGGAGAATGCTAACATATATAGATCGGTTGTTTTTATATGGTTTTTTTTGTATCCGCGCCGATGATGAAGGACCAGATGGCCTTGAAGACATGGGCACGCTGAAGTGTATTGAATATCACGAGTGCGACAGGACCTGCTATCAGTCCTAGGAACCCGATCAGCTTGAAACCGATGAACAGGGCGATGAGGGTGGCAAGCGGGTCAAGACCGATGCTGGAAGAGAGAACCTTTGGCTCTATCAATTGCCGCTGGACGACGACGATTATGTAAAGCACGGACAAACCGATGGCAAGGCTCGTATTTCCAACGATGAACTCGAATATGATCCATGGGATGAAGATGGTGCCCGTCCCTAAATAAGGAATGATATCGACCAAGCCGCAAATCAGGGCAATCGTGATCGAATAGTTCACCCCTAAAATGAGAAACCCAATCAAAATCGTAACAGTCGTCAATGAAACAAGCGTGAATTGAGCACGGATGAAGCCGAATAAGGCCCGTTTCAAGTCCCGGAACAAACGCTTGGCGCCAGAGAAAATCTTATCGGGCAGCACCCTGCCAGTCATCCTGCCGAAAGTGTCCCAATCCTTGCTGATGAAGAAAGTGCCAAGCAGCGTAAACAGGAGTGCCGTTGCAGTGGTTGGGAACCAGCCGATGATCGTGGGGATGTTCTTCAAGAACGTTTGAATGAACCCGCTTACTCCCGTAGTGATGGATTCCCCGATATTCTGGATATTCTTGAGGACGGTATCTTGTTGGTCGACATCCAAATTATTGAACATCGCAGCGATTTGGTTATATAAAGGAATGATGGTGGTGGCGATGTAGGACTCAATATAGTCCACGATCGTTTCGATGTGTTCAGGTATGACTCCTGCAAGGTAATTGGTCCCTGATATGATTTCGGTAACCAGTAAGGTGATGAGCCCTGCGAATGAAAGGAAAATGAGTAAGAGAGAAACGAATACGGCAAACCCCCTTGGTAACCTGCCTTTCTTCTCGAAGAAAGTGACAAGCGGATTCATCAAGAATGCGATTACCATCGCAATGATGAATGGATATGTATATTTAGATAAAAAAAACAAGCCAATTCCACCTAAAATTACCCCGCCGATGACGAGTAAAAAGCGAATGAAGCGATACAGATAGATTGGATTCAAGACATATCCTCCTTCTATTATAAAGTTTGTATTATAATTGTAACGAGAATGGAAATGAAAGGAAAGTTTCTTTCGTCCTTTCATATAACTATTTCAGCCAATTGATGGCTCACATGACGAGGGAAGAATGGCGTTTGCTATGTTAAAATAATAAAAAAAGAAGAATGGAGTCGAAGGTATAATGGTAAACGGACCTATCGCATTTTTAATTTTACTTGCAGCAATCGGCTGGTTCGGCAAGAATACGTCGCTGATCATGGCTGCAGGTTTTCTGCTATTCATGAAGGTGGTTGGTCTCGACGCAAAGGTTTTCCCCTATCTGGAGGCGAAAGGAATCAATTTGGGAGTCACGATCATCACCATTTCCGTACTGATACCGATAGCGAATGGGGCAATAGGGTTCAAGGAACTCGGGGATGCGGTTAAATCTCCTTATGCCTGGATCGCGCTTGCATCCGGAATAGCGGTTGCACTTATAGCGAAAAATGGGATTACGCTTTTGTCTCATGATCCGCATATCACCACGGCCCTTGTTTTCGGGACGATTCTTGCGGTAGCCTTATTCAAGGGCGTTGCTGTCGGACCGTTAATCGGGGCAGGCATTGCTTATTTATGCATGCAGATCTTCAATTTTTTCAAATGAAGGAGTGGCGGATGACAGGATGGTCCGCCCAACTTGGTCATGTGGATTTTCTATTTAATGTTTCATTTTTTCTGCTTTGTAACGAATTTTCTAAAAAAACGTTTGAATCCTCTTTTAAAAAGCAAGAGAATATGTAGCTAATTCTTCTGATAAAATAATAATTTTTTCACATTTTAAGTGCTTTTCATTCCCAAAAAAGTGTTTATTGTTTATAATAATGATGTAACTGCTCAGGATTATAAAAAATTGGGATTCGGGATATCAATGATATTTTTGAGGAATCTTAAAAAAGATGTAGTTATTGAGCAAGCGCTCACTAGGAATGGCTACAAGCATTAAATTTTTAGATCTTTTCTTAAGGTTTAGCGTACATTTTACTATTGTGGGGGTTTAATCTGTGAACGCTTCCAACTTAAGATGTATGTCTTCTGCTAAAAAATAGATGGTTGTAATCAAAGGCTAATCTCTTGGAAGCGCTATATTTATACGCAACGAGCAAGGACATAGGGGAATACTCAGGAAAAGGAGAGATTTAGTATGACAGCAACAAAAGGTCTTGAAGGTGTGGTAGCAACAACTTCATCAGTAAGCTCCATCATCGATGATACATTAACGTATGTAGGTTATGATATCGATGATTTGGCTGTAAATGCAACATTCGAAGAAGTAATCTATCTATTATGGCATGGAGCTCTTCCGACTAAAAGCCAATTAGAAGAGTTAACTAAACAACTTGCTGAAAATGCTGAAATTCCAGCTGAAGTGGTTAATCATTTCAAAACTTACCCAATTGATAAAGTGCACCCAATGGGAGCTCTTCGCACAGCCGTTTCCCTGCTTGGTCTATATGATGAAGAGGCAGATGTAATGAGTGAAGATGCTAACTATCGTAAAGCCATCCGCATCCAAGCTAAAATCCCTACATTGGTAACAACTTTCGCTCGTATCCGTCAAGGAAAAGAATCGATTGCGCCGCGTACAGATTTAAGCTTTGCTGCTAACTTCTTATATATGTTAAGCGGCAATGAACCAACGGCAATCGAAGAAGAAGCATTCAACAAAGCATTGGTTCTTCATGCTGACCATGAACTGAACGCTTCCACATTCACGGCACGCGTTTGTGTGGCTACATTATCGGATATCTATTCTGGTGTTACTTCTGCCCTTGGCGCTTTAAAAGGCCCACTTCACGGCGGAGCTAACGAACAAGTCATGAAAATGCTTACGGAAATTGGTTCCGTTGAAAATGTCGAGCCTTACATCAACGAAAAATTAGCCAATAAAGAAAAAATCATGGGCTTTGGCCACCGTGTATACCGTAAAGGAGATCCGCGTGCCAAGCACCTTAAAGAAATGTCCCAAAAATTGACGGAGCTTACTGGACAACCTCAATATTATGATATGTCCATTAAAATCAATGACATCGTAACCGGTCAAAAAAATCTTCCGCCAAACGTGGATTTCTATTCTGCTTCGGTATACCATAGTCTAGGTATCGAGCACGACCTATTTACACCAATCTTTGCTGTGAGCCGTGCTTCAGGCTGGATCGCTCATATCCTTGAGCAGTATTCAAACAACCGTTTGATCCGTCCTCGTGCAGAGTATGTTGGACCGGGTATGCAAAAATACGTACCGATCGAAAAACGCTAATCAAAAGTTTTTCGAAACTTATTTTTATTTCATCGGATTTGTAGTAAATTAATAGATGTGAGTAAAAAAGGGTTAGTGGTGCTGCCTGCTTGAATGGCGGACGATCTAACCTTTGAATTTGAATCGGAGGTAAGAGACATGACACAAAGCCAAAAAATTACAGTTACTAACGGTGCTCTTAACGTGCCAAACAACCCAATCGTTCCTTTTATTGAGGGAGACGGAATCGGTCCTGATATTTGGGCAGCAGCTTCTCGCGTATTGGACGCAGCAGTTGAAAAAGCCTACAATGGCGAAAAGAAAATCGAATGGAAAGAAGTTTTAGCTGGACAAAAAGCATTTGACCAAACAGGCGAATGGCTTCCGCAAGAAACTCTTGATGTCATTAACGAATATCTGATCGCTATTAAAGGACCTCTTACAACTCCAATCGGCGGCGGTATCCGTTCATTGAACGTGGCATTGCGTCAAGTATTGGACTTATTCGTATGTCTTCGCCCAGTACGTTACTTTGATGGTGTACCTTCACCAGTCAAACGTCCGGAAGACACTGACATGGTCATCTTCCGTGAAAACACTGAAGATATCTATGCAGGCATCGAATATGCAAAAGGCTCTGATGAAGCGAAGAAATTGATCGACTTCCTACAAAATGAATTCGGTGTTACAAACATCCGTTTCCCAGAAACTTCAGGTATCGGGATCAAACCGATTTCCGAAGAAGGAACAAAACGTCTTGTTCGCTCTGCGCTTAACTATGCGATCAAAGAAGGCCGTAAATCTTTAACTCTTGTTCATAAAGGGAACATCATGAAATTCACGGAAGGTGCATTCAAAACTTGGGGTTATGAAGTGGCTGAGCAAGAATTCGCCGATAAAGTGTTCACATGGAACCAATATGACAAAATTAAAGACGCAGAAGGCACTGAAGCTGCTAACAAAGCACAATCTGCTGCTGAAGCTGAAGGCAAAATCATCGTTAAGGATTCCATTGCGGATATCTTCTTACAACAAATCCTGACTCGTCCTAAAGAGTTTGACGTTGTTGCAACAATGAACTTGAACGGAGATTACATTTCCGATGCATTGGCTGCACAAGTTGGCGGAATCGGTATCGCTCCTGGAGCAAACATCAACTACGAAACTGGACATGCCATCTTCGAAGCAACTCACGGAACGGCTCCAAAATATGCTGGTCTTGATAAAGTGAACCCATCTTCCGTTCTTCTTTCAGGCGTTCTTTTACTTGAACACCTTGGCTGGAACGAAGCTGCAGACAGCATCACGAAATCAGTTGAACAAACGATCGCTTCTAAAGTTGTTACATACGACTTTGCCCGTCTAATGGAAGGTGCTACAGAAGTTAAATGTTCGGAGTTCGCTGACGAGCTTATCAAAAACCTTAAATAATAATCTTTGCTTATGATGCTTTCCGGAAAAGTTCCTCTGCGGGTTCTTTTCCGGAAGGCTTATATGTGTACATGAGGATGTTTTTAGATTTCTGAAAATTGCATGATTTCAAGGAGGAGATAATATGTCCAAGCGTAAAAAGATCACGGTGGTCGGTGCAGGTTTCACGGGCGCCACAGCAGCATTCCTTGCAGCTCAAAAAGAGCTTGGTGATATCGTTTTAGTCGATATTCCGCAAGCGGAAAACCCTACAAAGGGTAAAGCGCTGGATATGGCGGAAGCAGGTCCCGTCCTAGGTTTCGACGCTAACATCATCGGTACTTCCGATTATGCCGATACAAAAGACTCCGAGGTGGTCATCATCACTGCCGGTATTGCCCGTAAGCCTGGCATGAGCCGTGACGACTTAGTTCAAACCAATCAAAAAGTCATGAAATCCGTAACTAAAGAAGTGGTTAAACATTCTCCAAATACAACGATCATCGTATTGACGAACCCAGTCGATGCAATGACGTATACCGTTTATAAAGAATCAGGTTTTCCCAAGGAACGGGTGATCGGACAATCAGGTGTCCTCGATACAGCTCGTTTCCGTACTTTCGTTGCGAGTGAGCTAAACTTGTCCGTTAAAGATGTGACTGGTTTCGTTCTAGGCGGACACGGGGATGATATGGTCCCGTTGGTACGTTATTCATATGCTGGCGGAATCCCTTTGGAAACATTGATCCCTAAAGAACGTTTGGATGCAATCGTGGCCCGTACCCGTACTGGCGGCGGTGAAATCGTAAACCTTCTCGGAAACGGCAGCGCCTATTATGCACCTGCAGCGGCTTTAGTGGAAATGGCTGAAGCGATCCTCAAAGATCAACGACGTGTTCTTCCATCAATTGCTTATCTTGAAGGTGAATACGGATTCGAAGGAATCTACCTCGGTGTGCCGACTGTACTGGGTGCCAACGGTATTGAGCAAATCATCGAGCTTGAATTGACTGATGACGAAAAAGCGGCACTTTCCAAATCGGTCGAGTCTGTTAAAGCGGTCATGCAGGTCCTTCAGTAAGGATCTATGAAGGTTCCCCCGATAAAACTGCCTGGATATGGGAAGGGAGGCTAAGACCTAACTCTCCATCTTCAGGCAGTTTTTTTCATCCATTATCGGGAACAATGAAAAGTGGAACGCGATAAGTGATTTTTTTTGTGTGAATTTCAAATAATATTCTTTATAATGAAAGTGGATGAGTAGACAGAAGAATTGGTCTATGTGGGTAATACATAATTCAGGAGGATCTAATGTCAAAGAAAATTCTCGTAGTGGATGATGAACAATCAATCGTTACCTTACTTCAGTACAACCTAGAGCAAGCAGGCTATTCGGTGATCACGGCTTTGGATGGAGAGGAAGGTCTTCAGGCTGCTGTGGATATACGTCCCGATTTGGTCGTATTGGATTTGATGCTGCCTAAAATGGACGGGCTAGAGGTATGTAAACAGCTTCGCCAACAGAAGATCAATATTCCGATCTTGATGCTGACGGCCAAGGACGATGAATTTGACAAGGTGCTGGGGCTTGAACTTGGAGCGGATGATTACCTAACCAAGCCGTTCAGTCCACGTGAGGTTGTGGCAAGGATCAAAGCCATATTAAGAAGATCGCAGCTGCAATCCAATGGAAATGAGGCAGGTCATGATCAGGAGGATGGACTCTTGAATTTAGGAGACTTGAAGGTGTTCCCTGATCGATATGAAGCATTCTTTGATGAAGAGCAATTAGAACTGACTCCAAAGGAATTTGAATTACTTTTGTATTTGGCAAAAAATAAAGGAAGAGTCTTAACGAGGGACCAGCTGTTAAGTGCGGTCTGGAATTATGATTTTGCGGGGGATTCCCGAATCGTCGATGTGCATATTAGCCATCTTCGCGAAAAAATCGAGATTGATACAAAAAAACCTTTATATATCAAGACGATCAGAGGTTTGGGCTATAAGCTTGAGGAGCCTAAAAAAGAATGACGACCTATCGCAAGAAGCTTCTGTTTACCCTCATCACGCTTGTGATGGTTGTCCTGATGGCCGTGGGCTTTTTATTGGGACATCTTTTCAAAAGTTATTATATTAAAACATTCAATGAGCGTATACAGAATGAAACATTTTTCATATCTACATATATTCAAGAGCACGGGGGGATCGCCTCCTTTTTGGAAAAAGGGAAAACGGAGAAGCTGACGCCGCTCTTGGACTCGAATTTAACCATTCTCTCAACGAATGGGGACATATTATACGATTCGACATCATCCAATGAGATACTGAAAAACCACGAAAAGGTCCTTCGTGAAATTACGTTGGAAAAAGGGCGTAAGCATGGGGAAGGATATGAAGTGGTTGAAGGGGATTCGGACCTTCATTATTATTGGAAGACGGTCGAAAAGGATGGCGAGATTGAGGGTTTTGTTGTCCATAGCAACGAAATCAAAGCCATTCATCAAGTGAATAAGCAAATGTGGCAAATTTTGATCATTTGTTTAGGGGTGGCTTTGATCATCATTCTCATGCTTGCCAGTAAAATCACTTCATACTATACCAGGCCGATCGAGGAAGCGACGATGGCAGCCATTGAGTTGGCCAAAGGGAATTATGGGACTAGGACGTTGGAGCGGCACTCCGATGAAACGGGAATGCTGACTACGTCCTTGAACATACTGGCAAGGAACCTTCAAGAAACCGAAATAGCGAGGGAAATGAATCAGGATCGGTTGGAAACGCTGGTAGAAAATATCGGTAGCGGTGTACTGCTTATTGACAGCAAGGGGTATACCACCGTAATCAATCGCGAATTCAAAAAAAGCTTCCGTGTGGATGCCGCTACGTTTTTGTTTCAAGAATATTATTCGGTCATTAAAGATCAGGAAGTCATCTCGATCATCGAAGAGATTTTCCGAACCGAAAAAACGATAAAACGGCAGGTGAAAATGCCGCTTGAGATAGAGCGCAAGCATTTTGAAATTTATGGGGCGCCAATCATCGGAAATCATGACGAATGGAAGGGAATCCTGCTCATTTTCCATGATATCACCGAATTGAAGCGGCTCGAGCAAATGCGAAAGGATTTCGTGGCGAACGTTTCACATGAATTGAGGACACCGATTACTTCCATTAAGGGCTTTTCCGAAACATTGCTGGATGGTGCCTTAAAAGACGAAAAGACATTGAAGCACTTCTTATCGATCATTTTGAAAGAAAGCGACCGGCTGCAAGAACTGATTCAGGAGCTTTTGAATTTGTCCAAGATGGAGCAACAGGAATTCGTTTTGAAAGCAGGCGTCGTTGACTTAACGAAAATTCTTGGGGAAATACAGGAGATGTTGATAGGGAAGCTGAAGCAAAAAGAAGTGATGCTTGAAATTAAAGCATCGCCGGACCATGTTTATGTCGAAGGGGAATCGGATAGAATCAAACAGGTGTTCATTAATTTGATAACGAACGCATTGACTTATACGCCAAATGGCGGACGGGTGTCCGTGAATGTCATTGAAAATGAACAGACTGTGGACATTACCGTTCAGGATAATGGGATTGGCATTGACGAAAAGGAGTTGCCGAGGATCTTTGAAAGGTTTTACCGCATTGATAAGGCAAGAAGCCGTGATTCGGGCGGAACGGGGATTGGCCTGGCGATCGTCAAGCATATCATTGAAGTCCATAAAGGGAATATCAGGGTGGAAAGCACACCTGGCACAGGCACGACATTTACGGTGACACTAAATAAAAGCTTAAAAGGAAAAATGTAAATCGTTCTTTGTAAATTTACACAGCCTTTACAATTCCTTAAAATCGACTTCATAATGGCGGGATACAATGATTGTACAGCCCCTCATCCAAGGAGTTAAGCAAGGACAGAGACAAATCGTCTCTGTCTTTTATTTTGTGTCATGTCCGATTGTGGGTATCTCCCAATTGTTTAGTCAGGTAAATATTTCATTTTCATGAAACTTTAGGCCCCTTCTTGCGTAAATAAGATATAACGGCAAAGAAGGGGTGATACATATCGTTAGCTTAAAAAGGATCTATACGATCACAGGACTTGTTTTTCTTATTTTAATTTTGGGGGTTGTTGCGATATCGACCTGGTATACGGTCGATGAATCCGATCAGGCTGTCATCATGACGTTTGGTAAGGTAAAGGAGACGATCACGGAACCAGGTCTTCACGTTAAACTGCCTTGGCCGATACAATCGGTTGAGAAGCTATCGAAAGAAACGTTCAGCCTTAAGTTCGGATATAAGGAAGAGGACGGAGAGATGAAGGATTACCCGAGTGAGACGAAAATGATTACGGGTGATGAAAATATCGTGCTGGCCGACCTGGTTGTTCAGTGGAAAATCACGGACCCTCCAAAATATCTATATAATGCGGATGACCCAGAAAAAATATTATATGACACCACTTCTGCTGCATTAAGGAGCATCATCGGCAGCACGGAAATCGATGATGCACTCACTTCCGGGAAAGCGCAAATCGAAGCGGATGTACGGGAATTATTGACCCAGCTGATGGAGAAGTATGATGTTGGGATTTCCATTTCTGCCGTCAAGCTCCAGGATGTCGAGTTACCGAATGAAGAAGTGCGGAAAGCGTTCACGAACGTGACGGATGCTCGTGAAACGGCTAATACGAAACGAAACGAAGCTGAAAAATATGAAAATAAACGGATGAATGAAGCGGAAGGGGAAAAAGACGCCATCATTTCACAGGCCAACGGGGATAAAGCTGCCCGTACCGAGTCCGCTCGCGGGGATGTAGCTGTTTTTGAAAAGCTATATAGTGAGTATAAAGGCAATAAGGGAATCACGAAGGACCGCCTTGTTATTGAGACACTTGAAGAAGTATTACCGAATGCCGAGATTTATATCATGAATGATGATGGAAATACGATGAAATATTTGCCGCTTCGTTCCCTGGAAAAAGAGGAAACGAAAAAAGCGCCAGCTTCCGAAGATAAGGCTTCTGATACTGAAACGAAAAAGCAGGATCCATCTGAAGGAAAAGCGGAAGGGGGCGCAAAACAATGAGCGGGAAAATAATCGATTTCACTGAGCTGAAAAAAGGCGACTTTCATTGGAGGGGCTATTTCAGGATTGGCATTTTCTTCATTATTTTCATCGTGCTGCTGCTGATCATATTCACCAATGTCTATATCGTCAAAGAGGGAGAATACAAAGTCGTCCGTCAATTCGGTGAGGTTGTAAGGATCGACAAAACCCCTGGATTAAAGGTGAAAGCGCCATTCATCCAAAGCGTAATGACCTTGCCGAAGTATCAAATGAGTTCCGATGTATCCGAGGCGGAAATCAATACGAAAGATAAAAAAAGAATGCTGATCGATAACTACGCAGTATGGAGAATCGAAGATCCCAAGAAGTTGATTACAAATGCACGGACGATAGAAAATGCGGAAACGAAAATGGGGGAGTTCATCTATTCAGCCGTTCGTTCAGAGCTGGGCCAATTGAATTATGATGAAATCATCAATGATGAGAAGTCGTCCAGAGGAAGTTTAAATGACCGCATAACGGAAAAGGTCAACTCGCTGCTGCAAAATGACCATTATGGCATCAGCTTGACGGATGTCCGGATAAAAAGGACGGATTTACCTGCTGAAAATGAAGCGTCCGTTTTCAAAAGGATGATTTCCGAGCGTGAATCGAAAGCGCAGGAGTACCTGTCCAAAGGTGACGCGACGAAAAACCGGATCATTGCGGATACGGATCGGAAGGTGAAGGAATTGCTCTCGACTGCGGAGGCGAATGCCGAAGTGATTAGGGCGGAAGGAGAAGGGGAAGCAGCGAAAATCTATAATAAGTCCTTTTCCAAGGATCCGGAATTCTATAAACTATACCGGACTCTTGAATCCTACAAAAAAACGATCGGCGATCAAACGGTCATCGTACTGCCATCGGATTCCCCTTATGCGAGCTTGTTAATGGGGAATACAAAATAATCGCATAGCCGTCATTTTTCTTTCCGCTTCTACTCATGGTAGAATAGAGGGAGAAAATGAACGGCTTTTTTGCGGTATGAATAGAAGCTGAAAATACATAAACCAGTTGGTCTGGAGGTAGACGGATATGGATAAAAAATTAGTACTCATAGATGGGAACAGCATTGCTTACCGAGCATTTTTTGCGCTTCCGCTCCTGAATAATGATAAAGGGGTGCACACGAATTCCGTTTACGGATTCACGATGATGCTCAACCGCATACTCGCGGAGGAAAAACCGACGCATATACTTGTAGCGTTTGATGCGGGCAAGACGACATTCAGGCATGCGACCTTCAAGGAATATAAAGGCGGACGCCAGAAAACGCCGCCTGAACTGTCCGAGCAATTTCCTTTCATTCGCGAATTACTCGATTGTTTTCAAATCAAACGATATGAACTGGAGAATTACGAAGCGGATGATATTATCGGTACACTGTCGTTACAAGCAGAAAAAGATGGATTCGAAGTCAAAGTCATTTCCGGTGATAAGGATTTGACGCAACTCGCTTCCCCTAGTACGACGGTTTCGATAACGAAAAAGGGAATTACTGAAATTGAGGAATATACGCCAAAGCATATACATGAAAAGTACGGGCTATCCCCTATGCAGATCATTGATTTAAAAGGGCTGATGGGAGATGCTTCCGACAATATTCCCGGGATTCCTGGGGTTGGCGAGAAAACGGCCCTTAAACTGTTGCATCAATTTGAAACGGTCGAAAACCTCCTTCAGTCAACTGGGGAGGTAAGCGGACAAAAATTGAAAGAGAAAATAGAAGAACACAAGGATCTGGCTCTTTTAAGCAAGGAGCTTGCCACGATAACGAGGGAAGCGCCGCTTGATGTGTCCCTGAACGAGACCGAGTACAGCGGGATGGACCAGGATCGGGTCATTTCATTTTATAAAGAGCTAGGCTTTTCGACCTTGCTCGATAAATTGGATGTGACGGAAAGTGTTCCGCTTGAGCAGGAAAAGATAGAGGTCAATACGGCAGAAATGACAGAAGGGATGTTCACGGATGATAGTGCTCTATATGTCGAAATCCTAGAAGATAATTACCATCGCGCGGACATCATCGGGATTGCCATCAGTAATGAGCATGGTCATTTCTACTTCCATGGTGACAGTGCATTGAGCTCGGGGCCATTCAAATCCTGGGCCGAGGATGAAACGAAAAAGAAAACGGTTTTCGATGCGAAGCGCACCGTGGTGGCACTTCGCCATCGGGGAGTCGACATCAAGGGAATCGATTTTGATGTGTTTTTAGCTTCTTATATCCTGGATCCTGCAGAGTCAGTGGCTGAAGTGGCGGAAATCACCAAAACCCAAGGGGCGGTACCTCTTGAAACCGATGATGCATTCTATGGAAAAGGCGCAAAACGCATGATCCCAGGTGAAGCTGAATTGAGCGAGCATATTGCCCGGAAATCCAAGGCGATACTTTCATTGAAAGAACCGATGATCGATAGACTTCATGAGTTTGAGCAATATCATTTATTGACGGATCTTGAACTGCCATTATCGATCATCCTGGCAAACATGGAATGGCAGGGCATCAAGGTGGATATTGGCCGGTTGAAAAATATGGGGCAGGAATTGGCCGTCCGCTTAAGGACGATCGAAGCCAGAATTTTTGACTTGGCAGGAGAAGCCTTCAATATCAATTCACCTAAACAACTTGGGGCCATACTTTTTGAAAAGTTGGAGCTTCCGGTCATGAAGAAAACGAAAACAGGGTATTCCACATCAGCAGATGTGCTGGAAAAGCTGGAGAGCAAGCATGATATCGTGAAGGATATATTGCTGTACCGGCAGCTTGGAAAGCTGCAATCCACATATATCGAAGGCTTGCTAAAAGTGGTCAATGGCAAATCCGATAAGGTGCATACCCGTTTCAACCAAGCGCTGACCCAGACGGGCCGGTTAAGCTCGACAGATCCGAATCTGCAAAATATCCCGATCAGGCTTGAGGAAGGAAGAAAAATCAGGCAGGCCTTCATTCCTTCCGAAAAGGATTGGATCATTTTCGCAGCTGACTATTCGCAAATCGAATTACGCGTGTTGGCACACATTGCCAATGACAGCGGACTTGTGGAAGCATTCCAGGCTGGGATGGACATCCATACAAAAACAGCGATGGACGTCTTCCATGTATCGGCTGAGGAAGTCACATCGAACATGAGACGCCAGGCCAAGGCGGTTAACTTCGGGATCGTTTATGGGATAAGTGACTACGGGCTATCACAAAGCCTGGGCATTACGAGAAAAGAAGCTGGGGAGTTCATCGAGAAGTATTTAAGGAGCTTTCCGGGTGTACAGGAATATATGGAAGAAAGCATACATGAAGCTCGTCAAAAAGGATACAGCACCACCCTCCTCCAAAGAAGGCGCTATATACCTGAGATCACAAGCAGGAATTTCAACATCAGGAGCTTTGCCGAACGTACGGCGATGAATACACCGATTCAAGGAAGTGCCGCCGATATCATCAAGCTTGCGATGATAAACATGAACAAGCGACTGATTAAGGACGGACTCAAGACGAGGATGCTTCTTCAAGTGCATGATGAATTGATTTTTGAAGCTCCGCCGGAGGAGCTCGAAATCCTGAAGGTGATCGTTCCTGAGGAAATGGAAAATGCCATCGCATTGAATGTGCCTCTTAAAGTGGATTATGCCTTCGGGCCAACATGGTTTGATGCCAAATAAGAAAAGATAGGTGATTGCAATGCCAGAACTTCCAGAAGTGGAAACAGTCAGAAGAACGTTAGAGCAGCTCGTACTTGGAAAAGAGATTAAGGAAGTGTCCGTTTTCTGGCCAAAAATCATTAAAGCGCCCGAGCCAATCGAACAGTTTCAGGATGCATTGAAGGGGCAGACGATCCAAGCGATCGGCAGGCGGGGCAAGTTCCTCATTTTCACCTTGGATGAATATTCGATGGTTTCGCATTTAAGGATGGAAGGCAAATACGGGGTGCATCAAAAGGAAGAACCGTATGATAAACATACACATGTGATTTTCACATTCACGGATGACAGCGAACTCCGGTACCGCGATGTTCGTAAATTCGGCACGATGCACTTATTTGCCAAAGGGGAGGAATTAGAGCGACTGCCATTGCTGCATTTAGGACCTGAACCGTTATCGGTGGATTTCACTGTCGAGGGGCTCAGGGCTAAATTGGCAAGAACCAACAGGAAAATCAAGCCGGTGCTCCTTGACCAAACGGTTGTCGTCGGAATCGGGAATATATATGTGGACGAGTCGTTATTCCGTTCCGGCATCCATCCCGAGAGGATAGCTTCCTCGCTTTCCTTGGAAGAAATCGAAAAGCTTCATGCTGAAATCATTGCCACACTAGGTGAGGCTGTCGAAAAGGGAGGAAGCACGATTCGTTCATATGTCAACTCCCAAGGGCAAATCGGCATGTTTCAGCTCGAGCTGAATGTCTATGGGCGCAAGGGCGAGAGCTGCAAAACATGCGGGACGCCACTTGAAAAGCTTGTTGTAGCAGGGCGCGGCACACATATTTGCCCAGTATGCCAGCCGCTAATTTAGCTCGTGCATTCACACACATCGGATGGGCTCCTTCCATATACTAAGGTAGCAACGAGAAGGGAAGGAGCAATATTCCGATGTGGCTACAGATTATTTTTCTTGCTTTTGCAGTTAGTATTGACGGATTTGGTGTAGGCATGACATTTGGTATGCGGAAAATGAAGATTCCGCTTAAGTCAATAGCGGTCATCTCATTTTGTTCTGCATTGAGTCTAGGCATAGCGATGGTCATCGGGCAATTCATCAGTCAGCTCATATCCATCGGGGCGGCAGAAAAAACGGGAGGCATCATTCTCATTTTCCTTGGTGCCTGGATGGTATACCAGTATTTCAAGCCGGACAAAGATCAGAAAGAAGATAGTTATCATGAGAAGATCATCTTCAATTTTGAAATTAAATCACTCGGGGTCGTCATCAATATTTTACAAAAACCATTGAATGCCGATTTTGACAAATCAGGTACGATAACCGGAATCGAAGCGCTCGTCCTAGGATTCGCCTTATCGCTTGATGCGTTCGGGGCTGGTGTTGGCGCGGCCATGATCGGAATTTCCCCCATTATCCTTGCCGCATGCATCGCTGTCATGAGTTCAATTTTCATATGGAGCGGAATTCAAAGCGGGAAATTGCTTTCAAATAATAAAGTGGTTCAGCGTTTGACCTTTCTTCCGGGTGTACTATTGATCTTAATCGGGTTATACAAGTTATGATAAAAGATGTAAAAGGGGGAGCTTATGGGACAAATCATCGGAATCACCGGGGGGATCGCCAGCGGGAAAAGCAGTGTCAGCCTCTATTTACAGGAGCTCGGTTTCACGATCATAGATGCAGATTTGGCTTCCCGTGCTGTCGTTGAGCCTGGTGAAGAGGCCTATCAGCAAGTGTTGCGTGCATTTGGTAAAGATATTTTATTGGCGGATGGGACTATTGATCGCGCCAAGCTGGGGGCGATCATCTTTCATGATCGGGAAAAACGGCTGCTGTTGAATGGCATTGTGCATCCGGCCGTTAGAAAATGGATGCGCCTCAAAACGGAAGAAGCGCTTGCTGAAGGCAAAGAAACGGTATTCATGGATATTCCGCTTTTATTCGAAAGCAAGCTGACATACATGGTGGAAAAAACGCTTTTGATCTATGCGGATGAAAGAGTTCAGTTGGAACGCTTGATGAATAGGAATGGCCTATCGGAAGCGGATGCCCTTGCCCGAATTCATTCACAAATGCCTTTAGCCGATAAGAAAGCTTTAGCGGATGCGGTCATTGATAATAATGGTGAACTGACGGAAACGAAGAAGCAGGTCAGGGCCATACTTAACGATTGGCATGTCATATAGTTTACACAAAAGGAAGGAACCATTGTGTTTCTTCCTTTTGTGTTGAAAAAAAAGAAACAATCCGCAATTTTATTAGCACAATAAAACTGAAATATGTTATACTAATTACATAAGAGGGGTAATAAGTATAACATTAATATTTTCAGGAGGGTCCGAACAATGAATGCAAGAATAGCGATTAACGGATTTGGGAGAATTGGAAGAATGGTTTTCCGAAAGGCCATATTAGATGAGAGTTTGGACATTATTGCCATTAATGCAAGCTATCCTGCTGAAACTTTAGCCCATTTACTAAAGTATGATACGATACATGGTAAATTTGACGGAATCATTGTAGCGGAGGATGATTCACTTGTTGTGAATGGCCGCCGGGTACAGCTAATCAATAACCGCGATCCAAAGCAATTGCCTTGGAAAGAGATGAACATAGATATCGTAATCGAAGCTACAGGCAAATTCAATGAACGATCTAAAGCGGCTCTTCATTTGGAAGCAGGGGCAAAACGGGTAATATTATCTGCACCGGGTAAAAATGAAGACGTTACCATTGTCATGGGCGTCAATGAGGAAGTGCTGGAAATTGACAAGCATTTTGTGATATCCAATGCATCCTGCACCACTAACTGCCTTGGACCTGTTGCGAAGGTGCTTGATGAGAAATTCGGCATCAATAACGGCTTGATGACAACAATCCATTCTTATACGAATGATCAAAATAATATCGATAACCCGCATAAAGACTTAAGACGCGCGCGTGCCGCTGCGGAAAGCATCATTCCTACGACGACAGGAGCTGCAAAAGCCATCTCCCTCGTGCTGCCTCAATTAAAAGGCAAGCTTCATGGAATGGCTATCCGCGTACCTACACCTAACGTGTCCTTGGTCGACCTTGTTGTGGACTTAAACAGAGATGTCACCATCGATGACGTGAACCAAGCATTCATTGATGCCTCGGAAAATGAACTGAAAGGGATATTGGAGTTCACGACGGAACCACTGGTTTCCTGTGACTTCAAAACCAATCCCCATTCCGCCATCATCGATGGGCTGACAACGATGATGATTGGTGACAGGAAAGTCAAGGTACTTGCTTGGTATGATAATGAATGGGGTTACTCCAACCGGGTAGTCGATCTTGTGAAACTGGTGGCATCCGAATTGAAAAAAACGTCAGAAGTTGAATTATCAGTCAAATAAGCCTGCTGGAATTTTAACATGTCCTTTTGTAAAGATGCCGTCTGCATTTGCAGGCGACATCTTTTTTTGTTCCGCTGTCTTTAGGTAATGGGCAATTACAGTAAGGAATGGGGGGAAAGCTGGATTCCAACTTCTTATGACTCGAGGTTTTTGGCTTTGCATCGATTTTGAGGCGGATTCCCATAAAAATTGCGCTTTTCACACGCTGTCGGAGGCCGTTTCTCGTCACTTTCTTCCTTTACCAGCCAATTTGACCCGGGTTCTCCTCCTAATTACTGCTTTCTGTCACCATTTTGGAGCGTTACTCGCGAGTTCTTAAAACGACCTACATGAAAGTCTTTTTTCAACAGATTGATCTAGTTGCTTACGGTGATGAGGTGTCGCGATAAACTGGAATAAAGGCAATCTTGGCTGCTTGGAAAGCTGATATACCTTTTCCAAATGCAGTTTATCTTTCCAAAACTTCAAATTTGGAGTTGCAAAAAAAATTCAAACAATATATACTATGAATCGTGAACTTCTTCAAAAGACGGTTCGCATGATGGCTACTTAAAGGGTTAGGACCTCTTTGGACTAACTTTCCCCCGTGGTAGTTATCAGAACTAATTTTAATCATTGTAAGGGGGAAGCTTAATATGGAAACAGCTTACACTATGGAAACAATGGGTAGACATGTCATTTCTGAACTTTGGGGTTGTGACTTTGAAAAACTGAACAATATCGATTTGATTGAACAGATATTTGTTGATGCTGCTTTGAAATCAGGTGCAGAGGTACGCGAAGTTGCCTTTCACAAGTTTGCTCCACAAGGAGTCAGCGGGGTTGTCATCATTTCTGAATCACATTTGACGATTCACAGTTTTCCGGAACACGGCTATGCGAGCATTGATGTCTATACATGCGGTAACTTGGATCCGAACATTGCGGCAGATTATATTGCAGAAGCTTTAAATGCGCAAACACGTGAAAACATCGAATTGCCACGTGGATTAGGTCCTGTACAAATGAAAAAAACCAATATAAGTGCCCTATAAAAAACACGTATACACAGAGATGCCATGGGTGCATCTCTTTTTTAATGCAATGATTCGTTCTTTTCAGAAGGTCCTGAAATAAAGGAAGATAACGGCTGCTGCCTTCAAGTTACACTTTTTACTTGTACTGGCCGTTCCTTTTAATATAAGATTGAGCTAGAAGATAAATTACTTGGGGAACATTTAGATAGGGGAGTCCTACATAAAATACGGAGCTGATAATGATGAAATGCCCATCATGTCAATATAATGGAACAAGAGTGCTCGATTCCAGGCCAGTCGATGAAAGCAAATCGATTCGACGTCGCCGTGAATGCGAGGCATGTGGTTTTCGGTTCACGACATTTGAAAAGGTGGAGGAAACACCGCTTATTGTAGTCAAAAAAGGCGGGACACGCGAAGAGTTCAGTCGTGATAAAATCCTGCGTGGCTTAATCAGGGCTTGCGAAAAACGTCCGGTTCCCTTGAAGGAGCTAGAGCAAATTACCAGTTATGTAGAGAAAGAACTGCGCAACCAGGGCATATCGGAAGTGAAAAGCGACAATGTCGGCGAAATGGTGATGGACAAGCTGGCGGAAGTCGATGAGGTTGCCTATGTAAGGTTCGCATCCGTCTATCGGCAATTTAAAGATATCAATGTCTTTATCGATGAACTGAAGGATTTGATCAATAAAGAAAGAAAGTAGAGCTGAAGATTCACTTTGGCTCTTTTTTCACTACATCTTTTGAAAGGTTTGAATGGAGATGTCAATGCATTGGCAAGAATTGCTCCCAGCGGATTCATACTTGGTTTCATCTGCGGGGCTGCTTCATGATTATGATCGGAAAATACTGACCCGACTATATCAACCTCTTATTGGACCTATCTGCATCAGCCTATACATGACGCTGTGGAGTGAGCTTGAGGAAAACAGGTTATGGTCGGAAACCTCCTCACATTATCAATTGATGAATACCATCGGCATGAAGTTAGGCGACATTTATGAAGCACGTCTATTACTGGAGGGAATAGGCTTGCTGAATGTATATAAGCAATCGAAGAATGATTCGAAGGAATTCATCTATGAATTGAACCCGCCGCTGTCCCCTCAGCAGTTTTTCACGGATGGGATGCTGAATATCTACTTATACAAAAAAATTGGCAAAGCGCAGTTCAACCGGTTAAAGCGATTCTTTTGTGATGATCAAATTGGGACAGATCAATATGACCGGGTGACGAAATCTTTTGCGGAAGTCTTCTCATCCGATCATTTGGACTCTTTATATGTAACCGACGAAGCGAAAAATGAATGGAAGCCAGTGCCTGAGCAGCAATTCATTGACCGGGTGGATGGGGTCGAGCCTTCGGGATTCGATAGCCTATTCGATTTTGAGCTGTTATTTGCAGGAATGAAATCCTCGATCGTACCAAAAAAGGCCTTTACGCCGAAAATTAAAAGCACGATTGCCAAACTTGCTTTTTTATATGGCATCGATCCGCTCGAAATGCAAAAGCTAGTGATGGATGCCGTTTCATTGGATGATGAGATCGATGAGGAGAATCTTCGAAAAGCGGCAAGGGATTGGTACCAAATCGAACGGCAGGCAGATATGCCGTCCCTTGTCAATCGTGTGCAGCCTATTCGTGAGCGGACACAAAAAGAAGAACCGAAAACACAGGAACAAGAGCTGATCCGCCATTTGGAAACAATCTCACCGCGCGAGCGGCTAATGCAGCTTTCCGGTGGTGCAGAGCCATCAAGCGGAGATTTGAAGGTCGTGGAAGGCGTGATGATCAATCAAAAGCTCAATCCTGGCGTCGTCAATGTCCTGATAGAATATGTCATGCTCAAAACGGATATGAAATTCTTGAAGGGCTATGTGGAGAAGCTGGCAGGCCATTGGGCACGCCTGAAGGTTTCCACCGTCATCGAGGCGATGGAGCTAGCCAAAAATGAACACCGTAAATATCAGGACTGGGCTCAAGGCAGCAGGAATGCGGCCAAAGGCGGAAGGAAAAAGGCAATTCGGGAAGAAGTGGTTCCGGAATGGCTCGAGAAAAAGGAAACAGCTGTGCAGGAGCAGAAAGCTGATCAGCCTGAACTCGATGCCCAAAAACGTGATCTTCAGGAGAAATGGAAGCAATGGAAAGCAGGAGGTGAAATGAACGATGGAAAAGATCAATAGATCGCTTAATAAATTGGCGAATACGAACCAATTTCAACAGCGTTACGAAAAGCTTAAACAGGAGATTTTTGCAGACGAGCAAGTCCGGCTTTACTTGAATGCCAACAGTTCGACCGTCACGAAGGAAATGATCGATAAAAACCTCGGAAAGCTTTATGAATTCACTTCACAAAGCAATAAGTGCGACAAATGCCCGAGCTTGGATGGCTGCATCAATATGATGCATGGATATTATCCGAAACTGGTCGTTCAAGGGAAGGCATTGAATCTGCATTATGAAGTTTGCCCGCGGAAGCACGCAGAGGATGAAAAGCGTAAACGGGAAAAATTGATCCGCAGCCTTTACGTGCCGAAGGATATTTTAAGGGCATCGATCGAGGACTTTACCCAGACGGATGATGAAAACAAACGCTTGAATGTTTTAAGTAAAGCGATGTCGTTCATTATGGAGTATGAACCGGGAAAACGTCAGAAGGGTCTCTATATATATGGGAAGTTCGGCGTGGGAAAAACGTATTTGCTAGGTGCGATCGCCAATGAACTTGCCCAAAGGCAAATTGCCTCCCTTATTGTTTATGTACCTGACTATTTAAGGGAGCTTAAGGGTTCGATCGGAGATAATACGGTCAACGAAAAAATCGAGATGGTGAAAACGGCACCTATCCTCATGCTGGACGATATCGGGGCAGAGTCCATGACGAGTTGGGGCCGTGACGAGGTCTTCGGGCCGATATTGCAATTTAGGATGCTGGAAAACCTGCCGACGTTTTTCACTTCGAATTTTGATATGGATGGACTCGAGAATCACCTGACCTTTTCACAGCGTGGTGAGAAGGAAGAAGTGAAGGCGGCCCGGGTTTTGGAAAGAATTCAATATTTAGCGGAGCCTGTAAGACTGGATGGAGTGAACCGCAGAAGATAAAGGGAAGTGGTCTCTGATAAGAGGTCACTTTTTTTCTTTATTACAGCTCCCATCCACTTCTAAACCTGTCCCCACCCCCATATACTTGAAAAAAGAAGCAAGGGGGAAGGGGGGATGTCGTAGTGCAAATTTCGTTTCAAAATGATTCAGAGGCATTGAAATTGCTTGATTTCGTTTCTGTCCATCCACTTGGGGCAGAATTTCGAACATGCATTCAATTTCTTCCGCAACAAGGAATGCATGTGGATATATCGGAGTCTTCGGCGGATAAATGGTTGATTTTGCTTCGTGACTCATTCCATTCTTTTTTATTGGAAGAAAAGACGCTTACTGTACTTGAACAAATAATCGTCGGGAAATTTTTTTATAGGGAACGGGAGGAAATCGAAGCGATCATTGAAATCGCCTCCTCGATCATTGATGGGGAAAGGGCCGTGAATGGGGATGCGGCATTCGATAATGAGAAGCAATCAATAGAGTTCGGCCTGCAAAGCATTTTGGAGGGGAAGGTATCTTTTTCATTCGATTCCTTTACGACTTTTCGGTTGAAGTCATTCCAGCACACGTTGGAGAAGTATGTGGTGAAGGCGATTGATGAATATAAATTGGAACAGGACTACCAAAATTTCATCGCGACGCTGCGTGATTGCCTTTTTGGCCAAGAGCCGAAATTCACGAAGCTTCACCTCGTCAATAGTGACGGGTTTCATTTCTATGATCAGGCATTCACTAAGCTCGACCGCCCGAGAATCAATAGTTTGATCGATAGGAGGCTTCTTGCCAAAAGTTCACTTTTTCTCGACACGGTGATACTGGCCCCGCTGCTTTCGATCGCACCCGTGAACTTATATATTTATACAGATGACAAGGAAGAGGGGCTCATTCAAACGATCTCAAGGATTTTTGAAGAGCGTGCGACTGTTCTGCCACTTTCGTCATTTTCCCGTGCAAATGAATGACTTTCATCGGAAAGAGAAAATTAACCTTGATTTTCCCCGTATAACAACTTATAATTTCCTACATACTATAAAAAAACAAAAGTTATGATGAGGACAAGGGTATTCTGATATTCGATTTGCAGAGAGGGGAGCCAACAGGCTGAAAGCTTCCTATTCGCATGGAACACTTACCACCTTTAAACTTCGGCTCGGAAAGCAGGCATTCCTGCGAATATGAGCTGACGGGAAGCTGCCGTTACCAAGTTACAAGTGCCGTTTTGCCCTGAAAAGCAAAATGGAACGAGGGTGGAACCGCGGGTTAATGATTACTATTACTAAGCTCGTCCCTGTATTCATACAGGGGCGGGCTTTTTGTGTTGTATTGGAATCAGCTGCCTGCAAGGAAATTGTCCGAACAATAAGAGGGAGTGAAACTGAATGTCTGAATTACTGAAAATATCTTTTCCTGACGGAGCGGTTAAGGAGTTTGCCAAAGGCACAACAACTGAAGACATCGCGCAATCGATCAGTCCTGGTTTAAGGAAAAAATCCATTGCCGGAAAATTCAATGGTGAATTATATGATTTGAAACGTCCGCTTCTTGAAGACGGGACGATTGAAATCGTTACACAGGACGCACCGGATGCACTTGAAGTGCTGCGCCACAGTACAGCCCACTTAATGGCCCAAGCCATCAAACGCTTGTACAAGAATGCTAAATTCGGTGTGGGACCAGTCATCGAGGGCGGTTTTTACTATGATATCGACTTAGAGGAATCATTGACTCCCGAGGATCTCCCATTGATTGAAAAAGAAATGAAGAAAATCGTCAATGAAAACTTGGAAGTATCCCGTATCGAGGTCAGTCGTGATGAAGCCATTTCCCGTTTTAAAGAAATTGGCGATGAGTATAAACTGGAGCTGATCGATGCGATTCCTGCCGATCAGCAGGTAACGCTTTATGAGCAAGGGGAATTCTTTGACCTTTGTCGTGGAATTCACGTTCCATCAACTGGGAAGATCAAGGAATTCAAGCTTTTGAGCATCGCTGGTGCTTATTGGAGAGGCGATAGCAAAAACAAGATGCTTCAGCGAATATACGGAACGGCTTTCTATAAAAAAGAAGAATTGGCCGAGCACCTGCGCTTCCTCGAAGAAGCCAAGGAACGGGATCACCGTAAAATCGGCAAGGAATTGGACTTGTTCATGAGCTCACAAAAAGTCGGGCAGGGGCTGCCGATGTGGCTGCCAAAAGGTGCGACCATTCGCCGGACGATCGAAAGGTATATCGTCGACAAGGAAGAACGGCTGGGCTATGACCACGTCTACACACCTGTAATGGGAAGCGTGGACCTTTATAAAACATCCGGACACTGGGATCATTACCAGGACGGCATGTTCCCTGTCATGGAGATGGAAAACGAACAGCTCGTTTTACGTCCGATGAACTGCCCGCATCACATGATGGTATATAAAAACAGTATTCACAGCTACCGTGAGCTGCCGATCCGGATAGCCGAGCTTGGCTTGATGCACCGCTATGAAATGTCGGGTGCGCTTTCCGGCCTTCAGCGTGTACGCGGGATGACATTGAATGATGCCCACATATTCGTCCGTCCAGATCAAATCAAAGAAGAGTTCAAGCGTGTTGTGAACCTTGTCCTCGAAGTATATAAAGATTTCGATATCAAGGATTATTCATTCCGTCTGTCCTATCGCGATCCGCAAGATACAGAAAAATATTTTGATGATGATGCGATGTGGGAAAAAGCGCAAGGCATGTTAAAAGATGCCATGGATGAACTTGGACTGGATTATTTTGAAGCGGAAGGTGAAGCGGCATTCTACGGTCCTAAGCTAGATGTTCAAGTGCGTACCGCATTAGGGAAAGATGAAACGCTTTCCACTGTACAGCTGGATTTCCTGCTTCCTGAACGTTTTGATCTTAATTATGTCGGGGAAGACGGCAAGCAGCACCGTCCGGTCGTCATCCACCGCGGTGTCGTTTCGACAATGGAACGCTTCGTCGCGTACTTGATCGAGGAATATAAGGGAGCATTCCCGACTTGGCTGGCACCTATCCAGGCACAAGTGATCCCGGTCTCTCCAGAAGTGCATTTGGATTATGCGAAAGAGGTGCAAGAAAAACTTAAAGCACAAGGCATTCGCGTCGATCTGGATACACGTGACGAGAAAATCGGTTATAAGATCCGCGAAGCGCAAATGCAAAAAATCCCATACATGCTCGTTGTTGGCGATAATGAGGCCAAAGAGGGCAGTGTGAATGTACGTAAATACGGTGAACAAAAATCGGAAACGATCGCTTTTGAAGATTTCGTTGCAGCGATTAAAGCGGAAGTAAGCCGCTAACGGCAAAAGAGGGGCACATTTGTTGTGTCCCTCTTTTGTTTCAGTCATGATAAAATGAGACCACCACAACATTGAAAAGGAGGGTCAGAATGAAGAAGAAATTCTCTTATCTATTCGGGCCAACATTTCTTGCCATCATCATTTTATTGGTGTTGGACGATTATCGACAGTATGCGATTGTCCCGGTCCTGCTTTTTTGGATCATTCTCTTTTCTTGGGATTCGATCGAAAAAAAGAAGAAAGCAAAAGAAAACTCTTTAGACTAACACCTTAAGAAGTAAAGGGGGAATGGCCGCAAATGGAAATCAGAAGGGCCTTGAGGCAAGACAGTGATGAATTGGCAGCTTTGTTCAATCATGTTGAAGATTCCGGGTATATGCTTTTCAACCCAGGTGAAAGAAAAGCTACGGACATCCAAATGGAAAGACAATTGGAGCAAATAGAAAAAAATCGCAATTCCGTATTCCTTGTTGCTGCAAGCGGCCATGATCTCCATGGTTATTTACTGTTGGTCGGGAACGGGCTCGAGAGAACAAGGCATTCAGCCAAGATCGTCATCGGCATCCGTGAAAAGGATCGGGGAAAAGGCATCGGGGTTAAGTTGTTCCAGGAAATGGAGAAGTTTGCCCGCCTCAATGGAATCCGGCGCCTGGAATTGTCTGTGATCGCAAATAATGCTCCCGCGCTTTCGCTGTATGCTAAGATGGGGTTTGAACAAGAGGGCGTAAGGCGTGAATCCCTGTTTTTTGATGGGAAGTTTCATGATGAATATCTTTTGTCCAAATTACTTTGAAAAAACGTATTGTCAAATAACAGAATGTCTGCTAATATTAATTTTGTTGTGAAAAACGAATAAAATTAGCATTTGACAAGTCATCAGTGTTTATGATATATTTCTAAAGTGAATTGAATACGTGTTTGAGGAAAAGAAGAAGCACCCGCTTCTCACCTGGTTGACGCAAGCAATGCAGTTAACAGGTCATGATTTGATTATTTGGATCTTTCTGAATGAGTCTATCAGTGTGGGTGCAGCATGCATCCACACTTTTTTATTATGATTATATCCTGTAAGCGAGTTGTGAGCGTGACCGAATTGATTCAAATATTCGTATTCGCCAATATCTTTGGAGGTGGCTAACTATTAGTAAAGACGCGATGGTAAACGAGGGCATCCGAGCCCGTGAAGTTCGTCTTATTGACCAAAACGGAGAACAACTTGGAATTAAAACGAAATTCGAAGCATTGGAAATTGCCGCTCGTGTAAATCTTGATCTAGTTTTAGTTGCTGCAAATGCAAAGCCTCCGGTAGCCCGGATCATGGACTACGGAAAACACCGCTTCGAGCAGCAAAAGAAAGACAAGGAAGCACGTAAAAATCAAAAAGTCATCAGTCTGAAAGAGGTTCGCTTGAGCCCGACGATTGAAGAACATGATTTCAATACGAAGCTTCGCAACGGTATTAAATTCCTTGAAAAAGGCGATAAAGTAAAAGCTTCTATCCGATTCAAAGGACGTGCAATTACGCATAAGGAAATTGGTCAACGTGTACTCGTTCGCTTTTCCGAAGCATGTAAAGAAGTGGCTACAATCGAGCAACACCCTAAAATGGATGGACGCAGCATGTTCATCATCTTGGCACCAAAAGCTGAAAAGTAATTGAAAAGTAATTTGTAATGAGGAGGAATACCTTATGCCTAAAATGAAAACTCACCGCGGGTCTGCTAAACGTTTCAAAAAGACTGGATCCGGTAAACTTAAGCGTTCTAACGCTTACACAAGCCATTTATTTGCTAACAAATCTACTAAGCAAAAGCGTAAGCTTCGCAAAGCTAGCCTTGTAAGCAAAGGTGACTTCAAACGTATTCGTCATATGCTAGATAACATTAAATAAGTTCGATTTATCGAGTTAAATAGGAGGGAAATAACATGCCACGTGTAAAAGGCGGTACTGTTACTCGCAAACGTCGTAAAAAGGTAATAAAATTAGCTAAAGGTTACTATGGCGCGAAACATATTCTTTTCAAAGTAGCTAACCAACAAGTAATGAAGTCAGGAAACTATGCTTTCCGTGACCGTCGTCAGAAAAAACGTGATTTCCGCAAACTTTGGATCACTCGTATCAACGCAGCTGCACGCATCAACGGTCTTTCTTACAGCCGTTTAATGCATGGTCTAAAGCTAGCTGGTATCGAAGTGAACCGCAAAATGCTTGCAGATCTTGCTGTTGCTGACGAACAAGCTTTTGCTCAATTAGCAACTGCTGCTAAACAACAATTAGACAAATAAGTCTGACTGATATCAGCCACTCTCTTTTCAAGAGGGTGGCTTTTTACATAGACGAAGGAGGAAATCTGGATGCAGGGAGCATGGATCATCATGGTGTATATGGTCATCACGAACATCATCGGATTCGCGATAATGGGAATCGACAAAAGGAAAGCGCGTGCCCGGGAATACCGGATCAGTGAAAAGACGCTATGGTTCTGGGCGTTCATCGGCGGAGGGACAGGAGCTTTTTTGGGGATGAAGCATTTTCGCCATAAGACGAAGCATGCTGCATTTAAATGGGGACTGCCAATCTTGATGGTCATCCAAATAGGCGTATGCCTCAAGATATTCATTCAATAGTCATATGTAGCCCATATAATGTATATGCTTGAAGGAAGCAGCAAGAAGTAGCTGGAGGGAGAGCATGAATGATAAACTGACACTTGTGATGAGCTACGTTCAATCCGGCAGTGTGTTTGCACCATTGATTTTTATCGCGTTTCATTTGTTACGGCAATTTTTATTCATTCCCGTCATTGTCGTCTGCATATCCGGCGGTGTGTTATTCGGGGCAGCCTTTGGAACGATCTATTCGATAATCGGCTTGACGTTGTCGAGTATGGTGTTTTATTTCGTGATAGGCAAATTTCCGAAAACGAAGGATAAGCTGCTCCGGCTTAAGAATAAATTATTCGGGAATCGAAAGCTGAACAGCCGGCAGATTGCTGTACTGCGGCTCATACCGTTCATCCACTTTTACTTATTGTCGCTTTGCTTATTGGAATCCAATAAAGGGCTGAAAAATTATTTTTACCTTTCCTTCATGACTAATATCCCCGTTGCCTTCGTTTACACGGTTTTTGGCCACTATATTTCAGACTTCAGCCCAACGCTGATTGTCATCATTTTATTATCCTTAACGGTCTTGCTCTATTTATTGAGAGAGAAGCAGACAGTCGTCCCCTGGAAGGAATTTTTCCGATCGCATGAATAGACATGAAGAGCCTTGGGTTCATTTCCCTCAAGGCTCTTCATGCGTGGCTTCATTCTTTTTTCAAAAATTCCTTTACCGGACTTTTCCAATCAATAGACGCATCGGGATATTGTTTTTTTATCGATGCCTCGATTTTTAAAAAGTCATTTCGCTTCAAGCCCTTCAAGCCGGCGACCTTTTTAGGCCAGATGAAGATCGATATGACCTCGAAGGCGCGCTCCGTCGTTCCTAAATACTTTTCCCCTTCAAACATGACTCCGTTGTACGTCAACAAAAAATTCTTGTGGATATTCGCTGTGTCATCGAGAAGAAAGTACTTTTTCTGTTCATGTGCAAGCTCTAATTTTCTTTTCGGGTTCAATAGATATTTGATGACCGTGTATATGAAGAAGATGATGAGAGCCAAAAGAATGAACCGCATGATCAATACCATGGAGCGACCTCCCTAAACAGAGTGATTCCCTTCATTTACGTATGGGTTTTTAATAAGTTTCATTTATTTGTTATAATTTAATGGATGATGATAGAAAGTGGTGATGAAAATGAACATAGTGAAATTATTGGAGATGCAGGCAGCTTTAGATGAGCATATTCAAACAAAGCATGACCTGAATGCTGAAAACTTGGTCGAACGAAAAATTCTCGCTCTTTTAGTGGAGCTTGGAGAGCTGGCTAATGAAACGAGATGCTTTAAATTCTGGAGTCTTAAAGGACCTGCCGGGAAAGAGACGATTTTGGCTGAATACGTGGATGGCATTCATTTCATTCTCTCCCTCGGTATCGAAATTGGCTTTGTACCGGAAATCCCATCGGAAGCAGAGGAGCATGGTGCCGATCTTACGGCTCAATTCATTGCGATTTATGGCTACATCAGTGAATTCCGTACCAAGCTGACGGAAACAGCGTATCAAAAGGTGTTTGCGGAGTATCTTTCTTTAGGGGAAATGCTCGGATTTTCCGCAGCGGATGTGGAGCAGGCATACGTGAGCAAAAATGAAGTGAACTATGAACGCCAAAAGCAGGGCTACTGATTGTTAATGCAATCTATTTTTTGTATAATTATTCTTGTGATGTAAGTAATAGGGAGGTAAAAGGATGGCTCAATTAGATGAAACGTTACGGATGCTGAGGGACTTAACGGATGCAAAAGGCATTGCAGGGAATGAAAGTGAAGTAAGAAAAGTGATGGCTGAATACATAACACCGTATGCTGATGAAATTTCCAGTGATGGCTTAGGAAGCTTGATTGCCAAGAAGACGGGTGACGCAAACGGTCCAAAGATCGTCGTCACTGGCCATATGGATGAAGTCGGTTTCATGATAACCCAAATCGATGAAAAAGGATTTTTGCGCTTTCAGCCGGTAGGTGGCTGGTGGTCGCAGGTGATGCTTGCCCAACGCGTTACCATCGTGACGGGTGAAGGTGATGTAACCGGCATCATCGGTTCCAAGCCGCCGCACATCCTGTCAGCAGAGGCGAGGAAAAAGCCTATCGACATTAAGGATATGTTCATTGATATTGGGGCATCAAGCAAGGAAGAAGTTAAAGCATGGGGCGTCAAGCCAGGGGATATGGTCGTGCCATATTTCGAATTCACGGTCATGAATAATGAAAAGATGCTGCTGGCCAAAGCCTGGGATAATCGCATTGGCTGTGCCATCGCCATTGATGTGCTTAAGCAGCTGAAAGATAGCGCACATCCCAATGTCGTCTACGGGATCGGAGCGGTACAGGAGGAAGTGGGACTGCGCGGCTCGAAAACGTCGACATTCAAGATCCAGCCGGATATCGGCTTTGCCGTCGATGTCGGCATTGCTGGAGATACACCGGGGATTACCGATAAAGAAGCGATGAGTAAGATGGGGGAAGGCCCGCAAATCGTCATATATGATGCATCGATGGTGGCACATAAGGGCTTGCGCGATTTCGTCACCGACACAGCCGACGAAATGAATATTCCTTACCAATATGAATCGATTCCAGGCGGCGGGACGGATGCCGGCTCCATCCACTTGACGGCGAATGGAGTGCCTGCACTGGCTATCACGATTGCAACCCGCTACATTCATTCTCATGCAGCCATGCTGCACCGTGATGATTATGAGAATGCTGTCAAGCTCATTGTCGAAGTGATCAAACGCCTTGACCGTGAAGCCGTAGATCGTATCATTTACGAATAATATTATCGGGGAAAATAGTAATGGAGTGGACCTGAAAAAGGTCCACTCCATTTTCTTTTGCGAACATCTACTTATCTTCGACGACGATATAGACCGCTTTGATGGGACCGTGGACGCCAACGACAAGATCCATTTCAATATCGGCGGAATTGCTCGGCCCGGTAATGAAATTAATACAGGAAGGAATAACCTCACCGCGGGCGACCTTGGAACGGATGGCCGCTGCAGCCTGGGTCATTCGTGCAATGATGGTGCTTTTTGGGATGATTGAAACATGGCAGGAAGGAAGGAAGCTGATGGATCGGCCGTGATCCTTGCTGCTGAATAAGACAACGGTGGCTGATTCTGCCAGTGTCATTTCACTGAATGTGATTCCGATGTTTGCACGCTCAGCTTTTTCGATGTTTTTTCTGCCTGCTTGATGGTCCCATACAAACGTGTCTTTTTCCAATAATAAATCATCCAGTCGGTATTGCGAAAACCGGTCGTCGTTAGGGATGATCAAGGGGCCGTCACCAAGCTGCTCGATCACCTGATTTAAACGATGCTTCAATTGCGTCGAATCGGTCAGGTGAAACTCGGTATGGACTCGTTTGCATTGTTCCTGCAATTCTTCGACAAGATCATTTCGCGTTGCATGTTTCAACACCTCTCTTTGAGGGGCGTTCTTCCATGCAGGCAGTGAAATGCCTTCGGTTATAGGCGGTCTTCCCAGGTTTTTAGCTATATTGGCTAAAAATGCCCCTTCATTATGGATGGTTCCCTTCATGATGGGTTTCCTCCCTTCTCACGATTTTTGAACCAGTCCCGAAAACTCTCTTTCCCTGGCGCAGGAAACTCGCGGCTTTCCGTCCAACTTTTCAGCGGGCCCGGGCCTTTTGAGATGCTATCCCCCGTTTTAAATGGGGACATGGCAGAAGGGACCATTTTGGAGCCGAACTTATAAAGCATAGGGGAGGCTGCCCCGATACCGAATGCCTTCATCGCCATCTTTTCCGAAAATGGCGCCATTTTTTCCTTTTCCACAATAACTTCACGATGCTTCCTGAGTAAATCATGAAGCGGAATCTTTACCGGACAGGCATCTGTACAGGCGGCACAAAGAGTCGATGCATACGGAAGCTCCTTGAAATCATCATACCCTCCGAGCAACGGTGAAAGCACTGCCCCGATCGGTCCCGGATAAATGGAGCCATATGAATGGCCGCCAACCTGGCGATAGACTGGGCATACATTAATGCAGGCAGCACAGCGGATGCATTGAAGGACGGATTGAAACTCGGTTCCTAAAATGGAGGAACGGCCATTATCGACGACCACCAGATGGAATTCCTCGGGACCGTCGACATCGCCTTCATCTCGCGGGCCGGTAAGGGCAGTGATGTAGCTGGTCAATCTTTGACCGACGGCGCTTCTTGTCAAGAGGCTGACAAGGACCTCGAATTCATCGAAAGTGGGGACAAGCCGTTCCATTCCCATCACGGTAATTTGCGTTTTCGGAAGGGCGGTGACCAAATCGGCATTCCCCTCATTCGTCACCAAACCGATCGAGCCCGTTTCCGCAATTGCAAAATTACAGCCTGTAATCCCCACATCGGCGCTTAAGAAATCCTTTCGGAGGATCCCTCTGACATGGGCGGTCAGTTCTTCCGGTTTTTCGGTTTGTGTATAGGCAAGCTTCTCTTTGAAAACATCCCTGATTTGTTCTTTGTTTTTATGAAGGGCAGGCGCGACGATATGGGAAGGGGGATCATGATCATCCACCTGTAAAATGTATTCGCCAAGATCCGTTTCCACGACATCGAGGCCAATTGCTTCAAGGGCAGCATTCAAGTTGATTTCCTCCGTGACCATCGATTTGGATTTCACGATTTTCTTGGCCTTCTTATCAACAATCACATCCTTGATGTAACCGCTTGCTTGTTCTGCTGTCTCCGCGAAAAAAACGTGACCGCCCCGTTTCGAAACATTATCTGCCAGCTGGTGCAAATAGAAGTCAAGGTTGGAGAGGACATGCTGCCGGATTTCTTGCCCAAGGGAGCGCCAATCCTCCCAATTGCCCAATTCATCAACCGCCGTCAGCCTTCGTCCATGCAACCGTTCTTGGGCACTCGATACGGCCATGCGCATAAAATCATTATGTATGCCTTCATCCACCCGTTCTTTGAATTTGGCCGAGCTCGTTTTCATTGCCATCGTTTTTTCCCTCCTCGCTTTCTTTATATGCTATTCAGCACTTCCGCAATATGAAGCACTTGAATCGGTTCCCCTTTCCTCTGGATGCGTCCGCCGATATTCATCAAACATCCGGCATCGCCCCCAATTAAAAAATCGGCGCCAGTGTCTTGAATATTGCAGACTTTCTCCTCCACCATTTGACCGGAAATATCACCCATCTTAACCGAAAACGTGCCGCCGAATCCGCAGCAGTTTTGGGCATCCGGAAGAGGGGTCATTTCAAGGCCTTTCACATGGCTTAATAGTATCGAAGGAGACTCCTTCACTTTAAGCAGCCTTGTCATATGGCACGAAGTATGATAAGTAGCCTTTCCCTTAAAGGTTGCCCCGACATCGGTGACCTTCAGGACATCGACGATGAATTGGGTCAATTCATAGGTTCTCGCCGCTAACGAGACAGCTTTCTCTTCCCATTCAGCATCGCCTTGAAAAAGAACCGGGTATTCCTTGAACATCGCCGCACAGGAACCGGAAGGGGTGACGATGTATTCAGCGTCTGCGAAGGTTTCGATCATTTTTTTCATCGCTTCCTTCGAATCCTTTGTATACCCGCTATTATATGCCGGCTGTCCGCAGCATATCTGGGATTCCGGGAAGTCAATCTCACAGCCCAATCTCTCCAGCAGCTCCACCGTTGCTTTACCGACATTGGATTGAAACAGATCAACTAAGCATGTAGCAAAGAGAGTCACTTTCAATATGAACTCCTCCTTTTTTCGATTAGGTTAACAGGTCATCTGATGACTGAAAAATAGAAAAAGGAAATGGCGAATACCAATTTCCAATGTTTTTACATGAAGACATCATTTTCAAAATAATATATCAATAATATCTTAGTTTGTATACAGTGTTTTTGAAAATTCATACAAAATCAGTGGTTATCTTGTTGATTTTTTTTGATGACCCCATCCAATGATTCCTCGACGCTTTGCAGGTGAAATAGCATGGCATTACGGGCTCCGGCTTCATCTTGGTCAGCGATGGCCTCATAAATCAGGGCATGCTGCTGATAAAGCTGATTGACCGTCATTTCCTCGGAATATAAGGCAAATCTGCGGATATCGCGCATTTTTTCCGTCATTAATTCTGACACGTGGTTCATCAAGGAAATCAGTAACTCATTTTGTGAAGCGTTTGCGACGGCAACATGAAAAGCGATATCGGCTTTATCACTCAATTCCTCATTGTCAGAGACGTTTTTCATATGGGAAAGCCTTTCCTTCAGTTCGGTAAGGTTTTCCTTCGTTCGTTTCTTTGCAGCAGCTTCTGCCATACCAGACTCAAGGATTTTTCGGACCTCGAGCAAATGCTTGATATTGTCTTGATCCATCAAAAGCGCAGAGGTCAAGGGATGATTCATGATGGCGGGGTCGAAGGTTTTAACGAATGTGCCTTCCCCTTGCTTGATTTCGATGAGGCCCATCGAGCTTAATGCACTTAGTGCTTCACGGATGGCCGGGCGCCCGACTTGGAAATTTTCCGCAAGCTGTTGAATGGAATCCAATTGTTCCCCGGGCTTCAGTGTACCGGACCGAATCATTTCATAAAGTTCATCGCTGACGACTTCATAAATTTTTTTCGGCTTTATTTTTTTGTATACCAAGTAGTAGCACCTCTATTTTCTATGAGTTTCTCTAGTTAATAGTATATAACACAAATGTTCTTTCACCCTCATCGGAGATTAAAAAATCCAATGAAAATAAAAAAAATCTTGATTTTATATTTTCAATCATTTAATTTAAATGAATACTCATCAAGTCATCAGATGACTTTGATTTTTTTGAATTGTAAGGGTTTTCAACTAGAGATTGATTTCAGAATTTTTTAAAAAAATTTATCGTAAATGGAGTCGAAATGAATGACCTGGACACAAAACTTTACACCGATCACTGATCATTTAGTTTTATCTTCTCTCGTCGCACTCATCCCAATTCTTTACTTCTTCTGGGCTCTTGCAATCAAACGGATGAAGGGCTACATGGCCGGGCTAACGACGTTACTTGTAGCTCTTGCAGTGGCAGTAGGGATTTATAACATGCCTGCAGGAAAGGCATTGATGTCTGCTTCACAAGGAGCGGTCTATGGACTGCTGCCAATCGGCTGGATAATCATCACCTCCGTATTTTTGTACAAAATGACGGTTAAAAGCGGCCAATTCAATATTATTCGGTCTTCGGTCCTTTCCCTTACCGAAGACCGCCGCCTCCAAGCGTTATTGGTGGCCTTTTCCTTCGGGGCCTTTTTGGAAGGCGCCGCCGGCTTTGGCGCACCTGTGGCGATTTCAGCCGCGCTTTTGGTTGGGCTCGGTTTTAACCCGCTATATGCCGCGGGTATTTGCTTGATCGCAAACACTGCGCCGGTTGCTTTCGGAGCGGTTGGCATACCGATCATCGCCATGGAAGGGCCTACTGGCATAGCGGCGATGGAGATTTCCAAAATGGTCGGCCGTCAATTGCCCTTCCTTTCGGCTTTCATCCCGCTTTACCTGATTTTGATCATGTCTGGATGGAAAAGGTCGCTGGAGGTCTTGCCTGCCATTTTGGTTTCCGGCTCTTCCTTTGCGATCACTCAGTATGTAAGCTCGAATTTCCTTGGCCCTGAGTTGCCGGATATTCTGTCTGCGTTAGTATCACTCTTTGCCTTAGCGATCTTCCTTAAATTTTGGAAGCCTAAAAATATCTACCGGTTTGCATCAGAAGAGACGGCTGCAGCTGTAGACCCGCTGGATGAGTCGTCCGAGAAGGAACCTGTGTACACAAAGGGGCAGATACTCCATGCGTGGTCACCATTCCTGCTTTTGACGCTTTTCATAACCATTTGGGGGATAAGCCCGGTAAAACTGGCGCTGACAGGCCATTATGAAGGCCAGAACTTTCTGTTTGGGGGAATCAATGCACTTGGTAAACTAGTAACCTTCCAAGTGGAAGTGCCAGGGCTGCATAATGAAATTATCGGGAGCAATGGCCTGCCGATTGCCGCTTTCTTTAAATTGGAGCTGCTTGGAGCGGCAGGAACGGCGATATTACTAGCTGCCATCGTTACGAAGTTCCTGGTCCATATGCCGGTAAAGGATTTTTTCACCACCTTTGCCGAAGCGATGGGCGAGCTGGCGAAACCGATCTTGATGATTTCTTCCGTTGTCGCCTTTGCCTACGTAACGAATGCTTCAGGGATGTCGACAACCTTAGGGATGACCCTTGCGAAATCGGGGGATTTGTTTCCGTTCTTCGCACCGGTTCTTGGCTGGCTGGGTGTGTTCATTACCGGCTCCGATACATCAGCCAATCTCTTATTTGGGAGTCTTCAGAAGGTGACGGCCCTAAAGGTTGGCATGGAGCCGGTCCTCGCACTTGCAGCGAACTCTTCAGGAGGGGTGACCGGAAAGATGATTTCACCTCAATCGATCGCGATTGCCTGTGCCGCCGTTGGACTGGCCGGCAGGGAATCGGAGTTATTGAGATTCACGATCAAACATAGTTTATTCTTATTGCTGCTCGTTTGTGTGATTACCTTCTTGCAAAATGGCGTCCTTTCCTGGATGATACCATAAGTAGAATGGCCCTTAAGCAAGGAGCCTCAAAAATTTTCCAAGACCAATAAGGAAGGAGGAAGGACAGTGCAATTGTCAGTCGTTGCTGAGAAATTGGTGCATGAGGTCCGGAAATTGATTGATGAGGAAATCATCATCATTGATCATACAGGCACAATCATCGCAAGCACCGATAACAGCCGGATTGGCTCCTATCATGAAGGGGCGATACATGCTTTCAAAAACCGTGAGAAATTAATCATAAATAAACAGGATGAACGAAGTTGGAAAGGGGTTAAGGCAGGAATCAACCTACCCATTTTCTTTAATCAGGAAGCCGTTTGCGTGATTGGGATCACTGGGGAACCCAATCTTGTTTCCCCATATGCAGAACTATTGAAAAAGATGACGGAGATGTTCATTCAGGAAAGCTATCACATCGAACGGGAGGAATCTCAATCACGTCTGATGGAATTCTTCGTCTTTGAATGGCATCAGCTTGAAACGTTCGATGAGCCATTCCTTCAGAAGGCGAAGCTGCTTGGAGTCGATGTTCATGTTGACAGGGTTCTCATCCTCGGTGAATTCAAAACTGAAAAGGTCATCGAGCCGCATGTGTGGAGAGCGCTTCAGATTTACGTAAGGCAGCAGCATCCATTGGATATCGTCGTCCGGTGGGGGAGGAATCAGTTCGTCCTTCTTTCGGCAGCCGATCACTTCGGAACAAGAGACCAACAATTAATGAAATTGCGTAAATTGCAAAGTAAGCTCGAAGGCAGCTCCGGTTATAAAGTGTGTGTGGGCGTAAGCTCGCATATGTCTGGAGCGGCCTTCAGAAAGGCTTATTTTAAGGCGGAACGCTCGTTGAAAATCGCCTATGCATTTGAGGGAATTATTTTTGATGAGGATTTGAAGCTTGAAGTCCTGCTTGATGAGGTTACCCCGGAAACAAGACAGGAATATGTAGCCCGGACGATAGAGGATTTGCTTCCCAACGAGGAGTTGCTTAAAACTCTTTCCATGTACTTTGCCTGTGATCTGTCCATGAAGGACACCGCTTTAGCTCTTCATATACACATCAATACGCTCCATTATAGACTAAAGCGGATCGAAGACTTGACCGAACTGAACCCAAGGAAGCTAGCAGATTTGGTCACACTCTATCTAGCACTTAGGATATTGGATGAACATACATATTAATTGTCGATAAAACTCGAAAATATGTATGTTCATACATGGAAGGTAGTGCCGTTTTTTCCTTATACTTAAATCATAGCAAAACGATCCAATGTGATTGTGAATATGAGGGGGAAATACATACATGATAACAAAGCCGGTCAAGCAGCTACTCCTTTCCATCGTTGGTCCCGAAAACTACGATGATTCGAAAGTGGAGTGCCTAGTATATTCATATGATGCCACGCCAGGGTATCAAGCGATGCCTGATGCGGTCATTAAACCTGGTTGTACAGCCGAAGTGTCGGACATCGTCAAGGTTTGCAGCGAGTACAAGATACCCATCGTTCCACGGGGATCCGGAACGAATTTGAGCGGCGGTACCTGTCCGATGGAGGGAGGGCTTGTTCTATTATTCAATCGAATGAATTCATTGCTGGAAATAGATGAGGAAAACTTAACGGCGACGGTGCAGCCCGGTCTCATCACATTGGACTTGATTTCAGCCGTTGAGGCGAAGGGGTTATTTTATCCGCCCGATCCAAGTTCGATGAAAATCTCGACGATCGGAGGCAACATTAATGAAAACTCCGGTGGCTTGCGCGGGTTGAAATATGGAGTCACGCGCGATTATGTCATCGGGCTTGAGGTGGTCCTTCCTAATGGGGATATCATTCACACAGGAGGCAAGCTTGCAAAGGATGTAGCGGGGTACGATTTAACGAAGCTGATGGTCGGCTCCGAGGGGACGCTAGGAATCGTTACGGAAGCGATCTTAAAACTGATTCCCACCCCGGAAACGACAAAGACGATGCTAGCACTGTATCAAGATCTCGATGCCGCAGCCCAGTCAGTGGCAAAAATCATTTCGAATAAAATCATTCCGGTCACCCTTGAATTTCTTGACCGGCCGACATTGGTCGTCGTTGAGGATTTTGCGAAGATCGGATTGCCGACCGATGTGGAAGCGGTCCTCTTGATTGAACAGGATGGTCCTTTGGAAGTGGTGGAACGTGATATGAAAAGGATGGCGGATATCTGTCTCGAAGAAAAGGCGGTTTCGGTGGAAATTGCCGAAACGGAGGCTGATGCAGCTGCGCTGAAAACGGCCAGGCGTACTGCCCTTTCCGCATTGGCACGCCTGAAGCCGACGACCATTTTGGAAGATGCCACCGTTCCCCGTTCGGAAATTGCCAAGATGGTGCGAGCGATCAATGAAATCGCCAGCAAGCATGATGTGAACATTTGCACTTTCGGTCATGCCGGGGACGGAAACCTTCATCCTACCTGTATTACGGATGCTCGTGATCATGATGAAATGGAGAGGGTGGAGCTCGCCTTTGCCGATATTTTTGCCGCAGCCATCGATCTTGGCGGAACGATCACCGGTGAACATGGAGTGGGTGCGATGAAGGCGCCTTACCTTGAGTGGAAGCTCAAGAAAGAGGGGGTGGCCGCGATGACTGCAATAAAGCAAGCATTCGATCCAAATAACATCATGAATCCCGGCAAGATCTTTGCTAAGGAGAGCAGGAAAAGAGTGGTGGTTTCCTCATGACGACCGTTAAGGAAAGAGAAGCGATTGCCAGTGAATTCGCGGAAAAAATGAATGAAGATGAATTGCTGAATTGCATGCGTTGTGGTTTTTGCCTGCCCCATTGCCCGACATACATCGAATCCGGATTAAAGGAATCATATTCGCCAAGAGGGAGAATTGCCCTGATGAAAGCGGTGACGGATGGGCTGATAGAGCCCGATGAGGATGTAGAACGCTCTTTAAGTCTATGCCTGGGCTGCAGGGCGTGTGAACCTGTTTGCCCTTCCGGCGTGAAATATGGACATCTTCTGGAAGAAGCAAGAGATATCATCCATCAGAATAAGGATCACAGCTTTCCTGTGAAAACGATCCGCAAGGCCGTTTTTAGCGGATTATTCCCACATCAGGAGCGAATGCAGAACATGACGAGCTTACTTGGCTTTTATCAAAGGTCCGGTCTGCAATATATCGCCCGTAAAACAGGGGTCCTCAGTATGCTGCCCGATCATTTGGCGACCATGGAAAAGGTACTTCCGAAGGTCCCGACAAAATCCGAAATGAAAAAAAGGCCAACCGATCTGCCCTCGATAGGGCCAGTCCTCAAAAAGGTCGCCTTCTTTTCCGGCTGCTTAATGGATACGATGTTTCTGGAAACGAACAAGGCAACATTGAAGCTCCTTCAGCTCGCGGGATGTGAAATCGTGATTCCCAAGTCCCAGGCTTGCTGCGGGGCGCTTCATGGGCACAGTGGTGAAAAAGAAGGGGCAAAGCGACTGGCCAAACGTAATATAGAAGCGTTTGAAGCGGACGAGGTGGATTATATCATTACGAATGCCGGTGGTTGTGGGGCTTTTCTTATTGATTACGACCATTTGCTTCAAGATGAACCAACTTGGCATGAACGGGCGATCGCCTTTACAAATAAGTTGAAGGACATCAGCGAAATTCTGGTCGATTTACGCTTTCACGAAAAAACTCGTCTGAAATTGCCAGCTCAAACGGTCACATTCCAGGATTCCTGTCACTTGCGAAATGTGATGAATACATCCATTGCTCCGCGTATTCTCCTACAAGCGATAGAAGGAATCGATTTCAGGGAAATGAAGGATGCCGATCGCTGCTGCGGCTCGGCAGGAATCTATAATATCGTCGAATCAGAGATGTCGATGAAAATCCTCGACACGAAAATGGCTCACACCAAATCGACGCAGGCCGATATTGTTGTTACGGCAAACCCTGGCTGTTTACTGCAAATGCAGCTTGGCATCGAGCGGGAAAAAATGGGGGATTGCACAAAAGCGGTGCATATCGCCGACCTGCTCGTGGAAGCTGCAGCATTATAATAGAAGAATGGGAAGGCGAAATGGGGGGCACACGCTATTCGGCAAATGATAAGTTGGAATCAATTGGCTAAACATTACATTTTTATTAATGAGGAAACCATTGAAGAATCTGGTTTTCAAGGAAACGACCGTTCTATTCCGAGAACAAATTGTCATGTTATAACATAAATGAAATATGATTTTCTCGTTTACTTAGGGGCCAAGCGGGTAGAGTTTATATATAACAACTACTTAAAAGCACACCAAACCCTAAGGAGGAATGTAACATGAATAAAACAGTATACGGAATATATGAAACGAATGCAGAAGTGATTCAAGCAATCAATGCACTCAAGGCTAAGGGCTTTGAAGGAGACGATATCACAGTTGTCGCTGAGAAGGAAGAGACATTGGATTTTATGAACCATCAACGTGAAACGGATGTTCATACAATAACGAATGTATCTAGCGACGAATCATTCATGGACAAGGTGGCCCGCTTCTTCATGCCGGACGAAACAGCCGATCTTTCAACAAAATTGGCAAATGCCGGTCTTTCCAATAGTGATGCAGCTGAACATGTTTTTGATGTAGAGAACGGAAAAGTCCTCGTACTAGTTGAAGAAGGTAAAGGGCATCTTGGGACGGCGAAAGATAAATTCACGACTGCAAGGACTGACACTGCAGGAACGAGCTTGGACGCAAACACCACAACGCCACTCTATAACGATACCAAAAAAATCGATGCACTAAATAAAGAGGATGCACTAAATAAAGAGGATGTTTATGGAGTGAACGGTCAAGGCCGGGAATTGCCAGAAGATGAACGGACGCTCAAGCTTCGCGAAGAACAGCTGAGTATAGACAAACAAAGAGTTCAGACTGGAGAAGTGGTCATTAATAAAGAAGTCAATGAACAACATAAAACCATCAATGTCCCTGTTGAACATGAAGAAGTGACAATCGAGCATCGATCAGTTACAGGAAGAGAAGCAAGCGACGAACCTGGCAGCAGCATTCAAGCCGGGGAAACCATTCGCATTCCTGTCGTGGAAGAAAAACTGGAAGTATCAAAAAAACCAGTAGTAACAGATGAAATTGTCATCAAGAAGCATGCTGTACAAGAAACGGAGCAAGTTAAAGATACCCTTAAAAAGGAAGAAATTCAGCTTGATAGTACAGATGACTCGATTGTCAATGAAAAAAACGAAACGGAAAAAAGAGGCGCCCGCTTCTAATTGCAGCTTATTAAAAAGGTCTTCGGAATGTATGCATTCCGAAGACCTTTTTTACTGTATTGTTTCCATTCATGCTGCGGCAATAAGCATCCTATCACGACTTTGATCGCATGTTGCTTACAGGAGATGAGTGAAATATCCCGCCTTAACGACTGCCGGCATGAACAGCGGGATTGCAATTTGTGGCCAAAAAGGCGCCCGAACTGCACGCTCAAAAGTGTCTACAGTGGGAAGGAACGGTTTAAAGTACATGCAGGAAGAATGGATTCCAGGGAAGCAGCACTTGTTTAAAAAGCGGCGCTTGGGGTATACCTACAATAAGAATATTGTTTCAGAAATTAAGGAGGAAGAGATGCATGGGAAAAGCATTATATGGTGTGTATGATACGAAAACAGACGTATATCAGGCGATACAATCCTTAAAGAAAACGGGACATGAAGGAGAAATAACCGTAATTGCTAATGATAAGGAAGATTTCGACTTTGGGAATGACAGCCGGAATCACGAAGTGGACGTCGTAACGAACTCTAACGACGAATCCTTATTGGATAAGATGAAACATTTTTTCCTGAACGAAGGATCTGGTGACATCAGGAACAGGTTAGGTGAATTGGGTCTTGCCGATAGTGAAGCAACCGCTTATATAAACGAAGTGGAGGCAGGGAAATTCTTGATCCTTATAGATGATCAGGCAGCCGCGTCCAACGATATGCACGATGACGAAACCCTCATAAACGATCCGCTTAAAACAGGTGTGGTGAACAACCCGGACCCAAATCTTTTTCCAGAGACGACTGCCAATGCTTATCAAACAAGGGAAGTGGAGGCACAGCCAGGGAGAAGTAAAGAGCTGCACGGGAATTCCGACCATATCTTCGAAGATCATGAAGAGCTTGACACGAAGCGAGCCCAGGAAAGGGAAATCAGGGCCAACTCCACTGATAAATTTAAGCAGCAGGAGAAGGTGGACTATGAAGGAACACTGGCTAGTGATCCCCATGCAGACCCATTTTCAGCAGATACCCAAAAAGCCTTGAATGCAGAACGAACTGTAAACCGTGATGTTAAAGGGGAAGAAGATCCGTTGGAAGACGATTACATCAAGAATCGGATCAACACCGACAAGCTGTAAGCGCAAAAAAAATAACAGCCTGCCTAGGGCTGTTATTTTTTGAATGTTCCAGCAAAGGGGTTCTTCGGCAATGAACGAGCATTTCCCCTTGTATTATTTGCTTGTTTATTGTTTAAGCGGCAAGGTATAATTACAGAGGAATTCTATTTCAAGTGAAGTAACAAGGAGGAAGAAAACATGGACAAAAACGTTTACGGTGTTTTTGACTCTAATCCGGAACTACTTGCTGCAATTCATGATTTACAAGCAAAAGGCGTGACTGGCATACAAATGACAGTGGCAGCTGATATAAAAAATGATGTGCAGCTAGGAAACGAGCATACGGATATATTGATCATCGCCAATCAGGATAAGGATACTTTTTTAGAGAAAATTATCCATTTCTTCACCGAAGAAGGCTCAGGGGACTTGCGCACCTTTTTCACGAAATATGGATACTCTGTAACCGAAACCAATGCGATTCTCGAAGAAGTGAAAGCAAAAAAATTCATTCTACTTCTTGATGAAGAGGTGTCAGTCGAAGAAATGAAGGCTGACCCGGATAAAGTAGTCCCGATGACAAAATAGCGAGCAAAAAAATAACAGCCGACGAGGGCTGTTATTTTTTTAATCCGGATTCCAAAGCATGAATCATTTCCTGTTTTTCCTGATCGGAAGAATTCTGCCAGATGACCTCGAATAATACGCCCAAGCCGGGCAGCATTTTCTCCTCACCGTTTTGTATCGCATCGACAATCGTATCTTCCAGCTGCTCTTGCGAATTTCCAGTTACATTTTGGATGATCGCATTACGTAGGTTTAAATTCACAATTATTCCTCCTCTAACACATAATGACTGACATTAATAGCATTTCACAAACGAGCATGCAATATGTATGTGATTTGCGTTATAATAGGAAAATCAGTGTGAAGTTAAAGGAGCGTTTACCCTTGAAATATATCGAATCCGTAAAAAACCCGCAAGTCAAGCAATGGAAGAAGCTATTGACGAAAAAAGAGCGTGATAAGACAGGGAAATATCTAGTCGAGGGATTTCATCTTGTTGAAGAAGCCTTAAAAGAAGAAATCGTCATGGAAGTCATCGTAAATGAAGAAACCGAAATGCCCGCCCATTTTAAATTGGAAGGCACGGAAGTCATTTATGTCAAAAATGATATTATGAAAGCAATATGCGACACCGAGGCCCCCCAAGGAATTGCGGCCGTTTGTGAACAGAAGTTAGCGAGCATGTCCTCGATTGATCATGAAAAGCTATTACTGATCGATGCCGTTCAGGACCCGGGGAACATTGGAACGATGATCAGGACAGCCGATGCAGCTGGTATGGATGCGGTCATTGTTGGTGAAGGCTGTGCAGATTTATATAACCCGAAAGTGGTCCGATCGACGCAGGGGAGTCTATTCCATATGCCTGTTATCAAAGCAAACCTATCCGAGATCATCGAAGAACTGAAACAAAAGGGGACACCGGTTTATGGAACGGCCTTGGAAGGAGCGTCACCATTTGAAGAAGTGGAAAAAACATCCCGATTCGCCCTGCTTGTAGGTAATGAAGGTCAAGGCGTTTCGAAGGAATTACTGGCCAATACGACAAAAAACCTCTATATTCCGATTTATGGAAAAAGCGAATCGCTTAATGTAGGGATTGCAGCCGGGATTTTAATGTACCATTTGCGAAAATGAATTTGAAACGGCAGCTGAATTATAATATAATGAAACAGAATTTTATAATGCAAACAACGATGACAAAGAATAGTAACTTGGGTTATCCATATTCAGGGAAAAATGCCTTGACTGAAAGCATTTTTATGGCGCTGCTTAAGTGAATTCACCTTTCGAGTTGGCATTGGGAAGACATATCGTCCGAAAAATGTTCCGGTGAAAAGCCGTTATTTTTATGAAGTGAGTGCAGGCGTTTATTTGTCCTTGCACTAATAAGGGTGGTACCGCGATACATAAACCTCGTCCCTTTAGGGATAGGGGTTTTTTTGTGTTCATTTTTACAAAAAGGATTAAAGGAGGAAGACATGATGCAGGAACGATTACTAGAACTGCAGGAAGAAGCGTTGCAAAAAGTGACCGCCGCTTCCGAACTTAAGGAACTGAATGAAGTCCGTGTTGCTTATTTGGGGAAAAAAGGCCCAATCACTGAGGTATTGCGGGGCATGGGCAAGCTCTCAGCAGAGGAACGCCCGAAAATCGGCGCGCTTGCCAATGAGGTCCGTGAGGCAATCGCTACGGAAATAGAGCAAAAACAAAAAGCTCTGGAAACGGCTGCTGTCAATGCTAAGCTTGCAACGGAAACGATTGATGTGACTCTGCCAGGGCGTCCGGTGAACAAAGGGAACCTTCATCCGTTAACACGTGTCGTGGAAGAAATTGAAGACTTATTCATCGGAATGGGATACACCGTTGCAGAAGGTCCGGAAGTCGAAAGCGACTACTACAACTTTGAGGCCCTGAATCTGCCAAAAAGCCATCCGGCACGTGATATGCAGGATTCGTTCTATATCACGGAGGAAATCCTGATGCGGACGCACACTTCACCGGTGCAAGCAAGAACGATGAAAAAACATAAAGGTCAAGGTCCTGTAAAGATCATTTGTCCGGGAAAAGTATATCGCCGTGATAATGATGATGCGACGCACTCCCATCAATTCCAGCAAATTGAAGGCTTGGTCATCGATGAGAACATCAGCATGAGTGACTTGAAAGGAACGCTTGACGTATTCGCGAAAAAAGTATTCGGACAAGACCGTGAAATCCGTCTTCGTCCAAGTTTCTTCCCATTCACCGAGCCTTCCGTCGAAGTGGATATTTCCTGTAAAATCTGCGGTGGAAAAGGGTGCAGCGTATGTAAACAAACAGGCTGGATCGAAGTGCTTGGCGCTGGGATCGTTCATCCGAATGTCCTTGAAATGGCAGGCTTCGATTCAAAAAAATACTCTGGATTCGCATTTGGAATGGGTGTGGAACGGATCGCGATGCTGAAATACGGTGTAGACGATATTCGTCATTTCTATACGAATGATGTACGGTTCTTAAAACAATTCAACCATCACGAAGCATAAATTTAAATTTTAAAAAGGAGGACCTATCATGTTTGTCTCTTATAAATGGTTACAAGATTATGTTGACCTTTCAGGCATCAATGCGACGGAGCTAGCTGACAAAATCACGAAAAGCGGCATTGAGGTTGAAGGGGTGGAAAAGAAAAGTGAAGGGCTAAAAGGCGTCGTAATCGGCCATGTCATTGAACGTGAACAGCATCCAAATGCCGATAAATTGAATAAATGCCAAGTTGATATCGGGGCAGAAAATCCCGTTCAGATCATCTGCGGTGCACCTAATGTCGATAAAGGCCAAAAAGTCGCAGTCGCCACTGTCGGGGCTGTCCTGCCAGGCAATTTCAAAATCAAGAAAGCGAAGCTGCGCGGAGAGGAATCGCACGGGATGATTTGTTCGCTACAAGAATTGGGCTTTGAATCCAAGCTCGTTTCCAAGGATTATGCTACGGGCATCTTCGTCTTCCCTGATGATGTGGAAGTGGGAAAAGATGCATTGGAGGAGCTTGGTTTAAGTGATGAAGTGCTCGAACTTGGGCTGACTCCAAACCGTTCCGATGCATTGAGCATGCTTGGTGTTGCATACGAAGTGGGAGCGATCCTAGGCCGGGAAGTAAAATGGCCGGTTGTCGAGAAAGAAGAGTCAACTGAAAAAGCGACGGATTATATTAGTGTCAAAGTGGAAGCAAAAGAAGATAACCCGGTATACATCGCTAAAATCATCAAAGATGTCAAGATCGGTCCTTCACCGCTTTGGATGCAGACTCGATTGATGTCTGCAGGCATCCGCCCGCATAATAATGTCGTCGATATCACGAATTATATCTTACTTGAATATGGCCAGCCGCTTCATGCCTTTGATTATGACCGCTTTGGTTCAAAGGAAATCGTCGTCCGCAGGGCGAAGGACGCTGAAAAAATCGTAACGCTGGATGAAGCGGAACGTACATTGACACCAGCACATCTAGTGATCACTAATGGCAGCGAGCCTGTAGCGATAGCAGGTGTGATGGGCGGAGCCGATTCCGAAGTGAAAAACGATACAACAAACATCATCCTTGAAAGTGCCTATTTCGCAGGTACGGTCGTTCGTAAAGCGTCAAAAGACCATGGTTTGCGCAGTGAAGCAAGTGCACGTTTTGAAAAAGGCGTCGATCCGGCCCGTGTACGTGAAGCTGGAGAACGTGCGGCACAATTGATTGCCCGTTATGCTGGCGGAACAGTCCTGCAAGGAACGGCAGAAGTTGACGAATTGACAATGGAACCTGCTGTCATCAGCATCACCCTTGAAAAGATCAACAAGCTTCTTGGAACAGACATGACCGTAACAGAAGTGGAATCCATCTTCAATCGCCTGAAATTCGGAGTGGATCTTGACAATGAAACGTTTACGATCACTGTCCCGACACGCCGTGGCGATATTACGATTGAAGCTGACTTAGTCGAAGAGGCGGCCCGTTTATATGGATATGATAATATTCCCACTACATTGCCGATCGGTGCTGCTATCCCTGGCCATTTGACGGACTATCAAATGAAACGTCGGAAGGCACGCCGTACACTTGAAGGAGCAGGCCTTTATCAAGCGGTGACCTATTCACTGACAAGTGAGGAAAAAGCATCGCAATTCGCATTGGAAGCAAGAGAATCCATTGGATTAGCCATGCCGATAAGTGAAGAAAGAAGCCAGTTGCGTTTAAGCATCGTACCTCAATTGTTGGAAGTCGTAAAATATAACAATGCCCGCCAGCTTGATTCACTAGCACTATATGAAATCGGTTCGGTGTTCTTTAAGACGGAAGACCAAGAGCTTCCAGAAGAAAAAGAGCATATTGCCGGAGCCATCACTGGCCTATGGGAGTCTCATCCATGGCAAGGTGAAAAGAAACCAGTGGACTTCTTTGTTGCCAAAGGCGTGATCGAAGCATTATTCGACACACTTGGATTAGCGGATCAGATCAGTTACCGCCAAGCACAAATCAACGACATGCATCCAGGACGGACAGCGGAAGTCTTATTGAATGGTGATGTAATTGGCTTTATCGGCCAAGTGCACCCAACTGTCCAAAAAGACTTGGATATAAAGGAAACATATATTTTCGAACTATCCTTAAAGGCATTGGCAGAAGCAGAAGTGGCGCCAATTGCCTACGAAACCATTCCGCGCTACCCATCAACGACACGCGATATCGCGCTCGTCGTCGATCAAGCGACAAAAGCCGGAGACATCCAAAACATTATTGGAGAAGCCGGAGGCAAGCTACTCAAGGAAGTAACCATCTTCGACTTATACGAAGGTGAAAGAATGGAGGAAGGCAAGAAATCCATTGCCTACTCACTGAAATACTACGACCCGGAACGCACGCTGACCGACGAAGACATTACAAAAGCACATGAAAAAGTGCTTGAAGCCGTCAAAGAAAAAGCCGGCGCCGAACTAAGAGGATAAAACAAAAAGACAGCTCCCTGAAACTCGGGAAGCTGTCTTTTTATAAACTCGCGAGTAAAGCGCTCAAATTGGCGAGTAAAGCACTGGAATTGGCGAGTAAAGCACTGGAATTGGCGAGTAAAGTCCTCGAAATGGCGAGTAAAGCACTCGAAATGGCGAGTAGCGCTCGAATTCGCGAGTAAAGCACTCGAAATGGCGAGTAAAGCGCTCGAATTGGCGAGTAAAGCACTGGAATTGGCGAGTAAAGCGCTCGAATTGGTGAGTAAAGCACTGGAATTGGCGAGTAAAGCGCTCGAATTGGTGAGTAAAGCACTGGAATTGGCGAGTAAAGCGCTTCACTCTTTATTTATGATATTTCTGCTGATATAGACGCTTTGCTTTTTCGGTATTGGCGAAGTGGGTTTTCGTGAATTCGTGGAGTGAGTCCATTCCTTTTTCATGAATCAATCGTGCGGCGGCTTCGTCGACGGCAAATCCGGCTCCTTTAGGAATCTTGAATCCGGCTTTTTCACTTAGCAAATCAAAGCGTTTGACGAAGGCGTATCGTGCCAGGATGGATGCGGCGGCTACGCCGAGGTGTATGCCCTCCGCTTTTGTACATAAATAGGTGGCGTTCGCTTGAAATCGCTCTTGGCCCTTCAAATAATTGAAAAATACATCAGGCTGGGCAAATTGGTCAATAAGGACCGCCTCTGCTTGCTCTGGCTGAATTTTTTGCATGAGAAGCTTAATCGCTTGGTTGTGGAGGAGAGCCTTCATTTTTCCTTGTGACATTCCCTGTGCCTGAAGCGTATTATACTTTGGGTTATCGCACGTGAGCAGGCTGAATGGCACGACATCCTTAATCTGTTTGGCAATTTCGATAATCTGTGGATCTTTCAGATTTTTGGAATCCTGGACACCAAGCTCCTTCAATAAGGCGAGCTGTTCCTTTTTTGCATAAACGGCTACGACCGTGATCGGGCCGAAATAATCTCCAGTCCCCACTTCATCGGACCCGATCACTGACATCGTTCCGATATTGGCGGGAGGTGAATACCGGTGGACATTGACTGAAGCGGTCGATGTCGTTTTTTTCTTCGGCGCTGCAGCTGTAGCGGCCTGCTGCCATTTGCCAGCTTCCAGTTCAGCATTCTTGCCTTGGAAAAGGACCTTTCCTGATTTATAGGCGGTTACCGTGCAGAGCGGGGGCTTGGCTGAGAAAATGCTCCCCGGCGGCAGTTTGGTAGCTAAGGATGAAGAATAATGAACCTGCATCGCCTTTATTTGGGCGGGATTGGTAAGTAAAACAACATGGGACATAATCGGTAAACTCCTATCTTCATATTATTATTTAGGCAATCTGCTTCCTAGGTCGTTTCATTTGACAAATTATTGCAGTTTTTATACAAGAAATGACGTGGTACTCTCTTTCATGACGAAAAACTTCATGATATGATAGAATTAGGATTGTTTAGATTGGGGGCATCATTTTGTCAGACGATAAACGAAATAAAACAACAGTTGATATATACGGACAACCATATACAATCGTCGGAACAGAAAGCGCAAGTCATATGCGTCTGGTCGCTTCGATGGTTGACGAAAAAATGAGAGAAATCAGTATGAAAAACCCATACTTGGATACAAGCAAGCTAGCGGTACTAACGGCCGTAAATACCATTCACGAATATATTAAGTTAAAAGATGAACTAGACCAGCTTCAACTGGAATTAAAGAGAGAGAAGGACTGAGTACATGCTTGATTTAGCAATTCTGGCCATTCTTTTAATCGGTTTATTAATCGGTTTAAAGCGTGGCTTCATTTTACAAACTGTTCATATGACAGGGTTCATAGTGGCCTTTATCGTCGCATATGTGTTTTATGGAGATCTTGCTCCCAATTTGAAATTGTGGATCCCGTTTCCAACGATGGGGGATTCCTCGGCCCTTAATATGTTTTTCGAAACAGTCGGGCTCGAAACGGCGTATTACAATGCGATTGCCTTCGCCATCGTTTTCTTTGCTGCCAAGATCCTTTGGCAAATGCTTGGCTCCATGCTCAATTTCATTACCCACCTACCAATATTGAAACAGCTGAATCGCTGGGGCGGCGGGATATTGGGCTTTATCGAAATCTATCTTATCATGTTTATTATATTATATATAGCTGCCATGCTGCCAATGGATTCGATCCAGAAGCCATTAGCGGGGTCTTTTCTGGCAGAATCGATCGTAAAGCATACACCGTTCCTTTCCGAACAAGTGAAGGAACTGTGGTTTCAAAAACCAGATCAATCATAATGACAGTTAACGAGGGCCTGCCTCCCTTTCTCAAAGTGTCGGATTCATATACTTTGATTGGGGGAGGCCCCTTTTCTGTACCAGGATGACCTTGACCTGATGGAATCATGGCAAGAATCGGACTGCTTGTACTTTACCTTCAAGAAAGGTATCTTTAAGGAAGAAAACAAGGGACACCCTACTAATTTTTTTGGCGGTGAAATAAATGACGATCAATAAAAAAGATATCATTAAACTATTGGAAAAAATCGCAATATATATGGAATTGAAAGGTGAGAATCCTTTCAAGGTTTCAGCTTTTCGCAAGGCGGCAGGAGCTTTGGAAACGGATGATCGGAGTCTTGCGGCCATCGAGGACTTCACTGCTTTAAATGGAATTGGGAAAGGAACGGCAGCCGTCATTGAAGAGTATATCAATGAGGGGAAATCGACCGTGCTTGAAGAGCTTCAGGAGCAGGTGCCAAAAGGTTTGATACCATTGTTGCAACTTCAAGGCTTGGGCGGCAAGAAAATTGCCAAGCTTCATAAAGAGCTGCATATCAATGATGTGAATGATCTTAAAACTGCCTGTGAAGAAGGCAAGGTTGCGGCATTGGCCGGTTTTGGCAAAAAAACGGAAGAGAAGATCCTGGCAGCGATCGCTGAGGCAGGTTCAAGGCCTGATCGGCTTCCACTTGCCTTCATGCGGCCGATTGCGGCTGATATTGAAGCGGCCCTTGCCAACATGGAGCACATCATCCGGTCATCGAGGGCTGGCAGTATCCGTCGCATGAGGGAAACGATCAAGGACCTCGATTTCATCATCTCGACAGATCATCCCGAAGAAGTGAAGAATCAGCTTCTCGCCATAACAGGGATAAAGCAGGTCATTGCGGCAGGTGATACAAAAGTATCGGTCGTGCTTGATTATGAATATGATATTTCTGTCGATTTCAGGATCGTGAAGGATAAGGAATTCATTACGACACTGCATCATTTTACCGGTTCGAAGGATCATAATGTGCGGATGCGCCAGCTTGCTAAAGATCGAGGCGAAAAAATCAGCGAATATGGTGTGGAAGTGGCGGAAACGGGAGAAATCCTGACGTTCGAAACGGAAGAACAATTTTATCATCACTTTGATCTGCCATACATCCCACCGGAATTACGTGAAGACGGAACCGAAGTGGAGCATTATGATGCAGGTGAACCGCTCATATCTCTAGAGGCCATACAAGGTGATCTCCATATGCATACCACATGGAGCGATGGGGCTTATACGATTGAAGAGATGATTGAAGCGTGCCGTGCAAAAGGCTATCGATATATGGCCATCACCGATCATTCGCAATATTTGAAGGTGGCGAACGGACTGACTGTGGAGCGGTTGCGTGAACAAAAGAAGATCATTCATGAACTGAATGAAAAATACGATGATTTCACCGTTCTTTCCGGGATAGAAATGGATATCCTCCCTGATGGCACGCTTGATTACGATGATGAACTGCTTGCGGAGCTGGATTTGGTAATCGCATCGATCCATTCCAGTTTTTCACAGCCGCGCGATACGATCATGGAGCGCTTAAAAACGGCTCTGAATAATCCGCATGTCGATATCATCGCCCATCCAACGGGAAGGATCATCGGCAAACGTACCGGATATGATGTCGATATGGAGATGCTGATCGAGCTGGCCCGTGAAACGAATACGGCATTGGAATTGAATGCGAATCCGAACCGCCTGGATTTGGCGCCTCCACATCTGCGTAAGGCACAGGAAGCGGGTGTTTCGATTGTCATCAATACGGATGCCCATAGCATTGATATGCTCGAACATATGCCAGTTGGCGTTTCCTCGGCCAAGAAGGGCTGGATCAAAGAAGCGACGGTCCTGAACGCAAAGGATACAGCTGGATTATTAGCATTTTTGAAGAGAAATGATTAACAACTTGCCCATAAATAAGGAGGAGCTTTAACTCCATGCATAATAAAGCTTTAAAAACATTGGAATTTCATAAAATCAAAGAACAATTAATCTCGCACGCCTCCTCTTCAATAGGTAAAGAGAAGGCACAGCAATTGATGCCTTCGACCGACTTTGAAGAGGTGACGAGGTGGCAGGAGGAAACGGATGAGTCAGCCAAAATCGTCCGGTTGAAAGGCAATTTGCCATTGGGCGGAATTTTTGATATCCGGCCACATGCAAAAAGGGCACAGATTGGCGGTATGCTCTCACCGATGGAACTAATGGAGCTTGCGAGTACGATTCGTGCCGGAAGGATCCTGACTCGTTTCTTCGAAGAACTAGCCGAGCAGGAAATCGATGTCCCGCTATTGGCCGAATATATCGATTCGCTTCATCCGCTGATTGATTTGCAGCAGGAAATCACGTTTGCAATCAGTGAACATGGAGAAGTGATGGATTCTGCCAGCGATAAGCTCCGCACTTTAAGAAACCAGATCCGAACGAATGAAAGTCGTGTCCGTGAAAAGCTTGAAAGCATGATTCGTTCCTCGAACGCAACAAAAATGTTATCGGATGCCATCATCACGATCCGGAATGACCGTTTTGTCATCCCGGTTAAACAGGAATACCGCAGTGTGTATGGCGGGATCATCCATGATCAATCATCTTCCGGGCAGACATTGTTCATCGAGCCGCAAGCAATCGTTCCATTGAATAATGTCCTTCAGGAAACACGAGTGAAGGAAACGCAGGAAATTGAACGGATATTGGTCGAATTATCGGAAAAAGTCGGTGGATACACGCCTGAATTACTTCATAATGTCAAGGTGCTGGCACAAATAGATTTCCTGGTTGCCAAAGCGAAATATGCCAAAGCGATAAAGGGGTCGAAGCCGATTCTGAATAATGAGGGACGCGTGAAGCTGTTCAAGGCGAAGCATCCGCTCATTCCGGGTGATGCCGTCGTGGCCAATGACATTGTCCTTGGTGATGAATTCACGACGATCGTCATCACCGGCCCGAATACGGGGGGGAAAACGGTAACCTTGAAAACGATTGGCCTCTGCACATTAATGGCTCAATCCGGTCTGCAAATTCCCGCACTCGATGGTTCTGAAACGGCTGTGTTTTCCTCTGTTTATGCCGATATTGGCGATGAACAGTCGATTGAGCAGAGCCTCAGTACGTTTTCGTCCCATATGGTCAATATCGTCGACATCCTGAAAAAGGTCGATTACGACAGTCTTGTCTTATTCGATGAGCTTGGTGCGGGAACCGACCCACAGGAGGGCGCCGCTTTAGCGATATCGATTTTGGATGAGGTATATAAGCGCGGAGCACGTGTGATGGCAACGACACATTATCCGGAATTAAAAGCATATGGATATGATCGGCAAGGCGTCATCAATGCTAGTGTCGAATTCGATGTGGAAACATTAAGCCCGACTTATAAACTCTTGATCGGTGTACCGGGACGGAGTAATGCTTTTGAAATTTCCAAACGTCTTGGCTTGGATGAAAGCGTGATAAGCAATGCCCGCAGCCATATTGGAGAAGATACGAATAAAGTTGAAAATATGATAGCTTCCCTTGAAGATAGCCGCAAGAAGGCGGAAGAAGAGGAGCTGGAAGCCAAGAACCATCTGGAACAGGCAGAGATCCTTCATAAGGATTTGCAAAAACAAATGAGTGTATATGAAGAAGAACGCGATGCGCTCGCTGAAAAGGCAGCAAAAGAGGCAGCCGCAATCGTTGAACAGGCAAAAAAAGAAGCGGAAGCGATTATCGCGGAATTACGTAAGCTGCGACTCGAAAAAAATGCCGATGTGAAAGAGCATGAACTGATCGATGCGAAAAAACGGCTTGAAGAAGCAACGCCGAAAGTGAAAAAAACATCGAATAAAGTGGCAAGGCCTCTGGAGAAAAGCCTGAAGCCGGGAGATGAAGTTAAAGTCGTTAGCTTCGGACAAAAGGGCCACCTGATCGAAAAGGTTTCCGGGAATGAGTGGCAAGTTCAGATCGGCATCATGAAAATGAAGGTGAAGGAGTCTGATCTTGAATTCATCAAGGCAACAAAAGTGAAGGAAACCAAGCCTCTCACCACGATAAAAGGGCGGGATTATCACGTCAGCGTGGAACTTGATTTGCGTGGGGAACGCTTTGAAAATGCGATTTCACGAGTCGAAAAGTATGTGGATGATGCACTATTGGCCGGATATTCAAGTGTCTCCATCATTCATGGTAAAGGAACGGGGGCTCTCCGGTCCGGAGTCCAGGAATACCTGAAAAATCACCGCTCTGTCAAAAGAATCCGGTTCGGCGACGCTGGAGAAGGCGGAACAGGCATTACGGTGGTTGAATTTAAATAAAGGAAGCGGTCATGCCGGCAATTCTGCCAAGCCGGATGGCCAGTTACCGTTTTGGGAGTTGGACCATGGAGAATATGTGGGAAAATGAATATGTATATATAGCTGCTCGTTACAGTGTCGTTATTTTGTGCATGATTGTTTTTTTAGCCATTTTTGAACTTGTCACAAAGTACAAGAACTGGGAGGAAATCAAACAGGGAAACCTTTCTGTGGCTTTGGCAACTGGCGGCAAAATATTTGGGATCGCCTATGTATTCCAACAGTCCATCCTCCATCAGAATTCGCTCCTGACCATGATTGGCTGGGGTGTGTATGGATTTGTCCTTTTGCTGATCGGTTATTTCATTTTTGAATTTATGACACCTGGATTTAAAATAGATGAAGAGATACAAAAAGATAACCGGGCAGTCGGATTCCTGTCGATGATCATATCCATCGCTTTATCTTTTGTCATCGGTGCCGGAATTTCTTGATGCCCATCATGAGAGGGAGAAAACTGTGGAGAAACTTGCAAAAGTCCTGATTGTTTGTTGCGGAATCTTTTTTCTGCTTGGAATCGTTTATATGTTATTCTTCACTTGAAAGAAGCGGCCATTTGCGTCGCTTTTTATTTTGAAGTCAAATAGAATGATGGACAAAATCTAAATTCGCGAGTAAAAGCACGAAACTGGCGAGTAAAGTCAATAAATTCGCGAGTAAAAGTGCCGAACTGGAGAGTAAAGTGATTAAATTGGCGAGTAACGCTCCGAAATGCTGAAAGAAAGCAGTAATTATACGGAAAACCCGGGCAAACTGGGAGTGTAACGTAAGAATTTGACGAAAAACGGCCCCAATTGGGTGTGAAAGGCGCAATTTTTGTTAGAACCCTTCTCAAATTCGATGCAAAGCCAAACTTGCTCCAAACTGTGGGTCGTCTATGGCTCATTGAATACATTTTTACCCCTGCCATCAGCCTTTATGCTTATATTTCCTGATTTCAACAATTGTAAGAAAATCCCGGTTGTATTATAATGTGAATGAGTATTAAGAATATTCAGAAGGAGGGGTGTGCATGAGCCAAAAGCCATGGCAAGCCATTTATCCGGAACAGATACCAGCCGTTTTATCGTATGAAGATAAACCTCTTTATTCATTTTTGAAGGAGTCGGCCGAGGAATTCCCAGATAAAGCATCGATTCATTTCCAGGGAAAGGAATTATCGTACCGCGAAGTTTATGAATCGGCTTTAAAGTTCGCAGCCTATTTAAAAAGCATCGGCCTTCAAAAGGGAGAACGCGTAGCCGTCATGCTTCCTAACTGTCCTCAAGGTGTCATAGCCTTTTTTGGGATATTGATGGCCGGCGGAATCGTCGTTCAAACGAATCCAACTTATACGGAACGTGAACTTGAGTATCAACTGAAAGATTCCGGGGCGAAGATGATTTTAGTGATGGACATTTTATTTCCACGTGTCACTGCAATCGCTTCAAGAACGAATATCGAACATATCATTGTAACCGCTATCAAGGAATATTTACCTTTTCCGAAAAACCTTATCTATCCGTTCATTCAAAAAAAGCAATATGGCATCGTCGTTAAAATCGAGCATGCAGGAAATCATCATTTGTTCACCGAAATCATGAAACGAAAAATTCCTGAGGAAGTCGCTGAGCCGATCGACGTGAATGAGGACCTTGCTCTTTTGCAATATACAGGCGGGACAACGGGCTTTCCAAAGGGGGTCATGCTTACTCATAAGAACTTATTGGCCAATACGAAAATGTGCAATGCTTGGCTTTATAAAAATAGGCGCGGAGAGGAAAGGGTCCTGGCCATTTTGCCATTTTTCCATGTGTATGGGATGACGACGGTATTGGTTCTTTCCGTCATGGAAGGGAATACGATGATCATCATGCCGAAGTTCGATATTGAAGCGACGCTGAAAACCATTCAAAAACAGAAACCGACAATGTTTCCAGGTGCGCCGACGATGTATATCGGCCTACTGAACCATCCGGATATAGCCAAGTATGACCTGTCTTCCATCAATGCGTGTATAAGCGGTTCTGCTGCTTTGCCATTGGAGGTTCAGGAGCAATTCGAAAAACTCACGGGCGGTAAGCTGGTTGAGGGCTATGGACTATCGGAAACCTCTCCGGTCACTCATGCTAATTTCATTTGGGATCAGCCCCGGGTAAAAGGAAGCATCGGACTGCCATGGCCAGATACGGACTCTGTGATCTTGTCCCTGGAAACGGGCGAAGAACTTCCGCCGAATGAAATTGGCGAAATAGCCATAAAAGGGCCACAAGTGATGCAGGGATACTGGAATCGACCGGAAGAAACGGAAAGCACGTTTAAAAATGGCTGGCTGCTTACCGGCGATTTGGGCTACATGGATGAACAGGGATTCTTTTATGTGGTCGAAAGGAAAAAAGATACCATCATTGCCGGAGGGTTTAATATATACCCGCGTGAGGTGGAAGAGGTACTTTACGAGCATGAGGCGATTCAGGAAGTTGTTGTGGCAGGCATACCTGATCCATATCGTGGTGAGACCGTCAAAGCCTATGTTGTCCTGAAAAAAAATGCCAGTGCGACCGAAGCTGAATTGAATGAATTTGCCAGAAAGAACCTGGCTTCCTATAAGGTACCGCGCAGTTATGAATTCAGGGAGGAATTGCCTAAGACGACGATAGGAAAGATTTTGAGAAGAGTCCTGATCGAAGAAGAAAAGAAAAAGCTTTCCGACGAAAGAAAAGAAGCGTAAAGCACAATCGTCCTTACGGAGCATTGGCACATGGCTCCGTGTTTTGGAGAGAAGCTGGACAACCTCCAGACCGAGGCTGTAGAATATGCAATAGAGATAGCCGAATGTCGGTACTCTTCGAAGTTTTTGCTTGACAGTCAAGGGCCGTCATTTTATGATAGAAATATGAATGATGATTCATTCATTTTCTGAAAGGGGACCGCCAGTGAAACGCAACAGACCAAAGTATAATCAAATTATTGACGCAGCCGTCATCGTCATTGCCCAAAACGGCTATTATCAAGCTCAAGTATCCAAAATCGCCAAGCAGGCAGGCGTAGCGGATGGCACCATCTATCTTTATTTTAAAAATAAAGAAGATATTTTAATATCATTATTTCATGAAAAGATGGGCTATTTTGTTGAACAGATCGAAGAAGAACTCAAAGGGAAATCCACAGCATCCGAAAAAATGCATGTGCTCATCCAGAAACATTTTCAAATCCTTTCAGAAGACGTGAATTTGGCAATTGTCACCCAATTGGAATTAAGGCAGTCGAATAAAGAATTGCGCCTAAGAATCAATGATGTGTTGAGAGGGTATTTAAATTTAATCGACCAGATCATCATTGAAGGCAAAGAGAAAGGCGAATTCCTGCCGGATTTAAATAATTTACTTGCAAGGCAGATGATATTTGGAACGATAGACGAAACGGTGACGACATGGGTCATGAATGAGCAAAAGTATTCGCTCTCGGACCTTGCACCGGATGTTCATCGCCTTCTGCTTGGAGGATGCGCCTTTAAAAGTTAACGGTTTGAATGGGGGATGGCTAGCCATCCTCTCAAGAATCGGTTAATTGCTTCCGAGTGGGCAAGGGAAAAGATACATATTGAATGTTCAAAAAAGTTTGACTAACATGACAGGAGGGATGGATATGGAATACCTGAAGCTTTCTATCGAAGATCATGTGGCATTCATAACGATTGATCACGCACCCGCGAACGCACTGTCCTCAGCCATCATCGGGGAGATAGGGGATGCCTTCGATCAAATCGGGCAAAACGAAGATGTACGAGCTGTCCTTCTTCATGGCGAAGGAAGATTCTTCTCGGCGGGAGCTGACATTAAAGAGTTTACTGAAGTGAAAAATGGTGAAGCGTTCATAGCGTTGACCAAAAAAGGCCAAGAAGTGTTTGAGAAAATCGAATCGTTTCCTAAGCCGGTCATTGCCGCCATCCATGGTGCAGCGCTTGGAGGAGGGCTGGAGCTGGCCATGGCCTGCCACATCCGTTTAGTAACCGAAAGGGCCAAGCTGGGCTTGCCTGAGCTGCAGTTGGGATTAATCCCTGGTTTTGCTGGCACACAGCGTCTTCCTCGTTATGTCGGTATGGCCAAAGCAGCTGAAATGCTCTTTACAAGTGAACCGATCACAGGCACTCAAGCTGTGGAAAGGGGTCTGGCGAATCATGCTTTCAGTGAGGAAGAACTGCTTCCGAAGGCAAATGAGCTGGCCCGTAAAATAGCCAGGAAAAGCCCGGTTGCTTTAAAGGCGGCCATCGAGTTATTGAATTATTCCAAGCATGATTCCTACTATAAAGGCGTGGATAGGGAAGCGGCCCTTTTTGGCAAAGCTTTTGATACGGCTGATGCAAAAGAAGGAATTCAGGCCTTCATCGAAAAAAGGGAAGCTGTATTCAAAGGGAAATAATATTATTGAAGGTACCAAAAAACTATTTTTAAATATTATGCAGGATTTTGCCGGAACCTGAAGAATACTATTCATATATCAATAAAATTCATAATCTTCAAAACTCAAATCATTCGGGAGGTATTACCGTGAACATTTATGTGCTGCTGAAAAGAACATTCGATACAGAAGAAAAAATTACATTATCAAACGGGAAAATTAATGAGGATGGAGCAGAATTCATCATTAATCCGTATGATGAGTATGCTGTTGAAGAAGCCATCCAAGTGCGTGATGCACAAGGCGGCGAAGTAACGGTCATTTCCGTCGGAAGCGAAGAGGCTGAGAAGCAATTGCGTACAGCTCTTGCAATGGGTGCAGATAAAGCGGTATTGATCAATATCGAAGATGATATAGAAAATGGCGACCAATTCACGACTGCCAAAATCATTGGCGAATACTTAAAAGACAAATCGGCCGATTTAATCATTGCAGGGAATGTGGCAATCGATGGCGGTTCAGGTCAAGTCGGTCCACGCGTTGCCGAAATTTTAGAAATTCCTTATATTACAACAATCACTAAATTGGATATTGCAGATGGAAATGTAAGCGTTATCCGTGATGTTGAAGGAGATTCCGAAACGATTGAAGCTTCCCTTCCATTGTTGGTTACCGCTCAGCAAGGATTAAATGAACCGCGTTACCCTTCTTTGCCAGGGATCATGAAAGCGAAGAAAAAACCGCTTGAAGAATTGGAATTGGATGATCTGGACCTGGAAGAGGATGATGTTGAAGCGAAAACGAAAACGATTGAAATCTACCTTCCAGCAAAAAAAGAAGCAGGAAAAGTGTTGAGTGGCGAGATCGGTGACCAAGTTAGCGAACTTGTTCAGTTATTACGCAGCGAAGCTAAAGTGATTTAATGGTAACGGTTCGTCTTTAAATAAACTACACACAACAAATGGATAAAATAGAGCACAGGAGGTTTTTATAAATGGCTAGAAAGTTTCTTGTATTGGGCGAAGTTCGCGACGGTTCACTAAGAAATGTATCATTTGAAGCTATCGGTGCGGCAAAACTTGCTGCTGATGGCGGAGAAATCGTAGGTGTTTTAGTTGGTGACAGTGTTCAAAATCTCGGGAATGAATTGATTCAATATGGTGCAGACCGCGTTGTTGCAGTCGAAAACGTTCAATTGAAGCAATACACTTCAGATGGTTTTGCTCAAGCCTTGCTCGCCGTCATCGAGCAGGAAAAGCCGGAAGGCATTTTCTTCGGCCATACGGCACTTGGAAAAGACCTTGCCCCTAAATTGGCAGGAAAGCTTGAATCAGGATTGATTTCCGACGTGACATCCATTGAAGAAGAAGGCGGAAATATCGTGTTCACCCGGCCGATTTATTCCGGTAAAGCTTTTGAAAAGAAAATTGTTACAGGTGGGGTGGTTTTCGCGACGATCCGCCCGAACAATATTGAGCCATTGGCGAAAGATGAGTCCCGTTCCGGCGATGTAGCGGCATTGAACGTGGATATCAAGGATTTACGCACCATCATAAAAGATGTGGTCAGAAAAGCAAGTGAAGGCGTCGACCTTTCAGAAGCCAAGGTTATCATTGCTGGCGGCCGCGGTGTGAAAAGTGAAGATGGCTTTGAACCTTTGAAGGAGCTGGCACAAGTTCTTGGCGGAGCGGTAGGTGCATCACGTGGTGCATGTGACGCAGACTATTGTGATTATTCGTTGCAAATCGGGCAAACGGGAAAAGTCGTTACACCTGATCTATATATTGCTTGCGGAATCTCTGGAGCCATCCAGCATTTAGCTGGCATGTCCAACTCCAAAGTTATCGTGGCGATCAACAAAGATCCTGAAGCGAACATCTTCAATGTTGCCGACTATGGAATTGTTGGCGATCTTTTCGAAGTCATTCCATTACTGACGGAAGAATTCAAAAAGCTTAAAGTGAACGCATAAAAAGCAAAAACGCCTCGTATCAGGGATGAGACATTATAGTCTTGTCCCTTTCTTTTTTGTAATGCACGGGGACTTATGGGTGCATATTCCCTCTTTTTTTGGACATCCTACCACTGAAGCAAAATATTAGCATCGATTCTAGCAACAATGGTATACTGTCTTTAGTTATTTGAGTAAATTTGAGGAGGAATTATATATGGCTATTGTAAATGCAACTGACCAAACTTTCACAACCGATACTAGCGAAGGTGTCGTTCTTGTAGATTTCTGGGCTCCTTGGTGCGGACCTTGTAAAATGATCGCTCCTGTTCTTCAAGAGCTTGATACGGAAATCGGCGATACAGCGAAAATCGTAAAAGTCGATGTAGATGAAAACCAAGAAACGGCCGGGAAATTCGGTGTAATGAGCATCCCAACATTAATCGTCCTTAAAGACGGTGAAGTGGTGGATAAAGTGGTTGGCTTCCAACCTAAAGAAGCTCTTGCCGATCTTATTGCAAAACACGCTTAATAAGCGGGCCGCCAAAAAAAGCTTCAAGTCTCCGGACTTGAAGCTTTTTTCACTATCTTGATATATAATAATTGTAAAATGGGAGAACAGGAGGCTGAAAGCATGAACCAACAAATAAAGAATAAACTTGCCCTTCTTCCCGATCAGCCTGGTTGTTATTTGATGAAAGATCGTCAAGGAACGATCATTTACGTAGGCAAGGCGAAAGTGTTGAAGAACCGTGTTCGTTCCTATTTTACCGGGTCTCATGATGGAAAGACATTTCGGCTTGTAAATGAGATTGAGGATTTTGAATACATTGTCACATCTTCCAATATCGAGGCGCTCATTTTAGAGTTGAATCTAATCAAAAAACATGATCCAAAATATAATGTCATGCTTAAAGATGATAAAACATATCCCTTCATCAAGCTGACTGCGGAGCGGCATCCACGCTTGATCATTACGCGAAAGGTCAAAAAAGACAAAGGGAAATATTTCGGTCCCTATCCCAATGCTTTTGCGGCTAATGAAACGAAGAAATTGCTCGACCGCATCTATCCTCTTCGAAAGTGCAATACGTTACCGGATCGGGTTTGCCTGTATTATCACCTCGGCCAATGCCTGGCTCCATGTGTATATGATGTGGAGGAACAGGAATATAAAAAAATGGTCGATGATATCAACCGCTTCCTGAACGGCGGGCATACTGAGATAAAAAAAGAACTGACCGAAAAAATGCTGGAGGCATCCGAGGAGCTCGATTTTGAAAGGGCAAAGGAGTTCCGTGACAAAATTGCCCATATCGATATCACGATGGAAAAGCAAAAAATGATGACCACCGACTTCATCGACAGGGATGTATTTGGATTTGCCCATGACAAAGGCTGGATGTGCGTTCAAGTATTTTTTGTGAGACAAGGTAAATTGATAGAAAGGGATGTTTCCCATTTTCCCGTCTATGACGAACCGGAACAGGAACTGCTCACATTTCTAGGTCAGTTTTACGAGATTACCAACCATTTCAAGCCGAAGGAAATCTTGCTGCCGGAGTCGGTGGATGCCGAATTGGCTGAAGGGCTGCTTGGCGTGAAGACGATTCACCCAAAACGGGGACCGAAAAAAGAGATGCTGAAATTGGCGAATGAAAATGCCTCCATTGCGCTTCAGGAAAAGTTTTCTTTGATCGAGCGGGATGAAGAAAGAACGATCAATGCAGTGGAAAACCTTGGCGTGCAATTAGGGATTTATACCCCGCACCGAATTGAAGCTTTTGATAATTCCAACATCCAAGGTAGCGACCCCGTTTCCGCTTTGGTCGTGTTCATTGACGGTAAACCTGAGAAAAGGGAATACCGCAAATATAAGATTAAAACGGTCCAGGGGCCTGATGATTATGAATCGATGCGGGAAGTTGTCCGAAGAAGGTATTCACGAGTATTGAAGGAAGGTCTTCCGCTTCCCGATTTAATCATCATCGATGGCGGTAAGGGACATGTCGAGGCCGTACGCGATATTTTGGAAAATGAGCTTGGCCTTGATATCCCGCTTTCCGGTCTAATAAAAGATGAAAAGCACCGAACTTCGCAATTGATGATCGGGAATCCGCTTGAGCTTGTACCGCTTGATTCCAGAAGTCAGGAATTCTATTTATTGCAAAGAATTCAGGATGAAGTGCATCGGTTTGCGATTACGTTTCACCGCCAGCTGCGCGGTAAAAATGCCGTACACTCGCAGCTTGATGATATCCCCGGAGTCGGCGAAAAACGGAGAAAGCAATTATTGAGACATTTCGGTTCATTGAAGAAAATTAAAGAGGCCTCAGTCGAGGAAATTATCGGTGCAGGCATGCCAAAAGGGGTAGCTGAGGGAATCGTAAGAAAATTGCAAGAATAATCTTGCTCCTGATAAATCTCTATGCTATGATTAAAAGGAATTTTAACTAGACAACTTAAAAGTGCTGATAGAGGTGCGGAATTCAAGAGTAAAAACCTGGAGAAGTATGAGCTTCCATGAAGGGTTTTGAAAGGGAAGGACGCCGAAGGAAGACGAGACTCATACCTTGTTTTTCTGGTCCGACATTTAAAAAATGGCGGATTGTCAGGATGTATATCCTGGAGAGCTATCTCACTGTGCTTACAGGATAGAATATGTGATCACAGCAATGAGATATTTCTCATTGCTTTTTTTATTGCCTAAAAAGGTAGAGAGGGTGCATGAGGATGGCGTTAATCGTTCAAAAGTTCGGCGGGACTTCCGTCGGCAGCGTAGAAAAACTTAAAAATGTTGCCAATCGGGTAATCGAGGAAACGGAGAAGGGCAATGAGGTAGTCGTCGTTGTTTCAGCAATGGGCAAAACGACCGACCAATTGGTTTCCATGGCCCAAGATATATCCAGCACCCCAAGCAAGAGGGAAATGGATATGCTATTGACGACGGGGGAACAGGTTACGATTTCCCTGCTGACGATGGCCTTGCTTGAGAAAGGGCATGAAGCGATTTCCTACACGGGCTGGCAGGCTGGCATGCAAACGGAATCCATTCATGGGAATGCCCGGATATTGGACATCGATGCGTCAAGAATCCAAGCTAAGCTCCAAGAGAGGAAAATTGTCGTCGTCGCCGGTTTTCAGGGGAGTGATGTTAATGGGGAGATCACTACATTGGGGAGAGGCGGTTCCGATACGACGGCTGTTGCCATCGCTGCAGCGATCAATGCGGATAGATGTGATATTTATACGGATGTAACGGGTGTTTTCACAACGGATCCGCGTTTCATAAAAGGAGCGCGGAAACTGCAATCGATCTCTTATGATGAGATGCTCGAGCTTGCCAATTTAGGGGCAGGCGTGCTCCACCCAAGGGCTGTCGAATATGCAAAAAATTATCAAATCCCGCTTGAAGTCCGTTCGAGCATGGAGAGGGAATCAGGAACGATCATTGAGGAGGAAGCAACTATGGAAGAAAACTTAATTGTCCGCGGCATCGCTTTTGAAGACAGCATTACAAGGGTGACGGTATATGGCTTGCCCCAATCACTTGGTGCATTATCGACCATTTTCATGACGCTGGCGAAAAACCAGATCAATGTGGATATCATCATTCAAAGCATGACAGCAGAGGACACGACCAATTTATCTTTCTCCATCAAAAGTGAAGATAAAAAAGCGGCCTTGATCGTGCTGGAAAACAACAAAGACCAATTGGCATTTGAAAGGGTGGAAACGGAGGGAGGATTGGCCAAGGTGTCCATCGTCGGATCGGGAATGGTTTCGAATCCGGGAGTGGCTGCCGAGATGTTTGAAGTGATGGCCAATACCGGCATCCAAGTGAAAATGGTCAGCACTTCGGAAATTAAAGTTTCCACTGTCGTCAATGAAACGGAAATGGTGAAGGCGGTCGAAGCCCTGCATGAAGCATTTAAATTGGGACAGCATGCAAATGTGCTAGCTTGAATGTGCGGAGTCCAATAAAAAACAGACTTCCGGTAAAAAGGGTAAGTCTGTTTTTTGGGCTCATTAGATTGGATCTCTTGGATCCCATTGAATGGTGAATGTCACTTTTTTTGCGCGGCGTTTAACTTCTTCCGTTGATTCGCTGAGGAATTTTTTTTGCAGTGTGAACTGCTCGGCAAGAAAGCCGGCTTCAAGCTGGAAGTGACAATCAGGATGCAAATCGAGACGGCGGCTGATTATTTCACCCGTCAAGGACAATTCCATCTCGTTTTTTGTATACTTAAGGATTTCCAGATCGCCCCAACCGGCGCTTTGGAAAAATTCCATAACCTCCTGATCGCCATTCAGTGGGAATTTTCGTGCTAATTGTTTACCTGCCCAATAGAGAATTTTATTCGAGTCTTTTCCAAGGATATCGTTCAGAAGCACTTCCCTGATTAATTCATATCCGAAAGCCGGAACTTGGAACGTTTCCGTTTGAATTTCTTCCTCTATCGCTGCAGCAATATTTTTTTTCATAGTTTATCGCCTCTTTCTGTAAATCTATTATAAACGTTTTTCTTTTGCAAATTATATTGTTTTTTTATTTATTTAAAACACAATTGGAAAAAAATGATAATTATACCGAAATATTAATAGATTCTTACGTGATTTCACTAATAATAACCTTGACAAATAAAATAATAAGCAATTTTAGCCAAGAATATCTATTTTAAAAAAGAGATTTGTTGTATCCGTTTTCTTGACGCACATAGAAGTCAGGAGTAAAATGGACATGTCACATAATTGTAAGAAAGTATAAGAGAGCTTTTTGCACTCTATACTTTATTTTCACGCGGAGATAAAAGGTAGCCACCAGATTATCTTTGCATGATTTTTCACAAATTAAGGGGGGGCACTTAGTGGCAAAAAATCGTGAGTTTGGGAACCGTAGACTTCATTCACTTCTTGGAGTTATTCCAATCGGTCTATTCCTAATTTTTCATTTATCGGTAAACTTTATGGCAACAAAAGGGGAAGAGACGTTCAATGGGGCAGTTCATTTAATTGAGTTTACGCCCGTAAAGCTTTTGGTAGAATGGGTCGTAATCTATCTACCGCTTATTTTCCATGCTGTGTACGGAATTTATATTGCCTTTACAGCAAAAAACAACTTAGGGAGATTCAGTTTCTTCCGTAACTGGATGTTCATGCTACAGCGCCTAACTGGGATCATAACGCTGATTTTCCTTGTTTGGCATATTTGGGAGACTAGAGTTCAAGCAGCCATGGGTGCTGATGTTGATTTTGACATGATGGCAGAGATTTTCTCTAACCCATTCATGATCGTGTTCTATATTGTGGGTATCATTTCTGCAATATTCCACTTTGCCAATGGATTATGGTCATTTGCAGTGAGCTGGGGCCTGACGGTTTCACCTAAATCGCAAAAAATCATGACGTACGTTACTTTGATCATTTTCGTTCTGCTTTCTTATATCGGCGTTAGCGCAGTTTTCGCTTTCGTATAAGAAGTTAGAGTTCATTTATAGTATCCGGATAAAAAACATAGCTTTGCTAATGGAATAAGGGAGTGACAGAATTGGGTAAAGGTAAAATCATTATCGTAGGTGGAGGTCTAGCCGGTTTAATGGCGACGATCAAAGCAGCAGAGCTTGGGCAACAGGTTGATTTATTTTCATTAGTCCCTGTTAAACGCTCTCACTCAGTTTGTGCCCAAGGCGGAATCAATGGGGCAGTAAATACAAAAGGTGAAGGGGATTCTCCATTCATCCACTTTGATGATACAGTTTATGGCGGGGATTTCTTGGCTAACCAACCGCCGGTTAAAGCGATGTGCGAAGCGGCACCATCGATCATCCATATGTTTGACCGTATGGGCGTTATGTTCAACCGTACTCCGGAAGGTCTTCTGGATTTCCGTCGTTTCGGCGGTACACAACATAGCCGTACAGCATTCGCTGGTGCAACGACTGGACAGCAATTACTTTATGCATTGGACGAGCAGGTTCGCCGTTACGAAGTGGAAGGTCTTGTAACGAAATATGAGGGCTGGGAATTCCTTGGAGCCGTTATCGATGATGAAGAAACGGCACGCGGCATCGTAGCTCAGAACTTGACGACAATGGAAATTAAATCATTCCCTGGCGATGCAGTCATCATGGCGAGCGGGGGCCCAGGAATCATATTCGGTAAATCGACTAACTCGATGATCAATACAGGTTCAGCAGCATCGATCGTCTATCAACAAGGTGTTAAATATGCGAACGGTGAGTTCATTCAAATTCATCCGACAGCAATACCTGGAGATGACAAACTTCGTCTAATGAGTGAATCGGCTCGTGGTGAAGGTGGACGTATCTGGACTTATAAAGACGGAAAACCTTGGTATTTCCTTGAAGAAAAATACCCTGCTTACGGTAACCTTGTACCTCGTGATATCGCGACTCGTGAAATCTTCGACGTATGTATGAACATGAAGCTTGGTATTAATGGAGAAAACATGGTTTATCTGGATCTATCCCATAAAGATCCTAAATTACTTGATATTAAACTTGGCGGAATCATTGAAATTTACGAGAAATTCATGGGTGAAGATCCTCGTAAAGTCCCAATGAAAATTTTCCCTGCCGTTCACTATTCAATGGGCGGACTTTGGGTTGATTATGACCAAATGACTAACATTAAAGGTTTATTCGCTGCAGGTGAGTGTGATTACTCTCAGCATGGCGGTAACCGTCTTGGTGCGAACTCACTTCTTTCTGCCATCTATGGCGGTTCAGTTGCTGGTCCGAATGCCGTTAAATATATCGAAGGCCTTGGCAAAACTTCCGAATCCATTCCTTCATCATTGTATGATGGGTATGAAAAACAAGAGCAAGAAAAATGGAACAATGTCATGTCTCTTGATGGAACTGAAAATGCGTACGTACTTCACAAAGAACTTGGTGAGTGGATGACTCAGCATGTTACTGTAGTTCGTTACAATGACAAGTTGAAAGAAACGGATAACAAGATTCTTGAGTTAATGGAGCGTTACAAAAAAATCAACATCAATGATACGGCTAAATGGAGTAACCAAGGAGCTGCCTTCACTAGACAGCTGCAAAATATGATGCAATTGGCACGTGTAATCACGATTGGTGCGTTAAACCGTGATGAAAGCCGCGGAGCGCATTACAAACCTGATTTCCCGGAACGTAATGATGAAGAATTCATGAAAACGACAATGGCGACTTTCAAGGGCTTGGATCAAGCACCTGAATTCCATTATGAAGATATTGATGTATCACTAATCGCACCGCGTAAACGTGACTACACTACGAAACATTAAAGAGGGGGAGCAAAAAAATGGTTGAAACTAAATCTGAGACTAAAACAGTCCGTTTTATCATCACTCGTCAAGATACACCGGATTCAGCTCCTTATGATGAGGAATTTGAATTAGCATACCGTCCGAATATGAATGTCATTTCCGCTCTTATGGAAATCCGCCGTAACCCGGTAACGGTACAAGGCAAACATACGACAGCAATCGCTTGGGACATGAACTGCCTTGAGGAAGTATGTGGTGCTTGTTCCATGGTCATCAATGGCAAACCAAGGCAATCGTGTACAGCCCTTATCGACCAATTGGAACAGCCTGTCCGTCTTGCTCCAATGCGTACTTTCCCAGTGGTCCGTGACCTTCAAGTGGATCGCAGCCGCATGTTCGACTCGCTGAAGAAAGTGAAAGCTTGGATCCCGATTGATGGAACGTACAATCTTGGGCCAGGACCGCGTATGCCTGAAAAGAAACGCCAATGGGCTTATGAATTATCAAAATGTATGACTTGCGGCGTTTGCTTGGAAGCTTGTCCAAACGTGAACAGCAACTCAAACTTCATGGGACCACAACCGTTATCGCAAGTCCGTTTATTCAACGCACATCCAACTGGTGCAATGAACAAGGCAGAACGTTTAAATACAATCATGTCCGATGGAGGACTTGCAAACTGCGGTAACTCACAAAACTGTGTGCAGTCTTGCCCTAAAGGCATTCCATTGACTACATCGATTGCAGCATTGAACCGTGATACTGCCATTCAGCAATTCCGTAACTTCTTTGGAAGCGACGAAGTTTAATCATCAATTAGAAAAGAGCCTGTATCTTAGGATACGGGCTCTTTTCTAATTGAAATTCATCAAAAATTATAAGTATTTCATTAAATGAAGGGTGTAATTTTTAAATTAAGCAGCTTTACAGGAGAAAATCCTTTTCTTTATCTGTTTTTTCTTATAAAATGAGTGAATAGCCATTCATTTTCGAAAGGGAGTGCACAAGTTGGGCAGAATATCATATATCGATAATATAACGGAGTGGATCAATGATTTCTCTTTTAAACATGAGGTTAAGGTCCGCTTTTCGGAAACGGATATGTTCGGACATTTAAATAACACGGTTCCTTTCACTTATTTTGAGGAAGCACGTATAGAATATTTTAATAGTATGGGATTCATGAAGGATTGGACTGCTTTCACAAGTGATGAAATTCCGGTAGTGGCCGATCTGCAGTGTGATTATTTACAGCAGGTGTTTTTCAATGATCAATTGACGATTCATGTGAAAGCCGACCGTATAGGGAATTCCTCCGTGGACATTCATTACATGGGCACTAAGCAGGATGGTTCCATATGCTTGACGGGCAGGGGAACGATCGTCCAGGTCTCCAAGGCCACCGGCAAGCCGACTCCTTGGACGGAAGAGATGAAGCAGGGGATGTGCTATGCGGAGGTCGAACATTCCTGAAAAAATTTCATCCCATTAAGTAAAATAGTCACTCCCCTGCACTTGCCGACATACTATATCTTGACTAAATAGACACCCACTCCGGGTTTTATGCTGGTGAAGGCAAGGAGGGTAACATTACTTGACGGAGAACGAATTCACTCATAAGCCACTACTCACCAAAAGAGAAAAAGAAGTATTTGAGTTACTAGTACAAGACAAAACAACAAAAGAAATCGCAGGTGAATTGTTTATTAGCGAAAAAACAGTTCGAAACCATATCTCGAATGCGATGCAAAAGCTTGGAGTCAAAGGACGTTCGCAGGCAGTCATAGAACTCCTTCGTATGGGAGAACTTAAGCTTTAATGTGTTAACGATTAATACGTAAGCCTTATAAATATTTTCTCTCCCGTTCTATTTGGCAGCATATAAGGAAGTCCAAAACAATATCGTTGTTTTGACTTCTTTGGATGCTGCTTATTTTTATGCTGGGGTATCGCGGTTTCCAGGTAATCAATCTTGAAAATCATTTCACTTTCATCCAAAATGGTAGTATAGTAAGTTTCATGAAGTGGGGAGCTGGGTGTATGGAAGAAGAGAAGCAGGTTGCTTATGTAGCCGATATCGAGAAAGAATTGCGCTATGTATCGACGTGGCTTAAGCAAAGGGGAAGAGAAATTCTCCATGATTATAAAATTACCATTCCTCAATTCGTGGCTTTGCAATGGCTTTTTGAATCGGGCGACATGACAATTGGTGAATTGTCGACGAAGATGTTTCTCGCCTTCAGCACAACGACGGATCTGATTGACCGGATGGAGAATCATCAGCTTGTCCAGCGCGTAAAAGATGGAAAGGACCGGCGCGTGGTTCGTATCCACCTTCTTAGTGAAGGGGAACGGATCATTGAAGAAGTGATCAATAAACGGCAACAGTATTTGAGTGGGGTATTGGCCCAATTCAATGAAGCCGATATCGTTTCCCTACAAGCGATTCTAGCTAAATTACATCAAGAAATGAAAGAAAAATGAGGCGAGTTTTTTGAAACAACCAATAGGAATCATCGATTCAGGGGTAGGCGGCTTGACTGTAGCGAAAGAAGTCATGCGGCAGCTGCCCAATGAAAATATAATCTACCTAGGCGATACCGCAAGATGTCCTTACGGGCCCAGGTCCAAAAAGGATGTTCAAGCCTTTACATGGCAAATGACGAGGTTTTTGTTGAAGAAGGATATTAAGATGCTGATCATTGCTTGCAACACAGCGACAGCGGCGGTACTGGAAGAAATCAGGGCGACACTTTCTATTCCTGTACTGGGTGTCATCCATCCAGGTGCAAGAGCGGCATTGAAAGTTTCAAGTTCCTTACATATTGGCATTATTGGCACGGAAGGCACGGTGAAAAGCAAAGCGTATGACGACGCACTGGCTTCCATCAATACCGATGTGAAAGTGGATAGTTTGGCCTGCCCAAAATTTGTCCCGATCGTGGAAAGCGGGGAGTTTGAAGGGGGTATCGTCAATAGGGTCGTGGCACAAACCTTAAGCCCGTTGAAGAAAACGAAGATCGACACGTTAATTCTTGGCTGTACCCATTATCCATTATTGGGGCCTGTCATCTCATCCTATATGGGAGCTGGAGTGCAGGTCATTTCCTCGGGGGAAGAGACTGCTCGTGAGGCAAGCGTCATTTTGGATTATTATAGATTGATCAACAAAAGCAAGCTCCGCCCGGTTCATCGTTTTTATACGACGGGATCTAGGGATATGTTCGGTTCGATCGCATCGAGCTGGCTTGGCATTCATATTAATATGATTGAAACGATAAAAATCGATCATTTATAAGACTTCCATTATGGGAGTCTTTTTTTTGGGTGGGAAAGTCCAAGATGAAAAAAGGCTGCAGTGATCACGGAGCTTTAGACATAGGGGAAGCTGCATGCCTTCAATGAACATGAAGGAAGACGGTCAGGGAAAGATGAAAAATAATTGGTCTATTTTCCTCCAGGGCTCGTATAAATAGGAGTACAAACTGTCCTAGGAGTGATTTTATGTCCAATAAATCAAAAGTAACGATGGCTGTTACCATTCTCGCATCTTCTCTATGGCTTTCCGGGTGCGGATTATTCGGCGGTGAAGAAAAAAAGGAAATCGATCCACCGAAGGATGTTTCATTAGTAGACGATGAATCTTCATTAAAAGAGTCAAATGGTCAAAAGCAGCCTGCAACAGATGGTGAGGAAGGCGCTGTTGAATCCAAAACGGTAAAAACGGAGTTATATTTGATTGATAAAAGCGGGTATGTCGTTCCACAGACATTGGAGCTGCCGAAATCCGAAGCCGTCGCAAAGCAGGCACTTGATTACCTTGTCGATAATGGCCCTGTCACGGATAAACTGCCAAATGGGTTCAGGGCGGTCATTCCCACTGATACCCAAATAAGCGTGAACATTAAAGATGGAGTGGCAGTGGCGGACTTTTCTCCGGAGTTCAAAAACTATAAAAAAGAAGATGAGCTTAAGATCCTCCAGTCCATTACGTGGACACTGACACAATTTGACTCCGTCGATAAAATCAAAATGAGGATAAATGGCGAGGATATTTCCGAAATGCCGGTCAATGGCACACCGATAGATGAGAATATTTCCAGGTCTTCAGGAATCAATATCGATACAAGTGACGTAGTCGACATTTCGAATACGAAAGCTCTGACCGTTTATTATGTCGGCGGTGACGAGGAATATACCTATTATGTTCCGGTAACGCGCCGAATCAGTGAAACGGTGTCTGATGATGTAACCGCAGCGGTCAAGGAACTGACGAAAAGTCCTTCAGGCTCGAAGTTACTAACAGGATTCATGAGTGATGTAGCTTTACTTGACGAGCCTAAAATGGCGGATGGCAAGGTCAGCCTCAACTTTAACGAGAATATTCTAGGCAGTTTTAAAGAGAAAAAAGTTTCAAAAGAAGTTCTCGATGCCTTGGTCCTTTCGTTAACGGAACAAAAAGGGATTGAAAGCGTTGAAGTGCAAGTGAAGGGCAGCGCCGATATTCTGAATGAAGAAGGAAAGAAAATATCGGAGCCTGTCGTCCGTCCGGAAAAGGTCAACACGGGCAGCTTCTAAAGCACCGATTTTGGATACTATAGCTGGATTAGTTGGAGGCAGCCTACCGCTGTCTCTTATTTTGGATTAACGACGTAACATGGAAATTCAGCGAGGGAAATTATCTGTTGGCCGTAAGAGCCGGGATTATTGATGAAGCGAGAATTGTGTTAGACTTAAATTACCTGGAAGCCAGTTGAACTACAAGGCACTGGGAAGCGTCGGCAATTACATATAAAGAGATGATTTCCGTGGCCCAAAAGGGCTTCGCGCATTATTCTAAGATCAAAAAACGAAAAAAGGTGAGATGAAGGATGAAGACAGTAATCATTGCAACGAAGAATAAAGGGAAAGCAAAGGAATTCGAAAGCTTGTTCGCTGCTAAAGGATATGAAGTCAAAACGCTCCTCGATGTACCGGATGCACCGGATGTAGAGGAGACGGGTACAACTTTTGAAGCAAATGCAATCCTGAAGGCAGAGGCCATTGCCCAGCAGCTAGGGCATTTTGTCATTGCGGATGATTCGGGCTTGATTGTAGATGCCCTGGATGGCCGGCCGGGCGTATATTCTGCGCGTTATGCTGGTGAAGCGAAAAGTGACGAAGCGAACACGCAAAAAGTCCTCAGCGAACTGGAAGGCGTACCAGAAGCGGAGAGGACCGCGAGATTTTATTGCGCCTTGGCCCTAGCCTCACCGAACCAGGAAACGATTACTGTATCCGGGACGATGGAGGGGGTAATAACGGAGCAGCCCTCTGGTGAGAATGGATTTGGGTATGACCCCATCTTCTTTGTTAAAGATAAAGGCAAAACAAGTGCAGAATTGACGAAAGAGCAAAAAAACCAAATCAGCCACCGGGCTCATGCCTTGAAGGCTTTGGATGAAAAACTTGATCTATTTTTAAAGAGGGAGGAAGGAATGTGACGATGAAGGTTCTGATCATGAGTGACAGTCATGGACTCACGCAGGAAATCAGCATGATAACCGACCGTCATAAACAGGAAGTCGCAGCGATGATTCATTGCGGGGACTCCGAATTGGAAAGAAAGAATCCGCTCATGGAGGATTTCCTAGCCGTTCGCGGGAACTGTGACTATGATGATGCCTATCCGGATGACTTTGTGGAGAACATCGCTGGCAAGCGGTTCTTCCTTACTCATGGGCATCTCTACAACATCAAGATGACGCTGATGAACTTAGCTTATAAAAGCGAAGAAATCGGAGCGGATATCATTTGCTTTGGCCACTCCCATGCTGCAGGCTCTGAAATGATCGACGGCAAGCTTTTCATCAATCCTGGCAGCATCCGACAGCCGCGGGGACGAATGGAAAAGACCTATGCCATTTTGGAAATCGGAGCGAAGCAGCTTGAAATCATCTATTATGACCTTGAAGGAAAAATCGTTGAGGAGCTAAGAAATGCTTATCAAACCGAATGACTTCATGTATAATGAACAGGAAGCGTTTTTCCCCGCTTCCTGGATTCAAAAAAAGGAAAAAACTTTTTTTGAAAAATCGTTGACTTTCTTTTGATATCCTACTATAATAAGAAGTGTCCTAAGGGAACAGTTAAGGTAATACATAAGTAGTACCGCAACTTATATCATAAACGTCTCAGTAGCTCAGCTGGATAGAGCAACGCCCTTCTAAGGCGTCGGTCGGGAGTTCGAATCTCTCCTGGGACACTAACAGAAAAGGTATGCTAACACAGGTTATAACACTGTGTGAGCATACCTTTTTTCGTTCATGCAATGCAATATCCCTGCCTGGTTCTATTATCTCCTAATACCCATATCGGAGGAGACAGATAAGGGTGAGGCTGGCATTTCTCTTATTAAGCAAGGAGCACACATTGAGCTGAGCTGCTACAATTCAGTATCTTGACTTGGATGTAGGGGAAGTTGCTGATAATCTTAAGACCTTTCCTCCTGCTGCTGATAGAAGTCCTTACAATAATTTTTGAGAGGGTGTCTCCGTCTATAAATGTTCGCCTGAAACTGCGAGCTAAAATCATGCCTATTTAGGCTCTTGAAAGACTTAAAGTGCTACGCTTTTCATGCCCCATAGTCTTCTGGATCTATCGGAATGAGTAACTAGTATTTTATGAAATGTGTATGTGATAAATAAAGCAAACATATTATACATAAGTACTTGAAAACTTTAAAGCTTTAGGGTATTCTGATACATGGTAATAGAACTTTGTTAGGGAATTGTTCTAATCCCTACTATTTATATAGTGTAGTCTTACAGTGAAAGTTTTAATTCTGTGTAAACCTTTGATATGCCTGTTGTTTGGCTGATAAGGGACAGCATCATGTCTCAGTAGCTCAGCTGGATAGAGCAACGCCCTTCTAAGGCGTCGGTCGGGAGTTCGAATCTCTCCTGGGACACTAACTAGAAAAATCACCCTGAAATGTTGGTTGGTCAACATTTCAGGGTGATTTTTTATTTGTTTAGAAATGTTTTTAGAAAAGTTTCGGGAAAAAATTATTATATATATTTTTCACCATGAATAATAGTGCGGGTGACGCAAAATAAGCTTAAGCCCTTTCAGGCGTATATGTCGCTATTTCGGAATGATAGCCAATTGAATATTTGTACTATTATTTGTTATGGATACGGAAACATCGTCCGTATCCATACCGAGGAAATCATTTCCTTTTAAATTAGCTTTTAATTCGCTTATATCATAGGATACGTCCAAAGATTGAAAAATCACTTCTAAAACAGCCGTGAATTTCTTTTCAATAGTGGGGAAGTCTTCTTTAGATTCCTCAACGAATAAAAAAAGGTCGTCTAGTTTTTTCTTTTCATCTGTTAAATCATAAGTAAGCTGGATCTTATTATCTTTTGTATTGAAACCTGACTCTGTTTTAATCAGGAGCCTTTGATTATCATTGTTTACTATCTCTTTTTCAAATTCCTCCACTGTTATTGAAAAAGTTGTAGGATTTTCCATGGCAGTTATTTCTTCAGGAGTGGATTCGGTATCACTAGCATCTTCTGGATTTCCAGTAATTCCATATGGCGAACATGCTGTTAGTAAGAGTATGCCCAAGATAAGACAAGCATATTTTTTATTCAACGAGTTCGCCTCCATTCAATTCATAGACTAGGTCACAAAGATAATTTATTTGCCTATCATCATGGCTTGTCAGTAAAATCGTGACTCCGTTCTTCTTGTAATCCAATAACAGCTCTTGGATCTCAATAACGGACTTCTTATCCAATCCATTGAAAGGTTCATCCAAAACTAATATATTCGGATTCTCCATAATAGCTTGCGCTATCCTCAAGCGTTGTTTCATGCCTAAGGAATATTCCTTCACTTTTTTGTCTTTTGCCTGAGCTAGATCCACCTTTTTTAAGGTTTGAACGATATCTTCTTTTGTAATCTTTTTTTGTATATTCGCTAAGATGGACAAATTATCCATGCCAGTTAAGTAGTTTATGAATGGAGGCTGTTCAATGATGATGCCGGCATTGTCAATATATTTCTTACTGAAAAGGATTCGTTTGCCTTCCACCCAAATCTCGCCATCATTAATTGCCGTAAATCCACAAATCGCTTTTAACAACATCGTTTTGCCTGATCCGTTTGGCCCTACAAAGCCCACACAAATACCTGGATTAATAGATAAGGAAATATTATTTAGAATGGTGTGATGTTTTATGCTCTTATTAATATTCTGTACTTTAATCATTTTAAGGCCCCTATGCAATTTTATATTTCAAGTTCCGTAGTAAAAAGTGGGAAAGAATCATTAAGCATATTCCCAAAATCATCCCGCCTACATAATAAGCATCTCCACTAATAAATACAATGCTGAACGTCTTTAGTTGCAGATCCATGATGAATAATACGGAAATGAGTATGAACACAGTCAATAATGCCATCGTTTCTTGGAATTTCAAATAGAGGTAAAACAAGATTGATGAAAGTCCTAAGGAAATGAGAATGCTTGCGATGCCAAAAAATAAAAATTGTCTTATGATTGAAGCTGGATACTCAAATTCCAGTGCACCATGAACAAAAACGAACGTAAAAATGGAACTGATGTATATAAATACAAATAACGTTACAGGAAGGATGTATCGACCCCTGATTATTCTTAAAGCCTCTCGTTGCAGGTTGATTCGGGAAAAAACAAATGGATGATAGGTTTTCTTGATCATGAGGAAAGAAATGGAACCCCAAAAAATCGACGCTGCATAAAACGTATATGGACTGATGAAATGAAGAACGCTATTTCCTTCCATATGTTCATTCTGGTTAAAGGCTTTATTAACAAAGATCCGATCAAGGATCGCTTCAGCTGGTAACGATTCATTATAGTCATTCATATAGATGATGATATGTTGATAGCCTTGGATATAGTTAATAAAAGCTAATGAAATGGAAGTGATCATAACGGTTAGTAATAATATTGGATAGTTTTTTATCGCCACTTTTTTAGACCTTTAACTTTCTGGATTTTTAACTGTCTTATTTACACCTGCGATCAGTAATATTATCGCCATGATAAATAATAGAACCAATGGCAGAAATGCTTCCAATGTGGAATACATAGTATTGAAAGCGGTAAAGGATGCGAAAATGTCAAACCAAACACTTTGAGTGTAAACACCTAGTTTTCCGTACAAAAAATAGATGATTAATACCGATACAATGACTTTATACTCTCGATTTAATAATAAAACCAATGCACACGCTAACAAACTGAACACGAATGCTAAACATAAATAAATCGTACATACCATGAAAACAAAGAAGAGGTAAGGATGGCTGCTATAAAAATTGTGAGGTAAAATCGAAGCAAATCCTCCTATATCATCAAGACTGCGATAAACAAAGATTGCCCCGATCGAATAATACAATAAATAGGTTGATACAACAGTAAACGTTGATAACAATGTATATTGTATGACATCTCTATAAACAGCCTTCTTTATCAATGGAAATCGATGTCTTCCGAGAACGTATAAACTTCTCTTTTCTGTGAATAATCCAAGCGTAGGTAATATGAATAAAACGGGAATGAAGTTGATGATGTGAAACATCGATGAATCAACAAATACTTCCCAAGTTGAAATGCCTGCTATAAAACTGTGTCTGATGTCTTCTTTAGACCCTACTAAATCAGGTGCGTTATAATCCATAGTCATGATTTCAAAATAATGACTAGCAAACACCCAGGAAAGGGTTAATCCGCCAAACAACAAAAATGATGCTAACGCCATATATCTGCTTCTGATTTTAAATTTACTGAGTAACATTGAATTTCCTCCGCTGTTTCTACTAGCTTTAATTATTAAAAGGAGTGTTGCCCAAGAATGAAATCCCGGACAACACTTATTATTCCATTAACGTTTAACCTCCACTTGCGGACCAAGAACCTTTAATCGTCACTTTTCCTCCGCCGGTATTATTCGTTTTTCTTAGCCCTAATTTGTACTTATACCCTACTTTGCAATTTACAGCTGAAAATGTGGCCCGCTTTCCTCTTTGGACAGTTGTTCCACCTATGTATACACCATCAGAGTTTTTCATAGTTGCTGTAATCCATGCAGAACCAGAATCGTTTGATAAATTAACAACACCTCTAGTGTTTGATTTTCTCAACGAATATGGTGCAAATTTTTCAGCCAATGCAATTCTCCTTCCAATTAAAGGTTATATTGGCTGCAACCACCTAAAGTATATATAATATTCTGATAAATTTCAAACAAAAACAAGTAAAAAGTCTGTATTTTATCTATGAATAATGAAAAAAATAGTGAGTAAACGGGACTATATGACGATTTTTGTATCGGGTAATTTATAAAAAAATAAAAGTGTTTTGTTTTTTATTGAAACTGAATCTTTCTATCGAGGGCGGCAGATATTCACATGCAGGTAAGAAGTATTTAATTTCAAATTATCGCAGGTGGATTGCTTTTTATGTCGAATTTGTAATGGATAAGGAGTTGTTTAAATGAATAAAGATCGTTTGTTCAAGTTCATTCAAACTTCCACTCGGGGTAATTTCTTTTCAGTCGAGATAGCCGAAGATGGAACTAAGGTGGCCCAATTAGCCAAGGAGTTAGAGAACGAAGGTAGAATCAAGCTGAGGGAATGCACGCGCAAGGAGCAAGGAATTTATCTGGAGGGAATACTGAAGTTTGTGCCTAGCTAATTCGTTAAGAGCTTTAACGGATTAGCTTTTCCTGTAATGCTTCATATGCTTCAATCTGTAGACAAACGCGAATGTTAACAGAGTTTCTCTACAGACTTTTATATGGCACTGCAGCATGTGCTTAGCGTATCCAGAGGCTGTCCGTGAGCATCCTCGGCGCTTGTTCCGAACCGCTAAACCTATATCGTTACTTTCAAAGCCTGTTAAGTGTTTACAGGTTTTTTTTGATGATTTCCTCGTTTTTGATGAGTGCTGACTTCCATTCCTCGACAGGAGAGTCTTTTTCCTCATCTTCATCATATAGCTTGATGCCTGCTTGGTTTTGGATGAGAATTCTAACCGTTGCAGATAATTCAGTCATGGTTAGGTTGAATCGTTCCGATAAATCACGTAATGCCCTATGTAGGTCGGGGTTCTCAATGGCAGTATTCTTCGTTTCGTGTTCATCTTTCAATGTATAACCCCCTTTAAGTTTTGTCCGGTCCTTTATAGCATTTTAGGAGGATAAGAAAATGATACACGGATGGCTATCATTCGACATCCGCGATAATCCCCCCGTATAGGTTATTATTCCTGTATAGTAACATCAGTCTGAGTTAAACTTTCGTAAAAGCGCCTGCCGATGATGGCGAAGTAGGAAAAAGATTTGACATATTTCAAACTAATGAATATTATGTTTATTATATAGTAAACAAAAAGAGGAAGTGTTTGTTTTTGGAAAAGGCAGAAATGTTTTGGAGTGCATCTCAGGATGAACTTAAACAAGGGTATATCGAAGATGAGCGGCAATATACATGCTTATTGTGCGGACATGCGGTTCAGAAAGGGATCGTATACCCTGAGGAGGGGGTTCTTTATGAGGCGAAGCGGTATATACGCATTCATATCGAACGTGAACACCGATCCGTATTTGAATACTTGATGGATCTTGATAAAAAACTTACGGGTCTCACGGAACATCAAAATCGCCTTCTTCGTCTGTTTTACCAAGGAAAGAGCGATGCCGAGGTTCAAAAGGAAATGGGTATTGGCAGTGCTTCGACCATTCGGAACCACCGTTTTGTTTTGAAGGAGAAGGAGCGTCAAGCCAAGCTTTTTTTAGCGATGATGGAACTTTTGAAAGAGAGAGATGAACATGCGCCGGCATTCGTTCCGCTCCATCAAAAAGCAAGGATGGTCGATGACCGTTATAACGTTACAGAGGATGAAAAAGCCGTGGTTTTAAAGAAGTTTTTCCCTCATGGGAGCGAGGATGCATTGAAGTCTTTTCCGCCAAAGGAAAAACAAAGGCTGCTCATTCTCCAGGAAATTACGAAACGGTTCGAAAATGAGCGGAAGTACGATGAAAAAGAAATCAATCAAATATTAGAAACGGTCTATCACGATCATGTTCTTTTGAGAAGATACTTGATTGAATACGGATTTTTGGATAGAACGTCTGATGGGAGCCAATATTGGCTGAAGAAATGAAGAATGGGGGCAATGAAGATGGATCGCAAAAAAGAATTGAAGCAATTATTTAAAGAAACGAAAGTTGAAGCGGGAATTTATCAAATAAAAAATCAGCAAAATCAGAAGGTGTTGATCGCGAGCACAAGAAACCTGAAGACATTGAAAGGTAAACAATTTGAATTATCGATGGGAACCAGTACCAATAAAGCGCTGCAAGAGGAGTGGAATCATTATGGAAAAGATGCTTTTGTCTTTGAGGTGCTAGAGGTATTAAAGCCGAAGGAAACAGGTTTTTTTGATACGAAACGGGAACTGCAAAAACTTGAAGAAGCGTGGCTGGAGAAGGTGCAGCCGTATGGGGTACGCGGCTATAACAAGGAGAAAGCCGACTGAATCACTACAGCTCTGCTTGAAGGAAGGGCAGGTTAGCTAGTATTAAGGAAGAGACAAAAAGGTGGAAATTTTCAACTAGGAGCCGATTATGGTTCTTTTTTTTGTGTATAATTTCATGGTCTACTTGTTGTTGGTTTTTAAATGGTTTAAGCTATTATTGAGGGGTGAATCGTTTTCGTAGAAAAACGTTCACTAAATAATATATTTATAGGAGCTGCAAATGAAAAAACTAGGATGGGTGATGACCGGGATAGGGACAATCATAGCACTATGTGCCTTGCTTTATCCTTTGAATGTTATTGATAAAACACGTTGTATATATTTTTTGCTTGGCGGTGCGGGGCTTATGTTCATAGGTTCGATGATCAGGGCTTTTTCTCTCCTTAAAAAATGATGGGTGATGTGTAAAAACGGGGTAAAGTACATAAAAGGATTGGATGGAGCCAAATGAATGAAGCGCAATGATGACATGGATAAAAATCAATTGAAATATGCCCAGCAGCACCTCGCGAATGAACGCACCTTTTTAGCATGGATTAGAACGGTGATTGCAATCGTCGGGGTTGGTTTTCTAACGACGAGCTTGCATTTCACGATCGGTGTCCATCGCGATGCCCGGATAGATTTGATCAGTATCGTGCTCGGCATGTTCGCGTGTGCTTTGGGCCTTATCATTACAGTGCTGGCAACGGCCGCATATCTGCAGAAGAGGCGGCAAATCCATGAAGGGACCTTCCAGCCCTCCAGTGTGAACGTCATACTTATCGCAGTATTCATGGTCATCCTGCTATCAATGATCGTTTTATATTTTTCCTTTTTATGAAAGTTTTTCATCCTGCCCTTGCCATAGGGCAGTTTTTTAATTCTTTCTATATGATTACATCGATTTGGTAAGATTCCTTCCATTAGGTCCGTGGGCAGGGCTGCCTTAATGCTCCGTGGATTTCGTTCTCTAAAGCATCCTGTTGGAGATCTTGTGTTAAAAATCATTGAGAGAAAGCTTTACATGGCAAGTCTTCACCAGCAGATCTGCAGATGAAGAGGAGTAAGGGAGCCGGATATGCATCATTTGTTTAATTTCGATTTTGTGAGATATGATAAAAGAGATCTGAAAGGAGGTCATCCATATGGTGGATATCCAAAAAGGGGAGAATTCTTTTTTGTTGAAGAAAATGGCCAAAGGCTTGCAGAAATCACATTCTTTAAATCAGGTGTTCATGAAATTACCGTCGACCATACTGTCGTGTCTGACAAGCTTCGCGGTCAGAAGGTAGGAAATGCCCTTCTTGAAAAAGTAGTTGCATTTGCACGTGAGGAAAACCTGAAAATTGTTCCGGTATGTTCCTTCGTTCAGCAGCAGTTCGAAAAACATGCGGAATACGCGGATGTTTGGGCTAAATGAATGAAAGGGCTGGAACTGGGAGGGAGAAATGTATTCTGACCCCTTCCTTCTCCAGCCCTTTTGCCTTTTTATCGCTTGCGTATCATCTCCTGAAAGTGCCTTCATCCAAACTTTGTCGTAAAGTGCCTTTCCGCAAGCGGCTGTGCTTGCATTAAATATAGGGGAGGTGCCAATATGGCCATTAAATTGCAAACCCTTTTGAATTCCGCGGACGAATGTATGGGAAGCGGCATGAACCCGATCGTGAAAGAGACGATGCTGGAAGTGGTGAAATTAGCATATGAAGAAGGGATAATGGTACGAATAACACTCGGTCATCGAAGTTTTTCGCAGCAAGCCCAATTGTATGGGCATGGGAGGACGGACAAATCCAAGCCGATCGTGACCTATGCCAAACCGGGTCAATCGTTGTACAATTATGGGTTAGCTGTAGATTTTGTCATTGTTGGCGATGACGGCAGGCGCGCAATGTGGACTGATGATAAAAAGTGGACAAGAGTAGCGGTCATCGCGAAATCACTAGGGTTTGTTTGGGGCGGGGATTTTTCCCTGTTCAAGGATATTCCGCACCTTGAAATGACAGGTGGGCTTTCCATAAGAAATCTCCAGCAGGGGTGGAGGCCAAGACTTATATCCAGAATTCGGGACCAGAAAGAAGACGGGCAGTGAAAAGCCCAGATTCGGCATCTGCTACAAGAGGTGATTTTTCGACAAGAGGTTCGTACTTCAATGGCCACTTCCAAAAAAATAATTATTGAAATAACATTTTTATAGAATATGGCCGTGGCAGGTATGTAAGCGTATACAATAATTCTTTTAATTTGGAATTATCAAAAAATTCTCAAAAACCTGTTGACTACCATCTGAAATACGCGTAAGATAATCACAAATACAAGACATCACACATAATCATTTCTGAAAATACTGAATAATGCGAAAAACATTGAAGAGGATAAGTAGTCTTTTTACAAGGCATTCACAGAGAGCCGGGTAGCTGAGAACCGGTATTGTCCCGAAAGATGAACTCACCTTGGAGTTTCAGCTTGAACGTCAGACTAGTAGAGCTGAACGGGTGCGTACCAGTACCCGTTACCAAAACAGAGAATGGCTATAGGCCGTTCGAAGTGCGCATGGAAACTCATGCGAAAAAGGGTGGTACCGTGGAGTGGCTCATCAAGCCTTTTCACCCCTTTAACTTGCAAAGGCAAGTACATTTGGGGTGTGAAGGCTTTTTTGTATGCGCAAAAAGCTGAAAATTCAGATTTTTAAAAGGGTGAGAAAGAGAAGGAGGTCTTTACGAAATGGCACAAAAATCAGTGGTGGCTGATCGGAAAAGCGGCAAGAAGCATTACAGTGGTGCCGAGTTCTTGTTGAATGCATTGAAGAAGGAAAATGTCGATGTCATCTTTGGTTACCCGGGCGGTTCGGTATTGCCGATTTATGACAAGCTCTATAGCTCGGAGCTTTTTCATATTTTGACAAGGCATGAACAAGGCGCCATCCATGCAGCTGAAGGATACGCCAGAATCACCGGCAAGCCGGGGGTGGTCATCGTCACTTCAGGTCCCGGTGCAACGAATATTGTTACCGGTTTGGCGGATGCGATGATTGACTCCTTGCCTCTGGTCGTTATTTCAGGTCAGGTCTCTACAAGTGTGATTGGTTCAGATGCATTCCAGGAGGCAGATGTACTGGGGATCACAACCCCGATTACGAAACATAACTATCAGGTAAGAAAACCGGAAGACCTCCCGCGCATCATAAAAGAAGCCTTTTATATCGCTTCAAGCGGAAGGCCTGGACCTGTATTGATCGATATCCCAAAAGACATGGCGATTGTGGAAGCGGCGTCCTTGGAAACCGAGCCCGAAATGGATCTCCCGGGTTATCAGCCGACAACCCATCCGAATTACCTGCAGATCAGAAAGCTTGTGGAGGCGGTAAGCGGAGCGAAAAGACCGGTCATCCTCGCAGGGGCAGGAGTCCTGCATGCGAAGGCGTCCCATTTATTAAAGGACTATGTCGAGCAGCAAGGCATTCCTGTCGTCCACACCTTATTGGGGCTTGGGGGATTTCCCGCCGATCACCCGCTCTTTATCGGAATGGGCGGTATGCATGGCTGTTTTGCAGCCAATATGGCGTTATCGAAATGTGATCTATTAATTAATATCGGTGCCAGGTTCGATGACCGCTTGACCGGTAATCTGGCCAAGTTCGCACCGCATGCAACAATCGCCCACATCGATATTGATCCAGCTGAAATCGGTAAAAACATCCCGACGAAGATTCCGGTAGTCGGCAGTGCAAAGGAAGCGCTGAAGGAATTGATTGCACAAAACGGCAGGAAGCCTGAAATCGAAGAATGGACGGCGCAGCTGACGAAGTGGAATGAAGAGTTTCCATTGCGGTATGAACAGGAAGAGGGAGTGCTGAAACCGCAGCGGGTCATCCAGATGCTTCATGAAAAAACGAATGGAGAAGCAATTGTCACGACGGATGTCGGACAGCATCAAATGTGGGCAGCGCAATACTATCCATTTAACAAACCGAATTCATGGGTCACCTCGGGGGGGCTGGGGACGATGGGCTTTGGGCTTCCTTCGGCCCTGGGGGCACAACTGGCCGATCCGAAGGCGACGGTGCTTTCGATATCGGGGGATGGGGGATTCCAGATGTGCCTTCAGGAACTTTCGGTCATTGCCGAAAGGAAGCTGCCGATCAAAATCATCATCGTCAACAATGGGGCGCTCGGAATGGTTAGGCAGTGGCAGGAACTCTTTCATGAAAATCGTTTTTCACACAGTATTTTCCAATCGCATCCAGACTTCGTGAAATTGGCTGATGCATATGGAATACCGGGATACAAGGTGACGACGGAGGAAGAAGCAAGCCGCTGCCTCGATGTAGCGTTAGCGACTGATGGCCCAGTGTTGATTGATTTTCGTGTAAAGCAAAATGAAAATGTCTTTCCGATGGTGGCACAAGGAAAAGGGCTTGATGAAATGGAAGGAGTTTAGTAATGAAGGGAATTCTTAGCCTCACAGTGAACAACAGGCCAGGTGTCCTGAATCGGATTACGAACCTGTTCACGAAAAGAAATTATAACATTGAAAGCATGGCTGTCGGACCATCCGAGCAGGAAGGCATTTCAAGAATGACCTTCGTGGTCGATGTTGATGATGAAGCGGTCGTCGAACAAATCACGAAGCAATTGAATAAGCAAATCGAAGTATTGAAAGTGATCGACATTACGAACCAATCCATTGTGGCGAGGGAGCTTGCGCTTATCAAAATAGTGGTGACCACACAGAGCCGGACCGAGATTTATGCATTGATTGAACCGTTTCGAGCATCCGTCATCGATGTCAGCAAAGATAGCCTGACCGTACAAATCACTGGGGAATCCGATAAAATCGGAGCCTTCATTGAACTGATCAAACCATATGGCATCAAGGAATTGGCAAGGACAGGGACAGCTGCCATCCCGCGGGGCATGCAAATGGCACATGCGAAAAGCGCAACCATCGTATAAAACAAAATACTAAAAAACATGAAAAGAAAAGGGAGATGTAATTATTATGGCAAAAGTATATTATAACGCAGAAGCAAACGAGAATTTTTTCAACAATAAAAAGGTAGCAGTAATCGGATATGGATCACAAGGACACGCACACGCACAAAACCTTCGTGACAGCGGCGTTGAAGTGATCATCGGAATCAGAAAAGGAAAATCCTTCGATAAAGCGGTGGAAGACGGATTCAACGTTTACACGGTTAAAGAAGCGGCTGAACAGGCAGATGTAATCATGAACCTGTTGCCGGATGAAACTCAGCCTAAAGTATATCAAGATGAAATCAAACCGGTATTGCGTGCAGGTCAAGCGTTAATGTTCGCGCACGGATTCAATGTCCATTTCAATCAAATCGTTCCTCCGGCAGACGTAGATGTATTATTGGTAGCTCCAAAAGGTCCTGGACATTTAGTTCGCCGTACATATGAACAAGGGGCAGGGGTACCGGCATTGTTTGCCATCCATCAAAATGTAACGGGAGATGCAAGGGAATTGGCTCTTGCGTACGCTAGGGCAATCGGCGCATTAAGAGCGGGCGGATTGGAAACGACATTCCAGGAAGAAACGGAAACGGATTTGTTCGGTGAGCAAGCGGTCCTATGTGGCGGACTGACATCCTTAGTCAAAGCTGGCTTTGAAACCTTGACAGAAGCCGGATATCAGCCGGAAGTCGCCTATTTCGAGTGTTTACATGAACTTAAATTGATCATCGACCTTATGTATGAAGGCGGAATGGAGAACATGCGCTATTCGATCTCCGACACAGCTCAATGGGGAGATTTCGTGTCCGGACCGCGCGTTGTGACGGAAACGACGAAAGAGGCCATGAAAGCGATCTTGAAAGATATCCAGGACGGTGAGTTTGCTAAAGGATGGATCTTGGAAAACCAAGCGAATCGCCCAGTCTTCAATGCCATCAATAATCGTGAAAACCAACATCAGATCGAAGTGGTCGGGCGTGAATTAAGAAATATGATGCCATTCGTCAAACCTCAACAAAAAGAGAAAGAAGTGGTAGCCGTTGCGAAAAATTAATATATTTGAAACGACGCTTCGGGATGGGGAGCAATCGGCTGGAGTCAACTTGAATTTTTCCGAAAAACTTGAAATAGCTTATCAGCTTGAAAGGCTGGGTGTCGATATTATCGAAGCTGGTTTTCCAGCAGCATCAAAAGGAGATTTCAATTCGGTCCAGGAAATCGCGCGCAAAATTAAAAACAGCTCTGTTACAGGGCTGGCGCGTGCGGTGAAAGGGGATATCGATGCAGCTTGGGATTCATTGAAGATGGGCGCGGAACCGAGATTGCACACGTTCATCGCCACTTCCCCGATACATCGTGAATATAAGTTGAAAATGACGAAGCAGCAAGTGATTGAGAAGTCAGTCGAGATGGTCAAATACGGGGCAGCTCGTTTTCCAATCGTCCAGTGGTCCGCAGAAGATGCGAGTCGAACGGAGCTTGACTATTTGGCGGAGATCGTCGAGGCGGTCATACAGGCTGGTGCTAAGGTCATCAATATACCGGATACGGTAGGTTATGCCGCTCCTATCGAATACGGCAACATCTTCCGCTACCTTCGGGAACATGTTCCTTCTATTGATAAGGTAAGTTTATCGGCACACTGCCATGACGACCTTGGAATGGCAACGGCCAATTCATTGGCTGCCATCGAAGGCGGGGCGACACAAGTGGAAGGAACGATCAACGGCATTGGCGAACGTGCCGGAAACGTTGCACTAGAAGAAGTGGCCATGGCGCTGTACATCCGTAAAGATTTCTATCACGCAAAAACGGATCTTGTTTTGAACGAAATCAAAAGGACCAGTGATTTGGTCAGTCGTCTGACAGGCATGCAGGTTCCTGCCAATAAAGCCATAATTGGTGCCAATGCTTACGCCCATGAGTCAGGCATTCATCAGGATGGCATGTTGAAAGAAAAAACGACATACGAAATCATATCGCCTGAACTAGTCGGGGTATCCTCCAACTCACTCGTATTAGGCAAACATTCAGGGCGTCATGCCTTCAAAGAGAGATTGCAAGAATTGAATTTTTCCGTTTCGGATGAGGAAATGAACTCGCTATTCGTTCAATTCAAGGAATTGGCTGATAATAAAAAGACAATGACGGATGAAGATATCGTGGCACTTGTGCTTGAAGAGAAAGCGACGGATATCAGCTTTTATGACTTGGCCTCCTTGCAGATTTCTCACGGTACACATCAGACAGCGACAGCGACGGTAACGTTGAAAAAAGGCGATAACGAAGAAATCCAGGAAGCGGCTACAGGCGCAGGAAGTGTTGAGGCCCTTTATAATACGCTTGAGAGATGCTTGGGGTGCGAAGTGAACTTGCAGGACTACCGAATTCAATCAATAGGCGGCGGAATGGATGCCCTTGCTCAAGTTTTTGTCAAAATTGATTTTGATGGTGTGGAAACGAGCGGCCGCGGCCTTGATCAGGACGTTCTCGAAGCATCCGCCAAAGCATATTTGAACGCTGTGAACCGTGTCATCATCATGAAGGAATTGGAAGAAAAGGCAGTATTACAATAGGAAGGGGAGATTTCGATGAAAAGGAATATTGCGGTGCTTCAAGGAGACGGCATAGGGAAAGAAGTGACAAGAGGCGCTGTGGAAATCCTCGAAGCCGTTGCCCAAAGATACGGACATGAGTTTGACTTTCAATATGGTGATATTGGCGGCGGCGCCATCGATCTTACAGGTTCACCATTGCCAGATGAAACGGTGAAGATTTGTAAAAACAGCGATGCGGTATTATTAGGAGCCGTAGGAGGACCGAAATGGGATGATCAGCCAGCCCATCTTAGGCCTGAACGAGGGTTGCTGAAAATCCGTAAAGACTTGAATCTGTATGCCAACATCCGTCCTATCAGCTACTATTCCAGCTTGTCGGAGTCTTCGCCCCTTAAAAAGGAATTCATTGAAGATGTGGATTTCGTGATCGTCAGGGAACTAACCGGAGGTCTTTATTTTGGAACGCCAAGTGAACGAGTGGAAAGGGATGGCGAAGAAGCGGTCGTCGATACGCTGTTCTATCAGAAAAGTGAAATGAAACGTATTCTTGAACTGGCGTTTGCGTTGGCATCAGATCGGAAGAAAAAGGTGACATCCGTCGATAAAGCGAATGTCCTTGAATCCAGCAGGATGTGGCGTGAAACGGCCGAGGAAGTCTCCAACGATTATCCCGATGTAACGCTTGAACACATGCTTGTGGATAATGCGGCCATGCAGCTGATTAAAAACCCGAAACAATTCGATATTATCGTAACGGAAAATATGTTCGGTGATATTTTAAGTGATGAAGCGTCCGTATTGACCGGCTCGCTTGGTATGCTTCCTTCGGCTTCGATATCTACGCAAGGACCGAATCTTTATGAGCCGATTCATGGCTCTGCACCTGATATTGCGGGTAAAAACCTTGCCAATCCAATCGGGACCATTTTATCAGCGGCGTCGATGCTGCGGTTATCCTTTGGTTTGGAGGATGAGGCACATGCCGTCGAGCAGGCTGTGGAAACGGTGCTTGAATATGGCTTAAGAACAGGCGATATCGCAAATGGCCAACCGGAAATCACCTCTACTTCAGAGATGATTTCCGAAATCAAAGCCAGTCTTTTAGACCAGGAAGCCATTTCCAATATTATGGGTGCTTATGCATAAACGTCTTTCACGGCCTAACCTTAGGCCGTGTTTTTTAAAAAAATACAGAATTTGATCGAGGTGGATACGGATGGGAAAGTCGATAATAGAGAAAATATGGGACCGTCATATTGTGAATGAAGAGGAAGGTAAACCGGATTTATTGTATATAGATCTTCAATATATCCATGAGGTGACCTCGCCGCAAGCATTTGAGGGGTTGAGATTAAAGGGGCGCACCGTCAGGAGGCCTAACCGTACCTTCGCGACGATGGACCATAATGTACCGACCGTCAATCGCTATTTCATCGAGGATGATATTGCCAGGAAGCAGCTAGAAGCACTTGAGCAAAACTGTAAGGAGTTCGGTATCCGCCTTGCTGATTTGGATAGCCCGGAACAAGGGATCGTTCACGTCATCGGTCCGGAATTGGGGCTGACGCAGCCGGGGATGACAATTGTTTGTGGAGACAGTCATACCTCCACTCATGGTGCATTCGGATCGATTGCGTTCGGAATCGGTACAAGTGAGGTCGAGCATGTATTGGCGACGCAAACTTTATGGCAAACAAAACCGAAAACTTTAAAGCTTGAGGTCAATGGGATGCTCGGGCATGGCGTGAAGGCGAAAGACGTCATTTTATATGTCATTTCCAAATTCGGTGTCGATTTTGGTACGGGCCACATCATTGAATATTGTGGGGAAGTTTTCCGGGATATGTCCATGGAAGAGCGAATGACCGTATGCAATATGTCCATAGAAGGGGGAGCGAGAGCAGGTCTGGTCGCTCCGGATGAAACGACTTTTTCTTATTTGAATGGTCGTAAATATGTGCCGAAAGGGGAGGAGTTCGAGCGTTGTGTTCAGGATTGGAAATCACTGGCCAGTGATGACGATGCTGTGTATGACCAAGAAATCTTTCTCGATGGCAGCCTTATTCCACCAATGGTAAGCTGGGGCACGAACCCTGGAATGGCTAGTGGTGTAGACGGAAAGGTGCCGACCTTTGCCGAGGATGTCATCGATTCCAAGGAATTGAATCGAGCACTTGAGTATATGGGCCTGGAGGAAGGCATGGCCATCACGGATATTCCCGTTCAGCATGTTTTCATTGGGTCTTGTACGAATTCCCGGATCGAGGATTTGCGACAAGCTGCAGAAATGATAGAAGGCCAGGAGGTTCATAAAGGGGTTCGGGCGATGGTCGTCCCCGGTTCGCAAAGTGTCAAGAGGCAAGCCGAAGATGAAGGGCTGGATGAAGTCTTTAAATCGGCAGGCTTTGAGTGGCGTGAGTCGGGCTGCAGCATGTGTCTGAGCATGAATCCTGATGCCGTGCCATCCGGTGAGCATTGTGCTTCCACCAGTAACCGAAACTTTGAAGGCCGGCAGGGGGCAGGAGCAAGAACACACTTGGTTAGTCCTGCCATGGCTGCTGCCGCGGCCATTCATGGGAAATTTGTCGATATCAGAAATTTTCAGCGGACTGAACAAGTCCACTGATAGGAATAAAACTGGAGGTGCAAAATGGAACCAATCACTTTATATAAAGGAAGAGCGGCGGTGCTCGACCGTAAAAACGTGGATACCGATCAAATCATCCCAAAGCAGTTTTTGAAACGGATCGAGCGTAGCGGGTTCGGGGAATTTTTATTTTATAACTGGCGTTTCGATGAAACCGGGAAAGAACGTCCAGAGTTCGAATTGAATCAACCCGATAATCAAAACAAATCCATTTTAATAGCAGGTGAAAATTTTGGCTGTGGTTCCTCGCGCGAGCACGCTCCATGGTCATTGAAAGACTACGGCTTCGATATCATCGTTGCCCCGTCCTTTGCTGATATTTTCAAAAGTAATTGCATGAAAAACGGCATGGTCCCGATTGCCCTGACACCTGATGAAGTTAAGCGTTTGATGGAGGGAGCATCAGCACCTGATTACGAGTTGACGATCGATCTTCCCAATCAAACCTTGAAGGATGACCAAGGTTTCGAAGCAAGCTTTGAAATTCATCCATATTGGAAGGAAATGCTTGTGAAAGGATGGGATGAAATTTCCATCACCCTTCAATATGACAAAGAGATTTCCGCTTATGAATCACGAACGAAGGTTTCCATTTAATAGTAGAAGGATGATATCCCGTTCTCTTTTCCACTGTGGAAAGAAGCGGGATTTTTTATGGATTGGGCCCGGGGAAATCAGGACATAGGGGATAAGTAGCCGATTGAATTTTTGTGTTTCCTTCCATTCCATGCTAAACTGTTTCTCAAAAAGTGAACGGTGAGGCGGAAAATAGGATGGATAATGAGAAAAACCGAAATAAGGCTGGAGAATCCAGGATTATCGCCTTTCCAAATCTCGGTGAAAGGCTGAAGGCAAAAGGCCTGGATGAGCTGGAAAACAGAAACTTCAAAGCTGCTGCACAGCTCTTCAGTCAAGCGAGGGAGTATGAACCTGAAGATGATGAGGTTTGTATGGGGCTTGTTGTCTCACTTGTTGAATTGGAGTTTTATGAGGAGTCGAAAGAGTTGTGTATAGAGATGCTGAATAAAGGCATCGGTGACTATTTTCAACTGATCAATATCCATTTGATGGTCCTGCTGCAATTAGGCGAGCATCAGGAAATGGTCACGACGATCGAACTGCTATTTGATGAGAACCAGATTCCGTTCGATAAAGAGGAACAATTCGAAAAGATGCTTCAGTTCAGTAAACGGGCAATTGAAGATAAAAAAGAAGAAGAAGATAGGCAAAATGAGCAAATTTCCGCCGAGTTACAAGAGGATGGGCTTTTTGAAGGAAAGACGGATAGTGAAATGTTCTTGGTCATTTCCAAAATAACGCATATCAATATCCGACCGTTTATTCCTCAAATCGAGCAATTTCTTCAAAGCGATGAAGGGCACCCCTTCTTTAAAACGATGCTCCTGAATATTTTGACCGAACAGGAATACAACGAAGAAGTGTCAATTATAAAATTCGATGAATGGAAAGCTATCCTACCGACGGAATTGAAGAGTATGAAGGAAACGGACTTCTATAAGACGATCACCAGCCTGACGGAAGAAAAAATCAGTCAGGATAATCCAAGCTTATTTGAAATGGTGCATAGTTTAATCGAACGGCATTCGTTCTTGTTGTACCCTTTCGAACCGGAGGGGGAAAGCATCCCTTCCTGGGCGGGGGCTTACCATGCCTTAGCGGAGGAATACATGGCTGGCGAAGTTTCCGTGGGGAACATAGCGGGTTTTTATCACGCAAAAGAGGAAACCATGGCTGATATTCTGTCCTATTTAAAAGAACTTGAGGAAATTTCTTATCCCATTATTTAACCTATTGCTGTTGTAACAGATTCAACCTGTGGTATAATGTAGTGGTTGTAATGTATAATTCGTCTAATTTTGACGAAATCCCAAGTTTTTTTTGGGTATATTTGAAGGATGACTTGTTAACACTTGCAAAGCATATTCATCCAATGCTTATTATTGAAGTATATAGATTTTTTGGAGGGAAACACATGTCTGTAAAATGGGAAAAACAAGAAGGTAATCAAGGTGTACTAACAATCGAAGTTGACGCTGCAAAAGTGAACGAAGGTTTAGACGCAGCTTTCAAAAAAGTAGTGAAACAAGTAAACGTACCTGGCTTCCGTAAAGGTAAAATGCCACGTCAAATGTTCGAAAAAAAATTCGGCGTAGAATCACTTTACCAAGATGCGCTTGATATCATTCTTCCGGATGCTTACGCAAATGCTGTCGAAGAAGCTGGAATTCAGCCTGTAGACCGTCCAGAAATCGACATCGAAAAAATGGAAAAAGGCGAAAACCTAATTTTCACTGCAACTGTAACAGTTAAGCCGGAAGTTAAATTAGGAGATTACAAAGGTGTTGAAGTTGAAAAGTTCAACACTGAAGTAACGGACGAAGATGTTGACAACGAACTGAAAACTCTACAAGAACGTCAAGCTGAGCTAGTCGTGAAAGAAGAAGGACAAGTTGCCGAAGGCGATACAGTTGTTCTTGACTTTGAAGGATTCGTTGATGGTGAAGCATTCGAAGGCGGAGCAAGCGAAAACCATTCATTGGAAATCGGTTCTAATTCTTTCATCCCAGGATTCGAAGAGCAACTTGTCGGTCTTGAAACTGGCGCTGAAAAAGATATCGAGGTTACTTTCCCTGAAGAATACCATGCTGCTGAACTTGCAGGAAAACCAGCTGTATTCAAAGTGAAAATCCACGAAATCAAAACAAAGCAACTTCCTGAGTTGGATGATGAGTTCGCGAAAGACGTTGACGACGAAGTGGAAACGTTGGCTGAACTGAAAGAAAAAACAAAACATAAATTAGAGCATGACAAAAAACACGAAGAAGAAAACTTCATTCAAAACACTGTAATTGGCAAAGCTGTTGAAGGTGCAGAAATGGACGTTCCTGAAGCTATGGTTTCCAACGAAGTGGACCGCATGATGAATGAATTCTCTCAACGCATTCAATCTCAAGGTCTTAATCTAGAACTTTACTACCAATTCTCAGGTCAAGACGAAGAGGCTTTGAAAGCGCAAATGAAAGAAGAAGCTGAAGGACAAGTTCGTACGAGCTTAACTCTTGAAGCAATCGCCGAAACTGAAAAGCTTGAAGCGACTGATGAAGATGTAGAAGCTGAGCTTGGACAAATGGCTACAATGTACAATATGGAAATCGATGCGATCAAACAAGCTCTTGGAAACTTAGAAGGTATCAAAGGCGATCTTAAAATTAAGAAAGCGATTGACTTCTTGGTAGAAAACAGCAAAACAGTTGACGCTAAATAATTTTTATAAGTAGGGGATTTTAATAGTTCCTTTTTTAAAAAAACAAGGCGCGAGTAATCGTGCCTTGTTTTATACATATTGAGAATTAGTGGAAATTTTAAATATCGGTTATTTCCTGATTGATTTTTTTTGGATTTCGGTGTAGATTAGTTCTAATACCGCATATACATATTTATACAGCGAATCCTAATTTTAAAAATCAAAAGTTTTGGGCATACTGGTAAAGGGCAAATACATATTGATTGATCATTGTACTTATTCAACAACTCGACACGTGAGCATTTTTGTTACTAAACTTCCAAGAACATGTTAAAATGCAAAACATACTAGGGATTTTGGAATGCTTAAGTAGATGTGTGCCTAGTTTTTTTTCAATTAAGATTGGGTACCGCTATGTAATAGAGTTGGAAGAGTATTAAAAGGGGTGAACGTACATGTTTAAATTTAATGATGAAAAAGGACAATTGAAATGTTCTTTTTGCGGAAAAACACAAGAACAAGTCCGTAAACTGGTTGCTGGTCCAGGTGTATATATTTGTGACGAGTGTATCGAGCTTTGTACGGAAATCGTCGAGGAAGAACTTGGTACCGATGAAGAAGTCGAATTCAGAGATGTACCTAAACCTATGGAAATCCGTGAAATTCTTGATGAATACGTGATTGGACAAGAACAGGCGAAGAAATCTTTGGCTGTTGCCGTTTACAATCATTATAAGCGCATCAATTCCAATAGCAAAGTCGACGATGTCGAGCTTTCTAAAAGTAACATTGCCCTAATCGGACCGACAGGAAGCGGGAAAACCCTTCTTGCGCAAACACTGGCCCGACTATTGAATGTTCCTTTTGCCATTGCTGATGCGACTTCATTGACGGAAGCTGGATACGTAGGGGAAGATGTCGAGAATATCCTCCTTAAATTGATCCAAGCAGCCGATTATGATGTGGAAAAAGCGGAAAAAGGAATCATTTATATTGATGAAATCGATAAAGTTGCCCGTAAATCGGAAAATCCATCGATTACACGTGACGTATCTGGAGAAGGCGTGCAACAAGCCTTGTTAAAAATTCTTGAAGGAACGGTTGCAAGCGTTCCGCCTCAAGGTGGGCGTAAGCATCCGCATCAGGAATTCATCCAAATCGATACGACCAATATCCTGTTCATCTGTGGCGGTGCATTCGATGGCATCGAACCGATCATCAAACGCCGTCTTGGCCAAAAGGTCATTGGCTTTGGCTCTGATGTGAAAAAGGATGATATTGCCGAAAAAGAATTGCTTTCCAAAGTGCTTCCTGAAGACTTGCTTCGTTTCGGATTGATTCCGGAATTCATCGGACGGCTGCCAGTAATTGCAACTCTTGAGCAATTGGATGAAGCGGCTTTGATTGAAATCCTGACACAACCGAAAAATGCTCTTGTTAAACAATATCAAAAATTACTTGAGCTTGATGATGTTGAATTGGAATTCGAACCGGAAGCGTTGAGTGAAATTGCCAAAAAAGCGATTGAACGTAAAACGGGTGCCCGTGGATTGCGTTCCATCATTGAAGGTATCATTCTTGAAGTGATGTTCGATCTTCCTTCACGTGATGATGTTGCAAAATGTGTAATCACAGGCAACACCATTTCCAAAAATGAATCTCCCAAGCTTGTCCTTAAAGATGGCACAACCATCAAGGGACAAGAAAAGAAAACATCTGCTTAATCGAAAAAATAAGACGGCCAGTACATAAGGGCAGTCTCCAAGTATAGACAAAAGGGTTTCGGAGTGATCTCATTCCGAAACCCTTTTTTTGCAAATTGCACGCTTGATTTTATCCTCTTGTCCGATGTTTCGGTGGCTAGGCGCGGTAGAAGAACTGTTTAAACAAGTTAAGACCCAAAATGTAGCTCATCATTTTCCCCGACCTCCTCTGGATAAGCGAGTGCCTGAAAAGTAAAGCAACGGTCAATGTCCATGTCCTCCAAACCTGTGATTAGGCAGGATTCGAAATACATTTTCACGTAAAGTGGAATGAAACGGAAGGCGGCGAGACTCCTGCGGGAAATGCGTGTCCACTTGAGACCCGCAGGCTGAAAGCCGAGGTGGCTCAAGGACCGCCCGCGGAAAGGGAGCGCCTGCAGTGCAATGAAACGGTCATTGTTCAAACTCACCGAAATTCTAGGCAATGAAAGTCTAACCTCAATCTGAACGGAAAAACGGAATTTCCCTGCCAAAACCCCAAAAATTTACAACGTGGATTTCTTGGATAATTTCGCCCTTCCCAAGGAGATACTAACAGAAATGACAAACTAGGAGAGTGCAGGAGGGAATAGAATGAATTGGACAGGATTGGCGTTATTTATTCAGCTGTTTTTTGGGATTATTATTGGATTGTACTTTTTGAACCTATTGAAAGGCCAGCGGACCCAAAAGGTTTCGATTGACCGTGATTCAAAAAAGGAAATGGACCAATTACGGAAGATGAGGTCCATATCATTGACGGAACCTTTGGCAGAGAAGGTCAGACCTAGCAAATTCAACGAAATCATCGGGCAGGAAGATGGAATTAAAGCATTAAAAGCTGCATTATGTGGACCAAATCCGCAGCACGTGATCGTTTACGGCCCTCCGGGAGTTGGGAAAACCGCAGCAGCCAGACTTGTCCTTGAAGAGGCTAAGAAAAATGGTAAGTCACCTTTTAAGAATTCAGCCGTGTTTGTTGAATTGGATGCGACAACAGCCAGATTCGATGAGCGTGGTATTGCCGATCCGCTGATTGGTTCGGTGCACGACCCGATCTATCAAGGGGCCGGGGCAATGGGGCAGGCTGGCATACCGCAGCCAAAGCAAGGCGCTGTCAGCAATGCTCATGGCGGGGTACTGTTCATAGATGAAATAGGTGAGCTGCATCCCATCCAGATGAATAAACTTTTGAAGGTATTGGAGGATCGGAAGGTCTTTCTCGAAAGTGCCTATTATCAAGAGGAAAATCAAAATATCCCCACTCATATCCATGATATTTTCAAAAATGGGCTTCCGGCCGATTTTCGCTTGATTGGCGCGACCACGAGGACCCCGAATGAAATAGCACCAGCGATCCGTTCAAGATGCATAGAAGTGTTTTTCCGCGAGCTTGACCGGGAAGAGATAATCAAAGTGGCTAAGAACGCCTCCGATAAAGTCGGGATCACGATAAGTGAAAAAGGTTTGCAGTCGGTTTCCGATTATGCCCGCAATGGTAGGGAAGCGGTCAATATGATTCAGAGTCTTGCAGGAATCTCCATTAATGAAGACAGGACCTTCATCAGGGAAGAAGATATTGATTGGATGGCACACAGCAGTCAATTGACTCAACGCATGGATCGGAAAATTGAAGCGAATTCGAAAATCGGCCTCGTCAACGGTCTTGCCGTCTATGGTCCCAACTCGGGAGCGCTGCTGGAAATCGAGGTTACCGTCATGGCAGCATCCAATGAAAAAGGCTCGATAAATATTACCGGGATCGTTGAAGAAGAGAGCATTGGGGGAGGAAATGGCAAATCGATCCGCCGCAAGAGCATGGCAAAAGGGTCGGTTGAAAACGTGATTACGGTTCTTCGCTCGATGGGGGTTCCGGCCGATCAATTCGACATCCATGTGAACTTCCCGGGCGGAAGTCCCGTCGATGGACCTTCAGCGGGGATAGCGATGGCAACGGGCATATACTCGGCCATTTATAAAATCCCTGTTGACCACACAATAGCGATGACTGGGGAAATCAGCATTCATGGCGGTGTTAAGCCGATTGGCGGGGTGATCCCGAAAATCAAGGCGGCGAAGCTAGCGGGAGCAAAAAAAGTGATCATCCCGGCAGATAATATGCAGCCGCTGTTGCTGGAAATCAAAGATATCGAAATCATTCCGGTTACACATGTAAAAGAAGTGCTGGATAAAGCATTGAAAAAGGAAATGATGGCGGAGCAAATACTCACATCCTTGGACCTATCGAAAAAAGAAAGTGTATAAAGGAAGTGCCCCGGCTTAATGGAACCGGGGCATTATAATGAAGTCATGTAATCATTCTCCAGGAAAAATAATTGCAAGTTCAGGCGTGCTTTTTTATTTAATATTGGAGATAATAAGAGCAGTCGAAACGTGATAAGGTAAACGAATAGACACTTCTATATAAATAGGATAGAATTGTTAAAAGGTTGAGAACATGGGTAAATAGTTTACAACGACGATACTAAATAGATGGAGGTGTCAGGAAATGACTGATAAAGAAATCATCGTCCCCCTCCTGCCGCTTAGAGGATTGCTTGTATATCCAACGATGGTACTTCATTTAGATGTAGGCCGAGATAAATCGGTGCAAGCACTTGAGAAAGCAATGGTGGAAGACCATCTTATATTTTTGACGACACAACAAGATGTTTCGTTGGACGAACCAGGCGAAGAAGACTTATTTAAAATGGGCACTTTAACAAAGGTGAAACAGATGTTGAAGCTCCCGAACGGAACAATCCGCGTATTGGTGGAAGGGTTGAACCGAGCGGAGGTCGTTGAATTTTACGATTATGAGACACATTATGGTGCCAAAATAAAAATATACGAAGACAGTGATGAAAAGGATGCGGAACATCAGGCGTTGATGCGCACTCTACTGGATTATTTTGAACAATACATAAAAATGTCCAAGAAAATAACCGGTGAAACATTCACATCCACTTCCGATATTGAAGAGCCGGGCAGATTGGCTGATATCATTGCCTCCCATCTGCCTCTGAAGCTGAAGGAAAAGCAAGAAGTGCTTGAGACCATCGACATGAAGAAGCGATTAAGCCGTGTAATCGAGATCATCAATAATGAAAAAGAAGTTCTTTTTCTCGAGAAGAAGATCGGCCAGCGCGTCAAACGTTCGATGGAACGCACTCAAAAGGAATATTATCTGCGAGAACAAATGAAGGCGATCCAAAAGGAACTGGGCGATAAAGAAGGAAAGACTGGCGAGATTGAAGTCCTTAACGAAAAGATCGAAGAAGCGGATATGCCTGAACACATTAAAGCAGCGGCCTTAAAGGAATTGGACCGGTACGAAAAAGTGCCTTCAAGCTCTGCCGAAAGCTCTGTCATCCGCAACTATATTGAATGGCTGATCGCACTTCCTTGGTCCAAAGCGACTAAAGATGATTTGAACATCCATAAAGCTGAAAGAATCCTGAACAGGGATCATCATGGATTGGAAAAGGTGAAAGAGCGGGTGTTGGAGTATTTGGCTGTCCAGCAATTGACCAATTCATTGAAGGGGCCGATCCTTTGCTTGGTCGGACCGCCTGGAGTCGGGAAAACAAGCCTGGCAAAATCGATCGCATCATCCATGAATAGGAACTTCGTTCGAATTTCCCTTGGTGGAGTGCGTGATGAATCGGAAATCCGCGGACATCGCCGCACATACGTAGGGGCGATGCCGGGACGTATCATCCAGGGCATGAAAAAAGCTGGAACGATCAATCCCGTCTTTTTACTTGATGAAGTGGATAAAATGTCCAATGACTTTAGGGGAGATCCATCTGCAGCGATGCTTGAGGTGCTCGATCCGGAGCAAAATCATAACTTCAGTGATCATTATATTGAAGAAACGTATGACCTTTCCAAAGTCATGTTCATAGCGACGGCAAATAATTTGGGATCCATACCAGGTCCGCTTCGTGATCGTATGGAAATCATTTCGATTGCAGGTTATACTGAAATAGAGAAGCTTCATATAGCCAAGGACCACCTCCTGCCTAGACAGTTGGAGAGCCATGGTTTATTGAAGACACAATTGCAAATACGTGAGGAAGCCCTTACCAAAATCATCCGTTATTATACCCGTGAAGCCGGTGTCCGGAGCTTGGAACGACAGCTTGCAGGCATCTGCCGGAAAACCGCGAAGATCATCGTGTCCGGGGATAAAAAGCGGGTCGTCATTTCTGACAGGAATGTCGAGGAGTTTCTTGGGAAAACGATGTTTCATTATGGTCAGGCGGAGGTCGAGAACCAAGTCGGTGTAGCCAATGGTTTGGCCTACACATCGGTTGGCGGCGATACGCTGCAAATCGAGGTTTCTTTATCACCAGGTAAAGGCAAGCTGATCCTGACAGGAAAGCTTGGCGATGTAATGAAAGAGTCGGCACAGGCCGCTTTCAGTTATGTCCGTTCGAAAACCGAGAAACTTCATATTGATACGGACTTCCATGAAAAATATGATATTCATATTCATGTCCCTGAAGGTGCTGTCCCTAAGGATGGTCCTTCTGCAGGCATCACGATTGCAACAGCGTTAATATCGGCCCTTACAAACAGGCCGATCAGAAAAGAGGTAGGCATGACAGGCGAAATTACATTACGCGGACGGGTCCTTCCAATCGGCGGCCTTAAAGAAAAATCTTTAGCGGCTCACCGGGCAGGACTTACGAAAATCATCATCCCGCAAAATAACGAAAAGGATATTGATGATATCCCGGAGAGTGTCCGTAAAGCATTAACATTTGTTCCAGTCTCACACGTCGATGAAGTTCTTGAGCATGCATTGGCAGGTGCGGACGAATGAAAGTGACAAGTTCAGATATTGTCATCAGTGCCGTAAAGCCTGAACAATATCCCAATACTCCAATACCGGAGTTTGCCCTGGCTGGCCGCTCCAATGTTGGTAAATCCAGCTTCATCAACAAAATGATCAACCGGAAAAACTTGGCACGCACATCGTCCAAACCGGGCAAGACGCAGACTTTGAACTTCTATATCATAAATGAAGCACTTCATTTTGTGGATGTTCCTGGTTATGGGTACGCAAAAGTATCGAAAACGGAGCGTGATGCTTGGGGAAGGATGATCGAAACGTACTTCACTTCCCGTGATCAGCTCCGCGCTGCACTTCTGGTCGTCGATTTGCGTCATCCACCGACAAAGGATGATATCGCGATGTATGAATTCCTGAAGCATTATGACCTGCCACGGATCGTCATCGCCACAAAAGCGGATAAAATTCCGAAGGGCAAATGGCAGAAGCACTTAAAAGTCACGCGCCAAACGTTAAACATGGAAAAAGAAGATGAATTGCTTCTTTTCTCTGGTGAAACGGGCGAAGGGAAAGAACAAGCCTGGGGCGTACTAAAGAAATATATGTAAACAAAAAGGGTATTCCGCTTCCGGAATACCCTTTTTCAGTATTACTTTTTCCGAACTAAAAAATAGATGCCGATTGCCATCAAGGCAAATGGCCAAAACCTTTCAATGTTCGCCGTGCTCGTTTCAACCAGCCCGAAAGAGGTTGTGATTTTATCATAGAATAAGAAAAGCAACGAGATGATCAGCAGTATCAATCCATGAAACATTCCATTATTTGTTTTACGGGCCCGCAGTATAAATCCCAGTGAGATGATTAAAATAAAGGTACCTATATTATCTGGCCATATTTCCAGGTTTTTTACGATGTGAAAATGAGCCCCAAACCCAAGCAAGATCACACCTGGCAGGATCGACTCATATTCATTTCCGCTATAAGCCTGAATCAAGAAGGCGGCCCCCACTATGCACAATAAGGTCGGCCAGCTAAAAAAGCCAGGGAAGATTTCTATTTGAGAATGTTCAAGAAAAAAATAGAGACCGAAACCGATCAATACGATTCCAGGAAAAATACGTTGCGTTTTCATGTTATCCTCCTATCCAATTCGATTACTTGAAGTTTTTTGCCATTTTTGATATGGTACTTTTGTACACAATGTCGAAATATGTATGTAACGTAACGAATCCCGCTTGAAAAGCTTTAGAAGCAATTCAGGCGTATTAACTTCTTTTCATGGTAGCATATGTTTTCATAAACTGTTCATATTATTTGCGGGAATCAATTTTAGTACATGGTATAATAAATTTACATGAAAAATTTTGGGGGTGCAAAACAAAAGGATGCATATTTTAGCGGTTGGTATTAATTACAAAACTGCCCCTGTTGAAATTCGGGAAAAACTATCTTTTAGCGAAGCCGAACTTGCCGAGGCAATGAAAGCTCTTAAAAATAAAAAAAGTATCTTGGAAAATATCATTATTTCAACATGTAACAGAACGGAGATATATGTGGTCGGTGACCAGCTTCATACAAGCAGGTATTACATCAAGGAATTTCTTTCCGAATGGTTCCAGATCGATAAAGAGGAATTTTCCAAATACCTGTTCATCTATGAAGGCGATGGGGCCGTCGAGCATTTATTTTCAGTTACGTGCGGCTTGAATTCCATGATACTTGGTGAAACCCAGATTTTGGGACAAGTACGCTCCAGCTATATGCTTGGACAGAAAGAAGATACGATCGGGACCGTTTTTAACCATCTTTTCAAGCAAGCCCTTACATTGGCGAAAAAGGCCCATTCAGAAACCGAAATCAATACGAATGCCGTTTCTGTCAGCTATGCGGCCGTCGAGCTTGCGAAGAAAATCTTCGGCGGTCTGAACGGCAAGAATGTCCTGATTCTTGGTGCCGGTAAAATGGGGGAGCTGGCCATTCAAAATCTTCATAGCAATGGTGCAGACAGCATTACGGTCATTAACCGTACCTTCCAGAAAGCGGTCGATTTGGCCGGAAGGTTCAATGGTAAGGCGAAACAGCTTCAGGAGCTGCAATGCGCTTTAGTGGAAGCGGATATCCTGATCACCTCCACTGGGGCCAAAGAGCTTCTCGTAACAAAAGAAATGATGACATTCGTGAATAAGCTTCGTAAAGGCCGTCCCATTTTCATGGTCGATATCGCAGTTCCGCGTGACCTCGATCCAACATTGGCGGAGCTTGAGAATGTCTTCCTGTACGACATTGACGATCTTGAAGGGATCGTGCAGGCGAATATCGAAGAGCGCAGAAAAGCTGCCGACAAAATTGAAATGATGATTGAATCCGAAATCGTCGACTTCAATCAATGGATAAATTTGCTTGGTGTGGTTCCTGTCATATCTTCATTGCGGGAAAAATCGCTTTCGATACAGAAGGAAACGATGGAAAGCATCGAGAGAAAGCTTCCGCACTTAAGCGAGCGTGACAAAAAGGTACTGAACAAGCATACGAAGAGCATCATCAACCAAATGTTAAAAGATCCGATCCTTTATGCAAAAGAGCTAGCGGATGAGCCAAATGCAAAAGAGCAATTAAATAACTTCGTGAAGATTTTCCATTTGGAGGAATTGGTAGAAGACCATCTCGTAGCGGATGATGCAAAAGAACGGAACGGCTCCAAGGCATCTCTGCTAAATCCAGTTCCTGTCCAGTAATGAGGTAGATATGGAATTAGAATTACTAATGACAAGATTGCATGAAGTCACTGTATTGCTGTATGCCATCAGTATGCTTTTATATTTTATGGACTTCCTTAATAATGACCAGAAGGCGAACAAGGTCGCTTTCTGGTTGCTTTCTATTGTTTGGGTACTGCAAACAATTTTTTTGTTTCTATATGTATGGAAAACGGGCAGGTTCCCGGTATTGACGATTTTCGAAGGCTTATACTTTTATGCATGGGTCCTCGTATCGTTATCATTAATCATTAATCGATTGTTAAGAGTCGATTTTACGGTCTTTTTTACGAATGTTTTAGGCTTTATGGTCATGGCCATACATACCTTTGCACCTGTCCAGATAGAATCACAAGTTCTGGCACAGCGTCTCGTGTCAGAGCTTTTGCTCATACATATCACTTTTGCCATTCTATCTTATGGGGCATTTACCCTTTCTTTCGTATTTTCACTGCTCTACTTGATTCAATATGATTTATTGAAACGGAAGAAGTGGGGGAAAAGGCTGCTTCGACTCGGTGATCTAACAAAGCTCGAGCATATGTCTTATGTACTTGCGGTAATAGGAGTTCCCTTATTGGTAGTCTCGCTTATCCTTGGCATTCAATGGGCCTATATAAAAGTGCCGGGTGTATCGTGGCTGGATATGAAAATCATCGGCTCGTTCATATTGCTCGTCGGCTACAGTGTATTTTTATACTTGAAAATCCGGAAACAAATGTATGGAAGGACACTGGCCTTTCTGAATATTGGATCCTTCATGATTGTGTTGATCAACTTTTTCCTTTTCGGAAGCCTTTCAACATTCCACTTTTGGAATACTTAGGAGGAAACTATGAGAAAAATTATTGTCGGTTCTAGAAGAAGTAAATTAGCGATCACCCAAACGAATTGGGTCATTGCCCAACTTAAAGAGCTTGGAGCTCCCTATGAGTTCGAGGTGAAGGAGATCGTCACTAAAGGTGACCAAATCCTTGATGTTACGCTTTCCAAGGTAGGCGGTAAAGGTTTGTTCGTCAAGGAAATCGAACAAGCGATGCTGGATAAAGAAATCGATATGGCCGTACATAGCATGAAGGATATGCCCGCGATGCTTCCTTCGGGCTTGACGATAGGCTGCATACCGCCGCGTGAGGATCACCGGGATGCCTTGATATCAAAAAACCATGAAACCCTATCTGAATTGAAGCCAGGCTCCATCATCGGCACAAGCAGCCTTCGCCGCGGTGCCCAGATTTTGGCTAGAAGGCCCGATCTTGAAATTAAATGGATTCGCGGCAATATCGATACTCGTCTAAACAAGCTGAAAACGGAAGATTATGACGCCATCATTTTAGCGGCAGCCGGACTTTCAAGAATGGGCTGGGAACGGGAGACCGTCACCGAATTTTTGGATGAAGACATTTGCATTCCTGCAGTCGGCCAAGGCGCGCTTTCCATTGAATGCCGTGAAGATGACAAAGAATTGCTCGTTGAACTTGCGAAATTAACATGTGAAAAAACGAAAAGGACCGTCGAAGCGGAACGAGCCTATTTGGATAAAATGGAAGGCGGCTGCCAGGTGCCGATTGCCGGATTCGCGGTGGCAAAGGATAATGGCTCCGTATCCTTGACGGCATTGGTCGCTTCTCCTGATGGTAAGGTGATTTACAAGGAAATGGTCGAGGGAGCAGATCCCGAGGCAGTTGGACATGAAGCTGCCAAAAAAATTAGTGAAATGGGCGGTAAAGAGTTGATCGATCGCGTAAAAGAGGAGCTCGATCAGTAATGCTTCCCGTACAGCCCCTTAAGGATTATCACGTACTGATCACCAGAGGGAAAGATCAGGCTGAGGGTCTAATGGCGTCAATCAAGGAAAATGGCGGAACGCCGCTTCTTGTGCCATTGCTGGAGTTCACCCTGCCTGATCATATGGAGGAGGTCCACCAACGCTTAGGGGCGATCCATACTTATGATTGGATCATCTTGACCAGTCAAAATGGGGTGGATTACTTCTTTAAGCTTCTCGGAAAACAGCCGATCATGCTTCCGAAAATAGCAGTGATCGGCTCCAAGACGGAAGTCGCCCTGAAACGATACGGATATAAAGCGGATTTCGTACCATCCGAATTTGTTGCCGAAGGGTTCGTTTCGGAGTTCATTACCACTTTGGCACCGGGAACCCGTGTGCTGCTGGCGAAAGGAAATCTCGCCCGGTCCGTCATTGCGGAGGCCATTAATGAAGCCGGATCATCATGCGATGAAGTGATCATCTATCATACCGTACTTCCAGCAAGCAGCGAACAAGAACTCGTACATCTTATAAAGAATCATGCCATTGACATCATAACCTTTACGAGTTCTTCGACGGTCAACCATTTCCTGCAGACCATGGAGCGCCATGAGCTGGGTGCATATTTAGACCGGATAGTCATCGCATGCATCGGACCCATCGCCGCTAAGACGGCTGCCAGACATGGATTATCAGTGGACGTGTGTCCGGATGTTTACACGACGGAAGCCATGGTTGCCGATATCATTCTCTTCATCATGAAGCGAAATACCAAGGGAGGAACTTTACAATGAAAAACATTCCATTCAATCGCCACCGTCGCTTGCGTGCAAGTGCAGGCATGAGGGCTTTGGTCCGTGAAACGCAATTACATAAAGAGGATTTGATTTATCCCATCTTCGTCATTGATGGTGAACAGGTAAAAAATGAAATTAACTCGATGCCGGGGATCTATCAGCTCTCCATGGATAATTTGGAGGCGGAAATGGATGAAGTGGTCAGTCTTGGCATTAAGTCGGTCATTTTATTCGGTGTTCCCTTTGAACATGACAAAGACGAGCATGGTACAGGGGCATTTCATCATAACGGACTCGTCCAGGAAGCGACCCGCCTTATAAAAAAACAATATCCCCAAGTGATCGTCATTGCTGACACCTGCCTTTGTGAATATACAAGCCATGGTCATTGCGGAGTGGTGGAAGGGGAAAAAATCCTTAATGACGCATCCCTTGACCTCCTTGCCAAAACGGCAATAAGCCAGGCAGAGGCCGGAGCTGATATCATCGCCCCTTCCAATATGATGGACGGGTTCGTTGCAGCCATCCGCGCCGGACTGGATGAGGCTGGCTATGAAGATATTCCGATCATGTCCTATGCCGTGAAATATGCTTCGGCCTTTTACGGCCCCTTCCGCGATGCTGCAAATGGCGCGCCGCAATTTGGCGATAGGAAAACGTATCAAATGGATCCTGCCAACCGCCTTGAAGCATTCCGTGAAGCTGAATCCGATGTCGCCGAAGGTGCCGATTTCCTGATCGTTAAACCGGCACTCGCTTACATGGACATCATCCGTGATGTTAAAAATAATTTCAATCTCCCTGTCGTTTCCTACAATGTCAGCGGTGAATATTCCATGGTCAAGGCAGCTGCCCAAAATGGCTGGATCGATGAAAAAGCGATCGTAATGGAAATGCTGACAGGCTTGAAACGTGCTGGTTCCGACTTGATCATCACATACTTCTCAAAAGATGTTGCACGGTGGATGGACGAAGATCTACAAAGATAATAAAAAAACCGGTAATGGAAAAGGGGATTAAAACATGCGGTCATATGAAAATTCGAAAAAAGCGTTTGCCGAAGCAGTGAATTTGATGCCGGGCGGAGTGAACAGCCCGGTGCGTGCCTTCAAGTCTGTGAACATGGACCCGATATTCATGGAGCGCGGCAAAGGCTCAAAAATGTATGATATCGATGGCAATGAATATATCGACTATGTTCTTTCATGGGGACCGCTCATCCTAGGTCACACAAATGATCGTGTCGTCGAAGCATTGAAAAAGGTAGCCGAATCAGGTACTAGCTTTGGAACGTCTACGGTGATCGAAAATGAGCTCGCTAAGTTGGTCATGGACCGCGTGCCTTCGATTGAAATGATCCGGATGGTGTCTTCCGGAACGGAGGCGACCATGAGTGCGCTGAGGTTGGCGCGAGGCATTACAGGCCGGGATAAAATCCTGAAATTCGAAGGCTCTTACCACGGTCATGGAGATTCCTTGTTAATCAAAGCAGGCTCGGGCGTTGCGACGTTGGGATTGCCGGATAGCCCAGGAGTACCGGAAGGCATTGCGAAAAATACGATCACCGTGCCATATAATGACCTTGCAGCAACCAAATATGCATTTGAACAATTTGGCGAAGACATTGCATGTATCATCGTCGAGCCAGTTGCCGGGAATATGGGTGTCGTGCCGCCGCAGCCAGGTTTCCTCGAAGGCTTACGGGAAGTGACGACCAAATACGGGGCACTATTGATCTTTGATGAGGTCATGACGGGCTTCCGTGTCGGGTATAATTGTGCCCAAGGATATTTTGGCATCGCACCGGACCTTACCTGCCTTGGAAAAGTGATTGGCGGTGGTCTGCCGGTAGGAGCCTTCGGCGGCAAGCGTGAATTCATGGAACGAATTGCACCGAGCGGAACGATTTATCAAGCGGGAACATTGTCAGGAAACCCGCTGGCCATGACGGCTGGTCTTGAAACACTCAGCCAATTGACTCCAGCATCTTATCAAGAATTCACCCGTAAAGGCGATATGCTTGAAAAAGGTATTGGTGAAGCAGCCCAAAAATATGGAGTACCGCATACTTTCAACCGGGCAGGCTCGATGATTGGACTATTCTTTACAAATGAAGAAGTCATCAACTACGATACTGCCAAAACATCCGATTTGGAATTCTTTGCATCTTATTACCGGGAAATGGCGGACCAAGGCATTTACCTCCCGCCGTCCCAATTCGAGGGCTTATTCCTATCCACTGCTCATACTGATGAAGATATCGAAAAAACCATCTCTGCTGCAGAAAAGGCTTTTGCCCAATTGAAAAAATGACTTGAATGAAACTGCTAAGTCAGACTCCCTTTTTTGAAAACGGGAGCCTGACTTTTTTTTATTTTCGCGAACGTGGCTGGATTAAGTTGGGCTTAGGCCGAATTAAGTTGGGTGAAGGCCGGAATAAGTTGAGCGTAGGACGATTTAAGTTGGTTGTAGGACGAATTATGTTAGATGTAGGCCGGAAAAAGTGGTTGCAGTCCGACTAAATTTGGTTGTAAGCCGGAAAAAGTGGTTGTAGGCCGAATTAAGTTTGGTGTAGGCCGGAAAAAGTGGTTGTAGGACGAAAAAAGTGAAATCCAGGCCAAAAAAAGCAGAATCAAGGGCAAAAAAAAGCATAATGCAGGACAATTTATAGTGGATGTTGTCTATATAAGGTCGATTCAGGTGCAATAAGAATCTGCGCGCTGCAAAATCTCCTTTCCATGCTGCAGAAAACGGGGGACAAGGTGAGTTTCCATGAAAGAAGGAATAATCGATAGTCTTCCCTCATAGATTGTTATTGGTATATGTACCGTTTCTGAAGCTGAAAGGAGGAGTTGTCTTGTCGCAAGAAAATGAATCGTATTTACGATTTTCTTTAGAGGAATCCGTTTGGTTCCAGAAGGGACAGGAAGTGGCTGAGCTTTATTCGATTTCACTGGATCCGAATGTGACGATTCAAGAGAGTGATCAATATGTTTTTATACGAGGCTCGTTAGACTTATGCGGTGAATATAAGGATTCGCAAAATGGTGAACAAGCGGAGTTTTCGCAAACCTTTTTGCCAAAAGCCGTGCAAAAGGTCGAGAGGCATCTCAATGGACTTAATGAGTTCACACACCGTTTTCCGGTTGATATAACGATACCGACTAATCGGATTGCCTCATTAGAGGAGATTGATGTCTCGATCCAGAGCTTTGATTATGCGTTGCCTGAACATAACTGTTTGAAGTTGCAGGCGGATTTGCTGATTACTGGTATTTATAATGATTCGTATGTGGAAGAGCGGTTCGATACGGAACAGGAAGTAGCGGAAATGGAGGAACAGGAAGAAACGGATGGTGAAAATGAATCTTACATTCCTTATGCGGCTGGTATGCCGACCATTCCGGATTTCCAGCCTATTTTCCGTGATGACGAGGAAGATGAGTTATATACGCCATTTTCTGCAGAGGCCAAACGGGTAGCGGAAGCTGAGGAAGAGGAAGAAGAGCCGATTTTCTTAAGTGATCAAAATAGTGCTCCTGTTTTTGAAATGCCGGTTTCTCCTTATCCTGAAGAGGAGGAGTGGGAAGCGGAGGTAAGCAGGCAGGAAGATATGAATGTTGCCAGTGAACAAGGAACCGGGGAACCTGCCGCATCCATTCAAGAAGAGAAGCCAAGCAGACAGGAAAAAACGATAGAGAAGGTGGAGACGGCAAAGGAGTCCTTGAAAGCGGAAGAAGCTCAGGAGATTGTTGGCAGTGAACAAAGTGCTCCGATTGCCAGCGGTCCTGTGTCGCGTTTTAAAACCGAGGGCAGCCCCCGTCAGGAAGAGAATGAAGTTGTGGCAGCCGGTCCGGTTCTCAACGAACAGGTGAAGGTGGAAAAGGATGAGGAGCTTCCTTCATCGATAAGTGACCTGTTCAAAGAACGGGAAAGACCGGCACCGCAAGCGAAAGACAAGGAAGTGAAAACTTATAAGGGCAGGAAGCAAGCTGCGGATCGCGATGAAAAAGAAGCGGCTGAACATGGGGAAAAGCAGTCTTCCATCATGGATTTATTCGGCAGAAAGCAAGAAGAAGAGTTGGTGAGGATGAAGGTGTGCATCGTTCAGCAAGGAGAAACGCTGGAAGATTTGGCCCAGCGTTATGATGTAACGGTGCAATCGATACTTTTCAGCAATGAATTGGAATCGAATCAAAATATCGAGGAAGGTCAAGTCGTCTATATACCGAAGGCAGTTGCCTATAAAAATTAACCATGACAGAGAGCAGAGCATATAAATGGCCTGCTCCTGTTTTTTACTAGGGAAAAGGTCGGGTTTTAGTTTTTATTAAAGAAGGTGAGTGAGTCTCGTGAGGGAAAACGAGAATCAGCAGTCGGCTAATCGGGATCGGGACACGGAATCCGTCTTGAAGGAATATGCCCTTTATGTACAATATATTGAGGATTTCGGACGGGTGAAGAAAGTATATAGTGATCGTGGTACGTTTGCCTTGAAATCGATATTACCGCATAATGGGATCGATTTTATAAAAAATGTCCAAAAGCTGTACCATCGCGGTTATAATCGGATCGTTCCCATCTATCAAACGATGGATCAACGTTATGCCGTCCTCCATAATGGCCGGTTGTATTACTTGATGCCCTGGCTGAACAACGAAGGGGATGGGGAGCGCGATGAGAAGCATAAGCAAATGTTCCGGGAGCTTGCCCGGATGCATACGCTGACCGTAAAGGATATACAAGTGGATATAGAAGAACGGGAAGCGCACTATGAGCGGACGCTTGATGCTTGGAATAACGAGAAGGACTTTATGGATGAGTATATTGTCAGCTGTGAAAAGAAGTGGTATATGTCGCCGTTCGAAATGTCGGTATGTACGTTCTTCACTGATATTTCACAGGCACTGAAGTATTCGATAAAGAAGTTCGAAACCTGGTATGAGAAGACGAAGGAAAGTGAAAAGGTTCGAACCGTAGTTACTCATGGTAAGGTTTCCCTTAAGCATTTCGTTTATGATGAACGGGGATATGGTTATTTTATCAATTTTGAGAATTCGAATACGGCGCCGCCACATTTCGATTTATTGCCTTTTCTCGTTAAATCTGCGAGGACGTATCCAGTCCAATGTGATGACTGCGTCGACTGGCTATATAATTACATGCGCTATTTTCCGCTTAAGGAGGAAGAGCTGCTGCTCATGCAGAGCTATTTAGCTTTTCCTGGGTCGGCTTTGGAATTGGTGAAGGGGTATTCGGATGGCAGGTCGAAGCGTTCAGAGCTTGATCATGTCACCCAGTTGCAGCGGCAATTCTGGTTATTGAAGAATGTTGAGTATATGGTGATGAAAATCGAGGAAATCGAACAGCAGAAAAAGGCAGCTGCCGAGGCCGCCAAAGAAGAGCAATCACCCTCAAGCTAAATATACATGATTGGATCATTTCCAGTCATGTATATTTTTTTGCTGTAAGGGAATAATTAAATCCATTCGAAATATAAAGACATAGCCAGGAAAATGAATGCGACCAATAGGAGCATATCAAAGAACGTCGGGAAAATAAGGGTCCGCAACCCTTGAAATACGATGAAGGGAACGATGAATTGCTGGCAAACACCACGGAATTTTTTCATCCAAGGCGGTAAAGTATAGGGAGTATATCTTCGCTTCATATTGATTACCTTCCTTTTTAGGACTTCTTGTATTGTATGGGTGCCAGTGGAAAAGGTGAAAAAGCCGTCACATTGACCGTTATTGGAGGATACTATGAAATATCCTTAAAAAAGTAAGCGAAAAGAGGATTGACTGGAGACCCATATTTTTTGTACTATATACTATATGCGTTTAATGATTTTACATATGAATATAAATCAAAGCTAAGACCGGAAATAGTAAGATGAAATGCACTTTTCAGAGAGGAAGCCGATTGGTGGGAGGCTTCCGGGCAGCAGCATCCGAAGTCGTCCGTGAGCAGTTTTCGTGAAAGATTTTTAGTAGCGAAGGCCGGTGAAGAGCCGTTATCCGATTTGAGAGCCGAAAGGGATTATTTCTCTTTTTCGGAAAAAAGGTGGCACCGCGAACAACTTCCTTCGTCCTTTTATGATGATGGAAGTTTTTTTTATGCCCAAAAAGGAGGAAATGATATGGAAGAGAACCAGATTTCGATGCCGACCAAATATGATCCGCAGACAATAGAGAAAGGCCGCTATAAATGGTGGCTGGATGGGAAGTTTTTTGAAACGACGGGTGACGATACAAAAGAACCTTATACGATTGTCATCCCGCCGCCGAACGTGACAGGCAAGCTGCATCTTGGCCACGCATGGGACACGACGCTTCAAGATATATTGACGCGCATGAAAAGGATGCAGGGGTATGATGTATTATGGCTGCCGGGCATGGACCATGCCGGTATCGCGACGCAAGCGAAGGTGGAACAGAAACTACGTGCTGAAGGCGTAAGCCGCTATGACCTTGGACGTGAAAAGTTCGTTGAAGAAACATGGAAATGGAAGGAAGAATATGCCAGCCATATCCGCGAACAGTGGTCAAAGCTAGGTCTTGGGCTTGATTATACGCGTGAACGCTTCACTCTTGATGAGGGGCTTTCAAAAGCGGTCCGCGAAGTATTCGTTTCCCTTTATAACAAGGACTTGATTTACCGCGGCGAATACATCATCAACTGGGATCCATCAACGAAAACGGCGCTGTCCGATATCGAGGTCATTTACAAGGATGTTCAAGGTGCGTTCTATCATATGAAATACCCTTTAGTGGACGGCCCGGGTGAAATCGAAATAGCCACAACCCGTCCGGAAACGATGCTTGGCGATACGGCGGTTGCTGTACACCCTGAAGATGATCGATATAAACACTTGATCGGCAAAATGGTCCGCCTGCCGATCACGGGCAGGGAAATCCCGATCGTCGGTGATGATTATGTCGATATGGAATTCGGCTCCGGCGCGGTGAAAATCACTCCGGCACATGATCCGAATGACTTTGAGATCGGCAACCGTCATGATTTGGAGCGCATCCTCGTCATGCATGAAGATGGTTCGATGAATGAAAAGGCTGGTAAATATGAAGGCATGGATCGCTTTGAATGCCGTAAACAAATCGTCAAAGACCTTCAGGAAGAGGGTGTACTCTTCAAAATCGAAGATCACCTGCACTCAGTCGGACATTCAGAGAGAAGCGGAGCTGTTGTCGAGCCCTATTTGTCCACGCAATGGTTCGTTAAGATGCAGCCGCTTGCTGATGCTTCGGTTGAACTTCAAAAAGGGTCCGATGATGAAAAAGTCCATTTCGTTCCAGACCGTTTCGAAAAAACATACTTACACTGGATGGAAAATATCCGTGACTGGTGCATTTCGCGTCAACTATGGTGGGGCCACCGCATTCCGGCCTGGTACCATAAAGAAACAGGTGAAGTGTATGTAGGACATGAGGAGCCTGCTGATGCGGAGAACTGGGAACAAGACACGGATGTTCTGGATACATGGTTCAGCTCGGCTTTATGGCCGTTCTCGACGATGGGCTGGCCAGATGCGGACAGTGTCGATTTCAAACGTTACTACCCGACCGGTGCACTTGTTACGGGCTATGACATCATCTTCTTCTGGGTGTCAAGGATGATTTTCCAAGCTCTTGAGTTCACGGGTGAACGTCCATTCGAAGATGTGCTGATTCACGGTCTTGTTCGTGATGAACAGGGACGCAAGATGAGTAAATCGCTTGGAAATGGGGTCGATCCGATGGATGTCATCGATCAATACGGCGCCGATTCCTTGCGTTACTTCTTATCGACCGGCAGCTCACCAGGCCAGGACCTTCGTTACAGCACGGAAAAGGTCGAGGCGGTTTGGAACTTCTCGAACAAAATCTGGAACGCATCCCGATTTGCTTTAATGAACATGAATGGCATGACATATGATGAAATCGATTTAAGCGGCGAGAAATCCGTAGCCGATAAATGGATTTTGACACGTTTGAATGAAACGATCACGAACGTGACGAGGCTCGCGGACCGTTATGAATTCGGTGAAGTCGGCCGTGTGCTTTATAACTTCATCTGGGATGACTTCTGTGACTGGTATATCGAAATGGCGAAGCTTCCATTATACGGGGAAGATGAAGCGGCAAAGAAAACGACACGTTCAATCTTGGCTTATGTGCTTGATAACACGATGAGGCTGCTGCATCCTTTCATGCCATTCATCACAGAAGAAATCTGGAAAAACCTACCTCATCAAGGGGAATCCATCACTGTTGCCGCTTGGCCGGAAGTGAACGAAGAATTGACGGATACGGCTGCAGCCGAGGAAATGAAGCTGCTTGTTGAAATCATTCGCTCCGTCCGTAACATCCGGGCTGAGGTGAACACGCCGCTAAGCAAAAAAATCAATTTGATTTTAAAAGCGAAGGACGAATCCATCTTGACGACACTGCAGAAAAACAGCAGTTATATCGAGCGTTTCTGTAATCCTGAACAATTGACGATCGGAATCGAAGTTGAAGAGCCAGCTCAGGCGATGACAGCTGTCGTAACCGGAGTGGAGTTGATCCTTCCGCTTACAGGACTGATCAATATTGACGAAGAAGTGAAACGTCTCGAAAAAGAACTCGACAAACTTAACAAAGAAGTGGAACGGGTGCAGAAAAAATTGGGTAACGAGGGCTTCGTGAAGAAGGCGCCAGCAAGCGTCATTGAAGAAGAGCGGGCCAAAGAAAAAGACTATAGCGAGAAACGCGACTCCGTGATCCACAGAATCAATGAACTGAAACAACTGTAAAACAAAAAGGATGGACTCAGCTTTTGCTGGTTCATCCTTTTTATTTCTCCAGCGTCCTAAAAGGAAGAGATTCTTTCTTTGATGAATGTGAGGTACTCCCTGACAATATTCATGTCGCTTAAGGCACTTAACGTCCGGCTGCCCACGACATCCTCGATTTCGTTGAGCATCAGGCTGCCATCTTTGGCAAAAATGAAATCAATGCCGACCAGGCCGAAATCAAAGGCTTCGATAACTTTTTCAACAAGCGCTAAATCGTGTGAAGTCAGCTCATATAAAGAAGCTGTTCCGCCTAATGTATAATTCGCCTTGAAGCTGGATGCAGATTCGCGGAGCACGGCTGCCTGCACTTGGTTGCCTACTACAAAGACACGGATGTCCTGTCCGAACCGCCCGGGCTTTTGGACAATCCAATTTCCATCATTCAACTGGGCCAAATCGGCGTTATTCTCGATTAAATAAACCTGCTTCCCGCCGCGTCCCCCTGTTTCTTTAGCGATGAAGGGGAATTCCATATCTTTGGAAGTCGGCCTTCCGTTGCAATATACGGTATCGGTCATTGGGATTCCCAGAGCTGATAAATGCTGATGCGTCTTGGCTTTGTCATTCGCCATTTCGGATACGAAAGAGGAGTTGAAGCAAGCAATCCCCATTTGTTCCAGCTGCCTCGTGAAAAAAGGATCGATGGTCCTCACGATGGCGAAGGCTGGCAAGGAGAGGGGCCCCAACATATGCTCGACATATAGTTCATTGAAGCGATGGCCGATCCTAAGATCCTCACGGTGGTATATATGCAAATCAAGATCGAGCGTATTTGCCTCGTCTAGCATCCAATCTATGTATCCTTTATTTTTTGCGGCATCCTCGCGTTTATAAATCAGCCAACCTGCTTGTTTTTTCATCTGTCGTACTCCCTTTTCCTAAATTGTTGAGCACATGCTCAAACATGCTGTCAGCGATGTTGATGCCAGTGCATTCATATATATTCAGTAAATGCGAATTAGAATTGACCTCGCACAAAAGCGGGCCATCTTCCCCAAACAACAAATCGACCCCGGCAAACGAGGCGCCGAGAAGCTTTGCACAGCGAATCGCCAGTTTGGCTTCCTCCTTCGTGGGCGTGTAGGGTACGGCCTTGCCTCCAGCAGTCATGTTCGCTCGGAAGTCGTGCTCGGAATGTCGTTGCATCGCAGCGACGACTTGATCGCCGACGACATTGACACGAATGTCCCGTCCTTTGCTGTGCCTGATGAATTCCTGGATGATAAAGGGTTTGTGGCCAAGTTGACGGATCGTCATCAGAAGCTCTTCCTCAGTTTGGAGCAAATAAACTTGTTCCCCGAAAGAACCGTATGATTCTTTGACGATGAGCGGAAATCCCAGTTCGCTCCCGATTTGTTTAAACACATCCATATCAACCCTTTCGATACCTTCGTATGTGAAAGGGGGAAAGATGGTCTTTGGCATCGGTATGCCATGCCCCGCTAAGGCTTGATGGGTTTTTGCTTTGCTGTCGCAAATGTCGATGGCGGTACTGCTGTTATATACCGGAAGGCCAAGCAACTCTAAATGGCGTGCCAAATGAATGTCTTTATCCATGAACAGCACAAAATCAGGCAGCATTTCAAACGCTCCTTTAAGCAGGGGAACCCCTTTTTCTATGACTGGAATAAGGTCCGAATTACGGATTAAGGTTGCTTTGATCTTTTGTCTTTCAGCCGAGTCTTGAATGAACAAAGCTAAGCTGGAAAATTTATCATGCTGTAAATAGCCATTCACGACGATCCAACAGTGGAGGTCAGAAGTTTTCATGAAATAACACTACCTTTCATCTAGGTTAATCGTTCATATATTGATAAAATAATCTTAACGCATGAGAGCGGTATAAAGATAGAGGAGGCTCGATGATTAATGGCAATGACCATGAAAGAAATCAATCATTTTTTTGAACGACGCCAAGTTCGGCTGGGCATGAATTTCGGCCTGTCCCGCATGGAAGCATTATTAAAGAAATTAGGCAACCCGCATGAAGGGTTAACGTATATTCATATTGCCGGCTCGAATGGCAAAGGATCGACGCTGCAGTATATGAAAGAAATCCTGTTGGCAGAAGGGGTCACGGTCGCTTCGTTCACATCCCCGTATTTAAGCCGCATGAATGAGCAGCTAAAGATAAATGCGGATGAAATCAGCGATAAGGATTTCATCGCTGTGTTCATGGAAATGTGGCCGTCCATCCAAGAGATGGATCTTGCTGGCAGTGGTCCCACCCAATTCGAGATACTGACAGCCATGGCGTTTTCTTATTTTAGCAAAAAAGAGCCGGATCTGGTCTTACTGGAAACCGGGCTTGGAGGCAGGCTGGATACAACGAATGTCATCAAGCCGCTACTATCGATCATTACCTCGATTTCATTGGAGCATACGAATATCCTCGGTGATACACTGGCTGAAATCGCTTCAGAGAAGGCGGGCATCATTAAAAACGGGGCGCCGGTCATAAGCGGAGTGAGGGAGAAAGAACCGGCGGACGTGATCGAAGATAAGGCGCATGCAGTCGGTGCTCCGTATTACCAATTAGGCAGGGATTTTCATGTATCAAATGTCGAGATAAGCGAAGGCAAACAAAGTTTCTCGCTTACGCATGAAAATGGGACAATCGATCATATCGATATGAACATGTTGGGCCAGCATCAAATCGAGAATGCTGCATTGGCCATTGCTGCTGTCCTGATTGGCCTTGAACGTATCAATGAAAAAAACATCCGCAAGGGAATAGCGGATGCGAAATGGGATGGCCGTTTTGAGATGGTTTCCAAAGATCCTTTGGTGATCATGGATGGTGCCCATAATCCTGCGGGCATTCAGGTACTCGTGGATGCGCTGAAGGTGCATTACCCTGAATATAAGTACCGATTCGTTTTCAGCTCTTTTAAGGATAAAGATTATGCCAAGATGCTGCATGAACTTGAAAAAGATGCGCTTGAGGTCATCGTTACCGAATTCGTCCATGATCGGGCCGCCGATGCGCAGGAGCTTTTTGAAGCAGCTCATCAAGAGAATAAACAGTTAATCAAGGATTGGAAGGCGGCCATAACGGAAGGAAGGCGGAAGACAGGGGATAAGGAGATTCTTGTCATCACCGGTTCCCTGCATTTCCTTTCATTTGTGAAAACATTCCTGTCTGTTGAATGACTGATCTGGTTCGGGAAAGATTAATCCCGTTGGCGTGAAGGAAATGTGCGCAGCAGCAAAGGATCGTTGCCGGATTCCTTGGCTTATTATGAAGTCAATGTCAGCTAACATCTAGTATATTTGTTAAAATATGCTTATATATTGTTTGTAGATGACTGGAATCAATAGAGGATGGGGATTTTTACAGAAGGGAAGGCATGGAGGAGAATGATATACGGGGAGATGATTGGCGATGAAGTACCGTAGCGGGCATTGTACAATGAATATCCTGGCAAAGGAATGGAACGTGCTGATGAAGGAGCCTGTACAGATGAATTCCTTGTGCAGAATACATATATGATAAGTATCCATATTTATCTCTTCGTCCTTGGTTTAGTTTTGGGCTCATTTTTTAACGTTGTCGGTTTAAGTGTTCCGGTAAGTCAGCCATTTGTGAACCGTCGCTCCGCTTGCCCCTCCTGTGGGCGTACCTTGACGTCCTTCGAGCTGATACCGGTTATTTCCTATATGCTGCAGGGCGGTAAATGCCGGGGCTGCAGAGCTGGAATATCCCCCATATACCCAGTCGTGGAACTGCTGACTGGCACATTATTTGCCTCTGCACCACTAGTCCTAGGCTGGTCTGACGAGCTTCTTATTTGCTGGACCTTGATCTCATTATTGATGATCATCTTGGTATCCGATGTGATTTATATGCTCATACCTGATAAAATCCTACTTTTCTTTATGGTGATTTTCATTATGCTGAGAGTATCATTCCCGCTGTCTCCATGGTGGGATTCAATAGCTGGGGCCTTGATGGGCTTCAGTCTGCTTCTCTTGATTGCCATAGTGAGCAAGGGCGGTATGGGCGGCGGGGACATCAAACTGTTTGCCGTGATAGGATTTGCACTGGGAACGAAGCTGATGCTATTGTCCTTTCTTTTTGCGAGCTTTTATGGGGCGATCCTTGGCATCATCGGTATGCTCACCGGCGTCCTAGAAAAGAAAACCGTCATACCATTCGGCCCGTACATCGTTTTTGGGACATTGACGGCTTATTTTTGGGGCGATCACATTGTGCATTTGTACGCAAGCTTCCTAAGATGAGCGTAAAGGACCATTCCATAAAAGTGGGAATTTGTCACAATTCCCCTCTGTAAGCAAAGCTAGTGAATTTCCCCCATTCGCTTACAGGTGAAAATGAAGAATCGGAGTGGCTCGTAATTGGTGAGGCACGGATAATGATGCGGCAATGAACCAGAAGTACCAGTCACTTCGGAGTGCCGTGTAATCCAGTAGCCGGCAAAAGGGAAATTTGACGAAACCTATTAATGACAAGACGACAAAAGTCTTGTTATTTTTTTTTTGCACTATGATAGGATGAAAAAAATGATTAGGAGAGGAGGAAAAAAAGTGGGCAAGTCAGGAAAAAGCAAAGGTGTCACGATTAAAATTAATGGGGAAGAAAAAGTGTTTGCCGATAATGGCAGAATGGAAAGCGAAGAGGCAGCGAGTGAAGAGCAGGAGCAACAAGATGAGAGTTTCGAATGGATACTTCCTGATGAAATGAATGAGAACAAGATTGTATTGGTCCCTTCACCTCCAAAGAAGAAAATGCCGAAGCTTATCGGTTTTGGTGCCAGCTCACGAAAAGGCTCGGGAAATAGGCCGATTAAAACATTTTTGATCGCCGTCATTTGTGCCGTGTTTTTTGGGTCGATTCTTGGCTTGATTGCCGTTAAAACGATCACCAGGGAAAAAGCCGCGGTTCCATCAGTCGAGACTCCCATTTCAACGAAGGCTCCAGTTGAGGATAAAAAAGCGGCAGTGAAGGAGAATGGGAACCAGTTGAAGACATTCCTTGTTCAGGGAGGAGTGTTCAGCAGCGAGGATGCGGCTAAGCAAATACAAAAGAAAATTTTGGAAAAGAAGGTTCCCGCTGAAATTTTCAAAGTGGAAGACAGCTATTATTTATTCCTGGGTTCCGCAGAGAGTCTAGCTTCAAGTAAGGAGCTGGCCTTATTCTTGAAATCCTATGATGTGGATGTATATTGGAAGGAAATCAATTTGGAAGGCTCTGTAAAAAATGGAGGAGATGAGCAAACTCTCGACAAGATGAAGAATGTATATGCTTCGTTAGCGGAAATATCCGCTGCCAAGCTTCGCGGTAAGGAAGCGACAGTGAACAGAGAAGCGCTGAAGAAAAACCTGAATGAATTGAAAACGGCGAAAGTGTCGACAGAGTTATCGAAAATGAATGCTGACCTGTCTGCTGCGGCAGAGTCGATCGCCGAATTTGAGCTTTCCAAAAAGGAAGACAAGCTACTGCAGGCACAAGGAAGCCTTCTGGAATTTTTATCGAGTTACCAAAGTTCAGCAAGTTAACTGACGAGTACAGGGAGCTATCCAACCGGACAAGCTCCCCATCAAGAAACTGTCAGGTGACAGCTTTTTTTATTTTCCGGGAAATACTTCTCCAGATTTGTCGATTCCTAGTAAACAATAATTGTGGATTGCATAATAATTTGATAGGATAGATATGTATCTCCCTATGTAAAGAAAGGTGACCTTTTAATTATGCAGCCATTGATTTTAGCTTCTTCATCACCACGTCGCAAAGAACTTCTGCAATTTCTACAAATCCCCTTCGAAAGCATCAATTCCAATGTCGATGAAAGTATTGATGATACGATGTGTCCGGATGCTGCGGTGAAAGAGCTTGCCTCGCGTAAAGCGAAAGCCATTGCAGCAGCGTATCAGGAACGCTGGGTAATCGGTTCGGACACGGTTGTCGTCCTTGATGGAAGGATATTAGGCAAGCCAACAAGCCGAGCGGATGGAAAAAGGATGCTGGAGATGTTATCTGGCAGGACACATGATGTATATACGGGTGTTGCCATCTTATTCGGTGAGCATTGCAAAGTGTTCGCGGAAAAAACGGAAGTGACATTTTGGGAGCTGCCAGAAGCTGAAATCGACCGTTATCTGGATAGCGGGGAACCTTTTGATAAAGCTGGCGGCTACGGGATACAAGGATACGGATCCCTGCTTGTCAAACAAATCAAAGGGGACTATTTCTCTGTCGTCGGGCTTCCGGTTTCAAGATTGGCCCGTGAGCTCAAGTCGATGCAGGCGGACTTAGGCTGATAGATCTCTTCTGGCATCTCCCATTCTATGGGAGGGCGGATGTTTTGAGTGAAAAAATGTTAATACGGGATTACCCAAAAGAAGAGAGACCGCGCGAACGGTTTCTGGAGGACGGGCCGCAAAGCCTCTCCAACCAGGAATTGCTTGCGCTGCTATTGAGAACGGGAACAAGGGAAGAATCCGTACTGCAACTAGCTGGCAGGCTCATCAATTCCGTCAAAGGCCTGCGTCTGTTAAAAGAAGCTACCGTGGAGGAATTGACCGGGATCAAAGGAATAGGTGAAGCGAAGGCAATTCATATTCTGGCATCAGTCGAGCTTGGCAGGAGGATCAATCGATTGAATGATCAAGATCGCTATGTGATTCGTTCCCCTGAAGACGGGGCCAATTACTGCATGGAGGAAATGCGGTTTTTGTCGCAGGAACATTTCGTCTGCCTCTATTTAAATACGAAAAATCAAGTGCTTCAAAAAACAACAGTCTTCATCGGCAGCCTCAATGCTTCAATCGTGCACCCCCGAGAGGTTTTTAAAGAAGCTTTCAGAAGGTCTGCCGCCTCTATCATCTGTCTTCATAACCACCCCTCCGGAGACCCCACTCCTAGCCGAGAAGATATTGAAGTGACGAAAAGATTAGTCGAATGTGGTAGAATTATCGGGATCGAGGTATTGGACCACATCATTATCGGGGAGCATAAATATGTTAGTTTGAAGGAAAAAGGTTATTTATGACACTATCAAAATTTTTGACGATACGATATAATATTGTTTATGATTTTTAAAAGAGGAAACTTTTTCAAAACTCTTATTGTCAAAAAACGACAAATTACATGTTGAACTTATAAAAAAAGGCATTTTTGTTTACGAAAGGGAGATACCAATGTTTGGAATAGGCGCTAGAGATATAGGGATTGATTTAGGAACGGCTAACACACTCGTATATGTGAAAGGAAAAGGGATTGCAGTTCGCGAACCATCGGTTGTTGCGGTTCAAACCGATACAAAGCAAATCGTTGCAGTCGGGAATGATGCAAAGAACATGATCGGCCGTACACCAGGAAACGTGGTTGCCCTTCGTCCGATGAAAGATGGGGTAATTGCCGATTATGAAACGACGGCTACCATGATGAAGTACTATATGAAAGAAGCTCAAAAAAAGGGTGTATTCGGTAACAAGCCATATGTCATGATCTGCGTGCCTTCTGGAATAACGGCAGTTGAGCAGCGTGCTGTCATCGATGCTGCCAGACAAGCCGGTGCACGTGATGCATACCCTATCGAAGAACCGTTTGCAGCGGCGATCGGTGCAGACCTTCCTGTTTGGGAACCTACAGGCAGCATGGTCGTGGATATCGGCGGAGGTACGACGGAAGTGGCGATCATTTCCCTTGGCGGAATCGTTACAAGCCAATCCATCCGCATTGCTGGTGACGAAATGGATGATGCCATTATCGTTTACATACGCAAAAACTACAACTTGATGATTGGTGAGCGTACTGCTGAAGCGATCAAAATGGAAATTGGTTCTGCCGGTGACACGGAAGGCGTCGATAACATGGAAATTCGCGGCCGTGACTTATTGACTGGTCTACCGAAGACGATTGAAATTACAGCAGATGAAATTTCGAAAGCATTAGGCGATACAGTTTCTGCGATTGTGGATTCCGTGAAAAACACACTTGAAAAAACACCACCTGAATTGGCCGCTGACATCATGGACAGAGGCATCGTGTTGACGGGCGGAGGCGCTTTGCTGCGTAATTTGGATAAAGTCATCAGCGAAGAAACGCAAATGCCGGTGATCATCGCCGAAGATCCGCTTGATTGTGTCGCGATCGGCACGGGGAAAGCGTTGGACCACATTCATTTATTCAAAACTAAATCAAGAGATTCCCGATAAGCATATCTTCTCAAATAGGAGCCGGCTCAACAAAAGGTTGCAATTTTGAGCCGGTTTTTCTTATGTTCAAGCGCTTCATGACCCGATAGCACAGGAAACGCATTTTTGATATTAAGATTTTAGACGTAAAAATTTTAAGTATTAGGATTTTAAGTGTTGAGATTTTAGATTTTTAGATAGAGGTGCAATTATCATGCCACAGTTTTTTAATAAAAAGCTCCTTCTCTTGCTCGTTAGTATCATCGTTCTCGTGGCATTGATCGGTTTTTCCTTAAAGGAGAGAGAAGAGTTGACATGGCCGGAGCAATTCCTGAAAGACACGACAGGCTGGGTTGGAAATGTGTTTAATAAGCCAGTATCGGGTATAACAGGTTTTGTAGGGGGCTTAAAAGATCTTCAGCATACATACGATGAAAACAAAAAGTTGAAGGCCCGCTTGGATGAATATGTATTATTGAAAACCCAAGTTCAGGATTTAAAAGAAGAAAATGATGAATTTCGCGATAACCTCAAAAAAGAAGATGACCTCCGGAAGTATTCATCGATTCAATCGACGGTCATCGGCCGTAATCCTGACCGTTGGAATGAAATGCTGACGATCAATAAAGGAAAGCGTAATGGGGTAGAAAAGAATATGGCGGTCATCAAGTCCAATGTGCTTGTGGGCAAGGTTAAATCGGCGACTGATTTCACGGCTTCTGTTCAGCTCTTAAGCTCGATCGATAAAGCCAACCGTGTCTCGGCGATCGTCCAAGGTGATAAAGCATACGGTTTGATCGAAGGATTCGATGATAAAAGGAACCTTTTGTTAATGAAACGGATTCCATATGATAAAAAAATCAAGAAGGGTTCTACGGTCATCACTTCCGGTTATGGAGGGATCTTCCCTAAAGGTCTATTGATCGGAAAAGTGGTTGATGTCAAAGTGGATCAATATGGACTGAATCAGACGGCGTATATCGAACCTGCCACGGATTTATACGATATAAATAATGTTATGGTCGTTCAACGTGAAGTTGGCGGGGTAGCGGATGAAAGCGATGGGGAGGATGAAGTGGAGTGAAACAATTCATCCTTTCTTTTATAGCCTTGGTTTTTTTTGTTTTTGAAAGCATCTTCGCGCAGCTATTTGCTGGTGATACATTCGGGGACGATAAAATCCTGGTTCCCCATTTCATGATGATTTTCATTTTTTTCCTGACCATGTACGGCTCCAGGAAAATGGGCATGCTTTATGGGGCCATCCTTGGATTGACCTATGATGTCGTGTATACGGAAATCTTGGGGATCTATATGTTCCTGCTTCCTTTTCTTGCCTACTTGATTTCAAAATGCATGAAAATCCTGCAAAATAATATATTGATTGCCTGTTTGACGGCTTTTGTATTCACGGCCGTTTTAGAGCTGGTCATCTTTCAGATGAATACCATCCTTTCTTTCGCCGATATGCCATTCGGTGAATTCGCAAAAAGGAGATTGCTGCCGACCTTGTTATTGAACCTCGCATTCATCATCGTCAGCTGCTATCCTTTAAAGAGAATATTTGAAAAGCTTGATTTGCAAGGAGACGCGGAATAACGTTTCAATGTCCGAGAGCAGGCAGGAAAGTATTTTCTCCTTTCCGGGATCATAGAAAAAGGAAATTTGTTTTCCTATGTCGAATTATATTTCATTGAGGTGAAACAAACGTCATGAATAAAAGAATTCAGCAAAATGTCATGATTAAGGGAACAAAAGACGGGTTTATGCTTCATCTCGATGATTCTTGCTCATTTTCCGAATTATTGAAAGAGTTAGAAGCGAAGCTTTCGGCAAACTATCAGTTTCAAGAAAATGACCCGTCCATTTCCGTTAAAGTACATACAGGGAACCGCTATCTTGATGATAAACAAGAAGAAATGATTAAAGAAGTCATCCACAAAAAGAAAAAGCTTTTCGTAGATGAGATGATTTCGAATGTCCTGACAAAGGATGAAGCGAACCGCTGGAAAGACGAAAACCAAGTGACGACCGTAACCAAGGTGATAAGATCTGGACAGGTTTTTGAAGTTCCCGGAGATTTACTTTTGATCGGGGATGTCAATCCGGATGGAACGGTACGCGCGGGTGGCAGCATATATGTCATGGGACAGCTCAGGGGAATAGCCCATGCCGGCTACAAGGGGAATAACGAGGCCATAATAGCGGCCTCGGTCATGAAGCCTGCCCAGCTCCGCATTGCCGGACAAGTCAATTTATCTCCTGACGAATATACGAAATGGGGACATGATTTGGAATGTGCCTTCATGGATGAAGAAGAAAATATCATCATCGATAAACTGCAAGTATTAAAGAAATATAGACCTAATTTAAATAGATTAGAAGGGGGTCTCTAATCGTGGGAGAGGCAATAGTTATAACATCCGGTAAGGGTGGTGTCGGGAAAACGACTACCTCCGCCAATTTGGGAACATCTTTAGCTCTTCTAGGCAAAAAGGTTTGCTTGATTGATACGGATATCGGTCTTCGGAACTTGGATGTGATCATGGGGTTGGAAAATCGGATCATCTATGATTTGGTCGATGTGGTCGAAGGGCGCTGCAAGATACATCAAGCGCTTATTAAAGATAAGCACTTCGAGGATCTGCTTTATTTGCTTCCGGCTCCACAAAATAGTGATAAATCTGCTGTGAATGAGGAGCAAATGAAGAAGCTCATAAGCGATATGAAGCCGGACTATGATTATATCCTCATTGACTGCCCCGCAGGCATTGAACAGGGCTTCAGGAATGCCATCGCCGGTGCAGACAAGGCAATCATCGTTACGACGGCGGAGAGACCTGCTGTCAGGGATGCAGACCGCATCATTGGCTTGCTTGAAAAAGAGGAGCAAATCGAACCGCCCCAATTGATCATCAACCGGATACGCGGCCATTTGCTTCATGAAGATGAAGAAATGGATATCGACGGCGTTACCGATTTTCTTAAAATCGATTTAATTGGCGTAATTCCCGACGATGACCAGGTCATTGTGGCTGCGAATAAAAAGGAACCGATCGCCTATAATCCAGACAATAGAGTCTCACTTGCCTATCGGAACATAGCCCGCAGGATTCTTGGTGAATCCGTACCTTTGTCGCCTATCGGCATCGAACCGAAGGGCTTCATGTCCAAATTGAAAAAATTCTTTAGCGTGCGCTAGGTTTTTTTTCGGTGACTTGACCTCTGGCTTGATTACGATTGCTTGGTAAGCCAATTGAATTGGATTCTGGAAGCGGGAGCACTTGATGCTCCCGCTTTTTTTTGCTTCCGCATATATAAAAAAGGCAAGCCGGCGTTCTTGGCTTGCCTTATCCATATGGTTGAAAAATGCAGATGGGTTATCCGCGTCTTCCGCCTCTGCCGCCGCGCTTCGATTCAGTGCTGCGTTTAAGAGTCGATAAATTTTCTTCACTAGTCTTTAAAAAGCGAACCATTTTATCTTCGAAATTTTCCTTTGGCTGGAAATTACCTTTTGAACGAAAATCTTTAGAACGGCTATCCCCTTGGCGTGGTGGGCGTTTGGTATAAGAAGAGGTTTGCCCTTCGGGTCTATCTATAGCCTTTTTGATGGACAAGGCAGTTTTTCCGTCTTTCTCACTAATCACTTTTACTTCAATTTGGTCGCCTACTTTAAGATGGTCATTGACGTCTTTTACATAGCTATCTGCTACCTCACTGATATGCACAAGACCTGTCGAGCCTCCTGGTAATTCTACGAATGCTCCAAAATTAGTGATACCTGTTACTTTACCTTGTACTTTGCTGCCTATTTCGATTGACATAAAAAAATGTTCCCCCTCGATAATGTTAAAACCACTTTATTATAACAAATTTTCGGGAACAATATCAATCGGATTTTTGCCCCAATTGTCCGATTTCATCAATCATTTCGAAAAAACCTTGTATTTTTTGAGTTTTCACCTGATTTTCATTGGAAATATTTATTTTATTTCTAAAATCCTTTCTCGGTCATAGTCAGGACAAGTTGCTCATACGTTGTAATATAGCGTTTTGACAAGAGCAGGGGGGATTCTGTATGGATGATCGCAGGAAAGATATCCGCAATCGTATCGCCAAGAGACGTAAGTTTAATGATAGTCCGATTGAAAACGGAAGTTGGACGGAGATCAACAATGATGAACCGTACGGTGTTGATTCATTCAATGGATATTCCGAAAAAGATCATCCGCTTTTCAGGAAAGAATATTTCTTCTTTAAAATACTTGTCAGTGTCTGCCTGTTCCTGGTCATCGCGGTGATGTTTAAACACCCTTCGGCACGGCTGGATACTGCCAGGAGCTTTGTGACGGAAAACATGAGCAAGGAATTTCAGTTCGCTTCGATCTCCAATTGGTACGAAAGTGCGTTTGGCAAGCCAATCGCTTTTTTGCCGAAGGAAGCGGACAAGGAAACGGTCGACTCGAAGGAAGGCTATGCGAAGCCTGCCTCAGCCAAGATAACCCAAACTTTCGAGACAAACGGTGAGGGACTCATACTGGAAACGAGCAAAGGCTCCAAGGTGGAGGCAATCAATGAAGGGGTCGTCATTTTTGCCGGGGAAAAGGAGGGGATAGGAAAGACGGTCGTCATTCAGCATGCCAATAAAAGTGAATCCTGGTATGGGCAGCTGAAAGAGATTGATGTAAAGCTGTACGAAACCGTTAAAAAGGGCAATGAAGTAGGACAGGTTACAGTCAGTGAAGACGGCTCCAAGGGAAGATTTTATTTAGCCATCAAGGAAAATGACGCTTTCGTCAATCCTAAAAAGGTGATCGAATTTGAGTGAATATGGGAAATTGCTGCTTAAGATCAGGGTGCATCCGACATTGTGGTTCGTCATTGGCGTCGCCATCCTTACTGCTCATTTCGTTGAAATGCTGATGCTCCTGCTCATCGTCTTCATTCATGAAATGGGGCATGCCATCTGTGCTCAGCACTTTAAATGGCGGATAAAGTCCATCCAGCTACTTCCTTTTGGGGGGGCTGTCGAGACCGAGGAGTATGGCAACAAAAGCTTGAAGGAGGATTTGGCGGTGGTGCTTGCCGGTCCGCTTCAGCATGTTTGGCTCATTGGTGCTGCTTTTTTGCTTTATTTCTTTTCTTTTATTTCCTATGAGCTGTATCAGCCTTTTTTGTACATGAACCTGATGCTGCTGGCTTTTAATTTGTTGCCGATTTGGCCCTTGGATGGGGGACGGCTTCTATTCATCGGGGTGTCGCTATATTGCACATTCCTCGAAGCACAGAAACACACACTTCATTTTTCGGCAGCATTCGCTGTTGTCGCTTTTTTGACCTGGCTCATTCTTGATCCGCTCAATTTGAACATTTGGCTCATCATCTTTTTCATCAGTCTCTCACTCGTGATGGAATGGCGGCAGCGCTATTATGCGTTTATCCGGTTCCTCCTGCAGCGTCATTATGGGCATACGAATGATTTGGCGAAATTGAAGCCGATTTTGGTGGATTCACAAGAACCGATTTATAAAGTGCTGGAAATGTTTCAACGGGGGTGCAAACATCCCGTCATCATCATGAAAAACGGCAAGGAAAGCGGCTCGTTGGATGAAACGGAAATCCTTCATGCCTATTTTTCCGAGAAAATGACAAATGGGAAAATCGGTGACCTATTATATTCTTATTAAATATGTTATCCTTTCTTCAAATTGAGGAGAGGATTTTTTTAATGAAAAAGATGATCGCGAACCTGGCTTCACGCGAAAAAAGAATCGCCGTATTGGAGGATGGGGTGTTAAGTAAGCTTGTCATTACGCCTGATCACCAGCGCAGTACGGTCGGCAATGTTTATCTTGGGAAAGTGACGAAGGTATTACCGGGCATGGACGCCGTCTTCATTGATTATGGAGCAGAGAAGAATGGCTTTTTGCATCGCGACGAGCTTCCCTCTTACCAATTGACAAAAAACAGTGATGGAAAAGCAGCCATCGGGCAATTTGTCCGTCAGGGAGAAAAGCTGCTCGTTCAGGTAAGCCGGGATGAGGCAGGAACAAAAGGGGCTAAATTGACGGGGCTGATCGAGTTTTCCACAGAAACCCTCGTATACATACATGGAATGGATTATGTCGGTGTTTCAAAGAAATTCAAAAATGAGCATAAGCAAAAGCGGTGGCGGGAAATGGCCCTGCAAAATAAAAACCGTGATGAGGGATTGATTGTCCGTACCTCTATGGAGAATGAGAGTGAAGCGGTCTTCTTGGAAAGGCTGTCTTCATTGCGTGAGCAGTATAAAGGACTTGAGCGGAAGGCTGCCACACTCAAGGCTCCGGCGCTGCTCCTTGCGAAGGACACGTTTCTTATGATGGTCATGAATGAAATGTCCCAAACGGCTGGTGGACAGCTAGTCATCGATGATTTCGACGCCTGCCGTGACTTGAAGAAATGGGCACAGGAAAATCATAAGGAGTGGGAAATATCCCATGCACCCGGTCCGCAAAATGTGTTTTCCGAAATGGATATTGAAGCGCAAGTGGAGAAAATGAACAAGAAAATCGTTTGGCTTGATAATGGCGGTTATTTGATTTTTGAAGAAACGGAAGCTTTCACCGTCATCGATGTCAACTCTGGCAAGTTCACCGGAAAAGTGGCAAAGGAGGCAACCTTGTTTGCCGTCAATCAGGCGGCGGCGAAAGAGGTCGCCCGCCAGTTAAGGCTAAGGAATATCAGTGGCATCATCTTGATTGATTTCATCAATATGGCCCAATCAAGACACGAACAGGAAATCAAAGATATCGTCAAAAAGGAAACGGCGAAGGATGAGAAGCGGGTCCAGGTCATCGGCTTCACTGATCTGGGCATCCTCCAAGTGACGCGAAAGAGAACGTCGCCATCTTTAAGTGAATTGATGACGGTTCCCTGTCCGGTTTGCAGTGGAAGCGGCAAAATCGAGAGCCCGGAAACCGTGGCCTTCCGGCTGGAGCGTGAACTGCTGGAGCATCGGAAGACAGATGATGAAGCGGTCTGGGTCGAGGCAAGCAAGGCAGTGGCCGATGCGCTGCTCGGTGAAAAGGAATCGTACAGGCAGACACTGGAGGAATTGATCGGCAAAAGGTTATTCCTATCATTTATCCCCGGCTCCATGAATGCCTATTCCATCAAGCGCTTCGGCAGCATTCAGGAAATCAGCGGCGCCTTCAAGTGAAGGGCAAGAATTTCTATAAATATATTGACAGGCATTCCGGTTTCATGATAGGATTTTACTGTTATGTTTGTAGCACCCGTGCTACAACCGCTCAACAACAGGTCCTAAGCTTTTGCCTTTCAGGTAGAACGCCTGTGATTGGCGAGTCTGAGACATTCAAGGAGGTGCAAGTATGTACGCAATTATCGAAACTGGCGGTAAACAAATTAAAGTAGCAGCTGGCGAAGCGGTTTACATTGAAAAATTAAACGCAGAAGCAGGCGAAACTGTTACATTTGACAAAGTTTTATTCGTAGGTGGCGAAGACGTGAAAGTCGGTGCTCCACTAGTTGAAGGCGCTACTGTAACAGGTACTGTCGAAAAACAAGGGAAGCAAAAGAAAATCACTGTTTTCAAATACAAAGCGAAGAAAAACAATCGTAAAAAACAAGGTCATCGTCAACCATACACAAAAGTTGTTATCGAAGCAATCAACGCGTAAGGGCTGATTCTAGATGATTAAAGTTGTCTTTGATGCTCCGCAGGAACGAATCGCTTCGTTCACCTTAAGCGGACATGCTAATTTTGCTAAAAAAGGTTCCGATATCGTTTGTGCAGGTGTATCGGCTGTTTCCTTCGGGGCAGTCAATGCGATCATGTCCTTAACGGACGTGAAGCCTGAGATCGAGCAAGGAAGAGAAGGCGGCTACCTTCGCTGCGCCATTCCGGCGAATATTTCACCGGAATCCGAAGAGAAGGTCCAGCTGCTTTTGAACGGCATGCTCGTATCGCTGCAAACCATCGAGCGTGATTATGGTAAATACATGAAAATTATCCTCAACCAATAGGAGGTGGAACAAATGTTAAGATTAAATCTTCAGTTCTTCGCTTCGAAAAAAGGAGTAGGTTCTACAAAGAACGGACGTGACTCTCAATCTAAGCGTCTTGGCGCTAAACGTGCAGACGGTCAATTCGTATCTGGTGGTTCTATCCTTTACCGTCAACGCGGAACGAAAATCTATCCAGGTGAGAACGTAGGCCGTGGTGGAGACGATACTCTATACGCTAAAGTAGACGGTGTTGTTAAATTCGAACGTTTCGGACGTGACCGTAAAAAAGTAAGCGTATATCCAGTTGCACAAGAAGCATAATTGGCATCTTTGAACAGAGGCTGACTCAAAAGGGTCTGATTCCTTCTACGAGAAACTATATACCGGTCATTTTTAATAATGGAAGGGCGATATAGTGAAGAAGGGGTCCGGCCCTTTATTTATAATATGGTTCGATGAATAACCAGCGTTTTGCAGGAGACTTTAGTCATCAGTATAAGGAAAACAACCTCTGACTTACAAAAGGCTCGCCAACCGGCGGGCTTTCTTACACTTTCAGGGGGAAACCGGATTACTGATCCATCCCATTTGTTCTTTCAAATGGACAGTCCATCACAACTGTAATATCTCCAATTGGTGCATAAAAAAGGCCCATTCTCTTTTCCAGTTCAAATGGCTCTACCATCGTCCAAAGAACTCAGGGTGTGTGGCTGTATTTTTTGGACGGGGGCTTTCATGTGAAGGCATGTGAATCGAGCTTCATTTCCTGTTTGTTGTTTTTTTGTTATACTGTACAAATGGAAGTATTCAACATGATAGAGCCGAAAAAAGTTTCTTTATCATAATTGAAGGTGTTAATAATGGATAAAAATTGGGCGACTATAGAAACCTTGCGTCAAACCAGGCATGATTGGCTGAACAAAATTCAAATCATCAAAGGGAACCTCGAGTTGAATAGGATCGATCGAGTCAAGGGCATCATTGATGAAATCATTGTTGAAACCCAGAATGAAGCACGCCTCTCCAGTTTGAATTTACCTAAGTTCACCGAGATGCTGCTGACATCGAATTGGAATAGTGGCTCCTTTTATTGCGAATATGAAATCATCGATGTTTTTAAAGGCTCTGCCGATTTGGATGAGCTGATGTATCGCTGGACGGCCGCTTACTTTACCATTTTGGATAAGAGCCTGGATCCGGCTTTTGAAAATATATTGGCTGTTTCCTTGGGAGAAAAAGAAGTGAATGGCATGCACTGTTCATTTCATATGCAAGGCCGGTTCATTGACCAATCCGAAGTGATGGAGTTTTTGGAACGTTCCCTAACCGATGGGCAAACGATTGAATTGTGCGAATGTAATGAAGATGAACTGTTTTTTAAGATGAATATTAATTTTTAGAGAAGTATACAGCAAGAATTGACTTGCAGAAAACAAGGAAGTGATAGCATGTTTGTCGATCAAACGAAAGTCTATATAAAAGGCGGAGACGGTGGTAACGGGATAGTTGCTTATCGTCGCGAAAAATTCATTCCAAAAGGCGGACCTGCCGGCGGAGATGGCGGTAATGGGGCCAATGTCGTATTTGAAGTGGAAGAGGGCTTGCGTACGTTGATGGATTTCCGTTATCAGCGTCATTTCAAGGCACCCCGCGGAGAGCATGGCATGTCCAAAAACATGCATGGGGCGGCCGCGAAGGATATGATCATCAAAGTTCCGCCAGGCACGGTGGTCATTGATGAAAAAACGAAGGAAGTCCTTGCCGATTTAGTTGAGCACGGGCAGCGCGCCATTATTGCCAAGGGTGGACGCGGAGGCCGTGGAAACTCCCGTTTTGCTACACCTGCCAACCCTGCTCCAGAAATTGCGGAGAACGGTGAACCCGGCCAGGAACGCGATATCATCATGGAATTGAAGCTGCTTGCTGATGTCGGCTTGGTCGGTTTCCCTAGCGTGGGGAAATCCACTTTGCTTTCAGTCGTATCTGCAGCAAGACCTAAAATTGCCGAATATCATTTCACTACGATCGTCCCTAACCTCGGAATGGTGGAAACGGAAGATCACCGCAGCTTCGTCATGGCCGATTTGCCTGGTCTGATCGAAGGGGCTTCCGAAGGGGTCGGCCTTGGGCATCAATTCCTGCGCCATATTGAAAGAACGAGGGTAATCGTTCATGTAATCGATATGTCTGGTCTTGAAGGCAGGGATCCGTATGAAGACTACCAAACAATCAATAAAGAGTTGGAAGAATATAACCTGCGTTTGACCGAGCGTCCGCAAATCATCGTTGCAAGTAAAATGGATATGCCGGACTCAGCAGAAAATCTGGCGGCATTCAAAGAAAAGCTGGAAGAAGACTACCCGGTCTTCCCGATTTCTGCGGTAACGCGTGACGGAATACGTGAGCTTCTTTATGCAATTGCTGATAAAATCGAAGAAACACCTGAGTTCCCTCTTGATCATGAAGAAGAAAATACGGGAATTCACCGTGTTCTTTATAAACACACATCACAGACGGATGAGTTCAACATTGAACGCGAATCGGATGGCAGCTTTGCCGTATCAGGATTCAAGATCGAGCGTCTATTCAAAATGACGGACTTCACCCGTGAAGAATCGATCCGTCGTTTCGCCAGGCAGCTTCGTTCATTCGGAGTCGACGAAGGCCTACGTCAAAGAGGTGCTACAAATGGTGATATCGTCCGTATCCTTGAATATGAATTTGAATTTGTTGATTGATTAGTTGCCATGACGGCAGGCAAAAGGAGGCGTGCAGAGTTTGAATAAGGCCGATCAGAAGTTTTTCCTCGTTCGTGAGGATGTCCTTCCCGAAGCGATGAAAAAAACGCTGGATGCAAAAGAAATGATTGAACGGGGAAAAGCAGAATCAGTTTGGGAAGCGGTACAGCGTGTCGACCTAAGCAGAAGTGCTTTTTACAAATACCGTGACACGGTGTTTCCGTTTCATACAGTTGTCAAAGAAAAACTGATTACCCTGTTCTTCTATCTTGAAGATCGTTCCGGTACTCTATCGGAGCTCTTACGGCTCGTCGCATCATCCGGCTGCAACATCATGACCATCCATCAAACGATCCCTTTGCAGGGACGTGCCAATGTCACCCTGTCTTTAAACACGGGCGGAATGACGATGGATATTAATGAACTGCTTACCAAACTGCGTAAAATGGAGTTCGTCGAAAAAGTCGAAATCATTGGGAATGGCGCATGAAAAACAGCCTGTACATTTCAGATGTACAGGCTGTTTATTTGTAATCAATTCTGAGAGTGGCGGCAACTATGTTATAAAAAGATGGACGAACAGTTCGCTTATTGGTTTCATGCGAGACCAAAGAAATTCGTGCAGGGGAACAATGACGCGTTTCTAATCTAAAAAAAGCAAAAGGACACGAGCCTCCAGGACCGCCCGAGGAAAGGGGATGCCCTGTGTCCCAATCAGCGGGGGCAAATTTCAATAATCTGCAACAGCCTGTAGACATCCTGGGGACGTCTACAGGCTGTTTTCCGAAATTAGCGAATAAGTATTGTAAAAAATCAGAAAATGGCATAACATAAACAATAGATTTTCCGTGAAAAGGAGTTTATAATATGACATCAAAAAAAATTGCATTTCTAGGACCAAAAGCAACGTTCACGGATTTAGCTGTTTCACGACTATTTCCTAATGACATAAAAATGCCGATGAACACGATTCCTGACTGCCTTGATGCTGTCCGTGACGGCGAAGCGAACCACGCGCTCGTCCCGATCGAGAATGCATTGGAGGGATCGGTCAATATAACGATGGATTACTTGATCCATGAAGTCACATTGCCGATAAAAGGGGAAGTGACGATTCCGATACAGCAGCATTATATGGTGCATCCGGATCATGCGTATTCCGGCTTCAAGCCGGACATGGTCTATTCACATTCCCATGCCATTGCACAATGCCGCAAATTCCTACATAAAGAACTGAGGGGCATCCCGTATGAATATGTTACTTCCACTGCCGCTGCGGCTAAGATGGTGATGGAGAACCCTGATATCAACATTGCTGCGATTGCCAATGATATGGCGGCAGCGGAGTATGGGCTGACAATCGTCAAGCAAAATATCCATGATTACGAACATAATCATACGAAGTTTATCGTCGTATCCAACAGTGAAGTTGATTATGCCGGGCATTTGACGGTTGAAGGAGATGCGAAGACGACTTTGATGATCCAGCTTCCAGCCGACCATTCAGGGCAGCTGCACCAAGTCCTTTCCGCTTTCTCCTGGAGAAAGCTTAATCTCTCCAAAATTGAATCAAGACCGATGAAAACGGGCCTTGGCAATTATCTTTTCATCATTGACATTGAAATGGGCCTTGACGATGTCCTCATCCCAGGCGCCATTTCCGAGTTGGAGGCCCTCGGCTGCAAGGTTACGGTCATGGGAAGCTATTCATGTTTTAAAGTAAGAAGCGGTGTGGTACAGCGTTGATTTCCTGCATTGAATCACTTGCTCCAAGGAAAGCGATCCTTTTCCAACGGGACATGGATTGAAGAAGGAAAATAAGGAATGAAGTGGCGCCCTGGAATTTGAACTGTACCCCATTTTACGGACAGTATAAAAAAGTGCCTAAATGGCTAATAAGTGGTCCCGGTATTGTACCGGGGCCATTTTCTTTAACCCCCATTGGTATCGATGTTCATTATATTCTTCAATAACTCGATCAATTTCTTCCTTCACATCCGTTAAATTAGTACATGTTTTATATTCTGCCAAATCCTTAAAGTGGCCAAAAAAACTTTCCATTGGCGCATTATCCCAACAGTTTCCCTTACGGGACATGGATTGGGTTATCCCAAGTTCCTTCACTTTGCGTTGAAATAGAGGATTGGTGTAATGGAACCCCTGGTCAGAATGAAGGATTACACTCGGATGGAATTCGTGACACACAGCCTGCTTTAGCTTATGTAAGGTCTCGTAAACAATATCCATTTCTAATGAAGTAGATAAATGGTACGTAACGATTTCTTTTGTGGCGGCATCCTTCACGCATGATAAATAAGCTTTTTGGCCTTTCCCATAATAAAGATAGGTAATGTCAGTAAGCAGGACCTTCCCTGGCACCTCCTGATTGAATTTACGTTTAAGAAGGTTTGGACAAGTAAGGTGCTCCTTGGTTGCCTTGGCCATCTTCCTATAGGGGTTCGCCCTTCTGATTTTCGCTAGGAGATTATATTTTGTCATCAACCGTCTGATTTTCTTATGATTCATTACAGCAGAGTAGTCATTCTCCATAATCATTTTGATTTGGAGAGCGCTTACTTTTTCCTTTTTACTGATGAAAATATTTCTGATCAATTCTATATCCAATCCATCCTGTTCTTCACGTAGCTCCCGGTAAGGAGCTGCCTTTACCCAATCATAGTAACCACTTCGACTTACACCAGCCAATTTGCATAGATAAGAAACAGCCTTCTTTAATTGGTGTATTCTAATCGTCCTTTCAATCAGATAGAACTTCTCGGCAGAAGTTAGAATTATTTCTTTTTCAAAGCCTGCCTTTCTAGCTCTTCCAGCTTTTTTAGGAAGTCATTTTCTGCTTCAAGGAATTTAATTCTCGCCTCGGCCTTCCTAAGTTGTTCCTCTACAGACTGTGGCTTGGAAGTGGGACGTCCTGTACTTCCTTTTCCACGCCGTTCCGTAAGGAAGCCTTCCTCACCAAACCTTTCAAAGGTACTACGCCAGCGCTGTAGACAACGTATGGGTTGTTTCTTTCCAACTATTTCGAGATTAATTCCCTGGTCCATGAAAATTTGAGAGGGGGCTTTCCCCTTTTTATATTCTTTAACAGATTTTTTCTTGAATTCAGGACTATAGGAAATAGATCGCTCGGAAGCACTAATGATATTTGGATTCTTTTCAAGTTCTTTAATTTGAAATTCAGTATATATATTCTTACTCATAGAAACCCTCCGTCCATACTCATTACATCCATTGAAACATAAAAAAACCCGGATAAGGAACACTTTTTTATGTGTGTCCGTTATCCGGGGTATAGTTCAATTATCCGGGGCGTTTTTTTGTGTGGGGGCGCCGTTCTTGAATCGAAGGGTATTCAGTCTTGAAATAGAGGAGAGATTACACACCATTCTTGGTGATTTCGTATACAATGGCTAGGCGACCGCGATATCATTAACGAAGATACATACCTTCAAGACTGGAGTAACTGCGGCACTTTTTTTATGGCAAAAGAAGGATCAAAAATGCATGGAGCGGGTGGTGTTCAGTAGAGATGGAAAGTCAATTCAAAGAAACTTTCGGTTCTTGGACCCAAGCGATAGGGACAGTCATTTCCGCTGTTGGAGGAACGCCATCGAATGTGCTCGACGAGGATTTCCGAAAAAACTTGGATTTGATCGGCAATGAACTTCAAGCGACAGGAAATGCGATATTGGCGGATTCGGAAGACACATGGTCACTAAATAAATTCGGCAATCAAATACAGGCCATCGGAAATTCGACTGTCATCTTAGGATTGGTCATTGACTTCGATGAGGTGACGAAGAAGGAATTGATCATCAAAGGTAACCTGATTCAAGCGTTAGGAGGAGGAACTGCGGTGGCGGGGGCTTACGAGAATCCTGATGAACCAGAACAGGCCTTGAATGTCACGGGAAATATGTTGCAGGCGATAGGGAACTCGATGCAGGCGATTGGAGGAATTAGCGAACTAAGGAATAGCATTCTGGAAAAAGATCAGGAAAGTGATGAAGATGAAACACAAGATGAGGACGATGAAGACAAAGAAGAAGGGAACGAGGAAGGGAAACAAAAATATCAATACCCGGATTTAGAAGAAAAGCCGACAGATGGCGAATTAATACAGACGATGGGAGGCTGGATACAAGCCGTCGGCTCCGTCCTCAACCTCATCGGCCAATTGAGAAGCAACAGTGAAAGCCAGTCGGATGATGAGCCGGCATAGGAGCATAAGATAAGGAAAACCCCTCAGGATATGAAGGGTTTCGTCAGTCAATCGACCAATATGCCGGCTTCACGCAGGGCAGTCTCCGCCTCGTCAAGCAGTTCCTCCGAGGATGCGCTCAGTGTATGGAGATGGATGCCGCTCGTTAGCTCCGATAAAAAAGAAGCATTCGTGGCAGATACCCTTGAGAGGAATTGCTGGACTTCCTTACGGCTGCTGACCATGATGGAAGCAGTTAGGTCGCCGTATACAGGATGCTCGATTTTGACATCCTTCACCGTGATCCCGATATCCACGAGCAGGTAAAGCTCTTCCTGAGCCCGGGAAGGATCGTGCTGGCAAGCAATTGTCCTTTCTGGCTTTTTCGTACTTTCGGTCGCCAAAAAGATATAGCCTTGGCTCGTGGCTATGATCGGTTCATTCCGGGCCTTCAGGAGCGTTATATCACCAACGATGACCTGGCGGCTTACATTGGCCATTTGCGAAAGCTCCGTGCCTGTAACGGGCTGTGCACTTGTTTGCAATATATGTAAAAGTTTCGTTCGTCTTTCTTCCCCGAGTAATTTCTTTCTTTCCATCATTCATTCACCTCTTTAATATATAAACATTCTATCATAGAATGGGCGGTTTTATCGAATGGAAGCGATTCCTTCGAGGCAGTCTGCCAATTTTTCAATATCATCCGCCGTCGTATGTTTACCAAAGGAAAGGCGGATGAATTGATGCGCCTCTTCTTCGCTTTTTCCAATCGCCATCATGGTTTTGGATGGATTTTGTTTACCGATCTGACAGGCACTTCCCGTCGATACGGCAAAGCCCTTCTTGTTTAATTCGAGCATGACGTACTGGCCTTGCAAGCCAGGGAAGGTAAGAGCAAGAATGTGCGGCAATTGTTCGGTTTTCGCGCCGATGATTTGAAAGCCCATCTTTCTTTCGGTTAGTTGCTGGATCAATTGCTTCCTCAGCTTGGAGATGCGTTCATGTTCCTTTTCGCTGATATTTGCTGAATTTTTGGCGGCGGTTACGAAGGAGGCTATACTGGGGACGTCCACCGTACCAGGCCGGAAGCCGGATTCATGGGTGATATTCGGAATCGGAGCCCTCAACTGATGGATTGCTGGGAAAATGACGGCCCCTGTCCCTTTTGGTCCATAAACTTTGTGGCTGGAAATGGACATTCCATCACATAACCCAGATATCTCGTCCAATGGCAATTTTGCAAACGATTGAACGCAGTCGACATGTAAAAAGGCTTGATGCTCCCTAACGATTTTACTTATTTGCTCAATCGGCTGTATGACTCCGATTTCTGAATTCACATGTTGGACAATGACCAGGCAGGTTTTCTCCGACAGCGCTCCTCTCAGGTGTTCGATATCGATGCGGCCATCCTCCCCATGCCGTAAATACGTCACCTCGTAGCCGGAGCGTTCAAACCTGCAGATAAGGTTGTCGATCGATGCATGCTCGGTCCGGCTAACGATCAAGTGATTCTGCCAGGCCGGTTTTGAAGCGATAAATGTATCGATTGCAAGCATATTACTTTCCGATCCGCCGCTCGTAAAGATGACGCCTTCTTTTTTCATATGTAGCATTTCTGCCAGCTGCCGTCGTGACATATCCAATAAACGTGCACTTTCAGAGCCTATATCATGCAAGCTGCTTGCGTTTCCGAAAAACCTCCGGGATGCTTGGCTGAACACGTCAATCGCTTCTTCATCCATCGGCGTTGTGGCCGCATAGTCCAAATAAATCATTGAATCACTTCCATCCTTCATTTTAAAAAACTCTTGATAATAGTTTAATAATATGTAAATATAGTTGTCAAGACACCTGTCATAAACAGGAGGAATGTAATGATGGTCAAAACGGAAGTCATCGTGATAGGCAGCGGTATTGCGGCTTTGAAAACGGCATTGGTAGCAAGTGAGCATAAGCATGTGATACTCATCACAAAATCAAAAATTCGTCATAGTAATTCATATTTGGCGCAAGGCGGTATTGCTGCCGCAATATCCGATCAGGATGAAGTATCCTTACATAAAAAAGACACGCTGGCTGCTGGTCAGCGATATAACAAAGTGGAGGCTGTGGAGAAACTTGTCGAGGAAGCTCCTTTGGCGATAGCTGAACTTCTTCAATCCGGGATGCAATTTGACCGAGATCATGACGGGTCCCTCATGCTTGGCCTGGAGGGTGCCCATAGTGAAAGGAGAATCCTCCATAGTCATGGGGATGGGACTGGAAAGTACATCATGGAACATTTAATAGGCTGCTTGAATGGCTCGAAGATTCAGGTTATCGAGAATGAGGCTGCAGTGGAGTTGGTCGTCGGTGAGGATGACTCTTGCATCGGCATCAAAACGCTTGATAGGTCAGGGAAACTGGCTGTCTATCATGCAGAGCACACGGTTTTGGCAACGGGCGGATGCGGTTCGCTATACCAAATAACGTCCAATTCACAAACGGTATCGGGTGATGGCATCGCTCTTGCTTTCAAGGCAGGGGCAAAAGTCCGTGATATGGAATTCATCCAGTTCCATCCGACGCTCCTTTTTATGAATGATAAAGCCGAGGGGCTTGTTTCAGAAGCGGTCCGTGGTGATGGCGCCATATTAGTGACTGAAAATGGAAGTCCGATCATGCAGGATATTCATCATTTGAAGGACCTTGCCCCAAGGCATATTGTCGCACAGACGATTTTTTCTTATTTACAGAGCGGTGAAAAGGTGTTTTTGGATATATCGATGATCAAGGATTTTAAAAAGCGTTTCCCGACGGTAAGCTCATTATGTGAAAAAAACGGGGTGGACCTCCAGCTCGGAAAAATCCCGGTTGCACCTGGAAATCATTTTCTAATGGGCGGAATCGAAGTGGATGAATCGGGGCGAACCTCTGTCCCCTCGTTGTATGCAGTCGGTGAGGTGGCATGCACGGGTGTACATGGTGCGAGCCGGTTGGCAAGCAATTCGCTTCTCGAAGGCCTCGTATTTGGCAGGGCACTTGGTGATTTGCTGGCTAATTTGCCAGCAAGGGAGCTACCAGCAGAAAAGGAGTATCCTAAGGTTTCCTGTCATATAGCTTCATTACCCGATATATCGGATTTGCAGGAAAAATTGATGAGTGAAGCCGGAATCGTCCGAACGGAAGCTGGGTTAATTCGCTTGAAGGGTTATCTTGAGGCTTTTCACATCGAAAGCTTGCTCCATCCGGACGTTACCGGACGATCGCTGACGGAAATCACTAAAGCTAACGCCATGATCGTCGCGTGGCTGATTGCCGAATCGGCATTGACTAGAACGGAAAGCAGGGGCGGTCATTTCCGCAGTGATTATCCAAGCGAAGATGACTCCTCATGGCTAGAAAATTCGGTCATCCTTGCTTGCGAAGATGTGAAAAACCGAGTGAAGGGGAGAAGGCAATATGAACATATTGAAGCTTAAGCAAATGCTGGAGCATTTTTTGATCGAAGATATAGGGGAATATGACGTAACGAGTGATACGATTTTTGGCCAAGCAAAACAAGGGACCTTGACTTTCATTGCAAAAGAGGGAGGGGTTTTTAGCGGAGGCGACGTCATCATAACAGGCTTTTCCTTGTTGGATACCCAAATCGAGGTGGCCCTGCATGTCCGTGATGGTGAAGTGTTTGAAGCAGGTCAGCAGCTTGCGCGAATGACCGGCAATATGGCTTCGCTATTAAAAGGGGAACGGGTCGTTTTGAACTTGGTGCAGCGCATGTCCGGAATTGCCACGCTTGCAAGTGAAGCGACGATGATCCTGGCGGGGACGAAGACAAGGGCATGTGATACAAGGAAAACCACGCCTGGCCTGCGGATGCTTGAAAAATATGCGGTTCGTTCAGGCGGGGCCTTCAACCACCGAAATGGTTTGTATGATGCCGTCATGATCAAAGACAATCACATTGCTTTCGCCGGTTCCATCACGAAGGCGGTTCAAGCGGTCAAAGGCAAATTGGGTCATGCGTGGAAAGTGGAGGTTGAAACGGAGTCACTGGAACAGGTGCTTGAGGCTGTGGAAGCCGGTGTGGATATCATCATGTTCGATAACAGGACGCCAGAAGAAATTAAGCAATGGGTCAAATCTGTTCCTGATTCGATCATAACGGAAGCCTCCGGTGGAATGACGCTTGGCAATTTAGCAACGTATCGTGAAACAGGGGTGGATTACATTTCGTTGGGCAGTCTGACGCACAGCGTCCGGGCACTCGATATTAGCGCAAAGGTTACAGAATGTGAGGGGATAATGAGATGAATATAGTGGAGATGGTTAGCTCAGCAGGCAATGTCTTGCCCGAAAAGTATAAAACGATGTCAGTGGAGGATATGGAGAAAGCGGTACTGGGCATAAAAAAGCGCTTAGGTAATCGTCTTTATATTCCTGGTCACCATTATCAACGGGAGGAAGTGATTCGCTTTTCCGATGTAACGGGAGATTCACTTCAGCTGGCCCAGCTTTCCGCCCAAAATCGTGAAGCGGATTATATCGTGTTTTGCGGCGTTCATTTCATGGCGGAAACCGCCGATATTTTGACGGAGGAGCGGCAGACCGTCATTCTGCCTGACATGCGTGCAGGCTGTTCCATGGCAGATATGGCGGATATCGACCAAACTGAACGGGCCTGGACGAAGCTTCAGGAATTATTCGGTGATACGATCCTTCCGCTTACTTATGTTAATTCGACTGCGGCCATTAAAGCATTTGTGGGTAGAAATGGCGGGGCTACGGTTACATCTTCAAACGCCCAAGACATGGTTTCATGGGCATTTGAGCAAAAAGAACGGATCCTGTTTCTTCCCGATCAGCATCTTGGCAGGAATACAGCCTTTGATATTGGCATTCCATTGAATGCCATGGCTGTTTGGGATCCTCATAAGGAGGAATTGATCCATGAGGGTGACATCGAGGATCTAAAGGTACTTCTTTGGAAAGGGCATTGTTCGGTCCATGAAAATTTCACGACGGCGAATATTGAAGCATTAAGGGAAGAACAGCCTGCGATGAACATCATCGTCCATCCGGAATGCCGCCGGGAAGTGGTGGCCATGTCGGATTATGCAGGTTCGACATCCTATATCATTGACATGATTGAAAAGGCAAAAGCGGGCAGCTCTTGGGCAATCGGCACGGAAATGAACCTCGTCAAACGACTTATCGCCAATAATCCAGACAAGAACATCATCTCGTTAAATCCGAATATGTGCCCATGCCTTACGATGAATCGAATAGATTTACCGCATTTGTTATGGGCGCTTGAATCAATTGAAGCAAATCAAACCATCAACCCGATAAAAGTGGAAAAGAAAATGGCGGCTGATGCCATCCTTGCTTTGAATCGAATGCTTGAAAGGGCATGATTGCCCCGACTATCTCGAGGCTTACTGGACATACATAAAAAGGGGGCCTTTGCAGCCCCCTTTTTATGTATGTCCCATATTTTTTTACCGTTAAAGATTTTTTACTTTGAATGTATTGCCTTCATTCATATTCCCTGATTCAAACCCCTTATTGAACCAACGTTTTCGCTGTTCGGAGGTACCGTGAGTGAAGCTGTCTGGAACTGCGTAGCCTTGTGCCTTTTTCTGGATGGTGTCATCTCCCACACCGCTCGCTGCATTCAAAGCCTCATCAAGGTCGCCCTTCTCAAGCAAATTCTCTCCTTGAACATGATGTGCCCAAACCCCTGCTAAATAATCGGCCTGTAATTCGAGGCGGACAGAATACTTATTATATTCCGTTTCACTAACCTTTGAACGATCAGGCATAACCTTTTTTGTCGTTCCCAGTAATGTCTGGACGTGGTGCCCCACTTCATGAGCAATCACATAGGCCATGGCAAAATCCCCTGGTGCCTGGAATTCTTCCTTTAACTCCTGATAAAAGCTGAGATCGATATAAAGCTTCTTATCACCTGGACAATAAAACGGTCCCACTGAAGAACCTGCGATCCCGCACGCCGATTCCACACTTCCTGAGTACAGAACAAGAGTCGGTTCTTCATATTCAAGGCCATTCTTCCGGAATTCCTCCGTCCAGACACGCTCCGTATCTGCTAGTACGACTGACACAAACTGTGCCAATTCCTTTTCTTCATCACTTTCCACATAAGTGCCGCCGCTTCCGGGATCAGGTGAAGTCAACCCGCCCAACAAATCGCTTGGGTTGCCACCGAGCAGTGTCACGATCAAGACGATTATCAATCCGACCCCGCCGCCGATGCCTGCCATCCCTTTGCCGCTCATTCCCCTTTTGTCCTCGACATTCGAACTGCCCTGACGTCCCTTCCATTTCATTTACATTCCTCCCAGGATGAATATAAGTGCCAGATATAGCCCTTGGGCCATCTACTTTCTTATACCCGGAATGCCTTGAGTTTAGACAGGTGGTAAAAGGAAGAGTACGTCCGAAAATAAAGCCAGGGTTGAAGATGTGGGAAATTCCTGGATTGTTTCAACGCTAATTTTTTCGTCAGAAAAGGGCATCACTGTCCCTAAATCATTGATCCAATCATAAATGCCCATTTTGATGCATAAGTTTTCATGATAAAAATAATAGCAATTCACCCACTACATCATAGTATATATGGACATATGCACAGGAGGGGTTAACAGCGTGAAAATTCATATAGTCCAAAAAGGCGATACACTTTGGAAACTCGCCAAAAAATACGGTGTCAGTTTTGAAGAACTAAAAAAAGTGAACGCGCAATTGAGCAACCCGGACATGATGATGCCGGGAATGAAAATTAAAATACCAGGGACAACCGGAGCAGTATTAAAAGAAACGATTAAACCTAATATTCATATGGGAGTGAAAGAATCCCAAATCCAACCGTATCCGGCTCAGCCGACACCAATGAAAGAGCAGCAAATGATGCAAAAACCGCCAGTCAAAGAACAACCGAAATATCAGCAGCCGATCAAAGAACAGCCGAAGTATCAGGCACCGATCAAGGAGCACCCGAAGTATCAGCAGCCGATCAAAGAACAGCCGAAGTACCAGGCACCGATCAAAGAGCAGCCGAAATATCAGCAGCCGATCAAAGAACAACCGAAGTATCAAGCTCCGATCAAAGAGCAGCCGATCGTTCAGCCAAAACCAATCGTGAAAGAAAAGCAAATAATTGTTCCAAAAGAAGCTCCGGTACCGACACCGGTGATACCTGAGATCGATATCAATAATTATTATATGGTCAACATGACCAATATGAGTGTGCAAAAGCCCCCTGCACCGCCACCAATACCGAAGAAAAAAGAAGAACCTGTCGCTACAAAGAAAAAGAAGAAAAAGCCAGCCGTTTCTCCAACCCAGGATTATTGTGAGCCTGTCGATGATTGCATTCCGATGACGCCAATCATGCCAGGAACCGGCTATAGTATGCAGCCTCCGCCATGGGCGCATATGCCGATGCAGGGGATGGAAGCCCCATATCATGGCGGCTATGGAAACCCGGAAACACAAGGCTATCAAATGATGGAAGAAAGCTCCGAGGTCTGGGGAGAATCTCCTGACATGCAATCAATGGGGCAGCAAGGATTTGTTCAAGGTGCAAGCATGAATCCATACGGTCAGCAGCAGCAACACTATCCATATCAAGCATCTGCACCGATGCCGCACCATTATTATGGGGGGATGGGGCAGCAGCATCAAGTGGCAGGCTCATATATGCAACAAGACCATGAGTCGCCAAGTGAATCGCCAGCTTCATACAACCATCATAATCATTCACAACAACAGTCTGAAAATGAAGAAGATTGTGGCTGTAATAAAGGGTTACTTGGAACGTATGGGCCGGAAGCGCAGGGCCAGTATCAATCCGATCAATCTATGAATGCCTATGGACATCACCATCCTGATTATCATCAATCCGAGCCATCACAGCAGCATTACCATGACCCGAATTTAGGCGCCTATCCACAGATGGGCAATCAAATGCAATATGAGCATGAAACAGAGTCAATGGAATCAGAGCAGGTTCAACAATATGAGCCATTCGTAATGCCAGGTCAAAACGGAGGCCAACCCGGCATGATGATGGGCGGTCAAAACGGAGGCCAACCTGGCATGATGATGGGCGGCCAAAACGGAGGTCAGCCCGGCATGATGATGGGCGGCCAAAACGGAGGCCAGCCCGGCATGATGGGCGGTCCATATGGAAGTCAGCCCGGCATGATGGGCGGCCAAAACGGAGGCCAGCCCGGCATGATGGGCGGTCCAAATGGAAGTCAGCCCGGCATGATGGGCGGTCAAAACGGAGGCCAACCCGGCATGATGGGCGGTCAAAACGGAAGTCAGCCCGGCATGATGGGCGGCCAAAACGGAGGTCAGCCCGGCATGATGGGCGGCCAAAATGGAGGTCAGCCCGGCATGATGGGCGGTCAAAACGGAGGCCAGCCCGGCATGATGGGCGGTCAAAATGGAGGTCAGCCCGGCATGATGATGGGCGGTCAAAATGGAGGTCAGCCCGGCATGATGGGCGGTCAAAACGGAGGCCAGCCCGGCATGATGATGGGCGGTCAAAATGGAGGCCAGCCCGGCATGATGGGCGGCCAAAATGGAGGCCAGCCCGGCATGATGATGGGCGGTCAAAACGGAGGCCAGCCCGGCATGATGATGGGCGGCCAAAACGGAGGTCAGCCCGGCATGATGATGGGCGGTCCATATGGAGGTCAGCCCGGCATGATGGGCGGTCAAAACGGAGGCCAGCCCGGCATGATGCGCGGTCAGATTGGGGGTCACCCGGAAGCAATGTTACCTGGACAAATGGGAGGCCAACCAGGCCAATTCGGCGGTGTTCGTGCGCCTGAAACATTTGGAATGCCGACATATGTAGATGAAAGCGATGACTACTAATTATCACGGAGACAGTGTGTTCAACACTCGTCTCCTCTCTTATTTAAACCGTCAGCCAAAGAGTATCCATCATCTTCAAAGCAGCGTCTATTTAATAACTTTTGAAAAGGGCGGGCCATTGATCCTTAAAGGATTCGACAGTTTTGAAAAGTGGGATCGGCAACGAGAATTGACAACCTTGTTAAGGCAAAAGGGATTTGATCAAACGTATAATATTCACCAGAACTTAATGCCCTTTCAATTCAAAGGAAAATGGTATGGTAGTATGGACTATTTTCAACCTAGCAAGAAAAAATTTCGCTTCTCGCATCATAAGGACCGCTTGGAGGGGATAAAGCTACTGGAAAGCTTCCATGATGTATCTGAAAACCTTTCCATAAAGGCACCATTATTCGATCAAGCAAAAAAATGGCGCGAACGGCTATCTCTATTTAAAAAGAATTTTACTTATGTTCGTCAATATGTTTCTGAAGATATCGTCAAGGAATGGATTAGGTGGGGGGAGTGGTCATTAGAAGGATTTGAAAAAAACCAGTCCTTATGGGATCAGGAGAAAAAAGTCATCATCCATGGAGATTGTGCCCACCATAATTTTTTGCGGAAAGCAGACGGCACACTGACTTTGATTGATTTTGATTTGATGGCGATTGCTCCACGATGCATTGATTATTTACAATACGCAAACCGGATATCCCATCATTTAGGTGATGCCGCAACGAAGCTGTGGCACGTGCCGCAGCTGCAAAAATACGAGTCAGATCTTGCCTTTTTATATGCTTTAACGTATCCAACGGATATTTTCCGGGAATGGAATCGACTTAATAAGAGCTCATCACAGTTACATTCCGTATGGAAACTGACTGTCGAAGGTTTTTCGGAGCGGATGGAAATGAATGAAAAGCTGGCGAAAAAGATTTCCTCCCTGAATAGGAAATAACCCGTTATTTTGGCCATAACTTACTGAGTACAATTGAAGGAAGACACCCATGCTAACTATGAGCGAATTATCGTTCATTACTTGCTATGGGAGGGTCATGGGTGCAAAAAATAAAATGTGTACTGCCGCTTTATACAGCATTAGCCGCCGTTTGTCTGGTAGGATGTGCCAATAATGATACAGCGGAAAACGAGAGCCTCATAGATGAAACGGGATACCATTCCACTGAAAAAGATCAGTTGGTCCGGAACATAAATTATCATAATATGGTGCAAGGGCTATATGATAAAGATGATGCTTACAGTAAACGTGATCGAAACTACCATGGTCATGAAAGTAAGCCGCTCCGGGCCAAGTCATCCTATTATAATGCATACGAAGGCAATTTGGCAGACCGGGTCAATCAGACTGCCAATAGTGTCGATCCGGTCGTTGATGCAAGGGCCGTCATCATGAAAAATGAAATGCTTGTTGCACTGCTGCTTGATGACTACAGCCAAGCTCAAGAAACCAAAGAAGCGGTGAAGCAAAAAATCGGACCATTATCTCAAGGAAGGACCTTATATGTCACTACTGATGAAGGGGTCTATTTCCGGACGATGACACTTGATAACAATCTTCGCGATGGCGATACGAGGGACTTGATCATTCAGGATGCGAATGATATGTTCGATAATCTTAACATCCATGAAAATCACTTGAAATGATATAGGGGCTGACCGCGATCATTGGGTCAGTCTTTTTGATTTTGTCTGGTTAATAAACGTTGTTTGAGGTCAAACTACTTAAAAAGTAAACGCCTTAAGAGGTGAGTATATTGACTAAACAGCTAAGACTTCAACTATTCTTGACCCTTTTCATCATGCCCTTTTGCTTGACCGTTTTTGCGGAAGAATCAGTGCAAAAGGAAAATGACCCGATCGAAAGGAAGGTCATCCTGCAGCGTATGTATTTGGATGGTGAACTCAGCGAGGAGAAGTTGACTGAAACAATATGGTCGATGGAAGATTTTTGGTCCAAATATGAAGGATGGAAAGTGGTCGACCAAAATGAGGAGCAAATCGTTCTTAAGAAAATTGAAAATGATATCTCTCCGCTTTTGAAAGCGAACGGCTATCTCGGGATGAGGGAGGATGGGACGTTGTCCATTTTTATCGGAAGGCCTGAGCACGCCAAAATCATTCATACTTTTTATCAATTGGATGTTGGGAAACTTGAAGTATATAAGCAGGAGGAACTGCAAAAGGGTATCCCGATCATGAATAAAGACCAATATAAACAGCTTATTAAAGAATACGAGCCTTATTCGGTAAACTAGCGTGGGAGGATTCCACATCATTCAGAGTTTTTTTTGAGTGTTATTTGACCATTCCTTCATTCCACTTTTCATAAGGAGTAGGAGAATCCCAACAGTCCGCAATTTTGGTTTGACCGTTGCGTTCCAATCTGCAATAAAACGAAGTGAGCATTTTATTGACCACTCAAAATAAATGACTTCCATGACGAAGCCATTTATTTTGAGTATTTTAATCGAATTTGCTGCTTCCTTCTTGGACAAAATTACTTTGCTTTATTACGCAATTCAAATGACTCGTCATTGTCAGCCCATTTTACATTCACCTTTATAACTTCCCCTTTACCTACCAATGCTCCATTTTTAGAACCTCCACTAGTTTTAAATGAATTTTCCCTAGGTGGATCAGGGTAGTCCTCTGTTTTACTTCCGCTTGAAGCGGTTGTTTCATAAGAATATTCAAGTTTTTTCATGGAAGATAATTCTTTCAAGGACCCCTTGTATTTTAATGTAAGTACATAATTATCTTTGCTAGAATAAGTTATTTGTCCGTTTTCTCTTCCCCATAATTGGGTTGCTTTATAAGAATATACAGCCTCCCAGTGTTCGCTTTCTCCTGTAAATTGATAATGGTGTTCTGTTTTTTTCGTAGAATCTTTTTTAGTGGCTTCCAAATTCTCTTTATCAGTGGCGTTAGCACAAGCTGTTAAAACCATCATGAGAAATAATACAGTGATCATTTTTTTCAACGCTTCTCCCCCTGAAATTCACAATTGTATTTTATGAAATATTATCATTAAAAGGGATTTAATTACAAAAACTTTTTATTTAAACGAAAGAGGAATCCAGCATGACCACAGTTTTGGATGATCTTTACTTTGTCTGTTTCAATTGAAAACACCTGCTTTCCGCTGGACCGTATGATGTCCCGAACCGGTCTCGCGTCTTCCGTTCCCCCTCAACTCTATGTGAACGCGAAGAAGGAATCCCCATTGTCCAATTGCAACCGGCGAACCCCCGTCCCAAATGCGAGTGTGAAAAGCGCAATATTTACGTAAACCAGCTTAATTCGATGCAAAGCCGAAATTGGCGAGTAAAAAGCACGGAATTGGCGAGTAAAGTCGTTAAATTGGCGAGTAAAAGCGCCAAACTCGCGAGTAAAGTGGCTAAATTGGCGAGTAAACAAAGAAAATGGCGAAACCCGGCCCCAAATGTGAGTGTAAAAAGCGCAATATTTACGTAAACCAGCTTTTAATTCAATGCAAAGCCGAAACTCCCGAGTAAAGTTACCAAATTCGCGAGTAACTCAGCCCTTTGCCGATTATAAAATAACTTTCTATGAACAACGATCCGTTTTATGATAAAATGAGAGGTACAGCAAAATCAGGGAGAGAATTAATTTGTATGATTTTATAAAAGGCAAGGTCGATTATATTGGACCTGAATACATAGTCGTGGAAAATGGGGGAATCGGATATCAAGTGATGACGCCGAATCCTTTTATTTTTTCCGCCCAATACGAGAAAGATATCCAAGTTTTTTTGTATCATTACGTACGTGAGGATATGGTTGCCTTATATGGTTTTCAGAATCGTCAAGAAAAGGCATTATTCACCAAGCTGTTGAATGTAACTGGAATCGGGCCGAAGGGGGCGCTTGCCATACTTGCGTCAGGTCAGGTCGATCAAGTGGTGCAGGCAATTGAAAATGAAGATGAATCGTTTTTGGTGAAATTCCCGGGAGTCGGCAAGAAGACGGCCAGGCAGATGATCCTGGATTTGAAAGGGAAATTGGAGAACATCATTCCGGATGCTTTTCCAAGCTTGTTCAACGAAGGTGTCACGGCTGCTTCCGGTTCAAATGGCTACTCGGAGGATTTGGATGAAGCGATGCTTGCTTTGAAGGCACTTGGTTATTCGGAAAAGGAAATCCAAAAGGTTGCCAAGAAATTACAGACGGAAGAAATGACGACCGAGCAATATATTAAGAAAGCATTGCAATTGATGCTAAGATAAGGGGTGGCGCAATGGAGGAGAGAATATTCAATCAGGAAGCCGATTTGAACGAACTGTCCTTTGAACAAAGCCTGCGGCCGCAAAACTTAAAGCAATATATTGGACAGGATAAAGTGAAAGCGAACTTAAGTGTATACATCGAGGCGGCAAGGATGCGGGAGGAAACGCTCGATCATGTCCTTTTATACGGGCCGCCTGGTCTTGGGAAGACGACGCTTGCGGTCATCATCGCCAACGAAATGGGTGTCAATATCCGCACGACTTCCGGACCTGCCATTGAGCGGCCCGGAGATTTGGCGGCGATTTTGAGTGCGCTCGAACCTGGCGATGTGCTTTTCATCGATGAAATACACCGCCTGCCCCGGGTGGTCGAGGAAGTGCTGTATCCGGCGATGGAGGATTTCTGTCTCGATATCGTTGTCGGCAAAGGTCCGGAGGCACGATCAATTCGAATAGACCTGCCGCCGTTCACTCTCGTCGGGGCAACGACACGTGCTGGCTCATTGTCTGCACCGCTTAGGGACCGTTTCGGTGTTTTGTGCCGGCTCGAATATTATACGGAAAACCATCTGACCGATATCATCATCCGTACCTCCAGGATCATGGATACGGAAATGGATGACCAAGCAGCTGCAGAGCTTGCGAGGAGATCGAGGGGCACCCCGAGGATTGCCAATCGCCTTTTACGGAGGGTCAGGGATTTCGCGCAGGTTCGCGGAGATGGTACGATAACGGCCGGGCTTGCCGATTATGCACTTGAATTAATGCAGGTCGACCGTTTAGGACTCGATCATATTGACCATAAATTACTTAAAGGGATCATTGAAAAATTCCGCGGCGGCCCCGTAGGTCTGGAGACGATTGCCGCCACGATTGGCGAAGAAGCACATACGATCGAAGATGTATATGAGCCATATCTGCTCCAAGTCGGTTTTCTTCAGCGTACCCCAAGGGGACGTATCGCGACACAGCTCGTTTACGAGCACTTCGGTTTGGTGATGCCTGAATGATGAATATACCGAAAATGGTGATGATACTCGGCATGATCATATTCGTGATCGGTTTTGCGATGAAGTATATCCACCTCGGCAGGCTGCCGGGAGATATCTTCCTCAAAAAAGGCAATACGACGTTTTATTTTCCGATTGTGACATCTATCATCGTCAGTGTCGTGTTGTCCGCTATTTTTTATTTGATTGGCCGTTTTAAATGATGAATACAGCATGATACACAGGTTAGGAAGTGGAACAGATGAAATTGGATATGTTTGATTTTCATTTACCGGAGGAATTGATTGCCCAGGTTCCTTTGGAAGATAGGGAAGCAAGTCGGTTGATGGTGCTGGACAAGGAAACGGGCAAGATCGAGCATGATGTCTTCAGCCATATCACTGAATATATCAAACCGGGAGATTGCCTTGTTTTGAATGATACGAGGGTGCTGCCGGCACGATTATATGGAAGCAAGGAAGGAACCGGTGCAAAAATAGAGGTTTTACTGCTCAAGCAGGAGCATGATGATGTCTGGGAAACCCTTGTAAAGCCAGCCAAACGAATAAAAGAAGGCTCGACCATCTTCTTTGGCGATGGTAAGTTAAGTGCCGTCTGTACAGGCGTACTTGAGCATGGAGGCCGTATCCTGGAGTTTCGATATGAAGGTATTTTCTACGAAATACTGGATAAGCTTGGGGAAATGCCGCTGCCTCCATATATTAAGGAGCAGCTTGACGATCAGGATCGTTATCAAACGGTATATGCGCGTGAAAGAGGATCCGCAGCCGCACCGACGGCCGGACTGCACTTTACCGAGCATTTGCTTGAGAAGCTGAAAGGAATGGGAGTACATATCGCCTTCATTACGCTTCATGTCGGGCTTGGAACGTTCCGCCCGGTCAGTGTGGACGATATCGACAGCCATGAAATGCATTCGGAATTTTACCAAATGACCGAAGGCACTGCCCGTTTGCTTAATGAAGTGAAAGAAAAAGGCGGTAAAATCATCACCGTCGGTACAACCTCCACAAGGACTTTGGAAACGATTGCCTCCGGTAATGCTGGCGTCTTCAAGGAAGCAAGCGGCTGGACGAGCATCTTCATCTATCCCGGTTATGAGTTTAAAGGGATCGATGCCATGATTACGAATTTCCATTTACCGAAATCGACTTTAATCATGCTTATTTCTGCCTTGGCTGGAAGGGAGCATGTTCTGCATGCCTATGAAACGGCAGTGGAAGAAAAATACAGGTTCTTTAGTTTTGGAGATGCAATGTTAATTAAGTAATATAAGAGTGATAAGCTCTTGAAGGGAGTTATTGCGTTGACAGCAATACGATACGAGTTAATCAAAACATGTAAACAGACCGGGGCGCGGCTAGGCAGGGTCCATACGCCGCATGGTTCTTTCGATACACCGGCATTTATGCCGGTAGGGACGCTTGCTACTGTCAAGACGATGTCCCCGGAAGATCTGAAGCAGATGGGTGCAGGGATCATCCTCAGTAATACGTACCATCTATGGCTACGTCCTGGGCATGAAATCATCAAGGAAGCTGGTGGATTGCATAAGTTCATGAACTGGGATCGGGCGATTTTGACGGATTCCGGCGGCTTCCAAGTCTTCAGTTTGAGCGAATTCCGCAAAATTGAGGAAGAGGGCGTACATTTCAGGAACCATCTCAATGGCGATAAACTATTTTTATCTCCTGAAAAAGCGATGGAAATCCAAAACGCGCTTGGCTCCGATATCATGATGGCATTTGATGAATGCCCGCCATTCCCGGCAACCGAGGAGTATATGAAGAAATCGGTTGAACGGACATCACGCTGGGCGGAGCGTTGCTTGAATGCCCATGAACGTCCGAATGACCAAGGGCTGTTCGGGATCGTTCAAGGCGGAGAGTTTGAAAATCTTCGCAAACAAAGTGCAAAAGACCTTGTCTCCCTTGACTTCCCGGGTTATGCTATTGGAGGACTATCCGTAGGGGAACCGAAGGATATCATGAACCGCGTGCTTGAGTTTACAAGTCCGCTTCTGCCAACCAATAAACCGCGTTACCTGATGGGTGTCGGTTCGCCTGACTCCTTGATCGATGGGGCCATACGCGGTGTCGATATGTTTGACTGTGTACTGCCGACGCGAATTGCGCGTAATGGTACATTGATGACGAGCAATGGCCGCCTTGTCGTGAAAAATGCAAAGTATGCACGCGACTTTGGTCCTATCGACGAAAATTGCGATTGCCATGTCTGCAAGAATTACAGCCGTGCCTATATCCGCCATTTGATTAAATGTGAAGAAACTTTTGGGATTCGTCTTACGACTTATCATAACCTGCATTTTCTGTTAAACTTGATGGAACAGGTCAGACAAGCCATTCGAGAAGATCGTCTTGGAGACTTTAGGGAAGAGTTTTTTGAGCAGTATGGTTTCAATCAACCAAATGCGAGAAACTTCTAATTCCATAAATATTTTAATGAACGAAAGGAGTGAATTTACAAATGGCTATAACTCAAATACTTCCATTAATCTTAATGTTCGTATTGTTCTATTTCCTATTGATCCGCCCGCAGCAAAAACGCCAAAAAGCTACTCAAAGCATGCAAAGCAGCTTGAAAAAAGGTGATAAGGTTGCCACTATCGGCGGCATGCATGGAACAATCGATGCCATCGATGAATTGCAAATCGTCATTAAGTCACCAGATGGTACTAAATTGACATTCGATCGCGCTGCAATCCGTGAAATTACGGAAAGTGCACCGAATAAAGAAGTATCCATATAAGATAAACGAAAACCGGCCCGTGTGGCCGGTTCCGACTGTGGACATACTCGATGAAAATGGAGTTTGTCCACAGTTTTTTTGTTGTACTATAACCAGGGGAGACCCCGTATCTTCAGTTGCGACCTCTCACTTTTAACATTTACAGAAAAATCCATCAGCTCCTGGTTTTGAGGTTTACATCCAGCGGGCGGCAGGGAGCCTCTTCGGTGCTATGCCCCTTAACGAACGAAAACCGGGCAAGATGCCCGGTTTTTTGCTTTTTATTAGTCGGTGCGTGAGTCGGAGCTCATATTGACCCCAAGCACGCCGCCCATCATGGCCGTGATGACAAAGCAGCCATAGTAAATCCATTGCTTGATGGTAAAGAGGGCATCATGCCCCAAATATTGAAAAAGGAACACGACCAAAAGATAAAGCAATCCTGTGCTGCCGCCTAAGAAAAGTCCTTGCTTTTTACCTTTGCCTCCTGAAATGAATCCACCAATGAACAACGATAAAAAGGATACGATCATGACCACGTATGTCAGGGATGATTCCGTCAATGAAGTGAAACGAAGAAGGATGGAAACGATCAAACTTGCAATCATCGCTATGGCAAAGATGGAGCCAACGCCATAAATTACGGCGACACTCATTTTTTTAGTTTCGATGGGTATTCCTCCTTTTTTAAGGCTGATACGTTTTAGCCTGTATATGTGTTTGTACAAGCATATTCCTCATATGAAGCCTTTAGACCATAGCTGCCGTGAAAATAGAAAAGATTATGGAGTAATTTTTCTATTCGCAAGCCATGCTATGGAAGAAGGATGTGTTATTGAAGTGGAAACCTATCTGGCTATTATTTTTAGAACGACGGTGATCTATCTAGTCATCTTATTCCTTTTCCGAATGATGGGTAAGCGGGAAGTTGGGGAACTGAGCATTCTGGATTTAGTGGTATCCATCATGATAGGGGACATTGCAGTCCTATCCTTTGAAGATTTGGATAAACCATTTTTCCGGCAAATCACCCCGATGTTCGTTCTGGCTTTCATCCAGATCGTCTTGGCTTTCATTTCCTTGAAAAGCATCAGGTTTCGGAATATCGTCGACGGTACGCCGCAGATCATCATCAATCAAGGGAAAATAGATGAAAAGGCGATGCGTAAGCAACGATATAATTTTGATGATTTATTGACACAGTTGAGGGAGCAAGGGATCAATGATCTCAATGATGTACAATTTGCCATCCTCGAATCCTCGGGGAAACTTTCAGTCATCAAAAATACCCAAGGGAAAAGGTCAAAAATGAAGGAAACCCCTTATCCTCTTATCGTTGATGGAAAGATTCAGGAAGACAATCTTTATAAAATTGGCAAAAATCAATTTTGGCTCCGGCACCAGTTGAAAAAACATGGTGAAGTGAAAATTCAAGAGATTTCGATTTGCGGGTACATAGATGGCCAATTTTATATCGATACAAATGAAACGAAGAAATGACCGAAGCGGGTAAATGCTTCGGTCCATTTTATTTCCAGGCAAACTTCGATAAGAATCCGCCCACTACAGGAATCCGGATCAGGTCTGCTTTTTTTATACTGCCCGTCATGAGCAGGAAAAAGGTGAACAGCAGGATCACGACCGTTACGGACAGCAACAGCCTTGGTACGAGCGGTTGTGCCGAGAGTGGGGCTTGATACAAATAATAGCCGCCCCAGCCTGAGATTAGTGCAATGATCAAAGCTGATATATAACTCCTGAAATGCAGCGTGAAGGGAACGACTTTCAGCACGGTGGAAAAATGCAGGAAGGTGACGAGCATTGAACCGACCGCTATCCCGACCGCTGCCCCCATGATCCCGAAGCTTTCCTTTGATGCAAGCAGCCAGATCACACCGATTTTAAGAATGTTACCCGCCAGGCTGTTGAACATGGCCGCTTTTGCAAGGTCCAATGCTTGAAGCATGGATTGCAGCGGGAACTGGAAGTAAAAGAGGATGAAGAAAGGTGCCAGGAATTTTATGAAAACGGCGGCATGTGATGAGCCGTACATCACCTGCAGGATCGGTTCGGCAAAGATGAACAAAATGACGACGGCTAAGCAGCCTGTGATAAATGTGATTTTCAGGGCCTGCTGCAGCCTGTGTTCAACAAGCAGGAAGTTTCCGGTCGTGCGAGCCTCGCTGACTGCCGGTACAAGGGCGGTCGCCAAGGATGATGTAATGAAAGAAGGAAGCATCAGTAATGGCAGGGCATATCCTGTCAGCTCGCCGTATTGACTGGTGGCTGCGGCCGCGGTGACACCGGCAAGGGCCAAGCTCTGGGCCACCACTATCGGCTCGAAAAACCATGAAAGGGAGCCGATCATCCTGCTTCCGGTGGAAGGAAGGGCGATTCCCATCAATTCCGTGAACGTCCCCTTACCCGACTTCACATTTTTGAAAAAGTTCTTCCTGAACTTAAAATGCTTCTTAAGCTTGAAGCTAGTCAAAAGGTAAATGAGAGAGACGAGCTCACCGATTATCGAGGCGAACATCGCCCCGGCAGCCGCATATTCAATCCCATATGGCAAAAAGGCTTTCGTCAGGACGGCGATGAAAGTGATGCGTGCCACCTGTTCGATCACTTGCGAGAAAGCGAAAGGCTTCATATTTTGCTTGCCTTGGAAATACCCGCGCAGTACGGATGATATCGCAATGATCGGTACGATTGGTGCAATCGCCATCAGGGGCCAGACCGTTCGCGGATCGGTGAATAAGTATTCTGAGAGAACCGGTGCGAACAACAGCATCGCTGGAGTGAAAATCATCGATAGAGCAAAGGTGCAGGCCAAAGAAACGACGAGGATCTTTTTGATTTTCCGTTCGTCACCCCGGGCATTGGCCTCGGCCACGAATTTGGAAATCGCGATCGGCAGCCCCAATTGGGTAATGTTAACGACGAGAAAGAGGGTCGGTAAAGCCATCATATATAAACCAACGCCTTCTTCGCCGATGAAGCGGGCGATGACAATGCGGTTAATGAACCCAAGAACTCTTGTAATCAGGCTTGCGATTAATAATATCAGCGTCCCTTTTAAAAATTTAGACATTGAACTCCCTCCCTGCCTTCTCAAAAAAGCGGATATGCTATACAATTATCTATATGCTTGTACTTGGACAAAGCATGACAAAAGTGTTTGTTTGCGCTCTGACATCCGATTGGAACCCTGCTAAGAAAATGCGCAATCGATAGAGAATCATTTTTACTGGAGGCAAAGTGATGGCGAAAATGAATCATCCCTATGAAAGCTACTATGTAAAGGTACGTCCATTTTTGAAGAGCAAGCGCGAGGAATTTCAAATGGTCGGGTTGAATGCCGTGACGGAAGAGGATATTTGGGGAACCTTAACGAAAAACAAATGGAAGCGCCCGCAGGATAACATTCACCTTCACGAGCTTGTCGCGGATATCGTGACATTTTCGAGCAACCAGTTCATGACCTTTCAAATGGTCGAAGCATATAAATCACCAAGCCTATTTGAGCCGCTATCCGAGGAGGAATTGAAAGAACTTTTAAAGGAATGAAACAAAGATATACTTAAATTGACAGCTGTTTGTAAATGACTCATAATAGATATGGTTATGCTTTTTTTGGAAAAAAGCATGGGTAGCTGTGCCTTTTTTCTCAAGAATCAAAGGAAATGCAAGCAAAAAATGACAGGTTTTTAAACTTCAGGAACAGGCGGTTTATAGAAAGGGGCCTACTACATAATGGTAAAAAGAAGCAGGATCGTTGCGTTTTTTCTAATCGTTCTTTTGATTTTCGCAGCGATGGGAACGACTTCAAAAGGAATCCTAAAGGATATCAAGCTGGGGCTTGACCTTCAAGGCGGTTTTGAAGTGTTATATGAAGTGAAGCCTCTGTCTGGGGAAAAGATCACCCCGGAAGTTTTACGGGCTACAGTAAGCTCACTTGAGCGACGTGTCAATGTTTTGGGTGTTAGCGAGCCTAATATTCAAATCGAAGGGAAAGACAGGATCAGGGTTCAGTTGGCCGGGGTTAAAGACCAAAATAACGCTCGGGAAATCCTTTCGACACAAGCTAAATTATCCTTCCGGGATTATAACGATAAGGAAATGATGACCGGAGCCGACCTGAAAGAAGGCGGCGCGAAACAAACGTTCCAAGATAATAAGCCCGTCGTTGAAGTCACATTGAAAGATGTGAACAAGTTTAAAGAAATCACGCAAAAAATTTCATCAATGCCATCACCGACGAATGTACTTGCCATCTGGCTGGACTTCGAGGAAGGCAAAGATTCCATCAAGGATAAAGCTTCACAGGACAATATGATATCCGCTCCTGCTGTCAGTGAAGTCTTCAATACGAAAAAGGTATACATTACAGGGCAATTCACGGTAGATGAGGCGAAGGAGCTTGCAGACCTACTTGATGCGGGCGCACTGCCGGTTGACTTGAAGGAAAAATACTCCACTTCCGTAGGAGCCCAATTTGGTGCAGGCGCACTGAATGATACGATTATTGCGGGCATCATCGGGATTGCACTCATATTCATTTTCATGCTTGTTTATTACCGCTTCCCGGGATTCATCGCCGTCGTCACCTTGAGCATATATATTTTCCTGACGCTGCTCGTCTTCGAGTGGATGAATGCAGTCCTTACGCTTCCAGGTATAGCGGCATTGGTGCTCGGGGTCGGGATGGCCGTCGATGCCAATATCATCACCTATGAACGGATCAGGGATGAACTCAAACTCGGACGTTCTGTAAAAGCGGCTTATAAAGAAGGTACGAAAAACTCGCTCAGCACGATCATGGATGCGAACTTGACGACCCTGCTTGCTGCAGCCGTTCTGTTCTATTACGGGACAAGCTCGGTTAAAGGGTTTGCGACGACCTTGATCATTTCGATTTTTATGAGCTTCATTACAGCCGTCTATGGTACTCGTCTTTTCATGAGCCTGTGGGTGAAAAGCGGGTTCCTCGACAATCGTAAATCATGGTTTGGCGTGAAGAAGAAATACATTCATAACATTAACGAGAAGATCAATTTAATGTCATTGCCGACACGCTTCGATAAAATCGACTTCGTCAAACATCGGAAGGCCTTTTATGCCATTTCGATCGGAATTACGATTATCGGGATCATCTTCCTGTTCGTTTTCCGCTTGAATCTGGGAATCGACTTCACGAGCGGTACCCGCATTGAAGTCGCGTCTAAAAATGTCCTTACGACTGAACAAGTCGAAACCGAAATGGGCAAGGCCGGCATTGATGTCAATGATATCAAGGATGTCAGACTTGCCGGGAAAGAAAACAAAAATGCTGTCGTCCGGACGGTAGGGGTCCTTAATAAGCAGGAAATCGCTGTCTTGAAGGATCATTTCAAGAAGGATTACGGAGCAGAGCCGAATGTGAGCACCGTATCCCCGACTGTAGGGAAAGAGCTTGCCAAAAATGCCATCTTTGCCTTGGCGATCGCCTCACTCGGAATCATTTTGTATGTTTCGATACGGTTCGAATGGCGAATGGCTGTACCGGCCGTCGTAGCGCTCATTCATGATGCGTTCTTCATCGTTACGATTTTCAGCTTGCTTCGCCTTGAGGTCGATATCACCTTCATTGCTGCGGTACTGACAATTGTCGGTTATTCCATCAATGATACGATCGTTACGTTTGACCGGATTCGGGAAAACCTGCGTTTCAGCCGTAAAATCAAAACCGTCGAAGAGCTTGAGAACATCGTCAATATCAGTATCAGGCAAACGCTGACGAGATCGATCAATACGGTACTGACGGTACTCGTTACGGTTATCGCCTTGACGATTTTCGGCAGTGAAGCGATCAGGAACTTTTCGATTGCCCTGTTCATCGGGTTGATATGCGGCGTGTACTCATCACTATTGATCGCTTCGCAATTCTGGCTTGATTTGAAAATCAGGGAATTGAAGAAGAAAGGTCCGCTGAATACGGCAAAAGAAAAGAAACAAAGTCTTGAAGGGCAAGTTTAATACGTACGGGGGCTGGCATGATGCCAGCCTCCTTTTCTTTCCCTTCATAAATTTCTTCATACCTTTGGGTTTAAAATAAAATTGAAACCGGCATACTCGTTTTGTATAATAAGTGAATTGAGGGGTGAATTCATGTTAAAGCCTAAAACGCGGTGGAACTTGCGAACTGCCGATGAAAACAAAGTTGCTATACTAGCGGAAGAGCTTCATATCACACCTTTGGTTGCAGCCCTGCTTGTGAATCGAGGCATGGATACGATCGATAGTGCCCGATCCTTTTTATTTGTAAAAAATCAAACTTTCCATGATCCATTTTTATTGAAAGATATGGATAAAGCCGTATATAGAATAAAAGAAGCGATTCAAAATGGAGAAAAAATAAGGATATTCGGTGATTATGATGCCGATGGAGTAACATCGACTACGGTGATGTTGACGACGCTGATGAGAATGGGAGCCGATGTGGATTTTTATATTCCGAACCGGTTTACGGAGGGCTATGGCCCGAATCCGATGGCATTTCGCCTGGCGGCTGAGCAAGGAGTGAAGGTATTGATCACCGTTGATACCGGAATTTCGGCAGTCGCGGAAGCGGACCTTGCCGGCGAGCTTGGCATGGATTATATCTTGACCGACCACCATGAACCAGGTCCTGTACTGCCAAAGGCATTGGCCATCATCCATCCTAAACTGGAGGATGGTTCATATCCCTTTAAAGACCTTGCAGGAGTGGGTGTCGCCTTTAAGCTGGCGCACGCCTTGCTTGGCGAACTGCCTGAGGATTTGCTAGAAATAGCGGCAATCGGCACCATTGCGGATTTGGTGCCTTTAAAAGGGGAGAACCGCCTCATCGCAGCCAAAGGAATCGAGCAGCTGCGCTTGACTGGCCGTCCGGGGCTTGTTGCCCTAATGAAAGTGGCGAATATCCAACAGGAAGCCTTGAATGAGGAATCGATCGGGTTTGCCATGGCTCCGCGGATCAATGCAGTCGGCCGGCTTGGTGATGCCGACCCGGCTGTCGATCTATTGATGTCGGCAAACCTTGCGGAAGCGATCGAGCTTGCCAATGAAATCAATGATATCAATAAAGAACGGCAAGCCATGGTCGCTACGATGGCGGAAGAGGCGATCAAGGAAGTCGAGGAAAACTTCCCGCCGGCATCCAATGGTGTGCTCATCATCGGAAGGGAAGGCTGGAATGCAGGAGTGGTGGGGATCGTCGCCTCCAAGCTTGTTGAACGCTTTTACCGTCCCACGATCGTTTTGAGCTATGACCAGGAAAAGGAATTGGCGAAAGGTTCTGCACGGAGCATCGCCGGATTCGATCTTTTCGAAAGCCTTTCGTCCTGCCGGGAATTGCTGCCCCATTTTGGCGGACATCCGATGGCAGCTGGAATGACATTGAAAATAGAAGATGTTCAGGAGCTTAGGGACCGCATGAACGCGATAGCCAAGGAACAGCTAACGGAGGAGGACTTCACGCCCATTACTGACTTGGATGGGGAGACGGCCTTGGCTGACGTTTCGATTCAAACGATTCAGGAGATGAGCTTGCTTGCTCCATTTGGGGTGACGAATCCGAAGCCGAGGATTTTGATAGATTCCGTTCAGCTTTCAAGTGTCCGCAAAATCGGTGCGAACCAAAATCATTTGAAAGTTCAGCTTGAAGACGGGGACAATCACAAACTGGACGGCGTAGGCTTCGGGCTCGGTCACTTTGTCGATGAAATAGCCCCTCACGCTGAAGTTTCAATGATCGGGGAGCTATCCATCAATGAATGGAATAATATGAAGAAGCCTCAGATCTTTGTCCAGGACATTTCGGTGGACCATTGGCAGCTATTCGATTATCGCGGGAAGGGACAGACGGAAAAATGGCTGGCGGACATTCCCGCAAACCGGAAAATCGTCATTTTCTCGGAGGATATTCTTGCAAGGCATCCATTTTTACAAAATCATCCCGAACTTGTCCATATCAAGAACGGGGAGGATGCCGATCAACTCGATTGCTTCGGGGCGCATGTCGTTTTCATGGACATGCCTCCATTAAGGGATGTTTTGAAACGGGTGATTGCCAATAAGCAGCCATCGCGCATTTATGCCCATTTTTCCCATGATCAGGATCATTTTTTAAGCACGATGCCGACAAGGGATCATTTTAAATGGTTTTATGCCTTTCTGGCAAAAAAGGGTCCGCTCGACGTGAAACGGTATGGAGATGACTTGGCCAAATACCGCGGCTGGTCCAGGGATACGGTCGATTTCATTTCAAAGGTGTTTTTTGAGCTGGATTTTGTTACAATAGAGAATGGGTTAATTATGCTCACAACCAATGCGAAAAAACGCGATCTCAGTGAATCTGAATCGTTCATAAGAAAGAAAGAGCAATTTGAGCTTGAACAAGAGCTTGTTTATTCTTCCTATCAGCAATTATTCGATTGGTTCAATCTTTATTTAGTTCATGAGGCAACAGACCTTGAGGAGGAAACAAAGCAATGGATTTAAAGCAATATGTAACAATTGTGCAAGACTGGCCAAAACCGGGTGTTATCTTTAAAGATATTACAACATTAATGGATAACGGCGCCGCTTATAAATACGCAACAGATCAAATCGTCGAGTATGCACGCGATAAGCAAATTGATTTGGTTGTGGGACCGGAAGCACGCGGATTCATCATCGGGTGTCCAGTCGCTTACTCATTGGAAGTGGGCTTTGCACCAGTGAGAAAAGAAGGAAAGCTACCGCGTGAAACGATCAAAGTGGAATATGGCCTGGAGTATGGAACGGATGTATTGACCATCCATAAAGATGCCATCAAACCGGGACAACGTGTTTTGATCACAGATGATTTGCTTGCCACTGGCGGTACAATCGAAGCAACGATCAAATTGGTCGAGGAGCTTGGCGGAATCGTGGCCGGGATTGCATTCCTCATCGAATTGACTGATCTTGACGGTAAAGATAAATTAGATGGCTATGATGTTTTGACATTGATGAGCTTTTAATAAAGGAGAGCACTCTAATAAGGGTGCTCTTTCTGTTTTGCGCATGTTTTTATTGGATTTTGTCGAATTTCCAGTGAAAAAAAGCAGTATTCTTAATAAAATACTCGTTTAAGTCTTTACATCCTAGCCTTTTTTTTCGATAATAGTAATATTAAAGAGTTTTTCTGCTAATAAGTTATTTGCACTTGCATCCGTTTTTAGCGGATTTATTTTTTTCGCAGAAATTGTCACGTTTTGCTGAATTAAGGGAAGTGCTACCAATCATACTCAATCCGGATCATATCCGGTGGCAGTTAAAGTGGGGTTAAGGTGATTAAATGGCTAATGATCAAATATTGACTGCCGAGCAGGTTGTGGAACGGGCCAGCTTATATCTTCAGCCTGAAGAAGCTGAATTTATTCATAGAGCGTTTAAGTATGCAGAGTTTGCTCACCGAGAACAATTCCGTAAATCGGGAGAGCCGTATATCATTCATCCGATTCAGGTCGCGGGCATTCTCGCCGATCTTGAGATGGATCCGGCAACCATTGCGGCAGGTTTTTTACATGATGTTGTTGAAGACACGGAGGTCACTCTGAAGGATATCGAAGAAAATTTCAGTCCTGAAGTTGCCATGCTCGTGGATGGCGTGACCAAATTAGGGAAAATCAAGTATAAATCACAGCAGGAGCAGCAGGCGGAGAACCATCGGAAAATGTTCGTGGCGATGGCCCAGGACATCCGGGTCATCTTGATCAAGCTTGCAGACAGGCTGCATAATATGCGGACATTGAAGCATTTACCGCAGGAAAAGCAAAGAAGGATCTCGAACGAGACGCTGGAAATCTTTGCGCCGCTCGCTCATCGTCTTGGCATCAGTACGATCAAATGGGAACTTGAAGATACGGCTTTGAGGTATTTGAATCCACAGCAGTATTACCGGATCGTCAACCTGATGAAGAAAAAGCGGGCAGAACGTGAAAAGTACTTGGAAGAAGTCATTGATGAAGTGCGTAAAAACGTGGAGGAAGTCAACATTAAAGCCGATCTTTCCGGCAGGCCGAAACATATTTACAGCATTTATCGGAAAATGGCTCTACAGAACAAGCAGTTCAGCGAAATTTACGATTTGCTGGCTGTTCGGATCGTCGTCCATAGCATCAAGGATTGCTATGCCGTCCTGGGAATCATCCATACGTGCTGGAAGCCGATGCCTGGCCGATTCAAGGATTATATCGCCATGCCTAAGCCGAATATGTACCAATCGCTTCATACGACCGTGATCGGACCGAAAGGCGATCCGCTTGAAGTGCAGATCCGCACTTCGGATATGCATCGCATCGCCGAATTCGGGGTTGCGGCGCATTGGGCTTATAAAGAAGGCAAGGATGTGGGCGAGCAGCCTTCATTAGAAGAAAAATTGACATGGTTCAGGGAAATACTTGAATTCCAAGATGACGCGACCAATGCCGAGGAATTCATGGAATCCCTTAAGATCGACCTTTTTTCCGATATGGTGTTCATCTTCACGCCAAAGGGTGATGTTATTGAACTGCCAGCCGGATCGAACCCGATCGACTTTGCCTACCGGATCCACTCCGAAATCGGGAACAAGACGATCGGTGCCAAGGTGAACGGGAAGATGGTGCCGCTGGATTATAAACTGAAGACTGGCGATATCATAGAAATCTTGACGTCCAAGCATTCTTATGGTCCAAGTCAGGACTGGTTAAAGCTTACCCAGACATCTCAGGCGAAAAACAAGATCCGCCAGTTTTTCAAAAAACAGCGCCGCGAAGAAAATATCGAAAAAGGCAAAGAGCTTGTTGAAAAAGAGATCAAGGATATGGAGTTCGAACTAAAGGAAATCCTGACTGCCGACAACATTAGGCGTGTTGCGGATAAATTCAACTTCCTGAATGAAGAGGATATGTATGCTGCAGTCGGGTATAACGGAATCACCGCCCTTCAGGTAGCTAACCGCCTCACCGAAAAGTGGCGCAAGCAGAAAATGGTCGAGCAGGAGGCGGATATTTCAGAGGCAGTGGCCGATTTGAAAACATTCTCCACCTCCTCTAAAAAACGCGATTCAGGTGTACAGGTACCAGGCATCGATAACCTGCTTATCCGCCTATCTCGCTGCTGCAATCCAGTCCCTGGTGATGAAATCGTCGGTTATATCACAAAAGGCCGGGGTGTCTCTGTCCATAGGCAGGACTGTCCGAACCTGGAAAGCGGGGATTCCGATCACCGCCTCGTTCCGGTTGAATGGGAAAGCACGATCAATGAGCGGAAGGAATACATCGTCGAGATTGAAATCAGCGGATATGACCGTCGTGGTTTATTGAACGAAGTGCTTCAGGCCGTCAATGAAACGAAAACGAACATTTCAGCGGTTTCTGGTAAATCCGACAGAAATAAAGTGGCGACCATTCATATGTCGATATATATTCATAACATTGCCCACCTGCAGAAGGTCGTCGACCGTATAAAACAAATCTCGGATGTTTATTCCGTTCGAAGGATCATGAACTAAGGAGTTTTTCATGCCATGCGTGTAGTTTTACAACGTGCCAAAGCGGCGAAAGTCGTTGTTGCAGATGAAATAATCGGCCAAATCGACAGCGGGCTCGTCCTGTTGGTCGGCATCACCCATGGTGACACCATCGAGGATGCCGCCTATTTGGCCGATAAGATTGTCCATCTTCGCATATTCGAGGATGAAAATGAAAAGATGAACCATTCCTTGTTGGATGTCGGAGGTTCGATTTTATCGGTTTCACAATTCACCTTGTATGGCGATTGCCGTAAAGGACGCCGCCCGAACTTCATGGATGCCGCCCGTCCGGAAGTCGCGAATGAATTATATGAAGCATTTAACGAGGAGCTCCGTAAGAAGGGCGTCCATACGGAAACCGGTCAATTTGGAGCCATGATGGATGTGCGGCTTACGAATGACGGACCGGTTACATTAATACTGGAAAGCAAAAAATAACCTGCTGCGGCAGGTTATTTTTGTTTTGGTGCAAGTTCCATTCATACCCCTTGAGCGGGCCTTGCGCGCTTTCATTTGAAATACCGCGCCAATCCATTATAAATGGCAGAGGTGATTCCTTCTTGATATTCATTTGATGTTATGGTCAATTCTTCGACGGGGTTACTTAAATAGCCTAATTCAATCAGCGTTGCCACCCGCTTGTTTTCACGGATCACATGGTAATTTCCGTAACGTGACCCGCGGTTGGTCACCTGCATGGTTGAGCTGAAGGAATGGGCGAGTGAAGACGCCAAACCTTTCTGATAGTCATGATAATAATACGTAGTGATGCCGCTGGTGATTTGGTCCATGGTGCTATCGTAATGGAGGCTGATGAAAGCATCCGCGTTATGGATATGTGATGTGCCGACCCGGGAAGACAGAGGCACATAGGTATTGCCGCTTCTCGTCAGGATCACTTTTGCGCCCGCTGCCTGAAGTTTGTCCCGCAGCAGCTCGGCCGTCCGTATCGTCAGATTTTTCTCAAGGGTGCCCCCGACACCGATTGTACCGCTATCCCTGCCGCCATGACCTGGATCGATGACGATGGTTTTATCCTTTAAATATTTCTCGACGCCTTGGCGTTGGACCTGCTCGGAATTTCCCTCAAGCGTCACGATCCAGCCAGCAACATAAGCCTTTTTTCCACCTTTTAGTTTAATGGAGTACCAGTCGCCCTCCATACCGCTGACAGAAAAGGTTTCCCCTTCATTTGCCTGCCCGACTATCCCTGAGTTTCCGCTGGCAGAACTCCTCAATATCGTACCATCATGAATGATGGTAATCTTGTGTCCCTTGATATCCATCTTCTTTTTCTTTGGTTCTTCCACACGTTCTTTTTCCAAATACCAACTGACGACCCAGCCCTTTTGGGAATGGGAAAGCTGGATTTGTGTCATCTTTCCTTTCGTTTGCAAAACGGTGTAGGTTTCATCCTTGTTCACCGAGCCGATGACCTTGGCGTTCAAAGAGGCATCCTTCCGTACATGCAAACTGGAAGCGGTCACCCTCGCTGTGTCGCCAGCCGGATCGATGGCCTTTTTGACTTGATCCTCGTCCATCTGTATGTAAGAGTCCGCTATCCAGCCTTTTCCCCCTTGAAAATCGATCTCCGCCCATTCATTCTCCATGCGATGTACGGTCACTGAAGTGTTTTTGTTCAGCTTCCCAAGTGTGGAGCTATTTTTCGAAGGTTCGGAGCGAACATTAAGCCGGTCGACCAAGGTGACTCCGGTTTTAACTGATTCAGTGTCCGCTTCTTTTTTGGTATCTTCATCTTTCTTTACGGCACTGCCCGATGCTGACTCGTCCTCTAAGTAGTCTGAAGCGACCCAGCCTTCGAAATCCGCGGTTTTGATCTTTGTCCAATTTTGGTTCTTTTCAATAATGTCAACAGCCGTTCCCTTCGTCAAGGACCCGACCGTTTGGAACGTAGTGCCGGGACCTGTACGGACACGGACGGAGCTGCCTGTTATGATTCCTTGTCCTTGTCCTGAACCTTTTTTCGTAACGCTTGACTCGGATTTTCTTTCCACTAACCAATTGGCAACCCAACCCGTTTCATTTGAGTCCATCCGGATTTCAAACCAGTCGCCTTCTTCTTTTACGATAGGGTACGATTCCCCTTTTTCCAGTTTCTTGACGATGGGGAAACTGAGGCCGGCGCCTTCCCGGACATTGACCACTTTACTCGTCACGGTTATTTCCCCTGCTTCTTTTCCGAATGCATGATTGACGGGCACTATCGCTGCCATGATCAGTAAAAGGATCAGGCTGAATAAACCCGGTTTCTTCTTCATAAGTTGTCTCTCCCTTTTCGTGTCCTACTGTATGTATTCTTGTTCAATAAAAATTTCCCTCTTTCCCAATGCAAAAAACATTTTTTTTAGGAAAGACTAAACCGTATATAGATATAGGAGGGAATCACATGAAATTCAGCGAAAAAGATCAAACGAGTCTAAGCGGAGGCAATCAAGTGTTAGGCGTCGATTTCCACGATTTTATCCAAAAGGAACAAAGTGCAAATCTGGTTGAATTGGCATCCGAGTTCGGAGTCAATGTCCGGACAATCAAAAACCTGAAAAAACATTTGAACCAATAAAATGCGGTGAAATCTTAAAGCCTGCCTTGACATTTGTAGTTAACGTCCGTATGATTATAAAATATCAGACTTATAACTGCAACAACCAATGATGGAGAAGAGTAATTAAGAAACACATGAAAAGAGAGGAAATGCCTTGGCTGAAAGCATTCTGCATGATGACTTAATGAAAGAACCCTCCGTAGGCTTCACTCCGAACGGATTTCCTAATAGGAGATGGACGTATAACAGGCGTTAACTGTTTTAAGCGGGGGCACTGATTTTTTTGTGCTTCAACTAGGGTGGCACCACGGGATATCCAACTCTCGTCCCTTGTAACGGATCAGTTACAAGGGGCGGGAGTTTTTGTTTGGCAAAAATCAGTATAGCGCCGTAACAATGAGGCGTTTTGCTTTAAAGGAGGAAACATATATGTCGATTCAGATTCCTAGAGGTACACAGGATTTATTACCGGGCCAGACGGAAATTTGGCAGTATATCGAAAAAACCGCGCGTGAGATCTGTCTCCGTTATCAATACAAAGAAATCCGTACACCGATTTTCGAGCATACGGAACTATTTTTACGCGGTGTAGGCGATACGACCGATATCGTCCAAAAAGAGATGTATTCCTTTCAAGACCGCGGCGAGCGGAATTTGACCCTTCGTCCGGAAGGCACTGCATCGGTTGTCCGTTCATACATCGAGAACAAGATGTTCGGGTGGGCGAATCAACCGGTCAAGCTATACTATATCGGGCCGATGTTCCGTTATGAACGTCCGCAGGCAGGGCGGTTCCGCCAGTTCGTTCAATTCGGGATCGAAGCTTTAGGAAGCAAGGATCCAGGCATCGATGCCGAGGTTTTATCACTTGCGATGAGCCTGTACAAGGAGCTTGGGCTGAAGAAGCTGAAGCTTGTCATCAACAGCCTTGGAGATAAGGAAAGCCGCATGGCCCATCGAAATGCCCTAATCGAACATTTTCAACCTCGGATTGGCGAGTTTTGCGGTGATTGTCAAAACCGTCTTGAAAAAAATCCGTTGAGAATCCTGGATTGTAAAAAAGACCATGATCATGAATTGATGAAAACGGCGCCATCCATCATTGAGTACTTAAATGATGAATCTCGTGTTTATTTCGACAAGGTGAAACAGCATTTGACCGATTTGGAAATCGACTTCGTTGAAGATCCGACATTAGTGCGTGGCCTGGATTATTATAACCATACCGCGTTTGAAATCATGAGTGATGCAGAGGGCTTTGGCGCCATTACAACGCTATGTGGGGGCGGGCGATATAATGGTCTGTCTGAAGAACTTGGCGGTCCGGAAACTCCGGGAATCGGCTTTGCACTAAGCATCGAACGCCTGATTGCAGCCTTGCAAGCAGAAAACATCGAACTGCCCATCAAAAAGGGCATCGACTGTTACCTCGTATCTCTAGGCGAAGCAGCCAAGGATTATAACGTCAAGCTTGCCCATCAAATGCGGAGTGCCGGTATCACTGTTGAAAAAGACTATCAAGACCGTAAAGTGAAAGCCCAATTCAAATCGGCCGACCGCCTGGAAGCGAGATATGTGGCGACACTCGGTGATGATGAATTGGCTAATGATAAAATCAATGTAAAGTTCATGGAAACCGGAGAACAAGTCCAATTGGAGCTTGCCACTTTCGTTGAACAATTCAAAAAGCTACAGGCTTAAGGGGGAAATACCATGTTTGGCAGAACATACTTCAATGGAGAAGTAACAGAAGCAGCAATTGGTGAGAAAGTAACATTAAAGGGTTGGGTACAAAAACGACGCGACTTGGGCGGGGTCATCTTCATCGACCTTCGCGACAGAAGCGGTGTCGTACAAGTCGTTTTCAATCCTGACATTTCGGCGGAAGCTTTGGCCACTGCCGAAAAAATCCGCAATGAATATGTCCTTGATATCCAGGGTACAGTCATCAAGCGTGATGAAGCCAATATCAACCCGAATGTATCAACGGGAACGGTCGAGGTCCAAGCCGAAAGCGTTACGATTTTGAATGAAGCGAAAACCCCTCCTTTCATCATTGATGAGAGAACGGATGTTTCAGAAGATATCCGCTTGAAATACCGTTATTTGGACTTGCGTCGTCCGGCGATGTTCGAAACGCTGAAAATGCGTAACCAAACCACTAAGGCAATCCGTGATTATTTGGACGGTGAAGGCTTCCTTGATATCGAAACACCTATCTTAACGAAAAGCACACCTGAAGGGGCCCGTGATTATTTGGTGCCTAGCCGTGTACACGAAGGCGAATTCTATGCGCTTCCACAGTCACCGCAAATTTTCAAGCAGCTATTGATGGTATCCGGCTTCGAACGTTATTATCAAATTGCCCGCTGCTTCCGTGATGAAGATCTGCGTGCTGACAGACAGCCTGAATTCACGCAAATCGATATCGAAACAAGCTTCATGAGCCAAGAAGATATCATTAACACGGCTGAAAAGATGATGGCGAAAGTGATGAAGGATGTAAAAGGACTTGACGTATCCTTGCCATTCCCTAGAATGACCTACAATGAAGCGATGGGCCGCTATGGCTCAGATAAACCGGATACACGTTTCGGAATGGAGCTTAAAGACGTATCTGAAATCGTCAAAGACAGCGACTTTAAAGTATTCACTGGCGCCGTTGCAAGCGGCGGGCAAGTTAAAGCGATCGTCGTCAAGGACGGAAACGCCGACTATTCCCGTAAAGATATCGATGCATTGGCTGAATTCGCCGCCATCTACGGCGCAAAAGGATTAGCCTGGCTGAAAGTGGAAGCAGACGGCGTGAAAGGACCGATAGCCAAATTCTTCGCTGAAGACCAACAGCAGCTAGTGGCTGCACTGGAAGCGGAAGTGGGCGATTTGATCTTATTCGTGGCAGACAAGAAAGGCATCGTCGCCGATGCACTTGGAGCGCTTCGCAACAAGCTCGGCAAGGAAAGAGGCTTGATCGATCAAAGCAAATTCAACTTCCTTTGGGTAACCGATTGGCCACTATTCGAATATGACGAAGAAGAAGGCCGCTACTATGCAGCACACCATCCTTTCACGATGCCATTCCGTGAAGACATGGACAAACTGGAATCAGATCCGGCAAGCGTCCGTGCCCAAGCATATGACCTCGTCTTGAACGGCTACGAGCTTGGCGGTGGATCGCTCCGTATCTTCGAACGTGACGTTCAGGAAAAAATGTTCAAAGTACTTGGATTCTCGGAAGAAGAAGCCAACGCACAATTCGGCTTCCTAATGGATGCCTTCGAATACGGAACGCCTCCACATGGCGGAATCGCCCTTGGATTGGATCGCATGGTCATGCTGCTTGCAGGCCGCACGAACCTGCGCGACACCATCGCGTTCCCGAAAACCGCAAGCGCAAGCGACCTGCTCGTTGACGCACCAAGTGCCGTAAGCGACAAGCAACTGGCAGAACTAAGCCTAAGACTGGCCGCCTTAAAGAAATAACAGCTTGGGAAAAATATGAAAAAATACCTAGATGCTTTCTCTTGAAAGAGAGCGAAGCATTATGATATGATGTTTTCAATAAATAAGAGTCCTGATGTGTTCGTTCTTTAACCTATAAGTTTTGACCGAACACTTATAGTTACCGGGAGCACTAGTTTCCTGGCCGCGTACATGCCTCCCCTCGAGGAGGACTTACAAACGCGAGGAACCGAGCACCCACCTGCGGAGAGCGGGTTCAAAACAAAGGCGTAAACGGCACAATTGGGACTCTTATACATCACAAAGCAACTCATGTTCCTGACATGGGTTTTTTTGTGCGCTTTCACGAGTGAAGCGCGCAAAAAACCAATAAAACCGCAAACGCTCAATTCATGAGAAAAGCACCCGTACTCATGCCAAAAGCTCAATTGGCGAGTAAAGCTTGCAAATTGGCGAGTAAAGCTTGCGAATTGGCGAGTAAAGTACGCGAATTGGCGAGTAAAGTGCGCGAATTGGCGAGTAAAGCCTGAGAATTGGCGAGTAAACCCGGGAAATGGCGAGTAAAGCTCCCAAATTCGCAAAAAAACAGCAAAAAATAGCCTAGTTAGCACCGATTTTCAGCTTCTAGGAGGAATAGCGAGCTTCAATAAAGAAAATAAAGGAGAAGGAGTGATGAATATGCGAAAACAGTGTGAAAAGCCGGTTAAAATGCTTATGCTGGAGGCTTTGATGAGGAGGCTGCCAGCGAATCATCCTAAACAGGAAAGTATTAACAATGATTTCCGAAAAATCCGTGCGGGCTTTAACGGGGAGCGGAGGATTGGAAATGAGTTAAATAGTCTTTCGAAAGATTATCACGTATTACATGATTTGAGATTATGCCACGAAGGGAACCGCTTTTTTCAAATCGATTACCTCATAATATCAAAGAAATACTGCCTCATCATAGAAGTGAAAGACTTCAAAGGAATGCTCTATTTCGATCGAACCTACCATCAATTGATTCAGACGAAAGATGGACAGGAACAAGCTTATCTGGATCCACTCCTCCAGGTCGATGTGCAAAAAACACGGTTAAGCGAATGGTTCGCTGTTCATGATTTTCCTGCGCTGCCGATCGAAACGCTTGTTGCGAATGCCAACCCGAATACAATTATCAGGACTACCCCCGGTTTTACTCCCATTCTCAAGAAAATCACAGGAAAAGAAATGCTCATCTCCAAAATCCAAACCTTGAAAGATAGGTACCCATCTGAACAATTAACTCAAAGGCAGCAAAACAAGCTAACCAAGACGATAGTGGAAAAAAATACCCCACATTATCCTGATATCCTCCAAATGTATCAAATTGAAGAAAAAGATTTGCTCAATAGCGTTCAATGTCCTGCCTGTTCTGCCCTTCAGATGCAATATCACTGGGGAAAATGGTCATGCCGCCACTGTTCTAAGGTCTCCAAAGATGCCCACATTCAAACTCTACGTGATTACGCCCTTCTTATCAATGCCACGATTACCAATAAACAGGCACGTCAATTTTTGCAGGTGGAGTCAATCAATACTATGCAGAAAATGTTATATGTCTTGGAATTGCCCCATTGGGGGAAATTTAGAAATAGAGTATATAGTCTTGAAAGATTAATTGGCGAGTAAAGCCTGCGAATTGGCGAGTAAAGCGCGCGAATTGGCGAGTAAAACCTGCGAATTGGCGAGTAAAACCCGTAAATTGGCGAGTAAAGCGCGCAAATTGGCGAGTAAAGCGCGCGAATTGGCGAGTAAAGCCCGCAAATTGGCGAGTAAAGTGCTCAAATTCCCGAGTAAAGCACCTATACACTTTAAATTATCTCCCATTTAAGTAACATTCCATCGTATAGCTTCGTAAATTATAGTAAGGTTGAAAAATCATAAGCCATGGAAGGAAAGTTGTGAGGGCTTTGAGAGACTTATTGAATGCTAAGCGGAAAGAAATGCTGCAATTCGTGGAGCAGCTGGTGAATATCGATAGCGGCTCTTATACCAAAAAGGGCATAGATGAAATTGGCTTGATATTGAAAGCGAAATTTGAAGGTTTGGATTTCATTGTGGATGTCGTGAAGCAAAAGGAGTATGGCAATCAGCTGGTCATTCAGCATCGTGAAGCGGTTCAGCCGCATATTCTGGTCGTGGCACATATGGATACGGTGTTTCCGGAAGGGACGGTGCTGAAACGGCCGTTCAAGGTGAAGGGAAATCGGGCGTTCGGGCCTGGTGTAGCTGATATGAAGGCGAGCTTGGTCGAAATTTTTTATGCGATTCTTTGTTTGAAACAGACGGGGCAGACAGGCTATAAGCATGTTCAAATCATTTTGAACAGTGATGAGGAGATCGGTTCACCGTCTTCGTCTTCCCTCATTGCTGAAAAGGCGGCAAGAAAGAAGTATGCGTTAGTGCTTGAGCCGGCAAGGATGGATGGGTCATTGGTGACGGCAAGAAGGGGCTGCGGCCAATTCAAGATAGATATAATCGGGGTTGCGGCCCACTCGGGGATCGAGCCGGAAAAGGGAAGAAGTGCCATTGAGGAATTGGCTCATAAAATCATAGCCTTCCATCAATTGAATGATCGGAAGAAGGGGATCAGCGTTAATGTCGGCATGATCGAGGGCGGGTCTGCGGTCAATACGATCGCTTCGCATGCGGCCGGTTTTGTCGATGTACGGATCACGGAAAAAAGGCAGGAAGATTTCATCCTGAAGCAAATGAAAAAAATATGTGCAAAGTCAAATATTCCAGGAACGAAGACGACATTGACTGGAAAAATGGATCGGTCTCCGATGGAAAAGACCGAGAAAACGACGATGCTTTTGGAGACGATCCGCGAGGCGGGGAAGGAGATTGGCATCAATATCACCGATACGGCGACGGGCGGGGGTTCGGATGCTTCCTTTACGGCAGATTTGGGAATACCGACAGTGGATGGACTTGGACCGATTGGCGGGAATGCTCATAGTGAGGAAGAATATCTGGAAATACCGAGCCTGACTGAGCGGACTTTGCTGCTGGCGACCGTCATTCAAAAATTGTCAAAAATGAACGAGAAACCTAATTCCGATTAGACTGCTCATATTTCGCTTGTCATAAATGATGTTTATGATATATTGTTAATTGGGAAGCTAAATAAGAACAGAATTTATTGGAGTTGAATATATATGCTGCATCAGTTTTCACGTAATGAATTAGCAATTGGCAAAGAAGGCATCGATATACTGAAAAACACGACCGTTGCTGTCCTAGGGGTAGGCGGTGTAGGGTCTTTTTCAGCTGAGGCACTGGCCCGTACCGGGATTGGCCGGATCATTCTAGTCGACAAGGACGATGTCGACATCACCAATGTCAACAGGCAGATTCATGCTCTTTTATCGACAGTTGGCCAACCGAAGGCGGAATTGATGAAAAATCGCATTCATGATATCAATCCAGACTGCGAAGTGATTGCCCTGAAAATGTTTTATACAGAAGAAACGTTTGAGGAGTTCTTCAGTTATGGCCTCGATTACGTCATTGATGCCTCCGATACGGTGATTTATAAGATGCACGTGATGAAGGAGTGCCTGAAGCGGAATATCAAGGTGATTTCAAGCATGGGGGCCGCTAACAAAATGGACCCGACACGTTTCCAAATCGCCGATATTTCCAAAACGCATACCGATCCGCTTGCGAAGGTCATCCGTACAAGATTGCGCAAAGAGGGCATCACAAAGGGAATTCCGGTTGTTTTCTCTGACGAAAGTCCGATTGTCATTCGTGAGGATGTTCGCAAAGAGGTCGGCAATGAACAAGCAAAAATCCGTAAAGCCCAAATGCCGCCGTCCTCGAATGCATTCGTCCCTTCAGTAGCTGGATTGATTGCAGCAAGCTGGGTGATCAACGATCTATTAAAAGAGGTCGAAGTCCGCCGTGTAAACGACTGACAAGCCGACAAACTGACTCCAGGCAGAGAGTCAGTTTTTTTTGTGTAGATATAGTAGATTTTTCCTTTAAATAACTTTTTTATCCAGATCATATAGACGGGGTCGAAAGAATGAGATAAACTGTTTTCAGAATATTATTTTTATTCAGATATTCTAATGGGCTGAAAGAACATACCAAACAAGGGGGTTTCAAATGAAGAAGAAAAAGCTAGCAGGAGTGTTTCTATCACTTTCATTGGTTGCTGGGGTACTCGCAGGTTGCGGCGACTCAACAACGAGCAGTTCAAGCGGAGGTTCATCCAATTCGGGTGACACGATTAAGATCGGTGCGAATCTTGAGTTGTCTGGCGGTACGGCATCATTCGGCCAATCGGCTGCAGATGGTTTGAAACTGGCCATCGATGAAATTAATAAAGAGGGCATCAACGGAAAGAAATTGGAAATCGTCAAGGTTGATAATAAATCCGATGCTGCAGAAGCGACAAGCGGCTCGATTAAACTGGTCAGTCAGGACAAGGTAGTGGCTGTGGTCGGATCGGCTACAAGCACGAATACATTGGCTCAGGTTCAAGTCGCACAAGATAACAAGGTCCCGTTGATCACACCTACTGCAACAAATCCCGACATCACCAATAAAGCTGGAAAAGTGAATGATTATGTGTTCAGAACGTGCTTCATCGATCCGTTTCAAGGGACGGTTGCAGCCAATTTTGCCTCTGACGAAGTAGGGGCGAAAACAGCAGCGATCTATGTGGATAGTGCAAGTGACTATTCCAAAGGATTGGCCGCTGCCTTTAAAGAAGCGTTCACTGCCAAAGGCGGCAAAATCGTAGCGGAAGAGGCCTATGTCACAAAAGATACGGATTTCCGCTCCACATTGACGCGTATTAAATCGGCCAAGCCGGAGTTCGTGTTCCTTCCTGGTTATTATGAAGAGGTCGGCTTAATCTTGAAGCAGGCACGGGAAAATGGCATAGACCTTCCTTTCATGGGCGGAGATGGCTGGGATTCCCCGAAAGTCGTTGAAATTGCAGGAGCCGACGCTCTAAAAAATACCTACATCACCAATCACTATTCACCTGAAGATGAAGATGCAAAAATCCAGGATTTCGTTGCAGCCTACAAAAAAGAGTACAATAAAACACCGGATGCCTTTGCCGCGCTTGGCTATGATACGGGATACTACCTGGCGGATGCCATCAAAAGATCTGGCGATGCATCACCAGAAAAAATCAGGCAAGCATTGGAGGATGTCAAGGACCTTCAATTAGTTTCAGGTACACTGAACCTCGATAAAAATCATGATCCGATCAAATCGGCCACCATTTTGGAATATGTGGATGGCAAACAAACATTCAAGACAAAAATCAATCCATAACCAGAAATCAAGCAGGCTCATTTAAGAGGACACTGAACCGCCAACAGGCGGTTTTTTTTGTGTGTGAATATGCAAAATATATAAGGCGGCATGAAGATAGGCAGACGGTTCATGCAATATTTTATGCATCCAAGATAGTATAATTCAATTTTGAAATAGGAAATAAGACTAAAACGAATTGTCCCAGCTGGGGGTAATTCCCTATTGGTATACAACTTTTTTGGGATAAATGTAAGTAATAGGGAGAAGAAAAGAAGGAATTGAATAAAAAATTTTGGGTAATAAAGGCAGAAAATACGATATTAATATAATTAAGTTATCAGTCTTTTCTGAATATGATGCGTGTTTTCGCAATATTTAAAATATATGGATATAAAAAGGTCTTCTCAAAGTCTATGAAAAACCTCCTATTTCACGAAATTTTCTCACTATTATTGTATAGACGGAATGAAAATTATGCGGTAAACTATTTTTCGAAATATTAATTAAATTTTAAACATTTCATCTAATCAAATTTTTCTGAAGCGTATTGAATAATTATTCATGCATCAGAGCTCTGATTACAAAATGGGGGGATTATTTATGAAGAAGAAAAAACTAGCAGGTGCATTTCTTTCTCTATCACTTGCTGCAGGCATGCTAGCAGGATGTAGCGGCTCTGGTTCATCAGATAAATCTAGCGGGGATGGTGATACGATCAAAATCGGTGTCAACCTTGAATTATCAGGCGGTGTAGCCTCATATGGCCAATCGATTGCCGAAGGCCTCGAGCTGGCGACAGAGGAAATCAATAAAGAAGGCATTGACGGTAAAAAAATCAAACTTATCAAAGTCGATAATAAATCCGAAGCATCCGAAGCAACAAGCGGAGCGATCAAGCTGACATCACAAGATCAGGTTGCAGCGATCGTCGGTGCGGCGACAAGCACGAATTCAATTGCCCAGGTGCAAATTGCACAGGATAATAAAGTGCCGGTCATCTCACCTTCAGGTACGAGCCCGGAAATCACATTCAGCAAAGATAAATTGAACGACTACATCTTCAGGACAAGCTTCATCGATCCGTTCCAAGGAACGGTTGCTGCGAATTTCGCGTCCAAAGAAATCAAAGCGAAAAGTGCAGCCATCTATATCGACAGCGCAAGCGATTATTCAAAAGGTTTAGCGGCAGCCTTTAAAGAGCAATTCGAAAAAAATGGCGGAAAGATCGTCGCAGAGGAAGCCTACATCGCGAAGGATACCGATTTCCGCTCCACATTGACTCGTTTGAAATCAGCCAAACCTGATTTCATCTTCCTGCCAGGTTACTATGAGGAAGCCGGCTTGATCGTGAAGCAGGCTCGGGAAACTGGACTCGATGTTCCATTCATGGGCGGTGACGGCTGGGATTCTCCTAAGCTAGTGGAAATTGCCGGTGCCAAGGCATTGAATAACACGTTCATCACGAACCACTATTCTTCAGGTGATCCCGATGAGAAAATTCAGAATTTTGTGTCTGCATTCAAGGCGAAATACAAAGATAAATCTCCGGATGCCTTTAACGCGCTTGGCTATGACACAGGATATTTCCTAGCAGACGCAATCAAGCGTGCTGGATCTGCGGATTCGACAAAAATCAAGGAAGCGCTGGAAAAAACCAAAAACCTTGAGCTTGTAACAGGTACCTTCACTTTGGATGAAAAACATAATCCGATCAAATCAGCCACCATCCTTGAGTTCAAAGAAGGAAAACAAGTATTCAATACAAAAATCAATCCTTAATACCGAAAAAAAGTCCAACCCTTCGCCGGCCCTTCTTCCATAAGAAGGCGCTGGCGAATTCTCATTTTTCCAGAATACCAGGTTGCCGAAACTTCCATGAGTGGAATGAAAGAGTCTGGACGATCATTATAAAATTAGATTTTTCAAGGAGAGTCGAACATGGAATTGATACAGCAGTTAATAAACGGGGTTTCATTAGGAAGCATTTATGCCCTTATCGCTCTCGGTTATACGATGGTTTACGGGATTGTTAAATTGATTAACTTTGCACATGGTGATGTTTTCATGGTTGGTTCATTCGTAGGGTTTTATTCGATAACGGTTTTGGATCTGTCATTCGTGCCCGCCCTGTTAATCTCGATGACGGTCTGTGCACTGTTTGGGGTATTGATCGAACGCATCGCTTACAAGCCATTGCGTAACGCAACACGCATTGCCGCACTCATCACGGCGATCGGGGTTTCCCTGTTGATCGAATATGGCTTCATTTACGTCCGCGGCGCACAGCCGGAAGCTTATCCGAATGATGTATTGCCGACAGACAAATTCGATATTTTCGGAGTTTCCATCAATAGCCAATCGATTTTGATCTTTGGAGTCGCTGTCGTTTTAATGATCATTCTCCAAATCATCGTCCATAAAACCAAAATAGGCAAAGCGATGCGTGCCGTTTCCTTCGACGCGGATGCAGCCAAACTGATGGGAATTAATGTTAATAACACGATTTCTGCCACCTTTGCAATCGGTTCCGCATTAGCTGGGGCAGCAGGAGTCATTTTCGGGATTTACTATATTAAGATCGAGCCGCTTATGGGTGTGCTGCCTGGTCTTAAGGCTTTTGTCGCCGCTGTGCTTGGCGGGATAGGGATCATTCCGGGAGCGATGGTCGGAGGATTATTGCTTGGTGTCATCGAAGCTTTGGTCAGTGCCGCCGGTTACTCATTATGGCGTGATGCGGTAGCCTTCGTCGTCCTGATTCTTATCTTGATTTTCATGCCACAAGGCTTATTCGGTAAAAACAAAAAAGAAAAAGTATAGGGGAGACAAAGCAATGACAACAATTAAGCGAGCAAAAGGTTTTTGGCTCTCGATTTCACTATCATTGATCTTTTTCGCCATCGTACAAGTGCTGATCGGCGGCGGATCGCTCAATCCTTTTTATCAAAATACGCTCATGTTCATCGGGATCAATATCATCCTTGCAGCAAGCCTGCACTTGATCATCGGGATAACGGGACAGTTCTCCATCGGCCATGCCGGATTCCTTGCAGTCGGTGCCTACGCTTCAGCCGTCATGACGATGAAGCTGAACATGCCATTCACGCTAGCGTTGATAGTGGGCGGTTTGGCGGCAGCACTTGCCGGACTGATCATCGGAATTCCAAGCTTGCGTCTAAAAGGTGACTACCTGGCAATAGCCACCCTTGGGTTCGGGGAAATCGTCCGTATCGTGCTATTGAATATCGATTATGTTGGCGGGGCGAGCGGCATGCAGGTTTCCCATTTGACCACTTGGCCATGGGTATTCGCTTCCGTTCTCGTTACGATCATCGTCATCAGGAATTTCACGAGCTCGACACATGGAAGGGCTTGCATCTCGATCCGTGAGGACGAGACGGCGGCCGATTCAATGGGAATCAATACAACCTATTACAAAGTTGTCGCATTTGCGATCGGTGCATTTTTCGCCGGTATTGCCGGAGCGCTTTATGCCCATAACTTCTATATCATCCAGCCATCGAACTTCGGGTTCCTGAAGTCATTCGATATTTTGATCCTAGTCGTGCTTGGCGGACTTGGAAGCTTGTCCGGAGCTGTATTGGCGGCCATATTACTGACGGTGATCACGACATTCCTCCAGGATTATCCGGAAACGCGGATGATCATTTACAGTCTGGTGCTCATCGTCATGATGATTTACCGTCCGCAAGGCTTAATGGGTACGAAAGAAATAACTTCCATGTTCAAACGTAAAGGAGGCAGCAGCCATGAAAACAAAAACACCGCTGCTTAAGGTCGATTCGGTCGGCATTCATTTCGGGGGGCTTAAAGCCGTTTCCGATGTGAACGTCGAGCTATATCCAGGTGAATTGGTTGGCTTGATCGGGCCGAATGGTGCTGGGAAAACCACATTCTTCAACCTGCTGACAGGGGTTTACGTCCCGACGGAAGGAACGATCTCCTTGGAAGGGGAGGACTTGAAAAAACGCCCGCCTTATAAAATCACGCAAAAGGGAATCAGCCGGACCTTCCAGAACATTCGCTTGTTCAGTGAGCTATCCGTCATTGACAATGTAAAGGTTGCCTATCATTCCCTTTCGAAGCATAGCATTTTAAGCTCGATCTTCCGCATGCCCAGCCATTTTAAAGGGGAAAAGGAGATGGATGAGAAGGCGATTGAATTCCTGAAGATCTTCAACCTTGATCAATACAAGGATGAGAAGGCGAAGAACCTGCCCTATGGAAAACAGAGACGTCTGGAAATAGCCCGTGCACTTGCCGCCAACCCGAAGCTGCTTTTGCTCGATGAACCGGCAGCGGGCATGAACCCCCAAGAAACGCATGAACTGATGAACCTGATCGCCCTCATCCGGGAAAAATTTGATTTGACCGTACTATTGATCGAGCATGATATGCCGCTTGTCATGGGTGTTTGCGAACGCATATACGTACTGGACCACGGACAGCTGATCGCCCAAGGACAGCCTGAGGAAATCCGCAACAATCCAAAAGTCATCGAGGCCTATCTGGGCGAGGAGGTTTCATAATGCTGAAAATCGAGGATATTAACGTCTATTACGGAAACATTCAAGCGTTGAAGGGAGTTTCGCTTTCCATCAACGAAGGTGAAATCGTGACCTTGATCGGCGCGAACGGGGCAGGGAAGAGTACGATGCTGAAAACCGTTTCCGGCCTATTAAAACCAAAGCAAGGCAAAATCCTCTATGAAGGGCAGTCAATCGGCGGAAAGGCTGCACAGTCGATCGTGAAAATGGGCATTTCCCATGTTCCTGAAGGCCGCCGGGTCTTTGCTAACATGTCCGTTGAAGAAAACCTTCAGCTAGGCGCTTATTTACGCAAGGATAAGGCAGGCATCAAGCAGGATATGGAGAAGGTCTATGAGTTATTCCCGCGTTTGCTCGAACGTCTGAAGCAGCAATCCGGGACGCTTTCCGGCGGGGAACAGCAAATGCTTGCCATGGGGAGGGCGCTGATGGCCAAGCCCCGGCTGCTTCTATTGGACGAGCCGTCGATGGGTCTTGCGCCATTATTGGTGAAACAGATTTTTCATATAATAGAAGAAATCAATAAGACGGGAACGACGATCCTGCTTGTCGAGCAAAACGCCAACTTGGCGCTATCAATTGCCGACAGAGCTTATGTCGTTGAAACGGGTCGGATTGTCCTTTCAGGGAAATCAGAGGAGCTGACCACAAGCGAGGAAATCAAGAAGGCTTATTTAGGCGGACATTAAAGGGCCAAGAGCGTTCACATACTGTAGGTAAACTCGATAAGTTATGGAGTTTACCTACAGTTTTTTGATGTTTTGTACAACGAACGTTTCATTGTACTGCAGGCACTTATTTTTCCGATGGAAAGCGGAAACTCGCGAGTAAAGTCGATAAATTGGCGAGTAAAAGCAGGAAACTCGCGAGTAAAATCGATAAATTGGCGAGTAAAGTGGTTAAATTCAGTCAAGCCCTTATTATTGTGTAAATTCACTAACACAATGTTTTCAACCATTTAATTTGATGTTTCCTCAGATTAAAAAGCTATTTTAGAGGTACGCAAAACTCTATCCTGACACATTTTTTTTGCGAAACTTTCATGATCATCTTCTCTCACATTCGGGCAGGGCTGTCAAAGGCTTTTCACTTTGACGGTCCTGTTCGAATGTGAAATTATTCATGATGAAAGTTTCACAAAATAGGTACTTGGACTATCCTTTTTTCTTAGCGTAAACCGTGTCTTGATACTGCATTAATACGGCACCTATTAATCGGAAGGCTGATTGGGTATTAGGAAAGATTCGGATGACTCTTTCTCTTCTACGAACTTCTTGGTTTAAACGTTCCAGCGAGTTGGTACTGCGGATGTGCTGCCTGATTTTTTCTGGATGATTCATGTATTGAACGGTGTCTTCGAACCCTTCATCTAAAATTTGAAGGGCTTTTTCATATTTTAATTCCTCCCCGAATTTATCGATTAACTCCGCTTTGAATAGACGACAATCCTCAATCGTGACAGCCTCAAATACCCGTTTAATCATTAAACGAATGTCGGATGATCCCTTTTTGGGCAGTTTCTCTAAAATGTTCCGCTTAAAATGGACATTGCATCTTTGCCAGGAGGTTCCAATGAAATCGCGTTGGATCGCTTTTTGTAATCCTTGATGGGCATCAGAAATCACCAGCTTAGGGGATTGAAGGCCACGAGATTTTAGTTGTTTAAAGAACTGGGACCAGCATTCAAAACTTTCAACATGATCGATATGTACCCCTATAATCTCCCGCTTATTTTGTTTGGTAAGAGCTGTGGCGATATATACGGCTTTTGAAACAACCTGTTGGTGCTCACGCACCTTGATATACATGGCATCCACGAAAATAAAGGGATAGTATGTGATATTTAGGGGCCTAGTTGCCCAGCCATTAACAATGGGATCCAGCTTTTGGGTAAGCGAGGAAACAAAAGACTTTGAAACACTTTCTCCGCAAAGCTGTTCGACAACATGGGTGACTTTCCGAGTAGAGACCCCATTGATCACCATCTCCAACATGGAAAGGATAAGCGCCTGATCACACCGGGCATATTTTTCAAAAACAGAAGGGGAAAAGTCACCAGTACGCGTCCTGGGTACCTTCAATTTAATCTTCCCAATACTCATCGTAAAGTCACGTTCATAATAGCCATTCCGATAATCCTGACGTTCGGAGGAGCGCTCATAAGATGAAACTTGTAGATAGGCGTCTCTCTCCTTCTCCATAAACTCATTTAAGATTAATACAACCGCTGATTTAATCACGTCATCCATTGTAGAATTCATAATGGATACTTTTAAAAGATCGAGATCAAGGTTAAACTGTAACTGAGTCATTTTATTCCTCTTTTCAATGTGATTTCTGTGGTAGAAAACATTGTTTCCAAGAGTGAACGAAATGACTCTCTTTTTTTACACAATTATACGGACTTAATCTTTCATTCGCGAGTAACGCTCCGAAATGAAGAATGAAAGCAGGAATTATAAGTAGAATCATAGTCGAATTTGAGAGTAACGCAAAAAATGGACGCAAAACGGCCCCCATTCCCTGTGAAAAGGGCCATTTTTATGGGAGCTCACCTCATATTCACAGCAACGTCCAAACCCGGGAGTGAAAGCAGGAAACTTTACCAAGAACCGCTTCATCCCACGCTGTATATATAAAATAGAGCTCGAATGGCCCGTAATCTCGGGAATTTGTACTGTGATCCTTGCCTTCCATTCCACCAAGTCTAAGCAGTCAGATTTAACCACATTAATCTATCAATACCATCTTCGGTTTGCCAGCTGTGACAATATGACGTTCGTATTATTCCAAAAAAAGTCTTTCATAAATAAAAAGGTTAGTAAAACGATTTCACTCGGTATACAATCTAGTTAGGGATAATGGTAGAGTGAGATCTTGCATCAACGTCATCATATTTATTCTTAATCATATAATTTTGGAGTGATTTCATGTACAAGTTTATTCAGGCGATATTGCCGGTTGTGTTGCTGTTCATGTTCCTGCCACATATTCAGCCAGAGATTGCAGCTGCGGAGGAAGCCCCGGAATCCGATGGTGTTCTCGTCAAATATAAGGAAACGGATGATGAGCCGATTCACGAGCTGATAGAGAAGGTCGAGGTTCCGAAAGGGCAAACGACGGACAAGCTGATCGAGAAGCTTGAGAAACGGAAGAATGTCGAATATGCCGAGCCCAACTATTTGTTCAAGAAGATGGATATACCAAATGATCCAGCTTACATAGATCAGTGGCATCATAAAAATCTTGGTACGGAAAGTGCCTGGACAAAATCGATGGGTTCGAAGGAGATGATCGTGGCGATCATCGACGATGGAATCGATCGCAAGCATGAGGATTTAACCGGGAAAATCGTCGAAGCTTATGATACGATCCGCAAGCGGAAGAATATTTTGCCGGAAGGGGAGCACGGGACGCATATCGCCGGCATCATTGCCGGAAGTGCAAACAATAACATGGGCGGAGCGGGTGTTGCCCCGAATGTAAAGCTGATGCCGATCAATGTTTTTGATGGCGAGTATGCCGATACGGCCGATATCATTGAGGCGATACATTATGCGATTCAGAAAAAAGCGAAAATCATCAATATGAGTCTCGGAGTCAACATGTATTCGGAGGCATTGAATAAAGCTGTTCAGGAAGCCTCGAAAAAAGGGATTTTGATCGTTGCGGCTGCCGGTAATGAAGGCGATATGGGGAAAAATGTCCAGCGGGTATACCCAGCCGCCTACAATAACGTCATTTCCGTTGCCGCCACGGATGAAAGGGACAAGCGCCCCTATTATTCCAATTACGATTCAACCGTGGATATTGCAGCCCCTGGGGATGAGATCCTTTCTACCTTGCCGCATGGTAAATATGGCTGGATGAGCGGAACATCGATGGCCACGCCCATGGTGGCGGGGGTAGCGGCACTCATTTGGTCCAATGAGCCTAAGCTCAACAAAACGGAGGTTGAATATCGTCTCTATGATTCAGCGAAGGATCTTGGTACGAAAGGGAAGGACATATACTATGGAAACGGAAGGGTCAATGCGAAAAAGGCCTTGGAGATGAAGACGCTGACCAAGCCGACCGTTAAAACGATTTCCGATAAGGACATCAAGATAACAGGAAGCATCCCAGCCAATTTCAAAACGGGAACCGTCTCGATTTACACCGATAAGAAGCAGCTGGCCACATTGAAGATCAATGGCGAAAAAACGTTTACAGCGACGATAGCCAAACAAACAGCCGGCACGGCAATCACTACAAGAATCATCGATCATTCAGGAAATAAAAGTGTGCCCGTTTCTTTTAAAGTCGAAGATAAAACTGCGCCAAACAAACCGTCAGTCAATACGGTTGGTGACAATACGGTAAAAGTGACAGGCAAAGCGGAAGCAGGCTCCTCCGTCACGGTCAAAAGCCAAAGCACCGTCCTTGGAAAGGCGAATGCCAATAGCGCAGGGAACTTCACCGTAACGATGTCAAAAAAACAAAAAGCCGGAACCGTCCTCTCGATTACAGCTACGGATAAGGCTGGCAATACAAGCTCGATCAAAACCGTCACCGTCGCAGACAAAACCGCACCTGGCAAACCGACGGTAGACAAGGTCACGACGAAAACGACGATTGTAACAGGCAAAGCGGAAGCCAATTCCACTGTGTCCATCAAGGTATCAGGGAAAGAAATCGGCTCTGCGACAGCAACGAATAAAGGGACCTTCTCGGTTAGGATCCCGAAGCAAAAAGCAGGGAAGAACCTCTATGTCACCGCTAAGGACAAAGCGAAAAATGTAAGTGAAGCAAGAAAAGTCACGGTGAAAAAGTAACGGAAAAAAACAGCCTCCCATCGTTTGGGGGGCTGTTTTTGCATCAATCCTTATTGCCATACATCCATTCCGTGCTGCGGCTGTATAGTTCAATGATATTGCCAAAAGGATCTTCACAATAAATTAAATAATAGGGCTTGTTCTCCCACGTATTCCACATATCGCTTCGTTTCTTCCCGCCAGAATCCGCAATCTTATCGGCAAGCTCTTCAATATCTTCAGAAACCAAGCAAATATGAAAAAAGCCCTGATACGCATCACTATCACTTTTGGGCATTCTCGGCTCCTGGAATTCAAAAAGCTCGATGCCGACCTGATTATCCGCCATCAAATGGGCGTTCCGCATTTTTTTAACATGATTGCCAAGAAGATCATTTGTCATATTCGGCATGTCCTCGGCACTCGCATCAAACGAATACGGACCCGCCAATAGCTTGAATCCCAGGACCTGCCCATACCACGAAATCGCAGCATCCAAATCAGGCACAGCCAAGCCGATGTGCGTAATTGCTGTCATATCCATCACCTCTCGTAATAAAATACCCTTTTACGACAGCGGACAAACGGTCCTTTTTGAAACAAAAAAAAGAAGCGATAGCCAATACCGCTTCTTTGATTACACATATCGACTTCACGAAATCCGTTAAATTTCACCTTCTTCAAGCCTCCTCTTATACTCCACTTTACTGATCAGCCCCTTTGCATTACAGGTAAGGCAATCCGTATAAATATCGTAGGCACCCGTACCTGCACAAACATGGCATTTTACATGAGTTTCCGGTATATCCTTATGCATGAATGAAAAAATCTTTTCCATATACTGCAGAATAATCATTACCAAAACTCCTTTTTTTCTTATCATACAACGAAAAAGCGTGAAGGAAGCAGGAAATACAATAACATTACGGAAATTTCATATGGGCATTACATAGTTTACGTGGGGTTAATGAATGAATCTTATTCATCGGATTTGTCGAGTGATGTCAGAAATGATTGGAAAAACATTCTTTATAACGGATAATATGTTAGTTATAATGAATTAGACAAAAAAAAGAGAAAAGTATTGAATCGTGGTCCATGTAAATTCTTAGTTTATAAACGGAGGTAAAGATGAGGAAGTATGGGTTAATCATTATCGCGATCATTTGCTTAGCTGTACTGGCATCCGGTCAAATCCATTGGAAAAACAAAAACCAGGCAGCCGGGGTGGAGGCTAGAGAAGCTGAAGCAAAACTTAAACAAAAGGAAAAAGAAGAAAGGGAAGCATTGATACAGAGCTTAAAACCGGAAGATAATCAACAGCAGCCGTTAATCGATTATTTACGGTATAAGTCACTTACGCAAGATAAGGTCATTGTCTCCCTAGTGGGGAGTAACGGTACTTCAGGAACGGGAGCAAGTACTTCTGCGAAAAGATGGACAGCGCGTCTGGAGAAGAGTCTGCGTGCCGATCTTGATGAGGCTAAAGCATTGCGTTTTTTGAATCATAGTCATGAAGGGTATTCAACTGAGGATTTGTTGGAAGGTAAAAAAATCGAAGAAGTCATAAAAGATGACCCTGATTTGATTATTTTTGAAAAGCCGCTGATTAACAATCACTATCAATCACTTAGCCTGGAACAGACGGAAATCGATTTGGAAAAAATCATGGCAAAATGGCAAAAAGAACGGCCAAATGCCAAGATTCTGATGATTTCACCAAATTCAGTCGCAAATGGTGAAATGGAAAATAGCTTAGGTTTGAGTTATCTGGATTATATGAACGCTTCCGAGGATGTCATCAAAAAGAATCAGTGGACGTATTTGAATAGCAAGGCAGGTATGGAAAAGAAGCTAGAAAAACAGAATTTGAGATTGGCTGATGTTTTAACCAATGATAACATCCATCCAAATGACCGAGGACATCAGATATGGTTCGAGGTGCTGCAGGACTATTTTCAGCAAAAACAGGACAGGTAGTGAAAAAAAGGGGGAAGGAGTGGCTTAAGCTGCTTCCCCCCTTTTCACTGGCATACATAAGAAAGCGATACCGATAATGTAAACCGATCATTTGCGATCCTGAATGAATTCGCGCATTTCCTCTTTCGATATGCCAGAACCCATAACATCCTGCATGATTTGGATCCACTCTTCATCCATACTTTTGTTTCCTTGTTCATAAAGCAGTGCATCAACCTTAATACCTAGAATTCTTGCTATTTTTTCCAAAACTAAAATAGTGGGGTTTGTTTGAAGGTTTCTTTCCAGTGAGCTTATATAGGATTTGGCAACGCCCGATTTTGTGGAGAGTTCACTAATTGACATGTTCCTTTCTTCCCTAAGCGACTTGACTCGGTAACCTATCATATTGACCACACCTAACCATTTCTATGAATATATAAACCATATTTTCAGTTTACACAGTTTTACTCCATTAATAATGATAACTACGCCCTAAAAACCTGACACAATTCGGTCCATAAATGGTTTTTCTTCATTTAATGGGCAATTAGTTTTAGGTGGATTCATCTAATCGTGTCAATGGGGGACACCAAGTATTGGGTAAATAGGATTAATTTATTTATCCGGAAATCCTTTTAGAATGCGGGTTCTTCAGCTGTAATGGCTTCAAAGGTGCTTGATTAGGAAAAAAATTCCTTTGAATCGAGGATATTTATACGATAGAATCATCTAAGCGCTAGAAAAGTATTCATGCATTGTAAGATTCATGAAAATTTCCTTGATAATACATTAATATAGGTAATATTATGTGTTATAATGCACTAGGTCATTTTTATTATATTAGGAGGATGAAATGGAAGAAACGATTAGTATTACAGATATTTTCAAAACATTAAAGAAGCGTTGGAAGCTAATCATGCTGCTGACATTAATTGCGGCGTTAATCAGTGGATCGATTTCTTATTTCTTATTATCACCCGTCTACCAATCTTCGACACAAATTCTCGTTAATCAGAAACAATCCGAAAATCCATTGGACTCGACCCAAATACGATCCAATATCGACATGATCAATACATACAGCGTGATCATTAAAAGCCCAGCCATTTTGGAGAAGGTCATCGATAAGCTTGGACTGGACGAAAGCGTGGAGCAGCTTAGTGAAAAAATCACCATTAACAGCCAACAAAATTCACAAGTGTTTTCCTTAACGGTCCAGGATGGCAATCCATCGCAAGCAGTGGAGATTGCCAATACGATTTCTGAAACGTTCCAAAAAGAAATCAAAAATATCATGAACGTCGACAATGTTAGCGTACTTGCCAAAGCTGAAATCAAAGAGAACCCTGCACCTGTAAAACCTAATCCCATATTGAATATCGCGATTGCAGCGGTGGTCGGCTTGATGGCTGGCGTTGGCTTGGCATTTTTGCTCGAGTTCATGGACAATACGATCAAGGATGAGAAGGATATCGAGACACTCCTGGAATTGCCTCTACTTGGCTCGATTCAGAAGATTTCGAACGTACATAATAAAGGCTAAGCTGGACGAAAGGAAGCGGGATTTTTGAGAAGTAAAGATAAAAAACAAGTGAATTTGATTGCCCAAAATAATCCTAAATCACCGATCACGGAGCAATATCGATTGATTCGGACGAATATCCAATTTTCCTCAGTGGATGAAGATATACAAACCATTGTCGTTACCTCAGCCGAGCCTAATGATGGGAAATCGACGACATCCGCGAACCTCGCGATTGTATTGGCTCAGGAGGAGAAAAAAGTACTGCTTGTAGATGCAGACTTGAGAAAACCGTCCGTTCATTATGCCTTTGGTCTTAGTAATATACAAGGACTCACGAGTGTGCTAACGAAGAAAATGAGCATTGAAACAGCGGTCATGCAGACGGATGTGCCTAATCTGGAGATTTTGACGAGCGGACCCATTCCCCCCAACCCTTCGGAATTATTGAATTCCAGAGCGATAGGCATAACCATAAAGGAACTGAAAGAAATGTATGATTATATCATTTTTGATACACCGCCGGTCCTGGTCGTTCCTGACTCTCAAATTGTCGCCAATAAATGTGATGGCGTGATCATGGTCGTCTCAAGCGGCAAGACGAACAAACAAAGTGCAGTGAAGGCGAAGGAGCTATTAACGAAAGCCAATACATCCGTGCTTGGTGTCGTCTTGAATGGCGTGGAAACGGATAACAGCAATTATTATTACTATCAATCTTGATCAATAAGACAAAGTTCGACAAAATAACACCCTGTTTAATGGAAGGTTTGTATGCTACTATTAATCAGGGTAATAATTACTATTTTTACGAAGTAGGTATTTAGACCCGTTCGTTATAAAGGAAGTGTTTGAGATTGATTGATATACATTGTCACATTCTCCCAGGCGTCGATGATGGATCTACAGACGTGGAGGCAAGCATGAGCATGGCAAAAAAAGCGGTGGAAGAAGGAATCACCGATTTGTATGCAACGCCGCATCACTTAAATGAGAAGTTTGTCAACGTGAAGAGTGACATCATCGCTAGAGTCATGAAATTAAACGAGAAATTTCAACAGACCCATATTCCCCTTACGATTCATCTCGGGCAGGAAGTAAGAATACACCGAGATTTATTCATTTCACTGGAAAAGGAAGAAATTCTGACACTCGACGACAAAGGCAGGTATATGCTACTGGAGCTTCCGTCTGGACGTGTCCCTACATACACACAAGATATGATATACGAGCTGCTGCTGAGAGGGATCACCCCGATTATCGTACATCCGGAACGAAATAAGGAATTGATGGAAAACCCTAAACGGTTATTTGAATTAATTCAAGAAGGTGCCTTAACGCAAATTACCTCTGGAAGCATCATCGGCAATTTCGGGAAGAAAATTCAAACGTTTTCAAAGAAAATCATCGAGCATAATCTGGCACATTTCGTTGCAACTGATGCTCATAATACCGGCTCAAGGGGATTCACCCTACAAGAGGCGTACGAAACAATCACAAAGATGCATGGTGTCGAACGGAGCTTTTATTTTAAGGAAAATGCGGAACTGCTCATGAAGGGACTAAGTCCAGCTGTTGAAAAACCACTGCCATTCAAAAAGAAAATACTAGGCATTTTTTAAAAGGTAAGTGTAATGGGACATGCTAGCTACAAGAGGGGCCTATTCTGCAATGCAAATTTTTTTATAGTACTTTCTTGTGAAAAGGAACACAATATTTCAATGCTTCATTTAAAAGCGCGGGTACCTGTGAATTTTATTAAAGGGGGAAATGTAGTTGGCCTATCGGAAACGACTGACATTATTGGCGCTGTTGGATTCATTGATCGTATTATCGGCCATTTATGTAAGTTATTTGTTCTTGTATCCTTATTTGGAAATATTTAAATTACCAACACTCTTGGTCACTTCAGTCTCTCTATTATTTAGCCATCATTTTTTTGCTTCCATTTATAAACTGTATAAGAATGCCTGGGAATATGCGAGCATCCGGGAGTTAGTGTCGATTGTTAAAGCAGTAAGCTTATCTGTTATTGCGGTTATCGCCATTCAAATCATCGTTTTTCAAGATGTGTTTGTACGAGCCATGGCACTTACATGGATGATGCATATCATCCTCATTGGCGGGTCCCGTTTTTCGTGGAGAATGCTGCGGAACCGTCTGATCCATAATCAAACGGAAACCAGGAATACGTTGATCATCGGTGCTGGATCGGCAGGAACGATGGCTGTACGGCAGCTTCTTACTAATCAGGATATTGAACTGAAGCCTGTCGCATTCATCGATGATGATCCAAAAAAAGAAAAATTGGATATCTTGGGAATACCCGTTGTCGGCAACTCTAAGCATATTCCAGAAATGGTAGAGAAATATCATATCGATAATATCGTCATTGCAATTCCTTCATTAAGCAAGAAAGAGTTGAAGGTCATATTTGATGAGTGTGTAAAAACGAGTGCGAAAACTCAAATTATTCCGATGATTGAAGATATTATGTTAGGGAAAGTAGCCGTGAATCAATTTAAAGAAGTCGAAGTGGAAGACTTATTGGGCAGGGAACCGGTTGAACTGGACATAACGAGCATATCCCAATATGTAACCGGCAAGACGATTTTGGTTACAGGGGCTGGAGGCTCGATCGGTTCGGAAATTTGCCGGCAAATCTGCCGCTTCTCACCCGGCCAACTGATCCTCCTAGGACACGGCGAGAATAGTATCTATCAAATTGATATGGAATTGAAAAAGTTATATGCCAATCAAATGGAAATCATACCGGTCATTGCAGATATTCAGGATCGGGAAAGGATTTTCGAAGTGATGGAGACACATCGTCCTGATGTCGTGTACCATGCCGCTGCACACAAACATGTTCCCCTTATGGAATACAATCCACGTGAAGCTGTCAAGAATAATGTTTTTGGAACGAAGAATGTTGCAGAAGCGTCAGAAACGTTTGGTGTAGGAGCATTTGTGATGATTTCATCCGATAAGGCCGTCAACCCAACCAATGTCATGGGGTCGACGAAGCGGATTGCAGAAATGATCATCCAGCAGCTGGCTAAAAATAGCGCAACCAAATTCGTTGCCGTTCGCTTCGGAAATGTTTTGGGCAGCAGAGGAAGTGTCATCCCGTTATTTAAAAAACAAATCCAAGCCGGTGGTCCTGTAACCGTCACCCATCCAGACATGACGAGGTATTTCATGACCATACCCGAAGCATCCAGATTAGTCATCCAGGCAAGTTCGTTGGCTCGAGGCGGAGAAATCTTCGTCCTTGATATGGGTGAACCCGTGAAGATCGTTGAATTAGCAACGAATCTTATCCAATTATCCGGCTATTCAATAGAGGATATCGGAATCGAATTCTCAGGGATCAGACCTGGTGAGAAGATGTATGAAGAACTATTAGGGGAAAAAGAGGTTCATAGTGAAGCCGTATTCCCGAAAATCTTTATCGGAAAAGCGGTATTGGATCAGGAAGATGAAATTCAGTATCTTTTAAACTCCTATGATGGTTTTTCCATGACAGAACTTAAACAATTCGTGATAAATTTAGCCAATCGCAGAAGAAATAAAACTTATTCAGCAGTGAAATAGGCTGAAGGAGGACGAATAGGTGAGTGGTAGAAAAACCTAATGAAAGATGCACCATCTAACTATGTAATTATAGGAATGTATACATTGGACCGGGAATCTTTGAAATAGTTGTAAAGCAAACTCCTAGAACTAGTGGAGAATTTCAATTTTGAATTTGTTTTAGAAAGTGAAGGCTTAAGAGAAATCGTATTTCAGTATTTACAAAAAAATTGTAAAAAAAAGACTATAAGCGGGAGGGTCTAGCTTGAAAATTGCAGTTGTTGGAACGGGTTATGTCGGGTTAGTAACGGGAGTATGTTTAGCTGATATTGGTCATAAGGTGCAATGTATTGATATTGACAGTGAAAAAGTCGAGAAGATGCGTTTGGGGTTTTCTCCTATTTACGAACCTGGTTTAGAAGAACTGATGGTGAAAAATATAGCAGAAAAACGTTTGTTTTTTACCACTAATCATAAGGAAGGCTTCATGGATGCTGATGCGATATATATTGCTGTTGGAACCCCAGAAAATGATGATGGTTCGGCAAATCTATTATATGTAGAGCGGGTTGCTAAAGATATCGCGGAAAATGTTAATTCAGATGTTGTTGTTGTTACAAAGAGCACAGTCCCAGTAGGGACGAATGATAGAATAAATGAAATTATTCAAAACAACTTAGTGAATAATGTTACAATTCATGTTGTTTCTAATCCAGAGTTCTTACGAGAAGGGTCAGCAATTTTTGATACGTTTAATGGTGATCGAATTGTTATTGGAGCTGACCATGAGCCAGCCGGAAAGTTAATAGAAGAGATTAACAAGCCGTTTGATATTTCTGTATTTAAAACTGATTTACGAAGTGCAGAGATGATTAAATATGCTTCAAATGCATTTTTAGCTACGAAAATTAGTTTTATTAATGAAATTTCAAATATTTGTGAACGTATTGGAGCTAATGTTGAAGATGTAGCTTTAGGAATGGGGCAGGATAGTAGAATTGGCAATCAGTTTTTGAATGCTGGTATTGGGTATGGGGGGTCTTGTTTCCCAAAAGATACGAAGGCTTTAATTCAAATTTCTGGTAATGCTGGATATGAGTTTGAGCTTTTAAAGGGAGTTGTGCATGTTAATCAAAATCAGCAAAATCTACTTTTATATAAGTTGAATCAACGGTTTGATAGTATTGCTGGGATGAAAATTGCTGTGTTAGGTCTTGCATTTAAACCTAATACGGATGATATGAGAGAGGCTCCTTCGATTGTTGTTACTAAAAGATTAATTGAACAGGGGGCTGAATTAATTGCGTATGATCCAGCTGCGATTGAAAATGCTAAGAAGCTATTATCAAGTGAAATTATTTATGTTAATTCTGTTGAGGATGCGCTAAAGGGTTCTGATTTAGCATTAATTCTTACTGAGTGGAGTAAAATAAAAGAATTTCCTTTGGAAAACTACAAAAAATTAATGAAAGAAGCAATTGTTTTTGATGGTCGTAACTGTTACGAGTTAAGTAATGTCAAAGAACATGAAATTGAATATTATTCAATAGGGCGTCCAAATGTAAAAAAACAAAAAGTATTGGTGGAAAAATAAAATTAATATAATACTTCAATATTTCTATTTAATGTAACAATAACCAAAAAAATATGAATTTTTAAGGATGTTGTTAATGAAACCGTATTTAGTTCTTAAGAGAATATTAGATTTCTTTTTTTCAATGATTTTATTAATAATAGCATCGCCAATTATGTTTTTAGCAAGTATAGCTATAAAATTGGAATCAAAAGGACCATCACTTTTCAAACAAGAACGACCTGGAAAAAACGCAGAAATTTTTACAGTTTATAAATTCAGGACAATGAAAATTGAAACTCAGAGAGAGGGGCGCTCACTTACAGATATGGAGAGAATGACAAAGATTGGTTCATTTTTACGTAAGACTAGTGTAGATGAACTGCCTCAACTCTTCAATATACTTCGTGGTGAGATGAGTTTTATAGGTCCTAGACCGTTGCTTGTCAGTTACTTAAAACATTACTCTCATGAACAAATGAGAAGACATGAGATTACTCCTGGAATATCAGGGTGGGCTCAGGTGAATGGAAGAAATACACTCAGTTGGGAAGAAAAATTTAAACTTGACCTTTGGTACGTAGATAACATTAGTCTTTGTCTCGATTTAAGGATACTTTGGCTAACTTTATATAATGTCTTGAATAGAAAAGATATTAATAATTCTCAAGGCAATACAATGCCATTCTTTACAGGAAACAAGGAAACACAAAAGCAGAACAATATGTAATAGTAAACTTTATTGAGGGGGAACTATGGCGAATTTATTAATATTTGGTGCTGGAGGTCATGGGAAAGTGGTTTCCGAAATAGCATTACTCTCCAATTATTGGAGAAATATAGCTTTTCTTGACGATAGAGATGATTTAAAGGAAGTTTTAAATATATCAATAATCGGTAAATTAAATGATTATAATTATTTTAAACAAAACTTTCAATATGCCTTTGTTGCCATAGGAAATAATAAATTAAGGCTTAAATGGATTGAGCTATTGTCAAAAGAAGGATTTATTATGGTTACATTAATTCATCCCTATAGCTCAATAAGTAAATCAAGCAATATAGGCGAAGGCACTGTTGTGATGGCAGGGTCTGTGATAAATGCGGATACACGTATTGGAAGGGGTTGTATCATAAATACTTCTTCTAGCATCGATCACGACTGTATTCTTAAAGATGGTGTACATATATCACCTGGTGTGAATCTTGGTGGAACCGTAACTATAGATGAGTGTTCATGGGCTGGAATAGGTTCAAGTGTGATCAATAATATAATTATAGGAAGTAATGTAGTATTGGCTGCCGGTGCGGTTGTTATTAAAAATATTCCTGATAATGTTATGGCGGCAGGAGTTCCAGCAATAATAAAAAAAGGGTCGGAGTGATAGAAAATGGTTAACAAAACAATACCTCTTTCAGTACCAAACCTCTCTATAGATATCCTGGAAAATGTAAAAGAAACTATTGAAACTGGATGGGTATCTACTGGAGGAAGATTCATTCAAGAATTTGAAAGTAAAATAGCTAAATATGTTGGTGTAGATAAAGCTATCGCTTGTCAAAGTGGTACAGCAGGTTTACATCTTGCATTGAGAGTTCTTGGAATTGAACATGGAGATGAAGTTATTGTCCCTACAGTAACATTTGTTGCTGCAGTAAATCCTGTTAAATATATGGGGGCAGAACCCATATTTATGGACTGTGACAAAAATCTAAATATGGATATGAATAAACTCGAAGAATTTTTAGAAAATGAATGCCATTATATAGATGGAAAGGTTATTAATAAAAAAACAAGTAAAGTAATTAAGGCAATAATTGCTGTACATGTATTTGGTAATCCTCTTCAAATGGAAAAGCTCATTGAGATAAAAAAGAAATATAACTTAAAACTTATCGAGGATGCTACAGAAGCTCTAGGATCTTATTATCTAAATGGAAAATATGCAGGTAGACATTGTGGAACCATTGGGGATATCGGAGTATATTCTTTTAACGCTAATAAGATTCTTACAACTGGTGGTGGGGGGATGGTAGTTTCTCACAACCTGGAGTTATTAGATAAAATAGCCTTTTTATCTGTCCAAGCAAAAACAGACCCACTATATTTTATCCATGATGAAGTAGGTTTCAACTATCGTATGACAAACATCCAAGCGGCCTTTGGGACGGATCAAATAGATAGAATTGAGAGTTTCATTGAGACAAAGATAAAGAACTATAATCTTTATAGAATTTCTATAGAAAGTATTGAAGGTTTAACTTTATTATCATTTAGAAATGATACTAGGGCTAATCATTGGTTTTATTCAGTATTAGTTGATAAAGAAAAGTTTGGTATGGATAGAGATGAACTTCTAATTAAGCTAAATGAAAATAAAATTCAGACAAGGCCTTTATGGGGTTTAATGCATAAACAAAAACCTTACACGGAAAACCAAAGATATAAAATCGAGGAAGCAGAGTTTTATGAGAGAAATCTTTTGAATATCCCTTGTAGTAGTAATTTAGTTGAAAAAGATGTTCGTATAGTGTTAAGTTCTCTCAAAAGTTATAATGTTAGCCTAACAAAATCTAGTAGGTGATAGTTTGAACGTATTATTTTTAACGTTATCAAATATGGAAAATGTAGATCAAAGAGGCATCTATACTGATCTTGTAAGGGAACTCTCTCATAGAGGAATAAATGTATATGTAGTTGCACCTAGAGAAAAGAGAACTGACTTACCTACAGAGTTTTCTACGAATAATAATATAAATGTCTTAAAAGTTAGGACAGGAAATATTACAAAAACAAACTTTATTGAAAAAGGTATATCAACACTTGTTATAGAAAAGCAATATCTAAAAGCGGTAAAAAAATATTTTAAAGATATTCACTTTGATATGGTTATGTACTCCACTCCACCTATAACCTTTGAAAAAGTTGTTCAATATTTTAAAGAAAAGCATAAAAGTAAAACTTATCTTGTTCTAAAAGATATTTTTCCGCAAAATGCAGTAGATATAAATGTAATAAAGGAAGGGAGCCTTTTATGGAAACATTTTAGAAATAAAGAAAAAAGATTGTATGAAATGTCAGATATAATTGGCTGCATGTCAAAAGGGAACATGGATTATGTATTAAAACATAATCCTTTTATTCAAAAAAGAAAAGTGGAAATTTTTCCTAATTCAATAAGCCCGATTGAGAGATTTGAAAGGGAAAATAAAAATAAAGAACTCTTTAGTAAATTTAACATACCTAATGAATCAACCTTATTTGTATATGGAGGAAATTTAGGGAAACCACAAGGAATAGAATTTTTATTAGAAGTAGCAGATAATTTTCATAAAATTAGTAATGGTCATCTGTTAATTGTAGGGTCAGGTACTGAGTATGTAAAAATAAAAAAGCATATAGAACAGAAAAAAACTAAAAGCGTAAGTTTATTTAATAAACTACCTAAGGATGAATATGACCAATTACTGGAGATAGCTGATGTGGGATTAATATTTTTAGACAGAAGATTTACTATCCCAAACTTCCCTTCCAGATTAACTGCCTATATGGAGTATTCCCTTCCTGTATTAGCAGCAACTGATAAAAATACAGACTTAAAAGATGTACTAAAGGAATCAGAAAGTGGACTATGGTCAGAAAGTTTTAATGTAAATACCTTTATTGGTAACGCAAATAAACTTTCAAAAGACGAAAGATTAAGGTGTCAAATGGGTCTTAATGGAAGGAAGTATTTAGAAGATAACTTTGATATAAAAAAGACAGTAGATATAATAATAAAGCATTTATAAATAGGAGGAACTAATATGTTTAAAGATAAAACGTTATTAATAACTGGAGGAACTGGCTCATTTGGTAATGCCGTAATGAATAGATTTCTAGATACTGATATAAAAGAAATTCGTATTTTCTCTCGTGATGAAAAAAAACAAGATGATATGAGAAAGAAATATAATAACGATAAGCTTAAGTTTTATCTTGGGGATGTTAGAGATTTGGCTAGTGTTAAAAATGCTATGCACGGGGTGGATTATGTTTTCCATGCTGCTGCCTTAAAACAAGTTCCATCTTGTGAGTTTTTCCCGTTAGAAGCCGTGAAAACTAACATTTTAGGGACGGATAATGTTTTAACAGCGGCTATAGATTTCGGAGTCAAAAAGGTAATTTGTCTTTCAACAGATAAAGCAGCTTACCCAATAAATGCCATGGGGATTTCTAAAGCCATGATGGAAAAAGTTTTTGTTGCTAAAGCAAAAACTGTTGATCCAGAAAAAACGCTTATTTGTGGAACTAGATATGGTAATGTAATGGCCTCACGTGGATCTGTTATACCATTATTTATTGAACAAATTAAAAGTGGTCAGTCTTTAACCATTACGGATCCTAATATGACTAGATATCTCATGAGTCTTGAAGAAGCAGTAGAGCTGGTTATCTTTGCGTTCCAAAATGCAGCAGCTGGAGACATTATGGTACAGAAAGCACCTGCAAGTTACATTGGAGACTTGGCTCAGGCGATTAAAGAATTATTCAAGGCAGATAATGAAATTAAAGTTATTGGTACAAGGCACGGAGAAAAATTATACGAAACTCTGCTTACAAGAGAAGAATATGTAGTATCAGAAGATCTAGGTGGTTTCTTCCGGGTTCCAGCAGATAAAAGAGATTTAAATTATGATAAATATTTCGCAGAAGGTGATAAAAAGCTATCTACGGAAGAAGAATATAACTCTCATAATACCCAAATCTTAAGTATCGAACAGATTAAAGAAAAACTAATTGAATTAGAATATGTTCAAAATGAACTTAAGGGTATGAAGGTACTTTCTTCATAATAAGAATACATTAAGCTTCTTATATTTTTTAGGTACTTAGAAAGGTTGGTTTTTATAGTGAAAATACTCGTTACAGGAGCAAATGGATTTGTAGGCCAAAACTTAATTGAGGAATTAAAAAATAAAGGCTATGAAGATATTTTCAAGGTTACTAGAGAAACTGAACCGACTTTATTGGATACTTATGCTAAAGAATGTGATTTTGTTTTTCATTTGGCGGGAGTAAACCGTCCTGACGATGAAAAAGAATTTATTCAAGGTAACTTCCACTTTACGCTCGAGTTACTTGAGCTATTAAAAAAACATAATAATAAATCGCCTGTGCTTATTACCTCGTCTATACAGGCTGGAAAAGATAACCCATATGGTATAAGCAAAAAAGCTGGTGAGGATGTTCTGTTTGAATATAGTAATCAAACAGGAGCTGAGGCATTTGTATACAGACTTTCTAATTTATTTGGAAAGTGGAGTAAACCTAATTACAATACAGTTGTGGCGACTTATTGCCATAATATCTCTAGAAATATAGATATTCAAATTAATAATTATGATGCCGAATTAACGCTCTGTTATATTGATGATGTACTAGAAGAATTTATAAACGCTTTGGAAGGGAATCCTACTAAAGAAAATCTATATTGCTACGTGAAAACAACACATACGATTAAATTAGGGGAATTAGCTGAACGTATAAAAAGCTTTAAAGAGAGTAGAGTGGAGTTAAGCATTCCTAATATGGAAGACGTCTTAACAAAGAAGCTTTACAGTACATATTTAAGCTTTTTACCAGAAGACAGCTTTTCCTATGATTTGAAAATGAATTGTGATAACAGAGGTTCTTTCACAGAATTTATTAGAACACCTGAAAGAGGGCAAGTGTCGGTAAATGTATCAAAACCTGGTATTACCAAAGGAAACCACTGGCATCATACTAAAAATGAAAAATTTTTAGTAGTAAGTGGAGAAGGTCTTATTAGATTCAGAAAAATAGATTCAGAAGAAATTATTGAATATAGAGTAAGCGGAGAAAAGTTACAAGTTGTAGATATTCCTACTGGCTATACACATTCTATTGTAAATGTAGGAGAAAATGATCTTGTAACAGTAATGTGGGTTAATGAATGCTTTGATTCAGAAAAACCCGATACAATATATTTGGAGGTATAATTTTAATGGAAAAAATGAAAGTAATGACTATAGTAGGAACAAGACCAGAGATTATTAGGCTATCAGAAGTAATTAAAGCTTGCGATAAATACTTTAAACATATTTTGGTACACACAGGACAAAATTGGGATTATAGTCTTAATGATATCTTTTTTGATGAATTAGGATTAAAACAGCCAAATCATTATTTAGGAGTGGTTGGTGAAGATCTTGGTGAAACCATGGGGAATATTATCGCTGCTTCCTACAAAATTCTAAAACAAGAGCAACCTGATGCGCTATTGATTTTAGGGGATACAAATAGCTGTTTAAGTGCAGTTGCGGCAAAACGCTTAAAAATACCTATTTTTCATATGGAAGCTGGTAATCGTTGCTTTGACCAAAATGTACCAGAAGAAATAAATAGAAAAATTGTGGATCATATATCTGATATCAATTTGGCCTATACGGAACATAGTCGTCGCTACTTATTATCAGAAGGTATTAGAAAAGAACATGTTTTTGTAACAGGATCCCCAATGACAGAAGTTCTAAATAAAAATATGAATAGTATTAAAAATAGTGCAGTGCTAGAAGAATTAAATCTTGAAAAAGGTGAATATATCCTTATTTCGGCACATCGTGAAGAAAATATTGATAACGAAAAAAATTTTTTATCATTAATGAATGCTATTAACAATATTGCAGAAAAATATCAATTACCTGTTATTTATTCAACTCACCCACGTAGCTGGAAAAAAATTGAGGAAAGAGGTTTCAAATTCCATCCACTCGTCCGTCAATTACAACCTTTCGGATTTTTTGACTACAACCAGCTGCAGCATAATGCTTTCACAGTATTATCAGACAGCGGAACACTTTCAGAGGAATCTGCTATTCTAAACTTCCCAGGTGTTTTAATAAGGACATCAACAGAACGTCCTGAAGTTCTTGATAAAGGAACTGTGGTAATCGGTGGTATTACAGAAAAAGATATTGTGCTAGGTGTAGAATTGAGCAGAGCAATGTGGGAGAACGAGGAAATAACATATCTTGCGAATGATTATCAGGATGAAAATGTGTCGGTTAAGGTTATTAAGATTTTGCAAAGTTATGTAAAGATAATAGATAAAGTAGTATGGAGAAAAGAATAAACTTATTCGAGGATGATTAAAATGGATATACTTTTTTTAGGAGGAGTATTTGCAAAAGATAAAGAAGAGGAAATTTACAAAAAGAGTAATGGAACAGTTCAAGCTGCAGCAAATGCATTACAATGGAATATTATAGAGGGGTTAGACTCTTGGAATATAACCCCTATTAAAATAATAAATTCTATTTTTGTGGGATCATTCCCTAATCGTTATAAAGATATTTATATAAAATCAAGACATTGGAGCCATACTAATGGTGCAAACGACAAAGATGTAGGTTTCCTTAATTTGTTTGGAGTAAAGCATATGTGGAAAGCTAAAGCTTTAAGCATACAAATATTAAAATGGGCTGAAACTAAAAATGATGAGAAAAAGGTTATAATTATATACTCAATGCACACTCCTTTCATATATGCAGCTATAAAAGCGAAGCAAGTAAATCCAAATGTACATATTTGTCTTATATGTCCTGATTTACCAGAATACATGAATCCAGGAGGAAAGGATAACAAGTTGTTAAGTATACTTAAGTCCATGGATAAATATTTCATGAATCGGTTTTTAAAAATGGTTGATTCATTTGTGTTTTTAACCAAGTATATGGAAGAAAGAATCGCTGTAGGAACTAAACCTTGGATTGTTATGGAAGGGATAGTTAATACTAGTGAGTTAATAGTAAAACAAAACGATGAGTTTAAAAAAAGTAATGAAAAAGTAGTGTTATATACGGGGACGCTAAACAAAGCTTACGGTATAATGGACCTTTTAGAGTCATTTAATATAATAACTGATCCTTCTATTCATCTTTGGATTTGTGGGGCAGGTGATGCCCAAGTAGAAGTGGAAAAATCATCTGCGTATGATGAGAGAATTAAGTACTTTGGTCAGGTATCTCGAAATACTGCAATGAAGCTTCAAAGTGAAGCTAATCTTTTAATTAACCCACGTAACAATGAGGGAGAGTATACTAAATTTTCATTTCCATCAAAAACTATGGAATATTTGCTTTCAGGTACTCCCGTGTTAATTTATAAATTACAAGGTATTCCTGAAGAGTATTATAGTTATATATTTACAATTGAAGGGATAGGACCAATAGGTATAGCTTCTAGTATAGAAAGAGTTTTAAAAAATGGTAGAAGAGAATTAAAACTTCATGGTATGAAAGCTCGAAATTTTGTAATAAATGAAAAAAATAATAAAATTCAAGCTAAAAGAATAATTGATTTAGTGAATGAAATTAAAACGGATAAGGTCTTGTGACAATATCTTTTTTTTAAAAAATAGCTGTTATAACCTAATAACTTAGATAGGCAGCGGTAGTTTTAAATTAGTATTCTAACTTATAGCAAATAAACCAATAAAATACATTTTTTTCGGGTTTGTAGTGGTTATGTAATCTATTAGTAATATAATTATATAAAGATATATCAACTCTAAGATAATTATTCCATTTAAGTTAGTCTTCACCAAACATACTTGCGAAATTCACACATGATTTGCTCACGATGATAATCTCTTTATTATCAAGCGGATTGTTTAATAAAAGTTGTGTCTTAATCAAGAAAAGTTTTGGTGTTGACACTTATGGATTGGTTTTCTGTTCTTTTAGTGAAAAATCCATCGAATAGAGTTTTACATTTTTGGTCGCCTATATCTTCTTGAAATTTTTCTGTGAAAAGTTTAGTAATGTTTTTAAATTTTTAAAAAAAGATTTTTTTTTTGTTATTTTATTATAGTCTTTCACACTTTTAGGATATTCTTTTGTTTCCACTAATAACTACATCCAGTTTAAGGTAGATTGGGTTTGTAGGTCAGAATTTGACATTTAATACTTTTTGTACTGGAATCATAAATTAATCTATATTTTAAAAAACGGAGTAACCATTGATTTAATATGGATTGAGTATATATAATTCTAACAAAATTTCATATTTTTATTATACAAGTAATAGTGTTTGAATTTAGGTTTCCTTTTTTTATTCGTCCGTAATATAACTAGGAGCATTTTTTTGTTTTCTAAAATATTTGGCGAATTAAAATATAAAAAATAGAGCTGGTCAAAATATATAATAAGCGAGAAGGAAATAATTTGACTATGAATAATAGTAATAAAACTTTTAAAATGCTTATTTCAAAAAATGTAGTTGCTACTAGAATAATCAAAAATTCCGGCTGGATAGTAAGTGATAAGCTGTTTACGTTGGTTATAGGCGTGTTTGTTACTGCCCTTATTGCTCGCTATTTTGGACCCGAGCAATATGGTCAATTTAACTACACCTTGGCATTTGTTTCTTTGTTTACTGCTATTTCTACTCTAGGACTGGAAACGTTGACTGTTAAGTCTATCATCGATAAGAGGGTAAATGAAGGGGTCATTTTATTTACAAGCTTACTACTTAGAGTAATTGGTGGAATTGTTTTAACAATAATGGCTACTGGGATAATAAGAATCATTGAACCTGAGGACAAAAACCTGCATTTGTTAGTTCTAGTTATGTCGTTTACGATAAGTGTTAAATCAGTTGAAGTAATCGAGTACTGGATACAGGCTAATCAAAAAGCTAAAATTTCTTCTATCATTCGCATGTCTGTTTATGTCATTATGGCTGTTTTGAAAATTCTCTTAGTTGTTAAAGAAGGAACTCTCCTACAATTTGCGCTTATATATACTCTTGATGCGTTTTTAATTAGTGTCGCCCTTTTGATAGCCTATTTTAAAGTAAGAGAGGATAAATCACTCTGGACATTTAGTTTTTCCTATGCAAAAGGAATTTTAACGCAGAGTTGGTATCTTATACTCTCAGGTCTTATGATTACACTTTATATGAGAATAGACCAGGTTATGCTTGGAACAATGATGCCAACAAAGACAGAAGTTGGTATCTACTCTGCAGCAGTGCAAATTTCCGAAATGTGGTATTTTGTACCAATGGCCATTATAACCTCGTTTAAACCTATAATTATGAATAATAAAATTAACAATGAAGAAAACTACCTTAACTCTATGCAAATTTTGTACACCATTATCGCATGGACTGGAATTGGATTTGGGATAGCAATATTAATTTTGTCAAAAATAATAGTAAGAGTATTGTATGGAGTAGAATATATAGAAGCGGCCAGTATTTTGTCTATCAGTGTCTTTGCAGGAACATTTGCTTTGCTTGGATCGGCGAGGTCGGTATGGTTAATATCTGAAGGCTTACAAAAATACACATTAATTTATACTCTTGTAGGTTTAATATTAAACGTCATATTAAATTATTTCTTAATACCCCAAATGGGTGCGTATGGAGCAGCTATTGCTACCTTGGCTGCACAAATATTTGCTAATGTATTTGTATTATATTTCTTTTCTAAAACTAAGATTTCTACTTATATGATACTAAAGGCATTTTCAATACCAAACCTTATAGAAAGTATTAGAATGATAAGAAAACTTTAAATGTTAATTAGATTCAGTAATTTAATCTAAGCTATATTATTTAAAGGGATATTTAGAACCTTTGGGGCAGGGAACGGTTGTTTACTAAATGCAATACAATGAAGTATAAAGTGTTAGAATGTCCTGCTATGAAGAATTATAACCTCCAGTATGTTGAAGTCATTAAAAATTATTAAAAAGAATGATAAATAAAGTCTTACATGTGTAGTGGTTACTTTTGTGCAATGGTCAAAACTAAGGAAATAATTCAATAGTGAAACAATCTAGTGAAGTAAAAAATGATTATTCATATTATTAGTATACATGGAGCCTCAGTAATTCTGAGCTATGAAAAGAAATACCAACGGCTACTAAATTTTTTTGAAAAAGTGTTCACTCTTATTCGAGAGAGTTAGATTGAGAAAAACATGTGTATAAAAACGACAAATATATCAGCCTATTTTTATGAGATTAGGAGCATTGTTATTGTTATTTTAAATCTATGCAAAGTTCAATAGGAAAGGAACACAGCAATTACTTATTTTCTCTAAAAATAAAATTTTTATCTTTGATGAGTAGGAGTGATTTACCACCATATTACTTAAAAAAAATTTATGAAGATAGGTGAAATAAATTGAAGTCTACAGCTAAAAGGGTTATTAAGTTTTTTTTGTCGAGGTATCTATCTATTAAAACTAAATCTATTATAAAAGAAAGATGCGACGTGAATTTTAACACTGTACTAGAAGGAAGAAATGTTATTCATAATAATGTTTCCTTTTCTAATAGTAAACTAGGGTATGGTACTTATATTGGAAAAGATTCGAAATTAACAAACTCTCTAATTGGAAGATATTGTTCTATAGCTGAGAATGTAAAATTAATAACTGGGGGTCACCCTACAAATACATTCGTATCTACACATCCAGCCTTTTTTTCTACGTTAAAACAATCGGGATTTAGTTATGTTACAGATACAAAATTTAATGAGTTTAAGTATTCAGATATTAATGATATGTATGCTGTTACTATTGGAAATGATGTGTGGATAGGAGCCGATGTCAAGATAATTGGAGGAGTTAATATTGGTGATGGAGCTATCATTGCTACAGGGGCAGTAGTTGCTAATGATTTGGAACCATATAATATTTATGGTGGAGTACCAGCAAGGAGAATTGGAACTAGATTTACAGAAGAAGAAAAAGCGTTTCTTTTAAGTTTTAAATGGTGGGAACGTGAAACAGAATGGATTAGCGAAAATGCCTTTTTATTTTCAGATATAAAAAAATTCATGGCTTTACACTCACTAGAATACGGAGATGGGCATACATGAAAAATATAGCTATAGTTGTTGTAGCATTCAATCGTGTTAATTCATTATCTAGATTGTTAAAGTCAATAACACAAGCGGAATACTACGGAAAAAAGATAACTCTAATAATTAGTATAGACAATAGCGGTAGCGACGAAGTTGCATCGTATGCACGTGATTTTAAATGGCCTTTTGGTGAAAAAGAGGTTATTCAACATCCTAATCGTCTTGGTTTAAGAAATCACGTTTTGTATTGTGGGAATTTAACAAGTAATTATGATGCTGTGGTAATGTTAGAGGACGATTTATTTATATCAAAGAATTTTATCCCCTATGTTTATCAATCAATTGAAAAATATGATTCATGTGATCAAATTGCTGGTATTTCTCTTTATACTCATTTATGGAATGTAGGAATTCACAGACCATTTGTTCCACAGAATAATGGGTACGATGCTTACTTTTTACAGTACGCACAATCATGGGGACAAGTTTGGACTAAGAGAATGTGGTCTCAGTTTTATGAATGGTATATAGAAAATAATCATGAATTTAGTGAAGATATAGATTTACCCAATAGCGTTGTTAATTGGCCAAAATCTTCTTGGTTAAAATATTATATTCGTTATATCGTAAAGACAAATCGTTATTTTGTTTATCCATATGTAGCACTTACTACTAATTTTACTGATCCAGGTACCCATAATAGCATTTCAAATACTGGTTTTCAGGTTCCCTTGCTCTCTTTTAATAAAGAAACCTATAACCTTCCGGATTTTAAAAAAGATACATTGAAGTATGATGTTTTTTTTGAGCAGGAGGATTTAGGTAGTGTTTTAAATCTTAGTGATGAAGAATTATGTGTGGATCTTTATGGTGATAAAAATAATATTCATAAAAAGCAATTTTGGTTAACTGCAAAAGTATGTAATTATAAGGTAATCAAAAAATTCCCAATTCAACTAAGACCTCATGAACTTAATGTACAATATAATTTAAAGGGTGAGGGGATTTACCTTTATGATACATACAGTGAAGAAACAAATATAACAGCTATTCAGAGTAATAATCTCAAAATATCAGAAGTAAGATATGATGTGAGGGCAATTTCTAATAAAAGTTTATTACATTTATTAAGTTATGAAATTTTACAATATTTTAAAAGAAAACTCATTTTCAAAAGGACTAAAAACAAAAAAAAGAAAATTATATAGTTTCAGGCACCTTTTTTAGATATAAGTGCAAAATTATTGTAGGTTGGTAACATCATTGCGCTTCAAAGGTACTTCCATAGAGTGGAAGAATCTTTTCCACCTCTCTTGAATTCCGATTTTTGGGGTCTTACATACGCTTTTTAGGCTCCTAGATATGGGGTAGATTAGAAGTGAACATTAACAGGGATGGGGAAATGCAATGGAATATGCATTAACACTAGAAAATAATCGTTGTATACAAGTGAATTTTAAAAATATATTGTGGATGTTTATTATATTTGCTTACTGTACAAATCTTTTAAATTTAGGAGTTTATCTTCCTTTAGCTTTTTTTCCATATACTTTTATATACCTAATGAAAAGTAGATTTGGAAAAGGTTTTTGGTTAATCACTCTTTTTTTGGTTTCATTCTCTATATTATATTCAATCATTGTTTATAATTACGGATTCGCTACAAAAGGATTAGTTCTTATGTATTTAATTTACCCTATCACTTTATTTATTTTAGGGTATAAGCTTGTAGAGGGTGACCACAAATACAAAAAAACCAACAGGTGGATTTTTTTGATTGTTGCATCTTTTACTTTTTTTGGTTTTTCTAGCTTAATACAAACAATACAAACATTTGGGAGCATGGAAAACGCTAGTTCTGCATTAGGCGGTAGGATAGTTATAAGTATTTGGGGGGGGAATACTATAACAGCTACAGGGCTAAATACGAGCTTATCGTTTGGATTAGCATTGCTACCTGTGATATTTCTAACTTTTAAAAATAATGCATATTCTAAGATGAAGATTTTAATTATCCTTTGTTTCGGAGCTAGTGCTTATTCAGTTACTCAATTAGGGAACAGGACGGGCCTTATTATAATAGTGGCTTGTTTTATAACGGTATTCCTATTTTCAATGAAAGTAAGTGCCAGAAAGATAATCAATTTTGTTCTTTTGTTAACTTTAACTATTATTACTAAAGTTCTTTTTGATAGTAATTTTTTAAGTATTAGATATGCTTGGGAAGGCACACTATTACATGCTCGTTTTCAAGATATGGAATTATCCGAAGATCCCAGAATTATAACATGGAAAAAAGTATTCATAGGGATTCTGGATAACCCGTTAGGAGGACGACAAACTGAAATCCAGTTAAATTACGCTCATAATTTGTGGCTTGACACTGGTTATGATGCAGGAATTGTCCCTTTCCTATTATTATGTATTTTCACTCTTTTATCTTTAATTTCTTTATTAAGATTTGTGAAAGCGAAGCATCCCGTTATCATAAAAGGAATATTTATTGCACTATATACAACAAGTTTTATAACGTTTTTCGTCGAACCGATCATACAAGGATGGTTTACTTTTTTTTGTATCTTTTGCCTAATTCTAGGGATCACTCACAGATTGAATTTTGACAATAAGAAAAAATTAGAAACATGAAAATGGAAAAGGGATTACTGACTTTGCATTGGATTAAAAATAATAAAAAACGTAGTCTCATCATCACTCTGGTAATTATTGTGATTTTAATTGTTATTAATCAGATAATAAATTCTAATAAAGGGATTACTGATAAAGAGAAAATAGAAAGTCATGGTGTCAATATAAAATCGTTTGGTGCAAAAGGAGATGGAGTTTCTGATGACACCAAAGCTATTAAAAGAGCCTTCAATTCTGAGGATGTGAGTGATCTATACTTTCCAAGTGGAAAGTATTTAATAACTTCTCCAATCATCGTTACACCTGGAACAACACGTCATGTCTCAGGAGGATCAGACGTTGTGATTTCTGTTAAGTTAGCAGCAGGGGAGAATCTTTTAGAATTAAGTCGCAACATATCGTTTGAAAATATTGTATTTGACTTTAACCACGGGTTTTTACGGTACGGTATGTTTTTTCATGCTGAACTAGGAAATATTTCACTGAAGAACATTAAGTTCAAAAACATTAAAGACTCCAACAGTAATGATGGTACAATTATCGTGTACATAGAAACTCAAGGCAATCGGTTGAATGTACAAGATATAGCCTTTGAAGATATGCAAAAAAAGGGAAATGGAGTGATTACAGACTATGCTGGAAATCTTACCTGCCTCTATATTACAAATGTAGTCACCTCTTCAGCTGTAGGCAAAATTAAAGGTGTTCGCATTAATAATATTCACAATATAGACTCCAAAAATAATATAACTAATGAGGATACGTCCGGTATTTATGTTATAACTTCGAAAAACGATAATAAAAATGATTTACACATTGAGGACGTATACGGATACAATTTTGGAAAGCGTCTAATTAAACTACATGCCTCAAACGTAAATATAAAAAAGGTATATGCATATTCAGAAACCAATGATGCTCTATCAGCCATATTTGTTAACTCTGGAGAAGGCTTAGGAGAAAAGGTTAACAGTGTAATTGAAGACGTGACAATTCGCGGTAAGGCTTATATTGCTTTAGCAGCTGTTGGTAGGAACACAACTTTTCGGAATATTGATATAAAAATAGAAAAAACTACCCCAACAAGCAATAGCCAAAATACTGGAATACTAATAATGGGTGATAATGTAGTTGTGGAAAATGCGGAAATTGAAGCGGAACGACCAATATTTCTAGAAAGAAATACAGACAGTAGTGGGTCAGTCAAAAATACACGTCTTAAAAACGTAGAGTTGAGAGGAACTGATGGCGGTAGCTAGTGTTTATTAGTGTTATATGAAATCTATCATTATAGTTGTTTTAATAAATCATCTACTGTTTTATTAATCGGATTTGTTGAGGAACTTAAATGCTCAAATATAAACTATTTCAAGAAAGGGAGTTTATGAAGTTTTGGACTGTCAACACTAAACTAGACAACTTTTTTAAGGTGTTCAAGTTTGTAATTAATCGGACTTACATAACCAAGTGTCCCATGAATTCGTATATGATTAAACCAGTGGACATAGTCATGTAATTCCCTTGTTAATTCTTCTAAGCTATCAAAATGTTGACCTTTCACAAACTCTGTTTTGATGATTTTGAACGTTGCTTCAGCTACTGCATTATCATAGGGGCAGCCCTTCGTGCTTAAAGACCGCTGAATATGAAAAGTCTCTAATGCATCGTCAATCAGTTTATTCTTAAACTCATTTCCACGATCCGTATGGAACAACTGTATTTTACGTAGGTCGACCTTGATGGAGGCAAATGCACGATAAACGAGGAAGGCATCTTTGTTTGGGCCTGTACTGAAGCCTACGATTTCTCGATTAAAGAGATCGACAAATACACATACGTAATGCCATTGTTGATTGACTCTTACGTACGTCAAATCGCTTACAATCACCGTCATTTCTTCCTCCTGGTCAAACGCACGGTTTAGTTCATTTTTCTGTTTTGATTCATTACATGATTTCATATGTGGCTTAAATTGAGCTACGGTGTAAGTAGAGACAAGACCCTGCTCTTGCATAATACGTCCAATTCTTCGCCGCGAGGCGATGAGTCCGCGCTTTTTTAATTCTACTTTGATTTTACGTGTCCCATAATTTTGACGGCTTGCCAAAAATATGTCGATCACATCGGATGTAATGTCATCCTCTTTTTCTCTTTCCTTCGCTTCATAATAATAGGTGCTTCTCGGTAGTTGAAGGACTTTGCACATTGCTGATATCGAGTATTTATGTTGATTATTCTGAATCACATTTACTTTCGTCCTAGTATCAGCGCAGCTTGCTTTAAAATGTCATTTTCCATTTCAAGTTGTTTATTTCGTTTTCGGAGTTCGATCAGTTCCTTTTGTTCATCTGTTAGATTCTCTTTTTCCTTAAAGGAACCAGAGTTCTGACTTTGACTCACCCACTTATCCAAAGACGAAGGCGTAAGGTCATACTCACGAATAATCTCTTTTCTTGGTTTCCCGTTTTGGTACAGCTGTACCATCTGTTGTTTGAAATCTTCCCGTAAATGTTCTGCGTTCTCTTTTGGTCATGTAGATTCTCCTCGAATATATTATCTGTAGTCTACTTGACCTAAAAATTCTGTCCAACTAAGTGTAGCCTATCCAAACCCTATCGAATTCAGCCGAAAAAACAAGCCACTGTAAGATTTGAAACTCCACCAGAAAAACAGGCTCAGATGGATTGGGTGGATGTAGGGATGTATGAGGTGCATGTTCAAAAAGTGCATGAATTCATCATGTTTTTAAGTTATTCCAGAATGAAATATGTGGATTTTATACCAGATATGAAATTAGAAACACTGATGAAATGCCATATGAATACCTTTGCCTACTTTAATGGACTGCCGGAACAGATCCTCTATGACAATATGAAAACAGTCGTCATAAGCCAAAAGCGTGTTATCCTTATCTCCCTCAAACAAAAGGGAAAGTGAAAAGAACGGTTCTTTACGTGAAGAATAATTTCTTTCAAAGAAAACATGAACCGACATTGTATGCTTTAAATCATGATATCCGTATATGGCTTGATCATACGGCCAATCAAAAGAAGAATCAAACGACTAATGAAACACCGGTTCAACGCCTACAACACGAACAAAAATTTCTTCGGTCTTGGGGAATTAAGTCGCTCTTCCCGACTAGTCATTGGGAAATGCGAGAAGTAAGCCGGGATTATTTTATCTCTTATTTAGGTAAAAAATATTCTGTTCCTTTCCGGTATGCGGGTCAAAAAGTAAAGGTTAAAGTAACCTTGGATCATCAAATTGAAATGTATGACGAGCAGGAATGCATTGCTCAACATCCTATTTTAACGAGTAAAACGAAGGTTTATGTAAAGCAAGAGCATTATGAAGGAATGCAAGAAATAGAAAAAGAGCAGGAACTCACGAATCCTCCTGGTTTGGCGGCCAAAAATTCTGTACAAGTCCCTACTCCTATGGTTGAAACACGTTCCCTAGCTTCTTAGGCAGCTCTGGAAGAAGGTGATTCACTATGAAAAACCAACTCGAAGAGCAGTTAGAGACGCTTGGTTGGCTAGAAACAGCCAATCAATTAGATGATCTTTTAGAGAAAGCTTCTAAAAAAATGTATCATATTTTCATTTTTTACACACGCTTGTTTTGAGAGAATCTGAAGCTAGACAGTCAAATCTTTTATCCAAGAGGATGAAGAGTGCCAAGCTTCCTTACATGAAGACAATCTATGATTTTGAATATACGTTTCAACCAAGTGTAAGTGAGCAGCGCGTAAGGAAGACCTTGCTTGTCGATACATCGCAAACGGGGAAAATAGAATTCTATTAGGTCCACCAGGTGTAGGAAAAATACATTTGGCCATATCCTTCGCCATAGAAGCTCTTACATAAGGATACACTGCCTTATTTTTAACGGCTGATGAAGTGTGGTATCAGAATGCCGAAAGGCAGAATTCAAAGGGACTATCCATCGTTTAGTTAACAAATGGAGCCGACCCAATTTACTCATCATCGATGAAGTAGGGTATTTTCCTTTTGATGAACGAACGGCCAATATCTTTTTTCAGGTAGTGTCCAAACGATATGAGAATGGGGCGATGATCCTAACATCTAATAAATCATTTATGGAATGGGGAAAGGTTTTTGGAGATGATGTGTTAGCTACAGCGATTCTAGATCGCATCCTTCGTCACTCCATCACTTTTAATATCAAAGGTGAATCTTATCGCCTCAAAGAAAAGAAAAAGGCAGGCGTTTTCCCTACCAAGTTAACTGAGTAACCGATATGAATGGGGATTTTTATTTCGATGAAAATGGGGAAAACCGATGTTGACACTGAAAGCTCTTTGTCTTTTTATTAACCTGGATGAGTCGTGTTTCTTCTATTATATATTCCTCATGCCCAACACACATATTTTACTATAAATGCCTTCAATAATACTACCCATAAGAAAATAAGGATGTGTTTCATGAAAAAAATCATCGTTTTTGCCTTCTGTTTATTGTTACTCGTTTTCTTCATTTTCCAGCAGAAACATTCTCCATCGAAGCACGAAGAAAAGATTTATGTTGAAGATTTTAAAGGGGCTACTGATTCTGCGAAAATTCAGGCTGCGATTGATCATGCGAAAAAAAATAAGCTAAAGACGGTTATGCTGGATGATCGGGATTATGTGATTTCATCACCGATCATCGTGAGGAAAGGCGTTAAGCTGCTTTCCGGATACGGTACGAAGTTGATTGTCGAGGGGAATTTCAGGGTGCTTGAGCTTGAGCAGAATGCTTCCATTGAAGGTGCTTATGTAGTGATCAATGATGCTGATTTCAATTCTGAGGTCATTTATTTAGATGGGAAATATAAGTACTATAATACTTGGAACAAAACCGAGGTGAAGGATGTAAATATCATTAATTGGTCCGAGAGTCATCAGGGGACGGGAATTTCTTTATATGCCGGTGGTAAGGAACAGGAGATTTCATTCGTGAACTTTGAGGATATCAAGGTTGCAGGGATGAAGACGGGAGTGAAGCTAATGGCAGAAGCACCGGCTTCAGGTAAGGCATGGGTGAATGCCAATCGGTTTGTGAGTCTATCGTTAGAGGATTGTGTGAATATGATAGACATAATTAGTGGCACTACCGTCCCGAATGAGGTCAGTGGCAACCAATTTACGAACTTACAAATACAGCCTTCAGACAATACAAAGCGTATACTGAAAGTAAGTGGGCAATACAATACGTTCGAGGGAATGATTTGGGATTTGGACAAAATCACGATGCAAAACGAAGTCATTGAACTTACCGAAAATAGCATGAACACTAGCTTTGATATGCCGTCATTGCCGATGGACCGGATCACAGATAATGGTCAGGCCAATAGGTTGAATTAATGGAAAGGGTGATTAGCTAATAAAAGAGGCACACACCCTGTATTTTGAATGGGAGAGTCAACTGGTCTTATCCTCATTATCTATGAACTTCCTCATTGGATAACGAGTATATGTGCCAGTTTTTTTATTTACTGCTCATAGCTTTGAGGTGATGATTTGACCTTGGTCATTCATGCTCACTTTCCACTTCGTACCGTTTGGTGAAGTCATTGTCACGGCTTTTCCTTTTTGCAGTTCCAGATCTCCATATAATGTTCCGCCTGCGGTCGGCAGCCATGCTGCACCTTGCTGCAGCGAGGATCTTGCGAAGATCCGGTTGATCCGGAATCGTTTGTGCTCCTGTGTATAGCCGCTTAAGGTCAGTCTAATTTTATAGAGCGTTTCTGCTCTTGTTTCTGATATAACCGTGTTACCGGCATTGAATGGGAGGTTTTTGGCAACGGTCCATGGTCCATTCAAGCTTTGTTGATATTCAATCACAACGCGGCTGGGGCTTTCATTCCATCCAAAATAAATGCCAAAGCAATTGAGCATGTTAATGGGCTGCTTCGAAAAATCCAGTTCGATCACAACCGGTTGGGCACTGGGAACATCCAGGTAATTGACACTTTGTTCATCGAGTAAGTTGAAACAGTTATTGATAGTACCTCCGTAAGGGGCTTTTCCGGAAAGCTGACGGACAGCGTAGCGAACGTTTGCCTGTACTAAAATATCATCCTGATTCCCGACGAGATGGGCTTTACCGAGCGCAAGAGGCGGAGTTACCTGGAGGGATTCTTCATGAGGAGTTGTGCATCGGTTGTATTGGCCGCGATCAAGAATCGATGTCGCTACTTGATTCGAGTTCAGGTAATTGTGATGGGAAGTAGCCGAGAATTCAATGACGATGGGAGGGGTATCCATACGGTACGTATCCCATATGACACCTCCAAATAGATTGTAAGCGCCTGAGCAGCGAATGACTTTTTTTGTTTGTTTTCGGCATTGGACTTGGATATCGGTAAAGGTATTCCCCGAAATTTCGTATGGCAAATCGCTGTTTCCTACGATCTCGATACCGTACTGGCAGCCATCGATAAAAATCGACTGGAAGGAGTTCGCATTGATCCAGCAGGGGGTATCTACATTGAACAGTTTTTCGGTTTTTAGATAGATGGCGGTTTGGAAGTTAGTGATTTGGAGGGAGCTTACCTTAAAGAAGCTGATGAAATCCCATGCTTTTTTACAGGATAAATGGATGGCTATTCCTTGGTAGCTTGCCGATCGGTTTATCAAATTGATGTTGGATATGGCTGTATGATTATGGATCTCGATTTGTTGCTCCCCCGAAAGAAAAATGACGGATGAATTAAAACTCTTATCGACCACTTCAATGGTCCCGCCGGAGATGGATGCATCCTTTTGGAGTTCAAAAACCTGGAAATCACCTTTTACACGTAATGTGATGGTGGGATCCATTTCAAGATGTACATTCGACTTGATGACAATGGGGGAGGATAGGGTATATTGCTTCGTCCCTGTAATGACAACTTTTGAATAATGATTATCTACACAATAATCAATCGCTGCTTGAATGGCGGCTGAATTGTCCGCTAGATCAGGATGGGCGCCAAAACAATCAATATTGGCAGCATTCCCGTTCTGGCAGTCTTCAGGGAGGTTGAGTGGGTCTGCCATGTATAACACTCCTTTTATGGTAATGTTATATAGTATATGCTTGTCCAGAATGGATGTATAGGTATAAAAAACAAAAACAAACGAGAGCATCGTTTGTTTTTTATCATTGATACGTTTTAAGTGTGGAATGGATCATACGCGAGAGGGAGAAGGATTCCTCGACCTTTTGCCGTGCTTTGCTTCCCAATCGCAGCCTTAAGTCCTCATCTTCCTGAAGAGATTGGATCTGTTTAGCAAATTCCCGTTCTGAGTGATGTGGAATGAGAATCCCGGTTTCATGGTCCACGATCGCTTCTTTAATGCCGCCTACATCGACTGACATCATCGGCGTTCCTGCCGCCATTGCTTCGAGCACGACCATTGGGAAGACTTCTCTTATTGAAGTTAATAGAAGTACGTCCATATTGCATATGAATTCGTATGGATTGGAAGCATTGCCTAGGAGCATCACTTTATGTTGTAGCTTTAAGTCTTTAATCACCTCTTCGACGAACTCCCGCTCAGGTCCATCTCCAGCGATATAAAACATCACGTTAGGTACCTCTTTTAACTCATTTACGATTTTTAAGAAAAGCTCATGATTTTTCTCTTTTGATAAGCGGGCTAGAATGCCCACATTGAATGCTTGCTTAGGCTGAATCTGTTTAAAAGAAAAGTGTTCAACATCCACTCCGTTGTAAATCGTCCGAATAAGCGCTTCATTTACTCCTAGATGAAGCAGGTTTTCTTTTTCAAAATTACTAATGGCGATGATTTGCTCTACATGCTCATTCAGCACCCTTTTAAAAAGGGAAGGCAGCTTTTTTTCCAGGATGGTTACATTATGCTTCGTGTACACCAGCTTGATCTTTCTTCTGGTCAGTTTCTTGATCGCAATCGAGTAAAGCAGCATGCGCAAGCTATTGGCATGAATCACATCAATCTGTTTTAGGAGGACTTGTTTGCTTAACAGCTTTAGATTAGCAGCATGATTCTTTACGCTTAACGGAATGAATTGTTGTTTGTGCTGGATGTGCTTGTATAATTCACCAGTGGCGGCGGCAGAGTAAAAGGTCATGTTGTTATCTTGGAGATGGTTTTCCAATTTGCAAAAATACATCTCGGCTCCGCCTATTATGAGTTTATCGGTAAGTAGCAGGACATTGTTCATATTCATTTTCCCCCATTTTGTATAGAGACAGGCTGTAACCCTCTGCTTTTGTTGTAGGCATTATAGGCATATTTGGTAAAATAAAAATTCGCTTCGACAATATTCAGTTTTTCCTGGACCCTCAATAGCTTCCAATATCGATAGGCAGCCTTCCATTTATTTCTTGAAGTCGAGTTACTGACGATCCGGTATTTGGATAGAATCTTCGGTAAGCCATGCGCTTGGTATCCGTTCCGCAGCAATGACAGCCATAATGCCGTATCCTCAGGCTGGATATCGGGCATTTCAATATGCTTGATTTGCTTTCTATCCAGCATAACGGTTAAACAGCCGATCGTCGTATTTCCAATCAGGTGCTTATAATCGACTGTTTGCGGTGCCTTTACTTCGATAGCAAGTGAATGGCCTTGTTCATCTATTAAAGAATAAGAGGTAAAGGAAAAAGCGAGATTCCCGCTTTTCATGAATTCGACTTGTTCGTCCAATTTAGTAGGAAGCCATAAATCATCACTATCAAGAAAGGCAATATAATCTCCGCGTGCTTCTTTAATGGCTATATTCCTAGCACGTGCCGCCCCGACATTGTTAGCTAAAGGGATTAGTCTGATCCGTGAATCCATAGCCTCATAGGATTGAATGACCTGTACCGAGTCATCCTGTGAGTGATCGTCCACAATGATCATTTCCCAGTTAGGGTAGGATTGATCCAGGACGGTGTCGATGGTTTCCTTAATATAGGCCGAGCAGTTATATGAGGGCGTTATCACGGAAACTAAAGGACTGTCATCCTTTATGCTGAAAGTCATTATAATCCACCTCTTTTCTCTCATATAGGGAAATATATTTTAACGTTAATGCTAAAAAGAAAAAAAATGCTTCATTGATCATAAGCGAAAGGGACATCATCTGTATCAAGAAGGCAAACAGGGTAAGCACAATGAACGGTTTTTCTTTATGTAATCTAGTCTTGAATAAGGTGATGATGAGCATCAATAAAAAAGATAGGTAAAAAAGGAAACCAATGATTCCGGATTCCACTAAAACTTCGAGATACGTGTTGTGGACATAAAGCTTTTCGTCATGCTCGAAGGCGTAATAATCGGAAAAGTTGAAAGCACCAATACCGAAAAGGGGATTGGACATGAAGTAGTTAAGTGCCTGCTCCCATAGCTCGAACCGTCCGCTTCCTCCATCGGTTGAAAAGTCATCAACACGGCTCGTGATGATGTCATTAACATCGATATGTATGAGTGATGCAGCGATATACATCATGGATATACATAATAAGGATACAACGATCATTTTGATTTTTTTTGAAAAATTAGCTATCAGCATGTACAAAAACACCACAAGGACAAGAGCTAAAATTCCGCCTCTTGAAAAAGTCAGGAGGGAAGTGATCATGCATAGGATGAATCCGGCTGAATGCTTGAAGCCCTTTAAATGGGTTAAATAAAACGAGAAAAATAGAGTGTTAAAGAAAATGAAGATGTTTGGATCATCAAGCAGACCAATCAATCTTGGATAATCCCGGTCCAATAATAAACCATATGATGTAATCTCAACACCCGTCGGGAATCTTCCTGTCACCTGTATTCCAACGATATATAAGAATAGGCTGAGGATGTTGAAGATGATTCCTACATTGGCAATGGAGCTTTCAATGGCACCTATAGACGTTAACTCCAGTACATATCTCATGATGAAATAACAGCCGATTACGAGTATCACTCCCAGGATGACGCGAATGCTTGATTCAGGATATTGTGAAAATGCGCCGCTCAGGCAATAAGTGAAATAAAATAGCAGCAAAAGGATTTCATAATGATAAAGTGTACCGAAATAAAAATCCCGAAAATGCATGCAGAAAAAAATGGCTAGAAATATCATGTAAATTTTTAAGGAAAAACCGATGGAGATATTGTATTTACTGAGCGTTATGAAAAATAGCAAGAGAAAGACTGACCATATGGAGGTGTTTTTATTAATTAGCAATCTTTCCATTCCCTTTTTGTCTCCCATCTTGTTCATGTTTGGCCGTATGTTTCTTTTTAATGAAGTTTGTGATTAGATCCTTGATCTGTTTATCAAGCAGCAATATGGCGGCTGTTACCATCATGATGGTGGAAATCATGGCTATGAAAGGATGCTTTGATAATAAGTAGTCCATCAAGCCAAAGCTAATCGTAAAGAAGGCACCATAAGGCAGGATGACCTTTGTAATGACCGTTTTCTTCTCTGGGTAAGCAATGACATAGCCAATGAAGGAGACAATCTCCATGGTTAATACGGCAAAGGCTGCACCAGCGACAGCATAGTTGCTGCTCATATAATAGAAGGAAAGCAACCCGATCATGATGGTGAAAAACTGAACGATTGTACGTCTGTTTTGTAGGCCTCTGGTTGTGAGACCGTCAGCGATGGCAATGTTAAAGCCTTGCAGAACGATGATGAAGGCCAATATTTTCAAAGGCTGAACCGCAGAGCCCCACTCGGCACCAAATAAAAGGGTGACGAGGTAGGCAGCCAGGTAAAATAATGATACCGTCATGCACATACCGATGTATGACATGATTTTCATTTGCAGTATATTTAATCTCGTGTGTTCGCCCAGTTCACCTCGATTATATTGCTTAAACAAAAGCGGAAAGAAAGCCCCTGCAATGACCCCTGGTATTTGGTATAAAGCGGATGGAATCCGATAGGCTACTGCAAATAGGCCAACAAGCGTTAAAGGCAAGGTCTTTTCCAACACTAGCGGACCCAATTGCGGGATTAACATAATGAATAATCCACTGATCAAAAACGGACTGAGGTTCGTTAACAATTTTCTTTCAAAAGAAGTTCCCCAATTCATTTGCGCTTTCTTCAGCAGTAAATACAGGCTGTAAAGTCCACCGGATAAATAAGAAAATCCATATAAAAAGGCGGCTATATGGACATCGACTTGCAAGCCCATACTAACTGCTGTTGAAATGATCAAAGCGACGGACGAGAAGATTTTGATGGATGCTATGAACTGCATCCTTTCAATCAATTGAAAATAGGTGATGCCGATACTTTGCATGGCCAGGCCAATAACCATCGGAATCATCAAGCTATAAATCATATACAAAACGTCTTGTTCTTGATAGAGAACCTTGATTGCGAAGAAGAATACAATAAAGGTTACTAACAAGCAGACAATCCGAAGATTCATATAAGATGAAAATGTTCTTCCGAGGTTTTCCAGCTTCGTTCCTTCACGCAAAAAAGTATTGCTTACTCCGAGATCCGTAAAAAAGTTCATGACCATGGCAAGTGCAAGAGCCACACTGAAAATTCCATAGTTCTTGGAGTTGAAATAATTGGCTAATAAAATGAGAGTCGCAGCATTTAATACATTTGATAGAATGGTGCTGTAAAATAAATGAACAATATTGATCAATATGGAGTTTTTCTTTGTATTCACTAGTTTTGCTCCCGATTCAAGACGATAAAGTCGTTGGCTTAAGAATAGGTGAAGTTGAACCAACTTCGGTTGCAGGTAAAGAATGCTGGTTTTGATTGGCATAAAATTCATATGTGCTGGCAAGGCCGGATTCAAGTGAATGAATGGGTTCCCAACCTAATTTCTGGATAGTCATTTTATTGCAAAGTAAGCTTTCTTTAATATCCCCGTTTTTCGCTGGTCTATAAAGGGGAGATATATGATGACTGCCAAATGATTGAATGATGGAAAATAATTGATTGATGCTTGTACTGGTGGTTGATGAGATATTGAAGGTGCCGCTTCCTTCGAATTCCAACGCTTTCACATTGGCATCGGCTACATCATTTACAAAAATGAAATCTCTCGTTTGATTACCGTTCCCATATATATAAGGCCGCTCATTATTGATGACTAAATTAGTGAAGATCGATATGACGCCGCCTTCGCCATTGGCTGTCTGCCTAGGCCCATACACATTACTGTACCGAAGATTCACATAGTTTAAATCGTATAATTCTTTAGCAAGCTTTAGATAATCCTCTGCCGTCTTTTTTGAAGCACCATAAGGAGATAATGGAGAAGTAGGATGTGATAAAGTGATGGGCATAACATCGGAATCTCCATATACGGCCGCGGATGAAGCGAACACGACCTTTTTTACCGAATACTTATGGGAGAGCTTGGCGATGTTGATCGTTCCCATGATATTGATCCGTGCATCGTTCGTAATATCAGATATCGACTTTTGTACACTAACCTGGGCAGCTTGGTGGATGACATAGTCAGGCCTGAAGGTATCCATTGCATTTTCAAGGGAGGCTTCATCTTCCACATTTCCAAAGAAGGGAGTGACTTTGGCTTGTACATTCCCGATGGAGCCGCTGGATAGGTTGTCATATATGGCCACTTCATAATTTTTCCGCATCAATGCATCGACAATATGAGAGCCGATAAACCCAAAGCCCCCGGTTACTAGTACCTTATTCATTTTTCATTACCCCTTTTAATAGTTTATCTGGCTCCATTACCCGTAAAGACGATAGTCAGCGTTCGTAAGAAAATCTTGAGCTCCATAGTAAATGAGCGATGGCGAATGTAATATAAATCGAAATGCAGCTTCTCTTTTGGCGTTAAATCATACCCCCCATTCACCTGCGCCCATCCCGTTATTCCAGGCTTCACATATAAACGGTTTTTAAAGCCAGGCAAAAACGTTTCGAATTCTTTATAAAAATATTCCCTTTCAGGCCTTGGACCGATGAGTGACATATCTCCTTTTAAAACATTAATTAATTGAGGGAGCTCATCAATCCTGGTTTTTCGGATAAATGCGCCGATTCTCGTCACCCTCGGATCATTTTGGCTTGCCCATTTAGGACCGTTTTTTTCGGCGTCGATGCCCATGGAACGTAATTTGATTATTTGGAAAGGCTTCCCATCCAGCCCGAGTCTCTGCTGATAAAAAAAAGGCGAGCCAGTCGAATCAAGAGGGATGAGAATGCAAAATAAGAATAAAACAGGTGATAAAAGCAGCAACAACAAAAACGAGATGATAAAATCCATAGCACGCTTTATATGAAAATATGATGATGTCGATAGTGGCTTCAGTAGAATTTCTTCTTGTCCATCGACTCTTACTTTAGATTCCAATGGTTACCCTCCTTGAGTCATGAAATGATCATTGATCCCGATATTTCAAGATTCGCCCTTTCAAATTGCCTTTTCACACCTGCAATCTTTTCTAACTTATCTCTTCCTTCTTGTATCGCTAAAATGATGCCATCACAATATTTAGCTACAATATTCGCATCAGGTTTATCCAAGCTATCCGATGTGTGAAATAAAATGATATCGAAATGTTCCTTCCATTCCGCTATCAAAGTAGGGAGGGTGTCTAATGTTAATAAAGCTGTTGGTTCATAAAGTACTTCGCTTGTTGGAAGACAAAATAGAGTCCCTTTTATATGTATAGCCTGGTTATTAAGGGGCGCTTCACTTAAAAGCAAGTTGGTCAAACCAAATGAATTATCGATATTAAACAATTGATGCAGCGAAGGTTGGCGCAGATTTGCGTCAACTACCAGCACCCGTTTTCGTTGATCGGACAAGGCGAGTGCCAAGTATGCGGCAGCATTTGCTATATGTTGAGATTGTGAGATGGAAGTGATCATCAATACGGAATTATCTTTTTGAAGTTTGGCCTGAATCGTATTACATATGGAATATAATTGGTCTTTATTGATTACATCATTTAGGTAAAAGGATTGTTTCCTTGTGAATTTAATACTCACTGAATTCACCTCGTTTCGTGGAAGGTAAATTTTTATAAGATGTTTTCCGTTTTCTGTTAGCTCTTTTGTCATTTACATGTAAACGACCTAATATAGGAATGCCAAGACGCTCAAGTTCCCGATCTGTGTAGGTAGAGTCATCGAAATGTTCTCTAAGAAGCGCCAATCCTATTCCGGCAAAAAATCCGATTACAATTGAAATGGCGATGATGAATTTCGGTTTTGGGAAAAGCAGCTCTGCTTGACCCGTTTCGTTCTCATTAAGGATACTGATTTGTTTTACACTTGTAATGTCCTTGAATGTTGAGATGGATTGCGTCGCGACCGTTTGAGCGATCACTTTTGCGGATTCAGGATTTGAATCCTTGACGGCAATCGTAATGATTTGTGAATTATCACGATTGGTAATCGATACTTGTTTAAGTAAGTCATAGCTTGAAGTCTTAAGATTCAATGCCTCTTTAACACCTATCATGATTTGCGGACTCTTGATAATATCCATATATGAAAGGGCGAGTTGCCTATTTTCTTGAACTTTATTTATGGAAGCTTCCTTTTCATTCATGCTTAATGATCCCGCGAGCACTTGCGTCGAGTATTGATACGTAGGTTTCATAATATACAGGGATGAAAAAATAATGAAGCCAGTTATACAAAGTGCAGTGAGTATAATGATCAGCAGTCGTTTTTTTAGAATCCGTATAAAATCTTTAATTTTCACTTTTTCATTCATCGAGTTCACCACTTTTTCGAAATAGTAAGAAAATCCATAAGTTTAAAGATGGAGCTAATGATTTTTTGTAAGTATGGGTGTTCGGAAAACGTAAGCAGTTATCCGACTTTGCGTTTTGCCTCGATTGTTTCTTCTATCGTATCTATCCGTTTCGTCTTCGTAAAATAAGATCCGAGCTTCATCGATGGTTTTTCTATGAATTGATAAGCCACTGAAGAGAGTAGAATAGAAAAGATCAAGGAACATACCAATAATAAAAGGGTCGGCATCTTACCGTAAAATAGGTACATCAATGAGAATAAGGAAACGAGATGATATAAATATAAGCTATATGATATTTTCCCTAGAAAAGTAAGAATGTTAGATCTTAATAGCCTAGAAGCTTTTTGGGAAGACACGCTTAAGGTGATAAAGATACAAACACCAAATGAGACTACATAATCTCTAAAAATATAATTGTTCAGAAAATCAACTTCACCAATGATCCCCTCGTACATGAAACAGATAATTGCGACAATTAATAATGTCGTTTTCATCACTTTTCGCATTTTCGAAGCATAGGCAAAAAGTTCATGTCGGTATTTAGCCAAGATAGCTCCCATTAAAAAAAGAGTACAGTAATGAAGGCTAAGAAGAATGCTCGTAATACTTAAACCAGAACCAAACACATAAAGAATTAAAGTCGTTAATAGACTTAAGCCTCCAAGCCAAAATAATGAGTACATAAGCTTTTTTCTTATAAATAAGAAGATTAATACAGGAAATATAATGGATATTCTCATTTCGTGAACAAGTGACCAGATTACATTGTTATAGGCATCTGTATTGTATTGTCCAATAAATAAAAAATGTTGTATTAATAAGGAAGGTGTATCCAAGGATTTCCACGATTTAGCAAACCACGTACTGATAAATGGCAATTCAGTATGACTTAAGAGAACCTTTGCTAGTATAGCGATGCTTATAGCCACTATATATGGAATATAAATTCGAAACATCCGTTTTACTAAGAATGTAGAATAGTCGAATTTTTTACTATTAATGGATAAATACAAAACAAAACCACTCAATACAAAGAACAAAATGACAGACTCATTTCCACTGCTGAAAATAAGGCGTAGGGGGCTCTCCTTGAAAAAATAGACCATATTCGGGCTGTTTGAACCGTACTGATAATTTGCATATGACGGGAAAACCATCATATAGTGCCCAATTAAGACAATAAGCGCTGCCACCCCCCTTAATGAGTCAAATTCCCCATATCTGCTAGTCATATTTTCCTCCATATGAACCGTTTTTTTATAATATAGCATTTGTTCTCAATAAAGTATACTAAGTTCTTTAAAACAGACAAAATTAGACAAAAAAAGCATAAACCTAATGATGAAATCTTATATTTTGCCTGAGGAACATATAAAAAAAAGTAACGTTAATTCTTTGGAATTCGAAAGAATATTGGAAAAAAAGCAGCTTTTTTTTATTTGTTCCTATATGCCTAGAGCATCCACTGATTCAAGAGACAATTGACTGTAAATAGGCAAGTCGGGTTACGGGAAGGACAAATGTTAAAAAAGATATAGTCCTAATGGCTGAGGAAAGTTTACCAATAGATAGTGAGGTAAATAGAAAGAGGAATGAAGCTAATTGACATAATAATGTAAGAGTGGTAAGTTTTTTTTATTAATTCGTTATAATGAACAAATCGTTCTTAGATAAAAAAGATAAAGAGATTTTATAAAAATACAGTTGTGAAAATGGTAAATATACATTTGTATTTTTTCCTCATCCAAAGCAAAAACTCGATTAATGAATTAGAAAAGAAAGGATGAATTTTTATGCCTTTATACCAAATGAGAGAAGTATGGACACCTTTAAAATTAGTTGGAGTAAAGTTTTACAAAACAGATGATGGAAGTATTTTCATGAAAGTGTTTAATAAACATCGCAGAAAGTTAAAGTGATCAGGTTTAGACGATGCAGATCAAGTGCTTGTCATGAATCAGGGAGAAATCATACAGGTGGGTGAATATAATCAGTTAGCGAATGTGAGGGGAGGGATATTCAGCCATTTATTAGGCATTCCAAAGAAATCTAGTGTGTATGGGTAAAAGACATATATATCATGTAAGGAAAGTCAGGATGCACCTATGAAATGGTTTGTCATCCTGTCTTTTTTTATAGGGTAGTTACTGAAATGCTTGATGATGATGGTATGGAAATTATTTTTATGGAATAGTAATATTATTTAATTTCAACAGTTGTTTCTATTTTTTCTGAATGGAGAAAGATTGATTTAACAATGATTTTATATCAAGATGTCGCTAATTGGTGAAAAATGACGAAATAAAACGAATAGTATTATGAGCTATTTTGATCCTTTTAATCATAATTAAAAGTATAATAATAGTAAGTATTCAAGATAATTAATATTGGTCTAATCGATTGGAAAAAATGCGGAGAATTCTTGAGAAAGGCAAACCTATTGAAAAGTAGGGACGCAAAATTACAGGTCTAAGGCTAATGCTAAGATGGCTGTGTTGCCACAAGTTGGGTGGGGTTTGTCTTGAACGCAAGCAAGGAATTGGAAGAATGGGTTAGTTTAATGGTGGAAGCGAGAAATGCTGGGCTATCCATTGAAGATGTGCAAATATTCATTGCAGAAAATGGTACGAGAGAAAAGCAATACATAAGAGTATAGGAAAGGGTTTCTTTGAAAGACTGTTATACAGTCTTTTTTTTATTTCATCCCAAGTGAACCTTCTACAAAAGGAAGATGAAAAATAGTTCATATAATCTCTTAAATATTTCGCGATGTGTGCCGATACTATACATATAAATAAAGCAAAGGGACTTCGCGGAGGGCGATGTCAGTTAGCTGCCATCAGAATTAAAGGAGATTATTCGATGACAAAAAACAAATTCATTACGTTCGAGGAAGTTTATGCAAAGAAACAGAGAAAAAAGAAGCTGTTTATCGGGTCTTATATTACGATTATTTTGGTTTTAATTTCAGTCATGACTTTTTTTCTGGGTCAATCATAATTGGGGAATGCTGGGGCTGAGGAATCGGTCCTTTTTTTTGTTGTATCCGCTAAATATACTAGTTGAACTAGTTACTAATGGTAGCTTTACAGTAATTTAACTTGTCATATTCAACCATATATGTAATTATCAATTAAATGAGCTATATTCCTAATATATCAAAAATTGGAATGGGAAAACAGTATGAGCGGGCGGCTCGACTATATGGGAGTTGGATTTTGAAATGGAATTTTTAGAAATCTTAAAGGATACGTACGCAAAAGGGGAGTCTGGAGAGGATATTACGATAACGGAGCTGGTGGAGGAGCTTAAGGGAAAATTAAGCGCAATCATCGAGGAGCCTGAACGTGTATGATCCATAATACATATACCCCATCCGGGGCGATGGTGATTTTCTTTTTTCTCGCAGATCTATGAGGAGCAGGGGATGACGCCTTTATTGGCGCGCAGTTCGCTTTAATAGGATTGCTTGGGGGAGTTTTCCTTCATGCTTGGGCGGGTTGAGGTGAGTGGGCATACTTCAACACCGGTTTACTTTTCCCCATTTTCATCGAAATTGATAAAATGCCCAGTTTCATAATCGATGCATGATCGTCTTCATCTAAGAGTTCGGGTGCTCTTCATCCTTTTGGATAGAAAGTTCACCCAGCTAACTGCAGATTCTCTCAAAACAAGTGTGTGAAAAAAAACTGGGAACATCGGGTTTCCACAATAGGAGTAGGGGCATGTACTGAATCTTTTACTGGCAAACCAGAGAGATTCGTCGGTTCCGCTCTTTTTTTATTTGGTGCAAATTTCACCTGAACAGTGGAGTCTCTTATTTTGGGGTTGAACGCGCGGAGGATTACATCATTCCGTCTAATTACATCGAGTGCACATGCGACGACTAACGCGTGCAATGGTCGATACTCTGTATTACGAATCATAAAAATGCTTTTGATGAAGTTCATAAATGGCACAGGGAGTTTCAAATTTGGAACACCTCGTGTCATTTATTCTTATAAAATGAAGGAATGACAGATGCTCAGTATACTACAAATCGAGCTTCAAAATGAACGAAGCTTATGATGGTTTAAGGAAGATCCATTTATACAGAGATTGCTGAAAAAAGAAGAAGTAACAATTAAATCAATGGTTAAGAGCGCAATAGTAGCTGCATGGAATATCAGGCTTTTGTGAATCTTGCCATTTTCAAGGAAGGGAATATCACCGTTTATTTGATATTGAGTGAAAAAATGCTCATTAGCCTCAGGTTCATTTTTTTATGGGGCTGACGAATTGCTAGAGGGGGAGAACCGTTTGAAAAGAGTTAAAAAAGCCATCATTCCGGCGGCGGGGCTAGGAACAAGGTTTCTGCCTGCGACCAAAGCGATGCCGAAGGAAATGCTGCCGATCGTGGATAAGCCGACCATCCAATATATCATTGAAGAAGCGGTGGCTTCCGGTATTGAAGATATCATTATCGTGACTGGAAAAGGGAAGCGCGCGATTGAGGATCATTTCGATAATGCATTCGAACTGGAAAATAACTTAATGGAAAAAAACAAATTCGAATTATTGGAGAGAGTACAGGCTCCTTCCAAAGTGGACATTCATTACATCAGGCAAAAGGAGCCAAAAGGGTTGGGTCATGCTGTCTGGTGTGCAAGGAAATTCATCGGAAATGAACCCTTCGCCGTTTTGCTTGGCGATGATATCGTCCAAGCGGAGACACCATGCTTAAAGCAGCTAATCAACCAATACGATAAAACCTTATCGTCTGTCATCGGTGTCCAAACCGTTCCGCAAGAAGAAACGCACCGTTACGGAATTGTCGATCCCGGTAACCGGAACGGCCGGCGCTATGAAGTCCATAACTTTGTCGAAAAGCCGGAAAAAGGGACAGCCCCCTCCAACCTGGCAATCATGGGCCGTTACATTTTCACCCCGGAAATAATCATGTTCCTGGAGAAACAAGAACTGGGGGCTGGCGGAGAAATCCAACTGACGGATGCCATCCAAAAATTGAACGAAATTCAGAGAGTCTTTGCTTACGACTTTGAAGGGAAACGATTTGACGTTGGCGAGAAATTCGGTTTCATCCAGACAACGATTGAGTTTGCCTTGAAGGATGACATTCTTAAAGATGATATTTTGGCGTTTATAGAAAATCTATTAGAAAAACAAAAGGTAAAAGAATAATCAGTAAGGGAGTAGCCAAATGGAAAGCTGTGGCTTATATCCATAACCGAAATGTATATTTTGATATGGAAACGAGAAATGCATGATTACTTCGGGTAAGACTTACTAAAAAAATGGAGATGATTGAATTGAAATCAAAGATTTGTATAGTTGGTTTGGGTTATATTGGTTTACCAACAGCAGCTGTTTTAGCGGATAAAGGATTCACGGTACATGGTGTAGACGTTAATGAAGAAGCCGTCCGTTTAATTAACAATGGGCAGGTGCACATATATGAACCGGACCTAGAGAAAGTTGTGAAAAAGGTGGTGACGGCAGGTAAATTGACGGCCGATATCGAGCCTATAAAGGCCGATATTTATATTCTGGCTGTACCGACACCATTTAAAGAGAAGCATAAGCCTGATATGGCATATGTCGAATCAGCCACTAAATCGATCATCCCATATATTGAACCTGGGAACCTAATCATCCTTGAATCTACTAGCCCCATCGGTACGACTGAAAAAATGGCAGAGTGGATATTAAATGAAAGACCGGATTTAAGCATGGATGAAAGAAAATCCAACCAAATTTTCATATCGCATTGTCCGGAACGTGTATTGCCTGGGAAAATACTGAAGGAATTAATTGAAAATGATCGAACTGTCGGCGGGATCAATAAGATGTCCACACAAAAAACAGCGGAATTTTATGAATCATTCGTTGAGGGGGAGGTCCTTCAGACAAATGCAAAGACTGCGGAATTAACCAAACTAACTGAAAACACATACAGAGATGTGAATATTGCTTTTGCAAATGAACTTTCCATGATTTGTGATGATCAAGAGATTGATGTTTGGGAATTGATAAGATTGGCTAATCATCATCCCCGTGTGGATATTCTACAACCGGGTCCTGGAGTCGGGGGACATTGTATTGCGGTCGATCCATGGTTCATTGTGGATGCAGCACCTGAGAGAGCACAATTGATTTATACCGCAAGAAACGTCAATGATTCAAAACCAAACTTCGTTATTGATAAAATCAAAGAAGCAGCTACTGATCCGGCCCATTCCAAAATTGCATGTTTAGGTCTTGCTTTCAAGGCAAACATTGATGATTTAAGAGAAAGCCCCGCTTTGGAAATCGTAAAAGATTTAGCTGAAATGCTTCCTTCGACCATTTATGTAGTGGAACCTCATATTTCGGAATTACCGAGTGTTCTTAGAAATAAAAACATTGAATTGATAAACACGGAGGATGCAATAGCAAATGCCGACATATTGGTCATATTAGTGGATCACGACTACTTTAAAGCAATAGATAAAAATAGTATTAAGGAAAAACATATCATAGATACGAGGGGATTATATACGAAAAGTGAGCCATACGATAATGCAGCAACAGAAAAATACCTAACCGTTTGAGGCGATTAACATTGAATTATCTTTTAATTACTAATAGGTATCCTAAACAAGGGAATTTATATAGAAATGCCTTTGTACATCGAAGAATCATTAATTATCTGGAATTCTCGCCAAATATGAATATATCTGTCTTTGTTTTAGATAATAAGATAAAAAGCAAGATAAACTATTCCTTTGATTCGATTGATATCGTTGAAGGCAATCGTGAGGATTTGCTGGAAATCATCAATCAAATAAAACCGGAAAAATTATTGATTCATTTTTTGGATAGACATATGATGTCCGTTATTGAACAAGTTCACATCAAGACGATCGTTTGGGTCCATGGTGTAGAGGCGCTTGGATGGTACAGAAGGTTATTTAATTTCGACTGGAGAGAATTTCCAAAATACGCGTTGATAAACATGAGACAAATGTGGAATTTCAGGAAATTCATCAACCATTCAAATAAGAATACGTCCTTCATATTTGTATCTGAGTGGATGAAAGATATTTTAGAATGTGACACGGGCACTAAGATCAAACGATTTGATATTATACCTAACCCTATAGACAATCAATTGTTTCCATATTTAGAGAAAGGTCAGGAATTAAGGAGAAAAATATTGATGATCAGGCCTTTCTCTTCTAAAAAATATGCCAATGATATCGCTATCGATGCCATTCTGCAATTAAGTGAAGAATCTATGTTTAATGAATTGGAGTTTACCATCTACGGGGAAGGAAAGTATTTTGATCCATTAACGGAACCACTGGAAAAATTCAAGAATGTAAAGCTGCACAGGAATTTTTTAAATCAACAGGAAATGGCTAACGTACATAAAGAACATGGGATCTTTCTTTGTCCAACAAGACAGGATGCCCAAGGAGTCTCGATGTGTGAAGCAATGTCAAGTGGATTGGTTCCCATCACCTCCAATAACACGGCCATTCCTGAGTATGTGGTACATGAAAAAACAGGGATTCTTACTGGCGGAGCTAAAGAAATTGCTTCCTCCATTAAACATTTATATGAGAATCCTTCTGAATTTGCATTCCTTTCTAAACATGCGTCAATGTCCATACAGGAAAAGTGCAGACCAGAATTAGTTACATCAAAAGAGCTGGAGTTAATTTCTGATGCGAAAAATGTTTAGTCATTCTTTAATGAAAAAATTCCTTTCTTTTTCCATAGGAAATTGGGTGAGCTTATTAATAGCTTTAATTAGTACACCGATCATTACAAGAATCATTTCCCCTGAGGACTTTGGAGTTTTTTCACTTTTCACCATCATACTTAATCTATTATTAATGATTTCAATGCTTGGTACGGATCAAAGTTATGGGAGATTTTATTATGAAGTGGATAAAGGATTAAGGAAGAATTTATTATTTTATTGTTTGAGGATTTCCTTCTTCATGCTCATAGCAATTGCATTGATCATTTTAATCTTTCGTGAGTATGCTGTGTTTTTCCTTTTTGATAGTAATGATTTTAATTTAATCATCTTATTATTAATAGGATTAGTGATGAGTATCTTCAATAGATTTTCCCTATTGGTTGTTAGGATGGAGCAACGGGGTGGCTTATATTCCGTTCTCCAGGTCACAACAAAATTATTGGATTTCGGTATCCTGCTCCTTATATATTATAGTTATTTCAATATAAAAGAATATTATATTCCCATAATTTCAATGATAGTTACTTGTCTTGCAGTATCACTCATCGCCATTATTCTTACGAAAGAAAATTGGAAATTAAGTAAAGGTGATCCTGGAAACAAGAAAACCTATAACTATAGGCAATTGATCAGCTATGGCTTTCCATTAGCCATAACAATGATCATGACATGGGTTTTCCAATATACCGACCGATTTTTCATTAAAGCATTAGGGGATTATAGAGAGCTTGGATTATATGCCGCTGCGTTTAAGCTAGTCGCGATTTTAACGATCATTCAAATTAGTTTTACAACCTTTTGGGTTCCACTAAGTAATCAAAAATACCAAGAAAATAATCAAGATAGACAGTTCTTTTCGAGGATGTTTAGCCTGGTTTCTTTTGCCATGACTGCTATAGGCTTTATTTTGATATTTTCCAAAGATTTGTTGAAGATAATGTTTGGAGAACAATATATGGAAGCCGTATACATATTTCCAATGTTAGTCTTAGTTCCGGTTATGTATACCATTTCCGAGATTTCGGTTGTTGGCATAAATTTCAATAAAAAACCTAAATATCATATTTTGATTTCCGTATTGGTATGTTTGGTAAGCATAATAGGGAACCTTGGATTAGTTCCCTATTTGGGAGCTAAGGGAGCGGCAATTTCAACTGGGGTTTCTTATGTGTTCTTCTTAATTTTACGAACTAATTTTGGTGTGAAGAATTTTTCTTTTAATATTAATTATAAAAAGCTTTATTTTGAAATTTTTTCCTTAACGTTTTTTGCATTAATTTCTACGCTTACTAAAACGAATCCGATACAAATAGGTATAGGGATTTTTCTCTTAATGGTCATATTTTTTATTAATTACAAGAATTTAAAAAAATAGTTTGGCAGTTTGTGCAAACGGTTTGTGTTCAATTTTTTGGTGGTTGTAACAAAAGGGGGTAAAAAATTGAAAAAGATAGTAATGGTTGAAAGTCAGGAGTTTAATAGCACTGTAAAAATTGGTGCTCACCATTACGCTGAATTATTCGCAAAAAATGGGTATGAGGTTTTGTGGCTATCTCCAGCGTATAGCATTGCTCACTATGTTAATGATAAAGCGTTGGTAAACCAAAGAAGGAAACTTAACTCATCTAAGAGAGTTGAATTGAGCAAAAATATATATGGGTATGCCCCATTTACTTTGATTCCATTTATAAAAATGCCAATATTCAATACATCGGTAATAGGAAAAAAGTACTTGTATACGGCTATACCAAATTTAAAGAAAGAATTAATGAAAATCGGTTTTGGAGACGTTGATGTATTATGGCTTTCGAATATTAAATCTTATTATATAAAAGAATTCCTTACTTATAAAAAGCTTGTTCATCGAGTAGCAGATGAACAAACAGGTTTTAAAGGTTACTTTAAAACGCTTGAAAACTTTGAGAAGAGATTGATCAATGAAAGTGATATCGTTTTTTCGACTGCCAAGTTATTGGAAAATAGAGTGAGGGAAATTAGAAGTGATGTTATTTATCTGCCCAATGCTGTAAACTTTGAAGATTTTCAAAAAGAAACTTATGTATTGCCTTCGGAATTCAAGGAACATCAAAACAGTAAAATATGTATATACATTGGAGCCATAGGTGAATGGCTGGATAAGGAATTGATCGAATTTGTAGTTAGTCATCTAAGTGAGGTTCAGTTTTTTTTCATTGGACCGGATCATGGTGGATTAACAGGGCTTGAAAGGTTTAACAACGTACACATTATTGGTCCTAAAAAATATAATAGTCTACCACATTTTTTATTTTTTAGTGACATAGCCATCATCCCTTTTAAAGTGAATAAATTAACGAACGCGATCAATCCCGTTAAGTTATTTGAGTATTTGGCAGCGGGTACCCCGACCTTGACTACTAGTTTTAATGAAATAAATCATATTGATGGCCCATTCGAAATTGCTATAAATAAGGTAGAGTTTTTGGGGAAATTAAAGACGATGCTAACAACAAAATTCGATAAGAGTTCATTAAAGTCCTTTGCTAAAAGGAATGATTGGAGTACTAGATTTGAAATTATTGAACAAGAGCTAGCGGAATAAACATAGCAAGGTGCATATGAACCATCCGTCACAAAGGAAAAGCCAAAACCAGCGGACGATCCTCCCATCAGCCACAATCGGAGCAGGATAAGGGGCTAGCGTGATTTATATTTTAAATGAAGGAGATAAGCATGAAAAGTAAAATTAAAATAATGACCATTTTTGGAACAAGACCTGAAGCCATTAAAATGGCTCCCCTAGTATTGGAATTAAAGAAACATTCCGATACTATTGAATCCATCGTTACTGTGACAGCACAGCATAGGGAAATGTTAGATCAAGTTTTGGAGGTATTCAATATAACCCCGGATCATGACTTGAATATCATGAAAGAACGTCAAACTTTGGCAGGAATCACGATAGATGCTTTATCTGGCTTAGAAAAAATAATGAAAGAAGTGCAGCCAGACTTGGTTCTCGTTCACGGAGATACTTCAACCACTTTTGTAGCAAGTCTTGCTGCGTTTTATAACCAAATAGCAGTTGGTCATGTTGAAGCTGGTTTAAGGACATGGAATAAGTACTCACCATTCCCCGAGGAAGTGAATAGGCAATTAACAGGAGTAATAGCGGATCTGCATTTTTCCCCAACAGTACAGTCGAAAGAAAATCTTATACAAGAAAATAAAAAACAAGAAGCGATCATTGTAACAGGCAATACGGCTATCGATGCTTTAAAAACTACTGTATCAGATTCATATAAGCATGACCTTATCGAAGAAATCGGCTTAGATAAAATGATATTGCTGACTGCTCATAGACGGGAAAATCTTGGTGAACCTATGAGAAACATGTTTAAGGCCATTAAACGTCTTTTAGAAGAAAACAGTAATGTGCAAGTGGTCTATCCTGTTCATCGCAATCCTGCTGTAAGAGAAATGGCCAAAGAAGTATTGGGCAATCATAAAAGGATTCATCTGATCGAGCCGTTAGGAGTAATAGACTTCCATAACTTTGCTTCACGTTCACACCTCATTCTGACTGACTCTGGTGGAGTTCAAGAAGAAGCTCCATCATTAGGTGTTCCTGTGCTGGTTCTTAGAGATACAACAGAAAGGCCGGAAGGAGTAGAAGCAGGAACATTAAAGCTTGTTGGCACTGATGAAGATATTATCTTTCAGACTGCACATGAGTTATTGAATAATGAAGGGAAATACAATGAAATGGCTAAATCGGCAAACCCTTATGGAGATGGCCAAGCATCTTATCGAATCGTTCAAGATATTTTATATCGTTTTGGTAAAATTGATAAGGCCCCTTTGGAATTCAAATGATTTCAAGATAGGTACTTTGAAGTACTTCCACTTGCCAATCCCCGCCATTTATGTAATTATCAAATAAATGAGCTATATTCCTTATATTTCAATATTAGGAATTGGGAATCAGTCGGAGAAGGCGGCTCGATTACATTGGAGTGGGAGCTTAATATGGAGTTTTTTGAAATCTTAAAGGATACGTTTGCAAAAGGGGAGTCGGGAGAGGATATTACCCTGACTGGGCTGGTGGAGGAGCTTAAGGAAAAATTAAGCGCAATCATCGAGGAGTCTGATCGTTTATGATCCCAAAATACATATTCCCCATCCTGCTCGTTGTTTGGGCGATGGTGATTTTCTTTTTTTCCTCGCAGACGTATGAGGAGCAGAGGATTACGCCTTTTTTTGCGCAGTTCGATACGCCGTATTGGTATGATCGCTTGGCGGGCATTTCCTTCATGTATGGCGGGGCTGAAGTGAGTGCCCGTGCGGCCGGGGTGAGTGGGTTTCTGGAGTTTTTCATTCGGAAGGGGGCCCATCTGTTTATCTTTTTCGTGTTTGGGCTGTTAACGTTGGGTGTTTGGCGGCATTTTGTCAGGAATGCAGTGCTTTCGTTTTCAGGGGCTTTGGTTTGTGTCCTGCTTTATGCGAGTGCCGATGAGCTGCACCAAAAGCTGACGGGCGGCCGTACTCCGTTGCTGCAGGATGTGATGCTCGATACGTTTGGCGGCTTGTTAGGCCTTTTTTGCTTTCTGATGTTTAATCGTTGGAGAAAACGTCGAACTTGAAGAAATCATGTCTGAAACCGATCCATACATGGAAGGAGCATGTCCAACAACATGCTTCTTTTTTTTATGATTTGGCGAATGGCGTTTGCGGTGTGAATGGAATTCCTCTCCTTTTTCGGGCACCAGAGCTGTAGATTGAAAAAAGAGAGGGGATGCTTATGGGGAAGGAAGGGATTCAATCCTCATGAAACATATTTCATTCTCGAGCGATCACTGATGGCCTTCAGAATGAACATTTTGTCCTGTTTGCTTAGCATAGCCCAGCTGCCTGCTTTGATTTTCATACGATACACTCCTTTTGTTTAGGATGATTTATTGTAGGCAATGAATGGCGGTTGGTGGGTTCCGGGTCCAGAGATTACTAGAGTCATTTGGTGAAAGGGGCAGGGGGAAGTTGGTTTTTTATTGGCTCATACTAGATTATACCGTCTTTTACCGTCTAATAAACAACAAAAATTCCAACAAATCTCTACAATTGACGTCCATTTTTTGTCAGAATATTGGATGGATAAAAAGAAAAAGCTGTCAGAATGCGGGTTCTGGCAGCTTTACTTTTTTGCTTATTTAATGTCCAATTGTTCCTTTAATTCGGATTGGACCATTTCTTTTTCTTCATCGGACACGATATTATAGTAGATTCCGTCGATTTTCCTTCCATCGCCAGGAATCGTCGATTGGGTGATGCTTTTGCTTGCATCCCTGTAATGCTTCTGGATATCCATCATGTCATCGAACGTCAAATTCGTCTGGATGTTTTTGCTTAGGGCATCGAAGACATCATCATATTTCGTCAAGGAAGAGATGCTTGCGCCTTCTTTAATGACGGCTTCAATGATGGCACGTTGTCTCGATTGACGGCCAAAATCACCATTTGGATCGTCATATCTCATACGCGAATAGGCTAGCGCTTCTTTTCCAGTCAGGCTGATGCTTCCCTTGGCGAAATGGTAACCGTCATAAGAGAAGTCCAAATCGTTTTGCACAGTCACGCCGCCGACGGCATCGACGATATCCTTGAAGCCCTCCATATTGATCTTCATATAATAATCGATCGGAATATCGAGGAAGTTTTCAACGGTATCCATGGACATTTTTGCTCCGCCGAATGCAAAGGCGTGATTGATTTTATCCTGTGTGCCATGGCCGACGATCTCGGTCCGTGTATCACGTGGGATGCTGAGCATTTTCACGGACTTCTTCTGTGGGTTGACGGTCAACACGATCATCGTATCCGAGCGGCCTTTGTCGCCATCACGTTCATCGACCCCAAGCATGAGCATCGAGAAGGGCTCCCGATCGGATAGGGCAAGTTCCTTCGTTCGTTTATCTGTGTCACGGTCTATGGGCGTATGCATGGAATCGACGGTGTTATTTAGGGAATTCCAGACGGAGTAGGCAAAAGCGCCTCCTGCTAATATGAAAAGTAGGACAATTATCCCGACTACCTTTAGCCAAGTCCGTTTCTTTTTCTTCTTTTTTTCGTGTCTCATAGATTACTTCCTTCCTCTTTTTGTTGCTACATACTCTATTATATTTAATTTTTCGCGAAAATAACAGTATAATTTACTATTTTATCATAGCTTTGACATAATTTGGTTTACTAGTGTACTATATAACTAGAACAGTAGTGAAGGAGTTGGAAACGTGAATTCGTTCAAAGGTTTAGTCCAAAAGGAGTGGGTGGTCGGAAAAACGACCCTGCTTTGGTTATTGGTTGCACAGGCTGGCTTTGTCTGCCTTGCTTTTTTCGCGGCCAAGTATTGGGAAGTTGCTGGTCTTTTTTATCTTTGTACTTGGTTAAATATGCTGGTGCAGCCTCTTTTCATTTTCTCTGTCATTCTGAGCTGTTTACATTCTGAGGGGAAGACGCTGCTCTGGATCCATAATCCGCAATCTGCAGCGATGCTCCTAGGCAGTAAGCTTTCGATCAGCATGTTTTTTCAAGTCGCATCTATTTTCTTTTCTGCTTGTGTTGTTTTTGGGGGGATGAAGATTCCTGAAAGTCTGTTTAAAAAGGGTTTTCATAATGAAACGATGCTGGATGGTGGCAGCTTGCTGATGACAGCCGGAGTATTGGTCGTGGTTAGTTTAGCTCTTGCTGTGTTTACCCTGTTTTTATGGATCGTCTATCACGCGCTCGCCGGGAATGATGTTATGAAACCGCTTCGTGTGCTTTTGATTTCAGCTATCTGCTTAGGGATGTTGTTTTTCCGCAATTGGCTGTTCAGTACGGGCTTGTACATGAAGCTGGACGAATTATGGACAGTTCCGATCATAAGTGATTCGTCGTTTAGCATGTCTCTTGATCACTTTGAGTTTTCCTTCCAAACAGGGGGCAGCCTTTCCCTGTTGACAAGCGGATTCGAATTGATCGGATTAGTGATATTGTTCCTCATTTCATGTTGGCTGCTGGATAGAAAGATTGAGGTGTGAGGTATGTCAGCCGATTTTCATGCATCAAGACCGATTTATTTACAGGTAGCCGACCGAATTTGCCATTCGATTGCACGCGGTGATATGAAGGGCGGGGAAAAGCTGCCATCTGTCCGTGAAATGGCGGTCGAAATGGGGGTCAATCCGAACACCATCCAGCGTACGTATGCGGAGATCGAGAGGGATGGATTCGTGGAGACAAGAAGGGGGCAGGGAACGTTCGTGAAAAATGATTCCGCCTTGATTTCGTCATTGCGGACCAGGATTCAAGCGGAGATTACAGAGACATTCGTTCAAAACATGAAGGGCATTGGCATGTCAAATCAAGAAATGGTGGCGGCTGTCCAGCAATTTCTGAAAAAACAGGAGGATGAAAAATGACGGTTGAGTTGCACAAGGTATCGAAAAAGTATCGAAGCATTGCTGCCCTTGAAGATATTTCGCTCACCTTTGAGGCGGGAAGGATCTACGGGGTGTTAGGAGCCAATGGAAGCGGTAAGTCGACGTTGCTGAAGCTGGTTGCCGGTCTCGTGAAACCGGAATTGGGTCAGGTGCTGGTGGATGGAGTGGCAGTTGACAGGAGGATTGCTTCAGAGGTGTCTTATTTGACTGAGCTTGATTTTTTCTATCCTAATTTTACGGCAGGTCGTTATATCGATTTTCATGCATCGCAGTTTGCCGATTTTAATCGGGAAAAGGCAATCGAAATGCTCGCATTCATGAAATTGGATGCCGAAAAGAAGGTCGTTGCGATGTCCAAGGGAAATCGGGGAAAGCTTAAGTTATTGCTCGCTCTGTCCCGGGAAGCCCCTATCGTGCTATTGGATGAACCATTTTCAGGGCTCGATGTCATGGTCAGGGAGTCGATTGTCCGGAGCCTGCTTTCTTATGTGGATTTAGATAAACAATTGGTAATCATGGCCACTCATGAAATTGAGGAAATTGAGAACATCCTGGATGAAGTGATCATCATAAAGGAAGGCAAGGTCATCGTCAAGGAAGGAGCAGAAGCTCTCCGCGAAAGCAGGGGGAAATCAATAATCGGATGGTTAAAAGAAAATCATGGGTGAACGGTCAAGCTCCAAATTTTCTTTGGAGCTTTTTTTATTCGTGTGTAAGAAAGGGCTTAATCGTGGTAGTGTAGGAGTATGTAACTAGTTATATTATACTATCATTTTAATCGTGAAGGGGTAAGAGATGGTGCGAATAAGAGAGTTGAGTCAAGGTGTATTGGGGCTTGGGATCGTCATTCTCCTCCTAACGCTGGCTGTTAACACAGAGGCTCATGCCCCGTTGAATGGTCAAGTCAATACAATGTATAAAGGAGCCTTAGCCAGCAGCAAGGACAAGAAGGTCTATAAAGCTGTATTGCCGGAAGCTGGAGTTGTGACGTTATCGATCAAGCGTAATGCCAAGGCTTCATGGGAGGGTACCATCCAGAACGATAAAGGAACCAACTATACTCACGTCTATACGGGCAGTCAAAATGGCAGTTCGAGCTTCGAGGAAGTGAAAGTTGGACTGCCAAAGGGGACGTATCATATCGTGATTAGCGATAATGGGGCGGCTACGAAGGTTCCGTTTCAGTTTTCGGTGAAGTACACGAAGGATGACCATTTTGAACAAGAGTCGAATGATACGCTAGAGGCGGCCAATGCCATTCGCTTGAATGAGACGTGGAGAGGGGTGATCAGTACTTCCGATGATCGTGATGCATTCAAGTTCAACGTTCCGCAAAATGGGCATGTAGTCATGTCAGTTAAACAACAAGCTGAGACGAATTGGCATGCGGTGATTCAAGATCGTTCAGGTAAGAAATATGGTGAGTTATACACGAGTGAAAAGCCGGCCATCACACCATACTTGAAAAAAGGGAGCTATTACATGGTCATGGAAAACGCTGAGAATACGATCGATGCTCCCTATCAGTTTACCCTTTCGGATACCTCGCCTGCAGTAAAGGCAGCCCAAATCAGCGTGTCAAATGAAACTGGAAAGCCGGATGATATCAAGCTGAGCGGCATGAAAAAGGGGACCATCATTAAAGTGTATGACGAAAAAAGCAGGGGGAAAATGGTAGGGAAAGCTACCGCAGCAGGAACGTCATTGACTGTTAAGGTGAAGCAGCTTGGTAAGAAATCGGGGAATATCTACGTTTCGGCAACACAGTCACCATTGAGGGAAAGCGTCCTTGTGGCTCGGGCCTACCAAGGTGAAATCTCTGATCCTTTGAAAAAAGCCCAGGTAAAGGTGGTCAATAATAAAGGAAAAGCCGATATCGTCAAAGTGAGCGGCGTGACGAAAGGCGATGTAATCAAGGTATACGGTGGCAAAGGAGCCGTTTTGGCCAAGGCGACCGCCAAAGGGAAAGTGGAGAATGTGTCGATCAAGCAGCTTGGAAAGCAATCAGGCAAGCTGTCTATGACGGTGACTAAGCATGGGCAAAGGGAAAGTGCCCGTTTGGCGGTTCCGTACGATAAGGAAAAATGATTAGCGGGCTCCGGCTGGCGGATTGACCTTCGAATATCTATTGGTTGATTGCGACGTAAAAAGAATCTGAAAACTCAAAACTGACTTCAAGAAGGAATCATTCATGGTGATGGAACAACACTCCGGGGGAAAAATCCGGAGTTTTTTTTGTGAAAAGAAAAACGCTTTTCAGAATTGTGAATAGACTGGAAAAAGTGAAGTTTCATATAGTATTTCTGGGCGTTCGACGATTTACTGCAAAATGGGTGATTGGAAGAGTCCGTAATAGAAATAAGGCGCATATATATGCAGTACGGATATCACTAAAGTATAAATAACTATTGGAGGCTAAAGGAAAAATGGCAGAGACTGTTAGTTTACCGTACCTTGAAGCTTTAAAGGGGAAATTTGTGAGGGTATATAAAGGCGGCCCTGAATCGAGAGAAGGCAGGCTTGTAGAAGTTCGGAGTGATTATATCGTTCTGCAAACGGAAGAAAATCACCTCGTCTATTACGCCATCGAGCATTTGAAGATCGTGGTCGAAAATGCGAAGAGGGCACTTAATTTATGCCCGATCAACGATAAAGGATTTGTATATCCAGAAACTTTTATAGGGGCGCTGGAAGCATTGCAGGATAGCTGCATTCAAGTGAATGGCGGCGGCCCGACTTCAAAAGTTGGCCGGGTTATCGATGTGAAAGAAGAATTTTTGGTGCTTTCCACGGAAAGGGAAGGGTTGGTTTTATTCCCGATCTCCCATATCAAAAGTGTAATTGTGGTGGAATTTGCATGCCGTGAATTGCCTCCTCAGGACCTATATGAGGGTATTGATTCACTTAATGGCATTCTTTCAAGATTGATCCACAACTGGGTATCCGTTAGCGCAGGCGGCCCTGAAAGGGTTGAAGGAATTCTGATTGAAGTGGCTGAAGAATATATCGTTGTTGTGCATAATGAAGAGTTATTTTATGTGACAACGGAACATATCCAATTCGTAGCTTTATCGGTTCGGATAGAAGAAACTTGTTGCGAGAGCTCGTCAAGCAGTTCCTCATGCGAGAGCTCGTCAAGCAGTTCCTCATGCGAGAGCTCGTCAAGCAGTTCCTCATGCGAGAGCTCATCAAGCAGTTCCTCATGCGAGAGCTCATCAAGCAGTTCCTCATGCGAGAGCTCATCAAGCAGTTCCTCATGCGAGAGCTCGTCAAGCAGTTCCTCATGCGAGAGCTCATCAAGCAGTTCTTCATGTGAGAGCTCGTCAAGCAGTTCCTCATGCGAGAGCTCATCAAGCAGTTCCTCAGATGAAAGCTCAGGCAGGGGTCAAAGACGCGTCCGTTCAAACCAATTCAAGCAGTTATGGCTTGAGAACTTAATCAAAGCATCATCTCAAAACAATAAGTAACAAGAAAGACCAAACAGGCACAGCAACCAAATGGAGTTGTTGTGCCTTTCTTTGTGTATGCAAACATAGTTGATGTGCCTCTTTTTTTCTGTTGATTGAATGTGAAGGCCAGGAACGCTTGTTAACGAAGTCTCGCGGACAGTCGGCAAAACCGATAATGGTAATAACTCCGGTCTGAAGCGATCCGGAGTTATTTCTTTTTCTCGATATTTTCATAAACAGTGGCCAGGGCTTGCTCAAATTTCCCGCTCTTTTTCGGTTTGTAATATTTTTTGCGAAGCAATTTATTCGGTAAGTATTGCTGCTTCACCCAGCCATTCTCATAGTCATGCGGATAAAGGTAATTGATGCCGCGCCCGAGATCGGCGGCCCCTTTATAATGGGCATCCTTAAGATGATCGGGTACATCTCCGCTATGGCCGCTGCGAATGTCGGAAAGAGCCGCATCAATCGCGGTAATGGCCGTGTTCGATTTAGGTGATAGGCATAACTCGATCACGGAGTTGGCAAGCGGGATCCGGGCTTCCGGAAACCCGAGCCGTTCAGCAGCTTCGACCGCAGCGAGTGCCCTCGGGCCAGCCTGCGGATTGGCTAAGCCAATGTCTTCGTAGGCAATGACCACCATGCGGCGGGCAATGCTGACAAGATCGCCGGCTTCGACCAAGCGCCCCAAATAATGAAGGGCTGCATTCGCATCACTGCCCCGAATCGATTTCTGGAAAGCTGACAGGACGTCATAGTGGGCATCACCATCCTTGTCATGTGAAAAGCTCTTTTTCTGCATGCATTCCTCTGCAATCTGCACATCGATCTGAATCGTACCTTCTTCATCAGGCTCGGTCGAAATGACGGCGAGCTCCAAAGCATTTAGCGCACTGCGGACATCACCATTCGAAGCGGTTGCGAAATGGGTAAGGGCTTCAAGGTCGACATTCGTTTTATATGTACCAAGCCCGCGCTCTTCATCATGCAGTGCCCGTTCCAACGCTTTGATGATATCAACGGTTTCCAACGATTTTAATTCAAAAATCTGACACCGGCTGCGGATGGCCGGATTGATGGCATGATAGGGATTGCTAGTCGTTGCACCGATCAAGGTAATCATGCCATTTTCCAGATAAGGCAAAAGGAAATCCTGTTTGGCCTTATCGAGGCGATGAACTTCATCGAGCAGTAAAATCACTTTGCCGGACATTTTTGCCTCGGCTGCAACGATCTCCATATCTTTTTTGTTATTGGTCACGGCATTCAACGTCCGGAATGCAAACTTCGTGCTTCCGGCAATCGCGCTTGCAATCGATGTTTTGCCAATTCCCGGAGGTCCATACAAAATCATCGAGGAAAGCTGCTTGGCCTTCACCATTCTCGCGATTATTTTCCCTTCACCAACCAGATGCTCCTGCCCGATGATCTCATCTATCGATCGAGGCCGCATCCGGTAAGCCAGCGGTTTAATATTCATTGCGCACCTCTCCTTTTAATATAAGGTATCACAACTTATGGGTGAAATGCGCTGATTATGATGCCTGTAACGATAAAATCATAATTAACCCGCCTTTACCGAGGTTAATTCGTACTAAGCAGGTTTAATTCGACCTACCGTCGAGAGAATTCGTCCCAAGCAGGTTTAATTCGACCTACCGGGGAGAGAATTCGTCCCAAATAGGTTTAATTCGACCTACCGTCGAGAGAATTCGTCCTAAACAGGAAAAATTCGACCTACCGTCGAGAGAATTCGTCCTAAGCAGGTTTAATTCGTCCTACCGTCGAGAGAATTCGTCCCAAGCAGGTTTAATTCGACCTACCGTCGAGAGAATTCGTCCCAAACAGGGATAATTCGACCTACCGTCGAGAGAATTCGTCCTAAGCAGGATTAATTCGACCTACCGTCGAGAGAATTCGTCCTAAACAGGAAAAATTCGACCTACCGTCGAGAGAATTCGTCCTAAGCAGGATTAATTCGTCCCAACAGCGAGAGAATTCGTCCCAAGCAGGTTTAATTCGACCTACCATCGAGAGAATTCGTCCCAAATAGGTTTAATTCGACCTACCGTCGAGAGAATTCGTCCCAAACAGCGGAGAATCCGTTCTAGCCTTCTATTAGAGAATCTAGTAGATAAACTCTGCCTTTTGTATGTCCGGAATGTTTCAGGTTCAATGAAGTTAATAATTTTTTTGCGCTTGATGGAGATTTGATTTGGAGGAAGTTCCGAAATTCGCTGTTGGTAATGGAGGGTTTTACGAGATATACATAATCTATAAGTGCCGAAATATGAGCATCATGGGAAGTATCCAAACATGTGTGGCAAATCCACTTTCTATGCCGCTCCATGGTAAAAGTATGACACTTTTGGCAGAAGACACCTGTTTGAAGGGCAGAACTTGGTATTCCATAGGTTTCTAAAGGTTTAGGAATAAAAGTGGTATGTCCATCGAGCAGTACATTCGATAAACGTTTTATAGCTCTTTTTGAAAGTGACTCTTCGGTATATTTATTCTTTAATTCCGCAATTTGAAGAAGAATCCGATCCTTGCGTATTACTTTTCCTTTAAGCTCCTTATTCGCTGCGCGAATGATGGTTGAAGAATTGGCACTGACTACGAGGGTTTCAACTGGAAGGTTGTTGATTTTTTTTGTTTTTAACCATTCTAACAGGTGTATCCGCTGTCGGCTTACCTGCGATATTGGATCGTCAAAAGCTTCAGTTTTTCCATCTGGATTTGTGCGGATAAGTTGATTGAATGTGTTGTCAAATAAAATTTCACCAGCCATGTTTTTAACTTCAACGATTAACAGGAAAAAGGGTGTGAGGATCAGGATATCCATTTGAAATGGAAAAGGGGAACCGCTTAGTCGGAGGTCATGAAAGAGTAGATAGTCTTTTTCGGGAAGGGCTTTAAGTAAATGGAAGACTCTATATTCACCTCTGTACCCTGCTTGAATTTTTTTGATGTCTTCATTTATTGACGGGTGCCTTACATGCCCAGGAGGTAAACGCCTCACGAGAGATTCTAGCATGCCTATCTTTAAAGGCATTTTGCAATCTTTTATGATCATTGTCATCACTCCTTATAGATTTAAGTAAAGTATTCTCCATTAACAATTGGTTTCCTGTAATTTGGAGAAAATAAATCAAATAAATAATCAAACTTCTGTTTAATACGGCCATCCAGAATGAATTTTTCCTAAGGGAAGGGTATATTTGTGCGTCCAAGGGATAATTCGACTCAAAGTGCGAAAAATCGTTCCGCCCGGAGGGGAATCGTCCCAAAGGGCAGGAAATCCGTCCGTCCCGGGGAAAAATCCGTCCTAAAGGGCAGAAAATCCGTCCTTCCCAGGGGATAATTCGTCCCAAAGGGCAGAAAATCCGTCCGCCCGGGGGAGAATCCGTCCCAAAGGGCAGAAAATCCGTCCGGAGGATAATCCGTCCCAAAGGGCAGGAAATCCGTCCGCCCGGGGGATAATTCGTCCATTCGTCTTAAAAAGTAGTCATTTTACTTATCCTAGTTCTCCAATTAGGATAATTTGTAAAATGAAGGGAGGGTGAATGCATTTCTGCCGGGGATATGCTATAATTTCATAAGGATTTAGAAACGGATAAATAATTTGAGGTGTATATGTATGAAGATATCTACTAAAGGCCGTTATGGTTTAACGATCATGATCGAGCTTGCTAAACATTATGGAGAAGGACCTAAGAGCTTGAAATCGATTGCGCAGACGCATAATTTGTCCGAGCATTACTTGGAGCAGCTGATTGCACCGCTTCGTAATGCGGGTTTGGTGAAGAGCGTCCGTGGGGCGTATGGCGGGTATGTTTTGTCCAAGGATCCACAGGAGATTACGTCGGGTGATGTCATTCGCGTGTTGGAAGGCCCGATCACCCCGGTTGAAGGAATCGAGGAGGAAGAGCCGGTTAAGCGCCAGCTTTGGATCCGCATCAGGGATGCCGTGAAGGATGTATTGGATAATACGACGTTGATGGATTTGGCGAATTATAAAGATACGGGTGAAATCGATTCTTATATGTACTATATTTAAGTGATCAGCAATGCGCCTATTATGTAGGCGCTTGCGTTTTTTTTAATGGAGGCGACAAAAAAGTGGAGAGAATATATTTAGATCATGCGGCGACTTCACCGATGCATCCGAATGTGGTGGATAGGATGATGACCGTCATGAGCCATGACTTTGGTAATCCTTCGAGCATTCATGCTTTCGGGCGGGAGGCGCGCCATGTTTTGGATGAGGCGCGTTCGAGCATTGCCAAGAGCATTGGTGCCGGACGGAATGAAATCATTTTCACGAGCGGTGGAACAGAGGCGGATAATACGGCCATCATAGGGGTGGCGAATGCCCAAGAAAATATAGGAAAGCACATCATCACGACGGAGATTGAGCATCATGCGGTTTTGCATACTTGCCAATTCCTTGAGAAGTCTGGCTTTGAACTCACTTATTTGCCTGTGAATGAAGCGGGGCTTATTTCCGTTGCGGATTTAAAGGCGGCATTGCGCGATGATACGATTTTGGTTTCGGTCATGTTCGGCAACAATGAGGTCGGTTCCATCCAGCCGATTGCTGAAATTGGGCAGCTGCTTAAAGGCCATCCAGCCCTTTTCCATACGGATGCGGTTCAGGCATACGGAGTGATGCCCATCGACGTTCATGAATTGGGCGTGGATTTGCTGAGTGTTTCAGCCCATAAAATTAACGGTCCGAAGGGAATCGGCTTTCTATATATTCGTGAAGGGTTGAAGCTGAGTCCGTTTCTATATGGCGGGGAGCAAGAACGCAAACGCAGGGCGGGTACGGAAAGTGTGCCGGCCATTGCTGGATTTTCAGAAGCGGTGTTAATCGCCCAACATGAGTTGGAAAGGAAGCCGGCACAGTACAAGCGCTTTAAAGACGTATTGCTTGCCGTCTTCGATGAGGCGGATGTACAATATGAAATTAACGGATCTATCGAACAGTCGTTGCCGCATGTGCTGAATGTAAGTTTCCCAGGCACGAACGTGGAATCGATGCTCGTTAATCTGGACCTGTCAGGGGTGGCGGTTTCGAGCGGCTCCGCTTGTACGGCAGGGTCCATCGAGCCTTCGCATGTACTTGTCGCCATGTTTGGCAAGGATTCGGAGCGGACGAAGAATTCGATTCGCTTTAGCTTCGGTTTGCACAATACGGAACAGGAAGTCAGGCAGGCGGCTGAGGTGACCGTGAAAATCATTAACAGATTAGTGGGAAGATAAACCTTCCTTTAAAATAAACGAGGTGACAGGATGAATAAAGCACCACAAGATACCCGCGTAGTCGTCGGCATGTCAGGAGGCGTGGATTCCTCTGTGTCAGCCCTGCTGTTGAAGAATCAAGGCTATGATGTGGTCGGGATCTTCATGAAGAACTGGGATGATACGGATGAAAACGGATTTTGTACCGCAACGGAGGACTACAATGACGTGATTGCCGTTTGTAATCAAATCGGCATCCCTTATTATGCAGTCAACTTCGAAAAGCAATATTGGGATAAAGTGTTCACATATTTCTTGGAGGAGTATAAAGCGGGCCGTACCCCAAATCCGGATGTTATGTGCAACAAGGAAATTAAGTTCAAGGCGTTTCTTGAGCATGCGGTAAGCCTCGGAGCGGACTATGTCGCCACAGGGCATTATGCTCAGGTTGAATATCGGGATGGCGAATACAAAATGCTACGCGGTGTTGATAACAATAAAGATCAAACGTACTTCCTCAACCAGCTTACGCAAGAGCAATTGGAAAAAGTCATGTTTCCGCTCGGGCATATCGATAAAAAGGAAGTTCGTGAGATGGCGAAAGAAGCGGGTCTGGCAACGGCAACGAAGAAAGATTCGACAGGTATTTGTTTCATCGGCGAACGCAATTTCAAGGAGTTTTTAAGCAATTACCTTCCAGCCCAACCAGGTGACATGGTCACGATGGACGGGAAGGTCATGGGCAAGCATGATGGATTGATGTATTACACGATCGGTCAGCGTCACGGCCTTGGGATTGGCGGCAGCGGCGATCCTTGGTTTGTTGCGGGAAAAGACTTGAAGCGTAACATATTATATGTGTGTCAAGGCTTTGATAATGATGTGCTGTATTCCAATTCCCTTCTGGCCGTTAATGTCAGCTGGGTCGCGCAGCATATCCCGGCAGGGGAATTTTCCTGTACGGCGAAATTCAGGTACCGTCAAGAGGATAGCGGCGTTCATGTGAAGGTCTTGGAAAATGGTGATGTCGAGGTTATCTTTGACGAGCCTGTCCGTGCGATCACACCTGGACAAGCGGTCGTATTTTATGATGGTGAAGTATGCCTTGGCGGCGGTACGATCGATGAAGTATTTAAAAAAGGTGAAAAACTGACTTACGTAGGGTAAAATAGGCATGTCCCCAGCTGTGTTTGCGGTTGGGGGCTTTTTGGATTGCGGGTGGTCCGCCTGAAACCGACCACTTGCTTATGCTATACTTTTTATTATGAAAATGGAGTGTGAATGGACATGGATAAAAATCAACAAGGCATTGAATTTATGCAGCAAGGGAAATACGAGGAAGCGGCGAAGGTCTTCAATGAGGCAATCGAGGAAAATCCGAAGGAGCCTGTTGCCTATATAAACTTTGGGAATGTATTGACCGCAGTGGGTGAAACGGATAAAGCCGTCAAGTTTTACAAAAAGGCGATTGAGTTGGATGAAAACGCAGCTGCCGCTTACTATTCTTTAGGTAACTTATACTATGAGTCTGATTCGAAATTAAGTGAGGCGAAGGACATGTTTGAGAAAGCGATCCGTTTAGGCTTGGAAAACAGCGATTCTTACTTCATGCTTGGCTTGACTTTGATGGCATTGGAGCAGCCAAAGCTGGCTATGCCTTATTTACAAAGAACGGTGGAGCTGAGCCCGGAGGATGTTGATGCGAGATTTCAATATGCACTTTGCCTTGCAAATGCCGAATTGTATGATGAATTGATCAATCAGCTGAATCTCGTGGTGGAACAGGATCCGGGTCATGCCGATGCTTATTATAATTTAGGGGTGGCGTTTGCTGGATATAAGGAAGATGCGCAGGCAGCGATGACTTACTTCAACAAAGCGCTGGAAGCACAGCCTGACCACATGCTGGCGGCGCACGGTAAAAAACTGATGGAAGAAATGAATGCCGAGTAAATAGAAGGCATATGCTGTTGGAGAGGTGGGGAGTAGCGTTGAGCCAGCAAGATTCGTTGGATTTGTTTGCAGAAGAGAAAATGTTCATGAAGGGTAGCCATTTGGTAACGATTTTTCATAATGATGATAATATGTACTCGGTCGTAAGAATTCGCGTTCATGAAACGAATTTGAATTATGAAGAGAAGGAAGCTGTCGTAACCGGTTATTTTCCAAGGATGCATGAGGACGAGATCTATATTTTTTATGGGGCCATGAAGGAGCATCCGCGTTTTGGCCTTCAATTTCATGTTGAGCATTTTCGCAAGGATTTGCCCCAATCGAAGGAAGGCATCGTCAGTTATTTGTCCGGTGACCTTTTTAAAGGCATTGGGAAAAAAACAGCCGAAAGCATTGTTGATACGCTAGGGGAAAAGGCAATTTCCAAGATTCTGGCTCAGCCATCGTTACTTGATGATATCCCGAAGCTATCCGGTGAAAAAGCTAAGGGGCTCTATGACACGTTAGTGGAGCATCAAGGTCTGGAGCAGGTGATGATTGCCCTGAATCAATATGGCTTCGGTCCGCAGCTCTCGATGAAGATCTATCAAATGTATAAGCAGGATACGATTTCGATGGTACAGGGAAATCCGTATAAGCTGGTCGAGGATATTGAAGGGATCGGTTTTGGACGGGCGGATGAACTAGGGCATCAGCTCGGGATATCCGGAAGCCACCCTGACCGTATCAAGGCTGCCTGCCTGTATACGCTTGAATCACAGTGCCTCCAGGACGGAAATATCTACATAGAAGCCGAGCAGCTTTTGGAAGCGGTAAAGAAGCTGCTTGAGGAAAATAAACGGGACCAGATCGAATTCACGAACATTTCCTCGGAAATAATCGAATTGACGGAGGAAGGGAAAATCGTTGTCGAAGATCAACGGATTTATCCGCCTTCCTTATTCTTTTCCGAAATGGGGATCGTGAAGAACATCAAGCGGCTGCTCGACCAAACAGAGTATGAGGACCAGTTTCCGGAATCGGAGTTTTTACTGGCACTTGGTGAGTTGGAGGAGCGGCTTGGTGTTTCCTATGCCTCGGCCCAAAAGGAAGCGATCCAGACAGCCCTGCAATCACCCATGTTAATCTTGACGGGGGGCCCGGGTACCGGTAAGACGACGGTCATCAAGGGGATTGTCGAGCTTTATGCAGAGCTTCATGGTGTATCCATGGATATCAATGATTATAAAAAAGAAGGAAGCGACCCATTTCCCTTTGTCCTTGCGGCCCCTACCGGGCGTGCGGCGAAACGAATGGCTGAATCGACCGGTCTCCCGGCCGTCACGATTCACCGTTTGCTGGGATGGAACGGGAGTGAAGGCTTTTCCCATGATGAGGATAATCAGTTGGATGGCCGGATCGTGATCATCGATGAGGTGTCCATGGTGGATACGTGGCTGGCCAATCAATTATTTAAAGCCCTGCCGGAAAATGTCCAGGTTATCTTGGTTGGTGATGAAGACCAGCTGCCATCAGTCGGTCCCGGACAGGTTCTGAAGGATCTGCTTGCTTCGAATTGTGTACCTACGGTCAGTCTTGAGCATATTTATCGTCAAGCTGATGGTTCTTCGATCATTGAATTGGCCCATGATATCAAAAAGGGAAGGCTGCCAGATGATGTGACGAAGCAGCAAGAAGATCGGTCGTTCATTCGCTGCCAGACCGGCCAAATCGCCCAGGTTATCGAGAAGGTGGTCGCAAATGCGCGAACAAAGGGCTTCACGGCTAGGGATATACAGGTTTTGGCGCCAATGTACAGAGGTCCAGCCGGGATCGATGCCTTGAATAAAATGCTTCAGGAAGTTTTCAATAGCAATGTGGATGAAAAGCGGCGGGAAATCAAATTTGGCGATGTGATTTACAGGACGGGAGATAAGGTATTGCAGCTGGTGAACCAGCCTGAGGAAGGGGTCTTTAACGGCGATATGGGAGAAATCGTGTCGATTTTGTTCGCTAAGGAAAATACCGATCATGTCGATAAAGTCATCATATCGTTTGAAGGGATCGAAGTGACCTACACGAAACAGGATTTGAACCAGATTACACATGCGTATTGCTGCTCGATTCATAAGTCACAGGGAAGTGAGTTTCCCATCGTCATCTTGCCTGTAGTGAAAAGCTATTATCGTATGCTTCGGCGCAATCTACTGTATACCGCGATCACCCGCAGCAAGAATTTCCTGATTCTTTGTGGGGAAGAAGATGCGTTCCGTCTGGGAATCGAACGGAATGATGAGATGCGCCGAAAAACGACCCTCCGTGAAAAGCTGCGCGAGGCTTTGAGCGAAGCTCAAGCTCCGGTTGAAGAGGGCATTGTGCATGAGCCTGAGGCACGCTATCTTGATATTTTCATGCAGGCTGACCCGATGATCGGGATGGAAAATGTCACACCTTATGATTTTATGTAACAGGTTCCATTCATCGATTTGTGGAATTTTGTTTTACAATCATAGTTTTGGTGGAAGTACTATAAAATATAACTGATATGAATGAGCAGGGGGGACCAGGATGAAAAAAGGATGGATCATAGGAATAGTCGTTGTCGTTTTGCTTGTAATATATGGGGCAAGCTCATACAACGGCCTTGTCAGTGCCAATGAAGACGTCGACAATAAGTGGTCACAGGTGGATAACCAATTGAAGCGGAGGGCGGATTTGATTCCAAATCTCGTCGAAACGGTAAAGGGATATGCGAAGCACGAAACGGAAGCCATTAAAGCGGTCAGTGATGCTCGTTCGAAGCTTGCCGGAGCCAATACTACAGAAGATGCAATACAAGCTGATCAACAGCTGAGCGGGGCTTTAAGCCGTCTTTTAGTTGTCGTTGAGAACTATCCCGATTTAAAGGCAAATGAGAATTTCAAGGGACTTATGGGCAGCCTGGAGGGGACGGAGAACCGTCTGACGGTGGCACGAAAAGACTATAATGATGAAGTCACAACATATAATAAGACGATCAAACGCTTTCCGAAGAACTTGATGGCGGGCGCATTCGGGTTCGAGACGAAGCCGTATTTTGAAGTGACCGACCAAGAAAAAGAAACGCCAAAGGTTGATTTCGGGAGCGATAAATAATGAAAAGACTCGCTGTGTTTGCGCTATTCTTCATTTTCACGTTACAATTTGCAAACGTAGTCGCAGCACAACCTAACATCCCGGCACCCGTTGGGGATATCTATGTCCAAGACTTTGCCGGAGTGCTTGATGATCAGGAAAAATCCGAGCTGAACGAACTTGGAAAACGCTTGGATGATGCAACGAAAGCGCAGATTTCCGTATTGACCGTGGATTCAATGGAAGGATCCGAGATCGAAGAGTACTCGGTTGCGGCATTGAGGTCATTCAAGCTTGGAGATGCTGAGCTGAACAATGGCGTCCTCATCGTATTTGCCAAGGAAGAGAAGAAGATCCGCATTGAAGTGGGGTATGGTCTGGAAGGGGCCATTACCGATATAAGATCTGGACAGATTTTGGACAATATCGCCATTCCAGAGCTGAAGGAAGGGAAGTATGATTCTGCACTGACTGAAACCTACAAGGCCGTCTATAACGATGTCACGAAAGAATATGATTTAGGCGACGAGTTTCAGCAAGATCTTTCCGTTCAGCCAGAGCCAGATACCTTTCAGCCATCCGGGATACAGATTTTTCTCATTATCCTTGTCATCGTCATCGTGTTCATCCTCGATGCCAAATTCTTTAAAGGCTTTTTCCTGCAAACGCTGCTGAATATCCTCTTGATATTCATCAGTCGTGGAGGAGGCGGCGGCGGTGGCCGGGGCGGAGGCGGCCCGCGCGGAGGCGGCGGAGGAAGCTCCGGTGGCGGAGGCTCCAGCAGAGGTTGGTAAGGAAGTAAAGGGATATGGAAATGTGAAGCACCCCAATCGTTGGACATACCGACGAATTGGGGTGCTTTTTTTCATGATGTGTCATCAAGATTATGTGTAACCCCAAACGAGAATGGAAAACCTTTCAGCACATCTATTTTCAAGCTGAAAGAAATAATAATAATGTTCGGAAAGGCGGGATGACCTTGCGGACGTTTTCTTTATTGAAAGGGATGCCGGTTTTTACCATATCAGGAGAACGAATCGGCACCGTCCATGATTTATCAATTTCAGAATCGGGTCAGGTAATCGGCTTGGTCATTCATCAGCAAGCATTGTTCAAGAGAGCCTTCCATTTGCAATTAACCGACATAACTTCTTACGGGCAAGACGGGATCGTCATCAAGCTCAAAGATTCAGCCGCAAAAAAAATGCCCGAGGATACACTTTGCTTCACGAAGGACGAGTTATTGGGGCGGATGCTTTTTTCAGAAATGGGCGAGGAGCTTGGTTTACTGCAGGATGTATATTTCAAGGAAAAAATGGGCACGATTATAGCGTATGAAACAACGGATGGGTTTTTCTCGGAGTCGACAGTGATCCAATCAAAACAGCCGCCTACGTTTGGGAAGGATACCATCATTGTTTCAGTTTATGAACAGTGAGGTGTCCAATCTTGGAAATTAAATGTCCGAATTGCCGCAGTAAAGATGTGGGGAAAATCGGTGTAAACCAATATTATTGTTGGAATTGTTTTATTGAAATGTCCTTGTCCGAAGGAATCATCAATACTCACCAGGTCGAGGAAGATGGAAGTTTAAGCTCATTGGACGATTTGTTTGAGGAAAATGACCGCCGCTTCAGTATGTAATTATCGGAAGAGGTGTTTGCAATGGCTAGACGTTCACGCAATGGACTCATGAGTTTCGGTTCGGACATGATGAACTCGAAGATGCTCAAACGAAGCATGAAGAAGGTCCGTAAAAGATTAAAGTCATTATTATAACGTGTGGCTAGGGTGTCCTTATCACAGGGCACTCTTTTTTCATGTATGAAAACGAGCTGCCTTTCGAAGAATAAACGAGCGGGAGGTTTTAGGTGTGAGTATTCGTGTAAAGTGGTTTTATCGCCTCGGTTTTTTATTGCTCTTATTCTTCGTCGTTTATATTTTCATGAAACTTGAACCCCTGTGGGGACCGATTGTCACCGTATGCATAACAGTCCTGACCCCTTTTTTGATCGGCGCGTTCATCAGTTACTTGCTGCATCCGGTCGTCGAATATTTAAAGGGAAAAGGAATGCGTCGCTGGCTTTCGATTACGATCATTTATTTGTTATTTTTCGGCGGTATCGGCTTTGCCGTGTATAAAGGGATACCGGTGATGGTCAGTCAGGTTAGGGAGCTTTCCGAAAGCGTGCCGGAACTGGTTGAACAGTACCGGAGCCGGATCGATAAGCTTAATCATCAAACCGCGGCCTGGCCATTCGGAATTCATGAAAGAGTGGAAGAAGGCATCTTCCTATTCGAGGGCTGGTTGAAGCGTATGCCCGAAAAAGCGATGGAGTATGCCGTGAAAATGATCGACTTCATCTTGCTGATTGCGCTGATCCCATTCATCGCATTTTATATACTGAAGGATTTCACCGTCTTGAAAAAAATGGCCTGGTATATGACCCCGAAAAAATGGCGTAATAGAGGACGGGCATTCGTCCGCGATGTCGATGCATCGCTTGGCAGTTATATTCGCGGGCAAATCATCGTTTGTGCCGTGATCGGCTTGTTATCCTCGCTGCTCTTTTGGATAGTCGGAATGGATTACCCGCTGTTATTGGGGGCGATCATCGGGATAACGAACGTCATACCGTACTTCGGCCCGATCATCGGCGCTATTCCTGCCGTAATAATCGCCGCGACGATTTCAGTGAAAATGGTGGTGATCGTTGCAGTCATCGTACTCGTCCTTCAATTTCTCGAAGGAAATGTCCTATCGCCGCTGATTGTCGGGAAAAGCCTGCATATGCACCCGCTATTCATCATGCTTGCCTTATTGGCCGGTGGCGAAATAGGCGGTATCATGGGGATGGTCCTGTCGATTCCCATTTTGGCTGTGCTGAAAGTTTTTGTCCTTCATGCCCGTGTTCACTTTAGAAAGAAGCCGCCCCTTATTGACAAATAAAAGTCTTGTGAATATAATCCATTACATAAGATAATTCGTTGAAGGATGAAGTATGCTGAAGTCCACCTAAAAGAGACGGGTCCCCTTGGCTGAGAGGGATCGCGAGGTGAAGAGCGGCAGAAAGCTAGTCCCGAGAGCAGCTAATACCTGCCGTCCCGCCGCGTTAAGGCTTTTATGAAGGTGATGGACATAGGATTTTCCTGCGTCCGTAATCAGGGTGGTACCGCGAGTTGACTCTCGTCCCTGTTTTTGGGATGGGGGTTTTTTGTGTGCCCAAAAATTACATAATTTTTGGCTCTTTTCGTAAAGTTTGTGAAACGATATAAGGTTGTTTGGAGCGGAGGGGAAAGCATCGCCCGCCCTCTTGAATTACAGTGCATACCTTGTTCAATAGCAACCAATTCTGCGGAAATAGCCTGATTTTTAAAGGAGGATATATATATGAAGTATTTAACTGGTGCCCAAATCCGCCAAATGTATTTAGATTTTTTTAGTGAAAAAGGCCATAACATCGAACCGAGTGCGTCATTGGTTCCTCATGAAGATCCATCATTGCTATGGATCAACTCCGGGGTGGCGACGTTAAAGAAATATTTTGATGGGCGTGTGATCCCTGAGAATCCCCGCATCACGAATGCACAGAAGGCGATTCGTACAAACGACATTGAAAACGTCGGTAAGACGGCACGTCATCATACATTTTTTGAAATGCTAGGTAACTTCTCGATTGGTGAATACTTCAAGGAAGAAGCCATCACTTGGGCATGGGAGTTTTTGACTGATGAAAAATGGATTGGGTTCGACAAGGAGAAATTAGCCGTGACCATCCATCCTGAAGATGATGAAGCATTTGAACTTTGGAATAAAAAGATCGGTGTTCCTGCAGAAAGGATCATTCGTCTTGAAGAAAATTTCTGGGATATCGGGGAAGGTCCAAGCGGTCCCAATACGGAGATTTTTTACGACCGCGGACCAGCCTATGGGGATGATCCGAATGACCCGGAATTATATCCAGGCGGGGAAAATGAACGTCATCTAGAAGTCTGGAATCTAGTGTTTTCTCAATTCAACCATAATCCGGACGGTTCTTATACTCCGCTTCCAAAGAAAAACATCGATACGGGAATGGGGCTGGAGCGCATGGCTTCCGTCGTGCAGGATGTGGCGACGAACTATGATACGGATCTATTCATGCCAATCATCCGCGCGGTCGAAGAAATCGCCGATGTGAAGTATGGTGTCGACGCAGAAAAAGACGTTGCCTTCAAGGTCATTGCCGACCATATCCGTACGGTGGCATTTGCTGTAGGGGACGGAGCTCTTCCATCAAACGAAGGCCGTGGGTATGTATTGCGCCGTTTGCTTCGCAGGGCTGTTCGATATGCCAAGCAAATCAACATCAATCGCCCGTTCATGTTCGAGCTTGTGACAGTCGTTGGTGAAATCATGAAGGACTTCTATCCTGAAGTACTCAATAATAAAGATTTCATTGCAAAAGTAATCAAAAATGAAGAGGAACGCTTCCACGAAACCCTTCATGATGGATTGGCCATTCTCTCGGAGGTCATTAAAAAGGAAAAGGAAAAAGGCGGCACGACCATACCTGGCAGTGATGCTTTCCGTTTATATGACACATATGGATTCCCAATCGAGCTAACGGAGGAATATGCCGAGGAAGAGGGCATGACGGTCGATCACGCAGGATTCGAAAAGGAAATGGATGCACAGCGTGAACGTGCTCGGTCAGCACGCCAAGATGTGGATTCAATGCAAATCCAAGGCGGAGTATTGGGCGATATTAAGATCGAAAGCGAATTTGTCGGCTATGATCAAGTTGCGGTCGATGCCAAGGTTGCCGCCATCATTAAAAATGGCGAGCTTGTCACGGAAGCACAGGAAGGGGAGGAAGTGCAGGTCATTCTGGACAAAACTCCTTTCTATGCGGAAAGCGGCGGACAAATAGCCGATAAAGGCACGATGGCTAGTGAATCCGTGAAAGTCGATGTCCACGATGTTCAAAAGGCACCGAATGGTCAAAACCTGCATCGTGTTACGGTCGTTGCCGGCACTTTAACGACAGATTCCGATATAGCTGCTGCGGTAAATCAAGAAAACCGCATCCATATCACTAAAAACCATACAGCGACACATCTGTTGCATCAGGCATTGAAGGACGTTCTCGGAACACACGTCAATCAAGCTGGTTCACTCGTACAAGCTGAACGCCTTCGCTTCGACTTCTCTCATTTCGGACAGATAACGGCCGAGGAAATAGAGCGGATCGAAACGATTGTAAATGAAAAGATCTGGCAAAGCCTTCAAGTGAATACAGATTATAAAAATATTGATGAAGCAAAAGCGATGGGAGCCATGGCCTTGTTCGGCGAAAAATACGGAAAGGTCGTACGTGTCGTTCAAATCGGCGACTATAGCCTTGAGCTTTGCGGCGGTGTACATGTCCCGAATACTGCGGTGATCGGCTTGTTCAAAATCGTCTCCGAAAGCGGCATCGGTGCAGGAACGCGCCGGATCGAGGCGGTAACGGGCGCTGGCGCCTACCAATTGATGACGGATCAAATCGGCATCTTAAAAGAGGCGGCAGCTAAATTGAAAACGAACCTGAAGGATGTCCCTGCAAGAATCGAAACGGTCTTGGCTGAGGTGAAGGATCTTCATCGTGAAAATGAAAGCCTGACTGCTAAATTAAGCAATATTGAAGCAGGAAGCCTCGTGTCCAATGTGAAAGAAATCAACGGGGTCCAAGTATTGGTGGCCAAGGTTCAAGCTACTGACATGAATAATCTGCGCGCCATGGCGGATGATTTGAAACAAAAGCTTGATTCTGTCATTATCGTATTAGGGTCGGCCCAAGGTGATAAAGTCAATTTGATTGCAGGTGTTACGAAAGATTATATCGATCGCGGCTTCCATGCAGGCAAATTGATCAAAGAAGTGGCATCCCGTTGCGGCGGCGGCGGCGGCGGCCGTCCGGATATGGCCCAAGCAGGGGGGAAAGACCCAGAAAAATTGGATGCAGCACTTAATTTTGTTGAAGAATGGGTCTTAACGATTTCATAATCCATGAAAAGTGTTGTACAATGTAGGTATTAGTGGATTTTGGACGCTGAGGAGAGGTGCATGTTAATGAGTTCCTTTGATAAAACGATGAAATTTAATTTTCCGGAAGAACCATTTGAAAGAGATGTACAACAAGTATTGTCTCAAGTTTATGTTGCCCTTCAGGAAAAAGGCTATAATCCGATCAACCAGATTGTCGGATATCTATTATCCGGTGACCCGGCTTACATCCCGCGCCATATGGATGCCCGAAACATCATCCGTAAGCTTGAACGCGACGAAATCATCGAAGAGTTGGTCAAGTCGTATCTAACGAAACACCGAGAGGATTACTAATGCGCACAATGGGTCTTGATTTAGGTTCAAAAACCATCGGCGTCGCCGTAAGCGACGCGATGGGCTGGACTGCACAAGGATTGGAAACGATCAAAATTAACGAAGCTGGAAATGACTTCGGCTTTAAACGTCTCAATGAAATCATAAAAGAGCATGAAGTTTCTAAAATCGTCCTCGGTTTACCTAAAAATATGAACGGGACTGTAGGACCGCGAGGCGAAATCAGCCAAGATTTCGCTAAGCGATTAGAAAAGAAATTCAAGCTGCCGGTGTTTCTCTGGGATGAACGGTTGACAACTATGGCAGCTGAACGTGTCCTTCTTGAGGCGGACGTGAGCCGAAGCAAACGTAAGAAAGTCATTGATAAAATGGCAGCTGTCATGATTCTGCAAGGTTTCTTGGACAGACAAACAAATTCAATATGAGGTGAATGCAAATGGAACACGGTGAAAACAACATTACAGTAGTAGATGAAAACGGAAACGAGCAGCTATGCGAAATCCTTTTCACATTCGATTCAGATAAATTCAACAAATCTTATGTCCTTTACTATCCGATGTCCGCAGAAGATGAAGAGGAAGAGATTGAAATCCACGCTTCTTCATTCGTACCGAGCGAAGACAACAAAGATGGTGAGCTTACTCCGATCGAGACAGAAGAAGAGTGGGACCTAGTCGAGGAAATGTTAAATACATTCCTGGATCAGGAAGAAGCCGAAGAAGAATAAAAAAACTGACTTGGGTTCATAGAGTGCATCCTTGATTAAGGGCATCTTAATGAAACCAGGCAACTTGAAGGAGATGCTGTCTGTATTTTGCAGGCGGCATCTTTTTTTGCTGTTTTCACATATGTCGTTGCTACTCATCAAGCAATGCGTGTAATTGATTTTTCCTCTCATGCCCAGCAATGCAAGAGGGCAGGAGATGAGCATCAAACTCTTGAATTAAGAGCCCGAATTGGCGAGTAAAGCATCAGAATTGGCGAGTAAAGCATCAAAACTCGCGAGTAAAGAGCCCGAATTGGCGAGTAAAGAGCCCAAATTCACGAATAAGGCGCCGGAACTTAAGGATAACGGCTATATTTTTGCCTATGAAGCATTCGAAAGCATATAAATTAACTGTTTTATCGAGCTTTTTCATTTATGTACCTATGAAGCCTTATCTTTTCTCTGCGAATAGAAGAATAAAAGTCGCTAAAGGTCCTAAATATAAAGAAAGCAAGAACCAATTCAACGCCGTTCTATTTTTACCTTGCGCGAGTCCGGCGTTTATGAGGGCCAGCGTCCCCCACCCGACAAAATAAGAATTATCCAATTCCTTCACACCGCCTTCCTTTTCATAATAAGCCTATTATATGATTATTCCGGTTCGTGGATGAATTGTCTACCATAAAAATGGATACGGATCATCCTTACTAAAATGCAATAGTGATCATAACGCTTTTTTTCTGTTAAAAACTCCTGGTACTGACAAAACTAGTGCGTTTTTGCCAAAAATAGAGTAATAATGAATGTAGTTTCACAAAAAACATGTAATTTTTTGTTGGTTTTAGTATAATGTTCGAAGCAAAGTCTATTAGAGAAAGCATCATCCAGAAGCCATTCTGAAGTTGGTGTGAGTTTGCAGGGGGAATGAAAATGGATGAAAAAGATCATAATTTATCTAAAAAGGAACATATCCAAATGAAATTGTTGGAACGGCAAGGAGAAGCGAGGCTCGTTCGTAAAATTATCTTGATTACGATAGCTTCGCTCATATTACTAATTGGGATTGTTGGTCTCGTCGGTTTTTTATACATAAATTCGGCCATGAAACCCGTCGATCCGGATGATGATACCATCAAAAAAGTGAAAATACCGATCGGTTCTTCCGTGAACGGAATTTCGACACTGCTTGAAGAGCAGGGAATAATCAAGGACGCGCGGGTATTCAAATATTATATTAAATTCCGCAATGAATCCGGTTTCCAGGCAGGTGAGTATAAGTTATCACCTTCCATGCCGATTGAAGATATCGTCACAAGCATCAAAACCGGGAAACTGATGAAAGAAGCGGCATTGAAGATTACAATCCCCGAGGGGAAGCAGCTTGTTCAAATTGCCGATATCATTGCCGTAAAGACAGGCCAAGACCCGAAAAAAGTCTTTAAGGAATTGAATGATAAGAAATTCGTTAAGTCCATGCAGGAGCAGTTCCCGGAGTTATTGACTTCGGAAATCGAAAATGAAAAGGTTTTATATCCGCTCGAAGGGTATCTTTTCCCGGCAACCTATGACTTCTATGAGGAAAAACCAAACCTTGAATCGATCGTCACCGAGATGCTGAAGAAAACCGAAGAGACGCTCCAAGTATATAAACCGCAGATGGAAAAGGATGATTATTCCGTGCACGAAATGCTGACCTTCGCTTCGCTAGTGGAAGAAGAGGCGACGGCGCAGGTAGATCGGGGCAAAATAGCCTCCGTCTTTTACAATCGTATCAAGGAGGACATGCCGCTTCAAACGGATCCTACCGTGCTGTATGCAAAAGGGTCCCATAAAAGCAGGGTGTATTATAAAGACCTTGAGGTGAAGTCCCCGTATAATACGTATAAGAATAAGGGGCTGCCGCCAGGACCGATTGCCAATGCTGGAGCGACATCGATCGAAGCGGCATTGAAACCGGAGAAAACGGATTTCCTATACTTCTTGGCAACACCAGAAGGCGAAGTCCTTTACTCCAAAAACTTGGATGAACATAATATTAAAAAGGCAGAACATATTTCCAATAAATAAAAGCCAGGCAACGTAGGGGGAGAGATATTACTTTCCCCTTGTTTTTATGATAGAATAGTACAAGTGAATTTTCGGATCCGTTTTATCGGTGATCAGTAACTCGGCGAATGCCGGGTTTTATTTTGAAAGATAAGGAAATGTAGGTCGTCAAGCATATTTGCTTCAGCCATCGTGATGACTTGCAGGCATCATTCGGACCTGGCATGTATAGCATGACTGACGAAGCGCTTTCGTTTTTCTTATAACTGGAGGAAACGTCTTGAACGGTAAAATAGAACAATATCTTCATTCCTTGATTCCGGATCGTACGGGGTTGATCAAGGAGATGGAAGATTTCGCATTGGAACATAACGTGCCGATCATGGAGCCGGAAGGCATTGAGGTGCTGCTTCAGATCTTAAGGCTTCATCAGCCGAAGGCGATATTGGAGGTAGGTTCCGCGATAGGTTATTCCGCCATTAGGATGGCAGAAACACTGCCCGAGGCTAAAATCGTGACGCTTGAACGCAATGAGGCTCGTATTGAGCAGGCAACAGCCAACATCAACAAAGCTGGACTTGCCAATAGGATCACTCTCATTGAAGGAGATGCCCTTGAAGCCGGGCCGAAAGTGGACGAGCATGGCCCGTTCGATATCATCTTCGTGGATGCTGCCAAGGGGCAGTATAAACGTTTCTTTGAACTGTTTGAACCATTCCTTGCTGAAACTGGAGTAATCATTACTGATAATGTATTATTTAAAGGCTTGGTCGCAGAAAACATTGAAGAAATGGAAATGACGAGACGTAAGCGAGCACTCATCAAAAAAATTAGAGACTTTAACATATGGTTACATGACCATCCTCACTTCGATACCGTCATATTGCCGATTGGAGATGGTGTAGCCATAAGTAAACATAGAGGTGACAAAAAATGAAAAAGCCTGAATTACTCGTGACCCCGACCAGCGTCACTCATCTCCGAGAGCTTATTGACGCTGGTGCTGACGCCTTCGTCATTGGCGAGCAACGCTACGCTCTTAGGCTGGCAGGGGAATTCACCCGTGAGGATGTCAAGAAAGCGATTGGGATGGTTCATGCCGCAGGCAAGAAGGTGTACGTATCCATGAACGCCATTTTCCATAATGAATTGGTGGATGAGCTTGAAGATTATGTCACGTTCCTTAAAGAAGCCGGTGCAGACCGGATTGTTTTCGGTGACCCGGCAGTCTTGATGGCAGTCCGTGCCGTTGCTCCTGACATGCCTTTGCACTGGAATACAGAGATGACGGTGACGAATTGGTACACCTGTAATTATTGGGGAAAACGCGGTGCTGTCCGTGCACTCGCTGCCCGTGAAATAAGTTTGGACGAAATAGTAGAAATGAAGGAAAATGCCGAGGTCGAGCTTGAAGTGCAGGTACACGGCATGACGTGCATATTCCAATCCAAGCGTACGCTTCTTGGAAACTACTTTGAATACCAGGGCAAGGAATTGGCCGTTGAAAATCGCCAGGAAAACAGAAACATGTTCCTGCATGATAAGGAACGTGAAAACAAATATCCAATCTATGAAGATGAAAATGGGACACATATCATGAGCCCGAACGATATGTGCATGATCGATGAACTGCAGGATTTGATTGAGGCTGAAATCGACTCGTTAAAAATCGAAGGGTTATTACAAACCCCTGAATATATAACGGCAATGACGAACCTATATCGGGAAGCGATCGATTTATGTGTAGAAGATCCCGACCGTTATGAAGATTCGAAAATGGAACTTTATGAAAAAGTCAAAGCGCTTCAGCCAATTAGCCGGGAGCTGGATACAGGATTCTTCTTCAAAGAGTCGGTTTATTAAAGAAAAGCGTACGAGAAAGAGGAGGAATAGCCTTGAATGCTATTGCTGATAAAATTTCCAGGATCATCGATGGGAAGAGAGTCATTGTTAAAAAACCTGAATTGCTGGCCCCGGCTGGCAATTTGGAAAAACTAAAAATCGCCGTCCATTATGGCGCAGATGCCGTTTTCATTGGCGGGCAGGAATATGGACTGCGCTCCAATGCGGGGAATTTCACGTTTGAGGAAATGACCGAAGGCGTCGAATTCGCGAAAAAGTACGGTGCGAAAGTATATGTTACGACCAATATCTTTGCGCACAATGAAAATATCGATGGCCTTGATGAATATTTAAAAGGTCTTCAGGAGGCTGGCGTTCATGGAATCATCGTCGCCGATCCCTTAATCATTGAAACGTGCAAAAGAGTCGCCCCGAAAGTGGAAATCCATTTGAGCACACAGCAATCACTATCAAACTGGAAGGCTGTCCAGTATTGGAAAGAGGAGGGCTTGGAGCGTGTCGTCTTGGCCCGTGAGACAAGTGCTGAAGAAATCCGTGAAATGAAGGAAAAGGTCGATATCGAAATCGAGGCCTTCGTTCATGGTGCCATGTGCATCGCCTATTCCGGACGCTGTACGCTTTCGAATCATATGACGGCACGTGACTCGAACCGCGGCGGCTGCTGCCAATCCTGCCGTTGGGATTACGATTTATACGAATTGGGTCAAGACGGTGAAAAAGCATTATTCGAAAAAGAAGATGCTCCATTCGCCATGAGCCCGAAAGACCTGAAGTTGATTGAATCACTGCCAGGGATGATCGAAATTGGCATTGATAGCTTAAAAGTCGAAGGAAGGATGAAATCGATTCACTATATTGCAACGGTAATCAGCGTCTATCGCAAGGTTATTGATGCGTATTGCGCCGATCCGGACCATTTCAAGATCAAACAAGAATGGCTGGAGGAGCTTGATAAGTGTGCGAACCGTGAGACGGCATCATCCTTCATGGAAGGGGAAATTCCTGGGTATAAACAGCAAATGTTCGGGAATCATACCGTAAAGACTCGCTTCGACTTCGCAGGTTTGGTGCTTGATTACGACGAAGAAACGCAAATCGCGACCTTGCAACAGCGTAACTTCTTCAAGCCTGGAGATGAAGTCGAGTTCTTCGGTCCGGAAATCGAGAACTTCACGCAAAAAATCGGAACGATCTGGGATGAGTCAGGCAACGAGCTGGAGGCTGCTCGCCATCCGCTTCAAATTGTCCGCATTCAAGTAGATAATCAAGTATATGTGAGCAATATGATGCGGAAGGAGAATTGACATGACAAGAAAAAAACCAGTGGTCATCGGAGTTACGGGAGGATCGGGTTCAGGTAAAACGAGTGTTACCCGTTCCATTTTTGAATTCTTTCAAGGACACTCGATCTTGATGATCGAACAAGATTATTACTATAAAGATCAAAGTCACCTGCCGTATGAAGAGCGGTTGAAAACGAATTATGATCATCCGTTGGCATTTGATAATGATTTGCTGATCGAACACCTTAACGCTTTACTGCGCTATGAAGCGATAGAAAAACCCGTTTATGATTATTCGATCCATACTCGTTCCGAGGAGGTCATCACCGTCGAACCGCAGGATGTCATCATCCTTGAAGGGATTCTGGTGCTGGAGGATGAACGCCTTCGCGACTTGATGGACATGAAGCTATATGTGGATACGGATGCAGACTTGCGGATACTCCGCCGGATGACGCGTGACATTAAAGAACGCGGCCGTTCCATAGAATCCGTCATCGATCAATATATCAGTGTCGTCCGCCCGATGCACAACCAGTTCATCGAACCAACGAAACGTTATGCCGACATCATCATTCCTGAAGGCGGACAGAACCATGTGGCGATTGACCTCATGGTGACTAAAATTCAAACAATCCTTGAACAAAAGTCTTTTTTGTAATAACATAGCATAAATAATGATAGGCGCCATTTTCCTCCGTTTTTGAAATAATCACCTTTATTTAGAGGGAAATGCTGGACAAATGTTGGAAAACGCAATACTCTATTCTTGATACAGAATGAACCGGCTGCTCACCGCAGTCGGTTCATATACTAAAGAACGGTCGTTTCTTAGTATCGGTTGTGCGTGCTTCTTGAGTCGCGCACTTATATATTTTGACTCGAGTTTTTAGGGTTAAGCAATGTATAGTACATAAACTTGGCATAAAGAATTTGAAGGAGTGAAGGGTTTTGGCAATTGAAAAAGAATATCCAATGACTAAAGAAGGTAAGTTGAAACTTGAACAGGAACTGGAACAATTAAAAACGGTTAAACGGAAAGAAGTAGTGGAGAGGATCAAGATTGCCCGCAGTTTTGGAGACCTTTCCGAGAACTCTGAGTACGATTCGGCAAAAGAGGAGCAAGCTTTCGTTGAAGGCCGTATTACAACGATTGAAAACATGATCCGGAATGCAAAAATCATCGAAGGCGATGATTCGAATACAGATACCGTTTCACTTGGGAAGTCGGTAACATTCGTGGAACTGCCAAATGGCGACGAAGAAACATACTCCATCGTAGGAAGCGTTGAAGCGGACCCGTTTGAAGGGAAAATCTCCAACGATTCGCCGATCGCGAAAAGCCTGATGGGAAAAAGGGTTGGCGATAAAGTCTCGATCCAAACACCTGGCGGCGAAATGAGCGTCAAGATCGTATCCATCAGTTAATCCAAAGTACAGATTAAAAAAGGATGACCCATTTGGGCATCCTTTTTTTTTTGCGAAAAAAAATGTTGCGTGAAAGTTGTATATAATTGTTTAAAAATTCGCACCTCGTCAACAATGGTTACGAGGTGTATTTTATGAAAAAGAAACGAATGAGGTTGCTGGCCATTTTTTTGACGACTTGCATGCTGATACTCATAGGCAGGCTTGTTTACATTCAACTTGTATCGACAGAATCTTTTTCGAAGCATGATATAAACCTGTTAGAAGCAAGTGTGGATCAACGTTCACAAATATTAAAGATAGATGATGGACGTGGAAAGTTTTATGACAGGAATGGGGAGCCTCTTGCTCATGAAGAAATTCCCACGCTCGTGCTATTTCCATTTCTGAAAAAAATGACATGGCCGATAGATGAAATCGCCTCGATTATCGGCAGATCGGAAAGTGAGCTGAAAAGGGCCATTGAGCAAGCGGATGAACCGTTCGTATTCGGCGGGGATGAACCGATCGAATTGACGGCCAGTCAATCGAAGGCGATCAACCAATTGAAAATTCCCGGGGTATTTGCCGTGAACGAAAAGCTGTATCATAACCAAACACCTGCAGCACAATTGATCGGCACGACGAATATATCGGATGCGGAGAAGAAAAAACGGTATCCTGACATGAATTTATCCCCGGAAACGAAGATAGGCAATACAGGTCTGCAAAGGACCTTTGATGAGTTTTTGCTTTCCTCAGGGGAATCGAAGCTTGTTTTTCATGTGGATGCGAGCGGCGGCCCGATGTTTGGCGTCGATGTGAAATACGTCGAACCGGCCAACCCCTTATACCCTGTGAAGGTCGTAACGACAATCGATAAAGAGATACAGGAAAAGGCGGAAAAGCTGGTGGATGAGCGCGGCATAAAAAAAGGCGGGATTGTACTGATCGATATCAAAAAAAGTGAAATCGTCGCCATGGTATCGCGTCCAGCACTGAATGTAAAAGATCCGAATGGCGCAGGGGCAGTCAATATGATGCTCACGCAAAAAACGCCAGGGTCCGTCTTTAAAACGGTCACTGCGGCAGCGGCCATTGATCATAAAGCGGCAAGTCCCTCCAGGACATTCAATTGTAACTTGACGATTGACGGAAGGACGGATAAACAGAGGGAACTGGGGATGCTCAATTTCGAAAGCAGCTTTGCCCAAAGCTGTAACAGGACATTCGCCGAATTGTCTCAGGAAATTGCCGAGAAGGATCCTGACTTCCTGGAAAGCTATGCGAAGAAGTTGGGCTTGATAGGTGAAACGGGCTGGCAAGGTGATGTATATCATACGAGAGTTACTCAGCTGTATCATGAACAAACCGGAAAGGTGTGGCACGACGCCGATTTAAAAAAAGATCCTAAAATGATTGCCAAAACCGCCATCGGCCAGCAGGATGTCCAAACGACACCATTGGCGATAGCGAACATGATGGCCACGATCGCCCGCGGCGGCAAGAAGGAACAAGTCAAAGCCGTATCCAAGGTTGAATTCAACAATAGTACGACTGTGGTCGATTTTAAGAATCAAGACATGGGTGGGGAGACAATTTCTCCCTACACAGCAATGAAGATGCAGCAGCTTTTAAGGAAGGTTGTGACCGAAGATAAGGGGACCGGTGCTTCCTTGAGGGACTTGCCTGTAGAGGTTGCGGGCAAGTCGGGAACGGCTCAGACGAACATGGAAAAAGGGGAGCTCAACAAATGGTTTGCTGGCTACTTTCCTTATAAAAATCCCCAATATGCACTAGTTGCCGTAAATTTTGAAACGAAGGAGAATAGCACCAGCATGACGCCGCTTTTTTCGGATATTGTAAAAGTTTTATACTCCAAGGACCAGGATTGATACGGGAAATGACGAAAAATGTAGGAAACCCTTTTCTTCTATCTGTCACTGAATCATGTTAAAATGGGGCAGTAATGAAATGGTGAGGGAGGAATGGACCTTGGGCTCAAGATTCAATCAACGAGATCAAAAAAGAAAAGTAAATAAAATATACAATATTGCAATAACCATCGTTTCCGTTTTAATCGTCATAGTCGCCATCACCATTTTCTTAAGTGATGGCGGTACAAAAGCTGATCCGACCACGACTGAACCAAAGCAAATTGCCGATAAAGACAAGGGCAAAGTGGACAAACCAGCTGGAAAGGTGGAAGAAAAGGATTCAGAGAAGGAAGCGGACGAAGATCTTAAAGCAAAAGAGGAAAGTGAAGAAGGGGCAACAGAGGATGAAGAAGCTTCTGATGAAGGAGGGGATGCCGAGTTGGTGGAAGTCGAAGGCAGCGGAGATGGCAATGTCGCGGCTACCTATACGAGTGAGGCCTGGAAACCAGTCGGTACCGAGCAATCCGGGGACCATACGGCAAGCTTTCAAAAGGATTCGGTCGACTGGAATGAAATGCGTAAAGCCATTGCGCTCGGAGCTGGGATCGATGAAGGAAGCATGAAGCTATGGTGGCTTCAAAATGGCGGCTCGCCCAACACGGCAATCGGTACCGTATCTGCTGGGGACAATCCAAAAACCTATCGGGTCCATATCGAATGGGTCGACGGTTCTGGCTGGAAACCTGAAAAAGTTGAAGAATTGAAGGTTAATGATAAACGCAAATAGCCCAAAAATCCCTCGGAAGCACTAATTCCGAGGGATTTTCATATTGGTCATTTTTTTGCCTTGAAGTGAACGACTGCACTATAGAAACGTCTGCCCTCCTCGCTTACATACATTTCGTGTGATACGGAATGAACCTGGAGCATGATCGCTTTATTGATTTCGATCTGTGCCTGGATTTTTTCTTCGAGATTCTTGATGCTTTCTGCTTCGAAAAACTCTATTTTATCTTCGAATAGATTTAAGTCGAGCTGGAAATTCATAACGGCTTCCCTCCAACATGTTAGATAATGATAGTTTAACACCATTTTAGCTCAATCAAAACCAAATGAGGGATTTGCCTAAAAAATCCGAACTGTTTTTATATTATTTCATATTATACTTATAGGTTTTATTGTATTATAATAAAAGAGTGCTTAGTCGAATCGATAGCTTTTGGTGGATTCGCCTAAATAACGAGCACTAATTTAGTGTTTAATTCATATTATACTTATAGGCTTTATTATATTATAATAAAAAGGTGATAAAAAATGGGCAGAGAATTTTTGGATTTATTTGAAGAATGGTCGAAATCGTATGATGATACTGTCGGTGGACACGATATTGAATATCAAGAGGTATTTAAACATTATGATAAGATCTTGGATAGCGTGACGAAGCGGGCTCATGGGCATGTTCTTGAGTTCGGGGTGGGCACCGGGAATTTAACGGAGAGGTTATTGAAGGAAGGCCTCAAGGTTACCGGCATCGAGCCTTCACCGGCAATGAGGGAGATTGCGGTCGGCAAGCTGGGCAATGTAACGCATATAGCCGATGGCGATTTCATGGATTTCCCTGAGCCTGAGCAGGTCGATACGATCGTGAGTACGTATGCATTTCATCATTTGACGGATGAAGAAAAAGAAAAAGCGATAGCCAGCTATGGAAAGTTACAGAATACTGGTGGTAAAATAGTGTTTGCGGATACGATGTATCAATCGAAGGAAGCGCACGAACAGGCGATTTCCGAGGCAACGCAGGCAGGCTTCCATAATTTGGCGAAAGATTTGCAAACGGAATATTACACAACCATTCCTTTTTTGGAAAAAGTTCTTGAAGCACATGGTTATACGGTGAACTTCGAGCGCTGCAATCAATTTGTCTGGATTATGGAGGCGGAAAAATTATAGGAAGAGGTTTTTACTAATGAAAGTAGCCATAATCGGAGCAATGGAAGAAGAAGTTACGATTTTACGTGATAAATTGGAAGGTTTGGAGCAGGTGACCATTGCCGGTTCCGAATTCAATACAGGAAAACTGAACGGTGTCGAAGTCATTTTGCTTAAATCCGGTATCGGTAAAGTGAATGCCGCCATGTCAACTGCAGTCCTTTTGGAAAGATTCAAACCGGATGCCATCATCAATACTGGTTCCGCAGGCGGTTATCATCCGGAACTTAATGTAGGGGATGTCGTCATCTCTACCGAAGTTCGCCATCATGATGTCGATGTGACGGTTTTTGGATATGAGTATGGCCAGGTTCCTCAGCTGCCGGCAGCCTTCATCCCGGATGAGAAGCTTTTTGCTCTTGCAGAAGAAGCTGCTAAGGAAATCCAGGATATACAAGTGGCGAAAGGATTGATCGTTACGGGGGACTCGTTCATGAATGATCCTGTCAGGGTCGAATTCGTCAGAGGGAAATTCACGGATCTATATGCTGTGGAAATGGAAGCGGCAGCGATTGCACAGGTAGCCTACCAATTCCAAACACCATTTGTCATCATCCGTTCGCTTTCGGACATCGCAGGTAAGGAGTCCAATATTTCCTTTGATAAGTTCCTTGAAACGGCGGCCCTTCATTCAGCGGAATTGATTTTGAAAATGGTTGGGAAAATGAAATGAATGGGCAGTGATCAGCGTGAGGCTCTCCGCTGATTACTCTTTAGTTTTATAACTCACTAAATTGGTAGGGTAACTATGAAAGGATGTACGAATATGAAGGTCTTTCAAAACATACATGAGTTGATCGGGAAGACGCCGTTGATGGAAATTACCCATTTCACGCTTCCTGAGGGCGTTCGCATCTTTGCCAAATTGGAATACTTCAATCCGGGAGGCAGTGTGAAGGACCGCCTCGGTCAGGAGCTTTTGACACAAGCGTTGCAGACTGGGAAAGTGAAAAAGGGCGGAACGATCATCGAGCCGACTGCCGGGAATACCGGGATTGGACTGGCGCTGGCAGCGATAAACAGCGGAGTCGATGTGATCTTTTGTGTACCCGAGAAATTCAGTGCCGAAAAACAGGAATTGATGCGTGCTCTGGGAGCAAAAGTGGTCCAGACCCCAACAGAGGAGGGAATGACAGGAGCGATTGCAAAAGCGAAGGCGTTGCTTGCTGAAATTCCAGGATCTTATTGTCCTCAGCAATTTGCCAACCCAGCCAATCCCGATGCTTATTACAAAACACTGGGACCTGAACTTTGGGAGCAGCTTGATGGCAAGGTCGATGTTTTTGTTGCCGGTGCCGGGACGGGAGGGACCTTCATGGGAACATCACGTTATTTAAAAGAAAAAAAAGCTGCTATCAAAACGATCATTGTCGAACCGGAAGGATCGATTTTGAACGGAGGAGAAGCGGGACCTCATAAAACAGAGGGCATAGGTATGGAGTTCCTGCCAGCTTATATGGATGAAACGTACTTTGATCGTATTCATACGATAAGCGATCGGGAAGCGTTCGACATGGTCAAGGAATTGGCCTTGAAGGAAGGCTTGCTAGTCGGAAGTTCATCGGGCTCGGCATTCGCTGCAGCCTTGAATGAGGCGGCCAACGCATCCCCAGGCACGAATATCGTCGTGGTATTCCCGGATTCCAGTGAACGTTACTTAAGCAAGAAAATTTATCAGGGAGGTATGTAAAATGAGAAAGAAAACACAATTGATTCACGGTGGAATTTTTGGTGATGAAGCAACAGGTGCCGTTTCGGTGCCGATTTATCAAGTAAGCACCTATAAGCAGGATGGACCGGGGGATCATCGCGGATATGAGTATTCCCGTACGGGCAATCCTACCCGCCATGCCCTTGAGGAATTGATCAAGGATCTTGAAGATGGAAAAAGGGGCTTCGCTTTCGGCTCAGGTATGGCGGCGATGACAGCTGTGATGATGCTGCTGAGTCATGGCGATCATGTCTTGATGACCGATGACGTTTATGGAGGCTCTTTCAGGGTGATGACGAAGGTGCTGAACCGCTTCGGAATTGAAGCTTCATTCGTCAATACGAGCGATATAGATTCGATTCAGAACGAAATCAGGGACAATACGAAAGCATTGTTCATCGAAACTCCGACGAATCCATTATTGAAAATCACGGATCTGGAAGCTGTAGCAAAAATTGCGAAGGCAAACGGCATCCTTACGATCGTGGATAATACTTTCAGTACGCCATACTGGCAGAATCCACTTACGCTCGGTGCAGATATCGTCCTTCACAGCGCCACTAAGTACCTAGGGGGACACAGCGATGTTGTAGCGGGCCTTGTCGTGGTGAATGATGAAAAAATCGGCAATGACCTTCACTTCATCCAAAACTCCACAGGAGGCGTGCTAGGGCCTCAAGATTCGTGGTTGTTGATGCGAGGCATTAAAACGCTGGGAATCCGGATGGAAGAGCATGAAAAAAATACATCCCGGATCGTTGAATATCTATCCGGTCATGCAGGCGTGTCGAAAATCTATTATCCAGGTCTGGAAAACCATCCGAATCATGAAATAGCGAAGAAGCAAGCACGAGGCTTCGGCGGCATGGTTTCATTCGATGTCGGCAGTGCCGAAAAAGCCGCATCTGTTTTGAAAAAGGTGAAATATTTCACGCTGGCTGAAAGTCTTGGAGCGGTGGAAAGCTTAATCTCCATTCCGGCTTTGATGACGCATGCTTCCATTCCAGCAGAGCGCCGTGCCGAGCTTGGAATAACTGACGGGCTGATCCGACTTTCCGTAGGCCTGGAGGACGCGGAAGATTTATTGGAAGACTTGGAGCAAGCACTAAGAGGATAAACGCGGAACATGCCGCCGATTCAAGCTGACTGCCATTATTTACTTTCTGTCATCTGGAATAAATATGGTAGAATGAGATATCGATAACTTATTAGCTTGAAAGAAGGTGGAATGGCATGAAAAACCGTACAAACCAGACGGCTGCAATACTGCGTTCGAAAATGGCCGATTTTAAACAATTTGGCATCACTTTGCTATGTGTGGGTTCGTTTTTCTATTTAGGAACCATCCTTCCCTCTGACGGCAAAACGATGATTGACACATATGCCTATATGGGAGCGACGATCCTGTTCCTTGGTGTATCCATTGTATTTTTCCGTTTATCAAATAAATACAAAAAGGTCTTGGCAGAAATGGATGACCAGGATTCTTTACAACAATAAAATCAGGATGAAGGCTGCAGGCAAACTCAAGTGTTAAAGGAGTTCGCCTGCAGCCTTTTTTTGGTTTCATTCTGCATGATTCTTTTTGAGGATTTGTACCTTGTGCGTTACATTTCACTGCAGGCACTCCGTACATGTAGCTGGCGAGAAACGGTATAAAAAGCATGTGAATATCACGATCTTCATGAAAAAATTCTTTAAATTCGATGGAAAGTATAAACTCGCGAGTAAAGTGGTTAAACTCGCGAGTAAAGTCGATAAATTCGCGAGTAACGCAAGAAATAGACGAGAAACGGCCCCAACTGTCTGTGAAAAGGGGACTTTTTAGTGGAAAACACCTCAATTTCGATGCAAAGTCCAAACTCTCGAGAAAAAGCACAAAATCCGCGAGTAACTGTACCTTAGACCGTTGCATTGCACTGCAGGCACTCCCTTATCCAGAGGCGGTGTCCGCAAGGCCATTATCGGCCTCTTCGTCCATAGGGGCTCCTGCGGACACGTATTTTCCACAGGAGTGTCGCACTTTTTTTTCTAACTCAAGAGTAAGCTTATATTGCACGGATTTGTCATTCTTATTGCCTCCCCCTTCAATAAATTCCGTTTGAAAAATGGGTAAAAAGAAAGAATTTTTAAAAAAATGGGCAAAAGCCGTTTACAAATTACGGATTTGTGGATATACTTACCAAGTAATAAAAAATATTCCAAGGGAGGTCGAAGAAAATGAATTTGTATCTATATGGAGTCGTCACTCAAATTAGCTGGACTGTTTCAATTGACAATCAAATACTATTCGACCTGTGCCACGCGGAATATTTCTAAAGCAAACGGGCTTTATTAATCATTCAGACATAGCGGCCGCAGGGAGAAGTCTTTTGTCCTGCGGCCTTTTTATATTTTTTTGAAAAAGCTGCAGGAGGACATAACTTTCTGCGGCCTTTTTATGCCTTTTTGCGGGGCCGCACCCTAAAAGGAGGTGATATTTATGACATTGAATATGCTTTTTTTCACAATTACAATCAAAATGAAAAAAATGACTGCCGAAGAATGCATGCAGCAGGAGAGAATCAATAAACTTCGGGAAGAACATTTAGACAAAGCGATGAAGCATCGTCCTTTTTTCTAAGTTAATGAGGTTTGGTTTCCCAATAATTCAATGAAAGGTGGAGGTTAATATGATGAATTCAGTTTATGTAAAGGGAGCGAAGCGTTGCTACTGGCAGGAGAAGGATACCGGCTAACGAACTTGGCACATAACGGATGATCCCCAATCGGAAAATTGAGCAGGTTAAAAGGAAAAACTCGGCCAAATGCCGAGTTTTTTTGATTAAGCAGCACGCACCTTTTCCGCTGTATCCGTATGCTGGAAACTAGCGAAACCTGTATGGGGGCAATACAACCAACAGGAAAATAAACAAGCATTAACGGATTCGTACCCACCTACTAAATGGGGTGGCGGATTTGGATATCATAGTTGCAGCAACCGTATGGTTCATAGTTAGATTCCGTTCCAGGACATCCTTCTCTTTTTTTGTCCGCATGGGAATTCAGCCATTACCGTTCCAAATATTTCATCCTTTCATGATTTTCTTTTAACGGGACAGACACGAACAAGCCCACCGCTGCATAGGTATGAATAGGGAAACCTAAGAAACGGGGGATGAAACCAATGCCCGGAATACTTACTGTTGTCGGCTATATCATCAAAGAATTTTACTTATTTGTTTCCTATGTAAAGAACAATGCTTTTCCCCAGCCTTTATCAGCACAGGATGAAAAGAAATATCTGAAGCTCATGAGTGAGGGGGATGGTGATGCCCGCAACATTTTGATCGAGCATAACCTCAGGCTTGTTGCCCACATTGTCAAGAAATTCGAGAATACGGGCGAAGATACGGAGGATCTGATTTCAATTGGGACGATTGGACTGATAAAAGCGATCGAAAGTTATTCGGATGGGAAAGGCACCAAGCTCGCTACGTATGCTGCGCGATGTATCGAGAATGAGATTCTGATGCATTTGCGTGCGACAAAGAAAACGAAGAAGGATATTTCCTTGCATGATCCGATTGGCCAGGATAAAGAGGGAAATGAAATCAGTTTAATCGATGTGCTGAAATCGGAATCGGAAGATGTCATCGATACGATCCAGCTCAATATGGAAATCGAAAAAGTGAAAAAGTACATTGATATTTTGGATGAACGGGAAAAGGAAGTCATTGTAGGCAGGTTCGGGCTTGATTTGAAAAAGGAAAAAACCCAGCGGGAAATCGCTAAAGAACTAGGGATTTCCCGTAGTTATGTATCAAGGATCGAGAAGCGGGCATTGATGAAGATGTTCCATGAATTTTACAGGGCAGAAAAAGAGAAGGAAAAGAAGGCTAAAGGGTAAACGTAAAAAAGAGTGTCGGGAATATTCCCGGCACTCTTTTTGCATTAATATTTACTTCGAACCATGTCTGCAAATGCATGATAAATCTCGATACCTTGAAATAGGAACAGACGTGACGCGGTTAATGAAAAAATCCCTATCATAATAAAACGAAACCACATATGAATCACTCCTCGATTTTATTTTTTTAATAAAATGTCAGAGTGGGCGGCTACGTAATTCGCCTGAAAAAATACGGGACTGAGATACCGTTGCCGCAGGTTCGAATGGAAATAAAGAAAACTTAAAATCGATATTTCGAATACTAGAAAAATGATGATCGCCTGCAACGAATTTAAGGAAGGGATGAAAGGCACTTTCTTATCGGCTTTATCCCAATGGTGAACATCGGTATGCTCTTCAAGGGTTAGCTGTTGCGTGTGCTGATGGAACTGCCCGGGCACGGTCCATAAAAGGAGAATGATGGCAGACAGCTGGATGAAGAATTTCATATGAACCACCCCTTTCCCGAAGAATATATACATCATAACACTTTTTTCATCTTAGATATAGAAAAATGCATTAAAAAAACTGAAAATTCCTTTTAATTAGAAAAAAATAGCATAAACCTCTATAATGAATGTATTGATAAAAGGGGGTAATTGCAAATGGGATATTCTTTAACTTGGGATTTGGATGTCTTTTTTAAAGGAGGAAGCTCTTCTGGTGAGTTCCTGCTTTTTTTGGATGAAATCAAGGAAGAGGTGCAAGAACTCGATCAGCTTGTGAGCATCATCTCTCCAGAAGCAAATGACGAAAGCCAATTCATCAAAGCATTCGATCTATTGAAAAACACCCAGATGAAATCCAAGCAGGCCAGCGCCTACATCGGGTGTCTGGAAGCTCAAAATGCGCAGGATAAAAAAGCAGGGCAGCTGCGGATCGAGCAAATGAAGGTCGTCGCTTCGCTCAAAATGGTTATGAGCAAGCTTGATGAAAAGCTGATCCAGCTTGATGAGGCATTTTTGCAAAGCATGCTAGGCAAAGAACCGCTGAATGAGTTGGCATTTGTTGTGAACGAACGCCGAAAAAGGGCGAAGGATAAGCTCTCAGTGAAGGAAGAGGCATTAATCACCCAATTGTCCATGGATGGATTCGAAGGGTGGAGCCAAATGTATGATACGATCGTCGGTTCCATGTCCATTCCGTATAAAGGGGAGATGCTCTCGGTAGGTCAAGCGGCGAATAAATTTTCAGAGCCCGATCAAAAAGCGAGGAAAGAATTGTTTGCAGCCTGGGAACAGGCTTGGGAAGAAAAAAGTGAACTTTTTGCCCGAACGTTGAACCATTTGGCTGGGTTTCGTCTCAGTGTGAATGAAAAAAGGGGCTGGGAGGATATTTTGAAAGAGCCGCTTGAGATCGGAAGGATGAAAAAAGCAACCCTCGAGAGCATGTGGAATGTCATTGCGGATCATAAGGAGCCGTTGGTGAGGTTCTTACAAAGGAAAGCGGAGTTACTGGATTTGGATAAATTGAGTTGGGCGGATTTGGATGCACCGCTAGCGGTTACTGCAGAATCCAAAGTGATGGAATATCAAGAAGGTGCAGACTTCATCGTCCAGCAATTCTCTAAATTCGGAGCTGAATTAGCAAGCTTCACTCGAAAAGCCTTCGAGGATAGCTGGATTGAAGCGGAGGACAGGCCTGGTAAGCGGCCTGGGGGATTTTGTACGGGCTTCCCATTACATAAGCAGTCGAGGATATTCATGACGTATTCGGGTACACCTTCGAATGTGTCGACGTTGGCTCACGAATTGGGACATGCGTTCCATTCTTATGCGATGAGGGACATCCATCCGCTGAATTGTTCATATGCGATGAACGTGGCAGAAACCGCTTCGACCTTTGCTGAGATGGTCGTTTCGGATGCGGCTGTGAAGGAAGCGGGCAGCGAGGAGGAAAGATTGGTTCAGTTAGAAGATAAAATTCAGCGTTCCGTGGCATTATTGATGAATATCCATGCCCGCTTTTTATTCGAGACAAGATTTTATGATGAGCGGAAACAAGGATATGTCAGTGAAGAACGATTGAATGAGCTGATGCTTGACGCCCAAAAAGAAGCATATGGTGATGCATTAAGTGATTACCATCCAACGTTCTGGGCTTCGAAGCTGCATTTCTATATTACCGGTGTGCCATTTTATAATTTCCCGTACACATTCGGTTACCTATTTTCCTTAGGGATTTATGCGAATGCTCTAAAGGAACCTGTTGGTTTTGAAGAAAAATATATTGCCTTATTAAAGGATACTGGGTCAATGAAGGTCGAGGATTTAGCCATGAAGCATTTAGGTGTCGATTTGACTACACGTGATTTTTGGGAAGAAGCGGTTCACACCTGCATGAAAGATGTCGAGGAATTCATGAGTCTGACTGATCCGCTTGTCAAAAAAGCGTAAACCCTCATAAATGGGTGAATAGTAACCAAAAAAAGCGGATGTCCGGTATAGGACGTCCGCTGTCTTGCATTGACACGTTCGGTTATCGAAAAGTTAAATCAAAGTCGATGCCCCCGGATGTCTTTGCAAAGCTATGTGCCTGCTGTGGACATCATTGTTCAAAATGGTATACACCAAGAAAAAAATATAGGCAAACTCATTTTTTATTGAGTTTGCCTGCATTGTGAGGCGGATGTCCAGTTTAGGACAATCCGCTTTTCCAATTAAACTTTCTTCAATTTAAATGGACTGACCATAAGCAATGATAATATAATCATGAGGGATAAGAAAAAGGCCGGATGGAAATATGGGATGGCCAGATAGCTAACCGTTGCAATGCAGCCGGCGACCGTAATGGGAACCCCTGTAAAGTAACCGTTGCTTTCGCTAATATTGAAGCGTGCGAGGCGGAAAGCACCGCAGCCTATATAGAAAACTGTGAAAATTGTGCCTGGAGCACCGAATTCTATTAAAATTCCTTGGTATAATAATAGAGCGGGTGCGACGCCGAAAGATATGATGTCACACATGGAATCAAGCTGCTTGCCCAACTCCGATTCAATGTTGAACTTCCGTGCAACCATTCCGTCAAAGCGATCTGCAAGGGCAGCTAGGAATATCAATAGCAGGCTTAAATTCATTTGGCCGTGCATCACGGCAATTATTGCGAATCCTCCAAGGGATAAATTCATTAAAGTAAGTATATTTGCTGTTTGAGCTTTCACTTTTTTAATGGTTTGATCTAGGGCGTGTAGAAAAAACATCTTTTCACTCCTTTCAAATGAAACAAAATGAAACAAAAATATAATGAACACAAGCGTTTATTATATAATAATATTTTATTTAGCACAATTTATGCAAGGTATTTTTGAATAATTTTACAATTTGGAGTGGATTTATTTGTATCAATCTTTTTATCGGATTTTGATTGAACTGACGAATGGAAGGTATTCATCCGGTTTATTGAAGCGCTTTAGCCAATCTCGCTGGAGCAAACCCTTGATTTTGCAATATGTAAAAACATTTAATCTCAATCAACAAGAATTTGGGGAAGATATAAAAGCATATTCCAATCTGCACGAGTTGTTTACGAGGAAGCTGAAGGAGGAGGTCAGGCCAATTACGTCCCTCCCTTGTGCGGTGGCATGTCCCGTGGATGGCGTTCTCGAGGATGCGGGGGAAATAAGGACAGATAAAAAAATCGTCGTTAAGGGAAAAGTATATTCGATGGAGGAAATGCTTGGGGACGAGCTTGCATTGGAAAAGTACTTAGGTGGCAAATACCTGGTCTTGTACTTAAGCCCAAGTCATTATCATAGGATTCATGCACCGATCAAGGGCTCCGTAATCAAACGTTGGACGCTTGGGAGGAAATCGTACCCCGTTAATAAATGGGGGATGAAATATGGAAAAGAGCCTTTATCCAAAAATTATCGTACAATAACTGAACTTCAAAATGAGGAGGGGAGTTTGGCGATGGTGAAGGTTGGTGCCATGTATATCAATTCGATCGTCATTACCGACCAATCGAAGGAATTGGAGCAAGGCCAGGAGTTTTCTTATTTCAGCTTTGGGTCGACTGTCGTCCTTCTCTTTGAAAAGAATAAGTTTGAGCTTGAAGGCAACCTGTCCATTCCCGCCGATGTCCGTGTCGGTGAAACGATCGGGTTCATGAAGGCCGTTTAGTCACGAAAAAAATAAGAAGGCTGACATTTGATGTCAGCCTATGTATTCGATATTAAAATAAGGATCGGATTTTATGTGTCAGGGCTCTTCGATGAATTTCCGTTTCTATGAGACGGATGAATTCGGTACTTAACTTTAAATTCTGCGCTTTAAAATAGGATTCCAGCAACAGGTCATCAGATAGTTTTTGCATCAGGACGCCATTTACGGCTGCTCACCTCCAGTAGGAATTGCGAGGAATAATTTAGTGTTTCCTTACATATATTGATAAGTCTTCCTTGCTGTACCCCTACTGTATCAGAAATAAACACGGAGAACAATCGTTCTGTTATCCACAGTTAAAAGTGGATAACCTGTGGTTAAAATGTTTACAAAGTGGCCGAAATGGTACGGGTCAGCTTGGAAAATGTTAGTAAAGTTATCCACAGGCTGGAAGAATGAAATTTTTGTCGAAATCTTTTCGGAATAATTAGGTCTTACGTTACGCTAAATTTCCTGTCTTTCTTAAAAATGCCTTCCCATATCAGAAAACTTACATTATGATGATTTTTTACCGCAAGCCCCGCTTTCCTAAATTTTTTTGAAAGTAAGCCGAAAATTCGATATGATGGAGACGGTAAATTTTAATGAAAATATAGAGGTGTCAATATGCTTAAATTATTTTTGCCGAGTGAACATGTTAAAAGCATTTTTAATATAGATCCTCAAGAATTGAAGAAAAAAGGGATTAAGGGAGTCATCACGGACTTGGATAATACTCTCGTGGAATGGGACAGACCAACCGCTACGCCTGATTTAATCAAATGGTTCGATAATATGAGGGACCATGGGATTTTAGTGACGATTGTTTCCAATAATAATGAAAATCGTGTCCGGTCATTTTCCGATCCGCTTCACATTCCGTTCATACATCAGGCGAGGAAGCCGATGTCGAGGGCGTTCCATAAAGCCCGTAAGGCGATGGGGCTGAAGTTGGAAGAAACAGTGGTAATCGGCGACCAGCTATTGACGGATGTATTGGGAGGGAACAGAGGTGGCTTCCATACGATCTTAGTCGTTCCTGTCGCCCAGACTGATGAGTTCAGGACGAAAATCAATCGTTATTTTGAAAGAAAGATCATGGCGTTTTTTAAACGAAAAGGAATGATAAAATGGGAGGATCACAATTGAACAATCATCAAGAATTAGTATGCATCGGCTGCGGCGTGAAGGTCCAGACAGAAGATCCTAAGGAATTGGGCTATGCGCCTCAATCAGCTTTGGAAAAAGAGACGATCGTTTGTCAGCGCTGCTTTAAATTGAAACATTATAATGAGGTTCAGGATGTATCCTTGACAGACGATGACTTCTTGAAAATCTTGAATAAGGTCGGCGAAACAGATTCCTTGATCGTCAAGATCGTCGATATTTTTGATTTCAATGGAAGCTGGCTGCCAGGCCTTCATCGATTTGTTGGAAGAAATGATGTTCTTTTGATCGGGAATAAGGTCGACTTATTGCCAAAGTCAGTTAAACCGAATAAATTGATTAATTGGATGAAGCAATCTTCAAAGGAATTGGGGCTGAACCCAGTCGATGTTTTACTTGTCAGTGCAGATAAGGGGAAGAACATCCTGGAAGCGGCCGATGCGATTGAACGGTACCGCAAAGGGAAGGATGTCTATGTTGTGGGCTGTACGAATGTTGGTAAATCTACCTTCATCAATCGCCTTATTAAAGAAGTGAGCGGAGAAGGCGATATCATCACGACATCCCACTTCCCGGGCACGACTTTGGATATGATTGAAATTCCTTTGGATGATGGACAGGCATTGATCGATACGCCAGGTATCATTAATCACCATCAAATGGCCCATTACGTGGACAAGCGGGATTTCAAGGTGATCATGCCAAAGAAGGAAATCAAACCAAGAGTGTATCAGCTCAATGAGGCTCAGACGCTATTCTTTGGAGGACTGGCCAGGATGGATTACATCTCCGGCGGAAGACGTTCCCTCACTTGCTACCTTTCGAATGAGTTGAACATCCATCGTACGAAATTGGAAAAGGCCGATGAATTATACGAAAATCATGCAGGGGAATTATTGGCGCCTCCACGGCCAGAACAGCTAGAGGAATTTCCGAAGTTGATTCCACATGAATTCTCTTTGAAAGATGGTAAAATGGATATTGTGTTTTCTGGTCTTGGCTGGGTGACCGTCAATGAGCCGGGAGCAAAGGTCGTTGCACATGTCCCAAAAGGGGTCAATGTCATCGTTCGAAAATCATTAATCTGATATAGGGGTCGTCAAAGTCTATGAAAAAGATCTATGGGGTAATGGGAGATCCAATTGCACATTCGATGTCACCGGACATTCATAATGATGCATTTGAAAAAGAAAATATAGAAGCGGTTTATCACCATTTTCATGTGACGAAAGAAGGATTGCAAGATGCTGTGAAAGGCATGAAAGCCCTTGGTATAGAAGGGTTCAACATCACGATCCCGCATAAGGCGGCAATCATCCCCTTCCTTGATGAAGTGGATGAATTGGCCTTGGCAATCGGGGCTGTAAATACGGTTGTTAACAAAAATGGTCGCTTTATAGGGTATAATACAGACGGAAAAGGATTTTTAAAATCTTTATGCGATGAAATATCAGGTGACATTAAGGCTAAAAAAACGTTAGTGATCGGAGCGGGCGGTGCTGCGCGTGCGATTTATTTTACTCTTGTTAACGAAGGGGTAAAGCAGGTTGATATTGCAAATCGGACGAAGGAAAGAGCGGCAGAGCTTGTTTCTGATTGCCCATATGATAAAATATCGAAGGCACTCTCGATTATCGAAGCGGAACAAAGCTTATCACAATATGATTTGATCATCCAAACGACTTCTTCTGGAATGAGTCCGGAAACGGATCATTCTCCTTTGAAGCTCGACCAGCTCAAAGCCGGTGCAATAGTAAGTGACATCATCTACAATCCCTTGCAGACTAAGCTATTGCTTGAAGCTTTCGAAAAAGGGGCGAAAACGCAGAATGGCCTCGGAATGTTCATCAACCAGGCTGCGCTCGCTTTTGAGATATGGACGGACATTATTCCGGATACAGCAAGAATGACAGATATTGTCTTGAACAAACTAGGAGGTAACACATGTTAACAGGAAAACAGAAAAGATTTTTACGATCAAAGGCCCATCACCTCAATCCGATTTTTCAAGTTGGTAAAGGCGGGGTCAATGATAATCTCATCAAACAAATTGGTGAGGCGCTTGAAGTACGTGAACTGATCAAGGTCAGCATTCTGCAAAACTGTGAAGAAGACCGCAATGACGTCGGACTTTCTTTATCAAAAGGCGCGCGGGCGGAATTGGTTCAAATCATCGGCAACACCATCGTCCTGTATAAAGAATCAAAAGAAAACAAACAAATCAAACTACCTTAAGGGAACCTATCCATGAAAAAAATTGGAATTCTTGGCGGTACATTCAATCCACCGCACATCGGTCATTTAATTATAGCGAATGAAGTGCTGGACGCTCTAGAGCTTGATGAAATCAGATTCATGCCAAATCATGTTCCTCCCCATAAGGAAAAATCGGAGGAAGTAACCGATATGGACAGGCTGGCTATGTTGGAAAATGCGATAGCCACCAATCCAGCTTTTTATATTGAGGGTATTGAAATAGAAAGAAAAGGCACATCTTATACGTATGATACGATAAAGCTCCTGAAAGAACTTGAGCCGACCAATGAATTCTATTTCATCATTGGCGCAGATATGATTGAGTATTTACCTAATTGGCATCGCATCGACGAGTTGATGGAATTGGTCCATTTCGTCGGGGTGAAGCGTCCTGGCTATAATGAGGAGACCTTATACCCGATTACGATGGTGAAAGTCCCGCAGATGTTCATTTCCTCTTCCATGATACGAAGGAAGCTAAGAACGGGGAAAACCGTGAAATATTTAATTGCAGATCCAGTGGTGAAGTATATTAAAGGGAATGGTTTATATGAATCGTGAAAGAGCACTTGCGCTTGTCAAGGAACAAATCACGGAGCGCAGGTACATCCATACTCTTGGCGTGATGGAGTCAGCGATTGAACTTGCCGAGCTCTATGGTGCTGACATAAAAAAAGCGGAACTTGCAGCTATCTTCCACGATTATGCAAAGTTTCGTCCAAAGGAAGAAATGGAGCAAATCATCATCGCCGAAAAGATGGCGCCGGATTTACTTCAATACAACATGGAGCTATGGCATGCTCCAGTCGGGGCTTACCTGGTGAAAAAGGAAGCAGGCATAACGGATGTCGAAATCTTGGATGCGATCGCCCATCACACGTCAGGCAGGGTCGGCATGAGCCTTTTGGATAAGGTCATTTACCTTGCGGATTATATTGAGCCGGGACGTTCCTTCCCAGGGGTCGAAGAAGTCAGGCAGACAGCCAAGCAAAACTTGGATCATGCTGTCATACAGGCTTTAAGGAATACCGTTGTTTTTTTAATGAAACGAAATCAGGCTATTTACCCTGACACATTTTACACATACAATGATTTGATCATGAATTTGAAGGAGAAGATGTAATGACTGAACGTGAACTTCTTGTAATTGCAGCAAAAGCGGCGGATGATAAAAGGGCGGAGGATATTGTGGCCCTGAATATGCAAGGCATATCACTTGTTGCCGATTATTTTTTAATCTGTCACGGTAATTCCGAAAAACAAGTACAAGCCATCGCTCGTGAAATGAAGAGCAAGGCTGATGAATCAGGTATCGATGTAAAACGCCTTGAAGGATTTGATGAAGCGAAATGGGTGCTTGTCGATCTTGGCGATGTAGTTGCGCACATTTTCCATAAGGATGAAAGAAACTATTATAATCTCGAGCGTTTATGGGGAGATGCACCTTTTGAAGATTTAGAGAGTGAACTGACTACATGACCTACGAACGCTTTGCCTATGTATACGATGAATTGATGAAGGATGCTCCCTATGAAAAATGGCTGATGATCCTTACGGCGAAGCTGGAACAGTACGGAATTGGCGGAAGGAAAGTGCTCGATTTAGCTTGTGGAACCGGTGAAATGACCGTCGAATTAGCTCAGCACGGATTTGAGGTCACTGGTGTGGACCTTTCTGACGAAATGCTTCTGGTCGCCAACGAAAAAGCGGTGAAGCTCGGGTTAGCGATTCCCCTTTTCCAACAGAATATGGCGGAACTTGAAGGGCTGGGCCAATTTGACTGTGTCACGATTTTTTGTGATTCATTGAACTACCTTCGTGATGAAGCGGATATCGTAAAAACGTTCAACAGAGTTCACGAGCATTTGAAGGATGGAGGACTATTTTTGTTCGATGTCCATTCCATCTATAAAATGGAAGAAGTGTTTCGTGACCATACGTTTGCCGTCAGCGATGAAGACGTATCCTATATATGGGATTGTTTTCCCGGAGAAGAAGCCTACAGTGTGGAACATGAGTTGAGTTTTTTCGTCAAGGATGAACGGAGTGGCCTGTATGACCGCTTTGATGAATTGCATTATCAACGGACTTATCCGGTTGACCAATATAAAAAATGGTTGCAACAAGCAGGATTTACCGTGACTGAGCTTATGGCCGATCTCGAAGAAGCTCTGCCTGTAACAGAAACTGAACGGATTTTGTTCGTAGCCAGAAAATGAATCAAGAAGTCAGACCTCGCCCGCATATGCGAGTAAAGTCTGACCTCTTTTTTTTTATTTTTAGCAGGAAATGAGAAAAGCATTACGAATATTAATAAGGATGGCCAAACTGCTTTTCTACTTCATGAAGATCTTCCGCAAACTTCTCATGCGTCGCTTGAAAAAGATGGTGGAACATTTCCCCTGTCTCTGCTTCCAAAACCTTGATCCCTTCTCCCGTTATTCCACCTTTCACACATACCTTTTCCTGCAAGGCCGGCAATGTATAAACGCCCTTGCCAAGCAATTCCCCTAATCCGATCAGCATGTTCTCAGTCAAAGTCGTAGCCGTTTCCTTGTCTATTTTCGTCGTCTGACAGGCTGCGTCAATAAAAGCTTGTGCTAAATAGCTAAAGAAGGCAGGACCGCAGCTGACGATGTCGGAAGCTACCCGGGTGATATCATTCTCAATGACGACAGGTGCCGATATCGCAGAGGCCAATTCATGCAAGGCTGTCTTGGCCTCCTTGCTGCATCCTTCACCGAAGCTCAGCAGCGATACCCCCGAACCGACCCGATTGGTTATGCTGGGGATGAATCGCGCGCAAGGGGCCTTTACGGCCGACTCAAGCTGCGCCACCGATAGTGGGCTCGTGATGGAGATGACCAATTGCTCCTTGTTTATATGATGCTTGATGTCTGAAAGCAAGCCGTCGATTTGTAATGGTTTTACACAAAGAAAAATAAAATCCGCTTGCTGGGCGATTTCGGCCGCGCTTTCCGCAACCTCGATATCTGGATGCTTTTCTTTCAGGGACAATGCTTTGGATAGTGTCCGGTTTGTAATCATTAGATCTGCCGGATTCAATATTTTTGCCTCCAGCCACGCCTCGATTAAAATGGTACCCATATTGCCTGTTCCAATCACACCGATTTTCTTCAAAACCGATCAACTCCCCTCACTTAAAAACGATTGATTCTCCTAGAAACACTATGTATTAATGATCTGTCCTATGACTATGTATGCTGCAAAATCCAATAAGGAGGCAAATGGATGGATAGGATTTTAAAGAATAAAACGACGATGATTGCCCTTGCAATGGTAATTGGGTCCGTGTTCATTTACTTCTTTTTGCAAAATGACCATGATCACGATCCTATTGAACCGGACGATATCTTTGCCGATGCCGCAAAAGGAGATTCGGTGGAACAAAGTGAAAAAAATGTTTTGGATGACCTTGTCATTAAAGTGGATGTCAAAGGAGCGGTAAAGCAGCCCGGTATTTTTACTGCTCAGGCAGGTGACAGGGTCATTGATATGATTTCGGCTGCAGGTAGCTTTACGGAAAAGGCCGATAAGGACAAGGTGAATTTTGCTCAACTTGTGGAAGATCAAATGGTCATTTATGTTCCGGAAATAGGTGAAGAAGAAAAAGGGATTTTGGAACCTAACAATACCTCTCCTTCAGGTGGTGTGACGGCGGGGCAGGTGAATTTGAATAAAGCCACTCAGGAAGAATTGGAGACGCTTACCGGAATAGGTCCATCCAAAGCGACTGCCATCTTGGAATACAGGGAATCAGTAGGTAAATTCAAGCAAATTGATGAATTGAAGAAAGTGACGGGAATCGGTGAGAAAACATTCGAAAGGCTACAGGACTCCATTTCAGTACAGTGAATGCTTGAAGGGACTACACAAATGGACAGCAAGAGGGTAAAATTGAAGAAAATCATTTTTAAATAAGGGGATACTTCAACATGAACAGGATTAGCTGGGATCAATATTTCATGGCACAAAGCCATTTATTAGCGTTAAGAAGCACATGTACGCGCCTGACCGTAGGGGCGACGATCGTCAGGGATAATCGGATCATTGCAGGAGGATACAACGGCTCCATTGCTGGAGGGACGCACTGTATAGATGATGGCTGTTACGTAATCGATAACCATTGTGTCAGGACGATACATGCTGAAATGAACGCACTCCTGCAATGTGCAAAATTCGGGGTGCCGACTGATGGAGCAGAGATTTACGTGACCCATTTTCCTTGCTTGCAATGCTGTAAATCGCTCATTCAAGCTGGAATTAAAGCCGTTTTTTATGCGGAGGATTATAAAAATCATCCATATGCACTTGATTTGTTCAAGCAGGCAGGTGTCAGGACAGAAAAAGTTGAAGCAAGAGGGGCCATCGACGTTAACGGAAAAGAAAAACAAGACTTTGTACGTACCTTACTGGCCCAACTTGAACAAACAGGGTTAGAAAAAGAAGCGGTATCGGAGCTTGAAAGGCAGGCGAAACAAATATTCGCTAAGTAGATTGACGGAGGTGCAGGTATGGAAAGACACCTTCTTTTATTAGCCGTTTCAGCCACTTTTGGCGTAGCGGCCCATTCATCATTAAATGTAACGCAACTGATCGTGATCATGATCATGATCTTTCTCAGCTTCCTCTATTATTCGTTGCGGCTGAGTGCTGCGGCCCTCAGCCTGCATGTAGTGGTGATCGTGATTTTTTTTGGGGCGGCTTTCCATTTCGAACATCGAAACGAAACCATGTATGAGGGGACGGAAAATCGTTTTACCATCACCTTCACCGACCAGCCGCATATAGATGGGAAGTCATTAAAAGGCGTCATCGTCAGTAAGCACGGCGAAAGGCTCATGCTCCGTTATAAAATGGGCTCTGAGCAAGAAAAAGAAACGCTGGGCAGAAGTTTACGGATCGGCTTAACTTGCCCAGTCGAAGGGAGCCTGATGATTCCCGACAAACAAAGGAATGAAAACGGTTTCGATTATCAACGCTATCTTAAGCGCAATAGCACTCATTGGATCTTGAAAGCTGAATCCATTACGTTTCAAGAATGCGTCAATGAAGGAAACTCGATTGTCAGTAAGATACGTAATTTACGGATGAGGGGAATTGCGCATATTGAGGAGCACTTTCCACAAGAATCAAGCGGCTTTGTCACTGCTCTCATATTCGGTGACCAAACCTATATCGATGAAGATGACCTTACTAATTATCAAAGGCTTGGTTTGGTGCATTTATTGGCGATATCAGGGCTTCACGTCAGTTTTTTGACAGGGATGTTATTTTACTTAGGCATCAGGATTGGAATTACCCGGGAAAGGATGATTATCGTCCTTCTAATCTTCCTGCCCGTTTATATGGTGCTCTCCGGAGGCAGTCCATCTGTCGTTCGTTCCTGTTTCATGGCGATGCTATTCTTTTTATTTTTGTTATTCAAAAAGCGAGTCTCCGCAGGATCCACGATTGGACTGGTTTATATCGCATTGTTGTTCTTTCGGCCCAATATGCTTTATGATATCGGTTTTCAACTCTCGTTTGCCGTTACTTTTTCCATAATCATGTCCTCAAGCATCTTCTTGCGCTACCCGCAAAAAATGCTGCAGTTATTCATGATTAGCCTCATCTGCCAATTGACGGCCCTTCCGATTTTGCTTTTTCACTTTTATGAAGCCTCTTTTCTTGGAGTGTCCCTGAATGTCGTGTATGTTCCGCTTTATTCAATTGTTTTGCTGCCTCTTTCTTTGATTGCCCTCATTTGTCATGTACTATTCCCTGCATTAGGCGAGCTGTTTATCTTGATATTGAATGTCTGCTTCTCCCTCTCCAATAAAGCTGCCGATGCAGCCTCCAATTTGCCTTTAGCCTCCATTGTCTTTGGAAAGCCCCATTTTATCGTGATGTCCTTACTAGTTGTATCCCTGTTGGGGCTATTCCTCACTTGGGAGAAATCTTTTGAAAAAAGCAAATGGTGGTGGGGGATTCTGATTGTGCTTTTGTTTTTTCAATATAATATACAAAAGTTGTCACCCTTTGGGGAAGTGCAAATAATCGATATTGGACAAGGTGATTCCATTTTAATCATCCTGCCGTTTGATCGTGGCAATTATTTGATCGATACAGGCGGGCAGATAACATTTCCCGTAGAGCCGTGGGCGCAAAGTCGGAAGAAGTTCAACACTGCGGACGATATCATCATTCCCTTATTGAAAAGTAAGGGAATCCATCAATTGGATAAACTGATCCTGACTCATGCGGATGCAGATCATGTAGGAAGTGCGAAAGAATTAATCGAACATTTCAAAGTGGAAGAAATCGTCATCGGAGGCGGCAGTGAAGAGCAATATCGCGATCTGGACTTTGTTTCGATTGCAAGGAGTAAAAAAGTGCAGATGTCAGTAAGTAAAAGAGGGGACAGGTGGGTAGCGGGCGGAGCTGCGTTTTTCGTTCTTAATCCAGAGGGAAAAGAGGAAAACAAGAATGATTCTTCAATCGTTATATACACGGAGCTTGGGGGCCTATCATGGATCTTGACGGGAGATGTGGAGGAGGAGGGGGAAAGGAAGCTGGTGACAGCTTTTCCGCGATTGCAGGCGGATGTATTGAAGGTAGGCCACCATGGCAGCAAGACATCTACCTCCGAGCCTTTCCTTCTGCAGCTGCAGCCGGGAGTTGCGTTGATTTCAGCCGGAAAAGATAATAGATACGGTCATCCCCATCAGGACGTCTTAGGAAATCTGGAAGCACATCGAATTAGGGTGTTCAGGACGGATGAAGATGGCTCCATCATTTACAAGTATTACAAAAGGAAAGGAACCTTTCGGAAGACTATTCCATAGTATGTTGTAGAAATCAAAAAGAAAAAGGCTGCAAAAGCAGCCCCATTCCAGAAAAATAAGTGCAGAAATCAGGATCCGACAGCTTTGATGACGACAGCTATGGTGAACATGGCAGCGAAAAATACAAAAGATCCGATGAATCCGATTGCGGAATCGGCGACGTCATCTGTCTTAGATTGGACATTCTTTTCGAATTCGTTCATGATTTACCCCTCCTATTTCTGCTAATAGTATAAAACATTACCAATAAAAAATCTACAGGTCATACTTCTTCATTTCCTTTACTGACAAGAGTTGTCACAAATAGTTTACGGTTATGAGGTCAAAATAAAAGTACAAACAAAGCAAGTGAAAAAAGAAAAGCTCGAAATTTGTTCTACATGAATACTTTACCCGCTTTCAAGGAAGATTACCCGGGCCTTTCTTGAAAGTGTTCATATAGATCCGGAATTAGTCCTTTAGGGGGCTAGTTCCCTTTTATCGCTTGTCAAATGGTCAATCCACCTATACCATTAGAGAAGAATACATAAAAAATGAGGCGGATTCTATTGGTATTAGACGTTTGGAAGAGCATAAAAAAAGGGCAATTCGCGCCAGTGTACTTGTTGTTTGGGACGGAGGCCTACCTTATTAATGAAACGAAGCAGCTTTTAATTGAAAATGTCCTTCATGAAGATGAGATGGATTTCAATTTTTCTCAATTTGACTTGGAAGAGACGCCTGTTGAAACGGCGCTCGAAGATGTAGAAACACTACCCTTTATCGGGGAGCGTCGACTCGTTTTCATGCAAAACCCATTTTTTCTGACTGCTGAAAAAGCGAAGTCGAGAGTTGAGCACGATGTGAAGAGACTTGAAGCTTATTTGGCTGATCCCGTCCCTTATTCGATCGTCGTCCTGACTGCGCCCTATGAGAAGTTGGATGAACGAAAGAAAATCACTAAGGAACTGAAGCGAAAAGCGGTTCTCGTTGAAGCGAAGAAGCTTGGTGATCATGAGTTGAAGGGGTGGGTTAGGGAGCGGGTAGGTTCTGTCCGTATTGATGAGCAGGCCATAGAGCTTTTACTTGAACTTGCAGGAACGAATCTTATGATGCTGACGAATGAATTGGATAAAATGTTGCTTTATGTGGAAGCCGATAAACACATCACCGCCGAGATTGTGGAAAAGCTTGTTGCTAAATCACTTGAACAGAATATTTTCACGCTTGTTGACCATGTGTTACAGCGGAAGATGGAGAGTGCGATGACGATTTTGCACGACCTTCTCCGTCAGAACGAGGAGCCGATCAAGATATTGAGTGTGATGGCTGGACAAGTCAGGCTCATGTATCAAGTGAAGGAGCTTTCCCGTCAAGGATACAGCCAGCAAAAAATTGCCGGGCAATTAAAGGTGCATCCTTTCAGGGTAAAGCTCGCACTTGAAAAGACCGGGAAATTCCAGGAACGCGAGCTATTGGGCATCATGAACGATTTGGCGGAGGCGGATTATAAAATGAAAACCGGCCAAGCAGATAAGGCGATAACGCTTGAATTGCTGCTCTTGAAAATTAGATGATGAATAAGGTGACAGCATTGCTGTCACCTTATTCATGTTTAAAGTTACTTTTTTCTGTCATCCAAAGTGGGAAGGGGAGAATGTTCAAAATTGATGGGACACTGCGAATACATGGAAAATAAGGCACAAAAAAAACGATCCGGTTGGATCGTTTAATTTTTTGTCATTATGCGTTAAGAGCGTTAAGTCTTTTCGCTAAACGAGATTTTTTACGGGCTGCCGCATTTTTATGGATTAATCCTTTAGATGCAGCTTTGTCTAATTTCACAGCAGCTGTTAATAGGGCTTCTTTAGCAGCTTCAACGTTTTCACCAGCTAATGCAACTTCAGCATTTTTCACTGTAGTACGCATAGTAGATCGAACTGTAATGTTTTGTACGCGTTTTTTGTCGTTGATTTTCACACGTTTAATAGCAGATTTAATGTTTGGCATTCCGTTCACCTCCTACAAAGAAATCGAGATTATATGAACTCGACTTTTCAAATCCATATCAAATAGCACAAGTGCTATTCTATCAGACTGCTCATAAATATGCAATACTTCAGATTGAGAATCGAAAAGGAATTATAATTTCAAAAATAAATTCATCTCGTCACCATTCATTGTACCAAAAAAATGAATAATAAAAAAGCAAAAACGACAGAATGTTTAAGAGAGACTATGGAAATTACTAGATTGGATTACAATTCAAACAGCAGGAGGGCGCTATGGAAAATCATTTGGACCTTAGTGAATATGGAATTCGGACAGATTTGGCAATTGAAGCAAAGGAAATTGCCCTTGAACATAAAGGTGTCGTTGAGGAAGTGGATGTATCCCATATCGAAGGGGTCATCATAAAGGAAAAAGAAGTAGATGAGCTGAAGGTTTCCTTGGTCGAGGTCACGGCTGAGGGAGAAAAGGAGATCGGCAAAAAACAGGGCAGCTATTTGACGATCGAGGTCCAGGGGATTCGCCAACAGGATACGGATACACAGCACCGGGTGGAAAAGGTGTTCGCCAATGAACTGGCTTACTTCCTGCAACGGAATAAAATCACCCAAGAACACAGCTGCTTAGTTGTGGGACTTGGTAATTGGAATGTAACTCCCGATGCTCTGGGACCTGCAGTCATTGAGAATCTTGTCGTCACAAGACATTTGTTCGAGTTGCAGCCGGGGTCCGTTAAAGAAGGGTATCGGCCAGTCAGTGCGATTTCACCAGGTGTAATGGGGATTACCGGCATTGAGACGAGTGACATCATAAAAGGTGTCATCGAGAAAAGCAAACCGGATTTCCTGATTGTCGTGGATGCCCTGGCTGCACGCTCGATCGACCGTGTCAATTCCACGATCCAAATTACCGATACCGGCATTCATCCAGGTTCTGGTGTAGGGAATAAGCGGAAAGAGCTGAGTCAGGATACACTGGGGGTTCCCGTCATAGCGATAGGGATTCCCACGGTCGTCGATGCCGTATCGATTGCGAGCGATACGATCGATTATATTTTGAAGCACTTTGGCAAGGAGCTGAATGAAGGGGACAGGCCATCACGCTCCTTGGCACCTGCTGGATTTAGTTTTGGCAAGCGTACAAAGCTTACCGATGAGGACATGCCAGGGGAGAAGGAACGCCAAACTTTCATGGGGATGATCGGGGTTCTTCCCGATGACGAAAAACGGAAGTTGATCTATGAAGTGCTGTCACCTCTCGGGCAAAATTTAATGGTTACACCGAAGGAAGTCGATGTTTTCATTGAGGATATGGCTAATTTGATAGCGAATGGGCTTAACGCAGCCCTGCATAAATCAATCAATCAAGATAATGCCGGATACTACACCCGCTGAATCATGTTTGTGCCCAAAAATGGTGTTCTACCCTTTCTAGCAAAGTCATAAGTATTAATAGACAAGCTATAGAGAGGGTGGAAGGATGAAAAGAAGAAATTCCCCAGGGATCATAACAGCCATTCACGGAACAACGATCATAAAAACATTTCTAGGTATTCTCGCCTTGCTTCTTTTTGTTTTTTCAATCAGTGGGGTCATGACTTCCCTGAAACCGGAGTATCGGATATCTTCCGATTCGGTACATACCGTAGCCAACCAATTTTCAGGGAAAATGCTGTTTTCGATGATGGCTAATGAAAACCAATACTTTTTTAACGCATTGCCTGAGGGCAAAAAAGAATCGGTGATCACGGATCAGCTGATAAAAGTATCAACCAACATATCATTGGAGGACCCGCGCAGTTTACTTGGCAGGGAACTTCCTGGTTTCTCGATTTTTGATAATGAGATTCTCGTGGCTGGAGAAGGAACGAATTATACGAACATGCCTTATGAATCCTCGCCGCCTGTGGACGTATTGAATGAAGACCGGGATGCATCCCTGCAAAATCTGGATGAAATTGAAGAACCTGAAAAGGGAGATGCCAACCAGCCTAACCAAACCACCAATGGGCGGAAGGTGGTCGAAATCTATCATAGCCACAATCGGGAATCTTATCTTCCTTATCTAAAGGGTGTGACGAATCCGAATCTCGCCTATCACTCTCAAATTAACATAACGAAACTTGGGGAGCGAATGTCTAAGGATCTTGCTGATAAAGGAATCGGATCTTCGCTCGATAAAACGGATATCATGGGCAATTTGAATAACAAAGGACTGAACTACAACAAATCCTATCAAGAATCTCGAAAATCCGTTCAGACGGCTTTGGCCACTAACAAGGATTTGGAGTATCTCATTGATATCCACCGGGATTCGAAACGCAAAAAATATACGACGATTACGATTAACGGCAAGCAATATGCAAAAATCGCCTTCGTGATTGGCGGTAATAATCCTAACTTTGAAAAAAATGCCGCTCTTGCAAACAAACTGCATAAAGCCTTGGAGAAAAAATACCCAGGCATTTCCCGCGGGGTTATGAAACAGGGCGGATCTACCCATAATGGTATATATAATCAGGATTTATCAGGCAATGCCATGTTAATCGAGGTTGGCGGCGTGGACAATACTTTTGAGGAAATGTATTTAACCGTCGATGCCTTTTCAGACGTTTTCAGCGAATTTTATTGGGATGCGAAAGCGGTGGATAAAACGTCCGGAGAACCGGAAGCGAAGTAATGGGAAAGGAGATCTCCATAATGGTTCGATTTTGGTTGAAATGTGCAGGGATTGTACTCGTATTATTTTTAGGCGTTCTGATTGGGATGCAGCAGGCGAATGACGGGATGAAGAAAATGAAGGGGTATGAAGATCCTTCTTTAAATAGTGCATTCATCATCAACCAATCAGACCAAGGGGAGATGGAGGCCGATATCCTTGGCCAAAAAGTAACGAGCCATGATTTGGAGACGAAAAAAGAAAGGCTTGAAGAAATGAAAGCCTTCAATTTTTTCTCCTCGATCGGTAAAACGCTTGGTGACACCATCTCAGGGGCCTTTCAGGCGCTTATTGACATGATTTAGTTCCAGAAGTTGTACTTTCTCCAGCAAAAGGGTTGCTTCCCATCCGGAATGCAGCCTTTTTTTATGGTTTGCCCTTTAAGAATGCTTCTTTTGTAACTATTCTGTTGAATCTTGCATTTTCTATTGATATAATAAAAAATAGTGTATTGTGTCGACTAGTGGGAGTGAATGTTGTGAATAGAGAAGAAAAATTAAAAAGACAATCCAAGATTCGTAACTTTTCCATCATCGCTCATATTGATCATGGTAAATCTACATTGGCGGATCGCATCATTGAAAAAACGAACGCCATGACTCAGCGTGAAATGAAGAGTCAACTGCTGGATTCCATGGATTTAGAGCGTGAGCGTGGAATTACGATTAAATTGAATGCAATTCAATTGAAATATAATGCGAAAGATGGAGAAGAATATATTTTCCATCTGATCGACACACCGGGGCATGTCGATTTCACGTACGAGGTTTCAAGAAGCCTAGCAGCTTGTGAGGGTGCAGTCCTTGTCGTTGATGCAGCTCAGGGCATTGAAGCCCAAACGCTTGCTAATGTGTATTTGGCCTTGGATAACAACCTGGAAATCATTCCGGTCATTAATAAGATCGACTTGCCAAGTGCTGACCCGGAAAGGGTGCGTGGAGAAATTGAAGAAGTGATCGGCCTCGATGCTTCCGATGCGGTGTTGGCTTCGGCAAAAGCCGGTATTGGGATCGAGGAGATTCTGGAGCAGGTGGTTGAATTGGTGCCGCCGCCTCAAGGAGATCCGGATGCCCCTTTCAAGGCGCTTATTTTCGATTCATTGTTTGATGCCTATCGCGGTGTTGTTGCCTATATCCGTGTTGTCGAAGGTTCCATAAAAGTGGGCGACAAAATTAAAATGATGTCCACGGGCAAGGAATTTGATGTAACGGAATTGGGTGTCTTCAATCCAAAAACGCAGCTCCTCGATGAACTGAACGTGGGTGATGTTGGTTTCCTTACAGCGGCCATCAAAAACGTCGGCGATACGACGGTGGGTGATACGGTCACAAGTGCCGTGAACAGTGCTACAGAGCCGCTTCCAGGTTACAGGAAGATGAATCCGATGGTATATTGCGGGTTATATCCAATTGACGCATCGAAGTTCAATGATCTCCGGGATGCTTTGGAAAAACTGGAATTGAACGATTCAGCGCTTCAGTTCGAGGCGGAATCATCGCAAGCGTTAGGCTTCGGCTTCCGTTGCGGATTCCTTGGGCTTCTTCATATGGAAATCATTCAAGAACGGATTGAACGTGAATTCAAAATCGATTTAATCACCACTGCCCCAAGTGTTATTTACGATGTCGTCCAAACGGACGGAACGGTTCTGAAGGTAGATAACCCATCTAATATGCCTGACGCCCAAAAGATTGAACGCGTCGAGGAGCCATATGTAAAAGCAACGATGATGGCACCGACTGAATTCGTCGGGACCATCATGGAAATTTGTCAAAACAAACGCGGAAACTTCATTGACATGGAATATATCGATGAGACACGCGTGAGCATTCATTATGAAATACCATTATCGGAAATCGTGTATGATTTCTTCGATCAATTGAAATCGAATACGCGAGGCTATGCTTCCTTCGATTATGAGTTGATCGGTTATAAACCGTCCAAGCTTGTGAAGATGGATATCTTGCTAAATGGGGAAACGGTGGATGCCTTGAGCTTCATCGTTCATAAAGACTTTGCCTACGAACGCGGTAAAGTCATTGTTGAAAAACTGAAGAAATTGATTCCGAGACAACAATTTGAAGTGCCGATCCAAGCAGCCATCGGACAGAAAATCGTGGCCCGTTCCTCAATTAGTGCAATGCGCAAAAACGTATTGGCTAAATGTTACGGCGGAGATATATCTCGTAAACGTAAGTTGCTTGAAAAACAGAAAGAAGGTAAAAAGCGGATGAAGCAGGTAGGATCCGTTGAAGTGCCGCAAGAAGCTTTCATGGCTGTTTTGAAAATGGATGATACGACACCTAAGAAATAAATTAAATTAACGATAGAGGGGAAAAGAGGGTAGAGTGATTCTAGCCTCTTTTTCTATCGACTCATTCGAATAAAGGTTGTGAACACGATGATTAAAAGCGCCTATCTCCATATACCGTTCTGTGAACATATTTGTCACTATTGTGATTTTAATAAAGTATTCCTGCAGGGACAGCCTGTCGACGAATATTTGGAGATGATGAAGAGGGAAATGGCACTGCAGCTTGCCAAATACCCAACGACTGGATTGGATACCGTTTTCGTCGGCGGAGGAACACCGACCTCATTAAATGAAAAACAGCTCACATTCCTATGTGAAGCGATCAATGAAACCTTGCCATTCGATCCGGAAAAAGCGGAGTATACTTTCGAGGCTAATCCAGGGGACCTTTCGAGAGAAAAACTCGAGATCCTGCATCAATCGGGTGTCAATCGACTTAGCTTTGGCGTGCAAAGCTTCAATGATGAATTATTGAAACGGATAGGCCGGACTCACCGGGCTTCAGAGGTGTATGAAACGATCGCCTTGGCTCAAGAGGTGGGCTTCACGAATATCAGCATCGATTTGATTTATGGATTGCCCGGACAAACGATGGCAGACTTTGAGGATACGTTGGATAAAGCTCTTGCCCTCCAATTGCCGCACTATTCCAGCTACTCATTGATCGTTGAGCCAAAGACGGTTTTTTACAATCAGATGCGCAGGGGGAAATTGAACCTGCCGCCGCAGGAGCTCGAGGCCTCCATGTATGAGAAGCTCATGGAAGAGATGGAGAAGCATGGTAACCAGCAATATGAAATCAGTAATTTTGCCCGGCCTGGCTTTGAAAGCCGGCACAATCTGACATATTGGGATAATGTGGAGTATTATGGCATTGGTGCGGGTGCACATGGCTATACTGGAGGAAAGAGAGTGGCTAATCATGGGCCGGTGAAGAAATATATCACCCCGTTATTAGCAAATCAGCTGCCGGTTTTAGAGGAACATCATGTCCCGCTCCATGAACGGATGGAAGAGGAAATGTTTTTGGGCCTTCGAAAAACCGAGGGCGTTTCAATGGAGAACTTCTTGGATAAATTTTCTGTTGACATGACGGAGATTTTTCAAAAACCGCTCCAGGAAGAAGTGTCAAAGGGTCTTTTAATGGTGAAGGATGGCTTCGTCCGCTTGACTGAACAAGGGAAACTGCTAGGAAATGAAGTGTTCCAATCATTTTTAGGTGTTGCCGATTCTGAGTGAAGGAAATCCCTCGTCACTTTACGATGAATTACGGGTTTTCTTTGTTGACATCATTGGCTGCATTTGATAATTTATTAGTATATTAGCACTCAGGGAGATAGAGTGCTAACAGAGGTGATCATCCATGCTAACTGATCGTCAATTGTTGATTCTACAAGTGATAATCGAGGATTTTATCCATTCAGCCCAGCCAGTCGGGTCACGAAGCTTGTCGAAGAAGGATGAAATTACGTTCAGCTCTGCGACAATCCGCAATGAAATGTCCGATCTTGAAGAAATGGGCTTTTTAGAAAAAACCCATACATCTTCCGGTAGGATTCCTTCTGAAAAAGGGTATAGATATTATGTGGATCATTTACTTTCTCCTCAAGCTCCGAAAAAGAATGAAATGAAATTATTGAAATCCGTTTTTGTAGAACGAATTTATGAATTGGAAAAGATCGTTCAAAAGTCAGCGAAAATCCTTTCGGAACTGACGAATTATACGGCTATAGTGCTTGGGCCGAAAGTGAATGAACATAAGCTTAAGAAAATCCAGATCATTCCCTTGAGTCCCGAGACTGCGATTGCCATCATCATTACCGATACAGGTCATGTGGAGAATCGAATGATTTCCCTGCCACCCTCCTTCGATATAAACGAAATCGAAAAGATGGTAAACATATTGAATGCCCGTCTGGTCGACGTTCCTTTAGTGGATTTGAAGGATAAGATTTATAAGGAAGTGGCCGTTTTGTTAAGCCGCCACATTCATAACTATGGATCGATGGTTTCCGTCCTTGCGGATACCCTGACGGACACCAAGCCCGAAAAGATCTTTTTCGGCGGGAAAACGAATATGCTGAGGCAGCCGGAGTTCCATGATATCGCTAAAGTCAGCACGCTTTTATCCATGATTGAGCAAGAGCAAGGGTTTTATGAACTCATTACCCAAAACCCATCCGGCATTCACGTCAGGATAGGCCGCGAAAATCAAAACACGGTGCTTGATGATTGCAGCTTGATTACCGCAACTTACTCAATTGGGCAGGAGCAAGTCGGCACATTAGCCATATTGGGACCGACGAGGATGGAATATTCGAGGGTGATCAGTTTGCTTTCGTTTTTCTCGAAGGATTTGACTGCGCTCATGACAAAACTGTATCAAAAATAGGAGCAAAGGTAATATTGTTAAGGTGGCGGGGCGGCAAAATCCCGCTGTCTGGCATAATACTTTAGCATAAATTGTATAACCCTTTTAGGGAGGTGAGATTGTGACAGAAAATAAAAACGAAGAGCAAACATTGGAAAATGAAACAATCGAAGAAAACGCTGCAGAAGCGGTTTTCGCTGAAGAAGAAATTCCAGCGGAGCAAAGCGAGAGTCCGGTTGAAAAGGATGAGCTTCAATTGGCTCAGGAAAAGATTGCCGAGCTTCAAGCAAAAATCGAAGAAATGGACAACCGTTATCTTCGTCTGCAGGCCGATTTTGATAATTCTAGACGCCGTGCCAAGCTTGATATGGAGGCGGCTCAAAAATACAGAGTTCAAAGCATCGCTGGAGATTTAGTTGAAGCCCTTGATAATTTTGAAAGAGCTACAAAAATCGAAGCGGAAAATGAACAAACGAAATCCTTGCTTTCGGGCATGGAAATGGTTTACAAGGCGATTACAGATGCATTGGCCAAAGAAGGCATCGAGCCGATCAGCTCGGTTGGTGAAGAGTTCGATCCTCGTTTGCATCAAGCGGTCATGCAGGTTCAAGATGAAAACTTCGGTTCTAATATCGTCGTGGAGGAATTCCAAAAAGGATATGTGCTTAAGGACCGAGTGATCCGACCAGCAATGGTGAAAGTGAACGAATAAGAAATTTACATATATTTATTGGGAGGTAGTGAAACTATGAGCAAGATTATTGGTATTGACTTAGGTACAACAAACTCTTGTGTATCTGTACTTGAAGGCGGGGAACCAAAAGTAATCCCGAATCCAGAAGGAAACCGTACAACTCCATCCGTAGTGGCATTCAAAAATGGAGAAAGACAAGTAGGGGAAGTGGCAAAACGCCAAGCGATCACGAACCCTAACACGATCATTTCCATTAAACGTCATATGGGTACTAACCATAAAGAAGTGATTGAAGGAAAAGAATATTCCCCTCAGGAAGTTTCGGCAATCATCCTTCAATACTTGAAATCTTATGCTGAAGAATATTTAGGTGAAAAAGTTACGAAAGCGGTCATCACTGTGCCTGCTTACTTCAATGATGCAGAACGTCAAGCAACGAAGGACGCTGGGCAAATTGCCGGTCTAGAAGTGGAACGTATCATCAACGAACCGACAGCTGCAGCACTTGCATACGGCTTGGATAAAACGGAAGAAGATCAAACGATCCTTGTATTCGACCTTGGCGGCGGTACATTCGACGTATCCGTCATGGAACTTGGCGATGGCGTATTCGAAGTGAAATCCACTGCTGGTGACAATCGTCTTGGCGGAGATGATTTCGACCAAGTCATCATCGATTATTTAGTGGAAGCATTCAAGAAGGAAAACGGAATAGACCTTTCCAAAGACAAAATGGCCGTTCAACGTTTGAAAGATGCAGCTGAAAAAGCGAAAAAGGATCTTTCCGGTGTAACATCCACACAAATTTCATTGCCATTCATCACAGCTGGGGATGCTGGCCCGCTTCACTTGGATGTAACATTGACTAGAGCTAAATTCGATGAGCTTTCTTCAGGCCTTGTCGAGCGCACGATGGGACCTACTCGTCAAGCAATGAAAGATGCAGGTCTTTCAGCATCTGAAATCGATAAAGTCATCCTTGTTGGTGGATCTACGCGTATTCCTGCAGTTGTTGAAGCGATCAAAAAGGAAATCGGCCAAGAGCCAAGCAAAGGTGTCAACCCTGATGAAGTAGTGGCTATGGGTGCAGCCATTCAAGGTGGCGTATTAACAGGAGATGTTAAAGACGTCGTTCTTCTTGACGTAACTCCACTTTCACTTGGAATTGAAACGATGGGCGGCGTATTCACGAAATTGATCGACCGTAATACAACGATTCCAACTAGTAAATCCCAAGTATTCTCGACTGCTGCCGATAACCAAACAGCTGTTGATATCCATGTTCTTCAAGGTGAGCGTCCAATGTCAGCGGATAACAAGACGCTTGGCCGTTTCCAATTGAGTGACATCCCACCGGCACCGCGCGGGATTCCACAAGTTGAAGTTACATTTGATATCGATAAAAATGGTATCGTAAACGTTCGTGCCAAGGATCTTGGCACAAACAAGGAGCAAGCGATCACGATCAAATCATCTTCAGGCCTTTCAGATGAAGAAATCGACCGCATGGTACGCGAAGCGGAAGAAAATGCTGATAGCGATAAGCAACGTAAGGAAGAAGTGGAGCTTCGCAATGAAGCCGATCAATTAGTCTTCCAAACGGAAAAAACGCTTAAAGATCTAGAAGGTAAAGTGGACGAAGCGGAAGTAACGAAAGCTAACGAAGCGAAGGACGAACTGAAAGCTGCCATCGAGAAAAACGAGCTTGAAGAAATCCGCGTGAAAAAAGATGCACTGAACGAAATCGTTCAAGCATTGACAATGAAGCTTTATGAAGAAGCGGCAAAAGCTCAGCAAGCTGGCGAAGCTGGTGCTGGTGAAGCCGATGCTAAAGACGATAACGTCGTTGATGCAGAATACACAGAAGTTAACGAAGAAGAGAAAAAATAAAAAGTGACCCAACCGGGACACTGATATATGGCAGTGTTTATGGCCTGTCATTGTAGAAAAGTCAAAGTCAGGTTATCTTGACTTTGGCTTTTTTATAATGAATGGCAACTAGCTTTCTCTCTTACGATCATCGCGTGGGGAAACATGTAATGATGAGAGAAATAGTGTGCAAATCGGGGCTGGCATAACATTTGCAAAAAAGTGTCAAAGCCGTTTGTACTTTTCTAGTTGATTATTGTCTTCGTTCAGTGATAATATTACCTTTATGTGAATCGAATCGGGAGTGGATTTTAGATATGAGTAAACGCGATTATTATGAGGTGTTAGGCCTTTCGAAGAGTGCTTCGAAGGATGAAATCAAAAAAGCGTACCGCAAGCTCTCCAAACAATATCACCCTGATATTAATAAAGCGGACGATGCAGCGGATAAGTTCAAGGAAATCAAGGAAGCTTATGAGGTATTGAGCGACGAACAAAAAAAGTCCCATTATGATCAATTCGGGCATACCGATCCGAACCAAGGATTCGGCGGTCAGGATTTCGGCGGTTTCGGCGGCTTTGAAGACATTTTCAGCAGCTTTTTTGGCGGCGGCGGACGTAGGAGAGATCCTAATGCACCACGCCAAGGGGCGGATTTGCAATATACCATGACGCTTTCGTTTGAAGAGGCGGCTTTCGGAAAAGATACCGAAATTGAAATTCCGCGTGAAGAGGATTGTGATACATGTAAAGGATCCGGCGCCAAGCCAGGGACTAAAGTCGAAACTTGTTCACATTGCCATGGAACCGGTCAATTGAATGTAGAGCAAAATACTGCGTTCGGCAGGATTGTGAACCGGAGAGCATGTCATCACTGTCAAGGAACAGGGAAAATCATTCCTCACAAATGTTCAACATGTGGCGGAGATGGAAAAGTTCAAAAACGTAAAAAGATTCAAGTCAAAGTGCCGGCCGGAATTGATGATGGGCAGCAGTTGCGGGTAACAGGTCAAGGGGAACCAGGAATCAATGGTGGTCCGGCTGGAGATCTATATGTTGTCTTCCACGTGCGCAGCCATGAATTCTTCGAGCGGGATGGCGATGACATTTATTGTGAAATGCCGGTCACGTTTGCCCAGGCAGCATTAGGGGATGAAATCGAGGTTCCCACTCTTCATGGAAAAGTGAAACTTAAGATTCCTGCCGGTACACAAACTAGTACCCGTTTCCGTTTGAAAGGCAAAGGTGTCCCGAATGTCAGGGGATATGGCCAAGGAGATCAGCATGTTGTCGTATTGGTGGTCACGCCTAAAAAATTGACGGAAAAACAAAAGGACCTGCTTCGTGAATTCAGCGATATCAGCGGGCAGCCAGATCTGGATGAACAAGAGGATGGCTTTTTCTCGAAAGTGAAGCGTGCTTTTAAAGATAGGTGAATGATTAGGTGACTAAAGTAAATGAAGAAATTGGGAGTTGGTAGATTATGAAGTGGTCTGAATTTGCAATCCAAACAACGAATGAAGCGGTTGAACCTGTTTCGAATATTCTTCATGAGGCAGGTGCCAGCGGTGTTGTCATTGAGGATCCTCTGGAATTAGTCAAGGAACGTGAAAATGTTTTTGGCGAAATCTATCACTTGAACCCCGATGATTATCCGGATGAAGGTGTAATGATCAAGGCGTATCTGCCCGTAAACAGCTTTCTTGGTGAAACCGTTGATGCCATTAAGGAATCTATCAATAATCTCCTTCTTTTTGATATTGACCTTGGGAAGAATATCGTCTCCATCAGCGAAGTGAATGAAGAAGAGTGGGCGACCGCCTGGAAAAAATACTATAATCCCGTAAAGATTTCCGAACGCTTTACCATCGTTCCTACATGGGAGGAATACACTCCTGTAAGCAGTGATGAATTGATCATTGAGCTTGATCCAGGGATGGCCTTCGGAACAGGCACACACCCTACTACGGTCATGTGCATCCAAGCGTTGGAACGGACAGTGAAGCCTGGCGATTTGGTGGTTGATGTAGGAACCGGTTCAGGCGTATTGAGCATTGCTGCCGCATTGCTCGAAGCAAAGCGAATTCAGTCTCTGGATTTGGATGAAGTGGCTGTACAATCCGCAACGCAAAACGTGGAGCTCAATAACGTACAAGATCGGGTATCTGTTTCACAAGGCAACTTGTTGGATGGTGTCGATGAACAAGCCGACGTCGTCGTGGCCAATATACTTGCCGAAGTCATCATGCGCTTTACCGATGATGTGGCAAAAGTGGTTAAGCCTGGCGGTCATTTCATAGCCTCCGGGATCATCCAGCCGAAAAAACAAGATGTCAAGGATGCGATCACGGCATCTGGATTCACCATCGAGGAAACGATCTTGATGGAAGATTGGGTGGCCTTAATCGCAAAAAGGAATGATTAATTGGAAAAGTTACTCTGATTATCGGGTAGTTGGATATTCAGAGTACCTTTTTTTAGCTTGAATCTTTGCACGGCTTGTATGCTTGGTAATGGGCCTCTGACCAGGCTGTAAGGTTTTTAGACTAGAAGAAGTAGGTGGCAGTGTGCAACGGTATTTTCTTAACGACGAAGACATCAAAGGAAGCACGGTAACGATTTCAGGCGATGATTTTCACCATATCGCCAGGGTGATGAGGATGGCGCCGGGAGAGCGAATCATTACTGTGAAGGCAAACGGTATGGCGGCTGTCACCGAAATTTCCGAAATGACGGATGATGCCGTTATAGGAACTGTCATGGAATGGAAGAATGAAGAGAAGGAGCTTCCCGTGAGGGTGGTGATAGCGAGCGGTCTGCCTAAAGGGGATAAGTTGGAATATATCGTTCAGAAGGGGACCGAACTTGGTGCCGCTGAATTTATCCCTTTTATTGCTGCTCGTTCGGTGGTAAAATGGGACCACAAAAAGATGGAAAAGAAATTGGAGAGGCTCCAGAAGATATCAAAAGAGGCGGCTGAGCAATCTCATCGAACGGTCATCCCTGAAGTCAAGGAGCCGATGACGGCAGATCAGCTAGCCCGGCATGCTGCCAATTTCGATCATAAATTAATCGCTTTTGAAGAGGAAGCGAAACGGGGGGAAACTTCCGTGCTTGCATCCGTCTTGAAGAATATCACCGCAGGACAGTCGATCTTATTCGTATTTGGCCCTGAAGGTGGCTTAACAGACAAGGAAATCGAAAAACTGTCCGCTGCCGGCTTTGTAGCTTGCGGCCTTGGACCAAGAATATTAAGAACTGAAACAGCACCTTTATATGCACTTTCCGCTGTTTCTTATCATGTAGAACTTTTGAGGTGATGAAAATGGCAACGGTCGCTTTCCATACATTAGGCTGTAAAGTGAATCATTATGAAACAGAGGCTATTTGGCAATTATTCAAAACTGGAGGATATGATCGTGTTGAGTTTGAACATGCTTCGGATGTATACGTCATCAACACATGCACGGTGACCAACACGGGCGATAAGAAGAGTCGCCAGGTTATCCGGCGTGCCATTCGCAAAAATCCGAATGCCGTCATCGCGGTAACCGGTTGCTACGCCCAGACATCGCCAGCGGAGATCATGGCCATACCAGGCGTGGATATTGTCGTCGGAACACAGGATAGGGTTAAGCTTCTAGATTACATCGAGCAGTTCAAGGAAGAGCGTGAACCGATCAATGCAGTGGGCAATATCATGAAAAACCGTGTTTACGAAGAACTGGATGTACCTGCTTTTACGGATCGTACCCGCGCTTCACTGAAAATCCAGGAAGGATGCAATAATTTCTGCACTTTCTGCATCATACCTTGGGCACGCGGCTTAATGCGTTCCCGTGATCCAAAGGAAGTCGTACACCAAGCAGAACAACTTGTCGAGGCAGGGTATAAAGAGCTAGTTTTGACCGGAATTCACACAGGTGGATACGGAGATGATTTGAAGGACTACAATTTAGCCATGCTTCTTCGTGACTTGGAACAAGTCGATGGGTTGAAGCGCATACGCATTTCATCGATTGAAGCCAGCCAAATCACTGATGAAATCATCGAAGTGCTGACGAATTCGAAAAAAGTGGTGCGTCATCTGCATATTCCGATACAATCGGGATCCGACACAGTCCTAAAACGGATGAGACGTAAATATACGATGGATTTCTTCGGTGATCGCATCGAAAAATTGAAAATTGCACTTCCTGGCCTAGCTGTTACGTCGGATGTCATCGTTGGCTTCCCGGGTGAAACGGAAGAAGAGTTCATGGAGACGTATGACTTCATCGAAAAATATAAATTCTCCGAGCTTCATGTTTTCCCTTATTCAAAGCGTACCGGTACTCCGGCAGCACGAATGGAAGATCAAGTGGATGAAGAGGTCAAAAACGAACGCGTCCACCGTCTTATCGCCTTGTCCGATCAATTGGCAAAAGAGTATGCTTCCCGTTTCGAAGGGGAAGTCCTTGAAGTCATTCCTGAGACGAAGCTGGAAAATGGCTTATATGAAGGCTACTCCGATAATTACATGAAAATCGTCTTTCCGGCTACAGAAGAAATGGTCGGTGAAATCGTAAAAGTGAAAATAACAAAGTCTGGCTACCCTCATAGTGAAGGTCAGTTCGTGACGGTTGTGAAAGATTTTCCGTTGCAGCAAGCAGCAAACATGTAAGACAGCGAATTACGCTGTCTTTTTTTTATGTGTTTTCTTTGATCATTCGGGTAAAGACTATATATATCGTCAAATTGGACAAATTGTGATATCATGAGAGGTACGTACAACTAGTAATAATATGTTTTGAGGAGGAAAATATATGTCACAAAATGTAGCAGGTTTAATAGACCACACGTTATTGAAAGCAGATGCAACGAAAGAGCAAATAAAGGTATTATGCGAAGAAGCGCGCGAGTACAAGTTTGCTTCCGTTTGCGTGAATCCGACATGGGTGAAATATGCAAGCGAACTATTGGAAGGTTCAGAAGTGAAAGTATGTACGGTCATCGGTTTCCCTCTAGGTGCAACAACACCGGAAACGAAAGCATTTGAAACGAAGGATGCCATCTCCAATGGTGCACACGAAGTCGATATGGTCATCAACATCGGCGCCTTGAAGGACAAGGATGATGAATTGGTAGAGCGGGATATCCGTGCTGTAGTGGCCGCTTCAACTGGGAAAGCTCTTTCAAAAGTGATCATCGAAACCTCATTATTGACTGAGGAAGAAAAAGTCCGCGCTTGCGAACTGGCTGTAAAAGCGGGTACGGATTACGTGAAAACATCAACTGGTTTCTCCACTGGAGGAGCAACTGTCGAAGATATCGCATTGATGAGAAAAACGGTTGGACCAAACATCGGTGTCAAAGCCTCTGGAGGAGTCCGTAACACGGCTGACGCTCAAAATGTGATTGAAGCAGGAGCCACAAGAATTGGTGCCAGTGCAGGCGTCTCCATCGTAAAAGGCTTAACGGCTGATTCCGATTATTGATTTTTCAAAGGACGGAGAATAATTTTTCTCCGCCTTTTTTTATTACCCTTTTTTTCTCAGCACCTCATCGCGCTTGTATTCTGCTTGCCAAAGAAAAAGCCTCTTCACGGCAAATGGTGAAGAATGTCTCAAATTTGAATTCTCATACGTTATTTTTGGAACAAGCAAGCTTTCATAATTATGTATATTGGATATATGGGAATGAATATAGGCCTCCACTTTAAAGAAAAATGCACAAATACCAAACTCGCGAGTAAAGGTGCCGAATTGGCGAGTAAACAGCTGAAACTCGCGAGTAAAGGTGCCGAATTGGCGAGTAAACAGCTAAAACTCGCGAGTAAAAGTGCCGAATTGGCGAGAAAACAGCTTAAACTCGTGAGTAAAAGCATGAAATTGGCGAGTAAAGGCGCCAAATTGGCGAGAAAACAGCTGAACTCGCGAGTGAAAGCGCCAAATTGGTGAGAAAACGGTCCAAAACTGAGTCAGAGTCAGGAAGGACGGCACTTCATTTTTTCATGTTCGCCCGATGCACCCAAAGGATGTAGGTGGAAAATTGCCGTGCGAATGGCAGGACAGCCAGCGAGGTCAAAATATTGAAAATGACGCTTGCGTGTGCGAGTTGTGTCGCTTCATTTTCAGTGAAAAAGGCAGCGGTTCGTTCCAGTAGATCGACAAAGGGCAGGAAAGCGGCAACTCCGAGGACATTAAGCCAAATATGGGCATATGCTGTAAAGGCAGCTTGTCTGCCGGAACCGATGCTCGCCATGTATCCGGTGATGCATGTGCCTATATTGGAGCCGAGCATGATGATGATGGCGGAAGAGACGGATAATTCTCCATTCATCAAAAAACTCATGGCAATCCCGATGGTTACAGAACTGGAGTGGATCAGTGCCGTTAATGCGATCCCGGCTAATAGGGCATAACTCATTTGGCCTTCTATGTAAGAGATGAGCGTTTGGATGGCTGGGTATGCGGCAATAGGTGTCGAAAGTGTTTTGAACCCCCCCATCGCCGCAAAGATGGCTGAGATGCCGATGAGTGTCATTCCCAAGCTTCTCGGCAAGACTTTGGGCATGAAGCATAGGAGGGCTCCGCATATGACGCCGGGAATGATCCATCGATCCAAAGTGAAGCTCATGAACTCTGCTGTGAGAGTGGAGCCGATATTCGTTCCAAGAATAATCCCGATTGTTTGCGGGAAAGTTAAACTTCCTGCAGAGACGAGTCCGACCGTCATGACCATGACTGCCGAGCTGCTCTGAAGGATGCCAGTGAAGATGGTCCCTGCGATAAACCCCTTCCATGGCTTATCCGTTACCTTTGAGAGGAAAGTCTTTAGTGCGGCGCCTGACATATTGAACAGGCCGATTCGCAAAACCGACATTCCTGCAAGAAACATCGCAATGTAAAATCCGAATAAAAAAAGCTCATACATGACTCTCACCCCTTTCTAAGCATATGGTCCAGTTGGGGGAGACATGCTTTAAAAAGGGTTTCATTTTACTGGAATGATCGGTTTGATAAAAATTATGGAAAGAACATGAGAATAATCGAAATAAGTTTGATTATATTGGTTGACCTGATAAAGATCATATATTATAATTGTTTAGTACATGTATAACATGTTGACAACTTGAGTTAGTGTGTTGTTTTCGGAGGGAGGGAAAGAGATGTCTAAAACCGTCGTTCGTAAAAACGAATCGCTTGAAGATGCTCTTCGTCGTTTCAAACGTACTGTATCTAAAGCAGGATCGCTTCAGGAAGCTAGGAAGCGTGAATTTTATGAAAAACCAAGCGTAAAACGTAAGAAAAAGTCTGAAGCTGCAAGAAAACGTAAATTCTAAGAGAGGGTGGAAAGATGAGTCTTCTCGAGCGTTTAAATAATGATATGAAACAAGCGATGAAGAACAAGGAAAAGGACAAACTATCTGTTATTCGGATGCTGAAAGCTTCCATTCAAAACGAAGCTCTTAAGCTGAGACAAGATTTAACGGATAATGAAGAATTGACAGTGCTCTCTCGCGAATTAAAACAACGCAAAGACTCCCTCCAGGAGTTTGAAAACGCAGGTCGTTCCGATCTCGTGGATAAAGTCCGCACCGAACTAGTATACGTAGAGGCATATATGCCTGAGCAACTTTCAGAAGAAGAGATTTCTGACATCGTTCAACAGACGATCAAAGAAGTCAATGCAACATCCAAAGCAGATATGGGGAGAGTTATGGGAGCTTTAATGCCTAAAGTTAAAGGTAAAGCAGATGGTTCTCTAGTTAACAAATTAGTATTACAACATCTATCTTAAACTCGAAACTTAAAACTCGAAACCTAACCGCAGGCAAATTGCCTGTGGTTTTTGTGTATTTCACGATCATTATGCGTATATTATTGTAACGGAGCTCTAGGAAACAGCGGCGTTTTCAAATTTATTTGCTTTATTTTGAAACCTTTTTCATATACATACGTAATAACTAAGGAACAGTGTAAAGGGTGGCTTCGGGTATCCTTATTCCGCTTTTAGTTAAGAGCTGAATGTGAATGGTAAGGACTCTTCTGGAAATTGGTGGGGCTTACAGCATTTGAGACGGGGAAGGGGGCGTTCCGCCTGAAAATTTGGCGTTGTATATCTGTACTCATATTAGGATTGCTGTTCACCATGTCATCATTTGGAGGATTGGCGGCTTCTGCACAGGAGAAAATCGTTTATCATGTTCCGATTGAAAAGACGGTGGAAAAGGGACTTTCGGCTTTTTTGGAGCGTGCACTGAACACTGCTGAAGCAGCTGATGCAGATCTTGTCATTTTCGAGGTGAATACCCCTGGCGGTGCTGTCGATGCAGCTGGAGAGATTTCGAAGCTACTGTCGGATTCTCCGGTGAAAACCGTCGCCTATGTCAATAACAGGGCTTTGTCTGCGGGTGCATATATTGCCCTGAGTGCAGATGAAATCTATATGGTCCCAAGTGCTACGATGGGATCGGCAGCTGTGATTGATTCGGCGGGGAACGCTGCAAGCAAGAAAGCACAGTCTTATTGGCTGGCTGCGATGAAGACAGCAGCGGAACAAAATGGACGCGATCCGAAATTCGCCCAAGCCATGGCGGATGAAGACATCAACCTTCCTGAATATGGCGCAGGAAAAGGGAAGCTGCTCACATTTACAGCGGAACAGGCTAAAAAGGCTGGATATAGTGAAGGGATTGTTTCGGGCAAATCGGAGCTGTACAGCAAACTTGGGGTTGAGGATGCAGATATCAGAACGATTGAAGAAAGTTTTCCTGAAAAACTTGCCCGTTTCTTGACCAATCCAATTGTCGTTCCGATTTTATTGACGATTGCCGGTATCGGGATTGTGATTGAATTGTTTTCGCCTGGCTTTGGAATTCCGGGAGTCATTGGGGTTTCCAGTCTTGTTTTGTTCTTTTATGGTCATCTTGTCGCAGGCATCACGGGGTACGAATCGTTGACGATGTTCATCATCGGGGTCATCCTCGTGCTGGCGGAATTCTTCCTCCCAGGGGGAATTATAGGCCTGCTAGGATTTACGGCGATAGTGGGGAGTTTGTTCCTCGCTACGGATGATCCTGTCCATATGACGATATCCCTGCTTATTGCGGTCACCGTATCGATTTTGGCATTCATTCTACTTGTAAAGGTGTTTGGAAAACAAATGAAATTTTTCAAAAAAATGATTTTAACCGATGCAACAAAGACGGAGCAAGGATACGTTAGCAATCCGAATCGAGTCGATCTATTAGGTGTAAAAGGGAAGGCCTTTACGGATTTACGGCCTTCGGGAACTGCTTTGATCATTGATGAGAGAGTGGATGTCGTGACAGAGGGAAGCTACATTTCCAAAGGGTCGTCACTCATCATCGTTAAGGTTGAAGGCTCTAGGGTAGTCGTCCGGGAAATACCGGACTTCAATTAAATAATAAAGGATACAGGAAGGATGAATTCTTAGGTGATAACATCAGGAACAGTTTTTATTGTACTGGCAGTGATTGCTGCCATCATCGTATTGTCGGTATTTTTTACATTCGTACCAGTAATGCTCTGGATTTCCGCTCTGGCGGCAGGAGTCAAAATCAGTATATTTACATTGGTGGGGATGAGACTTCGCCGGGTTATACCAAGCAGGGTCGTTAACCCCCTTATCAAGGCACACAAGGCAGGAATTAATGTTTCAACGAATCAATTGGAGAGCCATTACCTAGCAGGAGGTAATGTCGATCGGGTCGTGAATGCTTTGATTGCTGCGGAACGTGCCAATATCGTACTGCCTTTCGAGCGCGGTGCAGCCATTGACCTAGCTGGTCGTGATGTACTGGAAGCCGTTCAAATGAGCGTTAACCCGAAAGTGATCGAAACGCCATTCATCTCCGGTGTGGCGATGAACGGGATCGAAGTGAAGGCGAAGGCAAGGATCACTGTTCGAGCCAATATAGAACGTCTTGTCGGTGGTGCCGGTGAAGAAACGATCATTGCCCGTGTAGGTGAAGGGATCGTATCGACGATCGGTGCTTCGAAAATGCATACGGATGTCCTCGAAAATCCAGATCTGATTTCAAGAACCGTATTATCAAAAGGATTGGATTCAGGAACCGCGTTTGAAATTCTTTCCATCGATATCGCTGAAGTGGATATCGGCAAAAACATCGGGGCCATCTTACAAACGGACCAAGCCGAAGCCGATAAGAAAATTGCCCAGGCAAAGGCCGAAGAGCGCCGTGCGATGGCTGTTGCCCTTGAACAGGAAATGGTTGCGCGTGTTCAGGAAATGCGTGCGAAGGTTGTCCAATCCGAAGCGGAAGTACCGCTGGCCATGGCAGATGCACTTAAAAGCGGAAATCTTGGCGTAATGGATTATATGAACATTCAAAATATAACAGCTGATACCGATATGCGTGGTTCGATCAGCAAAATTTCCGAAAATCCGAAAGATAACAACAATAACAACCATAATAACTAGGTTAGGGAAGGGAGGTCTTTAAATGGGAGATATCATTGATTTCTTTCTCGGGAACCCATTCCTAATCATTATCTTGATCGGTATTGTATCGTCCATGTTAGGAAGAAAAAAGCAGTCTCAGCAAACTGATGCCCCTAACGGCCCGCCCAAAAAGAAATGGCAGGAGGTCATGCGGGAGCTTCAAGGTGAAATGCAAGGAGATCAGCAGCAAGGTCGTCCTGCACCAGCTCCTGTAAGGAAGGCCGAACAGCAAGCACCTCAGGCTGCCGAGATAATCGATGAGACGAAGAACGAAGCGAACAAAAGGATTGCCGAGCTTAGGCGGCTTCAGCAGAAGTACGATCAAGAACGTTTATATCAAAAGGCGAAGGCCGATAACATCGCTTCATCCATTTCCGATCATGTAAGTCCCGTTTATCGGAAAGGGCCTTCTTTTGGGAAAAAGCAGTTGATTGATGGCATCATCATGTCAGAAGTGCTTGGACCGCCAAGGGCGAAGCGAAGTCTCCAAAGGTCTAGGAGATAACCGAGCATGGAGGTTTATTCCTCTCGTGATCGCTTCAAGAAAAAATAGACTATCGTTCCGAGATTATTTTGTGCTAGAACCCCCTTTCACCTCATACATTGAGATGAAAGGGGGTTCTTTTTTATGGCTCGTAATTGGGGAAAAAAAATGAAACAGCTTATGACCAAAACAATGGACCTTCCGCAAGATGTCATGATGGACCTGCCGCGAATCACAATGATTGGACAATTACATATTTACATTGAAAACCATCGTGGCTTGTTGGCTTTTACTGACAGCGAAGTACGATTGATGCTGAAAAATGGTCAGCTGCTGATAAAGGGTAGCTCCTTTGTCATAAAGACGATCTTACCTGAAGAAATCATGCTCGAAGGCAAGATTGATAAGGTTTATTTTATTAATGAATGATCCCGGGAGGTCTCGATGAAAAACCAATGGACAAACTATTATACAGGCTATGTAAAAGTGAAGGCACATGGAAAAGGTGCAGAACGGCTGATCAATATGCTGACACGAAGGGGGCTTCATATCTGGGATTTGAAGCGCGTCGGAAGTGAAACCCTGATTTTCCATATGGATTTCAGGGATATACCGAAACTCCGGCAGGTCATGCGCAAAAGCGATTGCAAGGTATCGTTCATGCAGGGAAGGGGCTTCCCTTTCCTAGTGAAGAGAGTGATGAAGAACAGCGGGTTCCTGGTCGGTCTCATTGCGTTCCTGCTTTGCATTTTCGTGCTTTCCAATATGGTGTGGGGCATCGAGGTGAAGGATGCGAAGCCGGCAACCGAGCATGCGATCCGCAAAGAATTGGACAAGATGGGCGTGAAGATCGGCAAGTTGCAATTTTTCGTTGATGATGTGGATACGATCCAGCGTAAGCTTTCGGATCGAATCAGTGCATTGACATGGGTTGGGGTCGAGCTCAAGGGAACGACGTACCATTTTCGTGTCGTTGAAAAACGACAGCCGAAGGAAGTGGAAAAAACATCTCCGCAAAATTTGGTGGCCTCGAAAAAGGCGGTTATTGCTGATATGTATGTAAAAAAAGGACAATCTATAGTAAATGTGAATGATTATGTCGGAAAGGGACAGCTTCTCGTCTCAGGTTTGATCGGAAAAGAGGATAAGCAGGAAATCGTATCGGCACAGGGAGTGATCAAAGGAAAAACCTGGTACAATGCCGAAGTGAAAATCCCGATGAAAACTAAATTTTCCGTACTGAATGGAAATGAAACGAACAAGCACTATTTGAAAATGGGCGATTTTTCCCTTCCGGTTTGGGGATTCAAGGATCCAAAATATGACAAGCAGGAAAAAGAAACGACCCTCAAGCCTTTTCACTTTTTGCAATGGGAGCTCCCCATCTCCTACAAACAGGTGACGTTAAGGAGCAAGGAGGATATCGTTCGCAGTTATACGAGGGAAGAGGCGGTGAAAGAGGGGAGGAAAATGGCTAAAGCGGAGTTGAAAAAGCATTTGGATGAAGAAGATGAAATCATCGAAGAAAAAATTTTGCACGAAAGCATGGAGAATGGTAAAGTTAAATTGTCTATACATTACCAAGTTATTGAAGATATAGCGATTGGACAGCCAATCATTCAAGGAGACTAACGAATGGCAGATGATGTGAAAGTAATTAAGCTGGAAATCGAATCACCTAATGAAGCGATCGCTTTGTTAGGCAATGGGGATTCAAATGTAAAAGTGCTTGAAGAGGAGCTGGGCATTTCCGTGATTACCCGCGGTGAAGCCGTCAGTGTCGCCGGCAATATCGATAGGATAACGATGGGGCAGGAAATCCTGAAAGCACTATTGACAGTGATTAGAAAAGGAATTGCAATCAGTTCTAGAGATGTCCTTTATGCCATTGAATTGGCTAAAAAAGGCACCCTTGAGTATTTCGGTGAATTGTATGATGAGGAAATCGCCAAAACGGCGAAGGGGAAATCGATTAAAGTCAAAACGATCGGGCAAAGATACTATATCCAGGCGATAAAGAAACAAGACCTTGTATTTGGAATCGGGCCCGCGGGAACGGGAAAGACATATCTCGCAGTAGTGATGGCAATCAATGCCCTGAAAAATGGACAAGTTAAGCGGATCATCCTGACAAGGCCTGCCGTCGAAGCTGGCGAAAGTCTCGGTTTCCTTCCGGGCGACCTGAAGGAGAAGGTAGATCCTTATCTACGGCCGCTATATGACGCTCTTCATGATCTCCTTGGGATGGAACAGACCCAAAGGATGATAGAGCGAGGGACGATTGAAATCGCTCCCCTGGCTTATATGAGGGGCCGTACGCTTGAAGATGCCTTTGTCATTTTGGATGAAGCCCAAAATACGACGGAAGCCCAAATGAAAATGTTCTTGACCCGTCTTGGGTTCGGATCGAAGATGGTCATTACGGGGGACCGGACCCAAATTGATCTCCCAAAAGGGATGAAGTCAGGTTTGGTCCGGGTAGAGGAAATCTTGAAGAATGTCAAGGGCCTTTCCTTCGTTTATTTTGAACAAAGCGATGTAGTGCGACATCCGTTAGTTGCCAAAATCATCACTGCTTACGAGCAGGCAAAGGGGTAAGGACGAATCCGCCATTTCAATAGGCGGATTTTTCGTAATGCCCCGCCTTTTTCATGAAAAAGTGGAAATGAAGTGAACGAGCCTTACATTTATCGAATACGCAGGTGAAAATTAATATGAAAACTGTTATGATTTTACATATCTAGAATAATAACCATCATTTTTTAGGAGGACCTTCCTTGAATCGTATCCAGAAATTCTTCACTAAATTAAAAGGGCTGTTGGTCCATCGTTTTTTTCAAGTGCTATTGTTCATCATACTTGGGGTATTCGCCTACGGGCTAATGTTTTCCAACGTTAAACCGGAAAGAGTCCAAGTTGAGCTTTTTAAACCTGCGGAACAAACGATTCGTTCAACCAAGACCGTGGAAGATACTTATAAGACGGAACAGGAAAAAGAAGAGATATCCAAGCAGGTGGCGGATGTATATTCGTTAAAAAAAGAGTATGCCAAGAATAAAGTCGATCTGATTTCATCGATTTTCGATACGGCGATCGAGGTCAACAAGGAAACGGATCCCGATAGCGATCATAAAAACGACGGGGAGAAGGAAAATAAAAAGGGAACCTTGAAGACGGATGCACAAAAGGTTTCCATTTTAAAAGAAAAATTGACTGATGAAGTCAATAAAAATATTGAGGAATCCGTTTTCCTCGCTTTAGTGCAGGCGGATGAAGACGAGCTGAAGATTGCGAGGGATTCAACCATCACTGCCGTGAATAATGTGATGAGCTCCAGGATTGCAGCGAGTGACGTCGAAAACGCCAAGAAAAAGGTCGTTGAGGAATTGGGCTATATGAGTATCAGCAGTGATATGAAAAAAGCTTCTAATTCCTTGGCACGCACGGCAATCATCCAAAATGTTTTTTTCGATAAGGACAAAACGGAGGAACAGCGCAGGAAAGCGATTGAAAGCGTGGAGCCGATCCGAATTCTCCAAGGGCAAATCATCGTCGAGGAAAATCAGTTAGTGGACAGGGATGTGTATCGGCAGCTTGAACTTGCAGGCTTTTTAAATACCGAGTCGACGATTTATCCGTATATCGGACTGCTGTTATTCATCATGTTGACCTTTGCTGCCTTTTATTACTTTTTCACCTTTTCGATTTCCAAAAAGGATAACAAGTACAATCAATTATTGATCTTCAGTCTTGTCTTCATCCTTTCTATGGCCACCATGAAAACGATCAGCATCCTGGCAGATATGAAAAACTCGAATTTGGAATATATTTTCCCTGTTGCCATGTCAGCAATGCTCATCAAGATTTTATTGAATGATAAGTTAGCGGTGGCGATGATCCTTTTGTTAGGTTCTTATGGAACGGTCATATTCAATGGAGATACGCCTGGAAATCTCGATGTTTCAATGGGGCTTTATATCATTTTCGGCGGATTGACGGCCATCCTCATCTTATCGAGGCTCAATTTCAAATCAAAGGTGCTCGTGGCAGGTCTGTTGCTGTCTTTAATCAATATGGCCTTTGTATTTTCGCTTATCTTCATCATGGACGGCCATTATACTAGAATGGAGTATTTGTATTATGCTGGTGCGGCAATTGGCTCTGGTGTTGGCTCGGCGATATTGACGATGGGCCTTCTGCCATTTTTCGAGTCGGGCTTCGGCATCTTATCATCGATGAAGCTGATCGAGCTTGCAAACCCCAATCATCCTTTATTGCGGAAGATCTTGATCGAGGCACCGGGAACGTACCATCACAGTGTGATGGTCGCCAATTTGGCGGAATCGGCTTGCGAGGCGATCGGTTCGAATGGCCTGCTGGCAAGGGTCGGCAGTTATTATCATGATATCGGCAAAACGAAGATGCCGCATTTTTTCATCGAAAATCAGATGAGCGGTGATAACCCGCATGATCGGCTGCAGCCCGAAACGAGCAGGGATATCATCATTGCCCATGCCGTGGATGGCGGGGAGATGCTGCGGAATCATAAATTGCCTAAAGAAATCGTCGATATCGCAGAGCAGCATCATGGGACGACTTTGTTGAAATTTTTCTATTATAAGGCAAAAAAACAGGATGATGCCACACTTGAGGACGCATATCGTTATCCTGGACCGAAGGCAATCATGAAGGAAGTGGCGGTCATCGGCATTGCCGACAGTGTGGAGGCTGCCGTGAGATCGATGCAGCATCCAACTCCGGACAAGATAGAAGAACTGGTGAATTTCATCATCCAGGAGAGGATTCAAGATGGTCAATTTGATGAATGTGACATTACTATGAGAGAATTAAGTATCGTGAAGCATTCCTTGTGTGAATCGCTGAACGGTATCTTCCACTCCAGGATTGAATATCCGGAGCCGGATAATTTAGGACAGAAGGTGAAAGAATGATTTTAGCGATCGATTTAATGGATGAAACGAACGAAGTTACGGAGGAAGCTCAACAACTTGTTGAAAGCATTCTGCAATTTGCGGCAAAAAAAGAAAAAATCGAAGAGGATACCGAATTATCCGTCACATTCGTGGACAATGAACGAATTCGTGAAATCAATAAGGAATATCGTCATAAAGATGCCGCTACGGATGTCATTTCCTTTGCACTTGAAGAAATGGGAGAAGATGAAGTCGAGATTGTCGGAGGGGAAATGCCGCGGATGCTAGGCGATATCATCATTTCGATTGAGCGTACGAAAGAGCAGGCGGAAGAATATGGGCATTCCTTCGACCGTGAGCTTGGTTTTTTGGCACTTCATGGCTTCCTTCATTTATTGGGATTCGATCACATGAATGAAGAAGAGGAAAAGGTGATGTTCACTAAACAAAAGGAGATCTTGGAAGAATATGGACTTTCAAGAGAAGGATAAAAAAAGGTATCCTTTAATTAAAAGTTTCTCTTTTGCCTGTCAGGGGATTTTGGAGGCAGTTCGAACGGAGCGCAATATCAAGATTCATTTTGTGCTCACGGCAATCATCCTATTCTTTGGCTGGTATTTTTCCTTGAATGGGATGGAATGGCTCTTCATACTGGCAGCGATAGCGGGAACGATTGCATTGGAGCTTGTCAATTCAGCAATTGAAAGGGTCGTGGACCTGGTTACAGATCAATTCCATCCATTGGCCAAGCAGGCAAAAGATATTGCAGCCGGAGCTGTATTCATATATGCTATATTTTCTATCATAGTTGGATTGATTATTTTTTTGCCTAAGCTGGGCCTGTAGCTGGCAGCGTGGCACTCAATTTGAAAGGAAGATGAGAATTGAATACGAAAGATTTGATTGAGGAAGCTAAAATGGCAAGGGAAAAAGCTTATGTGCCTTATTCCAAATTTAAAGTGGGCGCAGCCCTATTAACCGTCGATGGCAAGGTCTATCATGGTTGTAATATAGAAAACGCCGCATATAGCATGTGCAATTGTGCCGAGAGGACCGCTTTATTCAGCGCTTATGCACATAACGATAAAGCATTCACCAAACTGGCGGTCGTCGCAGATACCGATGGCCCCGTATCCCCATGCGGAGCGTGCAGGCAGGTTATATCCGAACTGTGCGATAAGGATATGCCGGTTGTCTTGACCAACTTAAATGGTGATATAAAAGAATTAACAGTACAGGAATTGCTTCCAGGAGCTTTTTCACCGGAGGATTTAAATGGATAAATTATTTCAAGATACACAAGAAAAAGGATACAAATCAGGTTTCATCTCGATCATTGGCCGTCCAAACGTTGGAAAAAGTACGTTCTTGAATCGTGTCATTGGCCAAAAGATTGCCATAATGAGTGATAAACCGCAAACGACTAGAAACAAAGTGCAAGGCGTGCTAACGCAAAACGACTCACAAATGATATTCATTGATACGCCTGGCATCCATAAGCCGAAGCATAAGCTTGGTGATTTCATGATGAAAGTGGCGACGAATACATTGAAAGAGGTCGATTTGATTCTCTTCATGATCAATGCGACCGAAGGATATGGCCGCGGTGACGAGTTCATCATTGAAAAACTCCAAACCGTTAAAACGCCCGTTTTCCTAGTTGTGAACAAAATCGACGCGATGCATCCAGATGAGCTGCTGCCGATCATCGAAAAATATCAGCAGCTTTATCCTTTCGCGGCAGTCGTTCCGATTTCTGCCCTTGAAGGAAATAATGTCGATACACTGCTTGAACAAATCAAGGAGCATCTGCCTGAAGGTCCCCAGTTTTATCCTGCTGACCAAGTGACCGACCATCCGGAGCGTTTCATCATTTCCGAATTGGTCCGTGAAAAGGTTCTGCACCTAACGCGTGAAGAAATTCCGCATTCCGTGGCCGTTGTCATCGATTCGATTAAAAAGATGGATAACAGCGATACCATCAATGTGATGGCGACGATCGTCGTCGAGCGTGATTCCCAAAAAGGCATCGTCATCGGAAAGCAAGGGAAAATGCTTAAAGAAGTCGGAAGCCGTGCGCGCGTGGATATCGAAAATCTATTGGGCTCGAAGGTATTCCTGGAACTATGGGTCAAGGTCCAGAAGGATTGGCGCAACAAAGCCAGTCAGCTTCGTGATTACGGCTTCAATGAAAGCGAATATTAATTAACAAATTTTACGCTTCATGAAAGTTTGGAAAACGGTCAAGCTAATTATATGGTCGGATATTCATATTGCTAGTTAAAAATGAAAGGTGGGCTTTATATGTTGGAATTTACCTGGGAATTATTTAGTGAAACAGGTAATGTGGACACCTATTTGCTGTTTAAGGAGATAGAAGTCGAAAGACAGGAAAGACCCTTGGTACTGAAAGAAGAGCTAGCAGAATTTGATTTTCCCGTTTCATAGGTTAGTCTTGACTAGTGTGGGTGGTGTCTTGGTGTGCTCCAAAAATGTGAAGGCATTGTCATAAGGCGAACTGCATATGGAGAAAATAACAAAATCATTACTATTTATACCCGTGAGCTAGGAAAAATTGGCGTTATGGCTAGAGGGGCCAGTAAACCTAACAGTAGGCTATCGGCCGTCACCCAGCTTTTTTGCTCCGGGTATTTTCTTGTAACCACATCTACCGGTCTCGGAAGTCTTCAGCAAGGGGAGATGGTCGACTCGCTCCGCTTCATCAGGGAAGATCTATTTGCCACTGCGTATGCTTCTTACATTGTGGAACTGCTTGATAAAAGTGTCGAGGATAAAAAACCGAATCCCTACTTGTATGAGCTTCTTGCGCAAACCTTGCATTACATAAACGAAGAATATGACGCAGAGGTCTTGAAATTCATATTTGAAATGAAGATGCTGCCCGTCAATGGGATTAATCCAGTGCTGAATCAATGTGCTGTTTGTGGTGAAACGGAAGGGGAATTCTCCTTCTCGCTTCGGGAAGCGGGGTTCATATGTCACCGCTGTTTAGGCAAAGATCCTTATCATTATAAAATATCACCGGCAGCCGTCAGATTGCTGCGAATCTTTTATTACTTGGATTTATCCAGGCTCGGAAACATTTCCGTCAAGCCGGAAACGAAAAAGGAACTGCAGAAAATCATTGATGCTTATTACGAGGAATATTCCGGTCTTCATTTGAAATCAAAAAAGTTCCTGAAGCAGATTGATACGATGAAAGATATGTTTTAAGACCTGACCTATTGACATTCCGTGATAGATTGTATAGAATTCTAATCATTAAAATAGAAGATGTGCGTTGATGGAAAAGAGTATCTGGCATTATCCATAAAAAGCGAACCCGGGAAGGTGGAAGCCGGGATATGGAATGACAGGGAAGGGCGTTTCCGGAGCATGCTGCTTTGAAAAGAGGCCGTTTAATGACGGCAATTAGGGTGGAACCGCGGGTAAACTCTCGTCCCTATGCAAATCGCATAGGGACGGGAGTTTTTTGTTTGCAAAAAACTGTGGATGAACTCCGGACCTGAATTTACAAAGAGCCGTTTTAAATAATTTGGAGGTGTACGATGAATATTCAAAATATGATTTTAACGCTACAAAAGCATTGGTCTAAACAGGGCTGTATATTAATGAATGCTTATGATGTCGAGAAAGGGGCAGGCACGATGAGCCCATATACGTTCCTGAGAGCGATTGGCCCTGAGCCGTGGAGCGTTGCTTATGTCGAGCCATCACGCCGCCCGGCAGATGGCAGGTACGGCGAGAACCCCAATCGCCTGTATCAGCATCATCAATTCCAGGTGATCATGAAGCCTTCACCTGACAATATCCAAGAGTTATATTTGGATTCACTGCGGGCATTAGGCATCAATCCGCTTGAGCATGACATTCGCTTCGTCGAGGATAACTGGGAAAACCCATCACTTGGATGTGCAGGCCTAGGTTGGGAAGTATGGCTTGATGGAATGGAAATCACCCAATTTACATATTTCCAACAAGTGGGCGGTCTTGAGTGCAAGCCGGTTTCCGTTGAAATTACATACGGAATCGAACGTCTTGCCTCTTACATTCAAGATAAGGAGAACGTATTTGACCTTGAATGGACAGAAGGATTCACAGTCCGTGATATTTTTGGGCAGCCGGAATACGAGCATTCAAAATATACGTTTGAAACCTCGGACCTTGATATGCTGTTCCAACTATTTACGATGTACGAGAAGGAAGCACATCGCCAAATGGAAGAAGGTCTTGTACACCCAGCCTACGATTATGTTTTGAAATGTTCACATACATTTAACCTTTTGGATGCAAAAGGGGCCATCTCAGTGACGGAAAGAACCGGATACATTGCCCGGTGCCGTAATCTGGCGCGTAAGGTTGCCAAAACCTTCTATGAAGAGCGCGAGAAATTAGGCTTCCCGATTCTGAAAGTGAAAGGGGAAAATACAAATGAGCAAGCGTGATTTGTTATTGGAAATTGGTTTGGAAGAACTGCCGGCCCGGTTCGTGACAGCGTCGATGAACCAGCTGTCAGATAAAGTGCAGAAATGGCTGACGGAAAAAGCGATTCAATTCGGCACGGTTGAAGCTTTTTCAACACCAAGACGATTAGCGATATTGGTGAAGGATGTTGAAGAATCCCAAAAGGATATCGAAGAAGAAGCTAAAGGACCGGCTAAGAAAATCGCCTTGGATAGTGAAGGGAACTGGTCAAAAGCGGCTTTGGGCTTCGTCAGGGGTCAAGGAATGACCTCCGAGGATATTTTTTTCAAGGAACTTAAGGGTGTTGAATATGCTCATGTGAATAAATTCATTAAGGGACAGCCGACAGTTCAACTTTTATCTGAACTGGAGGGTATTATCAGCGGGATGACGTTTCCGAAAAATATGCGATGGGCCGATCAAGAGCTGCGCTTTGTCCGTCCGATTAAGTGGCTGATTGCGCTATTCGGCCAGGAAGTCGTGCCATTTTCGATCGCGGATGTGCAAACGGGACGTGAAACGAAAGGTCATCGTTTCTTGGGTGAAAAAGCAATCATCGAGAAACCGGCCCAATATGAAGAAACGTTGGCGGAACAATTTGTAATGGCCGATCCGGATAAACGCCGGCAAGTCATTTTAGATCAAATTAAAGGACTTGAGCAGGAAAAAGGCTGGATCATCCCCGTCGACGAATCGTTGCTGGAAGAAGTCAATAATTTAATCGAATATCCAACGGTGCTATTTGGTCAATTCGAGGAAGAGTTCCTTGAGCTTCCGGCGGAGGTACTGATCACTTCAATGAAGGAGCATCAGCGCTATTTCCCTGTAAAGGACCAAGATGGCAAGTTACTTCCTTTCTTTATAACCGTTCGTAACGGAGATGCAAAGCACCTGGATAAGGTTTCTAAAGGAAATGAAAAAGTATTGCGGGCCCGGTTATCCGATGCAGCATTTTTCTATAAGGAAGATCAGAAAAAAGAAATTTCAGATGCTTTGAAAAAACTTGATAGCATCGTCTATCATGAAGAAATCGGTACGTTAGCCGAGAAAACCGAGCGAGTGAAGGAAGTGGCGGGCATTCTTGCGGACGTCCTGAACTTAGGGGAAGAAAAAGGATTGGCCCTTCGTGCAGCTGAAATCGCCAAGTTCGATTTGGTGAGTCATATGGTTTATGAATTCCCGGAATTGCAAGGATATATGGGTGAAAAATACGCGCTTCTAAAAGGCGAAGCCAAAGAAGTGGCTGCGGCCATCAACGAACACTATATGCCAAGACATGCGGAAGACGATGTACCGCCATCGGTGATTGGAGCGGTTGTAAGTTTAGCCGAAAAAATCGATACGCTAGCATCATTCTTCGCTATAGGCGTCATCCCGACAGGATCCCAGGATCCATATGCGTTAAGAAGGCAGGCGAGCGGTATCGTCCAGATTCTCGCCGAGAAGAAATGGGATATTTCTTTGGAGGAGCTAATCGCTCTTGGCCTTGAAGGTCTTGAAGCAAAAAATATCTTGAAACGCGATATAGAGGAAGTTAAAGCCGATATGTTCACGTTCTTCAAAGCAAGGATCAAGCATCTTCTGCAAGAAGAGCAAATCCGCTATGATATGATTGATGCCGTTCTGTTCGGTGAAATCGGCTATATTCACTCCATCGTCGAGCGTGCCCACGTCCTGGATACGAGAAAGGATGAAGCAGGCTTTAAAGAAAGCATGGAGGCATTGAGCCGGGTCATGAACATTGCCGTAAAATGTGATGATAAAGTGACGGTCGATCCAAGCGTTTTTGAAAATGATCAAGAAAAGGCCCTTTATGAAAAATATCAGCATGCGGCAGTGCAATATAAAGAGTCCAAAAACGAAGATGAGCGGTTTGAACTGCTTATTTCTCTGCAAAGCGAAATAGAGGCGTACTTCGACAATACAATGGTCATGGCAGAGGATGAAGCTCTCCGTATTAACCGATTATCGCTAATGAAGGAAATCAGTGATTGGGTGGCGAGTTTCGCGGCGATGAATAAAATCATCCTTTCATAAGGAAAGGTAAATGGAAGCCTTTTTAAGCAGGGTTTCCATTTGCCAAAAGATAAAATAGGACAAACATGCCTTTATTAAATAATTTAGTATATAATTATTGAATGAATAACTTTTGTTACTTTGCTCTGCGAAGCGCAGTGGGGTGGTGATTACAATCCAATTAAATAAGCGTCAGGAAACTATTTTGCAAATTGTTAAAGAAAATGGACCGATTACAGGAGAACATATTGCAGATAGATTGAATCTCACAAGGGCTACATTACGTCCAGACCTAGCGATTTTAACGATGGCAGGTTTCCTTGATGCCAGGCCGCGTGTGGGGTATTTTTATACAGGCAGGTCGGGCACACAGCTTTTGACGGACAGCCTGAACCATCTATATGTACGTGATTACCAATCGATCCCTGTCGTTGTTGACGAGGGCATTTCCGTATATGATGCGATCGTCATGATGTTTTTAGAAGATGTCGGGACCATGTTTGTCGTCGATAAACATGCATTGCTTGTCGGTGTCTTATCAAGAAAGGACTTGTTGCGTGCGAGTATTGGCAAACAGGAGCTTAACTCCATTCCAGTCAATATCATCATGACCAGGATGCCCAATATTACCATGTGTTCAAAAGAAGACCTTCTGATAGATGTTGCCAAAAAATTGATAGATAAACAAATCGATTCATTACCGGTCGTCAAAGACACCGATAAGGGCTATGAAGTAATTGGACGAATTACAAAAACCAATATAACCAAAGCATTCGTAGCTTTGGCTGAAGAAGGCTATTAGGGGGCTTGCAAAAGGGATGACGGAGAATATGAAGGGTTCTATTATATATGTTGTATCGGATTCAGTGGGGGAAACGGCTGAACTGGTTACGAAAGCAGCTGCCAGCCAGTTCGCTGGGTCGGCTTTTTCCATAAAGCGAATACCGTATATTGAAGACGAACAAAACGTGGATGAAGTGATTTCATTGGCTAAGCTAGATGGGGCGATCATTGCTTATACTCTTGTGAAGCCAGCTATAAGGGCGTATATGAAAGCACAGGTCGAACGTGAAAACCTGTCTGCTTATGACATTCTGGGACCGCTCATGGACATTCTACAGGAAAGGGCGCCAAAGGGACCGCTTAATGAACCTGGTCTTGTAAGGAAGCTGGATGATGATTATTTCAAGCGTGTCGAGGCAATTGAATTTGCCGTGAAATATGATGATGGCCGAGATCCCCGAGGCATTTTACGTGCAGATATCGTTCTTGTCGGCGTTTCACGTACTTCAAAAACGCCTCTTTCACAATATTTAGCCCACAAGCGCTATAAAGTGGCGAATGTGCCTTTAGTGCCTGAGGTGGAGCCTCCAGAAGAATTGTTCCTGGTTCCTCCTGAAAAATGCATCGGTTTAAAGATCAGTCCGGAAAAGCTGAACCATATACGCAAAGAACGGTTAAAGTCACTCGGGCTCAATGATCATGCCATTTACGCAAATGTGGAGCGCATAAAAGAGGAATTGACATACTTTGATAAAATCATATCAAGGCTGAACTGTCCAATCATTGATGTAACCAATAAGGCTGTGGAAGAAACAGCCAACTTGATCATCAATATCCTCCAAAATAAAAATCGTTGACGATACATTTTCATAAATCAGGAAAAAACAAAATGTGAGCTAGACACTTATAGTGTCAGCTCACATTTTAATGCCAAGCTCGTCTTAGGGAATCGTCAACAAAAATAGAATAAAATTACATATATTCCTCCTTAATTCCTTCATGCCCATCCGTAGATTGGCGTGAAAACATAAACGTAATTTAAATGTTGGCATCTTTCAAACAAATAGACTATAATAAAAAATTGTGAGAAAAAAGCAATCTTAAGGTTTAGACTTAATTAATAAGGAATAAACTAAAGGTTAGTGAGATGTCAAGGTTTTTACCAAAAAAATAATTCGACATGTTCCGTATAATCAACGCAATAGCAGGATTTTCACTTAAATAAGCGGTATTCCTTGAAGAATAATGTAAGCTCTTTTAGCGTATTCACTTTGAACTAACGCTGAAAATTCACTATATCTTCATAAAGTTTAGGGGAGAAAAAGGATTATGCAGAAAGATGTAGAATTAAAAGGTATGAATGAAAAACCAACGATACATGTCGATGCCGATGCATGCCCGGTGAAATCCGAAATCCTCCATTGTGCACGATTACACGATATAGATGTCTGTTTTGTTGCATCATATAAGAACATGATGAATGAACCTGAAGGAAAATGGGTTTATGTCGATGCAGACAAGGAAGCGGCGGATCTTTATATAGTAAACTCAGTAAAAAAGGGTGATATTGTCGTTACTGCAGATATTGGATTGGCTGGTACCCTGCTTCCTAAAGGTGTTTACGTTCTTTCTCCAAGGGGAAAGGAATACACGGACGAGAATATTTTCATGCTCCTGGATATGCGCTATCAGTCTGCTAAGCTGCGCAGGCAGGGTAAGCATACGAAAGGGCCGAAGCCATTCACGAAGGAAGATCGACTGTGCTTTACAAATATACTTTTGAAAACTTTGTCGAACTTTGCAGGAAATTAGTAATCTGTATCGAATTAGAAACTATCACCAATATGGCAAGGTGGAAAAATGATAAATGGCCGCATAGAAGATGAGAAAATTAACCAAATTCGCGAAGCTGTGGACATCGTCGACTTAATTGGGGAGTATGTCCAGCTGAAGAAGCAAGGGCGCAATTACTTTGGTCTATGTCCTTTCCATGGTGAAAACTCGCCCTCGTTTTCCGTTTCACCGGATAAACAGATCTTTCACTGTTTCGGATGCGGAGCAGGCGGAAACATTTTCACCTTTTTAATGGACATAGAAGGCTACAATTTTGTGGAATCGGCAAAAGTTTTAGCTGAAAAAGGAAATATTCCTTTGGATGTTGAAGTTAATAAGGATTCAAAGCGTTCCAACATGCCTGCCGGATCGCAGCAAATGGTTGAAGCCCATGACCTGCTGCGGAAGTTCTATCATCATCTCCTCGTTAATACTAATGAGGGGCAGGAAGCACTCGAATACTTACTCAAACGAGGTTTTAGCGAAGAGACGATCGAAAAGTTCCAAATCGGCTATTCGTTGGATTCCTGGGACTTCGTATCCAAATTTCTTTTGAAACGAGGATTTCCAGCGGAATATATGGAACAAGCAGGGCTAATTATATACAGGGAAAAAGACGAGTCATATTTTGACCGTTTCAGAAATAGAGTCATGTTCCCAATTATGGATCATCAAGGAAATACGATTGCGTTTTCAGGGAGAGCGATGGGGGACGATGAGCCCAAATATTTGAATAGTCCCGAAACGCCAATCTTCAATAAAAGTAAAACTTTATATAATTTTCATCTGGCAAGACCGCACATACGCAAGAAAGAACAAGTCGTTATCTTTGAGGGCTTTGCCGATTGCATTTCAGCTGTGCGTGCAGGGGTGGAGAATTCGGTCGCGACTATGGGGACTGCCCTGACGGAGCAGCATATCCAGCTGTTAAAAAGGAATACCGATCAGATACTTATCTGCTACGATTCGGACTCTGCGGGTTTGAATGCTGCCAATCGTGCAGTCAATATGTTACAGGAACATGACTTTTCAGTGAAGGTCTCTCTCATGCCCGATAACCTGGACCCCGATGACTACATAAAGGAATTCGGTGAAAAAAGCTTTGTTTCTGAAGTAATAGGGGCCAGTTTAACCTACATGGCTTTCAAAATGCATTATTTGCGCCGAGGGAAAAATGTAAATAATGAAGGAGATCGAATTCAATATATCGAAGAAGTCCTTAAGGAGATTTCGCGATTGCCCAATGCAGTGGAGAGGGATCATTATCTCCGGCAAATATCCTCTGAATTTTCCCTGTCATTGGATGCGCTGGAGCAGCAGCAGCGACAAGTGTTCTTTACGGAACGGAAGAAGGGGACATTGCCGCAGCCTGCAGCCCAAAAGAAAATGGCCCTGCAATATGAGCATAAGTTAAAGCCTGCACACCATAATGCTGAAACGAAGTTGATTGCCCATATGCTTAAAAGCAGGGATATGAGTTTGAAAATTCAGCAGCTACTTGGGCAAACGTCCTTTCATGTAGATGAACATCAGGCAATCATCACCTATTTATATGCGTTCTATGAAGATGGACACGAACCGGATACAAGCTTTTTCCTAACTTATTTACCGGATCCAAACTTGAGAAGGATCGTTTCGGAAATAGAAATGATGTCAGTGAATGAGGAAGTTACCGATAAAGAGCTGACCGATTGTATAAATCAAGTGTTGAAATATGAAAAATTGTTAAAGATAAAAGAAAAACAAGTTGAAGAAAAAGATGCAGTCAGACGAAGTGATTATGTCACCGCTGCGCAAATAGCCATGGAAATCATTAAATTGCGAAAAATGTTGTAGTTGTTTAGGTGTAAGTCCTGGAAGGAGGGGAACTAATGGCTGAAAAACCAGCACGTTCCAAACAAGTTGATAATGAGTTTAGCCTTGAGCAGGTGAAAGAAAAATTATTAGAGCTAGGTAAAAAACGAGGCTCTTTGACTTTAGAAAAAATCGCTGAAATGATTGGCGGCTTTGAGTTGGATTCCGATCAAATGGATGAGTTCTATGAGGTGTTGACAGAAAATAGCGTCGAAATTCTCACGGATGGCGAGGAAGACGATGATGAAGATGATCCGGATGAGAAGAAGCTTGCAAAAGAAGAAGAGTTTGATCTGAATGATTTAAGTGTTCCTCCTGGCGTTAAGATTAATGATCCAGTCCGGATGTACTTGAAGGAAATTGGCCGGGTGGACCTATTATCCGCTGAAGAGGAAATCTCATTGGCTACACGAATCGAAGACGGCGATGAAGAAGCGAAACGCCGTTTGGCTGAAGCCAATCTTCGTCTGGTCGTTTCCATTGCCAAACGCTATGTAGGACGCGGCATGCTTTTCCTTGATTTGATTCAGGAAGGGAATATGGGTCTTATCAAAGCGGTGGAAAAATTCGATTACCGCAAAGGATTCAAGTTCAGTACGTATGCAACATGGTGGATTCGCCAAGCCATTACCCGTGCCATTGCCGACCAAGCAAGAACGATTCGGATACCGGTTCATATGGTGGAAACCATCAATAAATTGATTCGTGTCCAAAGACAGCTTCTTCAGGATTTAGGGCGTGAGCCTTCACCGGAGGAAATTGCAGAGGATATGGACTTGACGCCTGAAAAGGTCCGCGAAATCTTGAAAATAGCTCAGGAGCCCGTTTCCCTGGAAACGCCGATAGGCGAAGAAGATGATTCCCATTTAGGTGACTTCATTGAGGATCAGGATGCGACTTCCCCATCGGAGCATGCAGCGTATGAACTTCTGAAAGAACAGCTTGAAGACGTATTGGATACACTGACTGACCGTGAAGAAAACGTCTTGAGACTGCGCTTTGGACTTGATGATGGCCGTACTCGCACACTTGAAGAGGTAGGTAAGGTGTTCGGGGTTACCCGCGAGCGTATCCGCCAAATCGAAGCGAAAGCATTGCGTAAGCTAAGGCACCCAAGCCGCAGCAAGCGCCTGAAAGATTTCTTGGAATAATATAGATAAATGCCCTTCACAGAGCCCTCTTTGAATGCCCAGCGTTCGGGAGCGGCTTTTTTTTTGTCAATTTGCAATGGATGTTAAAAGCACATACATTACCTGCAAATCCCGGCTGAAAGCCGTAAAAAAGAACAGATGCCATAAGGATGTGAAATGTATGGATGAGACGAGAAAGAAAATAATCATTCAAGAAATAAATGCCTGGAAGGAAAGCCGTATGCTTCCTGAGCAATATTGTAATTACCTGCTTGCCCTATACAGTGAAGGTGATAGGCCCGCATCCCCTTCTTCGCATAAAATCCAAAAAGGTAAAAAAGATCTCTTTTCCATGCTGTGGATTGGAGCGCTTTTTGCATTTATTGTATTTTTGAATTATTTTACTGAAATACCCATAAGAATGCAAATGCTTCTGACAACTATTTCGATCATCGTCTTTGGGCTGATGGTCCGCCGCTTCATCGGCAGGAAGCTCGTCTTTCAGATGGCATTGATGGGAATGACCTTAACCTTGCTACTTTTGACGGTCAGCTTGGCTGATTTCATCGCACCTGGAAAAGTGGGAATCCTATTTATGTTCTTGTTTTTGAATTGCGGGTCCTGGATTTTCCTCGGTGTTAGACTGAAGCTGCTTCATTTCTCGATTGCCGGAGGCTTGGGGGCTGCCGTCACTCTTTACTTTTTGCTGACGTAAAGCCAAAAGGATTTCAGTGGTTTCAAATGGGGAATTAAGGGTATTATGAAAAATATGTAAGTTAAAGGGAAAATGTTTGGAAATATACATAAATTTTTGACAATTTTAAGAAATTATATAATATCTTCTATTTTTGGGGTTTTACTTGAAACTCTTTTCAAGTAAAATAATATATAGCTGTTTGTATATAATATTAAATATGGTAAGTTTAGGTTATACATAGGGGAGGAAAGACTATGAATCGCAATCCAGTAATGCCTTTTATTATTATCATGGTTTTTGGTATTGGACTTATGTTTTTACTTTCGTTTAAAGGTTTGGGTGATGCCAAAGATCTTGCCAAGGAAAAAGAGGGCGGCGCAAAGACTGAAGAATCTGACAGTGCCTCTGCTTCACCTGAAGACATCTATAAGAAAAACTGTATCTCTTGTCACGGTAACGCCTATCAGGGCGGCGTCGGTCCAGCCCTTAAAGGCGTGGGTGACCGTCTGTCGGTAGACCAGGTGAAAGAAGTGATCACGAATGGACGTGGCGCCATGCCAGCAGGCTTGGTGGAAGAACAGAACATTGACGCCATGGCCAAATATATTCATGGATTGAAATAATGTCCGGATACTGACTCAAAAAAATCGTTGGAAGGCGAGGTTTTGGGTCGGTTTTTTTTTTTTCAAAAAAAGGGAGTTTCAAAATGGAAGGCTTCCTTCCGTGCGGTGATGGAGAGTGTCTTTTCTCTTTCTGTAATTTTTCCATGGAACTTGTTATAATCGAATGGGAAACTAATTATTTGTAAGACATTACTAGAATTAAGAGAGTTGATGAATATGAATCATGAAAGACTATCGATGAGATTGGAACGAGTTGCCATACATATCCCTAAAGGGAGCGTTCTGGCCGATATAGGCTCCGACCATGCTTACTTGCCTTGCTATGCAGTGAGTAACGGCCTGTGCGACCATGCCATAGCCGGAGAGGTTGTGGAAGGACCCTATCAGTCAGCCCGTAAGCAAGTGGCAATGACGGGACTTGAGGCTAAGATAGAAGTGCGTAAAGGGGACGGACTGGAAGTATTGAATCCTGATGAAGCGACATGCATTACGATTTGCGGCATGGGAGGGACCCTAATATCCAGCATATTGGAAAGCGGGAAAGAAAAACTAGGCACGGCAAAAAGGCTTATCCTTCAGCCGAATGTCGGTGCGGCTAATGTGCGCAGCTGGCTGATCGATAACGGCTGGGAGCTAAGTGGTGAGGAAATCCTTGAAGAGGATGGTAAAATTTACGAAATATTAATTGCCGAAAAAGGGGACCCACTTCGGCCTTATCGTGCAGACAAGAAAAAGGGCCTTATGTTCGGTCCGTATTTAACAGAGCAATTCAGTGGCACCTTCATCAAGAAATGGCAGCTGGAGAAAAAGCATTTGGAAAGAATCATCCAACAGCTGGATGAAAGCGGGCGGAGCGGACTGGAAACGAAGCGCAAGGAACTACAGTCGCAAATATCGATGATTGAGGAGGTGCTTGAACGGTGAAGAAGGTAAACGGTAACCAGATCATTGAGCTGTTTGAGCAATTTTCACCAAAGCAATATGCTATGGAGGGAGACCCCATCGGGCTGCATGTCGGGCAGCTGAACAAGACTGTTACGAAAGTCATGATAGCCCTTGATGTGCTGGAGGAGGTCGTGGACGAAGCGATCGAACAAGGAGTTGAATTGATCATCGCCCACCATCCGCTCATATACCGGCCATTAAAACGGATTGATACGATGGCTGCCGGAGGTCGTATCATCGAAAAGCTGATCAAACATGATATCGCCGTTTATGCGGCACATACCAATTTGGATGTCGCCAAGGGCGGGGTGAATGATTTACTTGCCGAGGCGCTTCAATTACAGGATACACAAGTGCTGGTGCCGACTTATGAGACGCGCTTGAAAAAACTCGTCGTTTATGTTCCAGCGGCCGCTGAACAAAAGGTAAGGGACGCGCTAGGTAAGGCAGGTGCAGGAGCAATCGGAAATTACAGCGATTGTTCGTTTTCTTCGGAAGGGACAGGCCGCTTTCTGCCCGGTGAAGGCAGCCAACCGGTAATCGGCTCTAAAGGCAAGCTCGAAGCTGTCGCTGAAATAAGGATTGAAACGGTATTCCCGGAAAATATCGAAAAAAAAGTGCTTGCTGCAATGATGAAGGCACACCCTTATGAGGAGGTCGCTTACGATATATACCAACTGGAGAATCAGGGCGAATCTTTAGGATTGGGGAAGATTGGCATCCTTGCTGAAGAAATGACACTTGAACAGTTTGCCGAACACGTGAAAATGACACTGGATGTTGATAAGGTGCGGGTCGTCGGTGATTTGCAAAGTCCGATTAAAAAAGTGGCCGTGCTTGGCGGAGACGGCAATAAATACTTTGCGACAGCTAAATTCAAGGGAGCCGATGTGTATGTTACAGGCGATATGTATTACCATACCGCCCATGACGCGATGATGCTCGGCTTGAATATTGTGGACCCAGGCCATAATGTTGAAAAAGTGATGAAAAAAGGCGTTGCCCGGATACTTGGAGAAATGTGCCGCGAAAGGAACTTCGATGTCGAATTCATTTCCTCGCAGCTGAATACAGACCCTTTCCGCTTCATCTGAAATAAAAAAGAGCAGCCATTATGGCTGCCTTTTTTGTTTATTTCTTTACTTTAATCTTAGGTAGAATTTTATGCAACGGCGTTTTCTTTTCGGTATTCCAAGTCAATTCATCATTTGGTTCGTACTGTTCCAGGAATGAGATGACCTCTTTTGTGATCGGGGTCGGTGTTGAGGCCCCGGAAGTGACAGCAACCGTTTGGGCATCTTTCAGCCATTCAAGGTTCAGCTCTGAAATATCGGCAATTCGATAAGCGGTCGTACTGGCAATTTCCTCGGATACTTGTGCCAGGCGGTTTGAGTTATTGCTTTTCGGATCACCGACGACGATCAAAACATCAGCCTTGCCAGCTTGCTGGGCAACGGCTTCTTGACGCACCTGTGTCGCTAGACAAATTTCCTTATGAACTTCGGCATGCGGGAATTTTTCCTTCACCTTATCCATGATATCCAAAACATCCCATTGGCTCATCGTTGTCTGGTTGGTCACGATGATCTTATCACTATTCAATGTCAGGGCTTCGACATCTTCATCTTTTTGTACGAGGTGAACGACATCGGGAGCAACTCCGACTGCGCCCTCCGGCTCTGGATGGCCTTTTTTGCCGATATAGATGATCTGATAGCCTTCCGCTTCTTTTTCGCGGATCAAGTCATGCGTGGCCGTAACATCCGGGCAGGTTGCATCAAGGGTCACCAGCCCTTTTTCTTTAGCGATCTTCCTGATTTCAGGGGAAACGCCGTGAGCAGTGAAGATGACGGTTCCGCTGTCCACCTGCTCGATGATATCGTTGCGGTTGCTGCCGTCCAATGTGATGATGCCTTCTTCTTCAAATGCATCCGTAACATGCTTGTTATGCACAATCATGCCCAAAATGTAGATGGGGCGTGGCAATGTTTTATCTAAAGCCGCATTTCGGGCGATGACCATGGCATCGACAACACCATAACAATAGCCGCGCGGGGAAATTTTAATCACTTTCATCTATGTGTCCTCCTTCAAAGGCAAGAAACTCTCACTTTTTATACCTTTCTATTATATAAGACCATAGATGATATTACAAAACATCCTATTTCTTTAAAATCAGTTACTGGAAATTTTTTTTTGGAATTCATATATAAAGCTTGGGTCCGGATGATCTTTTCCGTTTGCCTTCAGGACGAAGCCTTGTGGTGGACACAGCATCCAGTGGTTTCTCCTTTTTAATTGGCTCCGCCGTTTCCTCAACGTTCGTTTGTGTCACTGAATGAGGATCGGCATCAACGGATGTCTCCTGGTTCTCTGTATCGCCAGCTGATGATATGCTCCTGAAGACCTTCCACATGGACGGCAGGTTTTTAATCACGGGTCCGTATTGTTGCACCATGGGGGTGAACTGTTCGGCTGCCTGAAGCACCTTTTGCGTGTTGGCTAACATATTGTTCAAGGAATCGGGATTTTTCAATGTTTCCAAAATCCCTCCAGCGCTGCTTCTTGATGAACTTTGGTTACTGGAAGCTGCTGGGGCGAACAAGTTCGGAGGAGCACCCCTTTGTTTGGACTTGCCAAGTATTTTCGACAGCAGGCCTTCCTTCTTTGCTTGTGGCATATCCTGCCGCTGCTGCTGGCCGAATGGTGCCCGGAAACCTTGTGGTCCTTGCTGAGCATGTGGTCCATTCGGGGTAATAGGCCGCCGCATCGGCTGGAAAGCTTGAGGCATATGCGTCGGCTGCCTGAATGGTGCAGGAGGCTGCTGCATCCTCCTGCCACGGGGCGGCCCAAAACCGGGTCCGGGTTGACGATTTCTATCTGGGAACATAGGTTTCACCTCCTCTGATTTTATGTGCAGGTGTATTCTTCTCTATAAATTATGCAAGTCGGCAAAAAAGGTTTGAGGAAAGAGTGACTGGGCTGTTGTGAAGTTACCGTAAAGAAGGTAAGATGGTAACGGTAGTCTTTTAGCTCCATGTCTGCGGGGGATACGCTATGACCAGGACAGGGGCTTTTCGTTTGCAAGAGTCCATTTTAAGAGAACTAGCCTCAGCGCTTGCGCTTTTTGTATAATCCAGCTCCAGCACCTAGCTCGGTGAGAAAAAGAAGATGGACCGCAAAAGGCAAAGATCGCCTTCTGGGTCCATCCCTATTTTCCTGCCCGAGCTGCCCAAGGCGCTTGCGCTTTTTGTATAATCCAGCTCCAGCACCTAGCTCGGTGAGAAAAAGAAGATGGACCGCAAAAGGCAAAGATCGCCTTCTGGGTCCATCCCTATTTTCCTGCCCGAGCTGCCCAAGGCGCTTGCGCTTTTTGTGTATAATTTATTATAATAACAGGACATGTCTAATGACTGACAAGGATAAAGGAGTTTTTTGATGAAACAAAACCAATTTGAACGATTTAATTTGAAAAGCTACATTCTAGATGCGGTTCGTACTTTAGGGTTCGATAAGCCGACGGAGATTCAGGAACGCGTGCTTCCGTCGCTTTTAAAGGGAAGTAGCTTAATTGGACAGTCGCAGACAGGTACAGGAAAAACACATTCCTATTTGCTGCCGATTATGAATAGGCTTGATGCAGGTAAAAATGAAGTTCAAGCGATTATTTCCGCACCAACCCGTGAGTTAGCGAACCAAATCTACAAAGAAGCTTTGAAAATTGCTGAGCATTTCCCTGAAGATGAGCAGATTTCTGTTCGTTGTTTTATCGGTGGCACGGATAAACAGCGCATGATCGATAAGTTGAAGACACAGCCACAGGTCGTGATAGGAACGCCAGGCAGGATCAAGGATCTTGTCGCGGCTCAGGCACTTCAAGTATATACGGCAAAAATGCTTGTAGTCGATGAAGCGGACCTTATGTTGGATATGGGGTTCATTGAAGATGTCGATATATTCGCGTCGCGTATGGCTGAAAAAATCCAAATGCTCGTCTTCTCTGCAACCATTCCAGAAAAACTGAAGCCGTTCTTAAATAAATATATGGAAAATCCGAAGTACGTCCAGGTGAATCCGAAGCAGGCGACCGCTGCGAAGATCGAGCATGTTTTGGTACCGCTTCGCCACCGTAACAGAGAACAGCTGCTTCATGATATCATCGTTCGGTATAATCCATATTTGGCGATCATATTCACGAACACAAAGAAAATGGCGGACCATGTGGCCAATTCCTTGATTGAAAAGGGTCTGAATGTCGGCCGCATTCATGGGGATTTAACGCCTCGTGAGCGTAAAAAAATGATGAAGCAAATCAATGACCTTGAGTATCAATTCATCGTTGCGACAGATTTGGCTTCCCGTGGAATCGATATTGAAGGTGTCAGCCATATCATCAACTATGAATTGCCAACAGATCTCGATTTTTACATCCATAGGACGGGAAGGACTGCTCGTGCAGGCTATTCAGGCATTGCCACAACCATCTATGATACATCAGATGAAGATTCTTTGAACCGTTTGGAAAAAATGGGCATCGAATTTCGTGATGCCGATATCCAAAATGGGGATTGGGTGGATATAGAAGAACGCAATAAACGGAAAAACCGTAAAAAACAAAAATCTGATATCGATGTTAAAGCGAGCAGGCATGTTAAGAAGCCTACGAAAGTAAAACCAGGTTACAAGAAGAAAATCCAGCGTGACGTGGAAAACTTCAAAAAACGCGAACGTCGTTTACAGAGAAAGAAATAGGGGAGTAATCAGATGCTGAAGATAGGATCGCATGTTTCCATGAGTGGGAAAAACATGCTTCTTGCTGCGAGTCAAGAAGCCGTTTCATATGGCTCCAATACATTCATGATCTATACGGGGGCCCCTCAAAATACAAGACGTAAAAAAATCGAGGATTTAAATATCGAGGCCGGAAGATTGCATATGGAGGAAAATGGCATAACGGACATCGTCGTCCACGCTCCATATATCATTAACATAGCGAACACGACCAATCCAGCCACATACGAGCTAGGTGTCAGCTTCCTGCGGAGCGAAATCGATCGCACAGAAGCGCTTGGTGCCAGGCAAATCGTCCTTCATCCAGGTGCGCACGTCGGAGCAGGCAGTGAACTGGGGATCAAGCGGATCATCGAAGGCTTGAATGAAGTGCTGACAGCAGACGATAAGGTTCAGATTGCCCTTGAAACGATGGCTGGAAAAGGGTCTGAATGCGGCAGGTCATTCGAGGAGCTGGCGATGATCATCGACGGTGTTACCCACAATGAAAAATTATCGGTATGCTTCGATACTTGCCATACCCATGATGCCGGGTATAATATCATTGAAGATTTCGATGGCGTCCTGAATGAATTCGACAAATTGGTCGGAGTCGAACGCATCAAGGTACTGCACATCAATGACAGCAAAAATGAACGAGGCATGCGCAAGGATCGCCATGAAAACATTGGGATCGGTCATATCGGATTCAAGGCGTTAAATGATATAGTCCATCATCCACAGTTAAGTGCCGTTCCGAAAATACTGGAAACACCTTATGTTGGGGAAGACAAGAAAGACAAAAAGGCCCCATATAAATTTGAAATCGATATGTTTAAGAACAATCAATTTGACGAACATATACTGGAGAAGATACGATTCCAATAATATTCCAATTTGAAAAAGGACGGTTCATCCACTACAGATGAATCGTCCTTTCATTTAAACAAATGTACTTTTTAAAAGGTGGAAGTAAGATTGTTGAAGAGAGATTCTATTTCCCTGGCTGTATTTGCTCCGGCAACCTTTGTAATCTGTCCCAATACATTTTGCCTTTGGCGTATATCAAAAATGTTGATATTTTTACCGGCTAGAAGTGCAGTGATATCCTGTGCTTGTTTTTGCGTGATTGCAACCTTATGCTGCTTGGCAAGGGAAAGCAGTTCATCGGGCCGAATATTGTTGATTTTATGATTGACCATCATTTCGAATAATTTCAAACGATCTCCTCCTTTTTTAAAACATATGAAGGAGGAAGGCGTATGTGAACATGAAACTTCGTTTGATTCACGGTAATTGACGAATTTCGGTGATTCGGGATGGAGGGGCGTTGATCCAAAGGTCCAGTTTCTTTACATCTGGCCGTCTTTGTTTTATACTAACGATTGTTAATCGTAATGATTCTTAAAAAAAATAGGTGATCTCTTTGGATAATGTAGTAAACCCGATAATCAAGATAGAAGATATTTCTTACAAATATACAAAAGATCTGGTGCTTGAACATGTTTCGCTTGAAATTCCCAAGGGGGCATTCCTGGCGATCGTCGGTCCGAATGGCTCTGGAAAATCGACATTATTAAAGTTGCTCCTCGGACTGTTCAAGCTCCAAAAAGGTAAAATTGAATTATTCGGGGAAGACATACGACGTTTTAAAGCTTGGCAAAGGGTTGGGTTCGTTTCCCAAAAGGCGAATTCCTTCAACTCTGGATTCCCTGCGACCGTATTTGAAGTGGTTCAGAGCGGCTTGACCAAGAAAATCGGCTTATTCAAGTTCGCAAGCAAAGAGGATAAGAGCAGGGTGAAGAAGGCTCTGGAATCCGTCGACATGCTTGGATATCAGAACCGCAATATCGGAGAATTGTCCGGAGGGCAGCAACAGAGGGTATTCATTGCCCGCTCACTGGTCAGTGAGCCGGAATTGTTGATCTTGGATGAGCCCACGGTCGGAGTCGATTCAAAGAATGTCCATCAATTTTATGAAATGCTAGAGATGCTGAACAAAAAGTTGGGAATCACCTTGATTTTGGTAACCCATGATGTCGGTACAGTGACCGATAAAGTCACACATGTTGCCTGCCTGAATAAAAAGCTCCATTTTCACGGAGATGCCTGTGAATATAATGAGCTGGATGAAGTCGAGCTTTCATCCATTTATGGGCATGGCGTCCAATTTTTAAATCATGATCATTAAAAAGTTTTGGGGGATAGCCGAATGATATCGGGGATATTGCAATTCGAATTTTTGCAGAACGCATTCTTGACGGGAATCATAATCGGAGCGATTGCGCCATTAGTGGGCGTTTTTGTTGTGGTGAGGCGGATGTCGATGATTTCTGATGCGCTCAGTCATGTAGCGCTTGCTGGCATAGCGTTCAGTTTATTGCTTCAGAAGAGTTTTCTTTCACTGGCTGGATTGAATCCGCTCTATATGGGGATGGCCTTTTCCGTGGGTGGTTCATTATTCATTGAAAAATTAAGAGGGGTATACAAGCATTACCAAGAGCTTGCAATTCCTATCATTATGTCTGGCGGGATGGGCCTAAGCGTCATTTTCATATCCATTGCAGACGGCTTCAACACGGATTTATATGGATATTTATTCGGCAGTGTCAGTGCAGTCAGCCGGACGGATTTGTATGTCATCTTGGCAGTGGGGATAGTCGTCGTCTTGACCCTTACCCTATTGTATAAAGAATTATTTCTGTTATCATTTGATGAAGAGCATGCCAAAGCTTCCGGAATTCCGTATAAAGCCATACATTTTATTTTTATCGTGATGGTAGCCTTGGTGATCGCCGCTTCCATGAAAATCATTGGCATATTGCTGGTATCTTCGCTCATGACGCTTCCTGTGGCGGCTAGTCTCCGCTTTGCGAAGGGCTTTAAGCAAATGATCGTGTTTTCGATCTTATTCGGTGAGGTTTCAGTTGTAGGTGGTTTGTTTTTATCATACAACCTTGATCTCGCTCCTGGCGGCACCATTGTAATAATCGCTGTGCTAATTCTCATCTTGTCAATTTTGTTTGATAAGTGGAAAAATCGATAGATGGGGTGATGTTTTGAACGTTTCTACTGCCATGCAATTAATGAAAGATAAAGGTTTTAAACATACTGGGAAGAGGGAAGAGATGCTTCAGCTTTTCTCGACCAGCGATAAATATTTAACCGCAAAAGATGTGCTGGAGAATATGAAACAGGATTATCCGGGATTGAGCTTTGATACGATTTACCGGAACCTTTCTTTGTTCGTTGAATTGGGGATATTTGAAACGACCGAGTTGGAAGGGGAAAAGCATTTCCGCTTCACATGCGGCCATTCTTCCCATCATCATCACTTCATCTGCTTGAATTGCGGTAAAACGAAAGAAATTGAAGTGTGCCCGATGCAGGAGCTGGAGGATAGCTTGAAGGACTACGATGTTTCAGGACATAAATTTGAAATATACGGGCGCTGTCCCGCATGCAGTGTATCTGTAGAGGCCTAAAAAACCATTGACTTTTTAGTCAATGGTTTTTTTTCATTTGATGGCAACAGGATTTTCTGCCAGCCAGTTGGTCACCCAGGAAGAGGCCTCTTGCCAATTGTTGACCCGGATGACGCTTTCAGGCACAGTGTCTTGGTTGTATGGGGTATTGAATAAAATCACCGGTATTTTGCATTCTTCAGAAATGGCCACCGCATTATCGTGCTTGTCCTCTAGGAAGAGATCGACCGCGAATTTCTTGGCTGCCGCCACTTTATCGTGTGAGCCCACAAGCTCTATATGATTATAGAGGACTCCGTTCGTTGTGAACCAATCCTTCGTCACATCGAATAACCGGTTGCTTCTGGCACTGATGAAATATAGGTCGGCTTGTTTTGTCCATTTTTCGAGAACATCCTTCGCTCCTTCAGCCAATGAAGATTCGGTGTATATGAGCGGCTCCGTCTCGATGAACCATTTGGTGAAATCCTCCTTCGGTACATTGACGAATGGGAATAAGTCATACTCGGTAATGTCTTCATAAGCTAAATTCAGCTGAAAAGCTTCATTTAAAAAGGGGACCATCGAATCAGGTCTTGTGACAGTCCCGTCTATGTCGATGCCAAAACGTTTTTTCATGATGAATCTCTCCTCATCTAAAAGTACTTGTAATAGTGTAACATATACAATCACGGCTTTGGTAAAATCGCTTATTTATTTCCAAGACAAGAAACCATTATCACGGTGGATTCCGTAGCTTTTACATATACTATAACTGCTCCTATAAACGAAAGTGAGGGATGCACGAATGGAAAAAGATCAATACTCCAGTGTTGACGATGAAATACGATTGAGCAAAGAAGGCACTGAACCAACGATTGTCGATGACCCGCATCATGAGCGGTATTATAATGAAGATCAACCGGCAGATGACCGGCGTAATGAAAATCGAAGGTCCGTGTCAAATGCGGATAACCGGTATCATGAAGAGACGTCGGCAGAGATTTCGACCATGCCTCGAAGAAGCAGGTCATATAAGGATGAGTCTGTAGCAGGGGCTGTTGATTCTGGGGACGTGGCATCAAGAGGAAAAGTCATTGGTGTTGCAGCCTTGATCATTTCCATTTTATCGCTATTCATGATGCCCTTCCTTTTGGGAATTGCAGGGATCATCGTAGGGATCGTGGCCCGCAGCCGTGGATCGAACATGGGTACATGGGCAATAGGCATAGGTGCTCTTTCCATCATCGTAGGCATATTCATCCTGCCGTTCTTTTAGAGTAAAACAAAAACCCCGATAAAAAATCGGGGTTTTGTTTTATTTATTCGATGCAGCAGCTTCCGCTCTTTGTTTTTCATAATACTCTTCAGCGATTTTGTCAATTTCCTTCTTCAGTTCCTCGACCATCGTTTCTTCAGGTACCTTACGTACGATTTGCCCTTTTCTGAACAGCAAGCCTTCACCGCGGGCACCGGCTATGCCGATATCAGCCTCACGGGCCTCTCCAGGACCGTTTACCGCGCAACCGAGCACAGATACCTTGATTGGGGCTTTAATCGTCTGGATGTACTCCTCGACCTCATTGGCGATGGAGATTAAATCGATCTCGATGCGACCGCAAGTCGGGCAGGAGATCAAAGTGGCCATGTTGGAAGCAAGTCCGAATACTTTCAGGAGCTCCCGTGCTACCTTCACCTCTTCGACTGGGTCCGCGCTAAGGGAAACACGCATCGTGCTTCCGATGCCCTGGCTTAGGATCGCCCCTAGGCCGGCAGCGCTTTTTACCGTTCCGGAGAATAAAGTACCGGATTCAGTGATTCCCAAATGTAGTGGGTAATCGAATGCTTTCGAAGCTTTTTCATATGCTTCGATGGCTAAATTCACATCAGAAGCCTTCATGGACACGATGATGTCATGAAAGTCGAGATCTTCGAGAATCTTGATATGGTGCAGGGCACTTTCGACCATTCCATCTGCCGTTGGGTATCCGTATTTATCAAGGATTTTCCTCTCAAGGGAACCGGCATTGACCCCGATCCGGATTGGAATGCCTTTTGCTTTCGCAGCTTTAACGACTGCTTCAACCTTTTCGCGGCGTCCGATATTTCCTGGGTTGATCCTGATTTTATCCGCTCCGCCTTCAATTGCCTTCAATGCCAGCTTATAATCGAAATGAATATCGACTACAAGGGGAATGTTTATCCGTTTCTTTATTTCAGAAATTGCATCTGCCGCTCTTTCGTCCGGACAGGCAACTCGTACGACTTGACATCCCGCTTCTTCAAGGCGAAGGATTTCTGCAACAGTTGCTTCGACATCATGTGTTTTAGTTGTTGTCATGCTTTGTACGATAACTTCATTATTGCCGCCAATCGTTAAGTTTCCGACTTTAATTGGCCGCGTCTTGGTGCGATGTATGATTTCACTCAAGTGGAATTCTCTCCTTTAGGAAAAAATCAGTTTTGATTTTTCATTTACTTCTCTGAAATATTGTATCAATGTACTTACTTCTTGACAAGGAAATAGGACGTAATATCTTTTTTCGGTGGGAAGAATTCATACTTCCCGATATTTCCGATGTCTTTCGTTACTCTCGAAAACGCAAAACCCTTCCCGTTTTCCGTCTATTTATAAACAGGAATCTTATATGTTTTTCCGATCTGCATATTTTCAGGCTTTATACCTTCATTCAAGCTTTGGAAATCAGAGATGATTGTTTCGATCGGCTTATTGTTCCCGTATTTTTGCGTTTCGACGATGGAGAGTAAGGTATCTCCTGGTTTCATGGTAATTTCTTTAAAAACTGCAGTCGGGGCAGGTTGCTGCTGACTTGCCGGGATGGCTGGCTGAACTGTGGAAGCCGGTGAATGTGGAGTCGGCAGAGTGCCGGTAGTCAAATCGAAATAAATAATGAATAATGTGAAGCAAAATGAAATAAAAACCAATAGCCTTTTCAATTTTCCACCCTCCCAAGCTTGTCTTTACACTATATATACTTGAAAGGGACTGCAATTATGCCTAAAAATGGGCATCTCTAAAATGGTCAATTATTTTTATTCAATTGTGTAGCATCCTGTTTATTTGAGCAGGAGTCAAGAAAGGCACTGATTTCCTTCGGAGTCAGACCTATTTCTTTTGCCTCCATGATTAGTGACAACCACTGCAAATCAAGATAACTTGTCTTCACGTTTATCACCTCTTATAACCTAATTCAATTAACATCATCAGTATAGGGAATACTTGCTGAGTATTTTGTCGAATTAAGGAGATATAAAAAATGATGACTGCAGTCATATGGAAGGAATCGGATGAAAGAACCTGAAAAAAAGGAAAAAACACAAAGATCTTCAGCCCGAGGGGACTTGATCTTTGTGTTTTTTGGTCACTCCACGGGAGAGTTGGCCGAGGTTTCCTTAATGGATAAATAGAGCATCATCAATGTGACGAACCAGCTGATGAATGAAGCAAAAGGCACCGTGGCTTGAAACGAATCCATGACGGTGAAGAAAATGGTCGAAAGCGTTATGCTGTATGCACCAATTCTCCAAAGATGCCTATATGAAAGCGTCCGGCCAAGAGCATTCTTGAATAGAAGACCGAAGGCAGCAAGAATCGTTACTTTGATGAAGATTCCACTGGCAGTAAACAGGTATAATATAAGGAGCAGCAACGGTAGGATAATTGGCAGCACGGATTCGACGGAATCGAGCCAAGACGAAATTTCCTGGTTATCTCCTTCCAGAAGAGAATATGGTGAGGATTGCACGTTGCCTCCAGATACGAAAACCAGGTCCGTTTTTAACAGGGCTACAGCCTCATCTGCTTTTTCAGCGACATCTTCCGGGTTCAGCGTACCGGTTCCATCGACGAATATTTGATAACCATTTTTATTCAAGCTGAATGGTTCATCACTTTCTGTCGTCAATGTGCCATTATGGATCTTGAATTCCGGTAAGTCTTCCGAAACGGTTTCGTGCATGGCATTTATCCCATCAACCATCATTGTACCGAAATAAAAGGCAGAGGGAAGAAAGGCAATGAGACTTACAAGGAATACGTATAAAATCGTTTTGCCGATACCTTGGTTTTGAAAGGAAGCGATATCTTTAGGGGAATATAAGCTTACCCAAAGTTGTTTGAATATGTTCAATTTTTTCAGCACCTATCTTTTTAAGATTCCTAACCAATTTTAACTATATGGGGAAAATAAAACAACCTGTATGAGGAGCCAGTGGTTTCAACTAACAGTAAAGAGGCAATTATGGAGAGATAGAGCAAACATAAATGAAATGAGAAAGGGCGTTTTGATTGTGGATACATTATTTTGGATAATTATTGTCCTTATGTTCATAATGGGCTTCGTCGGTCTGATTTTTCCAATCATACCAAGCGTTTTATTCATATTTGGCGGAATCGTACTTTATGGCCTGTTTTATTCCTTTGCCCCGTTTGGCTGGTTCTTCTGGACCGTCCAAATTTTATTCGTCATCCTTTTGTTCGCGGCGGATTATATCGCAAACATGGTTGGTGTCAAAAAATACGGAGGTACGAAAGCTGGCATTTGGGGCAGTACGATCGGACTTTTGGTTGGACCGTTCGTGATCCCGTTCGTCGGAATCTTGATTGGGCCCTTCATCGGTGCCTTTCTGGCAGAGATCCTCGTTCACAGAAAAGATCCGGTTACTGCATCTAAAATCGGACTCGGATCTGTAGTTGGTTTTATTAGCAGTGTGATCACGAAAGGCATCATCCAACTATTGATGATCGGTTATTTTCTATTCGTGGTATTCTCATAGGAAATAAAATCGCAAAACGAGGCATAAGGTTTGAAACGTTTACAAAAATTTGATACTCTAATGCTAGCGAGCTTCAGTATCCTTCGGGAACTGAAGCCCTCAAAAAAACAGCTTACATAGGGAGGAATTTTATTATGGCTTTTGAACTTCCGCAATTACCGTACGCATATGATGCATTGGAACCACACATCGACAAAGAAACAATGAACATTCACCACACTAAACATCACAACACATATGTGACGAACTTGAACAATGCCCTTGAAGGCAACCAAGAGCTTCTAAGCAAAAGCGTTGAAGAAATCGTCGCTAACCTGGATGCAGTACCTGAAGCGGCTCGCACTGCAGTTCGCAACAATGGAGGCGGACACGCTAACCACACATTATTCTGGGAAATCCTTTCACCGAACGGTGGCGGACAGCCAACTGGTGAATTAGCAGATGCAATCACATCTAAATTCGGCAGCTTCGACAGCTTTAAAGAAGAGTTCGCAAAAGCGGCTACCACCCGCTTTGGATCTGGCTGGGCTTGGCTTGCCGTCAACAATGGAGAGTTGGAAGTAACAAGCACTCCGAACCAAGACAATCCATTATCTGAAGGCAAAACGCCACTTCTTGGATTGGACGTTTGGGAACATGCTTACTACCTAAACTACCAAAACCGTCGTCCTGAATACATCAATTCCTTCTGGAATGTTGTAAACTGGGATGAAGTGTCTAAACGTTACAACGCTGCTAAATAAGCAGTGAAATTTAAAAAAGACAGGTTCCCTTGGCGGGATCCTGTCTTTTTGCTTTTTCTCCTAACTGAATCCCTAATTGGCGAGTAAAAGAGCTGAATTGGCGAGTAAAGGAGCTGAATTGGCGAGTAAAAGAGCGAAACTAGTGAGTTACGCTCAACTATGGGTGTGCAAACTGTGAAATCACGATGATTACGCTCCAATTCACGAGTAAATACTCAGATTTTACGAACTACTTTTCTGTCTCCGCCTTGTCTCTCCAATCGAAGAGTTTTCTTTGCTTTTTTTTACATAAATCCCCTTGTTTTCTCAAACACTAGAGTGGAATTTAAAGGAGAGTTAAAACAATGGGTATTTTAGAGAGATGGTTGGGTGAAGCGGGAGGGAAGAAAGATCTGCACCTGCTTTTGTTTATTGGCGGACTTTATAGCCTGAGTATTGCTTTGTCCAATACCTTCGTTAATGTGTACTTGTGGAAACAATCCGGTCAAATTGTTGATATTGCCGTATATAATCTAACCGTGGTGCTTTTTCAACCAGTGACTTTTGTCTTTGCTGGCAGGTTGGCGAAGAAAGTGGATCGTATCATTGTTTTGCGTCTGGGTGTTATCTTTTTGGCCCTGTTTTATTTATCTGTTCTTTTGGTCGGGACAAGTGCCACGGATTTCATTTGGCTTCTTGGTGCATTGATTGGGATAGGGTATGGGTTTTATTGGCTGGCTTTTAATGTATTGACTTTCGAGATTACCGAACCGGAAACGAGGGACTTCTTCAATGGGTTTCTTGGGATTTTATCTTCACTTGGTGGAATGATTGGTCCGATTCTTTCAGGTTTCATCATTTCGAGGCTTGAAAAATTCACGGGGTATTCCATTGTATTCGGATTATCATTGCTTTTGTTTTCCGTTGCCGTGTTTCTTAGCTTTTCGTTAAAAAGGCGCCCTGCTCATGGGAAATACTTTTTCCTGAGGATATTGAAAGAGCGTAAGAACAATCGGAATTGGCTCTTGATCACTCGTGCCCATTTTTTTCAAGGGCTGCGAGAGGGTACTTTCATGTTCATCATTTCGATCATCGTTTACATTCAGACAGATAGTGAACTTGCCTTGGGTAGCTATGGTTTATTGAATTCCGCGATAGCATTCGTTGCGTATTTTCTCGCTTCTCGGTATATAAAACAACCGATGCGAAAAAAAGCGATCCTTATAGGGGGAATTCTGTTATATGCGGGGGTCTTGCTGATTTCATTTGATGTCACCTTCGGGAAGCTCCTGATTTATGGGGCAATTGTGGCGACTGCTTATCCGATCCTGTTGGTCCCATACATATCCTTGACCTATGACATCATAGGCCGGGCATGGAAGGCTGCCGACATGAGGATTGAATATATTGTCGTCAGGGAGCTATTCGTCCATTTTGGAAGGATTGTCTCCATTTTGGGGTTCATTTTGTCCGTCATGCTTTTTGACCTCAAGCAAGTCCTGCCGATTTATTTGCTGATCGTCGGCGCAGGGCATACGATGATATATTGGTTTGTGCGGAAGATCGATATCAACGACCATGATTGAAATAGGGGCCTAAAGAGGCCTCTTTTTCAATGAATGGATATCTGTTTTTGTAGGTATGAGCCGTAAGTCACATTTTGTCGAAAGTTGGTCAGATGTTTAATATTTCTAGAACACTAAGGTAGAAAAAAATAAGAATGTTCTATAGAATAGTAAAGGACCATTATGACTATGTAAAAAAGGATGTGTGGCTTAGTGTGAATAAAAAGAAAAAGAAAAAGACGCATGTGCCTTTCAGATTGAATATTCTTTTCTTTTTAGTGTTTGTTTTGTTTTCCGCTCTCATTTTACGCTTAGGTGTTGTGCAGATTGTATATGGCGACGATTACCGGCGTGAAATTGAAAGAACAGAGGAAGTGACCGTGAATAATTCGGTGCCCCGTGGGAAAATGTATGACCGGAATTTAAAATTGATGGTCGATAACCAACCACTGGATGCAATTACATATACACGAAAGCAAGGTACGAAACCAGTAGAAATGGTGGAAACCGCCGAGAAACTTGCGAAGTTGATCGAAAAAGATACGGATAAAGTGACTGAGCGCGATAAGAAGGATTTCTGGATAATGAATAATCCAAAGCTGGCAGAGAAAAAGGTTACCAGTAAAGAGAGAAAGAAAGTGGAAGAAGGTGAGCTGAAAGAGAGTGATTTGTATAAGCTTCAGCTTGACCGGATTACAGAAGATGAAATAAAACTTTCTGACAAGGACTTGGAAACCCTCGCGATATATAGGGAGTTTGCCAGCGGATATGCACTTACGCCGCAGATCGTGAAAAACAAGAAAGTGACAAAAGAAGAATTCGCCAGGGTGAGTGAAAACCTCGATTCGCTCCCAGGAGTGGATATATCGACGGATTGGGATCGTTTTTATACGTATAATAAGACACTTAAATCTGTATTAGGAAAAGTTTCCTCTTCCGAAGAAGGGTTGCCGAGTGAAAGCCTTAATTACTACCTGGCACGTGACTACAGCCGGAATGACCGTGTAGGGAAGAGCTATATTGAGCTGCAATATGAAGATATCCTTCAGGGGCAGAAAGCCAAAGTGAAAAACGTGACTGACAAGTCGGGAAATGTCGTCGACTCCGAAGTGATTTCGGAAGGGCAGCGTGGAAAAGATCTTATATTGACAGTTGATATGGATTTACAGCTGGCTACGGAAGAAATCATTGAGAAACAATTGATCGCCAAGAAAAAATTGGGTAACACGAAGTTCCTCGATAGGGCATTCGTCGTGATGATGGATCCAGACACAGGGGAAGTTTTGACGATGGCGGGCAAGAAAATTGAAAAAGATTCGAAAACGGGAAAATCGAGCATAGAGGACTTTGCCTTAGGGAATATCACGACCTCTTACACGATGGGTTCTGCCGTGAAGGGTGCCACCGTCCTGACGGGATACCAGCAAGGAGCGATCCAGCCGGGTACCGTCTTTTATGATACGAAACTGAAGATCAAGGGTACAAAGGCAAAGGGATCATACAGTAACTTCGGGAATATCAACGATTTGACGGCCTTGAAAGTTTCCTCGAACGTTTATATGTTCAGGACGGCCATCAATATCGCGGGTGCCCATTATGTGCCGAATGAGCCGTTGAATATCAGGTCAAGCGCCTTTTCGACGATGCGGAATTCATTTTCGCAATTTGGCTTGGGTGTTCGCACGGGAATCGACCTTCCAAATGAAATGAGCGGTTTCAAAGGCTCGGAAACATCTCCAGGTAAGCTGCTTGACCTTGCTATCGGGCAGTATGATACGTACACACCGATGCAGCTTGCGCAATATGTTTCGTCCATAGCCAATGGCGGAAACCGCATGAAGCCGCATATGGTCAAGGAAATCCGTGATCCGGTCGATAATAACGAGGATTTAGGCCCTGTGGCCGAAGATGTTTCGCCGACGGTCATGAATCGCCTGGATATGAAGGAAGACTGGATCAAGCGCGTACAGAGCGGTTTCGAGAAGGTATCAATGGAACAAGGCGGAACAGCTTATCGGTTTTTCGGTAATAAGCCTTATACAGTCGCTGCTAAAACAGGGACCGCTGAAGCCTTTTATGACGGACCGGACCGGGCGAAGTTCAGCGAGCCTCAAGATACGATGAACATCACGATGGTGGGCTATGCACCTGCTAAAAATCCGGAGGTTGCATTTGCAGTCGTCGTACCGTGGGCATATCAGGGCCATACGGGTCATGACATGAGTAAAGAAATAGGTAGAGATATCATGGACACGTATTTCAAACTGAAAAAAGAACGGGCTAAGAAGGAAACGAATAAAGATGCTGAAAAATCGACTGATTTGAAAGTGGAAAATGGAAAAGACGTCCAAAAAGATCAGGCAGAGGTCAGAAAAAGCCAGGAAAATGAATAAAAGAAATCAAAACACGTTTTCGGATAAACCGAGGCGTGTTTTTTTTGCCCATTTTGTCCTTAATCATTCCTGATTCGACATATTTACAATTAACACACAATAATTTACTGAATATTTACAATCCCTTCAAACGTGGTTTACAGATTAACCGTATGATTTGGTTGTAGGACAAAATATTCATATAAAAAATTCTTAGGGGGATTTACAAATGAGACGTTTCAAAGGTGTGGCGATGACTGTAGTGTTGGGCGGAGTAATTGCAGTGGCGGCAGGTTGTGGATCTGATGATGCTAAGACTAGCGGCAGTGAAGCAAAAGGTTCAAGCCAGCTGCAAGGGGAAGTGATCACGGATGGTTCTTCTACGGTCTTTCCGATCATGGAGGCAGTGGCAGAAGAATATATGAGTGCACAGCCTGATGTCAAAGTTTCCGTTGGATCGTCAGGAACTGGCGGCGGCTTTAAGAAATTCATCGCCGGTGAGACGGATTTAAGTAATGCCTCACGCCCGGTCAAAGAAGAAGAAAGTGCAATGCTTGATGACAAGGGAATTAAATATACAGAGTTGAAACTGGCATTTGACGGCATTTCAATCGTCGTCAATAAAGATAATGACTTCATCGACTCACTTACCGTCGAAGAACTGCAAAAGCTGTGGGTTGATAATGGCAAGGTGAAGATGTGGTCCGATATTCGCCCTGACTGGCCGAAGGAAGAAATTAAATTCTACTCCCCGGGAACAGATTCGGGCACATACGATTATTTCAATGAAGTCATCCTGGAAGAAAAGCCGATGGTGGAAAATGCGACGCTTTCCGAAGACGATAACGTCCTTGTACAAGGTGTGGAAGGTGATAAAAATGCCATCGGATTCTTCGGATTTGCCTACTATGCGGAAAATAAAGATAAGCTGAAGATCATTTCCATCGATAACGGAAAAGGCGCTGTTGAGCCAACTCATGAAACGATTAAAAGCGGGGAGTATGCACCATTGTCCCGTCCGCTTTACACATATGTCGCCAACAAATCTGTAGCTGAAAAAGAACAGGTGGCCGACTATACTCAATTCGTCATCGAAAATGCAGGGGAACTCTCCGAAGAGGTGGGGTATATAAGCCTTCCTGAAGAAGAGTACCAAAAAGATCTTGATAAATTGAAAGAACTGAAAAAATAATTGATTTTACAGGCTATGAAAGATCCCGCCTTGGCAAGGTGAAGGCGGGGGCAACGGCTTGTAAATCCAAATATTGCGTGTCTGAAATGGAGGATGCAAGTTGGAACTGAGAGAAACAGAAACCTATTCTGTACAGCAAATGATCCTGGAAAAGAAAAGCAAGAAAAAAGTAGATGTAGAAAAAATCATACCGAAGCTTTTGTTCCTTATGGCGGCCATTTCCGTTTTTACTACTATCGGGATTATCCTGACGCTCATTTTTGAAACATTCATCTTTTTTGACAGGGTTTCCATCGTGGAATTTTTCACGGCAAGCAAGTGGCTCCCATTTGCATCCGTTCCTTCTTTTGGGATCATGCCCCTTATCGTTGGGACGTTGAAGATTACGCTGATAGCAGCGGTGGTTGCAGTTCCTGTAGGACTTGCAACAGCCATTTTCTTGAGTGAATATGCATCTGAGAAAACACGGAGGATCATCAAACCGATTTTAGAAGTTTTAGCCGGGATCCCGACTATCGTTTACGGCTTCTTTGCCTTAACTTTTGTAACACCGGTCTTGCGGGAACTATTTCCTTCCCTTGACATGTTCAACGCCTTAAGTCCCGGGATCGTTGTAGGAATCATGATCATGCCGATGGTGGCCTCCTTGTCGGAAGATGCTCTTGTTTCCGTGCCAAAGTCGATTCGTGAAGGTGCGTATGCGCTTGGTGCAACAAAACTTGAGACGACCATTAAAGTGGTATTGCCGGCGGCCATTTCTGGAATTGTCGCATCCATCGTGCTTGGCTTATCCAGGGCGATCGGCGAGACCATGATCGTGAGTGTGGCAGGGGGATCGACCCCGAGCATGAATATGGATGTCACATCGTCGATTCAAACGATGACTGCCTATATCGTACAGGTAAGTTCCGGGGATGCAGGGTATGGGACAACGATTTACTACAGCATCTATGCGGTGGGAATGACACTGTTCGTCTTTACGCTTGTTATGAATTTACTGGCGCAGTTCATCTCTCGCAGGTTCAGGGAGGAATATTAAGACATGAAGCTGATAAATAAAAGTCATGTTGCAAAAAAAATGCCCGTAAGGCTGGCTGTCAACACGATATGTAAAGGATTGTTTTTCTTGGCAACACTGATTGGCCTTATTGTATTGGCCATCTTATTTTATCGGATATTCACTCAAGGAATTGGACATTTGAATGGGGATTTCCTGCAGAATTTCGCTTCGAGGAAGCCAGAGGAAGCTGGAATAAAAGCGGCCTTGATCGGGTCGATCTGGTTGATGGCCGTCGTTGCGCCCGTTTCGCTGATGCTTGGTGTCGGTACGGCCATTTATTTAGAGGAATATGCGCGGAAGAATTGGATCACCACTTTCATCAAAGTGAATATTTCCAATCTGGCCGGTGTTCCCTCGATTGTGTTCGGATTGCTTGGCTTAACGGTTTTCGTCCGGGCCCTTGCGTTGGATCGGTCCGTATTGGCGGCAGGCTTGACGATGAGTCTCCTCGTCCTTCCCGTGATCATCGTGGCATCCCAGGAGGCCATACGTGCCGTCCCGCGTGATTTGAGGGAAGCTTCATTTGGGATGGGAGCAACAAAATGGCAGACGATACGGAAAGTTGTCCTGCCAGCTGCCATACCCGGCATATTAACGGGCGGAATACTTGCTTTATCCCGGGCAATCGGTGAAACGGCCCCGTTGGTCGTGGTTGGCATCCCATTGTTCATCGCCTTTTTGCCTCAAACGGTCCTAGATACATTTACGGTGCTTCCGATGCAGATCTACAATTGGACATCTCGTCCACAGGAGGAATTCCAGCAGGTCGCTGCCGCAGGAATTATCGTATTACTGATCTTGTTGATATTTATGAATTCAATTGCGGTTCTGATTCGAAATAAATTCCAAAAAAGATACTAAATTAGGAGGAAGGAAGCATGAATATGACCTTAACGAGAGAAAAAGAGTCACCAGCCATCGCGACGGGTGCTGTACAACCCGCCGCCTCACCGGAAAAGGTATATGAAACGTCCTATCTCAATTTATGGTATGGGGAAAACCATGCATTGAAAAATATTAACCTTGATATGCATCAAAATGAGGTGACAGCCATCATCGGGCCTTCTGGATGCGGGAAATCCACCTACATCAAAACTTTGAACAGAATGATCGAATTGGTCCCTGATGTCAAAACGACAGGTCAAATCAAATACAGGAATAGAAATATCCTCGATCAGTCATACAAGGTCGAAGATTTACGGACACAGGTGGGAATGGTCTTCCAAAAACCTAATCCATTCCCTAAATCCATATACGATAATGTGGTCTACGGACCAAGAACCCACGGTATCAAAAACAAAAAGATACTGGATCAAATCGTTGAAAAGAGTTTAAAGGGAGCAGCCATTTGGAATGAAGTGAAAGACCGGCTGCACGAAAATGCATATGGACTTTCAGGTGGACAGCAGCAGCGGCTTTGTATTGCCAGGTGCTTGGCAATCGAACCGGACGTCATATTAATGGATGAGCCGACTTCCGCCCTCGATCCGATATCCACCTTGAAAATAGAAGAATTGGTCCAGGAACTGAAAAAGGACTTCAGCATCATCATTGTCACCCATAATATGCAGCAGGCAGCTCGTATCTCCGATAGAACAGCCTTCTTCTTAAACGGGGAAGTCATAGAGTACGCCGATACCAATACCATCTTCTCTAATCCGACTGATAAAAGAACGGAAGATTACATTACAGGACGCTTCGGTTAACGAGAAAGGGAGATAATATCATGATCGTTCGTGAAAATTTTGAGCTTCAATTGAAAGAGTTACAAGAAAAAGTAGTCGATTTGGCCAATTTAGCTTCTGATGCTATTTCAAAATCATTCCAAGCACTGGAAAACAGGGATGTAGAAGCGGCACTGGAAGTCATTGATGATGATACGAAAGCGGATTTATTGGAGGAGGAAATCAATGATTTCGCGATTTTGCTGATTGCGAAGCAGCAGCCTGTTGCCATTGACTTGAGAAGGATCATCGCGGCCATAAAAATTGCCTCAGACATTGAACGGATGGCAGACTTTGGCGTCAATATCGCCAAGTCGGCAATCCGTATCGGCGATCAGCCGTTCATACTCCCTTTAACGCCGCTGCAACAGATGTATGAAATCACATTAAATATGATTGAACTCTCCATAGAAGCATTCGAGAAGGAAGATGTTGTGTTATCTCGGGAAATTATCGAAATGGATGAAGAGGTCGATCGCTTTTATGGAGAAATGATCCGCAGCCTCCTCCGGCTATCCGATGAAAAGAACCTTCAACAGGTAACGCAGCTCTCTTTCATTGCCCGCTACCTGGAAAGGACTGCCGATCATACGACTAATATAGCAGAAAACATTTATTTCCTTGTAAGAGGCAGATATATCGGCAGAAATGACTGATTGAATAATAAAAGAGGCTTTTTACAAAGCCTCTTTTATTTATTCACTGATGTGATAAGGTATTGGCCAATTGCCGATAGGTCATCGTATTCGTAACCACAAACTCGCCAATTTGAACTTTTTTCGAAAATCCATGATCGTTCATGTAAGTTTCGAATCGGGACTCATCATCGATGATCTTTTCCTTATAAAGGGCGCTGGCAATTTCCGTTGTGGTCATATTGGATTTGACTTTGATGGTATATGAAACGATAGGAAGCTCCTTTACCTTTGCAGCTTTGTCGGTTTCCATGGACGGCTGGACAGCCTGCTTGTCCGCCTCCTTAGGAAGCGAGACGACGAAACCGTCATTTTCGAGCATTTCCTTGGCCTCTTCCTTGGTCAAGTTAGTCTCTTTCATTAATCCGGTGCCATAATAACAGCCGGCAAAGATGCTTGTCGTAAAGATGATTCCGGTGGAAAAGCCTTGCAGCTTTGCTTTAAACATGCTCATTTCCCCGCATTCTATGCTGTTCGATGACCGATAGGGTTTGCTCCTCGGTTAAGGAGGATTGTTTAGCGATTTGGGCCAAAGAAAGCCCTTGTCCGTATAAGGATAGAACCTGGCTCTTTAGTATCTCATGAATCGGTTCGGAACCACCGGAAGTGCCCGGTGGTTGCTGATAGTTGGCTTTTACGGCAGGAATTGGATCATCCCCGATGACGAATTCCTCTTCAAGGATCTTCACTTTCTTTTTTAATTGGTAAATATCCTGCATATACGTTATTGTCATCTGTTCTATATCTTCTTCCAATTTGGCCACTTTATCTTTACTGAAAAAGGAAAGGATAAGAAGGATGATCGCCAGCGAGAAGAGAAGGATGATTATTGTTTCCATGTTTTCACCTCAGAAGATAATTTTCGACATATACTTATATTTTACACATATTTTTAAAAAAATGGAGAATTTCCTATTTATATATCCATTGCATGGGTAATAAGCTCCATTTTTTGTCTGATTTTTTCTAAAAAAATGTCGAAACGCATCAGGGCTATAGCTTTGAAAAAAAAGTGAACCAGAAAAATCCGGCATAAAAGCTTTGCTTGATAGCTTGCATAAAATTCGACAAAATGTGTTTATTGTCCATGGGCCCAATCAGTGCTAACATGAAGATAGAATAAATCGGAAAACGAAATATTTAGAATATTCATTTTTAATCATGAGGGCATGGTGTTCAGGTTCAAGAGTGGATTCTTTCGCTGTCAGCGCCTAACGATAAGCTGTCTATCAATAGAGAGGGGAAGGGATGATTAGATGAATTCGTTATACGCATATATACCGCAGGATAACCAAGATCTATATCGTAAGGGATTAAAGGCTGGTTTATGGATGGATGAGAGTTTCGATTGGTATCCGGAAGAAGACATGATGAGTCATCCGAATGGGGAGATACGGACACTGGTACAAACCTTTACACAAGGGCAGGTGACCTTTTCGAAGTTCACGATCAGGAATACCTCATTCGAGACGAAGCACCCAAAAGTGTTTTTTCACTATGAAAACGCTTTCGAAAGGCAGGCTGTGGCTTTTTATAGCCCAAATGAGCGGGCCATCTTACATGTAGCCCCCCGATCCATTGCCTTATTAGGTGGCTTGGTCAAAGGTAAAAGCATCTCGCAATATTGCATTCAAGGCAAGGGAAGCCTTTATCAAGAGGGGTGCTTCAAATCATTGAAAGAAGGGCTCCTTGCTTACTCACCGCTCGCCAAGGGGGAAGTGACAAGCATGTTTACATTGGAGGCGGAGATCCTGCCAAAGGAATGTATCGAAGCGGTAGCCTGGGTCATTCATGCAGAAACGAAGGAGGAAGCGAAAATCATCAATAATCAGCTTCTACTGACGATGCAAAACGTTACGAATTGACTTGGTTAAAAGTTAATGTTCCATTTCCCAAAAAACATACTAGCAATTCACATGAAATAATGCTATTATAGAAAAGTCCTATGTGAAAAAGTCAATATGTTTGGAGGGAAATACACATGCGCGTGAATATTACATTAGCTTGCACTGAATGTGGAGACCGTAACTATATTTCTAAAAAAAATAAACGTAACAATCCAGACCGTCTTGAGCTTAAAAAATACTGCTCAAGAGAAAAACGCAGCACGACTCACCGTGAAACAAAGTAAGCAACAGGATTTTTCCTGTTGTTTTTTTTATGCTTTTTTTTATTTTTTTTTTGATGTGTCACGGACGTTTCGGAAACGCACTACTATCATGAGATACTAATTGTAGCAGAACAAAGGAGTGTGAAATGATGAAGGAAAACAAGAAAAAGCTCCGGGAGGAAGTTAAATCGCGCTTAATGGAGCTGACCATTGAGGAGCATGAAGAACGATCGAGCGGGATAGCAGATAACCTATTTTCGCTGGAAGAATGGAAAAAGGCTAAAACGATCGGCATCACCATTTCCATCCATCCTGAAGTTCCAACAATCCGGATCATCGAACAAGCGTGGAGAGAAGGCAAGGGAGTGGCGGTACCAAAATGTGACCCTGATAAAAAGACGATGGAATTCAGAAAGATTTCCTCCTTCAATCAGCTGGAAACGGTATATCATGGGCTGCTTGAACCAGTAGCCGAAACAGCCAAAGTGACCAAAGACGAATTGGATGCACTGATCGTCCCGGGCCTCGCGTTTACGAAAGAGGGGTTTCGCCTCGGCTTCGGGGGCGGCTATTATGACCGTTTCCTCCCCGGATACAAAGGTGCTACGTTGGCCCTTGCATACGAGATTCAACTTGTGGATGAGCTACCGGTGGAGGTTCACGATATTGCAGTTGGTAAGCTGATTACCCCTTCAAAAGTTCTGCGGACGTCCGCCCAATAGAAGATGTTTAATATTTATCACATTTAGCTCATAAAAATCCTGTCCTGTATCACACTAATGGTAGGAGGGATCGTTATGCTTCGATCGATTATTCACATCTTCTTGGTTGGTTTGGCAGTTTATGCCGGTTATAAAAACCGGTACCGTTTGGTCAACGCAGCTCTTTCCAATGGCATCCTGAGAAGATTTCTAGTGACCAAATCCTTGAGTATGCCAATGTTCAGGGATAAAATGATGCAAAGCATGTTCAGTCAGACCAAATGAATGATGCCTGCATTTCTTAAAAAGGAACCTGCTCAAGGTTCCTTTTTCATTTAGAAGGGAGAAAGAATCATCAAAGCAGTCTCCTTTTTTTACTTTTTTCATGATATCGTCTATAGTTTTAAGTAATGAAATCAGAAGCTTGAGATCGATTGGAAAGTGGGGAAGGCATTGGGATTTAAAGAGGATTATTTGTTTTGGGGAACCATCAGGGAGTTGTCGGCCCAATATGATTATCGAATGATCACCGTCACGGAAAACCATCAGGAGATATGGCTTGAAAGTGATACGAATAAGGAATTTCCGGTCATCAGGCTGATCCGGCATGATTTGGATTGGGCTAATTGGCTGAAGCGTGATATGGAACGGACGTTGCAGAATGGGGAAAGAATCAGACAGAAATTATACAAAAAACCAATAAACATATTAAGTATCTATGTGAGTAAATTTGCGCCTGTCGATGATCATGAATTTAGTTTTCAGGCTGCTTCCTATAAAAAAACGAAGGTGAACACATTCATTTTCTCTTGTGAAACATATCAACAGTCGCTGCAAAATCTTGAGCATGTTTTGAAAAAACCACTTTCAATTCAAGTTCTTCAAGAAGATGAAATAGATGAAGAAAAGGTTCTTGTACTAAAGAAGGAAGCCATCTCGGAGTCAGTCAAAAAGGCGAAGGCCGAGCAGAAAGTGTTTCAAAATGCCAACAAGCCATTCTTTACATATATGTTCATGGCCATTCAGATAGCTGTATTCATCCTGATGGAGTTTAATGGGGGCAGCACCAATTCCAATACATTGATTGAATTTGGGGCGAAATACTCCCCATTGATCATGCAAGGGGAGTGGTGGAGGTTCTTTAGCCCGATGATCGTCCATATTGGCTTCTTTCATTTGCTGATGAACACTTTTTCTTTGTATTTAATTGGGGCTGAAGTGGAAAGGATTTACGGTAATGCCCGGTTCCTTTTCATTTATGTATTTGCTGGTTTTGCCGGGACACTAGGAAGCTTCATCATGACCCCGAACCTTTCGGCTGGAGCGAGCGGAGCCATTTTTGGCTGTTTTGGTGCACTGCTGTATTTTGGGATCGTCTATCCAAAATTATTCATGCGCTCGATGGGGTCATCGGTCTTCGTGTTAATCATCATAAATTTAATATATGGGTTCTCCGTTTCGGGGATTGACAATGCGGGACATATAGGTGGTTTGATTGGTGGCTTCCTGGCTGCAGGAGTGGTTCATCTGCCTAAAAACAAAAATCTCCTGCGACGGCTCGTTTTTCTATTTGGAACGGTGATTTTGACTTATATTTTGCTACAGTACGGCTTCAATCATCAAAACAGCTCGGAGACAAATGATAAGACGATGGCTATGCTAGCCCAAAAGTATATGGATGATGAAAAAACAGCTAAAGCGGAAGATATGTTAATCAATTATGTAGGTGAAAACCCGAATGCATCGGTTTCGCTTTTCATGCTCGGAAATTTAGCCCTTGATAAAAAAGACACATACAAGGCCAAGGAATATTATGAAAAATCGATCGAAGCGGACCCAGATTTACATCAAGCGCATTACAACCTTGCCTTGGTCCAAATGAGCCTAGGAGCTTACGATCAAGCTAAGGAGCAAGCACAAATGGCGACCGAGCTTGCTCCGGAAAACAAGTCATATGCTAAACTTTTGAAGAAAGTCGAAGCACAACTATAATTCTTGACGCAGCATGATGGGGGTGCCATCCCTCAGCGTAAACAAGACAAGTAGTTCACGCTGATTTTGCGCAATTAGCAATAGGGGGATGGTGCTGCCTTGTGCATTAACGGTGGACCCATCCTCTTTTTTTACTCCTAATACATAATCTTTATAAAGTCCCTCCCATAGCTTGCCAACAATTTCTTCCCGCTTGAATGAAGGAAATGCGGAAAGCCACTGGTTTTTTTTGTCGGGAAGGTCGGTTAATGGGATGATGTTATATTGTTCTAAATTTATTTGATAGGCATGACTGGCTTTTTCCAAACCGTCTTGGACCGTTTGATTCGTCAAGCTGTCCAAAGTTTTTTTCCATTCGATCTGCTCTTCCGAAATTGGACGGTGGAAATATTGGAATGAAGGTGTCGTTATCGCATAAATTTTATCTTTACTGAGCTGCTGGGCACTGGTGAAAATGGTTTCACTTGGATGAACCTCTGCATAATGGAAGGTAACGGCATCATAGCGTCCGCTTTCACTTTCTTTTGCTTTCGCTTTTTGGGACAGCTCTTGTTTATTTTGCCGCCAATTTTTTAGAGCGCCTGTCAATTTTCCATTGGTATATAAAAGGGATACGTCTTGACGGAGGTAGGCTGGCCGATCCAAAGCCGAAGTAACCCTCCAAGTGATCGAATAGGCGGAACCCCCGTTTTCCTTTGGCGTAAGAAGTGTGGAGGCATGTTCAAAATGAAGCGAGGAATCGATGGGAAAATATGTGATCGTTTCCTCTGCCTGATTATTTGAAAAATAAAGGATGACAAAAATGGTAGTTATGACTAATAAAACGGTATACTTTAATTGTAATTTCATTTTTCCCCTCCGTTTTAATGCATGATGCAAGGCTTTCCAGCAGTATTGCCTGTTAAAATATGAATAACGGCGTTCACTTGTCCTGTATTCCATCATATGAATGGAGTCGGACATGTATGAGGGAGATCGGGAAATTATCAAAAGCGGAAATGGATGCTTGTTACAAAGTGGCTGATTCGATATACTTTCCTATAGAAAAGAGTAAAGAGGCAGATTATGAAAACCTATTATGATCTTCAACAATATTTGAAAAGATTTGGTACATTTATTTACATTGGCGATCGTATTGCGGAGCTTGAACTGATGGAAGCTGAGATCAGGGAAATCCATCGTATGCAGATGATGGATACGAAAGATTATCAAATGGCAATCCTTTTAATTAGGCAGCAATTGTCTCTTGAGTTGGAGAAACAGAAAAAAATTGATAAAAAAAGGTGAGAATGATGGAAAAATGGCTGATGGGTGTCGATTTAGGCGGTACAACTACCAAACTAGCTTTAATCAATTCATATGGGGAGATCATACATAAATGGGAAATCAGCACCGACATCTCCGAAAAGGGGAAATTCATCACGACGAACATTGCTAAATCGATCGATGCGAAGCTTGAAGAATTGAATGAACCGAAAAGTAAGGTAGTGGGGATAGGAATGGGTGCACCTGGCCCTGTGGATTTTGTCAATGGCTCCATTTATGAAGGAGTGAATCTTGGTTGGAAAGACTATCCATTAAAGGATTTATTGGAAGTGGAAACCTCTCTGCCTGCGGTCATTGATAATGATGCCAATATGGCTGCTCTCGGAGAAATGTGGAAGGGTGCTGGTAATGGGGCCAAAGATCTTGTTTGTGTCACACTTGGTACGGGTGTAGGCGGCGGAATCATTCATAATGGCCGCATTGTCCATGGAACAAGTGGGGCGGCGGGAGAGATAGGGCATATGACGGTAATACCGGAAGGAGGAGCACCATGTAATTGCGGCAAGACAGGTTGTTTGGAAACGGTTGCTTCAGCTACTGGAATCGTGCGACTGGCTGTGGAGGCATTGAATGAAGACGATGGAACATCTTTGCTGCAGCAAAAAGTGAACGAAGGAAATGCAGTTTCTTCCAAATTGCTATTCCAATGCGCAATCGATGGCGATCCCCTATCAAAAGCCGTGGTCGATAAGGTAGGCAATTACTTAGGACTTGCGCTATCACATGTAGGAAATGTCATGAATCCCGACAAAATCGTCATTGGCGGGGGCGTTTCTCAGGCAGGAGCAATCTTGCTTGATACTGTCCGTTCCGCCTTTGAAAAATATGCGTTCAAACGCGTTGGCAAATCAACGAAAATAAGCCTCGCAACATTAGGCAATGATGCAGGCGTAATAGGAGCAGCTTGGTTAATTAAGAATCATTCTTGAGCCGTTTCCCTTTCAGCCCTGCTTAAAAAAAGTGCCCAGAAAAAGGTTCGAAAAAATTAATGTTGGTAAGTGAGCTTGAATGCATCCTGTGGGGGTCAAGAACAATGCCCCTGGATTTTTTATAAGAAGCAATAACCAAACAAAGCCTGGAGCAATCCAGGTTTTTTTTGTAGTGCTCTTCCGAACATTTTTTTGGAGATCGCTTCATAAAATCAGACTAGGAAGGGGGCGGAACATTATATGAAAGTCGTGAGCAGAAGCGGGGATACATTGACTTATTACAGTGAATTGTTCCAAATCCCTCAAGTTTTACTGGCGGATGCCAATCCCACCATCTCTGAAGGGATTTTGCCAACAGACATCGAGGTGCAGATTCCCGGGTTTGTTACGGGGAAAGAATCCCGTTCGGGGAGTACGTTGAAAGAGATCGCGTTACGAGCCCAATTGCCCGTCGATGCTTTATCATTATTGAATCAAGTTGAAAAAGAAACGTTTTCCGTGCCGGTTAGGATCATCGATCCCTTGCTTATCATCGACAAACCGTATGATTACCAATCCCTTCTTGATGACCTTGACATTCTTTCTTTTCATTATCCCTTCATTCAAGTTGAATCGATCGGGAAGAGTGTATTAGGAAAAGAGCTTTTTGAAGTAAGGGTCGGTCAAGGGAAGAAGGTGATCCATTATAACGGCTCATTCCATGCCAACGAATGGATCACCTCGGCAGTATTGATGAAATGGCTGAATGATTTCCTGTTGGCGGTTACGAATGATTGCCGGCTTTGCGGTGTGGACTGCATGCCTTTTTATCAAAATGTGACCATCTCATTCGTACCGATGGTCGATCCAGATGGAGTTGACCTAGTGATAAAAGGTGAGCCAGCCGCTGAAGGGAAATTTGATGTTATAAAGATGAATAACGGCAACCCAGCCTTTTACGCCTGGAAGGCCAATATCCGTGGTGTGGACCTGAATAATCAATATCCTGCTAATTGGGAGATTGAAAAGGAAAGAAAGCTTCCAAAATTTCCTGCTCCGAGGGATTTCCCGGGAGAGTTCCCAATATCGGAGCCAGAAGCATTAGCCATGAAGGAGTTGGCTGAAAAGCGGAATTTTGAAGGCGTGATCGCGCTTCATACACAGGGAAAGGAATTTTATTGGGGATATGAAGGATATGAGCCTGAGCATTCAGCGAATATCGCAAGGGAGTTTGAAGAGTGCAGCGGATATCGTGCCGTTCGCTACGTTGATAGCCATGCCGGCTATAAAGATTGGTTCATTCAGGAATTCAAACGGCCTGGATTCACGATTGAGCTGGGGAAGGGAATCAATCCACTTCCTTTATCGCATCTGCCTGGCATTTATGAAGATTCCGTGAAGATTTTAATGGCAGGGCTGTATATGTGAGCCGATTTGACTAAGGAATATACTTCCACAAAAATATAAGATAATTATTCGCCACATTTTCACTTTTTTACTTTATAATGAAAGTCGTAAGGATTCGAGTGATCCTTGCGTCTTTCTAATGTCTCGCTCACATATGCCAGGCGTTTTTTAGTTTTGAAGTTGGAGGTGTGTGGAGATTAAAGCAATCAAAGCAGCGCTTTGTATGCGGATTACCATTTGCAAGATGTTGTGTTTCGTCCCATTATTTATCTCCACTATCCTTCTTATCTCGGCTTGTGAGCCTTCCAAGGACCTTAGTAAACCCGTAACTGATACGGAAAAAGAACACTCCCAATCGAATATGGGGAATTCTTCGCGTGAATGGAAGATCCCGACTGCTGAAACCGAAAAAATCGACGCGATTTATGGATGGCTTGATTCCAAAACCATTTTATTTGCTGGAAAGCGGGATGGCAATGAACTCCCCCAGCTAATGACTTGGAATACGAAAACGAATGACACATCCGTTTTCTATCAGCCTGCCACTGCGTTTTCCGAAGTTTCAATCAGTCCATCTGGAACGCATGTCTTGATATCGTCCTTCACATCTTCAGGCAAAGCATCAATCACCATTCTCGACCGTACAGGCAATCCATTGTATTCTGTGGCGATACCAGCCTATGAATTAGCTTATGAGTGGAACTCCTATCGAGATGGAACGCTGTTTTTATCTAGTTTTAATGAAGATTGGACATACAGCTCCTATGTGCTGAACCCGGATGAACAATCAATGGAAGCACTCGATTTTCCACAGCCCTTTGCACAGTGGGCGGGTGAAAAGGAATTGATGTTTCTCGATTGGGATAGGAATGAACCTGCTTTGACGGCTCCCTTAGTAAAAAAAGCGTTGAATGCTGATGGGGCGGATAGCCTTATGCTCGATGTCATTCACTTTAAAAAAATGAAGCATGCGCTTATGACGATTCAAGTGGAGACAGAACAACATGATCGGGGTACATACGCTTTTTATGATCAAACAAACAAGCCGATTCACTCTTTTTCCGTGCCGCTATTGAAAAGCTTTTCAGATTGGGTGATTCCTTCCTATGATTTCAATGAAAAAAACAAGGAATTCATAACGTTCATTCCAAATGAATCAAAAGACGCGGACCAATATGAGGGAAGGTTTACCTTGACTAAATTAAATTGGGAAAAAGGCACACAAGAAGAAGTGATGAAGGACATGGAAAATGAACCGTTAAGCTGTTCGCTTGATGGCAACTTCTGCTTATATGGATATCAATTCGAGAAAATCATTGATATGAAAACCCATCAAATACAAAGACTATTTAAACAATCATGACTTAAACCACAAGCTCGCCACAATGGCGAGCTTTTATACTGTAGGCACACTTTGTAAGGATGGAGTGTACCTTCAGTATTTTTTTAGGTTCAGAAAATCTGAACACTGTTTTTTAAACGACTTTGCGTGAAAACTATTATAAATCCTCTATTACCCACGTTAGTTTCTGTCCATCGACCGTTTCATTCGTTGACACGCATTTCCCGCAGGAGTCTCGATGCCTTCCGTTCCACTCCACTTAGATTTAACAGATAGAAAGAACATCTCTGCCCACAGTATGAGGTTTCTACTTAGACCGTTTCATTGCACTTCAGGCACTCGCTTTCCGCGGGCGGTCCGTGAGCCTCCTCGGCTTCCAGCCTGCGGGATCTCACGTAGACTGCATTTCCCCCAGGAGTGTCGCCGCCTTCCGTTGCATTCCACTTAGATTTAATAGATAGAAAGAACATCTCTGCCCACAGTATGGGGGGGCTACTTAGACCGTTTCATTGCACTTCAGGCACTCGCTTTCCGCGGGCGGTCCGTGAGCCTCCTTGGCTTCCAGCCTGCGGGGTCTCACGAAGACGCGCATTTCCCCCAGGAGTGTCGCCGCCTTCCGTTTCATTCCACTGTGAGTGTTATGGAATTTCCATTGTTCTCAGTTAATCCATATAATTAGCCTGGATAATAATAGTGTAGACACTTGCGATACTGACATAGTCTCCGAGACTTCACGAGATTCTTCGCTAAATTACCTAACTATTAAATCGGGCCCCATGATAATGAAAAGTCCTCATATAAACCTACTAGTTCGAATTGCTAATTCCAAATTTGAGAATGCACATTTCAAAATAGGGACGCTATGGTGTAGTTTTACATGATTTAATTTGATTATTAACAAATCCACCGTAGTAAGTTTTGTATTATTAGGGAGGGCTGAAAACAATTATTACCTCTGCGATGTTTCTGTTTCATATACTCCAGATGATTTATAGGTATGTAACATTCCATCGCATTAGTGAATTTGTTAAAAAATTAATTTAAGACAAGAAAGAACTAGGAGATGTATTAGTTGAAAAAAATAATTTCATTTATTGCGGTTTTTATCTTAATATTTTCATTTTTTTCACAGCCTCGTGCAATTAAGGCAAAGAATCAAGGCGAAAAAAACTATTTAGTAGAGTTTAATAAAAAATTGGATACTAAATTAATAGAAAAAGAGGGAGGGGAAATTAAAGGAAAATACAAGCATTTTAAGACTGCAAAAGCATCATTAACAACTGATGAATTATATAAAATAAAGAAAAATCCAAGTGTAAAATTGATTGAAGAAGATGTAACAGTACAATCTACTCCTTTAAATGGAGAAACATATCTAGAAAATGGATATAGTTGGGGGACAAAAAGAATTAATGCTGATAAAGCACATGAAAATGGTATTACTGGAAAAGGTATTAAACTTGCCATTTTAGACACGGGAATTTCAAATCATTCTGGGATAGTAATAGAAAAGCAAGCTTCATTTATAGATAGTGAAGAAGGAGTTATTGATTTAAACGGTCACGGAACAGCAGTATCTAGTATAATTGCAACTTCATATGAAAGTTCTGGGTTCCACGGAGTAGCTCCAGATGTTAAATTATATGTTGGGAAAGTACTTGATCAAAATGGAACAGGACAATATAGTGATATAATTGAAGGAATTGAGTGGGCAATTGAAGAAGATATCAATATTATAAACATGAGCTTCGGTGGTATTAAAGAATCTGAAATATTGAAAAATGTAATTGATAAAGCTTATGAACAAGGAGTTTTAATGATTTCTTCAGTTGGAAATGAGGGGACTGAAAAAGTTACTTATCCGGCCGCCTATGATAATGTAATTGGTGTTGGAGCCTCAGACTTCTATAATCAAATGAGTTCACTGTCTAATTATAGCAATCAATTAGAACTGGTTGCCCCGGGAGTAAATATTCAAACTTTAGATTTAAATGGCGATCATATAACTGCAAGTGGAACTTCTATAGCTGCCTCATATGTTTCAGGAGCTGCAGCCCTTCTTTGGTCACAAAATGTAAACCTTGATAATAAAGAAATACACACAAAATTAAAAAACTTCGCTACAACAATAGATAATCAAAAAAAATATAATTTGGTGAATATTGATCCTTCTATCTCTCAATATGTAGAACCGTACAATCCAGATAACATCCAAACAGATTCAAAACAAGATGAATTAAATGAAGAAGAATTGGCATTTCTAACTGAAGCAGGTTGGTCAGAAGAAGCTATCAATGGAACAACTAATCAAGAATTGCAAGAGTTTATATCTGAAGGAGCTATGAATCCTGACTATTCTGAAACGACTTATACTCTTGTACCGGAAGATGAATTTAGTGGGGATGTTCAAGCTCAAAATTTAAAGAATGGTGGAAGTATTACTCTAAAAGTAAGTGCGTCTTATCTTGGAATCAAGAATAGTAATGAAAAACAGTTTAAAATAAAGGGTAGTTATAATTGGAATAGCATGCCAAAAAATCGGTACGTGGATCTTTTTGCTCTAGCCTGGACTGATAACGCTTGGTATAAATCTACAAGTAAATTATCTCATACCTATTATGGTGCAATTCCCATTACTGAATCTGTTACTGTTTTTAAACCTTCATTAAAAGCGGGTATGTCTTGGAAAGTAGATCTACGTGCTGGATCGCATGATGATATCGGAAAATTCACACAATATATTTATCTGCCTAAGTCTGCTTCAAGTAAAAACAATGGACCTTTACAGGCAATGGTAGAATATTCTCATGCTTTCACAATGATCACTCCATCTATAGGTGGTGGCTCAGGAGGTTTTTCATACGGAATTTCTACAGGAACGGGTAAAGACTACGCTGACAATCCTCCTAAAAGCAGTGTGAAAAGTTACTAATTAACAGAAAGAGAGGATGAATTACTCTCTTTCTGTTCTAAGCATTTTTTTGCCATACACAATGGTTGAAGGGGGGATAGTATGAGTAAGTTACTTATGAGTAGTATTGTTGTTATTGTGTCTATTTCATTAATAGCATTTGGATATTACTCCTACATAGCTCAAATGGATAAAGGGAACAATGCAATCGAACTGAGCGTCGAACAATCGCTTGAACATCGATTGACAGAAAAAGACTATGAGATTTTTACTTATAAAATTGCTAATAAGGCTAATAAAAATGTTAATCTGCGGTTTGATATAGGGGATGAAATAGATGTAGAAATCCACTCTTTAAAGAATCGTTCAATTAAAGGGGATACAATCATTACAGTTGAACCTCAACCAACTAAAGAACATTACAAAGAGCTTAAAAAAGGAGAAACATGGGAGTATACGATAACGATACATTCGAAGTTGCTTTCAAAAGGAGACTATCAACTGACTGCTCAATTTATTCCAAGTAATGCGATGACTCTTAATAAAGTGGAGCAAATAATAACACAACCTTAATAAAATAAAACTACCTCTACATCTACCTGTATTGCTTGTAAGGATAAATCCGAATTTCACTTGTTATTGTATGTATTTGTGCCATTGTATTGATATCTTCTTTAACACTAAGGTACGTTTTGTAGTGGATGTTTTGTTATTACGTAACCCGGATCCATTAGGACAATATGAATAGAAACACTACTGTATGTCATAACCTTCGTTGAGACTTCCACAAAATTGCATCCAGATCGTTTCAATTCTAACCTAAGTTTTCACACCGGGTGCAATGTAACGGTCTAAGTACAAATACTCCAAACTTTAGGCAATCGGGGAATCAAAAAAGGTTTCGGAAGGGATATCCTTCCAAAACCTTTTTTTCGTTAATGGGCAACAGGAAAGCCGCTGTTGATGATCGTCATGACAGTGAACCAGCCGAATACGACCGCACTGCCGGCTGCAAAAATGAATCCTAAGAAGTTTCTCTTTTTTAATGAGGTAAATACAGCAGCTACTCCCAATATAGCCACCAGTCCGAATACGACCATTAATATCATCTTAAAACCCCCTTTTTTCGTAATGCCAATCCTTAATAATATACCCAGAGGATAAAACAACTACCAAAAATATGTAGAAAAGAATGCATTTGTTAATATTTTAATATTTTTTCAATTATTTGTCGAGGTTTAAAGGTGAATCTCACTTAGCTTGTAGTGAAGTGGATTAACATGAACGACATGATTTGGTGTAAGATGGAGAGAGAATATCATATTGGAGTTGATGGAAATGAAATGGACACAAATCCCTCTAGGCCCGCTGCAAACGAATTGTTATGTAGTTTCCGATGGAAATGATTGCATCATTGTCGATCCGGGAGAAGAGCCGCAGAAAATCATACAATATATACAAACAAAAAAATTGAAGCCTTTGGCGATTTTATTGACACATGCTCATTTTGATCATATTGGTGCTCTTGATGCCATCCGGGATCATTATGAAGTGCCTGCCTATCTTCATGAAAAAGAGGCCAAGTGGCTGCTTGATCCCGCGTTGAATGGCTCCTTGAACTGGTTTCCAGAAAACCCGATGCGCATGAAGCCGGCAGACCATATCATTGCAAATGAGCAAAAGCTTACCATTGGAGGCTTCACTTTCGACATTTTTGAAACACCAGGGCACTCACCAGGCAGTGTATCCTATTTTGCAAGGGATGAACGGCTGCTCTTTTCGGGTGATGTCTTGTTCCAGGGAAGCGTCGGCAGGACAGATTTAATAGGCGGAAGTGAACAAGTGCTGTTAAATAGCATTGATACGAAACTGCTGCCGCTGCCTGATGATACGATCGTTTTTCCGGGACATGGGCCAGTCACGACCATTTTAGATGAAAAGAATGCCAATCCATTCTTGAGATAATCGCTTTTTCAGGTGCCATATGGCACCTGTTTTATTTTTCGGTCCGAAAATGTTAGAATATTGAAAAAGTACGTGGAATTATACTGAATATATTTCCTGGATGAAAAAGATTGTTTCGTGAAAAATCAATCGGGTTTTTGTGCATGGATGTCAAAGAAACAAACTCATTCGTTATGTAGGATGAAGGAAGAGGAGGCGTTATGTTGAAGCATCACCTGAAAAAAATGATTGAAAGCAGCCCAAAAAAGAGAATTTCCTATCATGACTACATGAATGCCGCTTTATATGCCCCCGCCATCGGTTACTATGTGAAGCAAAAAAAGAAGATTGGTTCCAAAGGGGATTTTTATACGTCGGGCAATGTCGGGGACGCATTTGGGAGGTCCCTAGCAAGGTGGTTCGTTCACTTGATAAAGGTGTGCGGGATATCCCCGAAAATCGTTGAAATCGGTGCAGGAGAGGGGAAGCTTGCATATGACATTCTTGTCTATATTAAAGAAACCGAGCCGCAGATTTGGGACTCGCTGACGTATGTTCTGGTCGAAACAAGTCCATTTCATAAAAAGGCGCAGCAAGAGCGTATTGGGATGTTCAAACAGGCATGTTTTGCTTCTGAGGCAGAAGAATGGACAAACATGAATGGAATCGTGTTTTCAAATGAATTCTTCGATGCTTTGCCTGTTCATGTCATTGAAAAGGATGACGGAGCCCTTGTAGAGGTCTTCGTCACGGTTAAGGATGGCCGATTGTTGGAAGTGAAGGAACCTTTGGACAATCCTGATATCCTTACTTACCTTTCGGAACGTTCCGTGACATTACAAGATAAGCAAAGATACGAAATTCCGCTGAAAATGGTTGAGGAATATGAAAAGATCGCCTCAAACATCCAGTCGGGGGTCCTTCTTACAATCGATTATGGTTATACTCAAGAAGAATGGATGGAGCCAGCACACCATAAGGGAAGCCTAAGGGGCTATCATCAGCATGAAATGATGAAAGATGCCCTTATGTATCCAGGTGATATGGATTTGACCACGCATATCCATTTTGACACATTAATGGATAGTGGGAAAAAAAATGGTTTAGCTACCTGTGAACTTTATCAGCAGCATGAATTCCTGCTTAAAACGGGAATCCTCCAGGAACTGAAGGAACACCAAGAGAAGGATCCATTCTCAAAAAAGGCAAAACGCAATCGTGCAATACGGGGATTAATCGTTCCAGGCGGATTCAGCGAGCATTTCAGGGTACTGCTTCAAACGAAGGAACTAGCTGAAACAGCAAAGGTCTTTCCTGAATGATGACAAGTGAAAACCCATGAACCAAAATTCATGGGTTATGTATCATGCTTATTCCGTACTTAATGGGCGGCACCAGGAGTCATCATAAATACGCTCCAGTACGAAAATCCTGCAAAGAAAACGGTGAGATAGGCGCCAAAAACATAAATATACATGCGCTCAGATAATTTCAAATAACTTAAAAGAACAAAAAAGATAGTTTGTGCAAAGAAAAGTAAAGACGTTTGATGCATATGGCCGAGATAAAAGAAAATAGCCATAATTCCTGTCCAAAATCCACATACTCTGAACATGCGTTCCATCCGAATCCCTCCTTTTTTAGTCGTGTACATTCCAAATAATTATAAATGAAATTGTAAGGTAATGTAAAGGATGCCTTTTGTTTCTATGTGAGAACCGATGCTTGATAAGAGCATGTGGAACAATCAGACATCATATTTTCTAATTCCACAATATGGACATTATCAAACAAGGCTTCGAACATTCCTTTTAAGAATGAATTATGCATCGAGCAGATTATACTTGGCTCTACGGCTGTAACTTCCTTGAATGGACAATTGAAGATACGAAAGAGGATTTTATTTTCTTCTTCGCTTGCTTGAATTTCAGGCGAGAACCCTGCAATGGCAGCGGCATTTTTAAGCATGCCGACTTTTTCCTCAAAAGTAAGACTGTTGACCGAGTTTAAGCTCAGTGCTAATTGCTGGTTGACCAACTCCTCTCCGAATACTTTCCCCGTATCGTAAAGGGCCTGTTTTCCTTGCTCGCCTAATGTCATCATCGTCTGGATGCTAATCCTTGAAAGCAGCTGATAATCCCTATAGGGAAAATGCAGCTGAATGACTTTATCCGACAAACGATAAAGCCTGCTTGGGCGTCCGCCTTTCCCCGTTTTACGAGCTTCCGATGTCAACATCTCAATATCTTCGAGTTTTGATAAATGTAGACGGGCGACATTTGGATGGATATTAAACGAATCGGCAATTTGCTGTACCGTCACATCCCCATGATTGTTCACAATATATTGATATATATAATATCGAGTAGGATCTGCTAACACGTTCGTGATTTTTAAAGTATGTTCCATAATGCCCTCCTGCTTTTCCATAGTATTACTTGTTCATTATAATACAGGCAGAAAAAAATGGAATAAGAGAACGGGCAATCCCGCTATAGTTAGAAAAAGTTCACATTTGAGACGTTATTATAGAGCATATAAATATACATACATTATACAAATGTTGTACAATGATTATATAAAAAGAATAAATAGACAAATTGTGACTGAGGGGTTGTAAAAATGGAACGATTAACTTTCTTTTCGTATCCTAGTTGTACATCTTGCCGTAAAACAAAAAAATGGTTAAATGCCAATCATATTTCCTTCGACGAGCGCCATTTATTCAGAGAAACTCCGACGGAGGCAGAGTTAATGCGAATTCTTGAATTGACAACAGAAGGGCTAGATGAGGTATTGGCAACTAGAAGTGAGGCATTTAAAGGCTTACATGTTAATATTGACGAAATGATGCTTTTTGATGTGATCCAATTACTTACAAAAGAGCCAAGGCTATTAAGAAGGCCCATCCTTACCGATGGGGAAAAATTAGTGATCGGCCACAATGAAGATGCATTGAAGAATTTGGTTTCAAAAAAACAGGATTTGAAAATGAGCATGTAATGATGATTCTCGAAATTTTTCGGGGATTTTTTTATTGATAAAGCAGGAAATTGTCGTTCGTTGTCGAAATATTACTTCAAGAAAAACAGGAGGTGATGAATGATTTGATATCAATTGAAAAGACAGCAGAAAAAATCCTTACTCGTGCCATTCAGTTATCGGCGTCGGACATCCACATTTTTTTTCGCAAGGAGGGACCATTTATCCAGTTCAGGATAGATAATAAGCTCGTACCTCAGGAAACGTTATCGTTCTTTGAAGCTGAAAGGCTGATAGCCCATTTGAAGTTCCTTGCCGCGATGGATATTGGCGAGAAAAGGAGGCCGCAAAGTGGTGCCATCACCATGAATTTAGCGGACCAAGTGGTAGGGCTCCGCCTCTCCACACTTCCCACTGCCTATCTCGAAAGTCTGGTCATCCGCTTGATACCCCAACAGAAGATCCTTCCTCTGGAACAATTATCCTTATTCCCGAAAACCGCTCAAAAATTAATTGCGCTTTTGAAGCACTCCCATGGCATGCTTATTCTTACAGGTCCAACAGGCAGCGGGAAAACGACGACTTTATATTCCCTGCTCCATCATGCACATGTGATGCTTACTCGAAACATCATTACACTTGAAGATCCGATTGAAAATGTGTCCGAAAAGGTGCTGCAGGTCCAAATTAATGAAAAGGCGGGCATTACCTATTCCGTCGGCTTAAAAGCTGTGCTGCGGCATGATCCTGATGTGATCATAGTGGGGGAAATCAGGGATGCAGAAACGGCAAAAATCGCGGTGCGTGCCGCATTGACCGGCCACTTGATTCTTACGACGATGCATACGAGGGATGCTCAAGGCGCCATCTCCAGATTGCTGGAATTTGGTGTAAGCTTGCTTGAGATTGAACAAAGCTTGATTGGCGTGACGGCGCAGCGGTTGGTTGAACTTCGCTGCCTTGCATGCATGGGCGACTGTAATTGTGCGAAAAGGGCAAGTGTGTATGAAATGCTATATGGAAAAAGTTTGGTCGACCTTATTCACATGCTTAAGGACGAAAAGGGCAGCGCGTTCATCAGCTATCGCCGATTAAGGGATGAAATTGGAAAAGCCGTTGCGATGGGCTATGTCGATTCACAGGAATATGACCGGTTGGTATATCAAGATGGCAAAAAGTAAATGGCAGTTGAAGGAACAAGCCGTCTTCGTAACGAAGCTAGGGGAATTATTAAGTCATGGCTATCCCTTGGCAGAAGCTATCCATTTTCTGGAGTTTCAAGAATCTAAGAAGAAGGCGGGCGATTTTGCTAAAGCCTTACAAGATTTAAGAAATGGCTATCCCTTGCATCAGGTGCTGACCCATCTTCATTTTCATCCTCAACTTGTTAGTTATATCTTTTATGGGGAGCAGTACGGCGACCTTGATCGGGCGTTGAAAGAAGGAGGGGGATATTGGAAGAAAAGAACGGAAGATATGGATAAAGTAAAAAAAATATTGATTTACCCCATATTCTTGATTTTTTTTGTAAGTATCGTGTTTTATATTCTCCAAAGTGTCCTTCTTCCTAAATTTCAAGCTATCTATGTCACGATGGATGTCGACCAAAATGCCATCCTGATCCTGTTGTCAGCGTTTTCCTTCATTCTTCCTCTTCTTCCCTTCATTTTGCTTGGCTTGTTCCTATGCTTACTTCTGTTCAAGCATTTTTGGTTTGACAGATTATGCCCTTTACGGCAGCGAAGAATATTAATGGGCATTCCAATATTCGGGAGCTTCATCAAATTATATGAAACCTATTTTTTTGCGAGCCAATTCAGCGGTATGCTTTCCGGGGGATTGTCCATTAACGAAAGCATTAAATTATTTTCGATAAATCAGCAGCAGCCATTCTACCAAAAACTATGTTCGATCATTAAGGATGATCTGACAGAGGGCCGTTCGCTTGAAATGGTTTTCCGGGAGCTTCCGTATTTTGATATGAATTTGTCAGTGATTGCCGCAAATGGACAAAAATATGGCAGGCTAGATGTGGAGTTGCTTCATTACAGCCGATTTTTGCTTGAGAAAATGGAGGAGAGAATGAATGGCATCCTGAAAATTCTCCAGCCCCTAATGTTTTCGGTGATTGGTCTCTTGATCGTATCGATTTATTTAGCGGTTTTACTGCCGATGTTTTCATTGCTCGAAGGTATATAGAATTTTATTAGGAGGTGAAAACTGCACGAAAGCCATTTTGAATCCAAAGGCTTTGGAGCAGGAAGATATGAAAAAAGTTTTGAATGAAAGAGGTTTCACCCTAATTGAGATGCTTATTGTTTTACTTGTCATATCGATACTTTTGATTATTACGATTCCCAATATCACCAAGAATCAATCGACAATCCATTCTAGAGGATGTGAAGCATTCGTTAAGATGGCTCAAGCTCAAGTGCAGGCATATGAAATTGACAATGCCAAGCTGCCTGGAAGTATCGATGAATTGGAAAGTCAAGGCTACCTTAATCAGACATCCTGTCCGAATGGAGATGATATTAGTTTGGACAAAAATGGAAAGATAACGATCGTTGAGTAGAAGAAAAGGAATAATGAAAACTGCCAATGGGGGATTTACCATGTCGGAAACCCTTATTGTCCTCACCATTTTCGTACTGCTGCTTTCCATAACCCCCAATTTATATCCGCGCTTCCATAAAGGGATGGAAGAAAGGATGTTCCTTTCCCAATTTCATGAGGATCTTTTTTATGCACAACAATATGCCATCAGCCATGAAAGCCTGATTTACCTGCATATCAATAACGGGAATAAGATTTATATCATTTCCTCGTACAAGGAGGGAAGGATCTTGGAACGGAGCATACCGGCAGATGTTCACTTTTTAAGTAGCACTTTGGGGCATAGCTTTCATTTTAATCAAAATGGAAATGTATCAAAGGCAGGAACGATGAGGATTGACACGCCAAAAGGGAAGTACAAATTGGTTCTGAATATCGGTAAAGGGAGGTTCAGGATTGAGAAATTGTAAAGGGTATGTCTACCTTGAGCTGATAGCCGCCTTTTCTGTTTGTATATTTTTGGTGCTGTCGATTTTACCGATTCTGGAGAAAGTGATGACGGACCGCAAAAATATGATCATGAGAACGGAAGCCCATCATTTATTGTATGAGAGATTGACGGCGTTCATGGATGGGGAGATACAAGGCATGGAGCAGGAATTCATAATTCAAGAAAGAATGTATCGCATGATCTGGAAAGACGGTAAAGACTCAATGGGGACTATTGAAGGATGTGTACGTTATGAAGATGCGTCAGGAAGAAGTCAAACCATTTGTGATACTGCGACAAAATGATGGCTTTACGATGATCGAAATGCTTTTTTCGCTGCTGATTTTGCTGATTATCTCTCTTTTTGTCTTGCAGCTTTTTTCAATCATTCAAACCCAGGTAGGGGCCATTGACAAATTGCATCCTAAAGAGTGGGAGGTCTTTACCATGCAAATGCAGCAGGAGGTTCGAAGCTCAAAGTTTCAGGATGTAGCTGGAAACCGATTATATTTACTTACAGGTGAAAAATTGTCGTTCATTGAACAATATGAAGATAAGGTTCGCAGGAGGGTGGATGGAATGGGACATGAAGTCATTTTACAGAATATTTCGCGATTTAAGGTGGAGAAGGATGGCGGCGTCATTATCTTGGAAATAACGGACAAGGCCGGGACTACTTTTAGCCGCAGCTTTCATCCTTATCTTAAAAATGTGCAGGAAGCCGATGAATAATCAAAAAGGAGTCGTTTTCCCGATGGTGCTGATTATAGCCAGTATTTTCATCATGCTGATGATTTTAATGATTGATCAATTTATCATCGATAAAAGATTTTATAAAGAAGTGGAAGAGTCACTAGTGGCCGATCATCTTGTTCACCTTGCCGTTAAGGAGGTGACGGCAGGGTGGGAGGAGGAAACTCCGGAAATTTTTCAAGGGGACATTTCGTACCCCAATGGTTTGGTGCGGTATTCGTTAATGAAACAAGACGGTCGATATGCCTTTATCGAATTTTCTTCCACGACTGCTAATGATCGAGTGGGAAGGATCATCATTCAATATGATAAAGAAGCGGGGATGGTGGTCGGGTGGATCGAAAAACAGGTGGGATGAACTCAGGGCCTAGGTTCGTTTAAGAGAAGGGGAGGAATAAAAGCGGCGGAAAACGGGCATGCTACGCATAGGGTGATTTCAAATGTCTACTAATGCTTATATAAAATTTTTGACGCAACAGTTTGTCGAATATTTTAATCTGACCAAAAAAGAACGAAAAGAAAAGCGGCGTCATAGAAAAGAGGATAAAAATCATGGGATGTCCCATTGGTTTGGCATTGTCCCTTTTGCGTTGACGATGTTCGTAAGGAAAAATATCAAAAAATGAAACAGATATCCTCAACGATGCACAAGGACATCTCAAACTGTAGGCAAACTCGATTAAAATACGGGAGTTTGCTTACAGTTATTTTTTATTTGAATTTTGATTCACATTTACATGTTAGGCCGTATTAATGGCGTTGTGGGACGAATTAATCTCGAGTTAGGCCGGATTAATACAATGTGGGACGGATTAATCTCGAGTTAGGCCGGATTAATAACAATGAGGGACGGATTATCCCAATGCTCGGTCTGAAAGGTAAAACAATCCTCCGTTAATGATCGATATGCGGATGTTTGGCTCATATTGGGCCTTGAGCGCCTCTTTTTCGGTAAAATAGCTTTCACTTTTTTCATCCATGTCTTTGTAAAAATGCTCCAGCAGATTCAAGTCATCCTGCCAGCGTCTCATGGCTTCTTCCGCCCAAGTGTGATCATCTTCCTCGAAGCTGGTTCTGATGTATGTATCCAGTCTTGCCAATCCACTCTTAGGCTTGATGAGCGGTGAAAGGGTAAAGGAGTAATCCGGTATCTTAGGAGTAACCTTGACTGGCAAGAGCCGATTGTGGAAATCCTCCTTGATTTCCCCTGAGATGAGATTCAAACCGATGGACATAAATGTATCTTTTTTACGATCGCATTGATATGATATTTTCACATTGAGTGTCAGCCATGGAAATAATGGGTGATTCCCGCCTTTGGCCGGTGGTGTATTCTCGAATAGTCTCGTATACCCGGCCAGTTTTTTTGTGGATTGAATAATTTGATGAAGGCGAGGTGAACCGAAATGAATCATTTCCCCCTTTAAATCTGCCGGTGCTTTTTCTTGATCGGTTATGAAAGTGATTCTTGCCGGGTTCGGGATACCGCCTGTCTTTTCTAGATAATGCCAATAAAAAGGCCGATTCATTAACTCTTTATCCATGTCGATTGTCAGTTGAATGGTGAGATGAGAGGTTGCATCGTCCAGTATTTCGCAATCATTGGCTTTAAAGTAAGTTCGTAAAAAATCATGAATTTCCTGTTGCTGCATGAACCTCACCTTCCTTCATGGCTTGAGCGAATTGGATTAACGAAGAAAAATTATCCATTTTGATTTTCATCTCACCCTCGGTTTTCGACTCGCCGACTACATCTATTAAATATTCTTCAATATTGCTGATATCCAATTTGGTTAGAATATCATCCAATTCCCCAATTACCTTTTCAAACAAATTAATCTTTTCATATAGTAACTTGAGAATATGCTCTTCAACCGTATTTTTCGTGGCAAAGTTATAAATCATGACATCTTCTTCTTGACCAAGCCGATGAATCCGCCCGATTCTTTGCTCAAGTCTCATCGGGTTCCATGGTAGGTCGAAATTAATCAAATGATGGCAAAACTGCAGGTTTATCCCTTCACCGCCAGCTTCTGTAGCAATTAATACTTGTATGTTCTTTTGAAACAATTCTCTCATCCAGTCTTTCTTTCCGCGTTTGAAGCCGCCGCGAAAAGGGACGGAGGATATGCCGTTTTGTTGTAAATACCATTGTAAATAAAGTTGGGTTGCTCTGTATTCAGTGAAAATGATTACTTTATCATCGATTTTTTTGATGAGTTCCAGAGCCTTTTCGGCCTTCGAGTTCTGAACCGTTTCATTCACTTTTGTAAATAAATCATCAAGCTTTGCGGTATAGTCGGGCGAAGGCTCCTCATATTTTGCTTTCATATTTTTTAATGTGTAATAGACCGCCTCCCTGCTTGAGCAAGCTTCTCTTTGGAGAGTGAGAGCGGAAAAGGCGCTTCCTTTCGTTCCATCTGAAAGAGGCTTGAATTGGGAAACGGCATCATATAAGGCTTGTTCGGTCGGGGAAAACTCGATGATGATGGTTTCCACATGCCTTTTTGTCCATTCAATCCCAGTATCGGCCCTTCGATTGCGAATCATGACCGTGTTGACCAGTTCCTTGAGGCGTTCGTCTTCGATTATGTTCTTTCCTTTTCCTTTATATTTCTCCGAAAAGAGTGACGCGTTACCTAAGTGGCCTGGTTTCAGTAAGGAAACAAGGTGGAAGATCTCCTCCACTTTATTTTGGATGGGAGTTGCCGTCAGGAGCAAACAAAATTTCTTTTTCAGGTTTTGGACGAATTCATAGTTCTTCGTCTTGTTATTTTTAAGTTTATGAGCCTCATCAATGATGATGAAGTCATATTCCTGATTGAAAATGATATCACGATGTGGAGCGCGTTTCGCAGTATCAATGGAAGAAATGACAACATCACATGATTCCCAAACATAGCTTTTCCTTTGGGCGACTGCCGGGATATGAAATTTCGTATTCAATTCAAATGCCCATTGTGAAACGAGGGAAGCAGGTACAAGGATCAAAACCTTTTTGACAAGACCGCGTATCATATATTCCTTTAAAATCAGCCCAGCTTCGATCGTTTTTCCGAGTCCCACCTCATCAGCTAAAATGGCCTTTCCATTCATCGTTTCCACGACTTGTTTTGCTGCCTCCAATTGATGGGGAAGCGAGGTTAAATGAGGAAGGTGCTTGGGTGCCTGTAACCCTTCAAAATCAGGGATGATGAGTTTTTTCTCCATTTGAACAGCCAGCTTAAAAAGCTCCCAATTTCCCCATGGGCCGTCATTTTCAATTTTTTGCAGAAACTCATCATTCCATTCAGAATTGGAGGATATATTGATTTTCATAGAAATAACTCCCTCTTACATCATAATTTCCTTAATATATGGTCGAAATCCGAACATTCCGTATGTGAAATAAGAAAAATATTATCTCCAAAAGATATTGCAGAGATAAGTTTCTTAGGGTAGGATATAAGTATATTTAGAAAATTCCAATTTCCCATGCATGTAGCACTTTGATTTTGTGGCTCGTTTTTTCATAGTATGGGCCATAGGCTCCCACTTTATCCAAGTTAACTGAAGCGAGCATACAATCAGTTTCGGGAGTTTTCAAAAGAGGAGGCAGCGAACACGTTCCATGAATGCCAGGGATTAAGAATGCTCGGGAGTGATCCCTTTCATTCGTAACCCATCTATATGCGGTTGAAGATAAGGGGAGAGACTACGAATGTAGCGCCGAAGGAGCAAACTTAGCAGTGAATCTCTCAGGCAAAAGAACTCTTATTGGACGCAACTCTGGAGAGCGCCGCCAATTAAGGACGGCCACCAAAGGGGAAAACCTATCATATAGGTAAACTTTCAGGTTTCAGGACAGAGAAAAAGCTCATGGGGGCTTTCTCTGTCCTTTTTGTGCTTTTTTCCGAAACACGAATGATTAAGAAGCTAATTGATCAATGAAGCCATTTAATCCAAAAAAAATCCGAAGGGGGTCATTTTTTGACCAATTTAAAAAGAACACCACTATTCGAGGTTTATCAGGAAAGCGGAGGAAAAACGATTGATTTTGGCGGCTGGGAACTTCCCGTTCAATTTTCGGGCATCAAGGATGAGCATGAAGCAGTCCGTACAAAGGCGGGATTATTCGATGTATCCCATATGGGTGAGGTTGTTGTCAAGGGGTCTGGAAGCCTCCCTTTTTTACAGAAGATGCTTACCAACGATGTATCGAAGCTGCAGCAGGGCGGTGCGCTGTATACGGCTATGTGTTATGAAAACGGTGGTACGGTTGATGATCTCATCGTTTATAAACTGGCCGAAGACGACTATTTGCTCGTGGTCAATGCAGCAAACACGGAAAAAGATTTTAACTGGCTGCAGGCCAATTGTCCGGATGATGTCCAACTTACGAATGTATCGAGTGACTATACACAGCTAGCCCTTCAAGGACCGGCTGCTGAGGAGATATTGCAAAAACTGTCCGGTGACACGGACCTAAGTGAAATTGGCTTTTTCAAGTTCAAGGAAAACGTCATGATCAACGGGATCGCAACGATCGTTTCCCGTACCGGATATACAGGTGAAGATGGTTTTGAAATATATAGCCGCAGTGAAAATGGTCCTGCCCTATGGAAGGCGATTTTGGATGCCGGGCAGGAAGAAGGAATTCAGCCGATCGGTTTGGGTGCGCGGGATACGCTGCGATTCGAAGCAAAGCTGCCGCTATATGGGCAGGAGCTATCGGCCGACATCACGCCGATAGAGGCTGGAATCGGTTTTGCAGTGAAAGTGGATAAGGAGGCTGATTTTTTCGGGAAAGCCGTTCTTGCCGAACAAAAGGAAAAAGGGGCTCCCCGCAAGCTTGTTGGAATTGAGATGATTGACCGCGGGATTCCCCGTCATGGTTATAAGATATACAGCGGCGACAAAATCATTGGCGAGGTCACGACCGGAACCCAATCCCCTACATTGAAGAAAAATGTTGGATTGGTGCTTATCGATAAGGAATACTCGGTACTGGATGCAACAGTCGAAGTGGAAATACGCTCCAAACGTTTGAAAGCCGTTATCATACAAACACCTTTTTATAAAAAACCACGTAAATAGAGGGGACTGGTCATTAGATGAAACATCGTTATTTACCCATGACAGAGCAAGATAAACAGGACATGCTGCAAGTGATAGGGGTACCCACGGTTGAAGATCTTTTTAAAGATATCCCTGAAAGTGTACGCTTTCAAGGGGAATATGATATCAAACCAGCTAAATCAGAGCCTGCGTTAATGAAGGAATTAGCGAGGCTCGCTTCCAGGAATGCTGATCTGAAAAGCTATGCATCATTCCTTGGTGCGGGTGTATATGACCATTATGCACCGGTCATCGTCGACCATGTTCTTTCCCGTTCTGAATTCTATACCGCTTATACACCTTACCAGCCAGAAATTTCGCAAGGAGAGCTTCAAGCCATCTTTGAATACCAAACGATGATTTGTGAGTTGACGGGTATGGATGTAGCTAACTCCTCGATGTATGACGGGGGGACTTCGCTTGCTGAAGCGGCGATGCTTGCTTCAGGTCAGACACGCCGGAAGAAAATTCTCCTGTCCAAAGCGGTACATCCTGAATCAAGAGAAGTGGTCAAGACGTATGCGAAGGGGCAACGCGTGGACGTGATCGAAATTCCTTATAAAGACGGGGTGACGGATGTTGCCGCTTTGAAGGAATTGGCAAACGAGGATATCGCTGGGGTCATCGTGCAATATCCTAACTTTTTTGGCCGGATCGAGCCATTGAAAGAAATGGAAGAAATCATTCATGCTGCCAAGTCCATGTTCATCGTGTCCAGTAATCCGCTTGCATTGGGAGCTTTGGCGTCGCCAGGTTCACTTGGTGCGGATATCGTAACTGGAGATGCCCAGCCCTTCGGCATTCCGGCAGCTTTTGGCGGTCCTCATTGTGGATATTTTGCCGTCACGAATAAATTAGTGCGAAAAGTGCCTGGAAGGCTCGTCGGTCAAACGGTCGATGAAGATGGTAAGAGAGGCTTCGTGCTGACGCTCCAAGCCCGTGAGCAGCACATTCGCCGTGATAAAGCAACATCCAATATTTGCTCCAACCAAGCGTTGAATGCACTGGCGGCTTCCGTTGCCATGACAGCCCTAGGGAAAAAGGGTGTCAAGGAGATGGCTGTGCAAAATATTCAAAAGGCGCATTATGCAAAAAAAGCTTTCATGCAAAAAGGGATGGAGATTGTGTTTGATGGTCCGTCATTCAATGAGTTCGTGATCAAACTTCCAGCTCCGTTTTCGGAAGTCAATAAGAACCTATTTGAAAAAGGGATGATCGGCGGCTTCAACTTAGGCTCGGTTTATCCTGAATTGAATGACCATATGCTTGTCGCTGTAACTGAACTTAGGACCAAAGAAGAAATCGATGCATTTGTGCAGGAATTGGGGGATCAACATGAATAATCAAGATCAATCACTCATCTTTGAAATCAGTACACCTGGACGCATCGGGTACAGCCTGCCGGAAATGGATGTGGAAGCCACTCCGCTTGAAGAAATCCTTCCGGAGGGGTATATCCGTACAGAAGAAGCCGCCCTTCCCGAGGTGTCGGAGCTTGATATCATGCGTCACTATACAGCCCTTTCCAAGCGTAATCATGGGGTGGACTCAGGTTTTTATCCGCTAGGATCATGTACGATGAAATACAATCCGAAAATCAATGAAAACGTTGCTCGTTATAACGGATTTGCCCATATTCATCCATATCAAGATCCATCTACCGTCCAAGGGGCCTTGGAGCTATTATTTGACTTGCAGGAGCATTTAACCGAAATCACCGGGATGGATCAAGTGACCTTGCAGCCTGCGGCAGGTGCACACGGTGAATGGACCGGGTTAATGATGATCCGGGCCTTCCACGAGGCGAACGGCGATACAGAAAGGACAAAGGTGATCGTGCCCGATTCGGCCCATGGTACGAACCCGGCGTCTGCCACGGTTGCCGGTCTTGAAACGATTACGGTGAAATCCGATGAAAATGGGTTAGTTGACCTTGAAGATTTAAAGAGAGTGGTGGGACCGGATACGGCGGCCTTGATGCTGACGAATCCCAATACGCTCGGATTATTCGAGGAGAACATTTTGGAAATGGCCCAGCTTGTCCATGAAGCCGGCGGGAAGCTATACTATGATGGAGCCAATCTGAATGCCGTACTTTCCAAGGCGCGTCCTGGTGACATGGGCTTTGATGTGGTGCACTTGAATCTTCACAAAACCTTCACTGGCCCGCATGGCGGCGGCGGCCCGGGTTCTGGGCCTGTCGGGGTGAAAGCGGATTTGATTCCTTACTTGCCGAAGCCGCTCGTGGTCAAACAGGATGAGCGATACACCTTGGATTACGATCGCCCGCAATCGATTGGACGGGTGAAGCCATATTACGGAAACTTCGGTATAAATGTGAGGGCATATACGTACATCCGCTCAATGGGACCGGATGGTCTGAAAGCGGTCACCGAAAATGCGGTCATCAATGCAAATTATATGATGCGAAGGCTGGAACCATTTTTCGATTTGCCATATAATCGCCATTGCAAGCATGAATTCGTATTAAGCGGTCGCCGGCAAAAGCAATTGGGTGTCAGGACTCTCGACATAGCGAAAAGGCTGTTGGACTTCGGTTATCATCCTCCAACCATTTACTTCCCGTTGAATGTGGAAGAAGGAATGATGATAGAACCGACTGAAACGGAGTCGAAGGAAACCCTTGATGCCTTCATCGATGCCATGATCCAGATTGCCAAGGAAGCGGAAGAAACGCCGGAAATCGTTCAGGAAGCTCCGCACACAACTGTCATTAAGCGTCTTGATGAAACACTTGCTGCAAGAAAGCCAATTCTGCGTTATCAAGCGTAGCCTTTAATACCTGCAAGTATATGAAAAAAAATCCCAGCCTGTCGGGCGGGGATTTTTTCTTGCTTATGTATCTAGTGAAGAATCCATAAAAGTCCATGCGTGCACTTTCAGTTACAGTAAAGAGGTATATCGAGGCTGAGCCCAGCAAAAGCTTGGGCTTATTTCTTAGCCTTGATTTTCCCTGTCCACATCTTGAAACCGCCTTTTAGGTGATAAAGTTCCCTGTATCCCTTTTTGTATAGCATGGCCGCAGCTCTTCCGCTGATCATTTCGCTTTGGGCATACAAATATACGGGCTTGTCAGGCCTGACTTCCACCAAGCGGGTTTTCATTTGCGTCATGGGGATGTTCCGTGCTCCTAAGATATGACCGTTATCAAATTCATTCGGTTCCCGCACGTCGATCAGCTGCACTTTTCTGTAGTTGGCGATAAACTCGTCCTGTGTCAATGTTTTAACGATTTTACGCTGGCGGTACCAATTAAAAAGTGAATACACAATAACCGCTCCTAAGATGATGAGCAGTGTATATAATATTTCCAAGCATAAAAACTCCCTTCTACCTTAACGAATACAGACAATCTTTATTATATAATTGCTTTACACAATAATCAAAAAGAATTTTCAGCAATTTCAGGATCGAACTTGGTGGCTGTTTCTTTTTTAGAGCGATAAAGTCTGTTAAACTACTACATGTGAGTTTTTTATAGGGTATGACGATTTAGAGATATAGTCTATTTGAAATGAGGGGTAAGGATGACGAAAGAAAAATGGGGTTTTATCGATTCCGGGTATTGTTCACCAGCCTTTAATATGGCGCTGGACGAAGCACTATTGAACTGGCAAAGCCAAGGGGACATTCCTCCCATCATACGCTTTTACGGTTGGGATCCGGCGACATTGTCGATTGGTTATTTCCAGAAGGCAAAAGCGGAAATTGATATTGAGGAAGTCAAACGGCAAGGTCTTGGGTTTGTGCGGAGACCCACAGGAGGAAGAGCGGTCCTGCATGAGCATGAATTGACATATAGCGTAATCGTCCCGGAATCCTATCCTGGCATGCCGAGCACTGTCACCGAGGCATATCGTGTTATTTCAGAAGGCATATTAATGGGGTTCAGGAACCTAGGTTTGGATGCTTACTTTGCAGTGCCTCGAACCGATCAGGAGAAAGCGGCATTAAAAGCGCCGAAGTCTTCCGTCTGCTTCGATGCACCAAGCTGGTATGAACTTGTCGTGGAGGGCAGGAAAGTTGCCGGCAGCGCCCAAACGAGACAAAAGGGAGTCATCCTTCAGCACGGTGCGATTTTACTTGAACTTGATGATGAAAAACTGTTTAGTGTATTTAAATTTTCCAATGACAGGGTTAAAGAGAGAATGCAAAAAAACCTGAAAAATAAAGCAGTGGCGATAAATGACATTGCTGGGAGAAAAATAGGCATACCGGAAGCGAAAGATGCTTTTGAAAAAGGGTTTGCAGAGGGACTGTCCATCGATTTAGTGCCATACACCCTCACTGAAAAGCAAATGCTGGAAGTGAAGGCGATTGCAGAAAGTAAATATGAAAGCGATGAATGGAATTTCATGAGATGAAAGCGAGTTAATGGGCTTTGTAATAAAAAAGTTTTTTCAGATTAATATGACTGAAAGGGCTTTTCCTTGATGGGATAAGCGTAAAAAGGGATGATAAAAAAGCAAGGCTCAAATTAATTGAAATCTGATGAAAATTTATCGTAAATCGACATTTTCCTCCCTTTTGCTAACTATATTAATTGATTAAACGTTTGACAAAATAAAAAGTTATTCAAAAAAACACAATATATAGTGGTTTTAATAATTTGAATCACACTATATGTTGATATTTGGGGTTCGCTATGATAAATTTAGGATACTTGTTTAAGCGAAACGGCATGTAAGGCTACATATAGATTTTTGCATCAGCAAGGACGGATCTTGAAACATATAAAGGAGAGGGAATTATGTCGGTTGTAATAAAAGATGCTTTGAAGGTTGATCTAGAAAGGTTGAATAAGGATATTTCTTTATTTCCCCAGGTTCACCCCGTAACGGCTGATATGAAAATGACGCATAAGGGTGTATCCCGTCTAGTCATGCTTGACCGCTATTCTTTTAAGGATACTGAAAAAATCACGCTCTCGGCAGGCGATTTTGTGGTGCTGACAATTAAGGAGGATCCGAAATTCCCGGCACGGGGCCTCGGTTCCATCGTTGAAATAGATTGGGAAACGAAAAAAGCCAAGGTCTTGGTGGATGAGGAATTCCGCGGCGTATTGGATAATCCTGAAGAAGTCGAGACGGGTATCGTAAACCGCCCGCTGGATATCATCGAAAAGCCGCTTGAAATATTTTATGAGCAAATTGCTAAACGAAATGCAACGGGACTGGCTTCAGTGGAAACAACGGAAGAAAAAAGGACGGAATGGTTCAATAAATTCTATGAGGAATTGAAAAACCTTAATTTTGTTCCAGCAGGACGCGTTTTATATGGTGCTGGTTCCAATACGGATGTTACGTACTTCAACTGCTATGTGATGCCGTTCGTGCCGGATTCGCGTGAAGGCATTTCCGAACATCGGAAACAGGTCATGGAAATCATGAGCCGCGGCGGCGGGGTAGGAACGAATGGATCGACACTTCGTCCAAGAAACACGCTGGCAAAAGGGGTAAATGGAAAATCCTCAGGTTCGGTGTCATGGCTGGATGATATTGCGAAACTGACACATCTTGTTGAGCAGGGCGGCAGCAGGCGCGGTGCTCAAATGATCATGCTTGCTGACTGGCACCCGGATATCGCAGAATTCATCATTTCTAAAATGCAAAACCCACGGATTCTTCGTTATCTGGTGGAAAACACGAAAGATGAAATGATCAAGAAGTATGCGACGGATAAGTTGAAGTTCACTGCCCATAACGAGCAGGAATTGGCGATGTATCAAGGAATCATCAATTATAAAGAAATTCCTGGTCTAGGCGGATTTAACGAGAAAATCATAAGGGATGCGGAGGAAAAGCTCCGTACGGGCGGAACGTACAGCGTTCATAATCCTGATTTTCTGACAGGGGCCAACATTTCGATTTGCTTGACCAAGGAGTTTATGGAAGCGGCAGAACGAGATGAAGAGTATGAATTACGCTTCCCTGATGTTGAAAGCTACAATGCCGAAGAAATGGCCATTTATAATGAAGAATGGCATAAAGTCGGCGATGTTCGTGAATGGGAGAAGCTCGGTCATAAAGTTCGTGTTTATCGTAAAATCCGTGCTAAAGAGCTTTGGAACTTGATTAACATTTGTGCGACTTATTCAGCTGAACCAGGCATTTTCTTTATCGATAATGCCAATGAAATGACGAATGCGAAGGCCTATGGTCAACAGGTCGTTGCTACGAACCCATGTGGAGAGCAGCCTTTGGCTCCGTATTCTGTATGTAACCTTGCGGCCGTCAATTTGGCTGAAATGGCTGATAAAGACAATAAAACCGTCGATTTCGAGAAGCTTAAAGTAACGGTCGAAGTCGGTGTGCGCATGCAGGATAATGTCATTGACGCCACTCCTTATTTCTTGGAGGAAAACAAGAAACAAGCCCTTGGAGAGCGTCGGGTCGGCCTCGGTGTGATGGGTCTGCATGATTTGTTGATCTACTGTGAAACGGAATATGGCTCCGAGGAAGGAAATCTCCTCGTGGATAAGGTTTTTGAAACGATTGCGACTACAGCCTACAGGGCTTCCGTCGAGCTTGCGAAAGAAAAAGGCAGTTTCCCGTTCCTGATCGGGTCTACGGATAAAGAAACTGAAGAGCTTAGAACACGTTTTACACAAACTGGATTCATGGAAAAAATGCCGGAAGATATCAGGGAGAGCGTTGCTGCATACGGCATCCGAAATTCTCATTTATTGACAGTGGCGCCTACTGGTAGCACAGGGACGATGGTCGGGGTATCAACGGGACTTGAACCGTATTTCTCCTTCACATATTTCCGCAGCGGCCGTCTCGGTAAGTTCATTGAAGTGAAAGCTGACATTGTACAGGAGTATCTGGACCGTCATCCTGAAGCGGCAACGGAAGAGCTTCCAAAATGGTTCATTTCCGCGATGGAACTGGCACCTGAAGCTCATGCAGATGTTCAATGCATCATTCAACGCTGGATTGATAGCTCGATCAGTAAAACGGTCAATGCACCAAAGGGATATACGGTCGAGCAAGTCGAAAAAGTATATGAACGTCTATATAAAGGCGGAGCAAAAGGCGGTACCGTGTATGTCGATGGCAGCCGTGACAGTCAGGTCCTAACGCTTAAAGCGGAAGAAAACCAAATGGACGAGCAGCTTGAAATGGACGAATTGACAGATGTGGAAGTAAAGAAAAAAGTTGTATTGGTCGATACGATTAATGAACTGCGTTCGACGAATGTTACGATTGGTTCGGAAGTGGGCAACACTTGTCCTGTTTGCCGTAAAGGGGAAGTTCAGGAAATGGGTGGCTGTAACACTTGCACCAATTGCGGCGCACAATTGAAATGCGGACTCTAAGCTAGCCGAATAGCCGTTAAGGAGATTTATTTCCTTAACGGCTTTTTTTTTCTCGAATTGGTTAAAATCCGCTCCCTTATTAAATTCCCCATTGATTTTCACCTAAAGTTAATAAATCTGGGCTCTACGGGTCCTCTCTATGTTAGGGCAGTTTTGACTTTAACATGTCGAATTGACCATCTTCTTTACATCCCATGGCAGGAAAAAGTAAGCATCGCCCGTTTTTTAAGTCCCCTGCATATCATGCTTTTCGTTAGAATCTGCGAATGTACGCTCAATCGTTTCTTTACGTTTCGCATAGATCGTTTTTTCATCTTGATGAAGATGCAGATGATCTGCCCCTTCCATATGTGTTTGCCGGATATGCCGTATCATCACGTCAGTATAACTAAAATAGGCATCCATACTTGGGCGTCCTACCTCTTAATATCCATTGTGAATAATCATGACTTTAGGGTGAAATGCGCGTATATGGGAAATCCCACAGCATGAAGTGTCCATAAAGACGGCCGTTTTTCTTTACATATTTCCTTCCTTATAATTTCCAGCTAAAAACAATCATGAGGATAACAGAATAAAGAAAAGCTAACTGTATCAATTAAAAGAATGGAGAACGATATGAAACCATTTATCCCACAGTTAGTTTACATTGAGCCTAAAGCCTTGGAATATCCGCTTGGGCGCGAGTTGAAGAAGAAATTCGAGGATATGAATATTGAAATCCGAGAGACAACCTCACACAACCAAATAAGGGACCTTCCAGGTGAAAATGATCTGCAGAAATATCGTGTAGCCAAATCTACGCTTGTGGTTGGGATCAGAAAGACATTGAAATTCGATACATCCAAGCCATCTGCTGAATATGCGATCCCGCTTGCGACCGGATGCATGGGACATTGCCATTATTGTTATTTGCAGACGACACTTGGCTCCAAGCCTTATATTAGGACTTATGTGAATCTGGATGAAATCTTCGAGGCAGCCGAAAAATATATAGAAGAGAGAAAGCCGGAAATCACCCGTTTTGAAGCAGCATGTACATCTGATATCGTAGGCATCGATCATTTGACGCATTCATTAAAACGGGCTATCGAATATTTTGGGAAGAGCGAATATGGGGTCTTAAGATTCGTAACCAAATTCCATCACGTCGATCATCTTCTGGATGCCGAGCATAATGGGAAAACTAGATTTCGATTCAGCATCAATTCCCGTTATGTGATAAAAAATTTCGAACCGGGCACATCCAGCTTCGAGGAGAGAATGGAGGCAGCTCGCAAGGTTGCAGGCGCGGGATATCCGCTAGGATTTATCGTTGCCCCGATTTATCGTCATGAAGGATGGAAGGAAGGCTATCATGAGCTATTCGAACGGTTAAGTGTGGCCTTGGAAGGGGTGGATATCCCGGACTTGACGTTTGAACTGATCCAACATCGATTTACCGGACCTGCAAAAAAAGTGATTCAAAAAAACTACCCGAAAACGAAATTGGAATTGGATGAATCGAAGCGCAAGTATAAATGGGGGCGGTACGGAATTGGGAAATATGTTTATCAAAACGAAGAAGCCGCAGAACTGGAGACGACCATCCGTGGGTATATAGCTGAATTTTTCCCTAAAGCGGACATTCAGTACTTTACTTGATGAAGGGGATTTTCCAGATAAAATTGTCATAATTCACCCTGATCCCGCTTAGAAATGTAAAGACCGGATTAGGGGAGGGCAGCTATGATTATTGACGGCGTTTTTTCCGGAGGCGGGATTAAAGGTTATGGTTTAGTGGGAGCCCTGCAGGAACTGGAGGATCGGGGATTCGTATTTCATAGGACAGCCGGTACTAGTGCAGGTTCGATAATAGCGGCTTTCGTAGCTGCCGGATATACGGGAAAAGAAATGGAAAAGCTGTTTTTTGATATAGATTTAAGCAGTCTATTAGATAAAAGGAGGGGACTTTTGCCTATCCCGCTTGCCAAATGGCTTCTCGTATATTGGAAATTGGGTCTCTATAAAGGGGATGCGATGGAAGCATGGATTGCCGGTAAGCTTGCAGAAAGAGATGTAGTCACCTTCAAGGATGTTCGACCGAATTCCCTTCGTATCATAACTTCTGATATCACGAATGGGAAATTGGTTGTACTGCCTGATGATTTGCCGAATTATGGATTTGATCCAATTACGTTCCCGGTGGCCAAGGCAGTACGAATGAGCTGCAGCATTCCCTATTTCTTCGAGCCTGTCAAACTTGAAGTAGGGAAAAGCACATTCCTATTTGTGGATGGAGGTGTTTTGAGTAATTTTCCAATGTGGTTATTCAATTCAGATCATGTAAGGAAGGAAAGGCCGGTCATTGGATTGCGTCTGAGCGTCGATGAAATATGGAAACCGCATGAGGTGGATAATGCGGTTGAATTGTTTTCCGCCCTTTTCAAGACGATGAAAGATGCTCATGACGCACGTTACATTTCCAAGAAGCACGTCCAAAATATTGTGTTTATCCCGATGAAAGGGATATCTGCCATGGATTTCAACCTGAATGATGAAAAAAAGATGGAATTGATTAATCGAGGCAAACAGCGTACGAAAGAATTCCTAAAGCAATGGACCTATTGATGAACCTATAAATCGGATCTTGAAAAGAAAAATGGTTCTGTAGACAAACTCGGTGATCATGGAGTTTTGTCTGCAGTTCTTTTATGAATGCAGGGCTTCCTTTCCGCGGACCGCCGTCTCTGGGATTCCCGTGGATGCATTTTTCCGAAGGAGTCTCGCTCCCTCCGTTCCCTTCAACGTTAAAAGGGGGGGCGGAATTTATTAATTCCGCCCCCCTTTTAACTACAAACTGAACTAGGCTTTTAAAAAGAAGCCCGGTTTTTCTTTTTGTTCTTTTTTCCTTCGATGACGGTTAGATGGCTATCCGTTTTTTTTCTGACTTTTATTTTGTTTGAAGATTTTGCTGCTGAAAAGCTAGCCACATTATCCTTTTTCGACGTTCGGCTTTTTAGCCTTTTTTTCGATTGGCGGGCAGCCTTCCGGAATGCCTGCTGCTCTTTTTTCACTGGTTTACCCTTTGTTAATCCGGTATAAATCATATAAATAATCCCTGCGACAATGGCAATTATGAGAATGTTCCTAAAAAAGCCAATCGGGTCATTAAATAGTCGGCTCAATAATCCGAGGACTCCGAGGGCGATGATTCCGTATATCATGAAAGATATGAAACGTTTCAACAAAGACACCTCCTTAAGAGCATCATAAGCATTTTTGGCTTATTTTAAACATTCTCCATGTAAAATATTTCAAAAAATGAAGATCGTTCCCTTAGGTAGTATATGTGATTTCATGAGTGAATTGTGTATAGGTTTTTACACAATAACATCAGACCCTAAACCTTTTTCCGTCTCTTTTTCCATCCTTAATAATTCATGGAAGGACGCCAATGCGACTTCGACTTGATCATCTGTGGGAGCCTTGGTCGTCAATAATTGAAGCCAAAGCCCAGGGTAACCAAGGTAGCGCAGAACAGGAATATCTTTTAATTTGTTCGTAGCCTGCAATACCTCGAAGGCAATGCCGAGCACGACGGGGATAAGTAAAATGCGATTGACGACGCGAACCCATAATGGATCGACCGGGACGAGAAGATAGACAAACATGCCTACAATGACCGTAAATAAAATAAAACTGCTTCCACAGCGATAATGAAGACGGGAACTTGCCTGCACATTTGCCACGGTCAATTCCTTTCCGCTTTCGAAGCAATTGATCACCTTATGCTCAGCACCGTGATATTGAAAAACCCGCTTGATCAATGGCGTCAAGGAAACCACATAAATATATACGAGCAGTAAGATCAGCTTGAACAAGCTTTCGACTAATACCTGAGCCGTATCGCCGCTGAAAATGGGTTCCGTCAATTTGGCGAGGAAGACAGGAATCAAGGTGAAGAGCAATTTCCCAAATAGGAAGGAGATCACACCGATTACGGCAACACCCAGCCAAAGGCTTAATTTAGAGGGGTCTTTCGTTTCTTGTTTCGTTTCGACCTGTTTTTCCCCGTCTTCTTCTTCATACTGTTCTGTGGAAAAGTTCAGATGTTTCGAGCCGGTAGCACTGGATTGGATCAACGATACGATCCCCCGTAGAAACGGAATTTTTTTCATCAGCTTAACAGCAGGCTTCGATTCACGCGGTAAATGATAATAAGCGATCGTTGAATCTTTGCGGCGGACCGCAGTGACTGTGTGATGCTTGCCGCCGAACATGACGCCTTCCACAACAGCCTGCCCTCCATAAACGGGTTTTTGGACCTCAGACATTTCTACACCAACCTAAATAGTTATTCATGTAGCTCTCTCATGGGTGCTAACATGTTTATTATCAAGCATTGCAGGGGTTGAGACGATATCCATAAAGGAATCGGGTTTATAAATACCAGCAATGCTTTATGAATGTTGAAGAATCACGGGAAAGGAGCATCCTGTGTACTTTATAAACTTCAACAAAGGGGACATATATTCCTTCGTTGAAAGTCCATTATTTATGATTTAATCATACAGAATAAATCGAAAAACCTCTAGTGATTCTCCTCTATAACAATAAAAAAAAATAGTTCTATTTGACAAAGGGCATACTACAAGCGGAGGTGTTTGATATGTCTTCTAATGAACATGGACAAAATCAACGGGAAAATCAAAGCGTATTAGTCTTTAACGCATTAATTATCGGTTTTGTAGGAGGGGCGGCAGGCAGTCTTGCCGGAATGATTGCACACTATGTTAATTTCATGGATTTCAGTCCCCGATTCATCCTTACTTCTTGGTCGAATATGAGCTGGATCGAGCACTGGCTCGGCGCAGTCATGACCATCATCGTATTTGGAATCCTATCCATGGTGATTGCTTTAATATACTATGGCTTTTTTAAAAGGATGAAGAGCATTTTGACAGGGATAATTTTTGGAGCGGTTTGCTGGGCCTTGTTAATTTTCGTTTTAAAACCGATGTTCTCCGATTTGCCCGCTTTTTCGAAAATGTCGTCTAATACGATCATAACAAGTGCTTGCATTTTTATTTTATACGGACTTTTTGTAGGATATTCTATATCATACGATCATCAGGAATATATACGTGAAAAAAACAAGGCTCAAAAGCAACAGGAAGGTGAAGGCAACTTAGTTGTAAAAAAGTAGTAAGACAATTTGCAATTATGGTAGAATGTTGATGGTAAGCATTCTTTTATGTATGAGCAGGTGTTAAGTGATGGAAAAAATCTTATTAATCAATGGTCCGAATTTAAATCGATTAGGAAAGCGGGAACCAGCGCATTATGGATCCTCGACGCTTGCGGATGTGGAAGCCATTTTACAGCAGCAAGCTGAAGGGTTGCAGGTGGAATTCACTTCTTTTCAATCTAACCATGAAGGAGCAATCATCGATAAGCTCCATTGGTCAGAGGATCATGGGATCGACGGGATTATCATCAATCCTGGTGCTTTTACTCATTATAGCTATGCGATTCGTGATGCAATTGCCGGAATTGATGTTCCAGTTGTGGAAGTGCATATTTCGAACATCCATGCCCGTGAAAGCTTTCGGCATGAGTCAGTGACCGCACCGGTCACGGCAGGGCAAATTGTCGGCTTGGGGATACACGGATATGAATTGGCATTGCAGGCGGTCACAAAGATTGCAAAGGGGAGAAATTGAATGAATAAACTTTTGAGCTTAAGAGCCTCGATGGAAAAGGCGGGCATTGATGGCCTTTTGATCACCAGTACATATAATCGCCGTTACATGACGAATTTTACGGGCAGCGCCGGGGTCGTATTGATTTCCCGGAATGAAGCTAAATTCATCACTGATTTCCGATATGTGGAACAAGCGGGTAAGCAGGCAACGGACTATGAAATCGTTCAACACAAGGGCACCATCATCGAAGAAGTCGGTAAACAGACTAAAGAAATGAATATTGGCGTACTTGGTTTTGAGCAGGAGCACATGACTTTTGCGACATACAAGGCATACGAGGCAGCTGTTGAAGGAAAACTTTTGCCAGTGTCCGCCATTATTGAGAATTTACGCTTGATAAAGACTTCATCAGAGATTAAGATATTAAAGGAAGCGGCTGCTATTGCCGATGCTGCCTTTACACATATCCTCGATTTCATCCGTCCAGGAATTTCGGAATTGGATGTATCCAATGAACTTGAATTCTTCATGAGAAAACAGGGGGCAACTTCTTCTTCCTTCGATATTATTGTAGCATCCGGCAAAAGGTCGGCACTTCCACATGGAGTGGCTACGGATAAAATCATTGAAAAAGGCGATTTTGTCACATTGGATTATGGAGCATACTTGAACGGGTATGTGTCTGATATAACTCGGACATTAGCAGTTGGCAAGCCAAGTGAAGAACTTATTAACATTTATGACATTGTTTTGGAAGCGCAGCTGCGCGGTATGGCTGGGATCAAACCAGGCATGACGGGCAAGGAAGCGGATGCACTGACTCGTAACTTAATTGAAGAAAAGGGTTTTGGGCAGTATTTTGGACATTCGACCGGACATGGAATCGGTCTTGAAGTTCATGAAGGTCCAGCATTATCCTTAAGGTCTGATATCATTTTGGAACCAGGTATGGCCGTAACCGTAGAGCCGGGCATTTACTTGCCAGGTGTCGGCGGGGTGCGGATTGAAGATGATACAATCGTTACAATTGAAGGTAACGAAGCACTTACTCATTCAACGAAAGAGTTAATCATTCTGTAAACATGTACATGTAGGAGGACAAATTTATGATTTCTGTAAACGATTTTCGCACGGGTGTTACCATTGAGGTAGATAATGGAATTTGGCAGGTTATCGAGTTCCAACATGTTAAACCTGGTAAAGGTGCAGCCTTTGTACGTTCTAAGCTTCGCAATCTTCGTACAGGCTCCATCCAAGAGAAAACATTCCGTGCCGGCGAGAAAGTTGCAAAGGCACATATCGAAAACCGCAAGATGCAGTACCTATATGCAAGCGGCGATAGCCATGTATTCATGGATAACGAAACATATGACCAAATCGAGCTGCCTGCTTCAAGCATCGAGCGCGAATTGAAATTCCTTAAAGAAAATATGGAAGTCCATATCATGACGTTCCAAGCTGAAACGCTTGGGGTTGAGCTTCCGAATACAGTGGAGCTTGAAGTGGCGGAAACTGAGCCTGGAATTAAAGGCGATACTTCTTCAGGTGGAACGAAATCAGCAGTGCTTGAGACAGGCCTATCCGTTCAAGTACCATTCTTCATCAACCAAGGTGACAAATTATTGATCAATACGAACGAAGGTTCATACGTATCACGCGCATAATGGCTAGAAGGCCGAGATTCATATCTCGGTCTTTCAGTTTATAGACAGAAGGGGTTCGGAATTAAATTTCCGGACCCCTTTTGCAGTTCACTTTGAAAAGATAAGCCGTAAGCTTGGACCATTATTTAAGCCCCTTAAAGCAGGCCAACCCATAGCTTAGTCAATGTGTCAATGGCATCCCCAGTTAAAAACCAGATAATGTACTAACCACCAGTTGATTTCATGTTAGGAGCTTTACTCGCGAGTTTAGGTTTTGGACTGAATTCGAGGCGTTTCCTCATGACTCCTGCGGGAAGTGCGCGTCTAAGTGAGATCCTGCAGTGCAATGAAACGTCTAAGTACAGATTTTCCAAGACTGGCGTGCACAAAATTTTACGCAAAGTAGAAGGAAACGATCCATTAGGTGGCCGAGATTCGTGTCTCGGCCATTTTTTTGCTTGTTTCAGCACGGCCCATAAACATTCAATAAATGTCCAGTTTCTGTAATAGCTTGGCATCATTGACGAAGGGACGGCATATATTTTATTGAAAGTGGTGTATACAGGAGGATTGTCAAAATGGAAACGATTCTTTCTTTTTTACCGAAAACGATTTACGAGCAGCTCCAGGGTATGACACCGATGATGATTGAAAAAATGGAAGAGCTGAGGATACGGATCGGAAGGCCGCTTGAGGTCATTATAGGTGGGGAACCCTTCTTCTTTTCGTATGCAGTGACCAAAACGGATGCAGATCAATTATTGAACCAAATAGGTCAATTTTCGTTGTATACGCTTGAGGAAGAATTAAAGCGAGGATATATAACCATAGCTGGTGGACATCGGGTTGGTCTTGCAGGCAAGGTGATCCTGGAAAATGGAGCGGTCAAGGCAATCCGGGATATTTCCTCATTCAATTTTCGGATTGCCCGTGAAAAAGTAGGTGTGGCTGAGCCGCTTACATCATATTTATATAATGGGGAATGGCAGCATACCTTATTGATCGGTGCTCCGCAAACTGGAAAAACGACGGTGTTACGGGATATTGCAAGAATGATATCCAGTGGAAATGAAAAGAGGGGGATTGCCCCGCAAAAGGTGGGAATTGTGGACGAGCGCTCTGAAATTGCGGGCTCTGTTCATGGTGTGCCGCAACTTGAATTCGGTACGAGGCTTGATGTCCTCGATGGATGTCCTAAAGCGGAAGGAATGATGATGATGATACGTTCGATGTCCCCGGATGTATTGGTCGTGGATGAAATAGGCCGCGCAGAAGATACTCAAGCAGTTCTTGAAGCGGTGAATGCCGGCATTAAACTCATGATCACGACACATGGCCATACACTGGAAGAAATGAAGAAGCGTCCCTTCATCGCAGAAATATTAAAACAAAACATCTTTGAACGCTTTATAGAATTACAAAGAACCAAAGCTGGGACGAGAAGTTACAAAGTGCTGAACGCCGATGGGGTTACCCTATTCTCGGGTGAAAGTGTGAAGCGGCATGTTTAAGTTGGTGGGGGCAGCAATCATCATCCTTGCCACGACATGGGCAGGTTTCGAGGCTGCAAAAAAATTGAGTATGAGGCCGCGGCAGCTAAGACAGCTGAAGGTCGCCCTGCAATCGCTTGAAGCGGAAATCATGTACGGACACACACCTCTTCAAGAAGCGGCGAGAAAGCTTTCCAAGCAGCTGGCAAAACCTTTATCCTTCTTTTTCGATACATTCGCAAATCGGCTCCAGTCAGGTGAGACGACCGTCAAAGAAGCTTGGGATGAGAGCCTGAAGAAAATATGGCAATCCCTAGCCTTGAAGCAGGGGGAGTTCGAAATCCTTTCGCAGTTCGGCGAGACGCTTGGAAAAAGCGATAGGCACCATCAGCAAAAACAAATCATGCTGACGATGGCACACTTGGAACGGGAGGAGAGCGATGCCCTGGACCGACAGGGAAAATATGAAAAAATGATGAAGAGCCTTGGCTTTTTAACCGGATTATTATTGATCATCTTGCTGATGTAGTTTAAGTGGGGGGAATGAAAATGGGCATTGATGTGGACATCATTTTTAAAATAGCAGGTGTTGGCCTTGTTGTGGCCTTTCTTCACACGATACTCGACCAGGTTGGGAAGAAGGAGTATGCCCAGTGGGTGACACTTTTCGGCTTCATCTATATTTTATTCATGGTCGCTTCTGTAGTGGAGGACTTATTCCAAAAAATTAAATCTGTATTCCTATTTCAGTAAGGGGGGATTGGCGATTGAAATCATAAAAATCGTAGCCATTGCCCTAGTTGCCACCTTTCTGGCTTTAATCGTCAAGGAGCAAAAACCCAATTTGGCATTCCTGCTCATCGTTTTTGTAGGGTGCTCCATTTTTCTTTTTCTGGCAGATAAAATATACGAGATCATTTTAATGTTAGAAAAAATTGCAGTCAATGCCAATGTAAATACGGTGTATCTTGAGACCATCTTAAAAATAATCGGAATTGCCTATATTGCTGAATTCGCTTCCCAAATTACAAAAGATGCCGGGCAAGGCTCGCTTGCCTCCAAAATAGAATTGAGCGGAAAAATATTGATATTGGCGATGGCAATTCCGATTTTGACGGTCATCATCGAAACGATTATTCAAATGCTCCCAAGTTAATCGATATTCCTACTAGTCAATGAGGTGAATATATGAAGCAGCGGATGCCTTATTTATCGATTGTATTCATTTTACTCTTTTTTTTTCATGCATCTATTGGACAAGCTGCCGAAAACCCTGAAAATGTTGAAACCGTACAAGAGCCGATCATGCAGTCCGAACTGGTACAAGCTCAAATAGAAAGACTGGGGGTTGATGAGCTTAAACAATATTGGGATGGCATTGTCACGGAATACGGGGGATTCTTGCCGGAAAGCCAGAAAGGCAGTTTCATGGATTTTGTGAGCGGTGAAAAGAAATTCTCCTTTGATCAGTGGCTGAAGGGCATTACAAAATTCATTTTTCATGAACTGCTCGTCAATGGTAAGTTGTTGGGCTCACTCATCTTGTTAACCGTTTTCAGCATGTTTTTACAGAATTTGCAGAACGCGTTCGAGCAAAGCTCCGTAAGTAAGGTCGCTTATGCAATCGTTTATATGGTGCTGATCATTTTGGCGCTTAACAGCTTTCATGTCGCGATCGAATATACAAAAGACACGATAGATTTGATGATTTCCTTTTTGATGGCGCTCATCCCCCTGCTTTTAGCTTTGATAGCCGCATCAGGCGGGCTTGTGTCAGCGGCCTTCTTTCATCCGGTCTTAATGTTCTTAATGAATACGAGCGGTATCCTGATACAATACATCGTCCTCCCGTTATTATTCTTTGCAGCGATTTTAAGCATTGTCAGCACGCTCACGGAACATTACAAAGTAACTCAGCTGGCTCAGCTTCTCCGTAACTTTGCCATCGGTATTTTAGGAGCGTTCATGACGATATTCCTTGGCGTCATATCCGTCCAGGGGGCATCCTCCGCTGTAGCGGATGGGGTGACGATCAGAACGGCCAAATTCGTGACAGGTAACTTCATACCGGTAATCGGTCGCATGTTCACCGATGCAACGGATACGGTCATCAGTGCCTCCGTCCTTCTGAAAAATACGGTTGGATTGTCAGGGGTCATCATCCTGCTGCTCATTACGACCTTTCCCGCAATCAAAATCCTAATGATTTCTTTTGTCTATAAATTGGCAGCAAGCCTTTTACAGCCGCTTGGCGGCGGCCCGGTAATAAAATGTATGGATATCATCAGTAAAAGCATGATTTATATCTTTGCGGCATTGGCCATCGTATCGCTCATGTTCTTTTTAAGCATCACGGTCATCATCGCCTCTGGAAACATTACACTGATGGTTCGTTAGAAAGGAGGAGGGCTTGGTGAGCTTTTTGGCTGGCTGGGTATCCAATATCATCGTATTCGTATTGCTTGCCACTGTAATCGATATGCTCCTTCCCAATTCAGCTTTGCAGAAATATGCAAAAATGGTAATCGGGCTTTTACTGATTGCCATCATCATCACACCTATATTGGGATTATTCAATAAAGATTTCGACGAAATTCTATCTGCCGCCACGAGCGAATTTGAAAATCAGAAAAAAAAAGATTTAGGAAATTTGACAGAAATGAAGAAAAAAGAAATACAAGCTACCCAGGGTGCATATATTTTAAAACAAATGGCTGTTGACTTACAGGCAGAAGTGGAAGAGGAGTTGATGAAGGATTATAACATGAAGATCAGTGCGATTGAAGTTGACGTCAAAAATGAGGAAAACCCCACCGCGGAAAATTTGCAAAATATCAACATATCTTTGGAAACGGCAGAAGGGAAAGAAGACACTTCGATAGAGGCTGTTGCAAAAATCGATATTAACGCAGAAAGGCCATCACCTTCAAGCGATGCGAATCTGGATGCTGTCAAAAGTTTTTTGGCAACAAGTTGGTCTGTCGATAAAGAGATCATTGAAATCGCCGGGGAAAGGAAGTGACTTAAGTATTGAACAAAGACAAAGGTCCATTATCCTGGCTGCAAAAACTATTGAATAAGGACCCTGACCAAAAAGAGCCTAAGGAAAAAAAACCTTCCCTGTATGTCTATGCTTTAATCGTCGTCCTTTTGGGAGCGGGGATCATGATGGCCGGTAATTTGTTAACCACCAACCAGACGGGACAAACATCCGACGTGAAGACGGTATTCAATAATAAGCAAGAGGATAAAGATGATGTTGAAACATTCGGGCAGAAAAATCAATCCGAATTCAAGACAACGAAGGATTATGAAATATACCTTCAGAATGAAATGAAGGAAGCGTTGGAATCGATAGCGGGGGTCCAGGATGTAAAAGTCGTAATCTATGTGGATGCGTCCGAGAAAAAAGTATACGAAAGGAATAAAGTCACCCAGAAACAGGTCACGCAAGAAACCGACCAGGAAGGCGGCAAAAGGACGGTGGAGGATACATCGGTGGACGAACAACTCGTTTTGGTTAAAAGCGGGGAAAAAGAAGGGCCGATCATTTCCGAAACTAAGAAGCCTAGTGTAAGGGGCGTTCTGGTAGTCGCAAAAGGAGCCGAAAACATCCAAATAAAAAAGTGGATCATCGAAGCTGTCACACGATCACTCGATGTACCGAGTCACAGGGTTTCTGTCATGCCTAAAAAATAAGGGGGAAAATTCACATGTTATTAAAAAAGCAAACGGTTTGGTTATTGACTATGTTAAGTCTGGTCGTTGTCCTTTCAGTCTACTATTTGACCGCTCCTGAAGAAAATGCTGCCGATATGACGGCAACTGAACAAGCGGAAAAGGCAGAAAATAAAATGGAAAATAAAACAGACAGCAAAACTGAAACAAAAGGTGAAAGCAAAGTGAATAAAGAAACGGCCAAAAATGCTGAAGGTTCTTCTGTAACGATAGCATCAGGTGATGAATTTGAATCATTAAGGATGCAAATCGAAGATGAACGCGCAAAGCTCAATGAAGAACTGACTACAAAGATGGGTAATACAGATCTATCGGCTGAAGAGAGAGACGAGGCATATGCAAAAATGGAACAATTAAGTGAAACGAAGGTTAAAGAAAATATCATCGAAAACTTAATTGTAGCCATGGATTATAATGCAGCACTGGTTCGCGTAGATGGAACGGACGTGAAGGTGAGTGTCAAGGCTGATAAGCAAACAAAAACAGAAGCCAATAACATTATCCGTCTAGTACGAAAAGAAGTGAGCGATGCGCAAAATGTAGTGGTCGACTTCCAACCTGAAAAATAGTTGCCACGATAAAGCGTGCTGATACACAACAGCTCCAGTTTAAAGGACTCCCTTTATAAAAGGGATCTTTTTTTTGTGTTTTTCGATCTCGTATTAGGCGTAAATTTTAGAGGAAAAGCTTTTTTATGCCAATTGATATTGAAAAATCAAGAAGGAGATAAGAAATTACTTTTCTAGAAAAGTAATTTAAGGTAAGTTTATTGTCATTTAGGAGTGAAATCAATGAAATTCAAGGGAATGTTCCAAGGAAACGAAGGGTAAAGAATTCACAATAGTATAATAAAGGTGTAGAATGGAAGTGTGGATATCAACTTGCAACTAATCTATCATTGAATTTGTATAAGCTAATATTGTATGATGTTAGAAGCTGGTCATAAACTTTTCAATTCTCTAAACGAACAATATTTTGGGAAAGTGAAATTCTGTTATAAAACAGGAAGCGTGCATCGCTTTCGGATGGAGGCTCGACTTCATCTTGCAGAATTGGACAAGATAGAGATAAGCTAAGAGTAAAAGGGTATAAAATGTTATATAAAAAATTATTGCCTCACAAACTCATATTAAATTAGACAAGGGGTGCACAAAAATGAAAGTGCAAGAAATTCGTGAAATCATCAAGCTAGTCGATCAATCCAATATCAATGAATTCGTTTATGAAAACGAAGGAACGAAAATTAAATTGAAAAAAACTGAAACGGTAACTGTCATCCAGCCAACGGCTTCTCCTGACGTTGTTCAAGGCAATGCAGCGGTTGAGGTCAAGCCTGCTGCCCCTGCAACTCCAAAGGCCGTTGAAGCTGCAGCACCGGCTGCCGCCGTCTCTGAACGGGAAAACCTACATAAAATCACTTCTCCTATGGTGGGGACATTTTATCAATCACCTGCACCGGATTCTCCGGCATACGTAAAAGCAGGCGATAAAGTGACAGCGGATTCGATTGTCTGCATCGTCGAGGCCATGAAACTATTCAATGAAATCGAAGCTGAAGTTAGTGGCGAAATCGTTGAAGTCCTTATAAAAGAAGGGCAACTTGTAGAATATGGTCAACCATTATTTTTAGTGAAGCCGGAATGAGGAGCTGTTCTTAAATGATTAAAAAGGTATTAATTGCCAATAGAGGGGAAATTGCTGTCCGAATCATCCGGGCATGCAAGGAACTGGGAATTGAGACTGTAGCGGTTTATTCAGAAGCCGACAAAGAGGCATTACATGTCCAAATTGCTGATGAAGCATATTGCATCGGTCCCAAACTGTCAAAAGACAGTTATTTAAATACAACGAACATCATCAGTACCGCCAAGAAAACGGGTTCGGATGCAATCCACCCGGGATATGGCTTCCTTGCTGAAAACGCGAACTTTGCTGAGCTTTGCCGTGAATGCAATATTATTTTCATCGGCCCTAGCCCTGAAGCGATCAATAAAATGGGAACGAAGGACGTAGCGAGGGAAACGATGCGCAAAGCTGGCGTACCGATCGTTCCCGGCTCCAAAGGCATCATTAAGGATACGGATGAAGGGGTGGCCCTTGCTAATGAAATGGGCTATCCAGTCATCATCAAAGCCACGGCCGGCGGAGGCGGTAAAGGAATCAGGGTTGCAAGAACCGAAGAAGATCTCATCAAGGGCATCAACATCACGCAACAGGAGGCTGCGACGGCATTTGGCAATCCGGGTGTCTATATTGAAAAATTCATTGAAGACTTCCGTCATGTTGAAATTCAAGTCATGGCCGATAATCATGGCAATGCCATCCATTTAGGTGAGCGTGATTGCTCCATTCAACGACGCCTGCAAAAGCTGGTTGAAGAAACTCCATCTCCGGCTTTGGACGGTGAAATAAGAGCGGAAATGGGGCAGGCTGCAGTTACTGCCGCTCTTGCCGTTAATTATTCAGGAGCCGGTACAGTCGAATTTATTTATGACTATGTGAATAGAAAATACTACTTTATGGAAATGAATACACGTATCCAGGTTGAACATCCAGTTACGGAAATGGTGACGGGAGTGGATTTGATTAAAGAACAGATCAAAGTCGCTTCAGGCGATAAGCTTTCCCTTTCACAAGAGGATGTAACATTTAACGGCTGGTCCATCGAATGCCGGATCAATGCGGAAAACCCTGAAAAGAATTTCATGCCTTCCGCAGGGAAAATACACATGTATTTACCTCCGGGAGGGTATGGGGTTAGGGTGGATTCTGCAGCATATCCAGGGTACTCGATACCTCCATATTATGATTCCATGATTGCCAAGTTGATCGTCCATGCACCGACTAGAGATGAAGCGATCGAGAAGATGAAGCGGGCATTAGGTGAGTTTGTCATCGAAGGGATCAGTACAACCATTCCTTTCCATATTAAGTTACTTCAGCATGAACAATTCGTTTCCGGAGAATTTAATACCAAATTCCTTGAAATATATGATGTAATGAACTCATAATGTAAAGGAAGACAGGAGGTGCTTTTGAATGAGTGAAATGGAAGGCCAATTACTAGAAATGAATGATTATAACAGTGGACTGGGCAAAGTGGAGATTGCACCTGAAGTGATAGAGGTCATTGCGGGCATAGCTGCATCGGAAGTTGAAGGTGTTGCACATATGCGTGGGAATTTCGCAACTGGTGTAGTTGAAAAGCTTGGTAAAAAGAACCACGGTAAGGGCGTTAAGGTGGATTTGACGGGAGAAGCGATCAAAGTCGAACTATACTGCGTCATGAAATTCGGTGTTTCAATTCCGAAAGTTGCTCAAGAAGTGCAAGACAACATTCGTGAAGCATTGTTGAACATGACGGCTATCGATGCTGGTGAAGTGAATATCCATGTTGTCGGCATAGCGTTTGAAAACGCGAAACAAGAAGCGGATTACGAACAAGAAGTGTAAGTGTCATCATTCGATTCACACCTGCAGAAACCCGGCAAAAAGCCGGGTTTTTGTTTTTGTGGATTTTTGCTCAAGACTTGTTTTGCTTTTCAAGCGAGCTGTGCTGATAATATTACGGTAATTGAACATAATAAGGCCGTGTCTGGAAGTTTCCCTTTAATTCAAGGGTGATTTCTGTTAGAGTGTAAAAGGTGAAATATGAGCATGAAAGCTAGGCAATCCCCTTTTTTGACACTTTCAAAAAGGATGGAAATCGTGTTTTTTCACTTGAAAGGATGCGAGATGATTATGCATTTTGCCCTTTCTTTAAGTGAAAATAAGACTAATTACGTTAAAACACGCTGTAAATCTTAATATTTTCGAAAAGATGTCAATTAATGTTCGTTTGTTCTGGCGTTTTCATATATAATAGTAGATGTTAAAGGAGTAAGATTATGAAAAGAAGAGTAGCCCGTGAAAAATCCCTTCAAGCACTATATCAGATAGATATTGCCAAGTCGAATGCAGAAGAAGCAATGGAAAGCGTATTGAATGGCGCTCCTACTGATGAATATTTCAAGAAATTGGTCAAGGGGATTACGGAAAATCGAGAACAGCTTGATGGAATGATCAGGGACAATTTAGAGAATTGGACGTTGGAAAGATTGGCGAACATTGATCGGAATTTACTGCGAATCGCGATTTATGAAATGGTTCACAGTGAAGATGTTCCTGTAAGTGTCGCAATGAATGAAGCTATTGAAATTGCTAAGAAATTCGGTGATGATCAATCCAGCAGCTTTGTAAATGCCGTTTTATCCAAAGTGAAGGTGAAAAGCGACAGCTAAGGCTGCAGTCTAGCCATGAATCTCCCAGCAATTTCTTTAGCAAAATCAACTTGGGAGGAATATACACATGTCAGCTCAAATCATTAATGGTAAAGAAATTGCAGAGGCAGTTAGACAGGAAATCAGCAAGGAAGTTCAACAATTAAGCGAAAAACATTTTATCCCGGGGCTGGCTGTAATTCTCGTCGGTGACAACCAAGCCTCACAAACCTATGTACGCAATAAGGAAAAAGCGTGTAAGGACTTGGGCATGCATTCTGTATTGATCAAAAAACCTGCAAATCTGACTCAGGAGGAATTAATTCAGAGCATTGATGAATTGAACCAGGATGAAAGCATTCATGGCATATTGGTACAACTCCCATTGCCAGGACATATCTCTGAAAAGGCGATCATCGAGGCGATTTCCCCCGAGAAGGATGTTGATGGGTTCCACCCGATTAACATTGGTCGTATGATGACTGGTCAGGATGCTTTCTTGCCTTGTACGCCTTATGGGATCATGGTGATGCTTGAGCATATCGGCTATGATGTCGAAGGGAAGCATGTGGTCATTGTCGGAAGAAGCAATATCGTCGGAAAACCGGCCGGACAATTGTTTTTAAATGCAAACGCAACCGTTACTTACTGTCATTCAAAGACAAAGGATCTTGCGTATTTCACTAAGCAAGCTGATGTGGTCGTGGCAGCTGTCGGTAAGAGGGATACAATCACGAGTGACCATATTAAAGAAGGTGCGGTCGTCATTGATGTCGGGATGAACAGGAATGATGAAGGAAAGCTCTGCGGTGATGTGGCGTTTGATGAAGTGAAAAATAAGGCGTCATACATTACCCCCGTTCCTAAAGGCGTCGGTCCCATGACAATTACCATGCTTATGAAGAATACGGTGAAATCTGCTCAAAAAGCCCTTGAACAGAGAAAATCAGCACAAAAAAGCTGAAAAAAGCGTTAAATCATTTAAAGAAGCGGACCTCTTGTTTTATAATAACGGGAGACCGCTTTTTTTCATTGATAGATTTTATTCGAGCGTTACGTGTAACCTATAGATGAGCTTTCTTTATATCCGATTTTTGTCGGAAGGAGACATGATATGAGTAACCAGCAGCAATATTTAAGCGTGTCGGCATTAACGAAGTACATTAAAAGGAAATTTGATGCCGATCCCCATTTACAGAATGTATACATAAAAGGTGAAATTTCGAATTTTAAACAGCATACGAGCGGACATATGTATTTCACGCTCAAAGACGAGAAGGCCCGCCTCCTTTCCGTCATGTTTGCCGCAAATTCCAAAGGGATGAAATTCATGCCCGAAAATGGAATGAAGGTACTCGTTAAGGGTGATATTTCATTATATGAAGCGAGCGGACAGTATCAGCTATATGTGAAAAGCATGGCCCCGGACGGTGTGGGGGATTTGTATCTGGCTTATGAGCAGCTGAAGAAAAAGCTGGAGGCGGCAGGCTTGTTTTTGGCCGAACATAAGAAAGGGATTCCACAGTATCCAAAATCGGTAGGTGTGATAACCTCTCCGACCGGTGCTGCATTACGAGATATCCTGACAACCATCAAGCGGCGGTATCCTATTGCGAAGATCATCGTTTACCCGGCGCTTGTCCAAGGGAACAATGCGGCTAAATCGATTGCCAAGGCGATTTCGATGGCCAACGCAAGGGCGGAGAGCGATGTGCTTATAGTCGGAAGGGGCGGTGGGTCGATCGAGGAGTTATGGGCCTTTAATGAAGAAATAGTGGCTGAATCGATCTATGATTCCGATATCCCGATCATTTCTGCTGTCGGGCACGAAACCGATTTTACGATTGCCGATTTTGTCGCTGATATGCGTGCTCCGACACCAACCGGGGCGGCAGAGCTAGCGGTCCCGCATTTGAATGAAATACTGGAGCGCCTGATGAACCGCAAGAACCGCTTGACCCGCTCGATTCGTGAGGCGGTGAATTTTGAACGCACCAAATTGACGAGGCTGGAAAGATCCTATGCTTTCCGTTATCCGCATAAAATGTATGAACAGAAGCTTGAACAGCTTGACAGGACGAAGGACAGGCTCTTTAAGACAAGTACGCGGTACTTTTTGAAAAAGAGGGACGAGCTAAATCAATTGAACGATATTCTAAAGAAACAGCATCCTGAACAAGCAGTGAACAATGCTAAGGAAGCACTGCAACAGCATGAAAAGATATTGCGGAGGGCGATGGAAGCGATCTTTCGCCAAAAGTCGCAGCAGTTCGTTCATACTACTGCCACGTTATCTGCCCTCAGCCCATTGAAAATCATGGAACGGGGATATGGATTGGTTTTTGCTGGAGATGAGACGCTCGTGAAGACCACGCAGCAGGTATCCATTGGGGAACAGATAGCCGTTTCCATAAAGGATGGCATTCTTGAGTGTGAAATTAAAGATATAAAGGAGCGAATTGAACCATGACAAAAAAACAGGAAGCTACATTCGAAGAGGCAATGGAGAATCTCGAGAAAATCGTGGAGCAATTGGAGGAGGGAGATGTGCCCTTGGAAGAAGCCATCTCCATATATAAACAAGGGATGGATTTATCCAGACTGTGTCATTCCAAGCTTAAAGCAGTGGAAGATCAGCTGACGCAAATTTTACGTGAAGACGGGGAACTTGAAAACTTTACTGTACAGGAGGAAGAATAACATGGGTACGGCGTCCTTCGACCATTTTTCTAAAGAATATAAGGCAATAATCGAAACGGAAATCATTGAATATGTCAATAAGCTTGAAGCTCCCGCCGTGGTGAAAAAAGCGATGGCCTACTCACTTGAAGCAGGCGGAAAAAGAATACGTCCTTTATTGGTTTTTGCGGTGTTGGAAGCTTTCGGCAAAAACCTGAGGTGCGGGATTCCGGCGGCTGCCGCGATTGAAATGATTCATACATATTCCTTGATCCATGATGATCTTCCAGCGATGGATGATGATGATCTTCGCCGCGGAAAACCGACGAACCATAAAGTTTTCGGAGAGGCAGTAGCCGTCCTTGCCGGTGATGCCTTGCTTACATATAGTTTTCAGTTGGTCTCTGGCATGAACGATCCCGAGGTGACGGCCCAAATGAAACTGGACCTTGTAAGCGAAATTGCCAAGTCTGCCGGAGCAGAGGGAATGGTTGGCGGTCAAGTCGCCGATATGGAAGGTGAAGATAAGCGGTTGAGCCTTCAGGAATTGGAGTATATCCATGAGCATAAAACTGGCAAGCTTCTCACGGCAAGCATCCTTTCGGGGGCCATCTTATCAGGAGCGAATGAAGAACAGCTTCAGCATTTGCGTGACTTCGGCTATCACCTAGGACTTGCTTTTCAAATTCGGGATGATATTCTGGATATTGAAGGCTCTGTCGAATTGATCGGCAAGCCGGTTGGCAGTGATGAGGAAAACCATAAAAGCACCTATCCCTCACTGCTTACGCTACAAGGGGCGAAGGAAAAGCTTGACCAACATATTGGACTTGCCCATGCCTCCCTAGGAAAAACGGCCCTGCAGACCGGTTTGTTGAATGAGCTGACCGATTTAATAGCTACTCGTGATCATTGATTGTGGCTAAATTTGTTATCAATTAAGGTTTTATGGTATACTCATTGTGCAAAAATATGCGAAATACAATATTTGCTTTTTTAATGAAAAATGTGATAAATAGGTATATTAAGCCGCCGAAATCACCTGGGTGTTGGCGGCTATTTTTAACTTAAAACTTAAAACCAATTTTTCGGTCAAGTCTTCCATATAGCCTTCGTATAAGAGGCTTTGTTTTGCCTTCAACCGAAAATGACAGAAAGTGAGTGATCCTGTTTGGATCTTCTATCTATAAAAGACCCTTCTTTTTTGAAGAAGATGAATAATGAAGAATTAGAAGAGTTAAGTGTGGAAATACGTAAATTCCTTGTGGAAAAGTTATCGGTCACAGGAGGGCATATCGGTCCCAATTTAGGAGTCGTTGAATTGACCATTGCCTTGCATAAAGAGTTCGACAGTCCGAATGATAAAATTTTGTGGGATGTCGGACATCAATCATATGTCCACAAAATCCTGACAGGCAGGGCCGGGGAGTTCGATACCTTAAAGAAATACAAAGGGCTGTGCGGCTTTCCGAAAATGATTGAAAGCCCCCATGATGTTTGGGAAACAGGGCATAGTTCAACTTCCCTTTCGGCTGCAATGGGCATGGCAGCTGCCCGTGATATAAAAGGTGAACAAAGTTTCATTTTACCCGTAATCGGGGACGGAGCCCTTACAGGTGGAATGGCACTTGAAGCCTTGAATCATATCGGTGACGAAAAAAAGGACATGATCGTCATTCTTAATGATAACGAAATGTCGATTGCGCCTAACGTTGGCGCCTTGCACACGATATTGGGAAGATTGCGTACGGCGGGCAAATATAATTGGGCAAAAGATGAATTGGAGTTACTGCTGAAAAAAATACCTGCCGTCGGAGGGAAGCTTGCGGCTACCGCTGAACGCTTGAAGGATAGCATGAAGTATTTATTGGTTTCAGGAATCTTTTTCGAAGAGCTTGGCTTCACATACCTTGGCCCGGTAGATGGCCATAATTATGAAGAATTGCTGGAGAATTTAAGATACGCCAAGAAAACGAAGGGGCCGGTCCTGCTGCATGTCATCACGAAAAAAGGCAAGGGCTATTCCCCAGCCGAATTGGACACGACAGGTAATTGGCATGGGACAGGCCCGTACAAGGTCGATACTGGTGATTTCGTCAAATCGCCTACGAAAGGTCCTGCATGGAGCGCCCTTGTGAGCGATACCGTCAGCAGGCTTGCCCGTGAAGACGAACGCATTGTAGCCATTACACCTGCAATGCCGGTCGGTTCGAAATTGGTAGGGTTTGCTCAAGAATTCCCGGAGCGTTTCTATGATGTAGGGATTGCCGAGCAGCATGCTGCCACTTTTGCAGCTGGATTGGCCACCCAAAACATGAAACCATTTTTGGCTATTTATTCGACCTTTCTCCAAAGAGCTTATGACCAAGTGGTTCATGATATCTGCCGCCAGAATTTGAACGTATTCATAGGAATCGATCGTGCCGGGTTGGTTGGTTCCGATGGGGAAACGCATCAAGGCGTTTTCGATATCGCTTTCTTACGTCATGTTCCGAATATGGTATTGATGATGCCGAAGGATGAAAACGAAGGTCAGCATATGGTCAATACGGCCATAAGCTATGATGATGGTCCGATCGCCATGCGCTTCCCGCGCGGTAACGGCTTGGGCATTGCGATGGATTCCGAATTAAAACAGATACCAATCGGGTCATGGGAAGTCCTGAAAGAGGGAACGGATGCTGCGATCTTGACGTTCGGCACTACGATTCCAATGGCTCTTGAAGCTGCAGAACAACTGGAGAAAGAGGATTATTCCGTCAAGGTGATCAATGCCAGGTTCATTAAGCCTTTGGATGAGAAGCTGCTTAGCAGCCTCCTTGGTGAAAAAATGCCGATCTTGACAATAGAAGAAGCCGTGCTACAAGGTGGATTTGGAAGTTCAGTACTGGAATATGCTCATGATCAGGGCTTTTATGGTGCCATCATCGATCGAATGGGCATCCCGGATTATTTCATTGAACATGGCAGTGTCGATGAATTGCTTGAAGAAATCGGCTTGACGTCCGAAACAGCCATTAAAAAGATAAAAATGATAACACCCAAAAAAGAAAAAAGGGCCTGACAATATGAAAGTAATGAAAGAAAGAGTAGATGTATTACTAGTGGAACAGGGCTTGGCCGATACACGTGAAAAAGCAAAACGGATGGTTATGGCCGGTCTTGTCTACGCGAATGAGGAGAGGTACGAAAAACCGGGGGAAAAGGTGCCCGTCGATCTCGAATTTACGATCAAAGGAAAAGTGATGCCCTATGTTTCGAGAGGCGGTTTGAAACTGGAGAAAGCCTTAAACGAATTCGACTTGCGAATGGATGGGAAGATCCTCCTGGATATCGGCTCATCAACTGGAGGGTTCACCGACTGCGCCTTGCAAAATGGTGCGACAATGTCTTATGCACTTGATGTCGGCTATAACCAACTTGCTTGGAAGCTTAGGCAGGATGAGCGGGTGAAAGTAATGGAGCGGACAAACTTCCGTTACGTTACACCGGCAGATCTTGATGGGGAGATGCCGAACTTTGCAAGCATTGACGTTTCTTTCATCTCGCTCACGTTAATTTTACCTGTGTTAAAGACTTTGCTGGTTCCTAACAGTGATGTCGTTGCCCTGGTGAAACCGCAATTCGAAGCTGGAAAGGATCAAGTGGGGAAAAAGGGAATCGTTCGTGATCCAAAAATCCATAAGCAGGTGCTGGATAAAATCATTTCTTTTGCGAAAAAAGAAGGCTACGATATTTTGGATGCCTCCTTCTCCCCGATTACCGGCGGCGATGGAAATATTGAATTCCTGCTTCATTTATTTTGGCAAGGCTCCAAAGCGGATGGAGAGATCAAGCTGCCAAAAACGGTCGATGATATCGTTGTGGAAGCACATGCCCAGTTTAAAAAAGAATAGCTGGAACTTTGAATGGCTCCTTTGGCTGAATGGTTGGCTAAAAGGAGCCTTTTACCTTTAAATGGGGGAAGAATCGGGGAGTATTTGTCAACAAACAGTGAAAGCGCCACGCATGCCATTTAGAGAAAAAGTTGTACAATTGCATAAAAATCCGCTAACATTAATAATGACGACGGCAAAAGCGGCCTATTTGCACATAGGGATGTTTGCGAAGCCGTATGATACGAAGTGATACCGATGACCATTAATGAACAACAGTTGAGAAGAGGTGCTTCTACTTATGAATAAAGGACAACGACATATAAAAATTAGGGACATTATCACCAATAATGATATCGAAACGCAAGATGAGCTAGTTGAAGAGCTTAAATTAGCTGGATATAACGTGACTCAGGCGACAGTGTCGAGGGATATCAAGGAGCTCCATCTTGTAAAGGTTCCGTTATCGGATGGAAGGTATAAATACAGCCTGCCTGCCGATCAACGCTTCAACCCGCTTCAAAAATTAAAGAGGATCCTGGTTGATGCATTTGTACGCATCGATGCAGCGAACAATTTACTCGTCATGAAAATGCTTCCGGGAAACGCCCAGGCGATCTGTGCATTGATTGATAATTTAAATTGGGAGGAAATACTTGGGACGATCGGCGGCGATGATACGTGTTTAATTATTTGCCGCTCTGAGGAAGATGCAAAGATCATTTCCGGTAAATTCTTGGACATGCTCTAATATTTTTGTGAGGTGACCTCATTTGTTAACAGAACTATCGATAAGAAATTTTGCGATCATAGATAGCCTCTCCGTTTCGTTCGAGAAAGGCTTGACTGTCTTGACCGGGGAAACAGGGGCAGGTAAATCAATTATTATAGATGCTGTCCATCTTCTGGTTGGGGGGCGCGGTTCCTCGGAATTTATTCGGCATGGTGAGTCAAAGGCGGAGATAGAAGGTTTATTTCAAATCGATGATGAAAAACATCCGGTCTTTGCCAAGGCCGAAGAATTTGGTCTGGACATGAATGATGGTATGGCCATTCTTAGAAGAGACATTTCGCTCAGTGGAAAAAGCGTATGCCGAGTTAATGGAAAACTCGTAACGATCGCTATTTTACGGGAGATAGGACGGACATTGATTGATATCCATGGCCAGCATGAGCATCAGGAATTAATGGACGAAAGGCTTCATCTGCCGCTGCTGGACCAATTTGGCGGTGAAAAAATCGCATCGGCGCTTACGGAATACCAAAAACTATATAAACGCTATGAATTCGCTTCGAAGCAATTGAATGATTTAAGTCAAAACGAGCAACAAATGGTCCACCGCCTTGACTTGATCCAATTTCAATTCGATGAAATCCAAAAAGCTGATTTGAAATTTCAAGAAGATGAAGAATTGATGGAAGAACGGAAGAAAATTAATAATTTCGAAAAAATTCATGAAGCGCTGCAAACGAGCTACAATGCCTTAAATGGTGAACAGCATGCAATCGATTGGCTATCGGTAGCCATGAATAACATGGAAGAGGCGGCAGGCCTTGATGAGGGGTTAAGAGCAAGCTCGGAGGTCGTCTCCAATAGTTACTTTCTGCTTGAAGAAGCCGTGTCTAACATTCGAGATCAATTGGATTCCTTGGATTATGATACGGAGCGTGTCGAATTCATTGAGGGCCGCCTTAACGAAATAAATCAATTGAAACGTAAATACGGTCGTTCCATCGAGGAAATTCTCGAATATGGTGCCGGCATCGAAGAGGAAGTCGAAAAACTCCTGAACAGGGAAACGCACATAGCGAAGCTTGAAAAGGAAATGAAATCGATTAAGGCCGATTTAATCGTCGAAGCAAAGAACCTGTCAGAATTAAGGCAGGCATTCGCTCGGCAGCTTACAAAAAAAATTCATCAGGAATTAAAAGATTTATACATGGAAAAAACAATTTTCGAGCCTCATTTCCATCAAACTGCATATACGTTCGATGAATTGTCAGATAGAGGCATAAATCAGTCCGGTTTGGATTCCATGGAATTTTATATTTCCACGAATCCAGGCGAACCGTTAAAACCACTTTCCAAAATTGCCTCGGGCGGAGAGCTGTCGCGGATCATGCTGGCGCTGAAAAGCATTTTTTCCAAGCATCAAGGCATTACCTCCATCATTTTTGATGAAGTGGACACAGGTGTCAGCGGGCGGGTTGCCCAATCCATTGCCGAGAAGATTTATAAAGTGGCAACGGGATCTCAAGTTTTGTGCATCTCCCATTTGCCGCAGGTCGCGGCTATGGCGGATACCCATTTATTCATTGCAAAAAATGTCAGGGCAGGACGCACCAATACCTCCGTCAAGCCTCTGATAGAAACCGAAAAAATAAAAGAAATTGGCAGGATGATTTCAGGAGTCGAGATTACCGATTTAACGAAGCAGCATGCCAGTGAGCTAATACAGCTCGCCAAAAGGCTGAAAATCACTTCTTGATGGGGTCGTGAGAAGATTATGAAGATTTTTTCAACTTCATCATAAGCATTCATTGTAAAGCTATCCAAAAACGGATAGCTTTTATTTTTTGCTCCTGTTATAAATGATTGTCATGAGGGCTAAATTAAAGGTGTAGCCATAAAGTTTCAGAGAGCGAGGAGAGTGAATGGAGTGAAATTTATATGGATAAAAAGAATCATCGGTGGAATTCTCCTTGTTTCGCTATTAACATTAGGGTTATACCAGCCATCTCGTGAATATTTTTTGATTCCAAATCATCTTGTACTATTTGAAGGAAGTCAATATAGTATTTCCAAATCATTGCCTGTTTCTGCAAGAGCTTCTGGATCCAGTGACGGGATTTCGCTTCATGATGAGCAAGCTTCTATTACGCTTGGTGCTGAGAAACCGGGGACGAATGAAGTGTTACTTGATGTAGCGGGATTGCCTGCCAAAAAGGTCGACATTAGGGTGTTAAAGGACTTTAAAGTCATGCCCGGAGGCCAATCCATCGGGGTGAAACTTAATACTCTTGGGGTGCTCGTAGTAGGTCATCATCTTATTGATACTGCGCAGGGAAAAAAATCACCAGGAGAAAAAGCGAAAATTGAAATCGGTGATATTATTACAGAAATCAATGGTCAGACGATAAAGAAGATGGGGGATGTTACCCCTTTTGTTCAGCAGGCAGGTGAAAAGGGAGAAGCGTTGAAACTTGTCATCAATCGTGATAATGAAGTGCTTCATAGTACCCTTTTACCTTTAAAGGATAAGAATGAAGGAACATACAAATTGGGTTTATATATCCGTGATTCAGCAGCTGGCATCGGAACGATGACTTTTTATCACCCCGATTCAAAAAAATATGGGGCGTTGGGACATGTTATTTCTGATATGGACACGAAAAAACCGATTGTTGTAAAGGATGGACAGATTGTTCAATCGACGGTCACATCCATTGAAAAGGGAAGCAATGGAGATCCGGGAGAAAAATTGGCACGCTTTTCTTCCAATAAAGAAAAAATAGGGAATATAAATCGTAATAGTCCTTTTGGGATCTTCGGAAAATTAAATCAAGATTTTAAAAATGGGATTAGTGACAAAGCACTCCCCATCACCCTTTCCCATGAGGTAAAGGAAGGACCAGCAAAAATCCTGACGGTGGTAGATGGCTCCAAAGTAGAAGAATTCGATGTCGAAATCGTCAGTTCCATTCCTCAAAAGTTTCCTGCTATCAAAGGAATGGTTTTGAAAGTGACGGATAAAGAATTGCTCCAAAAAACGGGTGGGATCGTTCAAGGTATGAGCGGCAGTCCCATCATACAAAATGGGAAATTAATCGGTGCAGTCACCCATGTATTTGTTAATGATCCTACAAGTGGGTATGGAGTCCATATTGAGTGGATGTTAAACGAAGCCGGTATCAATATATACGACAAAGATAATTACGAAAAGGCAAGTTGAAGAGCCGGGTATCCTTTTGGATGCCCTTTTTTGCTTGAGTGACGGTCAGAGTTCCATTCGCAAAAAAGGGTAAGTAGGGGATTTCAATTGTTTTAATTAAAAAGTAGAGGATTTTTCGAAACGATGTGATAAAATGATAACGATGTGAAGATTTTTCGACAAATCGATTTATTCGGATAGCAAACGAAGTCGAAAACAAGAGATATCGGGAGAATAATATTGAATTCCTTATATTTTTTCAAAAATAAAAGGAATTTAGTTTCCATTGTCGAAAAGTTCAATTACAATAGAATTTAGTCATATAGAAAAAAAGACCAATTGTAGTTGAGGAGGAAATCAAGCGTGAAAAAAATTAAGGTGTGCGTTGTAGATGATAATAGAGAACTTGTTGGCCTTCTGGAAGAATACATTTCTGCACAGGAAGATATGGAGGTAATTGGGGTAGCCCATAACGGTCAAGACTGCCTGGGTATGCTTGAAAGCGTTGATCCCGATATATTGATCCTTGATATTATCATGCCTCATTTAGATGGGTTAGGTGTACTGGAAAAGCTTCGTGAAGTAAAACGTGGCGCCATGCCTAATGTAATTATGCTTACTGCCTTTGGTCAAGAAGATGTCACGAAAAAAGCAGTTGATTTAGGCGCGTCGTACTTTATCCTAAAGCCTTTTGATATGGAGAACCTGGCCAATCATATTCGGCAGGTGAGCGGTAAAGGACAGGCGGTATTGAAAAATCATAGTCAGTTCAGCTATCGTCCCCAAAACGAATCCAAGCCCAAAAATCTTGATGCCAGCATTACAAGCATCATCCATGAGATTGGTGTACCTGCACACATTAAGGGCTATTTGTATTTGAGGGAAGCAATATCCATGGTTTACAACGATATTGAACTGCTGGGGTCGATTACCAAGGTTTTGTATCCGGATATCGCCAAAAAATACAATACAACCGCCAGCCGTGTTGAGCGTGCCATCCGCCATGCAATTGAAGTGGCCTGGAGCCGCGGCAACATTGAATCCATTTCATCTCTATTCGGTTATACAGTCAGCATGACCAAGGCAAAACCCACGAATTCCGAATTTATAGCGATGGTTGCCGATAAGCTTCGCCTTGAACATAAAGCTTCTTGACAGGGATACGGGGAACCTGTTGATAAAGACTCGTTGTGTTATCCTTCGACAAGTAAAGGCTAGAGCCGCTAAAGATAAATAGGAATTCCCCTTGCTGGTGGCATGAGACTGAAAGAAGTTGCTTTGCGATTCATTCTATTTGGCAACTTCAATTTTTTACACTGCCGGCTAAAAATTAAACGCCTTTTATTTATTGGATTTTGCAGGAAGAATCCAATAAATAAAAGGCGTTTTTGTTTTTCTTATCAAGTCAGATCATTTTAAAAATAGAAAAAAGTTTCCTATTTTGGGATTTATCTTAATGTTTCGATTATAATCATAGGTATATATAATCGTTTGATGGAGGTGATCGCATATGATTTTTGTGAAAAATGAGCATTTTGTATTAGAGGATGACCTCGGAGTTGTGTATATCAGCGTTCATTTGAAGGGCTTTCCGATTCTGAACTTAAACGCGATCCTGCTCACGTTTCCACAAATAGTGCTAGAGCACGTGAAAGACGTAAAACAAGCCCTTACGGAGGCTAATGGTGAAAGAATTCCTGTGGGACGGGTGAAACCGATAGTGGAGGTGGACATAGCTGAAGATAAAATGTCCGCACATGTTAAGCTCAATTGTTCAGAAAACTACCTTAACGAGAATCATTCAGCCATTGTCGCAAATATTCTGGAGAATTTACAAAAGGAATATATTTCAGATGGGATATTGATGAATGTTTTGCAAAACGAACTGACCAATAAAGATCGTACGGTCATCGCGTTGGGAAAGGAACCAGTCCATGGCAAGGATGCCGTCGTCACCTATTTCAAACGATCGGAGCGAAAGCCTGCGGTCAGGGAAGATGGGAAAGCTGATTATTATGACATGAGTTTTCTCGATGAGGTGAAGAAGGGCGATTGGCTTGGCGAAAGGATACCGCCTTCTTCAGGGGAAATGGGGCGGTTGATAACGGGGGAGCTTGCTTTGCCTAGAAAAGGAAAGGATAAAAAACTTCTTTATGACAAAAAGACGATCGCTGAATATGAGGAAGAAGGTAAGATTGTTTTAAGAGCATTGATTGACGGAGTAGTGGAATTCAGGGATGGAAAGATTACGGTAGGCGCACACTTATTGATTGATGGAGATGTAGGGATTGAAACCGGTAATATCGAATTTGATGGGAGCGTAACGGTTAAAGGAACGGTCATGGATCATTTTTCCATGACAGCTACGAAGGATATCTCCATATTAAGTGAACTCGGTGTATGTAATGTGGAAGAAATCAACTCAAAAGAGGGCGATGTTTTCATTAAAGGGGGGATATTTGGTAAAGGGCTATCAAAGGTCTCGGCCGGAAGAAACATTTTTGTGAAATATGCCAATGAATGTCATTTAACCGCTGGAGAAAATATACATATTGGATCATATTCGCTGGGCAGTTTCCTTAAAGCGAAGAATATTTTCACGGACGAAAAAAAGGGGAAATTAATTGGCGGCGTAATCGAGGCGCAAGGAAAGGTGAGGGCGGCAGTGATCGGTAACCGTATGGAACGGAAAACGATCATTACCGTTAAGGGGTTTAATCGTAATCTTATCAAGGAAGAACTGAACCAAACCTTGCTTCTATATAAGTCAAAGATAAAACAATTGGAATCGATAAAGGAAAAGCTTGAAGTATTTGATATGTTTCTTGGTGAATGGACTGAAGTGCAGCAATTCCAATATGAACAGACCAGAAAGCAAATGGAGTTATTGTTAGCCCATATTTTTCAAATTGATGGGAAACGGAAATCTCTCATGGATATGCTTGAATCAAAAGGAGAAGGTGAAATCACGATTGGCCAAATGGCCTTTCCGCATACACGCTTGCAAATCAAAAGTTTGGAAAAGAAATTGGATGATATGACGAAGGGAACATTCTATGCAGAAAATAATCACCTGCATTTCGACTGAATTTCGCTGACTTTTCATAAATTGGGATATAACGGTTTTTGAGAGGTGGGTGCGTTCAACATGACCTTAATCTTTGCTCATCGGGGCTCGGCAGGCACACATCCGGAAAATACGATGTCCGCGTTCCATGAAGCAGCACGTGTCGGGGCGGATGGAATTGAAACGGATGTTCAGCTTTCTAAAGATGGAGAAGTCATCATCATGCATGATGAGAGGCTGGACCGAACGACAAATGCTTCTGGATATGTAAAGGATTGGACATTGCAACAGTTGAAGACGGTCGATGCATCCTTCGGTTTTAAGGGGAATTGGGGAAAAGAAAAAATACCGACGCTCGAGGAGTTATTGATATGGCTAAGCCATAATCAATTGTTGTGCAACATTGAATTGAAAAACACTTTTTTCCTTTATCCAGGCTTGGAGGAGAAGGTCATCCAACTCGTACGTGCATACGAGATGGAGGGAAGGATCATTCTTTCTTCCTTCAATCATTATAGTTTGGTCAATTGTCATCAATTGGCGCCTGAACTGGAAACAGCACCGCTCTATAGGGATGGCCTTTACATGCCGTGGGTTTATGCAAAAGCAATTGGCGGAAGCGCCATCCATCCGAATATCCGTGCTGCCCCGGATGCCATCATTCAAGCATCTTTGAGCATGGGTATGCCTGTAAGGCCCTATACCATTAATAAAGCAGCTGAAATGAAGCGGTTATACGGTATGGGGTGCAGCGCCATCATCACCGATTTTCCCAAAGTAGCGGTACGGGTCAGGGAAGGACTTAATATGTAAAAGAAAGAAGGTGCCATATTGAATGGCACCTTCTTTTCAAGAATTAAAACTTATTGAACCTGCTTTGAACCTTATTTTGTTTCCGATCTCGATGAAGGATGAACCCTGCAATAAAGGCAATTCCCCCAATCGTAATAATCATACCGATTAAGAATTGCAGCCATAGGTGTGGATAGGGAGGCTGTAAAATGCCGAATACCATGTCCCTCATTATTTTTATACCGTAAGCGGCAAATGCCCCGGGGATAAAAAGTATCAAAAAAGCGAGTAAGCGTTTCATTCGGTCCAATCCCTTCCGATAATTCCGTCTTAAAAAAATGATAAAGGATATAAAATATTTGTCAAGTTCCGGGAAAACGGAAAAAGGCTGGGAGTGTGATGACTGTTTTTTAGATTAAATCAATATGCTAAAATGAGGGGAGAGTACGAAAAGGATTGCTGGGTATTTTTTATTTATGAGGTAATTATCTGAAGGGAGCTGGCTCATGCAAAAGGTCATGATAGTAGGAGGGGGCGTCGGGGGAACGACCGTGTTGAAACTCCTTTCGGAAAGTGAAGTATTCTCAATCGTTTATATGGCTGATACGAATGAATGTACAGAAGGGATGCTTGCTGCCAAAGAACGAGGGATTCCTACAGTGACTAGCTGGAGAAGGGGATTAACTGAGGATTTGGACATCATCGTCGATACCACGGGGGATCCAGCGGTCTATAAGGAGATCAAAAGGGAGATGGGCGATCGGACGATCCTCATTCCAGGCAGCGTCGCCCACATCATGTCCAAGCTTTTTGAAGAAAAAAATCGGTTAATTAATATATTGGAGAACGCTTCGGCAAAAATGGACCTCATCCTCAATACGACCAGTGAAGGAATGGTCGTGATCGATCATGATGGATTGATCGTCATGTTCAATGATAGTGCCGAGCGAGCAGCGAGCATACCACGTAAGGATGTGATTGGCAGACATATTAAAGATCTCGTCCCTTCAACGGGTTTGTTGCGTGTGATGGAAACGAACCGGAAGGAAGTGAATCAGCGGATCATCCTTGGTAATGGATTGGAGCTCATTGCAACAAGAATTCCTCTTGTGAATGCCGATGGGGAAATCATCGGTGCCTTTTCCATGTTCAGGAATAAAACGGAAGCAGTCCAGCTAGCGGAGCAAATCACGGATTTAAAGGAAATTCAGACAATGCTCCAAGCAATCATTCAATCAAGTGATGAAGCCATTTCAGTCGTAGATGAGCAAGGGAGGGGCCTTTTGATCAATCCTGCATATACAAGGATTACCGGTTTGACAAAGAACCAAGTGATTGGAAAGCCGGCATCCATTGATATATACGAAGGCGAAAGCATGCATATGAAAGTGCTCCAGACAAGAAAGCCTGTGCGGGGAGTCAATATGCGCGTCGGCCCGAAGCATAAGGAGGTAATCGTGAATGTTGCGCCAATCATTGTCGATGGCCATTTGAAAGGAAGTGTGGGCGTCATTCATGATGTGTCGGAAATCCAGAACTTGACTCATGAATTGAATCGGGCACGTCAGATCATCAGGACACTTCAGGCTAAATATTCCTTTGATGATATAATAGGAGCTTCCGAAGAAATGAAGCTGCCCGTTGAACAGGCGAAATTATCAGCAAGGACACCGGCGACTGTTTTACTGAGGGGTGAATCAGGGACAGGCAAGGAGTTATTTGCCCATGCCATCCACAATGCGAGCGATAGGAAATTCAATAAATTCGTTCGCGTTAACTGTGCAGCCATCTCTGAATCACTACTTGAAAGTGAACTGTTCGGGTATGAAGAGGGAGCCTTTACAGGGGCAAGCAGGGGCGGAAAGGTCGGTTTCTTTGAAGAGGCCAATCAAGGGAGTATCTTTTTGGACGAAATTGGTGAATTGCCTGCCAATATCCAAGCTAAATTGCTTCGTGTTTTACAAGAACGGGAAATCATCAGAGTAGGCGGAACAAAGCCGATTGCCATCAATGTCAGGGTCATAGCCGCTACGAATATCAACCTTGAAAAAGCGATATCCAACGGTTCCTTCAGGGAAGACCTATACTTCAGGTTGAACCGCATGCCTATTTTCATCGCTCCTTTACGGAAGCGAAAGGAAGATTTAAGGGAACTGGCGGAACATTTAATTCATAAAATCAATCAAGAGTACGGGAGGGGCATAGAAGGAATCACTGCGTCTGCGATACATAAAATGAAAAATTATGACTGGCCGGGGAATGTCAGGGAACTGGAAAACATATTGGGACGGGCGATCATTTTCATGAAATTGAATGAAACGATCATTGATATCCAGCATATTCCCGATTTTATCGAAACGGAATCAGAATCATTTAAACATGATAAAGAGATATCGAAGCCCCCTGCCTACGTATCAGGTAAAACGCTCTCGGAGATAATAGACGAGTGTGAAGCGAAAATCATTGAGCAAGCGATACATACCTTTAATGGAAATAAAACGCTTACGGCAAAAGCGCTTGGCATCTCAGTCAGAAATCTATATTACAAAATGGAAAAACTAGAACTGTGAAAAAAAATGCATGCAAAATATTGCGTAGTGCGCAAAATATTGCATGAAATTTTCTGATTTATTTTAATTTATGTGAGAATTCACTTCTGGCATGAAATTTTTTTAATTTTGGTATAGGCTATAATGGGTAAACTTTTCAGCAGGCATCCCCATTTTGATGTGACCGGGGCTTTTGGCACCCTTTTATTGGCATGTTATTTGCATATTTAATAAAACGTACGCAACGAATTAACGCGTACGATAGTTAGGTGAGTTGCATGTTTCAAGCGCACTTTTTCCATCGAGGAAAATATCATGTAAGCAGCAAATATTAATTGAAATGAACGTATTAAACGGTAAGGCTGAACCGTTTCATCCTTGCTTAAACTGTCACGCAATAAAACATCTAGGGAGGATTTCTTTATGGAAATTTTTAAATATCTTGAGAAGTATGATTACGAACAATTGCTATTCTGTCAGGATAAACAATCAGGCTTGAAAGCAATCATAGCCATTCATGATACGACGTTGGGGCCAGCACTTGGGGGTACGAGGATGTGGACGTATGCATCCGAAGAAGATGCGATCGAAGATGCCCTGAGGCTTTCAAAAGGGATGACCTATAAAAACGCGGCTGCCGGGCTGAATTTAGGCGGAGGTAAAACCGTGATCATCGGCGATCCGCGTAAGGATAAAAATGAGGAAATGTTCCGTGCCTTCGGAAGGTATATCCAAGGGTTGAACGGACGTTATATAACAGCTGAAGATGTAGGGACAACAGTGGAGGATATGGATCTTATTCATGAGGAAACGGATTTTGTAACCGGGATTTCCCCTGCATTCGGTTCTTCAGGCAATCCTTCACCTGTAACGGCTTATGGCGTTTATCGTGGAATGAAAGCCGCTGCCAAAGAAGCTTTTGGCACGGATTCATTGGAAGGGAAAGTCGTAGCCGTTCAAGGCGTCGGGAATGTGGCTTATAACTTATGCCGTCATCTTCATGAGGAGGGTGCTAAGCTCATCGTTACGGATATCAATAAAGATAGCGTTGCACGTGCGGTTGAATCGTTTGGCGCAACTGCCGTTAATACGGATGAAATTTATGGAGTCGAATGTGATATATATGCACCTTGTGCATTGGGTGCCGTCATCAATGATCAAACCATCAATCAAATTAAGGCGAAGGTCATTGCAGGAGCAGCCAATAATCAATTGAAGGAAGCTGTTCATGGAGACCAAATTCATGAAAAAGGCATTATTTATGCACCTGATTATGTCATTAATGCAGGCGGAGTCATAAATGTCGCGGATGAGCTTTTAGGGTATAATCGGGAAAGAGCCCTTAAGAAGGTGGAAATGGTTTATGACACCATTGAACGCGTGATTGAGATCGCAAAACGTGATCAAATTCCAACCTATAAAGCCGCGGACCGGATGGCTGAGGAACGTATTGCACGAATGAGGAATTCGAGAAGCCAATTTCTGCAAAATGAAAAGCATATATTGAATGGACGTAAATGATTTTAATGGGACAACATGAAGATTCCTGTGATTATTTACAAATGAACACAGGAATCTTGAACATGGGTAACGTAATAAACAAAGGGGCAGTGAAATTGGGGGCCCAATTGTTTAATAGTGAGGAGGAGTCATTTTGGCTGAAGAATTCGACCTCGTTATCCTCGGCGGAGGAACTGGCGGGTATGTGGCTGCAATAAGGGCTGCTCAATTAGGTTTGAAAACGGCTGTCGTGGAGAAGGGCAAACTCGGCGGAACGTGTCTACATAATGGATGTATTCCTTCAAAAGCACTTTTAAGAAGTGCGGAAGTTTATCAGACTGCCGTGAAAAGTGAGGAATTCGGTATTGTGACCGAAGATGTTAAGATAGATTTCTCAAAGGTGCAGGACAGAAAAAATAAAGTGGTCGATCAACTTTATAAAGGTGTACAGCACCTGATGAAACAAGGGAAGATCACGGTGTATGAAGGTTTGGGGCGTATCCTTGGCCCATCGATCTTTTCACCGATGCCAGGAACGATTTCCGTGGAAATGAACAATGGCAGTGAAAATGAAATGCTGATTCCCCAAAATATCATCATTGCCACCGGTTCCCGTCCAAGGACACTGCCCGGTTTGGAAATCGATGGCGAAATGGTGCTTACATCTGATGAAGCTCTTAAGCTTGAGAGCCTGCCCCGTTCCATCATAATTGTCGGTGGGGGAGTCATCGGCATTGAATGGGCATCCATGCTTAACGATTTTGGCGTGGAAGTGACGGTGCTGGAATATGCAGATAGGATCATCCCGACCGAGGATCATGATATATCAAAGGAAATGCTGCGTCTTCTCGGTAAAAAAGGCGTTAAATTCGTCACGGGAGCAAAGGTATTGCCAGAAACCTTGAAAACGGATGGTTCAGTAGTCATTTCTGCTGAAGTAAATGGAACGACAGAGGAATTCACGGCAGAAAAAATGCTCGTTTCCGTTGGCAGGTCAGCAAATGTTGAAGGAATCGGCCTTGAAAATACTGAAATCGTCAAAGAAAAAGGCTACATTGAAACCAATGAGTTTTTCCAAACGAAGGAAACGCACATCTATGCGATCGGTGACTGTATCGGCGGTTTGCAATTGGCACATGTAGCTTCACATGAAGGGATTACAGCCGTCGAACATATGGCTGGGCAAAAACCGGAACGATTGGATTATTCGCTTATTTCAAAATGTGTGTATTCAAGTCCGGAAGCCGCCAGCGTAGGTCTGACGGAAGAACAGGCGAAAAAGGAAGGGTACGAGCTTAAAATTGGTAAATTCCCATTCCGTGCAGTCGGTAAGGCGCTTGTTTATGGAGAAGCGGATGGCTTTGTCAAAATCATTGCAGACAAGAAAACGGATGATATCCTAGGAGTTCATATGATAGGACCACATGTCACGGATATGATTTCAGAAGCAGGTCTTGCAAGTGTGCTTGATGCGACGCCTTGGGAGATAGCAAAAACCATTCATCCGCATCCAAGTCTTTCCGAAGCAATCGGCGAGGCAGCGCTAGCTGTCGATGGTCTAGCCATTCATTCATAAAGAATAAGGTCAGGAGGTTTTATGATGTCAGAAAAACGTCATGAACAATTAGGCTTAAACGAAGAAACGGTTCTAGATATGTATCGGACAATGCTATTATCCCGAAGGATTGATGAGCGGATGTGGTTGTTGAACCGATCTGGGAAAATCCCCTTCGTGATTTCCTGCCAGGGGCAAGAAGCTGCGCAGGTTGGGGCAGCGTTTGCACTTGATCGGCAAAAGGATTATGTATTGCCTTATTATCGGGATGTAGGTGTGGTGCTAACCTTCGGAATGACGGCAAAAGACTTGATGCTATCAGGTTTTGCGAAAGAGGAGGACCCGAATTCCGGAGGACGTCAAATGCCTGGCCATTTTGGTCAAAAGAAAAATAGGATCGTCACTGGTTCATCTCCTGTAACGACGCAGGTCCCGCATGCAGTCGGAATTGCCCTTGCAGGGAAGATGGAAGGGAAGGATTTGGTAACCTTCGTAACGTTCGGGGAAGGCTCATCCAATCAAGGTGACTTTCATGAAGGTGCCAACTTCGCAGGTGTGCATAAGCTACCGGTGATTTTCATGTGTGAAAATAATAAGTATGCAATATCCGTTCCGATTTCGAAACAGCTTTCGTGTGAAAATGTTTCCGACAGGGCAATTGGCTATGGCATGCCTGGTATAACGGTGGATGGGAATGATCCACTGGAAGTTTACGCCGCAGTGAAGGAAGCGGCCGATCGGGCACGAAGGGGAGAAGGTCCTACCCTTGTAGAAACGGTTTCATACCGGCTCACGCCTCATTCCAGTGATGATGATGACCGGAGTTACAGGACTGCCGATGAAGTGGCCGAAGCAAAAACGAAGGATTCCATCAAAACATTCGGAGCTTATTTGAGAGAAGTGGGCATTTTGAATGACGAGTCTGAAAAACAAATGAACGATGAGGTCATGAAAATCGTCAATGAAGCGACTGATTATGCTGAAAATGCTTCATATCCGAAAGCTGAAAGTGCGATGAACCATGTGTATGCACAAAAGTAAGGGGGTAATAGAATGCCAGTGATTTCTTATATAGATGCCGTAACGATGGCAATGAGGGAAGAGATGGAACGAGATTCCCGTGTATTCGTATTGGGGGAAGATGTTGGTAAAAAAGGTGGCGTCTTTAAAGCAACCAATGGTTTATACGAGCAATTCGGTGAAGACAGGGTCATCGATACGCCGCTAGCTGAATCTGCCATTGCGGGGGTGGGAATTGGAGCAGCCATGTACGGCCTTCGGCCAATTGCGGAAATGCAATTTGCCGATTTCATCATGCCTGCCATTAACCAAATTGTTTCGGAGGCTGCCAAGATTAGATATCGCTCCAATAATGACTGGAGCTGTCCCATGGTCATTCGTGCTCCATATGGCGGAGGCATTCATGGGGCCTTGTATCATTCACAATCGGTTGAAGCCATCTTTGCCAATCAGCCGGGATTGAAAATCGTGATGCCATCCACACCATATGATGTCAAGGGACTGCTTAAAGCAGCCATTCGAGATGAAGATCCCGTGCTTTTCTTTGAACATAAACGCGCTTATCGCCTGATCAAGGGAGAGGTGCCAACTGATGATTATGTACTGCCAATCGGTAAGGCGGATGTGAAGAGGGAAGGGGAAGACATTACGGTCATCTCTTATGGACTTTGCGTGCATTTTGCCCTGCAGGCAGCAGAAAAATTAGCTGCAGATGGAATTTCCGCTCACGTTCTGGACCTGCGGACGGTCTATCCTTTAGACAAGGAAGCCATCATCGAAGCAGCCTCAAAAACGGGGAAAGTGCTTCTCGTTACCGAGGATAACAAGGAAGGCAGCATCATGAGTGAGGTCGCCGCCATCATTGCCGAGAATTGCCTATTCGATCTGGATGCTCCGGTAAGGCGGTTGGCTGGACCTGATGTGCCTGCCATGCCTTATGCTCCTACGATGGAAAAACACTTTATGGTCAATCCGGATAAAGTGGAAAAAGCGATGAGGGAATTGGCTGAGTATTAATGACTGTAAGAAGGAGGAACGATTTATGGCTATGGAATTAATGAAGATGCCTCAACTAGGCGAAAGTGTCACAGAAGGAACCATCAGTAAATGGCTTGTTAAGCCTGGCGATCATGTCACGAAATACGACCCGCTGGCTGAAGTGATGACGGATAAAGTAAATGCTGAGGTTCCTTCTTCCTTTACCGGCATCGTCAAGGAATTGAAAGCGGAAGAAAACCAAACGCTGGCCGTGGGCGAAGTCATTTGCTCAATTGAAGTCGAATCGGCAAACAAGGATACTGAAAATCAAGGGCAAGCAGCTTCACGAACGGAAGAAAATGCTGGAGCGCCTCTTACAGGAGAAGTGCAGCAAACAGCTGACCAATCTAGGAAAGCTCGCTATTCACCTGCCGTGTTGAAACTCTCCCAGGAGCATGGAATCGATCTTTCCAAAGTGAAAGGAACGGGAAGTGAAGGGCGAATCACCCGCAAGGACTTACTAAAGCTTGTTGAGTCAGGTGCCGTTCCTAGCATGGACGAACCTTCTCGAACAACCGAACCGACTCACAATGAAGCAGCTCCTGCCATGACTCGGCGCTCAGCACCAGAAGTTAACGCTTCATCTGTTCCGACTGCTGCTGGCGACAAGGAAATTGCCGTTACTGGTGTGCGTAAAGCGATCGCCTCCAATATGTTAAAAAGCAAGCACGAAATTCCGCATGCTTGGACGATGGTGGAAGTGGACGCAACCAATATGGTAAAACTGCGTGATAATCTTAAATCCGGCTTTAAACAAAAAGAAGGATATAATTTGACATACTTCGCCTTTTTCGTTAAAGCGGTCGCACAAGCACTAACGGAGTTTCCTGAGCTTAATTCGACGTGGGCAGGAGATAAAATCATCCAGAAGAAAGATATCAATATTTCGATTGCCGTTGCGACGGAGGATGCCTTGTTTGTTCCAGTCATCAAAAATGCAGATGAAAAATCAATTAAGGGAATTGCAAGGGAGATACAAGAGCTTGCATCAAAAGTGAAGGCAGGCAGGTTAAAAGCTGAGGATATGCAGGGCGGCACGTTCACGGTGAATAACACAGGCTCATTCGGTTCGGTGCAATCCATGGGAATCATCAATTATCCACAGGCGGCGATTTTACAAGTCGAAACGATTGTAAAACGTCCAGTCGTGATCAATGACATGATTGCTGTACGTGACATGGTGAATCTCTGTCTATCTCTTGACCATCGTGTTTTGGACGGTCTTGTATGCGGCCGGTTCCTTGCCAGGGTCAAAGAAATCATCGAAAATATTTCCAAAGACAACACCTCGATCTATTAAAAGATTGAAAAGGAAAGGCCAAATAGGCAGTTTCCAGACAAAGGGGTTCGGATTTTTATCCGAACCCCTTTTGACATTTTTTTGTTTTTCGTACGAATGAAAGAGCAGCCAATGGCAGCTTCTTTTTAGGAATCCGATGATTTTTCAAGTGGATTTCGCTGAAAAGAATCTTGTTTGGCGGTATTATCGCTTCCTTTTTCCTAGAAAAACATCGACAAAAATTTTATTTTTGCTATTATTTTAGAGAGGGCTGTTGTAATACAGCTCTTTGACTGTAACCTTTCATAGGCGAAAATAGTTCCCTTACCTTAAATTGCAAGAAAATTATGATAGAATATTAGTATAATCGAGATCATATCGATGGGAGGGTGGTTTTCTTATCTAAACTGACTGAGCGTTCGTTCTCCGTAAAAAGGCTGGACGCTTGAGATGACAAGCGATAAGAAAGCGATTACAAATGGAGCTTAAGGATGTAAGAAACATAACCTTTCCGGAGCCTTCTTTAGCCGAATGGAAAGAAGCGGTGGAGGTCACTTTAAAAGGTAAAAGTATGGACCAATTAAAAACAGATACATATGAAGGCATCACCCTAGATCCGCTCTATACGGAAACGGCCAATTCAAGAGCAAAAAAAGTTGAATTACCAGGGTTCTTTCCTTTCACGCGCGGAACATCCCCCATGGGTTATCATGAAAATCCTTGGCTCGCCGTCCAGCCTGTAAGCGGTATCACGGCAAAAGAGGCGAATGAAAAAATGCTGGCAGCTTTCAAGCGCGGCCAAAATATCGCTGCATACCCAGCCCGGTTGCTTGCTGAAGGAGTAAGGTTTGAAAACTTGATTAAGGATATTCCATTAAAGGTTGTACCGGTTTTCATGGATTTAAAAGGTGGCCAAAAGAGATTTCTGGCACAATTCAAAGCTGCAGGCAAATCCGATAATGCCCAATTGACAGGCGTACTTGCAGAGGATCCCATTGCCCAATGGCTCATTGTCGGCCAGTTGCCGGAAGATATGGACGATTATTTTGCAGAATGGGTGAAGACGACCGAAGAATATCAAAAGGTAGGTCAAAATTTAAAAACCGTCCTGATCGATACGGCTGTATATCATAATGGCGGAGCGAATGCCGTGCAAGAAATTGCGTACGGATTGTCGGTTGCCGTCCATTATTTATTGGAAGGGCAAAAACAAGGACTGCCTATCGCTGCCTTTGCCGAAAAAATCGTCTTTTCTTTTGCAGTGGACTCCAATTACTTCATGACAATCGCTAAGCTAAGGGCGGCTAGGCGCCTTTGGGCCTGTATTGGCGAAGCTTTTGAAACAGCTCCGGATCATTTTAAAATGTCGATTCATGCCGTTACGTCCGAATTGACGGAAACGCTATATGACGAGCACGTCAATATCCTTCGGACCACCAACCAAGCCTTTGCAGCCGCCATTGGAGGCATTGATTATCTTCAAATTCATCCATTCAATCACGCTAGTGGCGGAACGGATGATTTTGCGGAAAGAATTGCCCGTAACATACACTTGATCTTAAAAGAAGAAACGAATATAACGACGGTGGTCGATCCTGCAGGCGGTTCTTGGTATGTTGAGCAATTAACGGATGAATTGGCTGAAAAGGCTTGGAATAAATTCCTTGAAATCGACGAGGCCGGAGGGATTATACCGTTGATCAAGCAAGGAACTTTACAGAAGGAAATAGCTAGCGTCTTCCAAGAAAGAATCCAAAAGGCAGCTTATAGAAAAGAAAGCATGATCGGGACGAATGTATATCCGAATCCAGCAGATAAGATTATGAAAGCCCCTGCGAAGGAAGGCCATACATCATATATCAAGGTTGAGAAGGCAATTGAAATCATGCCAATTAACTTGGAACGCATATCTGTTCAGTTCGAAAGGATTAGAATGCGCAGCGAAAGGCACAAGGCAACGAACGGAGCTTCACCGAAAATCGGCTTGATCAATTTGAAAGACATCAAATCCCATAAGCCGCGTGCCGACTTCATAAAAGGACTTACTGCAGCAGGAGGGATCGAAACGCTGGAAAGTAAAGGCTGTCAATCCATTGGGGAAGCAGTCGAGTACGTCGCTTCAACCAATCTCGCCATCTATTGTGTTTGTGGGAGCGATGCTGACTACAGCGAATTCGCGGCAGTCGTCATTAGCGAGATTAAAAAGCGATTTCCACATATCCATATTTATTGTGCCGGCAAACAGCAAAAGGAACTGGAAATTACCCTAAGCGAAGCTGGTGTCAAAGATTTTATTCATGTTAAAACGAATGCTATTGCCATGGTAGAGGAATTATTGCATGAGCTAGGGGTGGAATGAAATGAAAAAGCCGGATTTTTCAACTATAAACCCAATCAGGGCGGAAAGAAAAGGGACCGTTGAAGCATGGAAAAAAGAAGCTGAAAAAGCCGTTGGAGAAAAAATTGATGATTTAGTGTTTGAAACGAACGAACAAATAATGGTCAAGCCGCTTTATGTAAAAACGGATAATCAGGATTTGGAGCATATGGAAAGTATGCCGGGCATCGCTCCATTTACAAGGGGACCTTATCCTTCTATGTATGTCAATCGCCCTTGGACGGTACGTCAATATGCAGGTTTTTCTACTGCAGAGGAATCCAATGCTTTTTACAGGCGTAATTTGGCGATGGGCCAAAAGGGACTTTCCGTTGCTTTTGATTTAGCCACACACCGTGGCTATGACTCCGATCATCCCCGTGTTATCGGTGATGTGGGGAAGGCGGGTGTTGCCATTGATTCCATTTTGGACATGAAAATCCTTTTCGATGGGATTCCGCTCGATCAGATGTCTGTTTCGATGACGATGAATGGTGCCGTTCTGCCTATTCTGGCTTTTTACATCGTGACAGCAGAAGAGCAAGGCGTCACACAGGATAAACTTTCAGGTACGATCCAAAATGATATCCTCAAGGAATATATGGTTCGGAATACGTATATTTACCCGCCTGAAATGTCGATGAAAATCATTGCTGACATTTTCGAGTATACGTCCAAATATATGCCGAAATTCAATTCCATATCCATCTCCGGCTATCATCTGCAAGAGGCTGGGGCTCCGGCGGATATCGAGCTTGCGTATACGTTGGCAGATGGTCTTGAGTATGCACGTACAGGGATGAAAGCAGGCATAGCCATCGACAAATTCGCGCCGCGGCTGTCATTCTTCTGGGCTGTAGGGATGAACTACTTCATGGAAGTGGCGAAAATGAGGGCCGCCCGTTTCATTTGGTCAAAACTGATGAAACAATTCGATCCGAAAAACAAAAAGGCGATGGCGTTGAGGACCCATTCCCAAACCTCTGGCTGGAGTCTCTCCGAACAGGATCCGTTTAACAATGTTGCGCGGACGTTGATTGAAGCACATGCAGCCGCTCTTGGACATACACAGTCCCTGCATACGAACGCTTTGGATGAGGCCATTGCTCTGCCTACCGATTTTTCGGCACGGATTGCCCGTAACACACAGCTTTATTTGCAGGAGGAGACGGGAATTACAAAGGTCATCGATCCGTGGGCAGGTTCATATTATGTAGAAGCACTTACGGATGAATTAATCGAGCGGGCCTGGGCCCATATCGAAGAAATCGAAGAGCTTGGAGGAATGGCAAAGGCGATTGAAACCGGACTGCCAAAAATGAGAATCGAGGAGGCAGCGGCAAAGCGGCAGGCTAAAATCGACTCCCAAGATGAGACGATCGTCGGGGTCAATAAATATCGTTTGAAAAAAGAAGATCCTATTGAAATACTGGAGATCGATAATACCGCCGTTCGCGAAAGCCAGCTTAAGCGTTTACGTGAATTGAAGGGGAAACGTGATCAGGCAATGGTGGACGAAGCTCTTCAGGCTTTAACAGCGGCTGCCAGTACAGGTGAGGGGAATCTGCTTGAATTGGCTGTGCAGGCTGCAAGGGTGAGGGCCTCGTTAGGCGAAATTTCGGATGCGATCGAAGAGGTCGCCGGCCGCCACAAAGCGACGATCCGTTCCGTCAGCGGCGTTTATAGCGCTGCATACTCCAGGGAAGCGGAGATTGAGGAAGTTGTCCGCATGACGGAGGAATTCCTTGAAAATGAAGGAAGGAGACCGCGTTTGCTTATGGCCAAAATGGGCCAGGACGGTCATGATCGCGGAGCAAAAGTGGTGGGAACGGGATTTGCAGATTTGGGCTATGATGTCGATATCGGTCCATTATTCCAAACCCCGGAAGAAACGGCTCTACAGGCCGTCGAAAATGATGTACACGTAGTTGGCATGAGCTCACTGGCTGCCGGACATAAGACCCTGTTGCCGCAGCTTATGGCGGAACTGAAGAAGCTGGGGCGTGAAGACATCATTGTGATCGTTGGCGGCGTCATTCCGGCACAGGATTATGAGTACTTAATGGAAAATGGTGCTTCTGCCATTTTCGGGCCTGGAACGGTCATTCCCCAGGCAGCGAAAAAGGTGCTTTTCGAAATATACAGGCGCCTCGGATATGAAGAAGTGGCCCAATAATGAGTGATCACAAGAAGCCGGAATGGTTCGATCCTAACAATCAGGAGGGTTTTGCTTCATCGTTAAAACCAGGTGTGGAATTGACCTCTGACCGTAACAAAGGATCAACGAGCAGATTCGTCAAAAAGCAAGATGCCCCCATATCGGTCCAAGAACTGAAAAAGGGGATCTTATCCGGGAACAGGGCAAGGCTGGCTAAAGGTATTACATTGATTGAAAGCAATGCTGCCCACCATTTTGATTATGCACAGGAATTGTTGCATTCACTCCTTCCCCATACGGGGCGGTCGATTCGAATCGGTATTTCAGGAGTGCCAGGAGCCGGGAAAAGCACGTTCATCGAGACGTTCGGAACCTATTTATGTGACAAAGGCCATAAGGTTGCGGTCCTTGCCGTCGATCCAAGTTCTTCCATTAACGGGGGAAGTATATTAGGTGATAAGACGAGGATGGAGGAACTGGCAAGAAATCCTTTCGCATTCATCAGACCTTCGCCTTCAGAAGGTACTTTGGGAGGCGTGCATCGCAAAACTAGGGAAACGATGCTGCTTTGTGAAGCGGCAGGATTCGATGTCATCCTTATTGAAACCGTCGGTGTCGGTCAGAGTGAAGCGATCGTCCGAAGCATGGTTGATTTCTTCATGCTCCTTGTCCTGACAGGCGCAGGCGATGAATTACAAGGAATGAAAAAAGGGATAATGGAGCTTGTTGATGGGATTGTGGTCAACAAAGCGGATGGTGATAATATTCCGCTTGCGATTAGGACGAAGTCGGAATATAGCAGAATCCTGCATTTTCTCCAGCCGGCAACGAAAGGGTGGGGAGGGAAAGCCTATACATGTTCTGCAATAACCGGAAAAGGAATACCCGAGCTTTGGGATGTATTGGAGGATTTTTCCGATACGACAAAGAAATCTGGTGTTTTCCAGGAACGGAGAAGAATGCAAGCCAAGGAGTGGCTTTATTCATTAATGGATCATCAGCTTAAAATGATGTTTTATAAAAATGAAGCCGTCAAGGAGCTGCTCCCCATCCTCGAAAATGAGGTGATGTCTGGCAATAAAACGGTCACCGCTGCCGTTAAGCAGGCATTTCAAGCTTTTATGGATACACTTAAGTAAAAAAAGGGAGTATGCATTAGTTTATGCATATCCCTTCCTTTTGTATGAAGTGAAGCTTTCTCGTTGTTAGACATATGTTTCCCACTTCGGTTCCGTTTTAAACTTGTTTGTCTAAGCCTTTAGGCAAAATGGCAGGTAAATTTATTGAATCGAGATGTGGCAATTGTTATGATAGAGTTGAAGAGAAAACTTGGAAGGGGCATAACCATGAATATGGATTTTAATTTTTTGATGAACGATGTGGTCAAACAAGCTCGCGATGAGATTAAGATTGCTGGATATACAGAATTGACGACTCCCGAGGAAGTGGAAGAAGTATTTGCACAAAAAGGCACCACACTTGTCATGGTCAACTCCGTTTGTGGCTGCGCGGGGGGAATAGCCAGACCAGCAGCGGCTCATGCCATCCATAACGATAAACGTCCAGACCAGCTTGTGACAGTTTTTGCCGGGCAAGATAAAGCAGCGACGGAGAAGGCGCGCGATTATTTCGAAGGGTATCCGCCATCATCGCCATCATTCGCATTGCTTAAAGATGGAAAAATCATCACGATGATAGAACGCCATGAAATTGAAGGCCATCATCCGATGTCAGTTGTCGAAAAATTACAAGACTACTTCGATCAATATTGCGAAGAAGTGTAAGTCATTAATAAAACGAAGGCACCGCCCGTTCGGCGCGTTCAGAAAAAAGGGGTTCGGAATGATTTAATTCCGGACCCCTTTTGCTATTTAGTGAACGCTATTTTGTTTATACACTTGGGAGCTCGCTTTCCGTCCTATTTCTAGCAGTGTCAATCAAAAAACAACATTCGAATTTCACGAAAATATATGATAGATAAACTTCGTGTTCCTTTGCCTTCCTCCACAGCCTGGCCCCGCAAGCTTGGTTGGTCTTTTCATTCGTAAATCTGCATAAAAAAGAAACATTTAGGAAAAAAGATAAAGAAGGGTCACATATAAGCTTTGCGCTTGAGAAAAAGGTGAGCACAGCAATGTGATTTATGGTAATATTCTGAAAAATAAATCTATTGATTGCGATATTGAATAATTGCAAGAGTGTGTTAAAATACAAAATAGTGTATGAATATTAGTTATTTAAATTAATTGATATTTTAACTAATTACCAAATTTAATAACAAAAGAAATGAAAATATCATTTTGGAGGAATAATGATGAAATTTAAAAAGCAGTTATCGTTGTTGCTTGCTACCGTATTGATGATTGGAGTATTGGCGGCATGCGGAACATCAAAGAAAGAAGAAGATAAGAGCACAGCTGGCAATAAGGACAAAAAGGTTCTGGTCATGGGAACTTCTGCGGATTATCCGCCATTTGAATATGTGGAAACATCTAAAAGTGATGAAATAAAGGGCTTTGACATCGATATCGCTAAAGCGATCGGAAAGAAATTGGGCTATGAGGTTCAAGTGAAGGATATTGATTTTAATAGTCTCGTTCCTGCGCTGGAAAACAAATCCATCGATTTTGTCATCTCTGGAATGACACCTACAGAAAAACGTGAGCAATCCGTCGATTTCAGTGATATTTATTATACGGCTAAAAACATGATCATCACGACACAGGACAGCAAAATCAAAACGGTTGAAGATTTAAAAGGAAAAACGGTTGGCGTGCAGCTTGCATCCATTCAGGAGACATTGGCGACAGACTTGGATAAAAGCAAGGATCTTGGAATGAAGGTCGAAAAGCGGAATCGGATTCCAGAGGTTGTTCAAGAAATGTCCACTGGACGTTTTGATGCCGTCATCATGGAAGATACTGTGGCAAAAGGCTATTTAAAAGACAATAAAGAGTTAGTTGGCTACTTAATCGAATCCGGTGAAGAAGAAGCCGGTTCGGCAATCGCATTCCAAAAGGGAAGTAAACTAACGGACCAATTCAATGCTGAATTGAAGAAAATGTTAGAGAATGGCGAGATGGAAAAATTAATTATAAAATGGTTCGGTGGTAACGCAACTGAATAATACAAAGAAAGGAAAAGCGTTCAGAAGTGATGCAATAGTATACCTTCTGAACGTTTTTCCTCGCTTTATTGTTGTTGTAATGAAGCAAGGAAGGTCACGGGGACCTTCTTTTAGAGAGGATGAATGGAGTGAATCTGGAATTTGATAGGATCATGCCATCCCTGCCATATATTATGGAAGGGATACCGACTACATTAAAGGTAGTGGCGGTAGCGGCTGTAATAGGTTTCGTTTTGGGGATACTATTATCAATACTTAAAATCAGTAGAATTAAACCACTGAATTGGATTGCGGACTTTTATACTTCCATTTTTCGCGGTACACCTTTAGTACTGCAATTGATGTTAATTTATTTTGGTTCACCACAAATACTCGGAATCCAAATCGAAGCATTCCAAGCAGCATTTTTAGCCTTCGGATTAAATTCTGCCGCGTACATCTCGGAAATCATCAGGGGAGGCATCTTAGCTGTTGATAAAGGACAGCGTGAGGCTGCACTGGCGCTAGGGGTTCCGTATTCCGGGATGATGCTCAATATTATCCTTCCGCAAGCCATCAAGAATATCCTGCCGTCCCTCGTGAACGAACTGATATCTCTGACGAAGGAATCGGCTGTGGTCACGATCATTGGATTGGGTGATATCATGCGCCGTTCATATATTGTCGGCGGTGAGACCTATAAATTCTTCGAGCCGATTTTATTTGCCGGCCTCATTTATTATGTGATGGTCATGATTCTTACCATCTTAGGCAAAGTGATTGAAAGGAGAATGAGACGCAGTGATTAAAATTGATGAACTCAAAAAAAATTATGGCAGGCTCGAGGTGTTGAAAGGAATCAGCACCGAGATCGCCCAGGGTGAAGTGTTGGCCATTATCGGTCCATCCGGATCCGGTAAATCAACCTTCCTGCGTTGCATTAATATGCTGGAAACCCCTACAGATGGTCAAATCTGGTTTAAAGATCAAGTTATCACCGATAAAAAGACCAATATCATGAAAGTGCGGGAAAATGTCGGTATGGTATTTCAGCATTTTCATTTATTCCCTCATAAGACCGTGCTTGAAAACTTGACATATGCACCGATGAAGGTGAAAAAATTATCCAAGGCGGAGGCAGTAAGGCAAGCACGTGAGCTCTTGACCAAAGTGGGCTTGGCCGATAAAGAATCGTCCTACCCGAATCGCCTGTCAGGCGGACAAAAACAAAGGGTTGCCATTGCACGGGCATTGGCCATGAACCCGGAGGTCATGCTTTTCGATGAGCCGACTTCAGCGCTCGATCCCGAGATGGTGAAGGAAGTGCTCGAGGTCATGAAGTCATTGGCTCATACGGGAATGACCATGCTGATCGTAACGCATGAGATGGGATTCGCCAAAGAAGTGGCCGATCGCGTTCTGTTCTTGGATGAAGGCCTGCTCGTTGAGGAAAGTGCCCCGAGTGAATTCTTTTCCAATCCAAAAAGTCAGCGAGCAAAAGACTTCTTGGAAAAAGTTTTATAAGCGGAGCAAATAGTATATAATCAAGAAAAAAAGGTGACATTTAGGTTGCCTTTTTTTATTTTATTTCAATAACGTATTTTTGAATGAATGTATATGAAAATCGGGAATTTTATGTTCAAAGGACTGTGAAAATTTCTGTAATCCTGATAGTATTATAATAGTAAGAGAAAGAGCCAGGTGATACATAACAATGTTTAAAATCGGATACAGAACGATTAAAACCGCTTTAGGGGCTACCTTGGCAATCATTATTTCACAAATGCTTAATTTGGATAATTTCGCGTCTGCGGGAATCATTACGATTTTATGTATCCAGGTTACGAAAAAAAAGTCGGTGTATGCCTCCTGGCACCGGTTTTTAGCTTGTATAATCGCAATGGCCTATTCAGCCCTTATGTTTCAATTCATCGCCTTCCATCCGCTGATCATAGGATTGATCCTATTGATCTTCATTCCTACGACCGTTGCCTTGAAGATCAATGAGGGAATCGTTACGAGCTGTGTCATCATTTTACATTTATATGGTTCGGGAGACATCACGTTTTCCTTGCTGATGAATGAAACGATATTAATCGCCGTAGGGGTCGGGGTGGCGCTTGTCATGAATCTGTACATGCCTAGTGTGGATGATAAGCTTTTGGACTATCAGGAGCGCATTGAAACGAATTTCAGCGAAATTTTGATGGGGATCGTCCGGTATTTACGGGATAATGATCACACATGGGGTGGAAAGGAAATCACTGAAACGGGTGATCTTCTTAACGAAGCCAAAAGCCTTGCCTTCAGGGATGTGGAGAATCATTTTTTAAGGGAAGAAGATCTGTATTACCATTATTTTAAAATGCGTGAAAAGCAATTTGAAATAATTGAGCGCATTCTCCCTTTAGTCACGAATATTCCGTTGGTCGTCAAGCAAAGCGGCATCGTGGCGAATTTCATAGAAGACCTGGCCGAGAATGTCCATCCCCAAAATACGGCCATCATCTACTTGAAGAAGCTTGAGGAGCTGGAGGTCTTTTTTAGGGGGATGGCACTTCCGCAGACACGGGAAGAGTTTGAATCCAGGGCCGCATTATTGCAGCTCATGAAGGAAATGGAGCGCTACTTATTGTTGAAGCATTCATTCAAGGGATTGCCGAAACTTAACAATCACCGAATGAAGAAGAGGCACTTGGCTTAAACTAAGCAAAAAGTAAAGGAATTGATACAAATGAGATGGATCCTTTCTTTAATGCTTATGTTATCGTTGTGGCCGCTATCTGTACATGCCGAACCTCAGCCCGTTAAGGCTGGTGATGCTTTCATCATCATCAATAAAGCCAGCAATAAATTGGCTTTCATCGATGATAACGAGGTCAAGGAGATTTTGCCGGTCGGTACCGGGAAGAGCCAGGAGCTGACGCCTGAAGGGATTTTCACCATTAAGGTTAAAGCTGTCAATCCTTATTATCGAAAAAAGAATATTCCTGGCGGCGATCCCAGGAATCCATTGGGATCGAGATGGATTGGATTTGATGCACGGAATACCGATGGAAGGATTTACGGGATTCATGGTACGAATCAACCTTCCTCGATTGGAAAGTTCATTTCAAATGGCTGTGTGCGCATGCATAAATCCGATGTAGAGCGCTTGTACGAAAAAGTCACTGCAGGTACAAAGGTGTTGATCACCCATTCATCCGAGGACTTCAAAACATTGGCAATGAAAAGTGGCGCGATAAAATAAAGAGAGGGAAGCTTGATGCTCCCCTCTCCATTCGATATCTATTACAAAAGAAATGCAATCCCTGACAATAACGTTGTTAGTATCATTGAGATAAGCATTAAATACACAACGATTTTTCTCATTTTTTTGTTTCCCATATGCTCTCTCCCTTTAAACAGTTTAATTGATTTCATTTTAACGTGTACGTTTGGCAGAAACAAGTAAAAGTATAATGTTCATATTATTTCGAATCTTAGGATTTCATGTGAATGATAGTCATATTTTAATAGAATCAACCGATTGGATTAGGGGGACTGGAAGATGATAAAACATATCGATCATATCGGCATTGCGGTCAAGTCATTGGATGAGACGTTGCCGCTTTACACGGAAACACTGAAGTTGGAACTCGAAGGGATCGAGACTGTGGAAAGCCAAGGTGTGAAAGTAGCCTTTATCATGGCAGGCAATACCCGTTTGGAATTATTGGAAGCGTTATCACCGGAAAGTCCAATCGCTAAATTCATCGTAAAGCATGGTGAAGGCATTCATCATGTCGCTCTTGGTGTAGAGGATATCGAAGCGCGGATCAAAGATTTGAAACAATCAGGAATACGCATGATCGATGATACATCGCGTAAGGGGGCACATGATGCGGATGTGGCTTTCGTTCATCCGAAGTCTACTGCAGGTGTATTATATGAACTTTGTGAACAATCATTATCGAAGGAGGAGCAGGGATGACAGAGGACATATATGGAGCGATCAATGATTTATATGATAGACGCCGTAAAGTGGAGATGGGCGGCGGTGAAGGAAGAATCGATAAGCAACATGAAAAAGGAAAGCTTACGGCAAGGGAAAGGATCGATCTTTTAGTTGATCCAGGATCGTTCATCGAACTTAATCCCTTTATCAAACACCGTAACACCAATTTTGGGATGGCAAAGGAAGAAGGACCGGGGGAAGGGGTCGTTACGGGCTACGGAAAGGTAAACGGCCGTGACATCTATTTGTTCTCACAGGATTTCACTGTGTTTGGCGGTGCACTAGGGGAAATGCATGCTTTGAAAATTGCCAATGTCATGGATTTGGCAGCGGAAAATGGAGCACCCTTCATCGGTTTGAATGATTCTGGAGGGGCACGCATTCAAGAGGGTGTAGTCTCTCTTGACGGATATGGCCAAATCTTTTACCGGAACTCCATTTATTCAGGCGTCATTCCACAAATTTCAGTTATCTTGGGACCTTGTGCAGGCGGGGCCGTTTATTCTCCAGCCATAACCGACTTCGTTTTCATGGTGGAAAAAACGAGTCAAATGTTCATTACTGGACCAAAAGTGATTGAGACAGTTACAGGGGAGAAGATTTCATCAGAAGGATTGGGCGGAGCGACTGTACATAATACCATTAGCGGTAATGCCCATTTCAAGGGGGCATCTGAAGAGCAGGTTCTGGCTGACGTTAGACGTCTCCTGAGCTATTTGCCACAAAATAATGAAGAGAAGCCGCCGGTTTTGGAAAGTGACGATGGAGATGACTACCGTCCTGATTTAACGGATGTTGTCCCTTTTGAAGGTATTCGCCCATATGATGTTCGGAAAGTGTTGGAGCAAGTCGTCGATGAGGGTTCCTTCATGGAGGTACAGGAGGGCTTTGCGAAAAATATCGTGATTGGTTTGGCACGAATCAAAGGGAAAACAGTGGGGCTTGTTTGCAACCAGCCGAAAGTGTTGGCTGGCGGACTGGATATTGATTCATCCGATAAGGCTGCCCGCTTCATCCGTTTTTGTGACTCATTCAACATTCCTTTAATTACGTTTGAGGACGTGTCAGGATTCTTCCCGGGTGTCAAGCAGGAGCATGGGGGGATTATCCGCCACGGAGCAAAGCTTCTCTATGCTTACTCCGAAGCGACCGTGCCGAAGTTGACAATTATCCTGCGTAAAGCATACGGCGGAGCCTATGTGGCCTTAAACAGTAAATCGATTGGGGCGGACCTTACTTTTGCCTGGCCGAATGCCGAAATTGCGGTGATGGGCTCTGCTGGAGCGGCAAATATCATCTTTGCTCGTGAGATACAAAACAGTGAAGATCCGGAAGCTGCTCGTGCGGCTAAAATTGAAGAATACCGGGAAAAATTCGCCAATCCTTATATCGCTGCCAGCCTTGGTATGGTGGATGATGTCATTGATCCCCGGGAAACCAGGATCAAGATCATCCAATCGCTTGAAATGCTCCGCAACAAAAAAGAGAAGCGACCGTGGAAAAAACATGGAAATATCCCGCTGTAATGCCATATGCAAAGAGCCCAAATGCTAGTTGTTTGGGCTCTTACCTCTAGGGGGAGAAAGCTAAAAGGGAGTGATGCAGAGTTTCACTCAGCAGTTAACAAGCATGATCAGAGGCGATTGACTTTCACATTATTTGCCGGAGCGCCGCTTTTAGAAGTATAATTAAAGAGGAAAACTTTTTTGGAGGTTTTATTTTATGATTAATGAAGAGCGTATCGTAAGCGAATTTATGGAATTGGTGCAAATTGATTCCGAAACGAAAAATGAAGCAGCCATCGCCAAAGTCCTGAAAGAAAAATTCACGGCTTTAGGTGTAGAGGTTTTCGAAGATGATACAACGGCTGTTACCGGTCATGGTGCAGGCAATTTAATATGTACGCTTAAAGGAACGAAGGAAGGCGTAGATACAATTTATTTCACTTCGCATATGGATACGGTTGTGCCTGGTCAGGGCATCAAGCCTTCCATTAAGGATGGATACATAGTGTCAGACGGAACAACCATTTTGGGAGCGGATGACAAAGCGGGATTAGCGGTCATGTTAGAAACGCTTAAAGTATTGAAGGAACAAAAAATTGAGCATGGGACAATCGAATTCATCATCACGGTCGGGGAAGAATCTGGATTGGTTGGAGCAAAAGCGATGGATCGCTCCCTTGTAACGGCTAAATTCGGTTTTGCACTTGATAGTGATGGAAAAGTGGGGAATGTGGTGGTCGCTGCACCTACTCAGGCGAAAGTGTCTGCAACCATCTTAGGCAAAACCGCCCATGCCGGTGTGGCTCCTGAAAAAGGGGTTTCAGCGATAACGATTGCTGCCAAAGCGATTTCAAGAATGCCATTGGGCCGTATCGACGAGGAAACGACAGCTAACATCGGCCGTTTCCAAGGAGGACAGCAAACGAATATCGTTTGTGACCATGTGGAAATCCTTGCTGAAGCAAGATCCTTAGTCCCTGAGAAGATGGAAAAACAGGTAGCGAGAATGAAAGAAGCATTCGAGACGGCAGCCATTGAAATGGGCGGGCGTGCTGAAGTGGAAGTTAACGTCATGTACCCTGGATTCAAATATGGTGCCGGCGATCATGTTGTCGAAATTGCAAGGAAGGCAGCGGAAAAAATCGGCCGCCCATGCGAGCTTGTGAAAAGCGGCGGCGGAAGCGATGCGAATGTCATTGCTGGTTTTGGGATACCAACTGTCAATCTTGCAGTCGGCTATGAAGATATCCATACTACGAATGAAAGAATTCCGGTTGAGGAATTGACAAAACTTGCTGAAATGGTCATCAGCATCATTCAGGAAGTATCCGCGTAGTAGTGAAAAAAGGATAGGGGATGTGGGGAGCTTCGTTTCCGTTAAGTACTTAGACGAGAAGTTGCTTCTGAACCATCCCCTGTTCTTGCTCATATTCAATAGAAGATGATGGACGGGCTTGATGTAACGGCAGCACAAGCTTAAATCTGCTTATGTGACTATTGGATGAAAGGCTATTAACGGTTTGATTGCGGTTGGCGTTCAAGTATGGCAGAAGACATTTACGGTCATCAATGAAATGATGGCTGTTTTTCTTTAAGCGACAAGCCTTTCCCTTGGCTAACCCGTTTTAATAGGGGGATCTTAGAAGAAATGTTTTTTTATGGACCCCGCTATCCGTATTTTTATTTTTTCAAGGATGTGACGGTCAATATGAAGAACATGTATCCCAAAAATGGCAGGGTCATTCTCCATGTAGACATGAATAGCTTTTATGCTTCGGTGGAAATGTCCTATGATGTTTCTTTGAAGGGCAAGCCGCTTGCTATCGCTGGTAATGTTGAAGAGAGAAGGGGCATAATCGTCACCTGCAGCTATGAGGCGAGAAAGTTCGGGGTTAAAACGACGATGCCGATATGGCAGGCGAAAAAACTCTGCCCCCAATTGGTCATCCAGAAGCCGAACTTCGAACGTTATCGAAAGGCTTCACTGGCCATTTTCGATTTATTAAGGCAATATACGGAGCTGGTTGAACCGGTTTCGATCGATGAAGGCTATCTGGATATCAGTGAATGCGCCGAATTGGGTTCACCTGTGGAAATAGCCAAAAGCATTCAGGAAAGGATTTATAACACGATGGACCTCCCATGCAGTATCGGGATCGCTCCTAATAAATTCCTGGCCAAAACTGCCTCGGATATGAAGAAGCCAATGGGGATCACGGTTTTAAGGAAAAGGGACATTCCTGAGAAGCTTTGGCCACTGCAAGTCGGTGAAATGCATGGTATCGGTGAGAAAACCTCCGAAAAACTTCATACGATCGGCATCATCACAATCAAAGACCTTGCCCATTCCCTGGAAAGTCAGCTGAAACAATTGCTTGGGATCAATGGGATCCGTTTGAAAGATAGGGCCAATGGCATTGACCCAAGGCTTGTGGATCCTGAATCGATTTTTGAACATAAGAGCATCGGGAACTCGACCACTCTCCCTCATGACTCCACCAACCAAAAAGAACTGCTCGGTGTCCTGGAAAAGCTTTCGGGAAAGGTGGCTGCCCGTTTGAAAAATAAACGCCTCCTTGGTCAAAAAATAGGAGTGACGATCCGGTACAAAGACCGTCGCACCATTACGAGAAGCCGGACCGTTTCCAACCCGGTGTTTGAAAAAAAGGACATATTGGCTGGAGCGACCGAACTTTTCATGAAAAATTGGAATGGTGAAGGTATCAGGCTTCTCGGCGTAACCGCCCATGATGTCGTCGAGAAGGAGTCGGCCTTCTTGCAGTTGGATATTTTTTCTTTTCAAAAGGAAGCTGAAAAGGAACCGTTGTATGAAGCGATGGAACACTTGCAAAATAAGTACGGAGAAAATATTATTAAAAAGGGATTGCCCTTGAAGAACGGTTCGATCGGAACAGACACGAGCTTCAGTAAAGATTTCTTCGAGCGATCAAGGAGGAAGGGTCCTCCAGGTGGCAAAGAATAGCTTCTGGCTGTGTAAAGATATAGAGAAGGGAAAGATGGTCATGACAAAACAACAGATTGGTGTTATCGGACTTGCAGTAATGGGTAAGAATCTTGCGTTTAATATCGAGAGCAGAGGCTATTCGATATCCGTTTACAATCGTTCAGGTTCAAAAACGGATGACATGATGAAGGAAGCGGAAGGCAAAAATGTAAAGGCTGCATATACGCTTGAAGAATTCGTCGATTCATTGGAAACACCACGCAAAATCTTGTTGATGGTTAAAGCCGGCGCGGCCACGGATGCAACCATCGAACAATTAAAACCGTTACTTGAAAAAGGTGATATCGTCATTGATGGCGGAAATACGTTCTTCAAGGACACTCAACGCCGCAATGAGGAATTAAGTCAGCTTGGCATCCATTTCATCGGTACAGGTGTCTCAGGCGGGGAAGAAGGAGCGCTTACGGGTCCTTCCATCATGCCTGGCGGTCAAAAAGAAGCATATGAACTGGTTGCACCGATCTTGAAGGATATTTCGGCTAAAGTAGATGGCGATGCTTGCTGTACGTATATCGGGCCGGATGGAGCAGGCCACTATGTGAAGATGGTACATAACGGTATCGAGTATGGCGACATGCAGTTGATTTCCGAATCTTATTTCCTCATGAAAAATCTTCTTGGACTTACTGCTGAGGAATTCCATGAAGTATTTACCGAGTGGAATGAAGGGGAACTTGATAGCTATCTCATTGAAATCACTGCTGACATCTTCAAAAAGTATGATGAAGAAACCGGGAAGCCGATGGTTGATGTCATTTTAGATAAAGCTGGCCAAAAAGGAACCGGGAAATGGACAAGCCAAAGTGCACTTGATCTTGGTGTACCGCTGCCAATCATTACCGAATCCGTATTCGCCCGTTTCATTTCGGCCATCAAGGACGAGCGTGTCGAAGCGAGCAGAATCCTGCGCGGTCCAAAGGCGGAGAGCTTTACAGGCGATAAGAAGGCCTTGATCGAAAGCATTCGTAAAGCACTTTATATGAGTAAAATCTGTTCCTATGCACAAGGCTTCGCACAAATGAAAGCAGCGTCGGAAGAAAATGATTGGAACTTGCAATATGGTGACATCGCGATGATATTCCGTGGCGGCTGCATCATCCGTGCACAATTCTTGCAAAAAATCAAGGAAGCGTATGATCGTGAAGCCAACCTGAACAACCTGCTGCTTGATCCTTACTTCCAAGGAATCGTTGAAAGCTACCAAGGGGCTTTACGTGAGGTTGTCTCGACAGCGGTGATGAACGGAGTTCCCGTTCCTTGTCTTTCGTCAGCACTTGCTTATTTCGATAGCTACCGTACTGAAACGCTGCCAGCCAACTTAATTCAAGCGCAGCGCGATTATTTCGGAGCCCATACGTACCAACGCATCGACAAAGAAGGTACATTCCATACCGAATGGATGGAAAAATAACTCCTTTTTAGACGGCTTTTGTAAAGGAAGCGAGACGCACGTAAAAAAGAGAGGACGCCAAGCGGCGCCCTCTCTTTTCATGATCTCCGATGCTCTACAAGGTCAATGACCCCTAACACAACATGTGCCAAACCGAAACCAAAGACGGTATTGGCGACCATTTTGTTTGAGCCGCGAGTCTGCTTCATTGCATAACCCGCTGCTGTTACGGCTGTCCCTAACGCTGTTGGAATTAATCCTTCACGAATGTCCATCGTTTAATCCCTCCACATCGAAGTATTGGTGCCGTTTCATTATGAAGCACCCGTCTTAGTGTAACCTCTGCAAGACCGTACCATTCCAGTCCCAAAAAGCAGATCCATGCATCGTTGTAGATAACGGGAGTATGCACAAGATCCTGCAGGTTCGTGACCAAGTTTTCTACTGGTCGAACATGGTGAAAATGGGAATGATCAAAGAAACTTCTCCCTTTTTAATGGAAAATATAGTATGATATACCTCATGCTTCCCATTTAGGTTTGAACACCAACATAACAAGGAATATAAACATGTAAAGCTAAGGACGGAATTCATGATAAGTCGGCAGTCAAGAGAGAAGGAGCGGGTTGAACATGTTTATCATCTGGTTGGCTATTGCCATATTTTTATTTTTTATTGCTTTAGAACTTGGTGTTTCTTATTGGCTCAATTCCGAAATGGATGAAGAACTGTCTAAATCTAAGGAAATGCTTCATACGATCCGGGAGAAGTTAGTCAGGAAGCGTGTATCATGAATGAAGAAGGGGATGCAGGGTTAACTCTGCATCCCCTTCATTTATTTAATTGCTCTCGGTTGTGTCTTTCTTGATTTGCCACCAAATATGTCCGTCATCAGCTAAAAGTTCATCGGATGCAAGCGGACCTGTAGACCCTGCAGCGTAGTTCGGGAAAGACTCTTCTTTCGTGTGTTCCCATGCGTTGGAAATCGTATCGACAAACTTCCATGAGAGGGCGACCTCGTCCCAATGGGTGAAGTTTGTAGCATCTCCGCGCATGCTATCGAACAATAGCTTTTCATATGCCTCTGGGGAATTGATGTGCTCGATCCCCTTGTTGGAGACTGTCAGCTTCATTGGCTTCGTATTCGAAGTCGTCCCGGATTTCTTGACATTTAAGTATAATGTGATGCCCTCATCTGGCTGGATATTGATAACGAGCAGGTTCGGGTTCAAGGTTTCTTCCGTTTTGTAATACAGATTCATCGGGATATCTTTGAATTGGACAACGATATTCGTCGACTTTACATCCATTCTCTTGCCGGTGCGAATATAAAAAGGAACACCTGCCCATCTGAAGTTATCAATCAGCAATTTCCCGGCAACATAGGTTTCTGTATTGGAATCAGGATTCACGTTATGTTCATTGCGGTAACCTGGCAGTGTTTTCTCGTCTACTGTTCCTTCCCCGTACTGGCCGCGGATGAAGTATTTATCGACTTCATCGACCTTCATCGGCCGAAGCGAGCGCAATGCCCGTACTTTTTCGCTGCGAATCTCTTCCGTCGTCAAAGCGATCGGAGGCTCCATCGCAAGCAAGGCCACCATCTGGAGCAAGTGGTTTTGGACCATATCCCTAAGGGCACCGCTCGTTTCATAATAACGGCCGCGTTCTTCAACGCCAAGCGTCTCACTGGAAGTAACCTGGATATTGGAGATATACCGGTTATTCCAAAGCGGTTCGAATAGCGCATTCGAAAAACGGATGACTTCTATGTTTTGAACCATTTCTTTACCTAAATAATGATCGATACGGTATATTTCATCTTCGGCGAATGCCGTGCGTATTTGTTCATTCAATTTTTGGGCCGTTTCAAAACTGTGCCCAAATGGTTTTTCAATGACCAGGCGCTTATATCCTTTCGATTCAGTCAGGCCTTGCGCTTTAATCTGTTCGGCAATCGTTCCGAAAAACTCAGGCGCCATCGCTAAATAGAAAATGCGATTGCCTTCCAATTGATACTGCCCGTCCAATTCCTCGGCAATCCCCTTTAACTGCAGATATGATTCTGAGCTCGATACGTCATGAGAATGATATTGGAAATGTGAAATGAATTCATCGACTTTTTCCTCCGCGTGTCCGAACGTAAGGATGGAATCTTTGACGCTCGATTGAAACTCCTCGTTTGTCAAGGATCTCCTTGCTACGCCCACGACGGCAAATTTATTGATTTTTTCTTTTTGAAAAAGTCGATATATGGAAGGAAACAATTTCCTTTTTGCCAAATCTCCAGTAGCACCAAAAATCATGATCAATGCCGTTGGTTTATTATTTTCTGTCATGTTAAAACCTCAACTTTCCGTTAATTCTATATCTAAAGTTGGAATTCCCGTATGTGTACCAATTTCTAATTTTACGGTTAGCTTTCCCTCAAAGCAATCAATTTGCGCATTTTTTATCATATTTCATAAAATGTTTTATCTGATTAAGTTTTTTGTCGGTCATAAATGAAAGAACCGACATGGTTATGCTATAGTTAAGCTATTAACGTATTTGCAACGGAGGTAGTATCAGTGGATTTTGTTTTATTGGGTACAGGTGCCGGCGTTCCCGCCAAGGCGCGGAATGTGACGTCAATCGCCCTGCAATTATTGGAAGAACGCGGGACCGTTTGGTTATTCGATTGTGGTGAGGCAACACAGCACCAAATTTTAAAAACGGCTGTCAAACCGCGAAAGATTGAAAAGATTTTCATCACCCATTTACATGGTGATCACATCTTCGGTCTCCCTGGCCTGTTAAGCAGCAGATCTTTTCAGGGCGGGGTGGATAAATTGACCGTATATGGTCCGAAAGGGCTTGATGCTTATATCAAGACAAGCTTACTTGTGAGTGGCACTCATTTGAAATACCCATTGGAAATCGTCGAAATCGAAGAAGGCATCGTGTTCGAGGACGGACAATTCACCGTGACGGCCATGCCGCTTGATCATGGCATATATAGCATCGGTTACCGGATTAGAGAGAAGGACCGTCCAGGAAGCCTGCTCGTTGACCGGCTCCATCAAGCGGGTGTGAAGCCTGGTCCGCTTTTTAAAGCATTGAAAGATGGACAAACGGTCCAACTCGAGGATGGCCGTGTCCTGAACGGGAAAGATTATCTAGGCACTCCGCAAAGGGGGCGGATCATCACGATCCTTGGGGATACAAGAGTGTGCGACAATGCCCTCGTACTTGCTGATTCGGCAGATTACCTTGTTCATGAAGCCACATTTTCTGCAGAAGAAACGGAAATGGCCTCTAGCTATTACCATTCGACAAACGCCCAGGCGGCAACGACGGCCTCGAAGGCAGGCGCCAAGCATTTAATCCTTACCCATATCAGCTCGCGGTATAGCGCCGAGGATTCGGAGCGGTTAAAGAAGCAAAGCGAGGCAATATTCAAAAACACCATCATGGCAGAAGATTTAATGACGATTAAAATTCCATTATATGCAGAGAAAGAGGGAAGCTGAAATCAATACGAATGTTTGATATAATGAAACAACTGTTCATTGGATATTTAAAGGAGTGTAACCTATGACTGACCAAAGCAACCTACATACTAAAGCAATGGATTTTCTCTTAAAAACAAGCCGGACTTTCTTCATTCCGATTAGCTATCTTCCGAAAGGATTACAAGAGGCGATCGGAGCTGCCTACCTGTGCATGCGTGCCATAGATGAGATCGAGGATCATCCAGGCCTTCCTGCAGACAGTAAGGTTTCCCTATTACAATCCCTAAGCAACCTGCTTAAGGCGGATTACCGTGAAGAACAGCTTCAATCATTATTCACGCCATATAAAGATGATCTGCCCGAGGTGACCTTGCTTTTAGCTGATTGGATTCAATATTGTCCTCCAGGAGCGAGAGCCAAGGTTTTGGAGTCGACACGGGAGATGGCAGAAGGCATGGCAAAATGGGTTACGAAGGATTGGCAAATCCATGATGAAGAAGAGCTTGATGATTATACCTATTATGTTGCAGGTTTAGTTGGCGTCATGCTGTCTGATATGTGGAATTGGTTTGATGGAACCGTAACGGATCGTAAACTTGCCATCGCATTTGGCCGTGGGCTCCAAACGGTCAATATTCTCCGTAACCGGGAGGAAGATGCCGAACGTGGGGTTAATTTTTATCCTGATGGCTGGGGATTCGAAGAGATGCTCTCCCATACGGAACGTAATTTAGCATTAGCGGATGCCTATATTGCAGAGATAGAAACGAAAGAAATCATCCATTTTTGCAAAATCCCCTTGGAATTAGCAAAAGCTACATTGAAGGCATTAAAAGAGGGCAAAGAAAAAATTGATCGTGCCACTGTAACCGACATCGTGAACCAAGTTGTTGAACATTGACCATTCCAAAAAAAAGCTGCCGTGAAAAGGTGAGATACCCTTTCACGGCAGCTTTTTTTGGATAATTCATCTGATAACTCAAAAAATTCTAAAAAGTTAAAAAATATATTGGAATAATTGGGACTAAACGATTATAATTTAGGACATAAACGTGAAAAAGCTGGCGTGATTGGAAGTACATGTTCTTAAATAAGTAAAAAGCGGGGGGAAAATATGAAAAAGAAATTATATTCGACTTTAGCCATGACCTTAGTAGCAGGGATGGCATTGGCAGGCTGCGGGAGTGACAAGGAAAAAAATACGGCAAAGGAAGGAAGCAAAACGGATACTTACAACATCGGGGTGACCCAAATCGTTCAGCATGATTCACTGGATCAGGCGTATGAAGGATTCAAGGCCGCTTTGAAGGACAATGACGTCAAGGCCAAGTATGACCTTCAAATCGCGCAGGGCGATCAAAACAACAATCAGACGATTGCTAGTAACTTTGTTGGCGATAAGGTTGACTTGATTTTCGCCAATTCGACTCCAAGTGCCCTAAGTGCCTTGAATGCGACAAAGGATATCCCTATCGTGTTTACATCGGTCACCGACCCTGTGGCGGCTAAGCTCGTTACTTCTTTGGACAAGCCAGGCGGGAATGTAACGGGGACGACGGATTCACATCCGGAAGCGATTGCCAAATCGATGAAATTCCTGGCGGAAGAACTTGGGGCAAAGACGATCGGGACCGTTTATAACACAGGGGAGCAAAATTCCGTCGTCCAAATCAAAAACGTGAAAGTGGAAGCGAAAAAAGCCGGATTGAAGGTCGTGGAAGCTTCGGTTTCGACTTCAGCGGACGTTAAACAGGCAACGGAATCATTAATTGGCAAAGCGGATGCTTTCTATATCATTACCGATAATACCGTAGTCTCGGCACTGGAATCGGTCATTTCGGTGGCAAATGACAAAGATATCCCGTTGTTCGTTGGCGAGCTAGATTCCGTGAATGCCGGCGGCTTCGCAGCCTATGGCTTCAGCTACTTCGATATTGGCTATGAAGCGGGACAAAAAGCGGTTGAAATCTTGAAGGATGGTAAAAAACCTGGAGATATCGCGGTTCAATATCCACAAAAGCTGAAATTGGTCATTAATGAAAAGGCAGCAAAAGAAATGGGTGTTGAAATAAAAGAAGAATGGAAAGCAGATGCTGAGTTTGTAAAATAAACTCTGCTTTTGTTCAGGGAAGGAAGAAGAACATGCCTACAGCCTTATTCAATTCTTTTGAGTCGGGAATGATTTACGCGATTATGGCGCTTGGTGTCTATTTAACGTTCAGGATCCTCGACTTTCCGGATTTGACAGTCGAAGGGAGTTTTGTGACTGGTGCCTCAGTCGCCGCCATAATGATCGTTAATGGCTTCTCGCCGATCCTGGCCACCTTCTGTGCGATGGTGGCCGGCTTCATCGCTGGGACCATAACGGGGCTTCTGCATACGAAGGGGAAAGTCAATCCGCTCCTGGCAGGTATTCTGATAATGATCGCCCTCTACTCCATCAATTTAAGGATCATGGGTGCATCCAACATCCCGTTGCTTTCCCAGACGACCATTATCACGAAAATCCAGGACGCTTTTGCTGGCACTGGATTGGACAATATGTTGAATGGACTTTTAACGATGATGGGCCTTGGTGATAGCCTGCCGAAAACGTGGTCGATATTGATCGTCATGCTGATCGTCGTTGTAATCATTCAAATGGGGATGTCCGCATTTTTAAAAACGGAAATTGGTCTTGCTTTACGAGCGACGGGGGATAATGAAGCGATGGTCAACAGTTTTTCTGCCCATACTGGCAGCATGAAGGTCTTGGGACTCGCTATCGGGAATGCCCTGGTCGCCTTCTCTGGTGCCCTCGTTGCCCAATATAACGGCTTTAGCGATATTGGAATGGGGATAGGCATCATTGTCATCGGCTTGGCCTCCGTCATCATTGGTGAAGCGTTATTCGGTGCAAAAACGATTGCCCGTGCAACGCTTGCGGTGATTGGGGGAGCAATCATTTACCGAATCGTCGTCACTTTGGCCCTTCGGGTGAAATTCTTTGATACAGGTGATGTTAAATTGATTACGGCACTTATTGTGATTGGAGCACTTGTCATTCCGAAAATCTCCGATAAACAAAAGGAAAAAAGCCGGAAGAAAAAGCGCCTCAAGGAAATTCAAACCCGCCATGCGGGGTCTTTATCGAAAGGGGGGGATGGATATGCTTCAGTTAAATCGGATTTATAAGGTCTTCAATGAAGGGACACCGGATGAGAAGCTGGCCCTTTGTAATCTGGATCTGCAAATGAAAAAAGGCGAATTCGTAACGGTCATCGGAAGTAACGGTGCCGGGAAATCGACGTTGATGAATATGATTTCCGGTAAAATTCTCCCTGATGCCGGTGAAGTCTTCATACATGGCGGGAACGTTTCGGCAATTGAGGAGCATGCCCGTGCCAAGATGATTGGCCGTGTGTTTCAGGATCCGATGCTTGGCACGGCCCCGCATATGACAATTGAAGAAAATATGGCCATTGCTTATGGCAGGACCAATAGAAGAGGTCTAGGCTTCGGCGTGACCAAAAAACGGAAGGAGCTTTTTAAAGAAAGTTTGGCTACCCTCCATTTAGGATTGGAAACCCGGATGACTGCCAAGGTCGGATTATTATCAGGAGGTGAGCGTCAGGCATTATCATTGTTGATGGCAACCTTTACCGATCCGAAGATATTGCTTCTTGATGAACATACTGCCGCTCTGGATCCCTCCAGGGCGGAGCTTGTAACAAACTTGACGAAGGAAATCGTCGAAAAGAACCAATTGACCACCTTGATGGTCACCCATAATATGCAGCAGGCAATCGATCTTGGAAATTCCTTGATCATGATGGATAAGGGACAAATCATTTTTGAAGCCAGAGGGGTTGAAAAGCAGAAGCTTACCGTTGAAAAACTGCTTAACGAATTCCAACGGATCAAAGGCGAGAAAATGATCAATGACCGTGCCGTGCTGATCTAAGGTAAAAAGAAAAAGGCTCGACCCAAGGGTGAAACGAACCTAGGGTCAGGGCCTTTTCATTTTTTCTAAAACGCGACTTAATCGCTGTCTGCCGTGCTCCATGAAGTAGAATCGTCCTTTCTGCCAATGCCGAAAATCGTTTTCATGAACGGTCTCTTTTTCGTTTTTTTAGTGACGGCGGCTTCTTCAGCAGCGATGAAGTAATCAAACGGCGGAATGGTTGGCGTTTCTAAAGCTTCGATTCGAGCTTCGAGTTTTTTTACGAGTTTGTGCATCTCTTCCATTTCACTTCTGTGCTGTAAAAGTTGATAAGATACCACATCATCGGCTTTTGTTTTCAAACCATTTTCAAGCCGGACGATCCGTTCCAGCAGTTGTTCATGTTCTTTCGTCATTTCAGTGTGTTTCTGAACGGTTGCTTTTCTGATCTTACTCTCTGATATGCTGACCTTTTGGAGAATGATCCCTTCGTTCAGCTGATTTTGGATTTTTCTTAACAAGGCAATGTCTTCCTCTGAAAACTGGTAGTGGCCAAGCTGATTCCGTTCTACTTCCATGTTCAATTGGCTAACCCAACGTTGGATCGTACTATGGGAAACATTCAGTAACCGGGCAACTGCACTTGTATTCATCGAAATTCCCCCTTTTGGTTGTTGAATTCGATAAGAAAGAAACAAATCCTTTACAGTTGACAAAACTTGTATCCATTCGGCAAAGAAAGTGGATTTCCTACGTAATTTGCATGAAGATCTATGGGGCGACGCCAAAGGGATGTACATGCTGCCCCGTACCGAAAAAGGGATATGTACTTTTGATGTCGAATTACCATTTGAACCGAAAAAAGGAGGAATATCATGAACAGGATCAACCTTATCACGTTAGGCGTAAAGGATATAAGTGAATCTCTAACATTTTATCGGGATGGATTGGGGTTTCAGACCTCGATTCAAGACGATGATCCTGCCATTGTTTTTTTCAATAATGCGGGAACGAAACTTGCTTTGTACCCATTGGAGGAGCTGGCGAATGATATCAGCACGGAGAAACCGCTGAAGCGGGGGGGATTTTCGGGCATCACGCTTGCTTATAATGCCAAATCGGTTGAAGAAGTGCATGAGGTGATGAGTAAGGCTGAAAAAGCCGGTGGAGTAATCGAGAAGTCACCCCAAGATGTGGAGTGGGGGGGATACAGTGGGTATTTTTCCGATCTTGATGGGTACTATTGGGAAGTGGCGTATTCGAAGGATTGGCGTTTTGACGAAAAAGATATGCTGATCATAGAGTGAGCGTCCCCTACTAAAATGGTTGCCATGCATCACGAAAAGGGCTGATGCCTTGCGGCCGCTCCCTATGAAGGGGGGGCCAGACATCAGCCCATTACCCAATGCTTACTGGGGGACGACATATTTGGCAAGTTCTTTGCTTATTTGGTCACCCATTCGCTTCGATTGCTCAGTCGCTTCTTGTACACAGGCAATGAAGGCTTCCTGCACTTGATGGGCTTGAAGCTCTTTCAATCCTGCTTCAGTCGTTCCGCCCGGTGACGTTACTTCCTTTCTGAGTACGGCTGGCGTTTTAGGCGATTTCTGCAACATGTCGGCTGCGCCCAACAAGGTCTGAAGAATCAATTGCTTCGCCGTTTGGGAATCGAGACCAATTGTTTCGGCTGATCTTTCCAATGCTTCGACCAAGTAATAAATATAAGCTGGACCGCTTCCTGATAAGCCTGTAACCGCATCGAGCTGATTTTCTTCAACGATTGCGACCGTCCCTACCGTTTCAAAAAGGGTGATCGCCGTTTGTAATTGCGACTCCTTCGTATGGCCATTTGCGGCAAGGGCCGTTGCTGATTTTCCTACTGTCGCCGATGTATTCGGCATGGCACGGACGATGGAGAATTGCTTGTTGGCGATTCCCTCCAAGCTTGATGTGTGAACTCCGGCCACTACGGAAAGCAACAGCATTTCTTCACGGATATATCCTTTTATTGATTGCATCGTTTCAAGAATGTCCTTCGGCTTCACTGCAAGGACGACAAGGTCGGCATCCTGCAATAATGGCTGCAGCGATCTTGTGGTCGTGACGCCGTATTGCTCCGCTAAATAATTGAACCTGTCATCATTTCTTTTATTCGTTACGAAAATATTGGCAGGCTGTATCACCCGTTGCGTCACCAGCCCCGAAATGATTGCTTCTGCCATCGAACCAGCCCCGATGAATGCGATTTTCTTCATGATCTCCGCTCCTATTCCTTCTAAAAATAATTCTTTCATAAAAACAAAAAGACCCCTCATCCTATAAAGGACGAAAGGTCTCGCTTCCGTGGTACCACCTTTGTTCAGCGTTCCGAATAAACAGGAAGGCTGCACTCGTATCCTCTAACGCGGGATTTACGTCAGGTTTTCCTGAAGGCTCATAAGGTAGGTTCAATCATGAGAGGGCGATGAAGCCTTTCAGCACATACCGGGCTTCATTCTCTTTACACCATCAATAGATTTACTTGGCCTTAATCAAAGCCATGCCGTCTTTAATTACTTGTGATTATGAAGGATAAATCGGTACTCTGTCAATGATAATATATGCATCGACATCAAAAATTAGACATGAATTATGTGAAAATAATGACAGTGTTAATAAAAATATGTAAAATGGTAATTATACAATGAATTTCTTGTAATGTGTACTAAGAATTTGGTTTGATGCATAAAAAATTTTATATAAATATAATTTTTAAGGTGGAAATATTTATGGTGAAATGGAATGGAGATATTGCAAAAATTGCTTTGCCCACACCGTTTGCAGTGGGTGATGTAAATGTTTATGTAGTGAAAGGGGATGCATTGACCCTTATAGACACTGGCGTTAAAACAGAACGATCAAAAGAAGCGTTGACTCAGGGACTTGCGGCTTTGGGCCTGGAATTGTCCGATATCGAACAAATCATTTTGACACACCATCATCCTGATCATGCTGGCGCACTCGATTTCTTTGCAAAGGAAATCCCGGTTTATGGGCACAAAAACAATCAGCGCTGGCTGGACATTAGTGACGATTTCCTTGAAAGCCATAATCGTTTCTTTCTTGATTATGCCGCGAAGTTTGGAGTGGCTGAAGAATTGAAAAATAAATTGACCCATCATCGCGACGAAATCGGTTTTCTCAGTGAACGAAAGCTGCGGGGATATTTGGCTGAGGGTGATGAACTCCCTGGTCTTCCGGGCTGGAAAACAATCGAGACTCCTGGGCACGCGCAAAGTCACTTATCTTTTTATCGGGAAAGTGACGGTGTCATGATTGCGGGGGATCACTTGCTTGCCAAAATTTCACCTAATCCATTGATGGAACCGCCGATTCTTCCGGGAGGCAATAGACCGCGGCCGTTACTGCAATATAATGCTTCACTTCAGAAGTTATTGGATTTTTCCATATCTACCGTCTACTCCGGACATGGAGATGAAGTGAAAGGCGATGCCGTGGCGGACCTCATTCAATACAGATTCGAGCGGCAGCATAATCGGGCGATGCAGGTGAAAGGAATGCTTTATGACAAGCCATTATCGGTTTTTGAGGTGTGTCAGCAGTTGTTCCCGAAAGTATATCTTCAGGAAGTGGGCTTGACACTTTCTGAAACGATCGGTCAGTTGGATTATTTGGAAAGTCTGGGTGAAGTCGAAACGGAAATCCAAGCTGGGGTCATTCTCTATTCCATCGCTTAAAGGAGGAGCAACTTTTTGAAAAACTTGCAAGGGAAAGTAATCGTGATTACCGGTGCTTCCGGAGGGATTGGCAAGGAAGTGGCTATCGATGCGGCAAAGCGGGGCGGCCGTCTTGTTCTCTTGGCGAGAAGCCTTGATAAATTAGAACAGGTAAAGAGTGAGTTAACCACTCAATATGGAATTGATGCATATGCTTGTAAGCTTGACGTATCAGATACAGATCAGATTGCCGCTGTCTTTCATCACATTCATACGCAAATAGGTGAAGTGGATGTATTGGTCAATAATGCTGGCTTCGGGACATTCAAAGAAGCGCAGGATACGGAAATCGACGAAACGAAAGCGATGTTTGCCGTCAATGTGATAGGATTAATGGCCTGTACAAAGCAAGTCCTTCCCTATATGAAGCAGAGAAGATCAGGGCATATCATCAATATCGCTTCACAGGCAGCTAAAATTGCCACTCCTAAATCAACCTTATATTCTTCGACCAAATTTGCCGTACTTGGCTATTCAAACGCTCTTCGGCTCGAGCTGATGGAAGATCATGTTTATGTGACCACCGTCAACCCGGGCCCGATAGAAACGAATTTCTTCGACATTGCCGATGAATCGGGTACATATGTAAAGAATATTGAAAAATTCATGCTTAAGCCTGAGAAAGTCGCGACTGAAATTGTCAAAGCGATGCTCACCAATAAAAGGGAAATCAATCTCCCTGGCTGGATGGATTTAGCGGGTAAATGGTATACCCTGTTTCCGGCAATCACCGAATTTTTTGGAAAAAAAGCATTTTTTAAAAAATAACCCCATGTACAGGATTCGGACATAACGCTTGGATACTATCTGGGGATTCAGTTTATAGATAAAAGGGTTTCGAAATGAAATGTTTTCATTTTGAAACCCTTTTTTTAGCCATTTATAGTGATGCCGTCATACAAAAATGGAAAGCATAAGTGGAAATCGATGCTCACTCTTCCTTAGTATACGTGCCCCTGGACAGCGCCGCAGAAGGCGTCGGAGGCACAAGGGAGGGCCCACAAGGACTGCCCGCGGGCCTTGCATATGAAAGGAACGTCTTTAGTGCAAACCTCCGTTTTTCGTCATTGGTCACATACAAGCACACTATCTTAATGCTATGTATACTTCAATTTCTCCATTAGGGCTATATTTCTCAAAATCAAATGAGTATGCCCTCTCCAATGTGCCTGCTTCCTCACGGGCCCATATTTCCTTCCAGGTGTCGTAGACCCCATGTTCCTTTGTTGTATCGACATTGAAGATTTCATATTTTGCGTTATTCAGGATTTTCAATGAAGGTTCCCCAGCATCATCTTCAACGGTTATACTTAATGAATAATCACCTTTATAGTCACTTTCATAATTATGATATACAGCGTAGGTAATCACTTTTTGATTATCCAGAAGACCAGAGGCCTCCTGCCATAAATCTGTAATCTTTTGCATCAAATGTTCGTCATTAAAATTATTTGTCCGAATACTGTTCATGATTTTTAATTTCACGCGTTTCCTTCCTTTCAAAATCAAAATGTACTACCTACTAATTCTATAAAACATGCCAATTCCCTTCTTTCCATGGGCTGCATCGTTACGGATGCATTGATAAAACCGTACGATTGCCATTATCCTTTCAAAAATGTGATTTCACCCAACCAAAACTGACACTTTTTTTGGGGAAGGGTCATTTATTCAAAATGAATTGGTAACCATTCCATGGTGGATTGCGTCTATTTCTTAGGAGGGATTTTCATGAAGAAGATGGTAAACCTTTACCTGTATGTGCTGATCGCCTGTATGCTGGGGAGCTGTCAGCCCTCCGAGTGGAACAAGCGGGAGGGCATTGATAAGGGAGAAGAAGGCTTCCTTACAGATCTCGATGATGAAAGACTTCTGATTAAAGGGACGTACTATAAGGTGACCCATGATACATATATTCAAAATCAACATGGTAAGCATCTTGATTATTCCGAGTTAAAGGTCGGGATGAAAGTGAAACCGTGGCACAGGGGCGAGGCCACGAAATCATTTCCTGGGAAAGCGAATGCGAAATTAATTCTTGTTTTGACGGACGAGGAAAGCGCAGCCGAGCAACGAGCGGTGACTGCTGCCCTAGAACATGTCAGGGAAGCTGAAAGTCAGCGCTTCATCGTTCTTGGAGTCACCCATCTGCCATCGGAGCATGTGTACACGATCGAAATGATGAATCGTTCCAATATGGATGCTTCTTTCATGGTCATTGTAGAGGATGTAACGGATGAGATTTTGTATATAAAATAGTTCTTGATGAACTAGCCGGTCATGTTAATAGGTTTGAGAAGGTCAAAAATGACGGCACATGTCATACCATGCGGATTAGGGATGTTCATCGTGAACTCATTGCGATTGATGGCGGTTCATACGAAAATGCACCCTTCATGGGTCTTTTCTTTCGTTCAGTTTATTAAAATAACAGCTATGTGCACTTAAGGGGATATGAAAGCGGACGACGTTGAGCCCTCTTTCTTTCGGTCGCTGATCCATGATAATCAGCTGTAACGAAACCATAAATAAAAAAAGGAACCGGACAGATGATTCCGTCCGGTTCCTTGAGTGGTGCTTCGCTCATAAGTCGAGCTCGCATCCTGGGGTTTATAAAGTTTTTGCACCTAAATATCTTGGTTTCCAATAAGAATTATCCATATCCGTAATGGTTACTCCTTTTGATGTCGAAGCCTGAATGAATTGACCATTTCCGATATAAATCCCAACGTGTGATACGCCTGTTCTCCCTGAAGAAGTATCGAAGAATACAAGATCACCTTTAGACGGTGACGATACTTTTAAACCTGTATTGGAATAAAGCAAGGACGTGGTACGAGGTAAGGTGATACCTTGTGACTTTTGGAACACGTAATAGATGAAGCCGGAGCAATCGAATCCAGCCGGAGTCGTTCCGCCCCATTTATATGGTTTGCCCATTAAGGTTTTTGCATAGTTAATCATGCTTGTGTTATTGACATTATAAACACCAAGTGCATTGAATGTGCCTCGGCCGGCAATTCCGTCGGCCGTTAGTCCTTTAGCTTTTTGGAATTTCTTTACCGCTGATGTGGAATAGGTTCCATAGTATGTAGTCAGTGAACCTGAATATGTGAAGTAACCTTTGGTTTTTAATAGTTGTTGTAGTTGTTTGACATCGTTATTTGTCATTCCGGGTCTGAGGGTTTGGTCTCCAATATTAGCAAAGGCTTGCAGCGGGGTTAGCATCATGGCAGAAGCGACAGCAGCTGAAGCGATCCATTTCTTCATTGTTTTCATTTCCTCTCTATCTATCTCACGATTCTTCTTAACAATATTATCCTACAATACCATTATGACAAATAGACATATTTTTGATTACAATTTCATTACAAAAAATAAGCACAAAGACCATGTGAATGACGGTCTAAAGTCTATTGATATCAAAAGTGAATAAAATGATGAAGTGGGCATTTAGATTCATTTTTAACTATTCAAGCTACGAATTGATCGATTGTGAAAAAACTATATGGATATACAGAGAAATACTGGGTTTTTATCTATTTTTAGGGTGAATCTATTTTTTTGAGGAAAATGCAATAAAAAGTAGAAATTCGGTTGAAAACTTCCATTGAATAAGAACGTATATTCGTTTAAAGTAATGAATACAATAAAAGCGAACATATATTCTTGTTAGGGTGAATGGATGATGGATTATGGAACGATGCCGAACCAATCAATTATGTGTATCGATATGAAAAGCTTTTACGCAAGCTGTTCAGCGGTCATGCTTGGCTTGAATCCGCTCGAGTGTTATCTGGCGGTGGTTGGTGATTTGCAGAGGACGGGAAGCATTGTGCTTGCTGCTTCTCCAAAGATGAAGAAGGAATTTGGCATCAAAACGGGTTCGCGGATGTTTGAGATTCCGGATGATCCAAGGATTTTCGTCGTTGAACCGAAAATGGCGACTTATTTAAGGGTCTCGACGGAAATCACGCGACTGTTCAACCGTTATGTGCCGAAAGAAGCCATTCATGTGTATAGTGTCGATGAAAGTTTCGTGAAAGTCGATGGGGCCGCTTCTTTATGGGGAGATGCCCGGTCGATAGCTGAAAAGATAAAAGATGAGATCGAAAGGGAATTACAGCTCCCCTGCGCCATAGGGATTGGTCCTAACATGCTTATGGCTAAGCTTTGCTTGGATTTAGAAGCTAAGCATGAAGGGATTGCGGAATGGAAGTATGAGGATGTACCAAACAAGCTTTGGTCGATTTCCCCGCTTCGTGAAATGTGGGGAATTGGCAGGCGTGTGGAAAAAACCCTTAATGGAATGGGGATATTCACGGTTGGGCAGCTTGCCAATTATGACCTTCAATTACTTGAAGCGAAGTTTGGAATTATGGGCAATCAGCTTTATCACCATGCGTGGGGAGTAGATTTATCGGATATGGGTGCACCGATCATCGAGGGACAGGTGAGCTTTGGCAAAAGCCAGATCCTGCTGCGGGATTACAAGGAGGAGCATGAAATCAAGCAGGTGATGCTGGAGATTTGCGAAGAAGTTGGAAGAAGGGCACGCACCCATCACAAGGCAGGAAGGACGGTCAGCCTGGGCATTGGTTACAGCAAGGATGAATTTGGCGGGGGCTTTCAGCGCTCCCGTTCGATTAGCGAACCGACCAACATTACGATGGAGCTGTATAAAGTTTGCCTGGAGCTTTTCCGTGAGAACTATAAGAAGCAAAAAACGGTTCGGAGCATAGCGGTCACACTCTCGAATATTGTCGATGATAACGAGATGCAGCTGGCTTTATTTGATACGTCGCGCTGGAAGAAGCGGGAGCTGAGTTACACGGTTGATCGAATTCGCCATAAATATGGGCACAAAGCGTTATTGCGTGCCGTTTCGTACACAGAAGCGGGTACAGCCGTTTACCGAAGCAGGCTGCTTGGCGGACATAAGGCATGAGGCTGGAATTTTGAAGGGAGGAAAAAAGAATGATTCAAGATCGAGGCCGTATCAAATGGACATCAATGATGTTGCCGGAGCATGTGAAGATGCTGCGTGATTGGGTGGTGGAGGATGGTTATGAAACGAAGCGCATCCTTGATGAGCAGCAACTGGAAGAAATGAATGCCGTGATGGGGGAGGCGATGGAGGAGAGAAAGGATGTCACGGTTGCACATTATGAAGGAAACCGGTATCAGCTGCTAATTGGCAGGATTCATTATTATAATGAACTCACCCAAAAACTCCATATCGTCGATCATTTTCAGCAGGCCCACTATATCAAGCTTTCTGATATAGCGGATGTGAGGATAATGGAAGGCTGATGCGGAAGGACCGCCTCTTTTAGAGGGCGGCACCTCGGCAATAAAAACATCAGTGAAGCAGGCAAATTCATTAACAGCAGCATGCTTATCGTTTATAATGGGAGCATGCAAAGACATCGGGAGGCATGTGATCATGTATATTGAATGGACGGAAAGAGCGGCAGGGAAAATAGCCGATAAGCTAGAAGGACAAAAAGGGCATTTACAGCTGAAATATGACACGGAGGGCTGCGGCTGCGTTGTAAGCGGTGTGACGGCATTATGGCTGGTCGACGAAGTGGAAGAAGGGACGGAAAAGGTGGAAACGAACGGTATCCCGCTATTCGTGGAAAAATCAAAAATGATTTTTCTCGATGAAAGCATGAAAATAGACTTCGTGCCGGAAGCGAACAGTTTTCAGTTAAAAAGTCCGAATCAAATCTTGAACCCAAGAATGAGCTTTTTTAACAAAATGTAAAGGAAGAAAAGAGGGAGTTTTAAATACCCTCTGTTTCCTTTCAGCTGCTTTTCAGACAAGTTTCTAGAAACTGATCGATTTGAGCTTCATATTCTTGCGGATTTTCATTATAAGATTGAGCATGGGCCCCTTTTTTAGCGATGTACAGCTGCTTTGGGCCCTCTTTTGCTGCATATAATTCGATCGTCATCGAAACGGGAATGAAGGTGTCCTGTTCACTATGAATGAAGAGCACCGGGCTGCGGATGTTTTTAATATATTCAATCGGGGACACTTCATTGGTCCAATATCCGTCCCGGAGTTTGATGAACATGCGCCCAAGCGGAAATACGGTCCATGAAGGAATGGGGATTTCAGCTTTGAGCTGATGTTGGATCTGATCCTCGAAATTCGAAAATGGACAGTCGGCAATGTAAAAGTCAGCTCCATCTTCAAGCATCCCGGCATATAAAAGCAAGGTTGCGGCCCCCATGGACTCCCCGTGAATGCCAATGGTAAGGTCGGGGCCTTTACGCCGCTTCAATTCATCGATTACGGCCTTCAGGTCGAGTTTCTCATAATGTCCATAGCTGCTCGTCTTGCCACCGGAATCCCCGTGTCGACGGTGATCATAAATGATCGTATTAAAGCCCCGCTTAAGAAAAATATTCATATACTTAATCGAATTGACTTTGTTTTCCGTCACACCATGAGAAATGACGACCCACTTGTTGGTGTCATGCGGTTCGACAAACAAGCATTTCAATGAATAGCCCGAGGGTGAGGATACCCAGATATCCGTTTTGGGCAGATTATCAAAATCCTCCCTGATCAGACGTTTGGCCGTGATTTCCCGATTTTGAATGAAAGCATCTTCTTTCTTTTTCATGTACATGATCCGATTGGAGAAATAAAGGCCGACGCCGATGATATAAGTCAGAATCCCAACTAATGCAAGCCACCATTTTTTCATGAAGGATCCCCCTCGTTTGATTTTCTTTATTTTACCACGAGAGAAATGGGAAAACACGGTTTGAAAACCGTAACGGGAAAAACGGCAATCATGATATAATCAGGTCATAATAAGGGCTAGGAGGTTTAAGGATGAAAAAGAAACAGCCACAAAAGCAAAATTCCAGTAAAAGCCAAGAAAAGGATTCATCATCATTGAAACTTGGCGATATGCTTAATCAGGATATCATGTCCCAGCTTCGTCAAAAGCAACAAGAACTGAATGCGGCGGAAGTTGAGAAAAAGGCGGCGGAAGAAGAAAAGAAACGCGCAGAAAGAAAGCAGAGGGAGAAGAATAAATCATTCGAAGAACTACTGGGCGAAAGCAATCTGAACTGGAAGAATTATAAATAGAGACAAAATGGAGCAGTCCCTATTTTCCGGATTTTTCAAAACCGAAGGAGCTGTCATTCATCCATCAGGATATCCCTTTATTTTATAAAGCAGAACGATTATAGTAAAGATAAGTTCCGATCGGATGAAGCTCGGACTGACTAAGACTAGCTGGTGATACGATGCAAAATAAACTGGAAAATGTGCTTGAAAATCAATTATGTTTCCTGCTTTATGCAAGCTCAAGGGAAATGACGAAAAAATATAAACCGCTGCTGGATAAACTTGAAGTGACGTATCCTCAATATCTCGTTCTTCTCCTGCTGTGGGAACAGGATACACTTACGGTCAAGAAACTAGGGGAGCTACTGGCCCTTGATTCAGGAACGCTTACCCCGATGTTGAAACGAATGGAGCAGAATGATTTGATTGTCCGAGAACGTTCCGCCCAAGATGAACGTTCGGTCATGATTTTGCTGACTGAAAAAGGACGCGGCTTGCAGGCAGATGCCTGCTTCATTCCCGATCGCATTTCAGCTATATCTGGCGAAGATAAGCGGGTGGTCGAGGATTTGAAAGCTTCGTTGCTGCATCTACTGAAAACTTTACAGCAATTTTAAAGAAAAACGCTTCGGGTGAGACTTCACCCGAAGCGTTTTTCTTGTTGGATATATTAATCTACATCGATTTCAATGGTGACGTCGACATTGCCATTGATTGCTTTTGAATAGGGACACATTTGATGGGCTTTATGAACGAGAGCTTCAAACGTGTCTTTATCGATGCCCGATCCTTTCACAGCTAAGGTGACAGCCAAGCTGTACTGATGCATCTCACCCATCAATAAACTAACGCTGGCAGTGACCTTTGAATCGAATGAAACACGTTCGACTTTACCGACTGATTGCAAAGCACTATCGAAGCATGCCGCATACCCAGCAGCAAATAGCTGTTCAGGATTGGATGCTTCAGGCATCTGTTTCGCCCTCGGTGTTCCAGGCATCGCAATATCAACCGTGAAGTTACCATCTGCAGAAATGGCCGTTCCTTCTCTTCCGCCATCAACCGTTACAGATGTAGTAAATAATGTTTTAGTCATTGTTATTCTCCCTCATCCTCATATTTTAATTGTGCACAACTGAATTGTACAACATTAATTTGGCGATGGCAATCAAAAAGATCGAATGATTTCATCAGCCAGGTTAGAGATGTTCGAGCTAGGAAACGCAGGCCGCGCAATAAGAAGGCAAGCGGAAATAAGCTGCCCCTCCCGTTGGCTAAACGTGTGGAGGGTGCAGCCTATTCCAATTGTTTTTGTCATTCGCGATGACTTTCATATCGGCTCGCTTTGGTCAGCTGCTTCAGGATGTCAAGCTCGGTTTTTGACAAGGAAGGGCTGCTGGCGGCCTGGCAGTTTTCACGGAGCTGCTTTACTGAGCTTGCTCCTGAAACAACGGCAGCGACACTTGGATGTGACAGTGTATATTGAAGTGCCGTTTCATTCAATTTCCGATTGGAAAGCTTGTCCTTTAATTGCGGAAGCAAATCTTTCAGCTCGTGATAGCTATAATCAAGGTATCCATCCTCATTTGCCTTTTCAAGCATTTTCTCGCTAAGCAAGCCCTTCGCAAGGGGACCGCGTGCGATGATGCTGATTTGTTTGTTTTCCAAAAGGGGCATCCACTCTTCCGGTCGGCGGTCGAGCAGACTATACTGCATCATTACGGAATCAAGCTCGGACGTTTCAGTGAATTCCTTGATCACGTTCGGACGGATCGAGGATATACCATAGTGGCGAATATAGCCTTGCTTTTTTAGCTCTTCGAACGCTTCTACCGTTTCTTCGATATTATCTGCCATGGTTCCTCCATGCAGCTGGTAGAGATCGATGTAATCCGTTGCGAGCCGCTTTAAGCTATCTTTTACGGCCGCTTTGATATAAGTGGCAGAAGGGTCCCAAGACCAGGAATCTTTATTTTCATTCCAGCGGTTTCCAACCTTGGTGGCTATGTAGACCTGTTCGCGGACCGATTTTAAATTCCTCCCGACAATTTCTTCATTCACACCGAAATCATATAAATCTGCGGTATCGAAATAATTGATCCCTTCATCTAAAGCGGCTTGTATGATTTCGGATGCTTGTTTTTCATCAGTCCCCAATGACATGCATCCGAGCCCGATTTCAGAAACGAGCAAATCTGAATGACCAAGTCTGCGTTTTTTCATATTATCCACTCTCCCTTTACGTTCATTGTAAAGGAGAAACCCATTTCACTCAAAGAATTCACTTGATCCTTTTTAAAGGGGGATGGGGACCCTGGCGGCCCATGTCGGCAATCCAATCATTGATATAGACATATTGATCTTGCATTTGTTTTAGTTTTTGTATGATCTCCCAGCTCTTTCCGGATAAAGTAACGCTTTTTTCCAGTACATAAATCTTCATTAAATCGCCCTCCATCTCTATTATGGTAAAATGTATGAGAAATCATGCTGCAATTAGAACAGAGGAGTGTTCAGAATGAAAAAATTTGAAGAAAAAACGCTGTCTTCGGAAAAAATCTTCACAGGAAGGGTAATCAGCCTGCAAGTGGATGAAGTGGAGCTTCCTGATGGAAAAACGAGTAAACGTGAAATAGTTAAACATCCGGGCGCGGTTGCCATCATAGCACTTACGGCAGACAATAAAATCATCATGGTTGAACAGTATCGTAAAGCGCTGGAACGAAGTTTGATCGAAATTCCTGCCGGAAAGCTGGAAAAAGGCGAGGAGCCGGTTTTGTCAGCAGAACGGGAGCTGGAAGAAGAGACCGGCTATGAATGCGAAAAAATGGAGCACATCATTTCCTTTTACACGTCGCCAGGCTTTGCTGATGAATTGGTCCATCTTTATGTGGCCCACAATTTGAAAAAGAAAGAAAATGCTGCACCGCTGGATGAAGATGAATTTGTCGAGCTGATTGAGCTTACGCTCGAGGAGGCCGAAAACCATTTACTTGAAGGGAAAATCCAAGATGCCAAGACGGCATATGCCGTTCAGTATCTGCTGCTGAAAAAGGCGATGAATTCTTAAATGAAAGAGTGCTACGCTGACCTCCATATCCATATAGGCAGGACGAGAAGCGGGAAGGCCGTGAAAATAACCGGTGCTAAAACATTGACCTTCAATAGCATCCTGCAGGTGGCAAGTGAGAGGAAGGGCCTTGATTTAATCGGGATCATCGATTGCCATTCACCAGAAATAATCCAAGAAATCGAAGCGGCAATTGTGGATGGGAAAATCATCGAGAAGAGTGAAGGGGGTCTTCTTTACAGGGAAACAACCATCATTCCCGGCTCGGAGATTGAAATCTATGATCAGAATTGCAAGGGGCCAATCCATGTTCTTGCCTACTTTCCCACCTTAAAGGCGATGAAGGAATTCTCCGCATGGATGAGCGGCCATGTTAAAAACATCACATTAAGTTCACAAAGGATTTATTGTGAGGGAAAGACGCTGCAAAAAATCGTAAAGTCACTCGGCGGCCTGTTCATTCCAGCCCATGTTTTCACCCCGTTCAAGAGCTTATATGGAAAAGGGGTGCGGTCAAGTCTGAAAGAAGTATTCGATGCAGAGCTAATTGATGCCATCGAGCTTGGTCTGAGCTCGGATACAGAAATGGTCAAGGATATCGCGGAGTTGGAGTCTTATGTATTCGTGACGAACTCAGATGCCCATTCACTTGGGAAAATCGCACGAGAATATCAAAAAATCCAGCTTGAGGAACCAAGCTTCGCTGAGCTGGAAAAAGCGCTACAAGAAAAAGGAAATCGTAAAGTGGTCGCCAATTATGGATTGAATCCCCTATTGGGGAAATATCATCAAACCGTATGTTCCGCATGTTTCCGTGAGGTATTGAACATAAGTGGACCATGTACCGAATGCGGGAATGAATCAATCATAAAAGGGGTATCCTCGCGCATCCAGGAACTGTCGAAAGTAAAAAGGGATGATGGATTCAAAAGGAAAAGACCGCCATATATCCATCAAGTGCCACTCGACTTCATCCCAGGGCTCGGACCTAAATCCATGGAAAAACTGCTTGAGGCATTTGGGACCGAAATGAATATCCTTCATAAAGTTACGCTCGAACAGCTTAAGGCCATCGTGCCTGATAAGCTGGCCGGCTACATCGATGCAGCCAGGAAAGGGACGCTTATCTTGGAAGCAGGGGGCGGAGGGAAATACGGGAAGGTCAAAAAGGAAAGCTGAAGAGCATGAGGGGCAACCTGAAGGAGCTGCTGTCTGTAAATTGCAGGCGGCAGCTTTTTTAGATTCCATTGACTAGCTAAAAGCGACGGGTAAGCTCCTGAATTATGGATGAGCGGTTGCCTGTAGTGAAAGGAACGTTGTTACTTATCATGAACGGAAGTACCCTATGGGATAGACTCTCTCGAAGTATGATCCCATAGGGTACTATCTTTTTAGAGATTGCTAAGCTTCCTGGCATTTTTTAATTTGTCGTTTTCGCATAGACCGAGGTGCTCCGCACATCCTTGCCATCCGCACTAAGGCTGTCATTATGCAAAATTCCTTCAAGCGTGTACCCTAACTTCTCGGGAATTCGTTTGCTGGCAATATTGTTGGGATCACAGCGAATTTCCACCCGCTTTGCTCCATAGTGGTAAAAAGCGAACTTTGTCAATTTTTCTATCGCTTCCGTTATGTATCCTTTTTTACTGTACCTCGTATCAATCCAATAGCCGATTTCGAATTTAGGGATGGTCCAATCAATTCGGTGCAGGCCGGTTGAACCAATGAACTGGTCGTCTTCTTTCCTATAAATAAGCAACCTGATATCCTCTTTTAAAATAAAGTCCGCAAAGGATTTCAACACGTTCCGCTCGGAAATATCCACTGACGCCTCTTGATGGGCGAATGGCAGCCATTGTTTAAGTTCATGTTCAGAATGGATGATGGCCTCGTAAACATCAAGGCCATCCCCTGGCTGACAGGGCCTTAAATATAATCGCGGGGTTTCGATCTTTTCTGGGAAATCCATTAATATCGCTTTCATAACCTACCTCCATCTCATGATTATGGAAAATTATAGCACGGATTCCATTTCGGATGTCCGTTTACAACGAAAAGTTTTTCTTAGCATAAATGAGAGAGTGAAAACATAGATTCTAGTAAGCGGAGTTGGGAGGATGAAAGATGAAAAAAAAATCTGTCGTACAAAATGCCGTAATGAAACATATTAACGAACATTCCTCATTATATGTCTTTATCACCGTGCTTTTTTTGATGGGTGTCATTTTTGGAGCGGTTCTTGTGAATAGTTTGAGCTTTACCCAAAAGGAGGACTTGTTCTATTATTTATCGCAATTCTTCGGACAAGTATCCAAAGGTGAATTTGCCTCTTCCCATGATATGTTCACCCAAAGTATCATGCATAATATAAGATATATTGGCGTCATCTGGATATTAGGAATATCGGTCATCGGCTTGCCGGTCATTTTGGTTTTATTATTCATAAAAGGGATGGTAGTCGGCTTCACCGTCGGTTTTTTGGTCAACCAAATGGGATGGAGTGGGTTCTTATTATCTTTCGTCTCCATTCTGCCTCAAAATATCTTCATCGTGCCGATTTTCATCGTGATAACGGTCCTTGCGGTGTCACTGTCGATGAAAATGATCAGCAGGATTTTCCTTAAGCAGGTTCGTGAGCCGCTGAAGCCAATCATATCAAGGTATATTTTCTCGTTGATCCTGTCTGGTTTGTTTTTGGTAACGGCTGCTGCATTTGAAGCGTACCTATCACCTTCCTTAATGAAAAACGTCGTGAGTCTATTGGGTAATTGACGAAAATTTGCCTTTATCGCAAATTTTTTTATCATTAACAAGAAATCTATTTTGACAGTTTTCCCTCATTTGATATAATGGATAAGATAGCGGCGCGGGAGGGAATATTAGGTATGGAAATAGAAAACAGAATCGATAGGATAAAAAAGCAGTTGCACTCGTCCAGCTACAAATTAACGCCTCAGCGAGAAGCGACCGTCCGCGTTTTACTTGAGCACGAAGAGGATCATTTAAGCGCAGAAGACGTTTACCTCCTTGTCAAAGAAAAGTCGCCGGAAATTGGATTGGCAACAGTATACCGTACGCTAGAGTTGCTGACTGAATTGAAAATAGTGGATAAAATTAACTTTGGAGACGGGGTTTCCCGTTATGATTTAAGACAAGAAGGAGCTGCGCATTTCCATCATCATCTTGTTTGTGTGGAATGCGGTGCGGTGGATGAGATTCAGGAGGACTTACTTGAAGACGTGGAATCCATCGTTGAACGCGATTGGAACTTCAAGATAAAAGATCATAGATTAACCTTTCATGGCATTTGTCATCGATGTCATGATAAACAAGAAAATAAAGGTGAATGAAGACGGACCTTTTCCATTTACTGGAGAAGGTTTTCTGCGTTTAAAAAAGATACAAAACCGATTCCTGTTACGGACATCCGTGCAATAGGGGTATCGGCAAAGTAAAGGCGGTTTTTTCCTTCCCCGTATCGAAACACGTATAAATCTTGTCCTGTTGGGCATAGATTGATACAAGGGATGAAATGGGAGGGGAAAGATGATGAAAACATCTTTATCGCTTGTGTTACATACGGCAAAAGTGATGGTGCTCTTCGTTAGCTTCACTGTTCTTTTTTATATAGGAATGGTATGGTTAAATCAGGAATATCAAAGTTATCATCGTTATGATGAACCGAAAGGGATGGCCGTGAAAGTATCGAAGGCCGTAGATACGGGTGATGATGCATGGCTGGAACGCTTAATGCTGTTTTATTTAAACGGGGAGTAATGACTATGGAAAATCAAATCAGGGATTTCATTCATTTTTTAACGATTGAAAAGGGTCTTGCCAAGAATACGCTCGTTTCCTATGAGCGCGACTTAAGATCATACTGGAACTATTTGATGGAAGTTGAAACCATTGACGACTGGAACAGTGCACGGCGTGTGAACATCCTGCATTTTCTCGTACATTTGAAGGATCAAGGGAAATCATCGAAAACGGTAGCCCGTCATATCGCCTCGATTCGGTCTTTCCATCAATTTCTTCTAAGGGAAAAAGTAACAGATCAGGATCCTTCCATACATATAGAAACGCCAAAACCGGAGCGTACCTTGCCGAAAGTGTTGAGCATGGAAGAGGTTGAAGCGTTATTGGAAGCTCCGAAGATGATGGACGAATTCGGTTTGCGAGATAAGGCGATGCTTGAATTGATGTATGCGACGGGTATGCGGGTCAGTGAGTTGATCTCCATGGATGTGAGTGATGTTCATGCATCGATGGGGTTTGTCCGCTGTGTCGGGAAAGGAAATAAAGAGAGGATCATTCCGATTGGACAAACGGCATTGGGAGCCATCGAACATTATTTGGAGGGTTCCCGAGGAAAGTTGGCCAGCCCGAAGCACAGGACGGATTCGCTTTTTTTGAATCATCATGGCAACAGGCTGACAAGACAGGGTTTTTGGAAGATCCTCAAGAAACTTGTAAAATCGGCCCATATAGAAAAAGAAATCACGCCGCATACGCTAAGGCATTCTTTTGCGACACATCTTTTGATGAATGGGGCTGATTTACGTGCCGTCCAGGAGATGCTTGGACATGCGGATATTTCGACAACACAAATATATACACATATAACCAACGTTCGCATAAAGGATGTATATTCAAAATTCCATCCGCGGGCATAGAAGAATAGTAGAATGATAGAGCGGTTGCTTCCTACCTGCAGGTCAGGCAGGGGAAGCAGCCTTTTTCCAGTTGGTGCTAGGAGCGGAAAGTTCGCTTGGCATTCCTGGTGATTCACATCGTCACTTCGTTGGTTTTTTTGAAATATATTATTTGTCTCCATCTAGGTAATCGTTTACAATGTAGAGAGGTCAGACTTCTGACGTTCTCGCTATTTGATTTTTTTATAAGAGTAACTAAGCAGGTTAAGGGTAAGATAAAGAGTATAAAAAGCGATTTACTATTTTAGGAGGAATGAGCATGGAAGGGAATTCAGCGTTTAAACGTATATTTGTAGTGGTTATGGATTCGGTCGGAATCGGCGAAGCACCTGATGCGGATTTATTCGGCGATAAAGGATCCGATACACTCGGACATATTGCTGAAGAGATGAATGGATTGCACATGCCGAATCTCGCAAAGCTCGGTTTAGGCAATATCCGTGACATAAAAGGAATCGATAAAGCCCAGCAACCTCTCGCATACTATACGAAAATGAAAGAGGCATCAACAGGAAAAGATACGATGACTGGGCATTGGGAAATAATGGGGCTGAATATCTCCACTCCGTTTAAGGTATTTCCAAATGGCTTTCCTGAATTATTGGTCAATGAGCTTGAAGCGAAAATGGGCCGTGGAATCATAGGAAATGTACCGGCAAGCGGCACGGAAATCATTGAAAAGCTTGGCGAAGAGCATATGAAGACGGGCGCATTGATCGTTTATACATCAGCTGATTCCGTCCTGCAAATTGCTGCACATGAAGATATCGTTCCAATCGAAGAATTATACAAGGTTTGTGAAATTGCACGTGAAGTGACAATGGCCGATGAGTACAAGGTTGGCCGTGTGATAGCGAGGCCTTTCACTGGTGAACCGGGCAGCTTCAAAAGGACGCCTAACCGCCATGATTATGCGTTGAAGCCTTTTAACCGGACGGTGATGGATGAATTGAAGGATTCCGGGTTTGATGTACTGGCAATCGGGAAAATCTCGGATATTTTTGATGGAGAAGGCGTGACTGAATCACTAAGGACTGTATCCAATATGGATGGAATGGATAAGTTAATCCAAACGATAGACCAGGACTTCAAAGGACTAAGCTTCCTTAACCTAGTCGACTTCGATGCTTTATACGGCCATCGTCGCGATCCAGAGGGCTACGGTAAGGCACTGGAGGAATTCGATGCCAGGATGCCGGAAGTCCTTGAAAAGCTTAAAGAGGATGACTTATTGATCATCACTGCCGATCATGGAAATGACCCTGTACATGAAGGAACCGATCATACACGTGAATTTGTTCCATTATTGGTCTACTCCAAACGTTTCAAAGAAGGCGCCGAGCTTTCAGTAAGAGATACATTTGCTGATATCGGGGCGACAGTTGCTGCTAATTTCGATGTGAAAATGCCGGCATTCGGGGAAAGTATGTTAGGCGATTTAAAATAAGGGGGAGAGAAATAGATGTTCAATAAAATAGAGACAGCTGCAGCATTCATAAAAAACAAGATAGATGGTTCTCCGGAAATAGGATTGATTCTTGGTTCTGGGCTGGGAGTATTGGCAGATGAAATTGAAAATCCGATCACGATTCCCTACCAAGACATCCCGGAGTTTCCGGTTTCGACTGTTGAAGGGCACGCGGGTCAGCTTGTCATTGGCCAATTAAGCGGTAAAAAAGTGGTAGCCATGCAAGGACGCTTTCACTTTTATGAAGGCTACTCCATGGAGAAGGTCACTTTTCCTGTCCGTGTGATGAAACTTCTCGGTGTGGAGCAGTTAATTGTAACGAACGCTGCCGGAAGCGTTAATGAAAGCTTCGCACCTGGCGATTTGATGCTTATTACGGATCATATCAATTTCATGGGGACAAACCCGCTGATTGGTCCTAATGAGAATCGATTCGGGCCAAGGTTCCCTGATATGTCAGAAGCGTATAGTAAAGACCTTCGTGCAAAAGCTAAAAAAATCGCATCTTCACTTAATATGGATATTAAGGAAGGCGTCTATGTCGGGAATTCCGGGCCGACTTATGAAACACCTGCAGAAGTGAAAATGGCAAGGATCCTTGGAGGGGATGCGGTGGGAATGTCAACCGTTCCGGAAGTCATCGTGGCTAGACATAGTGACATGTCGGTCCTCGGAATTTCATGCATCACCAATATGGCTGCAGGCATTCTGGATCAGCCTTTGTCACATGAAGAAGTAATCGAAACAACTGAAAAGGTGAAAAGCAGTTTCCTGGAATTTGTTAAGCAAATCGTTAAGGACATTTAAACCGATCAAAAAATACAAGTGCACCTGAAAATAGGTGTCATTAAGAAGTGGGGATTCTAATATGAGAATGGTAGACTTAATCGAGAAAAAGCGTGATGGAAAGGCCCTTTCAACAGAAGAAATACAATTCATTATCAAAGGCTTCACGGATGGAACGATTCCTGATTACCAAATGAGCGCCTGGTCGATGGCTGTTTATTTCAAAGGAATGAATGAGCAGGAGCGTGCTGATTTAACGATGGCAATGGTCGAGTCGGGTGATCAAATCGATTTATCGATGATTGAAGGAATCAAGGTCGATAAACATTCAACAGGCGGTGTTGGCGATACGACGACACTAGTGCTTGGCCCATTGGTTGCTGCGGTAGGTGTTCCTGTTGCAAAAATGTCAGGACGCGGACTTGGCCACACGGGCGGTACGATCGATAAGCTGGAATCCGTTGCAGGTTTTCATGTTGAAATTGAAAATGATGAGTTCATTAGACTTGTGAATAAAAACAAAATCGCCGTTATCGGACAAAGCGGGAACTTGACCCCAGCCGATAAAAAACTGTATGCGTTGCGCGACGTAACAGCCACTGTCAATAGCATCGGTCTGATTGCTGGCTCGATCATGAGCAAGAAAATCGCCGCTGGTGCAGATGCTATCGTGCTTGATGTTAAAACAGGTGCAGGGGCTTTCATGAAAACTCTTGCCGATTCAGAAGAATTGGCGCATGCAATGGTGAGCATCGGAAACAATGTTGGAAGAAACACGATGGCTGTCATCTCCGACATGAGCCAGCCGCTTGGTTACGCAATCGGAAATGCCTTAGAAGTGAAGGAAGCGATCGATACGCTTAAAGGAGAGGGACCGGAGGATTTAACGGAACTTTCATTAACACTGGGAAGCCATATGGTTTACCTAGCTAAAAAAGCGGATTCATTGAAAGAAGCAAGAACGTTGCTTGAAAATGCGATCAAAGATGGATCTGCACTTAATTCGTTCAAAATTTTCTTGGAAGCACAAGGAGGCGATGGATCGGTTGTTGATCATCCGGAAAAACTTCCGCAGGCCGCTTATACTTTTGAGCTGGAAGCGAAAGAGGACGGCTATGTATCGGAAATCATCGCGGATGAAGTGGGAACCGCAGCCATGCTTCTAGGTGCCGGCCGGGCGACGAAAGAATCTGAAATCGATTTGGCAGTCGGGCTTGTACTCCGTAAAAAAATTGGGGAAACCGTAGCAAAAGGTGAATCCCTTGTAACGATTTACAGCAACTTTGAAGATGTTTCCAAAGTGAAGGAAAAATTGTATGAAAGCATTGCGGTTTCAAAAGCGAAAGTTGAAAAACCGACATTGATTTATAAAGAAATTATGGAATAATGAACATTTTCCAAAATATCACTGTAGACAAACTCGATAACAATTGAGTTTGTCTACAGTTTTTTTAGGTTTTTGGACCATTTCAATCCAATCCACTTTGCGCAGAATTCGATGCACAGCCTGAACTCGCGAGTAACGCTCCAAAATGATCATGGAACGCATCAACACGAGCATTTTGCGAGAAACGCGCATGAAACTGTCGAGTTAAGACCCAAACTGCGTGTGAAAAGCGCGAAATTTACGAAAAACCCGAACTCGGATGAAACTGTGCGTAGTTCCATTCCACTGCAGGCGCTCCTGAGCCTCCCCGGCACTCGCTCCTTCCTTTCAACGTTCGTATTTGTGTGAATCCCATTTGCTTTAATTTGACCTTTCGGCTCTACGATACGTAGCTTTTCATGGGCGATCAGGGTGAGCAGAGGGAAAGCGATATCGCCACTATGATTTCTTCCGTCTGGTGATAATTCAAAATTGCTCTTTATTTGTATAAAAATGGGTTTTGTGGAAAAAATAAATGATATAAAGATTGGAGGGTATGGAGATGAAGCGGGTTCTTTCTCTATTTTTAACTGTATTTATAGTAATAAGTTTTGGCAGCCCACATACAAAGGCAGCGGAAAATAAAGGAGTGGACTTGGCAGCGAATGCTAAATCCGCTATTTTGATTGAACGGGATACAGGCACTGTTCTCTATGATAAAAATTCTGATGTTCGTCTTTCACCGGCAAGCATGACCAAAATCATGACGATGCTGCTAATCATGGAAGCCATTGATAAAGGCGAGCTTAGCATGAAGGAAAAAATCAGGACGAGCGAGTATGCAGCATCGATGGGGGGATCCCAAATATTCCTCGAGCCAGGTGAAGAAATGACCACAGAGCACATGCTCAAAGGCATTTCTGTCGGTTCGGCGAATGATGCCTCGGTGGCGATGGCTGAACGTCTTGCCGGATCGGAAGAAGAATTCGTAAAGAAAATGAATGAAAAGGCAAAGGAACTGGGGCTGAAGAATACGAAGTTCCAAAACGCAACGGGCCTTCCAGTTAAGGATCACTACAGTTCTGCTCATGATATGTCGATCATGGCGAAGGAACTATTGAAATACGATATGATTACAAGGTTCACGGGTACATATGAAGATTATCTCCGTGAAAATACCGATAAGAAATTCTGGCTCGTCAATACGAACCGATTAGTGAAATTTTACCCTGGGGTGGATGGGTTGAAGACAGGATTCACGAATGAAGCGAAGTACTGTTTAACGGCAACCGCAAAAAAAGGGAATATGCGGGTCATTGCCGTCGTATTCGGAGCTGCTTCCCCTAAGGAACGAAACGCCCAGGTTACGAAGATGTTAGATTACGCATTTTCACAATACATCACCTATCCAATTTATAAACGCGGTGAGGTGTTAGGGGAAACGAAGGTAAGCAAAGGCAGTAAGAAATCGGTGATTGGTGTGACAAGCGAGCCGATCTCGGTTTTGACGGCAAAAAACGGAACGGCAAAAGACTTTACGAAAAAAATCACGCTTGATGACAATTTGAAAGCCCCGATTCAAAAGGGTGATGAAATTGGTACGCTTGAATTGAAGAAAAACGGCAAGGTGTATGTGAAATCACCGATTGTTGCGAAGGAACCGGTTAAAAATGCGAGCTGGTGGCAATTGTATAAACGGGCTTTCGGCATGTTTACCCAAGCGAAATAAAAAAAATGTCGCAATGTTTGGTAATAAAACTAATTTAGGCGAAACGGCACTAGTTTTGCCAGTAAGAAGGAATCGGCAGGTGAAAAAGAGAATTTGACTCTTATAAGACAGTGAAGGAGGCTGTATATAGTGAGTCTTACGATTAATATGGAGGCGAAGAATCGCGTATTGTGCATTCGTCTCAAAGGTGATTTAGATCATCATACAGCAGAAAAATTGAAAAATCAGGCTGAGGCAGCCATTCAAAAGCACAACATTCAGCATATTATCCTCAACATGGAAGAATTGCATTTTATGGACAGTTCTGGGCTCGGCGTCATATTAGGGCGTTATAAGCAGGTAAATAAAAAGCAAGGTGAAATGGTGGTCTGTGCAATTTCTCCAGCAGTAAAGCGGTTATTCGAGATGTCAGGGTTGTTTAAAATTGTTAAAATGGAACTATCCGAACAAAACGCTTTGCAAAGACTGGGGGTTGCCTAATATGAAAAATAAAATGGAAACGAAATTTTCTGCACTAAGCCAAAATGAATCTTTTGCCAGGGTGACTGTTGCGGCTTTCATCGCCCAATTGGACCCGACGATGGATGAATTGACGGAAATCAAGACGGTCGTGTCTGAAGCGGTTACGAATTCGATCATTCATGGATATGAGAGTGACCCGGAAGGCTGGGTATACATTTCAGCGGTCATCGAAGGCGATACGGTCGAATTGACGATCAGGGATGAAGGATTGGGCATTGAGGATGTCGAGGAGGCTAAACAACCGTTGTTCACGACGAAACCGGAGCTTGAACGTTCTGGCATGGGATTCACCATTATGGAAAACTTCATGGATGAAATCAATATCGTATCCCATAAGGGTGAAGGCACGATCATTCGATTAAAAAAGCACTTAACTACAAGCAGAGCTTTGTGCAATTAAGGGAGACTTGCATATGGATGTGGAGGTTAAAAACGAGAAGGGTAAAAAAGGCCAGCCCCATTTAAAAGATGAGGAATTGAGGAGTTTAATCCAACGCAGTCAAAGCGGTGACCAAGACGCAAGGAACTTGATCGTCAATAGTAATCTTAGGCTTGTATGGTCAGTGGTGCAAAGGTTCCTCAATCGAGGTTACGAACCGGATGACCTTTATCAAATTGGCTGTATTGGTCTGTTGAAGTCCGTGGATAAATTTGACTTATCGTTTGAAGTGAAATTCTCTACGTATGCTGTGCCAATGATCATTGGTGAAATCCAACGCTTTATCCGTGATGACGGAACGGTAAAGGTGAGCCGGTCCTTAAAGGAAATGGCAAATAAAATCCGCAGGGCGAAAGAGGAACTTTCCAAGACGTATGGCCGTGTCCCCACTGTCAATGAACTGGCGGAACATCTTGAGTTATCGCCTGAGGAAATCATCATGGCCCAAGAAGCTAGCAGGAGCCCTTCATCCATCCATGAAACGGTCTACGAAAATGATGGTGATCCGATTACGCTTCTTGATCAGATTGCCGACAATAATGAAACATCATGGTTCGATCAAATCGCTTTGAAAGAAGCGATCCAAGAATTGAATGAACGTGAACGGCTAATCGTTTTTCTGAGATATTACAAAGACCAGACACAATCGGAAGTGGCTGCGAGGCTTGGTATATCGCAAGTTCAAGTATCCAGGCTTGAAAAAAAGATTCTTCAGCAAATGAAAAACCACATGAATCAGTGATTCATGTGGTTTTTCATTTTTACTGGAGATAAATCTCGCTTTTGGAAAAAAGTTAAAGTGCTCGCCCTCCCATCATCCGGGAAGGATAAAAAAATATGAAAAATTCACTGTCGAGCAAATTTTTTTATTGAATTTCGTATTAAAAACGAATATTATAGTAAAGGTCGCGTTTTTCATTCGTTTTTTTGTTCGTTACATGAATGATTCCAACAGAAAAAGCGTCGTTGCAGTACAATTTTAGGACACCAAGTCTTCGCATGCAAACGGTTGTCGGTGTTTCCTTTAGATCTGGAGGTCTAAATATGTTTATGGAAAAGTTTTTCTCCCTGAAAGAAAATGGGACGGATGTCCGTACGGAAGTCATGGCGGGTGTTACGACATTTTTGACTATGGTTTATATCCTTATTGTGAATCCAGCTTTGCTATCTTCAATCGGTATCCCCTTTGAACAGGTTTTCATGGCAACAGTCATATCAGCAGTCATCGGAACCCTTCTTATGGGGCTGGTCGCAAAATACCCGATTGCGATAGCGCCGGGTATGGGTTTGAATGCTTATTTTGCTAGCGTAGTGGGGGCGCAGGGCCTCTCCTATCAGACCGTATTCGGGACTGTCTTCATCGCAGGCTTGCTATTTTTATTAATTAGCGTGACAAGCTTGCGTAAAATGATCATTGACGCCATTCCTAATTCCTTAAAGTATGGCATCACATCAGGAATTGGTTTATTCATCGCGTTTATCGGTTTGAAAAACGCAGGTATCGTCGTACCTAATGAATCAACGATGGTGACTCTTGGTGACCTGCATCAGCCAGGAACCGTTTTAGCGTTAGCTGGCTTGTTCATTACCTTGATTTTAATGGCGCGCAATATCAAAGGAGCCATTTTCATTGGCATGATCGTTACGGCCATCATTGGCTATTTCATCGGTTTGCTCGATTTCAAAGGCATCTTATCCGTGCCGCCTACACCGGTATTCTTTGATATTGATATAGCTGGGGTGTTCACTCATTCTTTATATTCGGTTGTTTTCGCCTTTTTACTTGTCACGATCTTCGATACGACAGGTACCTTGATTGGTGTGACGGAACAGGCTGGGCTTACGAAGGACGGCAAGATCCCTCGAGCCAAGAAAGCGTTTTTGGGTGACGCCATTGCTACGACAGTCGGATCCTTGTTTGGTACAAGTCCTTCGACAGCTTACGTTGAATCGAGTACAGGAGTGGCTGCAGGCGGACGTACGGGATTAACGGCTACAGTGGTGGCAATCTTGTTCGCTGCATCGATTTTCTTTTCTCCGTTAATATCTGCAATTTCATCTGTTGCAGCGATTACTGCTCCCGTTTTGATTATCGTCGGATGTTTCATGATGGAGGGCTTGGCAAAAGTCAATTGGAAAACGTTCGATGAAGCATTTCCGGCTTTCGCAATCATTTTGACGATGCCGCTTACGTCGAGCATATCGACTGGGATTGCAATAGGTTTCATTACGTACCCCCTTATGAAGCTATTTAGTGGAAAAGGGAAATCGGTTCATCCGCTCATTTATATTTTCGGAGTGATCTTTATGGTGCAACTCATTTTCTTCCCTACCCATTAATTACGAAAAAGACATGCTGTCGTTGCAGCGTGTCTTTTTTTTTGTAATTAGTAATATTTGGACATAGGTCACTTCCTGCATTTTCAATCTGTTTCCAATCCATACTACTAGTATAAGGAAATAAAAGGTCGGGATGTGATGAACGTGGCAGTTGTATATATCAGGATGAGGAACCGTGTACAAGTAAAGGGAAATCAGACGGTGAGGATAAAAGATATAGCAAGGATAATCGGCCCTGAAGATGAGATACGAATGATTGAAGAAATCTTGTTACTGACCGTCAAAAAGGAAGATAGGAGTATCATCGTCATCGATTTGGCCCAAGTGATCATGGCCATTCGAAAAGTGGACCCAAGTATTGAAGTGGAAACCTTCGGACCATCCCAAACGATCATTGAAATCATACTCACAAAAAAGAAAATGTCATTTCTCACCTTTGCATTAGTCTGGTTCCTGCTGTTCATTGGCGGTGCGATGACCATCATGAATTTTCATGTGGATGTCAGCATGGGGGAAGTGCATCAAAAAATCTTTACGATCATAACGGGAAAAGTGGAGGAAAAGCCTTTATTGATCCAAATTCCTTATAGCTTTGGTCTTGGGATAGGGATGATTTTATTTTTCAATCACTTCTTTAAAAAACGCTTCAACGAGGAACCTAGTCCGCTCGAGGTTGAAATGTTCAACTATCAGCAGGATTTGGATCGTTATGTCACCATGAATGAAAACAAGGAGAATGTGCGTCATCTTGATGACAGGTAGAATCATCTTTGGCATTTTTGCCGGTTTAGCAGGTGGTTTCGCGACTGGTGCAGGTTTTGTAGCGTTTTTAACTGTACTTGGGGTGATTCCGAGACTGACTCAGCTGACAAAAACAATGAAAATGATCCATTACTACGAAGGAGCCATCATTGCCGGTGTTGTCGCTGGAACATGGTTCGGACTACAAGAAACCGAGTTTTTCCTCCCGCAAGTCCTATTGATTCCGATTGGTTTGGCTGACGGGGTCTTTAATGGGATGCTTGCAGCTGCCTTGACTGAGGTTCTCAATGTTTTCCCCGTTTTATCAAAGCGAATCGGCATTCAGGAGAAAATCATTTATCTGTTAATGGCACTCGTTTTGGGGAAGATAGCAGGGTCGTTATTTCAATGGATTTATTTTGTCGATATGTAAGTTTTTTAGGTAACTATTCCTGATGAAAGGTAGGCCCAAGATGGTGACCAAACGAAATGTGATATTGATTACGGATGGAGATGAATATGCGAAACGGGCCGTGGAACTTGTAGCCAAGGAAATTGGCGGGCGATGTATCTCGATGTCCCAAGGAAATCCATCACGATATACGGGCTTGGAGCTAGTTGAATTGATAAAAAGGGCGAAGCATGATCCAGTGTTGGTCATGTTTGATGATAGTGGTTTTATCGGCGAAGGATCCGGTGAACAGGCGCTGAAAGTGGTTGCCGGACATCCTGATATGAATGTCCTTGGTGTGATAGCCGTCGCCTCAAAGACTAGAAGGGAAGAATGGACCAAGGTCGATGTCTGTATCGACCGGGATGGGAATTTGACACCTAATGGCGTCGATAAATACGGTGCCGAGGAATTCGAGCTGGGAAAGATCACAGGAGATACGGTGTACTGCATCGACGGATTGCATGTCCCGATCGTAGTGGGGATAGGGGATGTAGGTAAAATGTCCCATCAGGATGATTGTAAAAGGGGTTCGCCCATCACGAAGCTAGCGGTGGAAATCATATTGGAAAGGAGTGGTCACGATGTCTTCAGAAAAACCGCAAAACATGAAACCGATTCCGAATAAGGTAGCGGAAGTAGACGCCTTCATGGAAGAGAAAGTGGGTCTTGGCGTCAGCTTTGACTTAGGCGTAAGAAGGATAAAGGTGTTAAAAAAAGATGTGCATCTCTACTATATAAACGGATTGACGGATACGGAGTACATCATCGAAATCCTTGACTCGCTAATCCATAATAAAAACACGGAAATCGTCACGACGAAAATTTTCGAAGTTGTAAAAGGTTTGCTCGTACACCAGTCCGTTGAAGAAATAAGTACGATGGATGAGCTTGTCGATCAAGTATTATCCGGCTTGATCGTCATCGTTATCGACGGTAAACCAATTGGATTGGTCGTGGATGTGAGGAGTTACCCAGGACGGCAGCCTGAAGAACCGGATACGGAAAAAGTCGTTCGCGGTTCCAGGGATGGTTTTGTCGAAAACATCATCGTGAATACGGCGATAACGAGACGAAGGATCCGGGATGAGCGATTACGCTTTGAAATGCTGCACGTTGGTGAACGCTCCAAAACGGATATTTCGATTGGCTACATTAAAGGTATTGCTGATCCCGATTTGATCGATATCGTTCGTAAGGAATTGGAAGGCATTGATGTGGACGGATTAACGATGGCTGATAAAACGATCGAAGAGTTCATCGTCAAACAAGGATATAACCCATATCCGCTTGTGCGCTATACCGAGCGTGCTGATGTTGCGGCTACACACTTACTTGAAGGGCATGTCCTGATTTATGTGGATACCTCCCCAAGTGTCATCATTACCCCGTCGACCCTTTTCCATCATATGCAGCATGCCGAGGAGTATCGGCAGGCACCCGCTGTTGGAACGCTCGTGCGCTGGACACGTTTTTTCGGGATTTTCGTTTCGTTATATTTGCTGCCGATTTGGTTGTTGTTTTGTTTGGAGCCATCGCTTCTGCCGGAGAAGTTCGAATTTATCGGACCTAACGAAAAAACACATATTCCCATTGTGGTACAAATCTTCATTTCCGATATCGGGATAGAATTTCTGAGGATGGCAGCCGTCCATACCCCGACGCCGCTTTCGACCGCCATGGGCTTGGTTGCGGCAGTGCTCATCGGGCAGATTGCAATAGACGTCGGCCTATTTGTCCCTGAGGTGGTCCTCTACGCTTCCGTGGCGACAATCGGCACCTTCGTTACTCCTAGCCTGGAACTTGGTGTGGCGAATAAAATCTCCCGTCTGATGCTGCTCGTGCTGGTCGCATTATTTAAAGTGCCTGGGCTGGTCATAGGCATCACTCTCTACATCATTTTATTGGCTAGCATAAAAGCTTTAAATACACCGTATTTATGGCCGCTTATCCCATTTCAACCTAAGGCCTTGTCACATATACTATTCAGAAGACCTTTTCCAGGATCAGTGGAACGTCCAAGTATTGTGCATCCGCAGGATAAATATAGGCAGCCTAGAAAACCTTAAGGTTGATGTTGTCGAAAAGTTGTGGTAATTTAATTTTATTCGATAAAGCGGTAAAGTTGAGGATCACAAACAGATGGAGGCATCATGACTCTTTGACGTTAAATCAATCTGGCTTTCCCTTCGAACTACTGAGCAGTCATAGATAACAATATTTAAATGGGATGATCGATTGATTCGGATGAGGCTTGTCGATATGGAGAACCCTTCACGTACTTCAGGAGCTTCTTTTTTGGAGGCTGCCTCATTTCTAATTAATCTTTAGTTTCTAAGTCAGGAAGGTGAAGCTATCATGCATTTGTACGGAACCAGTGGTGTCAATGAGCGTGGACATCTGGAGATTGGCGGAGTGGACACGATCGAGCTGATCGAGCAATTCGGGACACCATTATATGTTTATGATGTAGAGCTAATACGTGAACGAGCAAGAGGATTCAAAAGGACCTTTGAAGAATTGGGAATACCGGCACAAGTTGCTTACGCAAGTAAAGCCTTCTCTTCGATTGCCATGATCCAGTTGGCTGACCAAGAGGGGCTTTCTCTCGATGTTGTCTCGGCAGGGGAATTGTATACGGCAATCAAGGCGGATTTCCCAACTGAACGCATTCATTTTCATGGAAACAACAAAAGTGAAGAAGAGCTACATATGGCTTTGGATCATAAAATTGGCTGTATCGTAGTCGATAATTTTTCAGAGTTGGTGCTGTTAGAAGAAATTTGTACAAACCGTGAACAAAAGGTGAAAATCCTTCTTCGTGTTACACCAGGAATCGAAGCCCATACCCATGATTATATCTTGACAGGGCAAGAAGATTCCAAATTTGGTTTCGATCTCATTAATGGTCAAGCGGAAGATGCCCTTAGACAAGCGCTGCAGAGCGAATGGCTGGAGGTTCTCGGCCTGCACTGCCATATTGGCTCGCAGATCTTTCAAACGACAGGCTTCCTGCTTGCTGCACGGAAAATCATCGGCAAGCTGGATAGTTGGCATGGTTCGATAGGGTATCAGCCGAAGGTTTTGAATCTCGGCGGTGGCTTCGGGATTCGCTATACGCAGGAAGATGACCCGCTGCCGGCTTCTCAATATGTTGAAGAAATCGTTAGGGAAGTGCAGAATTTGGTTGCCGATACAGATTTGCAAATGCCTGAAATCTGGATTGAACCTGGCCGTTCATTAGTCGGGGATGCCGGTGTCACTTTGTATAAAGTCGGCTCTGAAAAGCAAGTGCCGAATGTCCGTAAATATATTGCGGTTGATGGCGGCATGAGTGACAATATACGTCCCGCGCTTTATGAAGCAAAATATGATGCCATTTTAGCAAACCGGCCGCTTGATCCTGTAGAAGAGACCGTGTCCATCGCTGGTAAATGCTGTGAAAGCGGGGATATGCTGATATGGGATTTGCCTTTGCCGAAAGCCGGCCGCGGGGATGTGCTGGCCGTCTTTTGTACAGGTGCATATGGGTATTCCATGTCCAACAATTACAATCGAATTCCAAGACCAGCCGTCGTCTTCGTCGAAAATGGGGAAGCCAGGCTTGTCATCAAACGTGAGACGTTCGAAGATCTTATTTCTTTGGATTTGGCGCTTCAGGAAGCAGCTGTTACGAATAAAGAATGAAAAATAATGATCGTTGCTCTCAAACTGTAGGGAAACTCGATGATAACGGGGTTTCTTTACAGTTTTTTTTTAGTTGGAAATCAAAAAAATGCTTCGGAAGATAGACCATTCCGAAGCATTTTTAATAAAATCAGTTAAAGAGTGATTTTATTGCATCTATTAAACTGCTGAAGACTTCTTTAAGTTTATCCAGAAATGATTGACCCTCTTCGGATTCAAGAAAATTGGATAGCTTATCTTTTGCTGCAGTAAGCTGATCGCCGACTGCGTTCCAATCAATATTCAATTCTTTCAGCTTATTGAATAAGTCAATAAGACTTTGAACTTGGGCATCATTCAAGGAGATTCCAAGATCTTTCGCCGAAGATTCGACCACATCGCGTACTTCTTCGGTATTGGCAGGGGGATTTTCAGCCATTTTTTCTTTAATTTTCGTTACCAGTGCCGAAGCTTCCTCGGTACCGATTTCATCGCCCAACTTAGCCGTTTTCACCATTTCTTCATTGGCGGCCTGCTTCACGTCCTCTGGGATTTTCTTATCGGAAGAAAGCTCATATGCTTTAATGACACCAGTCAAAGCTGCTGTACCAGAAACGGGGATAGGTGCCGTGACATAAACGGTGGCATCCTTCACTCCAGCAGTGGCCAGGGCATTGATATACATTTCATCGGTGACCCAGTTAATGTTTTTCGACTCGAGTTTAAGACCTGTGCCTTTTTCCTCCAATGTAATGGCGGAAGAGGAAATCGCTTTTGTACCAATTAATCGGCTGGCGATATAATCTCCTAGGTATTCATGCTCCTCGGCGTTCGTAACCGTTAGAACCTCTACATCATTGGGGGCTTTCATTTCCGACAGAATCATATTCTTTTGTTCTTTTGACAAATTTTCTCCTAGAGTGACGATCATTTCGCCAACAGCTGCATCGGCAAAAGCCTTATATGGCAGTAATAGACATAATAATATGGTCAAAATGACCCATTTATTCATTTTTTTCATCGTAATCCTCCTTAACATTTTCCTGCTGAATTCGAATCTTTCATTTAAAGGGATGCGCTTTAAATGAAGATTCATAGTATTGGACGAAACAAAGGATAAAAAAGATACATATTTTTATAAAAAAATATTCTCCAGGCAAAAGACCGTCAATGAATTCTAAAAGACACGGCCATATCTTTTATCCCCTTTGTGCCCGACATGAACGAAGAGCACTTTATCAATGTAGTAAAATCGAAGCAAGATTGCAAGGGATATTTGTCAGATTGTGTTAAGTTATAGTAAAATGAATGCGGTATATCAATATTGGGACCGTTCATAAAGGGAGTAGGGAATGACGAAACGCAATCACGAGCTTCACTAATGATGTTTGCAACCGCTTTAATTTGGGGAATCGTATACTGGCTGTTTATCGCGTAGTACATAGCACAAGGCACGTCCATAAATCAAGTGCTTAAAGTGATGTTGAAACGAATGAGGTTTTTATGTATGATGGAAATGTTATAAATTCAAAGCGAATCAGGTAGATAATAAAAACGTTATTCAGTAACGAGGGATATTATGTTGATTAAGTATAAGAAAAGCTATGAGAAGTTTGCCATGGGATTATTATCTTTCATGCCAAATGAAAAAGAGATAAAAGTGCTCCGGAATACCATGAAGAATTATGAAACGGATGAAAATCTGCAGTTGTTTCTGTGGAAAGATGAAGAGATTACAGGCTTGATCGGAATTGAAGTTTCTCAACATGAGATTGAGATACAGCATATATCTGTAAATCCATCCTTTCGGAAGCAAGGTATCGGTAAAACGATGGTCAGGGCTATTAAGGAGCAATACCCTGACAAGGAATTGAAGGCAAACGAGTTTACGGAGAGCTTTCTTGACCGGTGTGAAGAGGTCTGAGTGGGTAAGTGAGAATGGAGGGCCACCCTTAAGGGCGGTCCTCCATTCTTGTTTGTCGCAGGGATAGTTGCCTGGCCCTTTCGGAAATGACATCCGATCGATCGCGGATTAGATGCTTATCGATTAATGCTGCATTCCCCATGTCGCTCTTGCTGCACCATATGTATCCTTCCTTCAAGCAAATGAAACGGCATTTCTCGATCAATCGTTGATCGGCAATCGGAAGGTTGATGCTTTCATATGGGCTCTCGGTTAACATCCTTTGATGGACCTCGCCGAGTATGTTCATCAGCATTTCGGGATCAAGTCCCAACTTGAGGAGCTCAGGCTTTTTAGCCTGAAGATTTGCAACCGCTTTTGCCAGGGTCCGTGCAGCCCCTTTTTTATTTCCCCTACGTTCATGGTACAGGGCAACGGCTATTTGGATGAGGCCGACCCAATGGGAGTCACGCTCCTTTGGGGCGATTTCCTTCCAATATTCCTCAAGAATTTCATGACATTCGAAGTAATCCCTTGAACCGTGGAAATGGACAAGGAAAGAAAGGTAGTCTTCCGCGTATTTCATTAGGAGTCCCCCTTTTATTTTGATGAATCACCTAAGGAGATTAACAATCGCATTGTTTCTGTCTAAGTGTAGCATAGAATTTTTTCTTGGAATATAAAGAAAGCCGATTGCTAAGCAATCAGCTTGATTCATCAGCCTTCCATTAACACCAAGAAGCACCGACGATTACTAACAAAATGAACAATACTACGATAAACGCGAATCCGCCGCCGTTTCCGAAACCACCTGCACCCATAATGAGTACCTCCTTTGTTCTGCTATTCTTACATTCCTAGGTTATGTTGGTTTTAAGAAAGTGATTGGGCAAAAACCCAATTGTTTAAAATCCGTTTAAGAACATTTTAAGTACCAAAATTATTATTATTGGATAAAGGACAGCAATCCACTATACTTGAATAGTAAAAGAAAATAGGCCTTATCTAGGCCAATTAGATTTAAATGGGGTAATTTAATGGGTTATAATATAAAAATTGATGCGTTCGAAGGTCCAATGGATTTACTCCTGCATTTGATTAATCGCCTCGAAATAGACATCTATGATATTCCGATGGCTGATATTACAGATCAATACCTAGGTTACATCCATACGATGCAGCATCTTGAATTGGATGTGGCCAGCGAATATTTGGTAATGGCTGCAACATTGCTTGCCATCAAGAGTAAAATGCTTCTGCCGAAGCACGAAGATGAACAATTGATCGATGAAGATGGGGACCTATTTGAAGAGGATCCACGGGATGAGCTTGTGGAGAAACTATTAGAATATAAAAAGTATAAAAATGCCGCTGAAGAGTTTAAAGGGTTGGAGGAAGAACGCAGCTTGATGTTCACGAAACCTCCAAGTGATTTATCGGTGTATGCCAAAGAGGCGGAAAGCGATAAACAGGAATTGAATATAAGTCTATATGATATGTTGGGGGCCCTGCAAAAACTGCTCAGGCGGCAAAAAATACAAAAGCCGCTTTACACGAAAGTGACGAAACAAGAGATATCGATAGAAAAGCGGATGGATGAAATTTTGTTGGAGCTACAATCGATTAAAGGAAAGAAGAGTTTCTTCGAACTGTTCCCTGTCCCGGTTAAAGAACATATCGTCATCACCTTTATGGCGATGCTGGAACTGATGAAGCTGAATGAAATCATCGTTGAACAGGAAGATAATTTTTCCGAAATCATGATTGGAGCAAAGGGAGGTGTAGAGACAGTTGGAAGTTATTAATTGGAAAGGGATTTTGGAGGCATTGCTGTTTGCTGCTGGAGATGAAGGGCTCTCCGTCAAGCAGATCGCTTCTGTACTCGATATAACGGAATTTCAAGCAACGGACATCGTTGAAGGGTTGAAGGAAGAATATGTAGAGGATATACGCGGGATCCAGGTAATTGAAATTGCAGGTGTCTATCAAATGACAACAAAAAAGGAACACTCTGAATATTTGAAAAAACTTGTAGAAACATCAAGCACCCAGGGCTTATCCCAGGCAGCTTTGGAAACCCTTGCAATCATTGCCTATAAGCAGCCGATTACAAGGGCTGAAATCGATGAAATTCGCGGTGTGAAAACAGATCGACCAATCCATACACTCGTCACGAAGGTACTGATTAAAGAAGTCGGCCGTGCGGAGGGCTCGGGCAGGGCTTATTTATATGGGACGACAAAGGAGTTTTTGGATTACTTCGGTCTCAATTCCATTGATGAGCTGCCGCCTCTTACCGACCATTCGGATGAAGGCTTTGAAAATGGTGAAGCGGATTTATTTTTTGAAAATTTCAGCAAACAATCGAATAACATTTTCCCTTGAATTGTGATAATATAGAAAAAAATGAATGCGGGGGGATTGCAGGTGAGAATTGTTGCATGCAATGGATTTGAGCTTGAAAAGGAAAAGTCGAATTCGCCTGAGGAATTTTTTAATCGATCCGTTATACAATACATAAAGGATGGAAAAGAAAAATCATTGAATGTACTTTACCTTCGTTATTTTGACGAGATGGTCATGCATCGGACTCCCTATCCTGCCAATCCCATATTCCAAACCCCTAACAGGGAGATTTACATGGTTGATATCATTGCTCTGGTCTGTCTACTTAAAGACCCAAGTTTGGTTAACCGAAAACGTATATATATAAATTCGGAAAAAGAGTTAGCTGGTTATTTCGAAAATATCGATTTTCAAAAATTGGAGAAAGTGTTTATATCGATTGACCAAGCTAAACCATATGATATAGAAACAGCTTTTGACTATTATATTCAATCTTGATCATTTTGAGGAGGGTTCACGGTTGGGGAATACATTGGTAAAATCTCAGCTTGAGGATGTAAAAAGCTTTTTAGAATTGACAGTGGCTCAGCTAGAAGAATTCATGAATGAGACGACCTATTCTAAACTGCAAGAGGAAAAAAGCGGCGATGAAATGTATTATAAAGGTGTCCTTTCCAGTTTAAGAAGAATGCTTGTAAGTTGTGAAGAGGGCTTGGAAGCTTGCCAAATCGTCCTGAAGAATGAAAACTTCAATAAAGCAGCAGCTGAAAAAACGCTTTATAGAGTCTATCACCAATGTATCGAAGAATATTTTTCCCCAAAATCTGATCGTTGGTTCGAGGATAGCAGATCGGCTTATACAGGAAAGAACTCGATAAAGTTTCACAAAAGTGTACCAGATAGCATCATAGTGATTCTGAAGGCAGTCGAAAGCGGTTTTCAGAACATGCGTGAAGAGTTGGAGTTTTATGAAACGGATTACCGCACGAAAATGTTACAGTCAAGATGAAAAAACAGCAAGGCTTACAGGCCTTGCTGTTTTTTTATTCTTAAAATGGAATCTCCGCGTAATCAAAACATAAAATACGTTGATGATTTATGTGCAATAAGGCTACAAGGAGGGTGAAAGATGTCTGATGTAAGAGAGTATGTTAAAGAGGTAAGTGATTGGATTGATGAAATCATGATATACCTCGAAAAGATCGATATAAAGGATTCGCGATTGCTGTCAAATATCGAACGGCTTTCCCAATGGACCAAGGATTTGGATGAGGAAGAAATGGATTATGATGATATGGTCGTGATTGAAGAAGAAATGTCGCGGGTTTATGGAGAAATTGAGGAAATAGCTTTAGAACTCAGGAGCAAGGATAGGCAATCCGTCCCGATCGGAAAACATACACTGCCGCCATTACCTTATGCCTATGAAGCACTAGAACCGACGATTTCAAGGGAAATCATGAGACTTCATCATGATAAGCATCATCAATCCTATGTTGATGGTCTGAATAAAGCGGAGCTAATGATGGAAAAAGCGAGGGAAACGAAAGACTATGCCTTGCTGAAGCACTGGGAAAAGGAAGCAGCCTTTCATGGGTCAGGTCATTATCTTCATACATTATTTTGGGAAGAGATGACTCCAGGAGGAGGCGGGCAGCCAAAGGGGGATATACTTAAACAGATAGAGAAGGATTTTGGAAGCTTTACAGCTTTTAAAAGCCATTTTAGCGAAGCGGCCAAACAGGTTGAAGGTGTTGGCTGGGCGATATTAGTCTGGGCACCTAGGGCGCGGCGGTTGGAAATCCTTCAATCGGAGCTGCATATGGTCCTCACCCAATGGGATACGATTCCGATCCTTGTACTTGATGTGTGGGAACATGCCTATTACCTTCAATATAAAAATGAACGCGCCAGCTATGTGGATAAATGGTGGGATGTCGTAAACTGGCCGCAAACGGCGGCGAGGTTCTCCGAGGCGAAGAAGCTTATCTGGAAAAAACAATAACGGACACTACCTAAAGGGAGTTGGGAACGCAAATTGAAGGAACCGGGCCGTAATGGTCCGGTTTTTTTGCTTGATCATGTGGAAGAAGAATCATTTAGGGGGAATATGGAAATGTTATTAAGGAATGGCTTGGCGTGATTGTGGGTCTATTGATTCTCATTTGGGAATTGATATTAATTGAAAAAGGAGGCAAAGATGACTTTTGAAATAATGATTTTGAGTTTCAATATTACCTTGAGATAGTATTAAAAATCTGAAGAATGAGCTATTTTAAAGTATGTCAGGTAAATGAAATTAATAAATATATATCAATATATAAACTGTGACTAAATTGTGAACTCGAAAATTATTAAGGGATATTTATTGACTAATTTCTATTTAATAATTATTATAAATAGGAGCAGATAAAAAAAAGCTATTGGAGGAATTTAATATGTCATTGATTAATAAACAAGTTGAAGATTTCAAAGTACAAGCTTACCATGCAGGAGAATTCAAAGAGGTTACACTTGAAGATGTTAAAGGAAAATGGGCTGTCTTCTTTTTCTACCCAGCTGACTTCTCATTCGTATGTCCTACTGAATTAGCGGACCTTCAAGATAACTATGAAACATTCAAGGAAATCGGCTGTGAAGTATACTCCGTTTCCACTGATACTCATTTCAGCCATAAAGGATGGGCGGATGCTACAGATACAATCGGCAAAATCCAATATCCGATGTTAGCTGACCCAGCAAACGTATTATCCCGTCAATTCGGCGTATTGATTGAAGAAGATGGACTGGCACTACGCGGTACTTTCATCGTAAACCCAGAAGGGCAAATCAAAGCATATGAAATTAATGACCTAGGAATTGGCCGTAATGCAGAAGAGCTTGTTAGAAAAGTACAAGCTGCACAATTCGTAGCAGAACATGGAGATAAAGTTTGCCCTGCTAAATGGACTCCAGGTGAAGATACACTTGAACCAAGCTTAGACCTAGTAGGAAAACTTTAATTTTTATCGGGTCGAATTTAATGCAAAAGGCACTTACCTAAAATAAGTGCCTTTTGTTTTTCAATATAATCGGTTTGGCACGGAATTAATATACAGCAAGGAGCACAAAAAATGAAAAACATATATGATTTACTGATTATTGGCGGTGGGCCTGCAGGCCTCTCAGCTGGCGTTTATGCAGGGAGAGCTAAATTGAAGACCATCATCCTTGAAAAAGGAACTGGCGGCGGACAAGCTGCCACGACATCGGAAATAGCGAACTATCCCGGTATCCGCCATATTTCCGGACCGAGGTTAGTGGAAGAAATGAAGCTTCAAAATGAAGATTTTGGCGTCCAATTCGCAAAAGCTGACGTTACGGGCGTCGATTTCTCCGGTGAGGTGAAAGTCGTTAAAACACTTGGCGGGGACTACAATGCGCGTGCCATCATCATCGCAACAGGCGCTTCACCGAGAACACTTGGATTTCCCGGTGAAGAGGAATTTACCGGACGCGGGGTAGCTTATTGCTCCACGTGTGATGGGGAATTCTTTGATGGGTTGGAAGTTTTCGTCATCGGTGCTGGATATGCAGCTGCCGAAGAGGCCATCTTCCTGACTCGATTTGCTACGAAGGTTACAATCATTGCCCGGGAATCAAACTTCACGTGTGCCCCGTCCATCATCGATAAGGTAATGGCCAATGATAGGATTGAAGTGAAATTCAATACAGAAATCCTTGGTGTATATGGAGACGGGATGATTCAAAGTGCCCGCTTTATCAATAACAAGACCAAAGTGGAATTTGAATATATGGCGAAAGAAGAAGACAACACGTTCGGTGTATTCGTATTTATTGGATACGAGCCGAAAACGGAAATCTTCCGCGGTCATATTGAAATGGACCATGCTGGGTACATTCTTACGGATGATGATATGAAGACGAATGTGAATGGTGTATATGCGGCTGGTGATTTAAGGCCAAAATCCCTGCGCCAGATTATCACGGCTGTTTCTGACGGTGCGATTGCCGCAACGGATGCTGGCAAATATATCGCCGAGGAAAAAGATCGCTTAGGCATCAAGGACGAGCCTGAGGCTGAAAAACCGGTGAAGAAAGAACAAGCTGCCGTCCCAACAGGGAAGAGCGCATTATTAAGTGATGCATTACGGGGCCAATTGAAGGGAATCTTCGGTAAAATGGAGAGTGATGTCACATTGGTTTCCATCGTGGATGAAAGTTTGCCAAAATCGGTCGAATTGCGTGACTTCCTATTGGACGTTGCGGAATTAGGTGACAAGCTTCATCTTGAATTGTACGTAAAGGGTGAGAACAAGGAAATCGAGGAAAAAATCAATGCCGATAAATTCCCTGTCGTTTCCCTCCTGAATGCGAACGGTGAATACAGCGGCGTCAAATATCATGGTGTACCAGGCGGCCACGAGTTGAATTCGTTCATTTTGGCTATCTATAATTTAGCTGGTCCAGGTCAGGCTTTGGATTCAACCGTATTGAATTCAATTAAGGGAATCAGTAAAAAAGCGAACATTAAGGTTATGGTTTCATTGGCCTGCCATTACTGTCCAGATGTTGTAGTCGGTGCACAGCGCATTGCGATCGAAAACCCTAATGTTGAAGCGGAAATGGTCGATATCAGTAATTTCCAGGAAATTAAGAAGAAATATAAAGTCATGAGTGTCCCGGCTATGATCATCAATGATGAAGAAGTCGTATTCGGTGCCAAGAAAATCGATGAAATCGCTGCATTATTAGTATAATAGAACGATAATTCGATAGGGGGTTTCCTCTATCGTTTTTTTATTTGCCTCTGTACTTGAAAAAGCGAAATCCACTGCGGTTTTAATTCTTTTATTCATAACCCTTGTCCCTTTGCATAAACTTGTACAAAAACAAGTAAAGAGACGAGGGGGCACTCATGCGTTTTCCATATAAAGAGTTATCGAGTTTCTGTATAGTCATTCTCCTGCTGTCTTTTATGGCACCTGTACAAAGCGCCAAAGCAGCTGTAGCCGTCAGCGCCCATAGTGCGATCCTAATGGATGAGGAAAGCGGAAGGGTCATTTATGAGGTGAATGCTCATGAAAAGAATCGCATAGCGAGCATCACAAAAATCATGACGGCAATCCTTGCCATCGAATCGGGACAAATGGATGATAAAGTAAAGGTCAGCAGCAATGCTTTCGGGACGGAGGGTTCTTCCCTTTATTTGAAAGAAGGTGAAAAGATCAAGCTCGAAGATTTGGTTTACGGGTTGATGCTGCGTTCCGGGAATGATGCAGCTGTCGCAATCAGTGAAAAGGTCGGCGGCAGCCTGGATGGGTTCGTATGGATGATGAATCAAAAGGCGGAAGAAATCGGCATGAAGAATACACACTTTTCAAATCCACATGGACTTGATAATACGGAAAACCATTATTCAACGGCTTATGATATGGCCATTCTGACCCGCTATGCGATGCAAAATGAAACGTACGCAAAGATTGCCGGCACGAAACTGCATAGAGCGCCCAATTCAAATGAACAATGGGATTATGTATGGAAGAACAAAAACCGTCTTCTCACACAATTATATGAATATTGTACAGGTGGAAAAACAGGGTATACGAAGCTGGCAAAACGCACCTTGGTCACGACGGCAACAAAAAACGGGCATGATCTGATCGCTGTGACTTTGAATGGGCCGGATGATTGGAATGATCATATTCAAATGTATGAATCCGCTTTTAAGGATTACAAGCGGACGGAAATCTTACCCCAAGGCCCGGTAGCTGACATGAAAAACAAAGCATATAAAGGACATGTTTACATTAAAAACGATTTCACGTACCCGCTGACGAAAGAAGAAAGCGAACTGGTCAAGGTGAAAATGAAATTGCTGAAGCCAAAGAAAGCCTGGGAAGATAAACGGAAAATCCCGGAAGTGGTCGGCAAGGCCTCCATTTATCTCGATGGAAAGAAAATAGGGACGCGGTCGATATTTTATGGGGAATCAAAAGAGAGCTTCAAGCAGCAATCATTCCAATCTTCTTGGGCTGAGATCTTCGAAGCTGTGTTGGGACTCGAACGCAATGGTTAATTACATTTGGGGTGGCATGTTCGTGATCGGGATTGTATTCGGGATGATCAATGGAACGATGGATCAGGTGAATGAAGCTCTTTTTGTCAGTGCAAAGGAAGCTGTCACCCTATGTCTGGGCTTGATGAGCATACTTGTTTTTTGGCTGGGCTTGATGAAGATTGCTGAGGAATCGGGATTGCTTGATAAGCTATCCACCTTGTTCAAGCCATTCATGCGATGGTTATTTCCTGAAGTCCCGCCCAACCATCCTGCCATGGGGTATATATTATCGAATATGATGGCTAATACATTCGGTCTTGGAAATGCCGCTACTCCCCTTGGGATAAAAGCCATGGAGCAGCTAAAGAAATTAAATGGCGGAAAAGCGACGGTCAGCCGCTCGATGGTCACTTTTTTGGCAATCAATACCTCAAGCGTAACGCTGATTCCTACGACTGTCATTGCGATCCGCATGAATTACGATGCCCATTCCCCAACAGACATCGTTTTTCCGACGATAATAGCCACCGCCATTTCCGCCATCGGGGGCATTGCGATCGATCGATATTTTTATTATAGGAGAAAGAGGAACGGGAGGGAATAATATGTTGCATTGGATGACCACCATTTCGATTTGGATGATACCGCTTTTGATTCTCTCCATCTTACTGTACGGTACAATGAAAAGAGTCCCGACCTATGAAACCTTCGTCGAAGGGGGAAAAGAAGGAATTAACATGTCTTTTTCCCTCATCCCTTTCCTTGTAGGGATGTTAGTAGCGATTTCGGTGTTTAGGGCATCAGGGGCTTTGGATTACTTTGTCCAATTGGTAAATCCATTGCTTGCACTTCTCCATTTTCCGTCCGAGGTTTTACCCCTTGCGATAATCAGGCCCATCTCGGGAACGGCTGCATTAGGCATGACAAGTGACCTGATATCGGTTTATGGACCTGATTCATTTGTTGGCCGTCTAGCTGGCACGATCCAAGGAAGCACAGATACCACCTTCTATGTATTGACGGTTTATTTTGGGGCTGTCGGGATTAAAAAAATGGGGGATGCCCTGAAGGTTGGACTCTTGGCCGATTTGATCGGAATCATAGCAGCTGTCATTGTCGTGACACTCGTTTTCGGAATGAATTAAAAGTCAAGGAAATGGGCGCCCCATTTCTTTTTTTTTGTCTTTTTTCAACAAAAGTTCCGTAGTGGGGGCCCGTGTTTTTCGTCTGTTTAAACTTTATCTAAAAGAAGGAACATTTTTTTGTATGGAAAAAAAAGCTATGTTACACTCATTATGGAAACCAACCCATTTAACTAGTCTCATTATTGGTGCAATAATAAAAGAAAAGCCCATTATCGCGAAAAACCTTTTGTTTTTGTCTCTCTATATGTAATAATTGTATGATTGTGTATTTGTAGACAATAACAAACGAATGATTAGACTATGAGGTGAAGATAGATGGAACGATTACAAAAGGTGATAGCGCATGCTGGACTGGCTTCCCGCCGTAAAGCAGAAGAGTTGATTTTGGAAGGTAAGGTCAAGGTGAATGGCAAAGTAGTGAAGGAATTGGGTGTGAAGGTGGGTCCTAATGATAAGGTTGAGGTCAATGAAGTCCCGCTTGAAAAAGAAGCTCCGGTTTATTTCCTCTTCTATAAACCGCGCGGGGTCATTTCGGCCGTTTCGGATGATAAGAATAGAAAGGTCGTTACGGATTATTTCCCTTACATCAATGAACGGATATATCCAGTCGGTCGCTTGGATTACGATACATCCGGTTTGTTGGTATTGACCAATGACGGAGAATTTGCAAATACATTAATGCATCCCAAGCATGAAGTGGATAAAGTGTATGTGGCAAAAGTGAAAGGAATGCCTCTTCGTGAGAGTTTGAAAAAGCTGGAAAAAGGCATCAAGCTGGAAGATGGCAAGACAGCCCCAGCCAAGACAAGGGTATTGTCGACCGACAAAAAAAAGGAAACGGCCATTGTTGAAATCACGATACATGAGGGCAGGAACAGACAGGTACGCCGCATGTTCGAAGCGATTGGACATCCCGTGATTAAATTGAAGCGGGAACAATACGGATTTTTGACCTTGGATGGCTTAACTGCAGGGGATTCCAGGGAGCTTACTCCGCATGAGGTCAAATTGATGCGTACCATGGCATCGACCGACCCTAAACAAAGAAGGATGTAAGCAAGACTGTACTTGTTTTGATAGATTGAAGGCCACTACCCCATCTTTTTCGGTGAAGATGGGGTGGAAACCAACCTGTAAATCCCTTTTCTTTCATGATACGGTAATGAATGTCACAAAACCTTCGAAAATGCAAAAAAATGGGCATGGTGTTAAGTGGTATAATGGTAGGGTTAAATTTAGTGTTGCCTTAGGAGGATTTCTATGGAAAAAAAGAAGCGACGCTTAATAAGCAGAACCATCATTCTGTTGCTGTTAGGTGCAGCTTTAGTGTTTGCCCTTTATACGAACTTCACTAAAGATAAGAATGAAAGTCTTAGAAAAGGATCAGATGCGCCCAATTTCGTATTGACGGATATGAAAGGCAAAGAACATAAACTGTCCGATTACAAAGGAAAAGGTGTTTTCCTGAATTTTTGGGGTACATATTGTAAGCCGTGTGAATATGAAATGCCGTATATGGAACATCAATATCAAAACTATAAAGACCAGGGTGTGGAAGTATTGGCGGTCAACGTCGGGGAATCCGAGTATGCTGTCGATAATTTCATCACAAAGCATGATCTTACCTTTCCAGTCATGATTGATCAAGGCAGGGAAGTGGAGAATGCTTATCGCGTGGATATTTTACCCGTTACCTTTTTGATTGATAAAGAGGGACAAGTGATAGATATCATCACCGGAGCTTTGACAGAAGAGAGCATCCAAAAGCATATGGAGAGAATCAAACCATAATACTGGGGAGTTTTTGACATGAAAGAAGTAAAATGCGATTGTGGTCATGTAAATCCGTTCGGCACGAAGATTTGTGGAAAGTGTGGAATGGTGCTTGGTAATGAAAAAGATAATCAGCTAATCGATATGCGCTATGAAGGTAGTGCGAGGCGTTCGCAAACCTACAAGAAAACGGCGATTGATAAAATATGGAACTTTTTTTCATCCGTCAAGGTAGGGGTGACGCTCATTGTCATAGCTTTGATAGCTTCAGCCATCGGTACGATTTTACCGCAGGAAATGTATATTCCTTCGACTGCTACGCCGGCAGAGCATTATGAAATGGAATACGGCTGGTTCGGTAAGGTGTATTATGAACTCGGATTTCATAATTTGTATAGTTCATGGTGGTATTTGCTCATCATCGGCATGCTCGGCATATCACTGCTTGTTGCCAGCATCGATCGTTTCTTCCCTCTCTATCGTTCTCTAAAAAAACAAGGAGTCACCCGACATGACGGGTTCATGAAACGGCAGAGGGTTTATGGGGTAACGAAGCTTGTTGATCCGGATAGCGACCTAAATAAAGTAAAGGCTGAACTAAAAAGGCAGCGTTACCATATACGTGAGGAGAATGGTCATATACTTGCCGAAAAAAACAGGTTTTCACGGTGGGGGCCCTATGTAAATCATATTGGACTTATCATTTTTTTAATTGGCGCCTTGCTGCGTTCTGTCCCAGGCATGTATATCGATAAAGTCGTTTGGCTTAGGGAAGGCGAGAAAAAAGAGATTCCTGGCACGAATGGTGAATACTATCTCCAGAATAATGAATTTACCTTAGAGGTCTATGACAAAGGCAATAAAGAGGATGAACAATATAGTGCCGCCATCGATAAGACCGGCACGATAGCCAAAACCTATCAGTCCGATGTTACGCTTTATGAACGCAAGGGGGAAGCCATACCAGGGGCCAAAGTTGACCTAGAAAAGATTAAAGATTATAAAATCAAAGTCAATGAACCTCTGAAATATGATCATTACGCCCTGTATCAAGTAGATTATAAGTTGGATGAGCTCAGTACGATGTCCTTTAATTTGATCAATAAAAAAACGGAAGAAAAATTTGGTAGTGTGAAGATCGATTTGAATGATCCGCAAAAGAAATACGAATTGGATAAGGGATATTCCGTGGATCTGATCAGTTACTTCCCTGATTTCGAATTTGATGAAAAAGGAGAACCTAGGACGATATCGAAGATTCCGAATAATCCAGCATTTATTTTCAAGATGCATACACCGGACAAGCCTAAGGGTGAAGTCAGTTTCGTGGCGATTAAAGAGACTGCCGAGCCATTAGGTGAAAACACATTTAAAATGGCTTTCAATGGTGTGGAAACACAAGATGTCACGGCCTTGACCGTCCGGAAGGATTTGACGCTCTGGATTCTGTTCAGCGGAGGGATCATTTTCATGGTGGGTGTGGTCCAAGGGTCGTATTGGAATCACCGTCGTATCTGGATCAAGAGGAAACAGGATGAGATAGTGATAGCCGGCCATACAAATAAAAACTGGCACGGCATCAAAAGAGATATTAAAAAAGCGATAGAATCGACATCTCTTTCTGAACCAACAGATCAACTTGAAGAGGAGAAATCTTCTACTAAGGGGGAAGTTTTAAATGGCTGAAATAAGCAGTAACTTTTTATATGCAGCTTTCATTCTATACCTGGTCGCCACTTTCTTTTTCGGGGGTGCGATAAAGGATAAACAGGGAGCGGAGGAAAAGAAACAAAATAAATGGGCAAAGCTCGCCATTTTCATTACCATTCTAGGTTTCGCTGCGCAAATTGGGTATTTCATTACTCGATGGATTGCAGCAGGCCACGCCCCTGTAAGTAACCTGTTCGAATTTACGACCTTCTTCGGAATGATGCTGGTCGGTGCATTCATATTGATTTACTTCCTTTATAAAACACCCGCCCTTGGGTTGTTCGCTTTACCCATTTCATTATTGATCATTGCCTATGCGAGTATGTTCCCTAGAGAAATATCACCACTCATCCCTGCATTGCAGAGTGATTGGCTTCATATTCATGTTACGACTGCAGCGGCAGGTCAGTCAATACTTGCCATCAGTTTCGTTGCAGCCATCATATACTTGGTCAAATTCGTCGATCAGACACATTCCAGTAAAAGAACGTTCTGGCTGGAGGTCATCATGTTCACGTTAGTCAGCACCATCGGATTTGTCATCATCACTTCAAGCTTTGCAGCAATGGATTACAAAGCGAATTTTGATTGGGTCGATAAAAAGGGTGCAGCGGACAAGCAGGAATTCAACCTGCCTGCCTTAGTGGGCCCCCATGAAGGAAAACTGATCGAGTCGGATCGGTTGGAGCCGCTTGTGAACATGCCTGCTATCATCAATGCCAAAAAATTGAATACAGTCATTTGGTCAACAGGTGCGGGGCTTGTCCTTTACGGTCTAATAAGATTGATAACCCGCAGAAGAGTGGCGGCATTGATAAAGCCAATCGTTAAAAATGTTAATTTGAGCCTATTGGACGAGATCAGTTATCGTTCGGTGCTTATCGGTTTTCCAATCTTTACGCTCGGTGCACTTGTTTTTGCCATGATATGGGCACAAGTGGCGTGGACAAGATTTTGGGGCTGGGACCCGAAAGAGGTATGGGCGCTTATAACCTGGTTGTTTTATGCCGCTTTCCTGCATTTGCGCATGTCAAAGGGCTGGCAGGGGGAGAAATCGGCCTGGCTTGCCGTAATCGGTTTCGCCATCATGATATTCAATTTGATATTCGTTAATCTCGTTATAGCCGGTTTGCATTCATACGCATGATTCTGTATTGTAATATGTAGCTGAAGGGGGTCTTTTGATAGAAATTCGAGGAGATGGATGATCGAATTTTCTAGAGAACGATCCTTTTTTTTTATAAAGATGATTATAAAAAGGATAACGCGTTGAATGTAGAGTGGGTGCAGCCAATCATTGTGACAAAATGGTGAAATGTCCGTGGTGGTGATGCGGAATTGCCTTTTTATCATACTTTGGATGGAAATAATATTAGTCATCGCAGTATTCATTTTGTAGAATATAGGATAGGAGGCTGATTACATAATGTATAATGCAATTAAAATTCTCGTGGTGGATGACGAAGAAAGAATCCGCCGGTTATTAAAGATGTATTTGGAAAGAGAGGAATACATAATCGATGAAGCGGAAAATGGTGATGTGGCATTAACAAAAGCCCTCGAAAATGATTATGATTTAATTTTATTGGATATCATGATGCCTGGTAAAGATGGAATCGAAGTATGCCGTGAGCTGCGGGAGAAGAAAACGACACCTATCATCATGCTGACGGCTAAAGGAGAAGAAGTGAACCGGGTCCAAGGATTCGAAGTCGGGACCGATGATTATATCGTGAAACCGTTCAGTCCCCGGGAAGTCGTATTGAGGGTGAAAGCTTTATTGCGTCGATCGTCCAGCACGAGTTACGTACAGACTGAAACGACTGCTAAAGATGTTATCGTTTTCTCGCATTTAACCATAGATAATGATGCCCATAGGGTGCTAGCCGATGACAAAGAGGTTTCTCTAACTCCAAAGGAATATGAATTATTATATTTCTTGGCCAAATCCCCTGATAAAGTTTTCGATCGGGAGCAGCTATTAAAAGAAGTGTGGCACTATGAATTCTTTGGAGATCTTCGAACTGTAGACACACACGTAAAACGCTTGCGTGAAAAACTAAACCGAATATCAGAAAATGCAGCTAAGATGATTGTCACGGTTTGGGGTGTCGGTTACAAGTTCGAAGTTATTAATGACTGATGTTATGGGGCAGTGTTGTAGGAAAGCTTTGGGCAACGATCTTATTGCTCGTGTCATTTGTATTGATCGTTTTAACCGTTCTTCTCGTCGAATTTTTTGAGAATTTCCAAATAGAAAATATTGAGAATGATTTAACGAAAACGGCTGAACAAATCATCAAGGTGACAAATGATCATCAAGGATCTAATACGGATGTTTTACAAATAGCTTCTGAACTGATAGGCAATGAAACGAAAATGATCATTTTGAACGATGATAAAATGGTATTCTCATCCATCGGTGATGACGAAATTGAAATAACGCCGCAATCGATTAAGTCAGACTCCGAATTGCTTAAGGTTTTTACGGAAAGGAAGACCGTAAAAAAGGAAATGGCGCTGTCTAAAAAAAATGATGAGGATTTATCCGCCATCGTTGTAGGCGTGCCGCTTGAGTTGAATGGAGAGAAGGATGAGGTCTTCCTGTTTCAATCGTTGGAGTCGATGGAAGAAACGACTAAATCTACGACACAGTTCATTTTATTGGCAGCAGGAATTGCCATTATTTTAACTACGTTTTTTGCCTTCTTTTTATCAACCAGAATCAATGCTCCATTAGTGAAGATGAGGGAGGCTGCACTTGCCATCGCACGAGGGAAGTTTGATACGAAGGTGCCGATCCTGACCCAAGATGAAATCGGTGAGCTGGCGATAGCGTTTAATCAGATGAGAAAGCAACTGAAATTCAATATGAATGCGCTCAGCCAGGAAAAGGAGCACCTTTCAAGCATTTTAAGCAGTATGGCAGATGGGGTCATTACCTTCAATAAAGATGGTACGATTCTTGAGACGAATCCGCCAGCTGAAAGATTCCTGCAATCCTGGTATTTCGAAAAGGGATTTAACAGGGAAGATAATGTGAATGTCCCGTTGGTGCTGATGAATCTATTTGATGAGTCGGATTCTCTGGATAAGGAGCAAATCGGGGAAATTACGTTGCAGGGGCGCGACTGGGGCTTGATTGTCAGTCCCTTATATACCACTCCCGACAATATCCGGGGAGCGGTTGCCATCATTCGCGATATGACTGATGAAAGGCGGATGGACAAGCTAAGAACGGATTTCATTGCGAATGTTTCCCATGAGCTGAGAACACCGATTTCCATGCTGCAAGGGTACAGTGAAGCGATCGTTGATGACATAGCCGGCAGCGAAGAGGAAAAGATGGAGATGGCCCGCATCATTTATGATGAGTCCTTGAGGATGGGCCGTTTAGTCAATGATTTACTCGATTTAGCTAAATTGGAATCGGGAAAAATGAATCTTAGCTATGAGCGTGTTCACATTTCCCCTTACTTGAAAAGAATTACCAGCAAGTTTGCCGTGCTTGCCAAGGAAAAGGGAATCTCCATATCGATGAGCCTTCAAGATGATGATATCGATTGGCATTTCGATCCGGATCGTATTGAACAGGTCTTGACGAATCTGATCGATAATGCAATCCGCCATACTCCTTCAGGAGGGAACATTGATGTCATTCAAAGGACAAGTGATCGAAGAGGCCTGGTCATAGATGTGAGGGATTCTGGATCGGGTATCCCCGAAGAGGACTTACCATTTGTATTCGAGAGATTTTATAAAGCGGATAAAGCAAGGACACGCGGTCGGTCAGGTACGGGATTGGGGTTGGCAATCGCAAAAAATATCATCAATGCCCACGATGGCTACATTTCGGTAAACAGTTTACTGGATAAAGGAACAACATTCAGTTTTATCCTGCCTCGAATTATGGAAAATCCTGAATGAATGACGGGGAGCTTGCCAGAAAATCTTGTTTCATAAGAAACGGTGAAAACAAAGGCAATTGGACGTAATTCCAACTGCCTTTGTTTTTTTAAGCAAGATAAAGGAAAAAATGCCGGAATGTTATAATGGGAATGAAGCGGGATTATGTAACTTTTCGTTAAAGTTTGACGACTATATTTACGAACGGATGTGGGGAAATGATGGATTCCGTTTTCCACGATCTTTATGAAAAATATCATCAGGAAATTTATCAATTCATTTATTATATGACTAAAAATCGTGAAACGGCAGAGGATCTTATGCATGAAGTCTATATCCGGATCATGAAGGCCTATGAACGATTCGAAGGTAAAAGCAGTGAAAAAACCTGGATGTATTCCATAGCGAGAAATGTGACGATCGATCATTTCCGAAAACAAAAAGGGTGGAAGGATAAAATTTTCGCTAACTTCGATTGGGATCGGCAATCGATTGAAGATACCAAGCCGATGCCGGAGGAAGTGGCGATATTGAACGATGATATCCAAGCTCTTTATCAATGCTTGAACCGATGCACCACGAATCAAAGGTCGGTCATCATTCTGCGATATATACAGGGGATGTCGATAACAGAAACAGCTGATATATTAAACTGGAGTGAAAGTAAGGTGAAAACGACCCAACACCGAGCCTTGAAGGTTATCAAAAAGCTGATGGAAGATTTAACTGGGAAGGAGGGACGCCCCATTGAGGAAATCCCGATGGAACGAAAAAGATATTGAAGACATGCTACGCGAGCTTCCGAGAGTGACGGATGACAGAACCAAGGCTGAGATAATGGTGGGAATAGAAGATAAAAAGAAAAAGAAAAAGAAGCGCTCGTTACATCTGATGGCTGGCGCTGCTTCCCTAATCCTGATGATTATTTTGGCGTCAGCATTGATGACTGGTAAAGAAGGGGAGGTAAGTCAAGAGAAAAGTGACAGCAATCAAAAATTATCAGTTTCTGAGAGTAAGGAATCAGCGGATTACGGAGCGAAATCCAAAGGAAACAGCTCGGATGATATTCAGGAAAATCAAGCGCTTTCGAGCGAGCACCCAAAAATCCTAGCTCAAGACGAGCAATTGGATATTGTCCCTTTTAAAGGAGCACAGGAAAACATGTTCGCACATGCGATTTACGAGGATGAACTGAAAAATGCCTCGACCATTACGATAGGCATACCGGATGATCAAATGAATATCATCGTTCCCGTTTCCATCAAGCTTAAATACTTTGACGAATCGGATACCCTGATCCAGATGGTCAAGCAAATGTCTGCTATCGATGAAAAGCAATATGGATTATCCGACTATTTTCCCCTTGATGTGACCATTAGCAAAGGTACCGATAGCACCACTGCTCACATTGAGTTTCAAGAAGATAGTTCACTATTGGATGATGATGCACTTTTTCTAGCTTCCATGGAAGAAACCCTATCTTATAATAATATAACGAAGATGACTTTTGCTACAGATGGCAAGCCGGGGGCAAAGTTTTCGCATAAGGGTTTTTTAAAGACGCTGGATATACCCCAATATAAACATCGAACATATCTTCTTTACAAAAAAGATGAATACTCTCCAAGTTTACTTGTTCCAAGCAATGTCAAGTATCAAAGCTTTGCTGAAGCGCTGCAGGCGGCAAAAAGCCAGTCTGATATAAAAGGGATAGCTCCTGCCATCCCGAGAGACCTGAATTGGAAAAGGGTAAATATCAATGGGAGTCATGTGACCATTCATTTCGCAGAAAATACGGCCATTGAAAATAGTAAACAGACCCTTCAAGCTTTAGAAGCGATTCTTTTCATTGCGAAGGATTTTGGGTATGAAACAGTGAGGTTCGAAAATGCTTCAATTGAAAAAGTGGGGCATCTGGATTTAACTGGAGATATAGCAGTGCCGAGAGCCCCGAACCAAATGAATTGAGTCAGGGGAGGAACAAGCAAAAGTGCCCGGGATTCGGGCACTTTTATTTGTTTATAATGAAATGCGGGACATGAAGGTGATTTCTTTTGTTTCCATCAGGACTTGTTTCAGAGCGTCCTCGAGCGGCGCATCAAAGCTCAATACCATGATGGCTTCTCCTCCAGCTTCTTTTCGGCCTACCTGCATCGTGGCGATGTTCACCTTGTGATCTCCAAGGATTTTCCCTACGTTTCCGATTACCCCAGGTTTATCGGTATGCTGAATATAAAGTAAATGTGCTTCCGGATGAAAGTCGATTTTGAAGCCATTCAAATTTACAATCCGTGAACCGTAATTTTCGATATAAGTCCCACTGATCGTTAGTTCCCGATTATCTCCTTTCACCTTTACACTGATCAAGTTCGCGTACCCTAGTGAGTCAGTGGAGATTTTTTCCCCGACAGTGATGCCGCGCTCTTTTGCGACCAGCAAGGCATTCACCTCATTGACGGATGCGTCAACTCTTGATTTGAAGAAACCTGAAATTAAACTTTTTGTCAGAATTGCAGTATCGAAGTCTAGTGATTCGCCTGCGTATGTTACCGAGATTTCTTGAATACCTTCTTTCATGCATTGTGAGGCAATCGATCCCATTTGCTGAACGAGCTGATAAAAGGGCTGGACCCTTTCGAACACTTCTTTAGAGATGGCTGGAAGGTTGATGGAACTTGAGACTGGATTTCCCTCAAAAAAGGTCAGGACTTCCTGGGCAACCTGTACGGCCACATTCAATTGGGCTTCTTTCGTGGAGGCTCCCAAATGTGGTGTGGCAATGACATTATCAAGTTCGAGGAGTTTATGTCCAAACGGAGGTTCTTCGACGAAAACGTCCAAGGCAGCGCCTGCTACTTGACCTTTAACGATCATCTCATATAAATCATCTTCGTCCAGAATTCCACCCCGGGCACAGTTCAGTATATAAACGCCTTTTTTACAAGTGTACAATTTTTCTTTATTGATTAACCCTCTCGTTTCAGCGGTCAGAGGCGTATGTACAGTAATGATGTCTGCTTTAGGAAGCAATTCATCCAAGGGTAATGATAGGACCGACATCTTTTTAGCACGATCGGCTGACAGGAATGGATCATATACAATGACATCCATCCCAAACACTTTAGCTCGCTTGGCGATTTCCCCTCCAATACGCCCAAATCCAACAATGCCCAATGTCTTGCCCCGAAGTTCCGTACCTGTGTACGAAGAACGTTTCCATTCTCCATTTTTTAGTGAGGCGTTTGCCTGCGGAATGTGGCGCATTAGTGAAGCCATCATGGCAAAAGTATGCTCAGCTGTTGAAATGGTATTGCCATCAGGTGCATTGACGACGACGATTCCGCGTTTCGTTGCAGCCGGGATGTCTATATTATCAACGCCAACACCTGCGCGGGCAATGATTTTCAATTGAGGCATCCCTTTCATTAATTCTTCGGTGACCTTCGTTGCGCTTCTAACAAGGATAGCATCAATCTGCTCAAGTTCGTTTGCTGCTTCCTCTACCGTCTTTTGAATGAGAAGAATATTGGATGCGCCTGATAGAGGTTCGAGTCCCTCTGGTTTGATGGCATCTGCTACTAAAATCCGATACACGATTATACACCTTCCTTATGAATGAATTATCTTAAATTTCAGTTAATTTTACAATCGAATGAGGGATGATGTCAATTTGGTGCTTTGTCGTTTATACGTTTAATTGGAGGGGGTGGCCTTATGTGCGCAGCTCAAGCATAACGTATTAGTGGTTTTACCGTAGTGAGCTACGGCAGAAAAAAATTTTCAATAATTCTCAGTCTATGACAAATTCGATGAAAATGGGGTTGTCTATAGCTTTCATCTGAGTGCATCCCCTTTAGGTTCAGCAGCTAAAAAGCACATAGCCCACTATTTTGAGATTTGGACATCGGCCGTTTCGTTCCACTGCAGGAGATAAGCTTTCCGGAAGCGGTCCAGGGAGAGTGGGACGCCCAAGTGAATAATCGTCACTTATGTTGGCCGTTTTCCATACTATAACAATTAATTAAAAGAAAATGCTATTCAAAAGTAAGATTATCGGATATAATGGGTTTGTTAAATAAAAAATTTTATAGGTCTATCTTCGGGGCGGGGCGCAATTCCCCACCGGCGGTGATGAAGAAATGTTCTTCTAAGCCCGCGAGCCTTAAGGGGCAGGATTTGGTGTGATTCCAAAGCCGACAGTATAGTCTGGATGGGAGAAGATGGAGGTTCCTGATTGCGTTTCAACAATCATTTGCTGAACGTTTGTTTGATGTAACCTTTAATTTATCCCTTTAATTCAATCGGAATTAAAGGGTTTTTTATTGAACATCAACTTGCTGATGGAACCCAAACCTCTTTTTCAGGTAGATCGGAAAAGAAGGAGAGAGAACTATGAAAAAGAACAAAGTGAAAAAAACGGTGACACTGGCCATGATGGGAAGCATCTCGTATTTATTGATGCTTTTGAATTTTCCGTTTCCCGGATTCCCTCCATTTCTTAATGTTGACTTTAGTGATATTCCAGCATTGATGGCTGCCTTGATTTTTGGACCTGTCGCTGGAATTTTGGTTGAGTTCATTAAAAACCTTTTGGATTTAGTCATGACAGGTACACTGACAGTTGTACCAATTGGACACATCGCTAACTTCATAGCGGGCATCCTGTTCGTGTTGCCAACCTACTATGTGTTCAAAAAAATCAATTCAAAAAAAGGGATGACCTTCGCTTTGCTTGCAGGCACAGTAACCATGGCGGTTTTCATGAGTGTCCTGAATTATTTCGTTTTTCTACCGGCATACACCTTCTTTTTAGGGGCGGAAGCCATGTCGGGACCAGAATCAAGAACACTTGTCACGACTGCCATTCTACCTTTCAACGTGATAAAGGGCCTACTGATCACCTCTGTATTCATGGTATTGTTCATTAAACTGCAGACATGGATCAATAAACAAATATTATATAAAAATGCTTGATGACATAGAAAATATGAACAAAAAAAACCGGATAGCGCTATCCGGTTTTTTTGTCCGCCTACATGAAAGGGAAGAAGCGGAATAGTATGCCTAAAAAAAAGCCATTCTCATTTGAAAATGGCTTGTGACTTTATTCGTATTTCAGTGCGTCCCCGTCAAATGCCTCTTCGGAAACTTTAATCGAATCTGTTGGACACCCTTCGAACGCGTCCATCATGTCATCTATCAGTACATCCGGAATTTCCACGATACCCTCGTTATCGTCAAGGGTGACAAAAGCGATCCCTTCGTCATCATAATCATATATATCCGGTGCTGCTGCTCCACAAGCTCCGCATGCGATGCATGTTTCTTTATCCACAATCGTAAATTTAGCCATGAATATAACCCCTCCTAAGTTACTTAACAACTGATAATCTTTTTGTCCAGATTATTATCTCTTTCTTATTGTAAGACCCAATGCCAAACTTTTCAATAGAAAGTGTATTGAGAATTACTATCATAGAGCGGAATGTCAATGGAAAACATTCATATATTTAATTTTATTCTTGCCTTGTTTCGTCATGAAGTCACAAATTCTTCCTTAATTTAAGTAATAAAAACGGCGGTTTTTGCAGTTTTTTGTTACAATGGAGTTAATGGATCCATGAAATAAGGATGTGTGTCCCATGAATAATTATCTACAGGCAATCATTCTATATGCGATAAAAAAATTTCAAGGCGAGCGTTCCGTTTATGCTATATACCATATGCTGCAGGGGAAGAAGTCGTCACAAACGATTCAGGATGCCCATTTGTTCGGATTAACGAATATTTTTGGGACAATGCCTGTATTTACCCGTCAGCAATTAAATCAAAACATTGAACAATTCCTTAAAGATGGCTTCATTAATCCAACGGATAAAACCGATGCATATGAAATTAGCGGACATGGTGAGGGGATATTAGCCGGATATTTGCTGAATAATCCGTTTCCAACCTATCTTAATGGTTGGAAGTACCAAAATATAACCCCGGTATTCTGGGGAAGGTTAAACTTACTCATTCAAACTATATCCCATATTGTCCACAATGAAAGACGTTTTTATCCGATACAGCGAAACCTTAAGATCCAATCCTTCGTTAAGGAATTCCTGCATACACATCGTCAGGATCGAGACTTGATTGCGAGGCATCTCTATGAAGAACTGGTATCGCTACTAGAGGGGCAAAGTGACTTGAAAAGGGATATATTCATCTTGAAATTAACGGGCGTTAACAGGATTGGGCTAACTTTTGAACAGATTGCCAAAAGCAAAGAGGCAGAAGAAGAATATGTGCGGTTCATGTTTTTTGACTCGTTGCATCAATTGCTTGCCGAATTGGGTGATGGAGCCGATCATCCCCTTTTGGCGTCGTTGACATATGATTGGAAAAGGGGAGGAAACCCTCATTTGACCCAATCGACACAAAGGACCCTGCAATACTTGCTGGAAGGGAGAAGCATGGGGGAAATCGCCGAAATCCGCCGCTTGAAGCAAAATACGATTGAAGATCATCTTGTCGAAATTGTACTTTCGGATAAAAGCTTTCCAATACACGATTATGTGTCGGGCGAGGATGAACGTGATATTGCCGCAGCAATTGCGGAACTTGGCACCAAAAAGCTAAAGGCAATCATGCAAATGGTCGATAATAAACAAATAAGCTTTTTCCAAATCAGGCTTGTACTGGCGAAAATGGGTGACCAATGATGAATATCAAACATTTCCTTAAAATGAAATTCGGCTTTGACGAATTCCGACCGGGACAAAAAGAAGTGATTGAATCCTTGATGTCCGGCCACCATACATTGGCGATGCTGCCCACCGGATCCGGTAAATCGCTATGCTATCAGCTGCCTGCTTATCTTTTGAATAAGACCGTCCTCATTGTTTCCCCATTATTATCATTAATGCAGGATCAGGCAGATCAGTTGAAAATGAATGGGGAAAAAAGTGTTTTGACGCTCAATTCCTTTTTGACGATGAATCAAAAAAGAATGGCATTCGATCGGCTACATAGGTACCGGTTTATCTTTTTATCACCTGAAATGCTTAGCCTTGAAGGTGTGATCCAATCCTTGAAATCAATCGATATAGGTTTGTTCGTCATAGATGAAGCCCATTGCATCTCGCAATGGGGCTATGATTTCCGTCCCGATTATTTGAACTTAGGTGAAGTGAGGCGGGAGCTGAACGATCCGCTGACGCTAGCTCTGACTGCGACCGCAACGAATGAAGTCAGGCAGGACATCGTAAGTAAACTCAACATCGGACAAGCGAAGGAAATCGTTTCGTCCGTTGACCGTGAAAATATTACGATATTAATAGAACGTATCCACAGCTATGAAGAGAAGCAATATCGCTTATTGGAACTTGTCAAGGAATTTACCGGCAGTGGAATCATTTATTTTTCATCTAAACGAGTGGCTGAGGCAGTCACTGGTTTTTTACAGGAAAATGGAGTGGATAGTGTCAATTATTATCACGGTGGGATGGAACAGGAACAAAGGATGCTGATTCAGCAGCAATTCATTTCCGGTCAGCTGAAAGTGATCTGTGCGACAAGTGCCTTCGGTATGGGGGTAAATAAAGCGGATGTCAGATATGTGATTCATTTTCATATGCCTTCGACAATGGAAGCATATCTTCAGGAAATAGGCAGAGCGGGAAGGGATCAGAAGCAAAGCGTGGCCATTTTACTATATAATGATGGCGATGAAGGGCTTCCCCTGCATTTGATGGAGCAACAATTGCCTACAGATAATCAAATTGAAGGGGTTTGTTCGTACTTGGGAGCTACAGGCATGACTCTAGCGACTTGCACCCTTACGGAAAAAGAACATCTGTCCCAATCGTATTCCTTGAACGAAGTCCAGCTTCGTTTTTTCATTCAACTCATTGTAGCCACTGCAAATCCGTTACACCAAGTGGCGGAGATGAAGGAATATTGCCGTAAACGAAAGTTTGCGAATCAAGAAAAGCTGCAAAAATTCCTGAATTGGATCCGTGCAAAGGAATGCCGCCGCACGGGAGTACTGGCCTATTTTGATGAAGAGCAGCAAGCAGTGAACCCGCAATGCTGTGATAACTGCGGGATGGACGCTAAAAAAATGGAAGAGCTATGGCCTGATGTCAAGCTTGAACACGTTAATTCCTTTTCCACATGGAAAGAGGAACTGGCTTTCATCTTATTGAAGAAGGAAAATGGGCATGAAAAATAAGCAGGCTGAATTAATTAAGCAACTGACAGATAAACAATTGCTCCATAATTTGTTTCTTACACAAATTATTCTCTTAATGTTAGCATTGTTCTTGGGTATTATTTTATTTGAAGACCGTTCTGCATTTTTCGAATTATTTATGTTCGATGACCTGAGCATTTTATTGATCGGGGTACCCGCTGGAGTCCTGGTTGTTGTATTGGATATTATATTGATGAAAGTGACACCGCCTTCCTATCAGGATGATGGTGGAATTAACGAACGCATTTTCGGCAATTTGCCATATTCGATGATTTTTGTCGTTGCATCAGTTGTTGCGATAAGTGAAGAATTATTATTCCGCGGAGTGCTGCAAACTCATTTTGGTTTGCTTTGGACGAGCATCATTTTTGCAGCCGTTCATTATCGTTACTTGTTTAATTGGTTCTTATTTTTAAACGTATTGGTTTTGAGCTTTTTTATCGGTTTTCTGTTCGAATGGACCGATAATATCATCGTGACGATAATGGCCCATTTTGTCATTGACTTTATTCTTGGGGTTTTAATTAGGGAAAAAAACAAAAAACGTTGAGGTTGAGCAAGAAGGGAGGTGACTTGAATGAATCGAGTGCAAAAGAGTGAGAAGGAAAACGATCAGGCGGGTGAACTTCGTTCGCGAGTTGATCGTCATAAGGCTAAGTCTTTGCCTAAGCGCAGTAAAATCCATCAAAATAAAAAGAAAAAAAGTAAGGTGAAGTTTAAGTTTCCGATTATTAAGGCATTAGCGTTGTTTTTCATTTTGCTTCCGATTGGTTTTTACAGCCTTTATTCATATCTTCAGAAATTACCGGAACATGATCAAAAACCCAATCCAATCGTCATTGATAACAGTGAGGACGCTAAAGAAGCGATTCCGACTACAGCAACTGCAAGTGACTTAAAGGATAATGATGAAAAAGATTCGTCGAAGGCGGATGCGAAGAAAGAGAAAGAAGAAGCTAAGGCTAAAGCGGAGGCAGAAGAGGAAAAGCAGAAGGCTAAGGAGCAGGAACAAGCTAAGAAAAAGGCTGAAGAGAAAGCCCAAGCTGAGCAGGAAGCGAAAGAAAAGGCCAAAGCGGAGCAAGAAGCAAAAGAAAAGGCTCGGGCTCAGCAACTTGCTGATGAAAGAGCCAAGAAGGAAGCGGAAGAAAAGCAGAAGGCGACCCAAGACGTTCAAGCCGCAAAGCCTGATAAGGATGAGTATAAGGTTGTCTTACATACGGTTCAACCACAGGAAACCCTTTTCCGGATTTCAATGAACTATTATAAATCGCAGGAAGGCATTGCGCTGATCAGGCAGTGGAATGGATTGAATGGCAATGAAATTTCCAAGGGGCAGGTATTGAAGATTCCGATTAAGAAATAATGATGACACCCTGTCTTATAGCCAGGGTGTTATTTTTAATTCCAATTTTTCATATACGGCAAAAACAAGATGGGTAGGCACTTTATCATTTTTTCCTGGACAACTTCATATTCTATTTTAGAGAGAGTGAAGGAGGAAAAAGAATGGAATCGACAATCATTTTATTGGATGAAAAGACGGACCAAGCAACAAAACAAATGCTGCAGAATGTAGTGGACCGCAAAAAGAAGTTCGAGGCTCTTAAAAAAAAGCACATGAAAAGCTTATGGGCGACCATGATTGTTGCTGGTTTTTTTTTAATTTACCTTTATCTTAATATTGTAGTTCCTTATTCATATTCTTTTTTCACGATGTTCAGTGTTTTCGTCGACCATTTCAGCCATTTCCTGTTCTTGGCTTCAGCTATCGGGCTTTATGGATATATGGTGATGATTAAGAAGAAGCTCGATAAAGCGGAAAAGGAATTTCAACTGCTTCGCTGTGAAATCATCAATAAAAGTAAGCAGCTGTGGGAAAAAGAGGAAGAGTGGAAAAGCCGCCATAAGGTTTTTGAAATGATGAAGAAAAATTTTGATATCAATTTATACCATGAAAACAAATGATGATGTGTTAAATGATAGATGATTGCGGGTATCATGATTTTATGGTTACATGAAGATAACTCTTAGGCTTAGGATGGAAAGAAGGTTTAATGCAGATGTTATGGGTATCTGGAGTATTTTTTATCATTATTGTGCTGGTATTTGTCATGGTATTTTACATGTGGCGAACGGCAAAGCAAGATCGGCTGATTATTCAAGATTTATATTTCAATGATTTTCCTGAAGGATTTGGCGACATGCGGATTTTTTTCATTTCTGATCTTCATCGACGAATCCTTTCGGATCATTTGATTGAAGGCGCCCGCGGCAAAGTCGATTTGGTGATCATCGGCGGAGATATAAGAGAGAGCGGGGTGCCCATTGAACGTGTGGAAAACAACCTTTTGAAATTGAAAGAACTTGGTCCTCTTTATTTTGTATGGGGAAATAATGATTATGAAGGAGATTTTCATGAACTCGATGCAACACTTTTAAAGCATGGAGTGAAAATCCTTGATAATACAGCGGTGTCATTCGAATCGCAAAAAGGCAGGGAAATTGCTCTATTGGGCATTGATGATATTACGGAAGAACGTGATCGCCTTGACCTAGCCCTTTCAGATTGCGGAAATGAGCCCTTTAGGATTCTGGTGAGCCATAACCCCTCGGTCAAAAAACAGCTAACTTCGGAACACCGAATCAGTCTTGTCCTGTCAGGTCACACCCATGGCGGGCAAATTCGGATATTCGGCTACGGACCTTATCAGATTGGCGGCATAAAAAAAGAGGGGGACTGTTTGTACATGACAAGCAATGGCTACGGGACAAGCGCTGTGCCTTTGAGGCTTGAAGCTAGGCCGGAGACACATCTTTTCACCTTGAAAAGAGGGAAACGGACGGAAATTGGCGAAGCGGTGGAGAAGGTCTATTAAGCGGGATTGTCCAGTCAGCATATTGGAATTTTACAGTCGAAAAAGAATCCACTATAATTTCAATAAATGAAAGTTCAGCTATTGGAGGCCTTGTAAAACCATGCAAGAAGGTAAATATAATATAAAGGCAGTTTCAAACCTGCTAAACATACAGCCGGGAACTCTACGAGCATGGGAAAGGCGCTATAAATTCATCGAACCCGTCAGAAATGAGTCAGGTCACAGGCTTTATACAGAAAAACACCTGCAAACCTTAAAGTGGCTCATCAATAAAACCGAACAAGGGTTCACGATAAGCCAAGCCGTGTCCCTTCTTGAAAGCACCGGGTCTGAAGAAAGTGGATCGACTGAAAACCGCAAGGATGAGCAAACGATCAAGCTATCGGATGACCTGATCGAAGCTTTGTTGAATTTCGATGAAAACAAAGCGCAAATGCTGATTAGCCAAGCCTTCAGCATGTATACAATCGAACATACGATAGTGGGTGTCCTTGGTTCCATATTGGTGCAAATAGGCGATAAGTGGGAAAATGGAGAAATCACTTCTGCTCATGAACATTTTGCGTCCAATATATTAAAAGCAAGGATCAGCTCCGTCATGCATACGATACCGACCAGCGGTTTTCTTCCAAAAGCCCTTGCTGTTTGCGCCCCGGGTGAGAAGCATGAATTCGGTTTACTGATTTTTACCATTTTTTTAAAACGGAAGGGATATGAAACCATTTATTTGGGGGAATCCATTGCCGATAACGACCTTTTAATCGTATTGAACATCATAAAGCCTCGATACCTATTCATGTCATGTTCAATGCAAGCGAACCTTGAAGCGACACTAGAGCTTATTGAAGCATTAAAAAAAGACTTCCCGGATTTGAAGGTAGGGCTTGGGGGAGCGGCGCTCAGTTTTATATCCGAAGAAGAGCGTGAAGACTTATGCGGCATCATGATTGGGGAAACGCAATCGGATTGGGAGGAATGGCTGAAGGTTTAGCTGTCGATACTGAGTGGAATAATGGATATGCACCCTGCGACCAAGGCTTCATATGATGTATGAAGATGGTAACCAGGGGGCATTTTTTTATGAAGCTGGAACGATTAACGAATAATAAAATCAAGATTTTTTTGACCCTTGATGATTTAATTGATAGAGGCATAACCAAAGAAGATATTTTAGGGAATTCTTTAAAGGTCCACAAGCTATTTCAGGATATGGTCGAAGAAGCGTGCGAAGAACTCAGCTTTAAAATGAGTGGTTCCATTGCAATCGAAATATTTTCCCTGCCCGCCCAAGGACTGATCATCATCGTTACTAAGGATGAAGAAGAATTATTGGCTGATGAAGACGAATTCTTGGACTTACAGGTGAAAATCGATGATTTCCCCCATATTTTGTACGTTTTTGATGAGTTTGAGGATATTGTCCAATTATCTCATAGATTATCTATACAAGGCATGCTGAAAAGTAACCTGTATCATTATGAGGGAAGGTATTATTTACTTATCGAAAATGTCAAAGATACCACCTATGACATGGTCATTTCCTTAGCTGCCGAGTATGGCCGTGCTTCAACGCTCACTATGTGCCGTATCAATGAATATGGAACTTGCATAATTGAAAATGAGGCGATACAAATCTTGGTTGCACACTTTAGCTAGAACCAAAAAGATGGAGACAAGGCAGGCGCATCGTCGAAAAAACTATGTGGTTTGCCTTATTTGCCTCACCTTCCTGGATGAAGAATGGAATGGGGGATCATAGGGATGATAACGGTTTCATTTTTTGAATATTTCCAACTTTACATTTCCCATTTTTACTCTTGCATAAATATAACGAAGGTGTATACTAGCACATGAAGAGGACTATTTGTTAATTATATTTTAATATATGGATGAGATTTTCTAGGAGGTACTTTTAATGGAATCGGCAAAAGACAATAGCCATGTAAATGAAGAAGAAAAACATGACGTACTGAGGTCCACTCAAACTGTCATACATAAAGCCTTGGACAAGCTAGGTTACCCGGAGGAAGTTTATGAGTTGTTGAAGGAGCCATTGCGTTTATTAACAGTGAAAATGCCAATCCGCATGGATGATGGATCGGTAAAGATTTTCACGGGTTACAGGGCACAGCATAACGACGCTGTAGGGCCAACAAAGGGCGGTATCCGTTTCCATCCCAATGTAACGGAACGTGAAGTGAAGGCATTATCCATTTGGATGAGCTTAAAATGTGGTATCGTGGATCTGCCATATGGCGGAGGAAAGGGCGGTATCGTTTGTGATCCTCGTAATATGTCCTTCCGTGAGTTGGAAAGACTGAGCCGGGGCTACGTTCGCGCAATCAGCCAAATTGTCGGGCCGACTAAAGATATCCCGGCACCGGATGTTTTTACGAATTCACAAATCATGGCTTGGATGATGGATGAATACAGCCGTATGGACGAATTCAACTCACCAGGTTTCATTACAGGTAAACCGCTTGTCCTTGGTGGTTCACATGGACGTGAATCTGCAACGGCTAAGGGTGTAACGATTTGCATCAATGAAGCTGCCAAGAAGCGCGGCATCGATATTAAAGGGGCTAGGGTGGTCATTCAAGGTTTTGGTAACGCAGGAAGTTTCCTCGCTAAGTTCATGCATGATGCCGGTGCTAAGGTAATAGGGATTTCGGATGCATATGGTGCCCTTCATGACCCTGAAGGTCTTGATATCGATTATCTTCTTGATCGGAGAGATAGTTTCGGAACCGTAACCAAATTGTTTAAAACGACAATTTCAAATAAAGAGCTGCTTGAGCTGGAATGTGATATTTTAGTACCTGCTGCAATCGAAAATCAAATTACAGAAGAAAATGCTGCGGATATTAAAGCTTCAATCGTTGTCGAAGCAGCTAATGGACCAACGACTATAGAAGCGACACAAATCCTGACGGACCGAGGCATTCTGCTTGTTCCTGATGTCCTGGCATCTGCAGGCGGAGTGACGGTTTCTTACTTCGAATGGGTGCAAAACAATCAAGGGTACTACTGGTCTGAAGAAGAAGTGGACGAAAAACTGGAAAAAATCCTTGTGAAATCTTTCAATAACATTTATGAACTTGCACAATCGAGACGTGTTGATATGCGTCTTGCCGCTTATATGATCGGCGTAAGGAAAATGGCTGAAGCTTCACGCTTCCGCGGTTGGATTTAAAAGATTGCGATTGAGTTCGCTTCATAGGTAAAATCATATTCATTGGTTTATCATTGAAATGATTCGCAAAAACTCCTATCATGTATTGATAGGAGTTTTTATTTTTAAATGAACGAATTAAACAGTGGATGGAAAGGCAGTGGAGTTAAGATGAAAGTTGAAGAAGTCATTATCATAGGTGGGGGCCCTTGTGGACTGGCTGCTGCAATCGCGCTTAAAGACGCGGGAATACAGTCCCTGATCATTGAAAAGGGCAATGTGGTGGATTCGATTTATCGTTACCCTACACATCAAACCTTTTTTAGTTCAAGCGAGAAATTGGAAATCGGAGACACCGCTTTTATCATTGAAAACCGGAAACCGGTCCGCAGTCAGGCGATGGCCTATTATCGGGAGGTTGTCAGAAGGAAAGATTTACGTGTAAATACATTCGAAAAAGTGGAAAGGGTCGGGAAACGGGAAGATGGGAAATTTACGGTCCAGACTTCGAAAGGTGACTATACGGCCCTGCAAGTGATTGTCGCAACAGGATACTACGATCATCCGAATTATATGTGCATTCCCGGCGAGCAGCTCCCGAAGGTGTTTCATTATTTCAAAGAAGGCCACCCTTACTTTAGTTGTGATGTGGCGGTGATCGGCGGTAAAAATTCAAGTGTGGATGCGGCGCTGGAATTGGTCAAATCCGGTGCAAGGGTGACCGTCCTTTATAGGGGAACCGAGTATTCCCCAAGTATTAAGCCATGGATCCTTCCCGAATTCGAAGCATTGGTCCGCAATGGAACAATCAAGATGGAATTTAATGCGAATGTGGACAAGATTACGGAAGATAGCGTCATATACCATGTAGGCGAAGAGGAAAAGGCTGTGAAAAATGATTTTGTGTTTGCCATGACTGGTTATCATCCTGACCATTCCTTTTTAGCTTCTATGGGCATAAATATTGATAAGGGAACGGGAAGGCCTGCTTATAACGAGGAAACGATGGAGACTAATGTTAAAGGTATCTATATTGCCGGAGTTCTGGCAGCTGGGAATAATGCGAACGAAATCTTCATTGAAAACGGCAGATTCCATGGTGGTTTGATTGCTAATCATTTAATTGTTGAAAAAGCCAAATACGAATGAAAAGGAGCATACATGAGCATGGAGAAAATATCATTAATAACGACAGGCGGAACGATTGCCAGTAAAGAAACGACAAACGGAATGTTGGCTTCTGGTGCGCTAAGCGGGCAGGAACTGGCTTCAACTTGTGAATTACCAAACGATATTGAACTTAAAGTGGTCGACCTTTTCCAGATTTCAAGCATGTCCATGTCTTTCGGGAGAATGGAACAACTTAATCTTGCCATCCAAAAGGAACTGGAGGATCCGGAAGTGACCGGGATCGTCGTGACCCATGGGACCGATACATTGGAGGAGACGGCCTATTTCCTTGATATCACGAATAAAGATCGACGTCCCATCGTTGTAACGGGATCACAGCGTTCTCCAAAAGAAGTTGGAACGGATGTATATTCCAATTTAAGGAATTCGATCTTATGTGCTGCAAGTGACCTCCTAAAGGATGTAGGTGTGGTTGTCGTTTTTAATGAACGGATTTATTCGGCAAAATATGTGAAAAAAGTGCATGCTTCCAATTTGCAAGGGTTCGAATCTTTTGGTTATGGGTATTTAGGCATAATCGATAACGATGTCGTCAGCATTTACCAAAAACCGTTACATAGGGAGTATTATGAGACTCACAATCATATTCCGAGAGTGGATATCATCAAGTGCCATACGGGTGCTGATGGCATCTTTATTGAGTCTGCGGTCAAGATTGGTGCGAAGGGAATCGTGCTTGAAGGTGTGGGAAGGGGACAAGTTACTCCGGAAATGGTTCAGTCGATTCAAGATGCGATCGATCAAGACATAACGATCGTCATGACTACAAGTGCCGAAGAAGGTAAGGTTTATCCAGCCTATGATTATGAAGGCAGTGCTTTTGATTTGAAACAGCGGGGCGTGATTTTAGGTGCCGATTATGATAGCAAGAAAGCCAGAATAAAGTTGGCTGTCGTGCTGGCAAGTGAAAACGAAGTAGATGAAACCTTCTTTAAGTACTGACGCGTTAAAAATAAATGCTGGAAGACTGGATTCTTGGATTCAGTTTTTTTGCATTACGTGGTAGGATTAAGGAAAAGAAGAGGAAAAGAGGGTCAGCTAATGCTGGTCATGATGTCTGCGGCTATTGCGCCAGGCTTGGCGCTTCTCAGCTATTTCTATCTGAAAGATCAATATGAAACCGAACCGATATCGGTTGTGGTCAAAACATTTTTATTCGGCGTCTTCCTCGTTTTGCCGATTATGTTCATACAGTATGTGCTTGAAACGGAGCAAATTTTGAATACCGACTTAGCAAACGCCTTTCTATGGGCAGCATTGCTTGAGGAATTCTTCAAGTGGTTCATCCTCATTTATGTCATTTATCAGCATGTAGCCTTCGATGAGCCATATGACGGGATCGTATACGGTGCGGCCGTATCGCTTGGTTTCGCCACGATGGAGAATATTTTGTATTTGCTGGCAAATGGAGTGGAACATGCTTTTATCAGAGCCGTTCTTCCTGTATCCAGTCATGCTTTGTTTGGTGTGATAATGGGGTACTATTTGGGCAGGGCAAAGTTTTCATCCTCAAATAATAGATTTTATTTATTATTGGCACTAATCATCCCCATATCATTACATGGCGTTTATGATTATATTTTAGTGTCCCAAAAGTTTTGGATATATTTCATCATGCCCTTCATGATATACCTTTGGTGGTTAGGGATGAAAAAAGTGAAAAAAGCCCGTATATTATCTGATTTTCATGCAGAAAAGCTGTCTCGAAAACAATTCATCAGCAAATGACGAATACGATCTAAACGGAGTGCTGGCATATTTTGCCCACTCCGTTTTTTTTATGGAATGGAATAAAAAAGTCAGTTAAGAAGAAAATATGTTTACATTAATTCAAGAAAAAGAGGAGTGTTTTTGATGAAAGGAATTTCGTCAAAATGGAAATGGCTTTTGCTGTTTTCGTGTATAACAATATGTTTCGGAATTTACCCGGAAACAAGAACAAATGCCTTTTCGAGCCAAATCATTCAAAAAGGTGCGGTTGGAGATGATGTAATTGAACTTCAGGCACGCTTGCAGAACATCGGTTACTATCATGGAAAGATTGATGGGGTCTATGGTTGGGGCACTTATTGGGCACTTCGAAACTTTCAGCAAGATTTCGGGCTGCCGATCGATGGACTGGCAGGGACCACGACAAAACAGAAGTTGACGAAGGCATCCAATTTCAATAGGCAGTTCGTCCACGAACAAATTAATAAAGGGAACGAGTTCACCTATTACGGCGGAGTCGATATAGACAAGCAGGTAAAGGTGAAAGGAAATGCAAATGGATCCAAGCAGGGTGGAGGGAATGCCAATGCAGGGAAGGAGCCAGCGAAGCCAGGAACTTCAGCCAATCTTCCGGGAGGTTATTCTCAAAACGATATTCAGTTGATGGCCAATGCCGTTTATGGAGAATCCCGTGGCGAGCCTTATACAGGACAGGTGGCAGTTGCCGCGGTCATTTTGAACAGAGTGGAAAGTGCCGCTTTCCCTAACTCCATTTCGGGGGTGATTTTTGAACCTGGTGCCTTCACTGCTGTTGCGGATGGACAAATATGGCTGACTCCGAACGAACGGGCAAAAGAAGCTGTCGTGGATGCCATCAATGGTTGGGATCCAAGCGGCAATGCCGAATATTACTTTAATCCCGAAACGGCAACAAGCAAATGGATTTGGACCAGACCGCAAATCAAAAAAATCGGAAAACATATCTTTTGTAAGTAAAGAGGTGAAGGTACATGATCAGGAATATAGTCATTGCCCTGCTAGTTGTAGGTGTTGCAGGAACTGCATTCTGGGGCTATCAAGAACATAAGGAAAAAAACGCCGTATTAATCAATGCGGAAAACACATATCAGCGCGCCTTTCACGATTTAAGTTATCAAGTGGATATATTGCACGACAAGGTCGGCAGTACATTGGCGATGAATTCACGCTATTCATTAAGTCCGGCCCTGACAGACGTTTGGCGGATCACTTCCGAAGCCCAAAGCGATGTCGGGCAGTTGCCACTGACCTTGCTTCCTTTTAATAAGACGGAAGAATTTTTATCGAAAATTGCGGATTTCAGTTATAAAACAGCTGTACGTGACCTTGAAAAAGAACCATTGAATGATCAGGAATATTCGACTTTACAATCCTTATATGCACAGGCTGGAGACATCCAGGGCGAATTGAGGAAGGTGCAATATTTAGTCCTTAAAAACCATTTAAGATGGATGGATGTTGAGATGGCCCTAGCGAACGGAAAAGAAAATTCGGATAATACGATCATTGATGGTTTGGAGACGGTGGAGAAAAAAGTTTCGGGGTATGGAGAGGCAGATGAAATGAATCCGACCTTCACCTCCTCCCAGCAGAGGGATGAAAACTTCAAGAATTTGCAAGGTAAAACGATCACTAAAAAAGAAGCGATCGAGACGGCAAAAAGCTATGCACACTCCAAAAGTGGAAATGTAGAAGTGAAGGTGGAGGAAAACGGAAAAGGTTCTGATTATGGTTTCTATAGCGTCAGCATCCTGAATAAAGATTCCAATAGCGAATTGAATATGGATTTGACCAAAAAAGGCGGTTACCCTATTTGGTATATAAATAATAGGGATGTGAATAAAACAAATATTGATTTGAATCAAGCCTATACAAAAGCGGCGGAATTTCTAAAAGAACATGACTTCAGTTCACTTGAGCTTTTTGAAAGTGCACAGTACGATAACATCGCTTTATTGAATTTCGTGTCATCCGTGAATGGAGTCAAGATTTATCCGGATTCAGTCAAAGTCAAGATTGCATTGGATGACGGAGCCGTTATAGGATTCTCGGCGGATGAGTATTTAAAATCACATAAAACGAGGGAAATCGAAACTCCAAAGATATCCGAGAAAGAAGCCAGGGATAAAATCAATCAAAATGTAACGATCATGGAAGCTGGAAAAGCGCTAATCATCAATGATATCGGCAAGGAAGTCCTATGTTATGAATTTCTTGGTACGATTAAGGAAGATACATATCGTATTTTCATTAATGCCGATACTGGTCAAGAAGAAAAGGTGGAAAAATTAAAGAATTCCGAGCCGGTATACGAAAATTTAATTTAACAGATTATTTTACAATGGGGAAATGTGCCTAGTCACTTTCCCTTTTCCTCATTTCATGACATAATAATATAAATGATTTCAGGATTAAATGGGAAGATTGGTGGGTAATTTGGTGTTGAAACTTCATTACTTGCTCTCATAAAGGAAGTGGATCGCATTGTTAAAAATTGGTGATATATTAATGCTCGAACAGAAATACTCCATCCATAAGGAAAAATTCAAATGTATGGTAGTGGAATTGGAGCCCGGTTCTGTTTATATAGATTTTCCCATTCATGCAGAAACGGGAAAAATCGCCTTCCTGATGGATGGGACTGAGCTGAACGTCACGTTTTCCAATGAGGAACAGGCAGTTTATGTGTTTGATTCTGAAGTCCTCGGAAAAGTGAAAGGGAGAATACCGATGATTCAGCTGTCGCTCCCGCATATGGACACGTTTGTGAAAATACAGCGAAGGCAGTACGTGCGGCTGGATGTAACCCTTGATGCTGCGCTTCATCCGGAACATTCCGAGTTTTCCCCCTTTCGTGCATTAACGGAGGATATCAGTGCTGGCGGAGCATCCTTGAGGCTTTTAAAAGGGGCTACGATACAATCGGCATCGCAGTTATACCTATGGATGGCGCTTACTCTGAAATCGGGGGAAATACATTATTTACGCTTGAAAAGCAAAGTCATTCGGGTGACGGAGAAGGATCATGGCAATATGCTTTTACATGTTCAATTTCTTGAGCCGACAAAAAATGATGTACAAACTTTAATGAGATTCATTTTCGAAAAGCAGGTCGATTTAAAGAAAAAAGGGTTGTATGTTTGACAGAATTGAATGAAAAACGGTGATTCCATCCATACTGCTAATATATTCAGTATGGAAGGGGCGGAGCATGAAAACGTTTGAAAGAATTTTAATTAAAGTGATTATCATCCAACTGGTCTGCTTGTTCTTATTCCAGTTCCTTTTAAGCAGGGAGGATCAAATCTTTGATTTTACCAAGCTTTCGAGGTATGAAGGTGTTACGAGCAATAATTATACGAAAATCATTGAAACGTTCAATGGGATTTCAAAATGAAGCGGTGAACCGCTTTTTTTTGTATGAGGATTTTCAATAATGGAAAACTATTGAGGGTTGGTTAAATCGAAGGGGGATTTTGATTGTACTCTTCCTTTTATTAATGATTTTCCTGCCAGTTGTGATAAAATGAAAGGGAAATAAATAATCAGCATGATTGTAAGATTCTTGGGAGGATTTATGGAAAAAAAAATATCAGTTGCAATCGATGGGCCAGCTGCTGCTGGCAAAAGCACGGTTGCTAAAATTGTCGCAGAAAAATTCAATTACATATATGTGGATACAGGCGCAATGTACAGGGCCCTTACCTTTAAGGCTCTTAACCAAAAGATTCGCCTGAATGATGAGCAAGCTCTTTTCGGAGTGCTCCTCGATACGGAAATCGAATTAAGGCCAAGTGAAAATGGCCAGTTGGTGTTCCTGGATAATGAGGATGTCACGGCTCAAATCAGGAACAATGAAGTGACTGGATCCGTATCGGAAGTGGCGAAGCATAGGAGTATCCGTGAAGAAATGGTGCGCAGGCAACAAATCTTTGGTGAAAATGGCGGCGTGGTCATGGATGGAAGGGATATCGGCACACATGTGCTGCCAAACGCTGAAGTGAAGGTTTTCCTGATTGCATCTGTTGATGAAAGGGCACAACGGAGGCATCAGGAAAACTTTTCGAAGGGTTTTCCTTCCGACATTGAAAAGTTAAGGGAAGAGATTGCAACAAGGGACAAGTTGGATTCCGAACGGGAGGTATCACCCCTGAAAAAGGCAAAGGATGCCATCGAAATCGACACGACTTCCTTATCGATTCATGAAGTGGCAGAAAGCATCATGTCTTTAATAGAAGAGAGGAAAAGATGAATTTGGATTTTTACACATTTGCCAAAAACGTTGTTAAAGGCGTTTTAACGCCTGCTTATAGGGTTAAAACGCTAGGAAGGGAACATGTACCTAAAGAGGGGGGAGTTTTGATTTGTGCCAATCACATTGATAATTTGGACCCGCCCGTAGTTGGCATGACATCACCTCGGGATATACATTTCATGGCGAAAGAAGAGTTGTTTCAAGCACCCGTTTTAAAGGGTATATTACCAAGGGTTAACGCTTTTCCCGTTAAGCGGGGCAACAGTGATCGGGAATCGCTAAGAAAGGGTTTAAAGCTTCTGAAGGAAGGTAAGGTCATTGGGCTGTTTCCTGAGGGAACCAGAAGCAAGACAGGTGAATTGGGAGATGGTTTGGCGGGTGCTGGATTTTTCGCATTGCGATCCGATGCCGTGATCATACCTTGTGCCATCATCGGCCCCTATAAGTTTTTACGGCCATTGAAGGTGGTGTACGGTCCTCCGATTCATTTCAGCGAATATCGGGATCAGAAGATTTCAGCAGATGAAGCGACAAAAATCATCATGGACCATATAAGGAAATTGATTTCCGAGCATAAATAGTCCTTCATACTTGACAATTTTCTGAATTTGTTAGAATTTATAAAATAGGGATTATTCTAAAAAAACTGTTTTTATCTTTATTAGGTAAGTGTTTTTATTGAACCACTTAAATAAAATATGTGGCCGATGGAGAGGAATATTGCTGATCAGTCATGGGTTAAGGAGGAGTTAGTAATGACAGAAGATATGAACCAGGTAGAAGTGAACAATTACAAAGTTGGGGATCAAGTGAAAGCAACCGTTTCAAAGGTAGAAGAAAAGCAGGTCATCGTCGATGTTGAAAACAGTAAATCCGATGGAATCATTCCTATCAGTGAGCTGTCCAGCCTTCATGTCGAAAAGGCATCAGATGCCGTTTCCGAAGGGGACGTATTGGAGCTTGAAGTCATTAAAGTGGAAGAAGAAGCTCTTATTCTATCAAAACGTAAAATCGATGCGCTAAAGGCTTGGGATGACCTTGAATTGAAATTTGAAAACGGTGACGTATTTGAGGCTGAAGTGAAAGATGTCGTCAAAGGCGGACTTGTTGTAGATCTAGGCGTACGTGGTTTCGTTCCGGCTTCTCTAGTAGAAGACTATTTCGTTGAAGATTTTTCTGATTACAAAAACAAAACTTTAACATTCAAGATCGTCGAGCTTGAGAAAGACAAGAATCGCTTAATTCTCTCACATCGTGCAGTAGTCCAAGATCAAAAGGAAAAACAAAAGGCGAATGTACTCGATAACCTTGAAAGTGGGCAGGTGCTTGAGGGTGTTGTCCAAAGGATCACCGATTTTGGGGCATTCGTCGATATTGGAGGCGTGGATGGACTTGTCCACATTTCCCAGCTATCCCACCAGCATGTCGACAAAGCATCCGATGTCGTTTCCGAAGGAGACAACGTCCACGTGAAGGTGCTTTCCATCGATCGTGATAATGAGAGGATATCACTTTCCATCAAGGATACTCTTCCAGGACCGTGGGCGGGCATTGCCGAAAAGGCAGCAAAAGGTTCTACACTAGAGGGAAGCGTGAAGCGCCTTGTTTCATTCGGTGCATTCGTCGAGATTTTCCCGGGTGTGGAAGGACTTGTCCACATTTCACAAATCTCGCATAAGCATATTGCCACACCACAAGAAGTACTGAAGGAAGGTCAGTCAGTCGAGGTGAAGGTCCTGGATGTCAATGAAACGGAACAGCGTCTATCATTGAGCATAAAAGAACTTGAAGAACCTCAATCCTCTAATTACAACACATCAAATTATGAACTTCCCGAAGAATCAAAGGGCTTTCAGCTAGGTGATATGATTGGGGATCAATTAAAAAAACTAAAATAAGATAATAATGGTGATGGCCTTGGAGAGAGAAAAACGAAAATTAGATCATATAGAATTTGCGCTAAAAACAGGTCAGCAGCATAACTCCGGACTAGAAGATATTTCGTTTATCCACCAAAGCTTACCAGAAATTTCCTTGAATAACGTGACCCTCACAGCAGAAATTGGCGAACTTGAGTTAAGTTCGCCAATTTTCATAAATGCCATGACCGGAGGCGGGGGCGCCGAAACGGAAAAATTAAATGGTGACCTTGCGATAGCAGCAAGGGAAACGGGGATCGCCATGGCGGTCGGTTCACAAATGGCTGCAATCAAGGAACCTGCCCAGCAGGCTTCTTTCAAAGTGGTCAGACAGGAGAATCCTGACGGCGTGCTGATTGGCAATCTTGGCGGGGAAGCAACTGTAGACCAAGCGAAGCGAGCAAGTGACATGATTGAGGCAAATGCCTTGCAGATTCATATCAACACGATACAGGAGCTGACGATGCCTGAAGGAGATAGGGATTTTGCAGGAACCCTGTCAAGAATAGAAAAAATCAACAGCAGCATCGGAATTCCTGTCATTGTAAAAGAGGTCGGCTTTGGAATGAGTAAGGAAACGGTGAGGCAATTGCTTTCCGTTGGAGTTTCAATCATTGATGTAGGTGGTTTTGGCGGCACGAATTTTGCCAAAATCGAGAATGAAAGGCGAGCGAAAGTACTCGGATATTTTAATGAATGGGGAATTCCGACGGCTGCTTCAATCGTGGAAGCGGTTAAAGTTTCACCTGAGCTTTCAGTGATCGGATCCGGCGGCATCCGTAATTCCCTGGAAATCACAAAAAGCCTTGCCTTAGGAGCGAAAGGTGTAGGTTTGGCCGGCCATTTTCTCAAGGTGCATAAAGAGCTTGGCCTTGAACAATTAATAAAAGAAATAACCTACATACATGAAGATTTAAAAATTATCATGACTGCCCTTGGCTGTCGTGATATCCAGGAATTAAGGAAATCAAAAATGGTTATTTCAGGGGCAACCTACCATTGGTTAACACAAAGGGGATTTGATTGTTCCGCTTATGCTAGATGATATAGCCATGGAAAGAAGCATCTCAATTGAGCATTGGGATGCTTCTTTTCCGTTTAAACAGGTTTAGCTATTCCTTTTTCGTGCCTCTTCAGGGCCTTCCATGCTTGTTGCCCCTTTATACTTCAAGGATTGATCTCTATCAGACTCTACCCGTTTACTTTCTTTCAACTTTTTTTCCTGCCGATCTTTGCCCATTTTGCCACCTCCTTTATAAAGATAATGACCGAATCGAATCGGAATGAGCCTTATGTAAAGCCTATGAATTACAGAGTTAACGTTTATTCTTTTAAAAAACGAGCCATAATGTTTCCTAAAGGGGGGAAGCTGCATGGATGGAATATTGTTTTATTGGATGTCATGGATAGTTTGGGTCATTGTCATGTTTTTTATTCCGAAAACGGTTCCATTTCGTTTCGATTTCTTGTTTCATCTATTGGCCGTCATGGTATTAGCGGGATATAAATTGGAGATTTCCTTTCTTTCCATGCATATGAGCGGCTTATACCTTTTTTTTATCCTATGTGTGTATATCAGGAAGCAATCGATTTTCAAAATCATGGAGCTGATCAGCGGCTGCCTTATCGTTACGCTCGCTTATGCAAGTTTTCAACTTTTTTCTTTACTTGACCCGATATGGCTTATTATCAAACCCTCCTATCTCCTATGCCTCTTTCTGAATTATCTTATCCTATTACTTTTTAAAAATTGGAAACACCGATTGTTTGTCCTTTTGATTGGTTTGATCATGGGCGATATCATCTATGCTGTATTGCTCGTTTATCACTCTTTGCCATATGTGGCTTTAGCATTCGCCTGGCATGATGATGCAGCGCTTGTACTTGGAGCGAATATTGTATGGCGGATGTTGGAGCTTGTTGGACAATATATTTATTTATCATCCCAATCGAAGTTGTCAACAAAGCTCAGGAAAGAGAATTTTAATCAGTGAAAAATAGAGGTGGGGCGTTAAAAGGATTTCCTTCCCCTGATTTGTTCAAATGAGGTCCAATAAATGGAGTATATTGGAATGGGAGGCTTTTATTTATACAATCATTGTTGATTGGCGCGAAATTTGTTACTATAGGGTAGTTAGAGGTCTGTAGATAAATCGTAAAGTGCTCTAAACTAATTTATAAGGAAGCACATGCCTTAGAGCTTTCTTCATTTTTTTGGGCTGTATACAATCACGTTTTAGCATGCAGTCGGTTCACTTTAAAAGAAGCGGACAAACTGCCTGTGAATCCTTGATACGTTTAACTGTTCATCAGTTGTGCATGTAGTCCTGATGAAAGTTTCCTTTATATGATGATGGATACAGTCTTTTCCTTGAACAGGAAATAATGAAAAACAACAATGCAAAGCAATGGCAATGCACGCATTCATGGATTTCGTGACTTTGACAGAGATATAGTAGCAGAAAGGGTGAATAGCAATGCCAAAACCGGTAATTGCGATAGTCGGTCGTCCGAACGTAGGTAAATCGACGATCTTTAATAGAATAGTGGGAGAACGGGTTTCGATTGTAGAAGACGTTCCAGGTGTGACGCGTGACAGGATATATAGTTCTGGTGAATGGTTGACACATGACTTTAACATCATTGATACAGGCGGAATCGATATCGGTGATGAGCCGTTTCTTGAACAAATTCGCCAGCAAGCCGAAATTGCGATCGACGAGGCCGATGTGATAATCTTTATGACGAATGGCCGTGAAGGGGTGACGGCTGCGGATGAAGAGGTTGCCAAGATACTCTATAAATCCAAAAAGCCTGTTGTCCTTGCGGTCAATAAAGTCGATAATCCAGAGATGAGGGATCAAATCTATGATTTCTACGCGTTAGGCTTTGGGGATCCATACCCGATATCCGGGTCACACGGACTTGGACTTGGAGACTTACTGGATGAGGCTGCGAAACATTTCCCTAAATTCAGCGGTCAGGATTATGCAGATGATGTCATTAAATTCAGTTTGATCGGAAGGCCGAATGTAGGCAAATCATCATTGGTCAATGCATTGTTAGGGGAAGACCGTGTTATCGTCAGTGAAATTGAGGGGACGACCCGTGATGCAATCGATTCTCCTTATAAATACAACGGTAAAGAGTATGTCATCATTGATACCGCTGGAATGAGGAAAAAAGGAAAGGTGTATGAAAGTACGGAAAAATATAGCGTACTTCGTGCGTTACGGGCGATTGAACGCTCAGACGTCGTTCTTGTGGTATTGAACGCTGAGGAAGGCATTCGTGAGCAAGATAAAAAAATCGCCGGTTATGCCCATGAAGCGGGCAGGGCGGTCATCATCGTCGTCAATAAATGGGATGCCATCGAGAAAGATGAGAAAACGATGAAGGATCTTGAAGAAAAAATCCGTGCCCATTTCCTATTCCTGGATTATGCGCCGATCATCTATCTATCTGCCTTAACTAAAAAGCGGACACATACATTAATCCCGGTCATCGATCAGGCTAGTGAAAACCATGCCATTCGTGTTCAAACAAATGTATTGAATGAAGTGGTCATGGATGCCGTGGCGATGAATCCGACACCGACCCATAATGGGAACCGCCTGAAAATTTATTATACGACCCAGGTAGCGATCAAGCCGCCTACTTTCGTTGTATTCGTTAATGATCCTGAGTTATTGCATTTCTCATATGAAAGATTTTTAGAGAATCGAATTAGGGATGCCTTTGGTTTTGAAGGAACACCAATTCGGATCTTCGGACGACAAAGAAAATAGTAAAGGAAGTCATACAATGGTGAAAGCAAAAGAAAGCATCGCAATCATTGGTGCAGGTAGCTGGGGAACTGCTTTAGCGATGGTATTAGCTGATAACCAGCATGAAGTTAGATTATGGGGACATAATTCGAAGCAAATCGAAGAAGTAAACCAACATCATACGAATGGCAAATACTTGCCTGGTATTGAATTGCCTAAAGGGATTAAAGGATATACTTCCATTAAGGAAGCATTGGCCGGAATCGAAATGATCATTTTGGCTGTTCCGACCAAAGCTTACCGGGAAGTGCTTGGACAGATTGAAGCAGCTCATGATAAACCATTGACAATCGTTCATGTGAGTAAGGGGATTGAACCGGATTCCTTGCTTCGCATTTCGGAAATGATTGAAGAAGTGTCTTCCACGGATTGGTTGAAGGATATCGTGGTTCTTTCTGGACCAAGTCATGCAGAAGAAGTCAGTCTCCGTCACCCAACGACAGTTGCCGTTTCTTCAAAAAATATGAAGGCTGCCGAAAAGGTTCAGGACGTCTTTATCAACAATAATTTCCGCGTCTATACGAATCCGGATTTGATTGGTGTTGAAATTGGCGGGGCCTTGAAAAACATCATTGCTTTAGCTTCAGGCATTACCGATGGGCTTGGCTATGGTGATAATGCCAAGGCTGCCTTGATGACCCGTGGATTGGCTGAAATCTCCCGTTTAGGAGTGGCCATGGGTGCCAACCCACTTACCTTTTCCGGACTGGCAGGTATAGGTGATCTGATCGTCACTTGTACAAGTGTTCATTCCCGAAACTGGAGAGCGGGGAATATGCTTGGTAAAGGGAAAAAACTGGAAGAAGTGCTGGAAAATATGGGGATGGTGGTAGAAGGAGTCAGAACCACTAAAGCCGCTTACCAGCTAGCTCAAAAATACGAAGTCAATATGCCGATCACGGAAGCCTTGTATAACGTTTTATTCAATGGAGAAGAAGTGAAAAAGGCAGTTGACCTTTTGATGAATCGTTCAAAGACCAATGAAATGGAAGAACTTTATAACATCCTGGATAGCAGGCAGTAGGATTTCCCCTAAAAAGCCTCTTTCATAAAAGAATTTCAATAAATTAGGCATTCGATGATGCGTCTTGCCATGTATCAGCATACAATGCAACGAAAGTAAACTAGTAATTTGACCTCGGCACGGGGGGATTTAGTCAAATGAGCAGAAGATATCGATATCTTCTGCTTTTTTTTGTGCGATATAATTATCTGTAAATTATGAAAAATTGAATAAGTTATTCAAAACTGCATGAAATATTCGCTTTAATTCCTTGTTTTCAGTTAAATTTCGACTGTTTTTTTTGGTATGAAAATTGCGGAGTGTATTATATCAAAGAATTATCGAGGTTACCGGGGGAAGCTCATTCACTTTTTCCCGGCAAAAAGGGAAGGGGTATGATACATGCAAACAGGTAAACTGAAAAGGTCTTTAAGCTTATGGCAAATCGTCTTGCTAGGTGTGGGGTATATGACCCCGATGGTCGTTTTTGATACATTCGGGATCGTTTCTGAATTAACGGGAGGACATGTACCGACTGCATATGTCATTGCTTTGGTGGCAATGCTGTTTACGGCAGCAAGCTATGGGAAAATGGTGAAAATTTATCCTCAAGCAGGGTCATCTTATACGTATACACAAAAAACGATCAATCCACATTTAGGCTTCCTGGTCGGATGGTCATCGATGCTTGATTATTTATTTTTACCGATGGTGAACGCAATCTTAACAAAAATATATTTAACTGCACTATTTCCCGAAGTTTCCCCCTGGATGTGGGTAGTTGGATTTGTCCTGTTAATGACAGGGATCAACTTGTTCAATGTTAATTTCGCTGCCAACTTCAACAGCTTCCTTGTTTTCTTTCAAATGTTGGTCATCATCATTTTCGTGGCACTTGTCATCAAAGGGGTCATGAGTGGTGAAGGGACAGGGGATGTCACCTCGCTTCAGCCTTTTATCGGGTCTCATATGGAAATGTCGACGCTCATAGCCGGTGCAACGATTCTTTGCTTTTCCTTCTTGGGGTTCGATGCTGTCACGACCTTATCGGAAGAAACACCAAATCCAGCCAAAACGATTCCGCGGGCGATCCTCTTAACTGCCCTTATTGGCGGGGTTTTGTTTGTCACAGCTGCATTTTTCACCCAGCTATTCTTTCCCGATGTTTCCCGTTTCAATGATCCGGAAGCGGCTTCCCCGGAAATTGCACTTTTCGTAGGCGGGAAGTTATTTCAATCCATATTCCTGGCAGGCACACTATGCGGTACCCTTGCCTCAGGACTTGCCTCCCATGCTAGTGTATCAAGGTTGTTATATGTCATGGGGCGAGATCAGATGATCTCGAAAAAACTTTTTGGGTTTGTCCACCCTAAATATAATACGCCCTTTTATAATGTCATCTTTGTCGGAATCATTTCCTTGGTCGCCTTATTCCTGGATTTGGTCACGGCTACCTCCCTAATAAATTTCGGAGCGTTAATGGCCTTTACTTTCGTGAATTTGTGCGTTATCGTCCACGCAGTCAGGAACAAAAGGTACCATTCGGTTAAAGGATTTATTTCCAATATACTGTTCCCGGTTATTGGAGGGGCATCGGTGTTCATCCTTTGGCTAAATCTTGAAATGAGCTCCTTGATTCTGGGAACTATCTGGGCGGCAATGGGCATCGCTTATCTTCTTTACCGGACGAAATGGTTTACGGAATCCCCTCCACTATTCCGCTTTGAAGAAGCCCAGTAAACCACTTTCCGTGAATTGAAGGAAGCCACCAATCGTCCAATAAAATTTCGTCAACGCTCATCCTTATGTTCCAATCGGTTTCCGTATCGTCTTGGCTAGCGCAGATTCAACGCATATGTGAGTGCGTTGTTGTTTTCACTGCAATGGGACAAAACATTTTTTAGGTTCATGCCTTTTCGCAGCAGCCGTTCTATCCCCATATAACCATAAATGGGTCCAAGTATATGGTGAAACAGCTTTTTCAACTTGATACGTAGGTAGTCAGTTTACTGATTATTGTGACGATTGGGAGTGTGTAGGTAGGTAAAACGCTACAAAAGCGCCTTCTTATAAGCTTTTGCCTGTCATTCTCTAAGATGAAAAGGGTCCAGCGGAGGGCCCTTTTATTGTGGTTGGAATGAGTTGAAAAGGAAGTGGGTATCGAAAGTTGCAGATTATTTTTTCTAGCAATTCGGAATTATGTTAAAATATAGACTAGGTTACTTTAAGGGGAGTGAAACTGTGTTATCCATACCGGATGATAAAATTAGACCATTCATAACGATCACAATCGATCAGCCAGCACTTTCAGAGCAAAACATTCATGAGATACAGGAACCATTTTTCTTTCTGATGAAGGAAAATCAAGTGTTTGCCTATATCCGTTTGGATGATTTGCCGTTAAATGAAAGTATAACAACAGTCGAACAGCTTTTACAGTATGCCTTATCGATAGATAATGTCTGTAAATTGCCTCCAAACATTTCCTTGCCGCTTCTGTTTCAAATTATCGGTGAACCAATCGTCTTGATCAAGACAGATGATGGCGTGCTTACCGGTTATGTCAAAAGGGAAGATGTGTTAGCGGAATTATTCAAGCAGGACAGCAAGCAAAATGTGGACCTGCTTAATGTCATGTTAACTTCCATTCCAATGGGGATTTTTGTAGCGGATAAAGAAAAAAATATCGTGAACTTCAATGAATCGGGCTTGAAAATGATCAAGAAGCCTGCTGAACAGGTTTTAAATGAACCAGCAGCGACCATCTTCAATAAAGAGCATATACATAGCGTGTTCGCGAGCGGTGGAAGTATACTAAATCAGCTGGAAATCACGGATATCATGAGTGTGCTTGTCGATTATAGCCCTATCCTCAACCATGCAAAAGAAGTGGAAGGCCTGATCATCATCGTTCAGGATTTACCGATGGTTGAGGAAATGGCTATGGAAATAGAATTGATAAAAAGTTCGAATAAAGACTTGAATGCCATTTTAGCTAATATTTATGATGAAATTTTGGTCGTCAATCAAAAAGGAGAACTGCTTCGCTATAGTGACAGCATCATTTCCGGTTTTTGGGGAAAGGATTTAAAGGATTATATCGGAAAGAATCTCTTGCAGTTAGAGGATGAAGGGATTTTCAATCCATCGGTGACCCGGCTTGTCCTTGAACAAAAAAAGAAGGTCTCGATTGTCCAAGATACGAAAATGAATAAAAAAGTCCTTTCCGTCGGAACGCCAGTATTCAATGAAAAAGGTGAGATCGAACGAATTGTGATTGCATCAAGGGATATCACCGAAACGACTAAGTTGAAATCGGAATTGAATGAAATGAGAAAAGAATTGGATTCGTTCAAGAAGCAAGATCAATTTTACAAAGAGTTGATTTTTGCCAGTCCTAAAATGGAACAAATCATCAGTCAAATCAAGAAAATCGCTCATTTTTCATCTACCGTACTGATCAACGGGGAATCGGGAGTCGGGAAAGAGGTCATAGCCGAAGCCATTCATAAAATGGGGAGGCGTTCGAAGCAGCCCTTCCTAAAGATAAATTGCGGGGCAATACCGGAAAACCTTCTTGAAAGTGAATTGTTCGGTTATACGAAAGGGTCCTTTACCGGAGCGGATAAAAACGGGAAGGTGGGCTATTTTCAACAGGCCAATAAAGGTGTATTATTCCTTGATGAAGTGGGTGACATGCCAATCCATCTTCAGGTCAAGCTTCTGCGGGTCCTTCAGGAACAGGAAGTGATTCCAATCGGCAGTACGACACCGATACCCATTGATGTTCAAATCGTTGCCGCCACAAATAAAGGACTGGAAAAAATGGTCGAAATGGGAACGTTCCGGGAAGATTTGTTCTATCGGCTGAACGTCATTCCGATACATGTTCCGCCTTTAAGGGAAAGGCCGGAGGATATACCGCCGCTTGCTTTTCATTTTCTGCAGAAACTGAATGAAAGATATCAGCGGAACTACCACTTTTCCCCTGATGCCTTGAACATACTGGAGGTTTATACGTGGCCCGGCAATATTCGTGAATTGCAGAACATGATCGAGAGATTGGTTGTTTCTGCTGATGAAGAGATGATTGATGCTGACTTCATTCAACGATTCATTCCTGTCGGCAGCGGCTTTAAACAAACGAAGCCGATCATAACGAGAATCCTGCCACTTCAGGAAGCGATAGATCATGTCGAGGAGCAATTGATCATGCTTGCCATGAAACAGTATAAAACGACGACGAAAGCGGCTAAAGCACTAGGGATAAGTCAGTCCTCCGTCAGCAGGAAGTATCAAAAGGTCTTGGCAGAACAGAGCAGGAGAATCGGAGAAAATGCATTTTAAATCAAGCTTTTGGACAAGTGCTTTATAGCGACTTGCCCAAAAGCTTTTTTCATGGAGAATCAGGGTGGCCGACATTTGCCGGCTAATACGGGACTATGCAAATGAAAATAATGCTATGCAAGTATGCATAGTTTTGAAGGGTTTTCTTATCAGAATCGCAATATTCAAAGCACATTGATCTTGGCATGGTTTTTGCTTAATAGATATATATAAGCAAAAAGGGAGGTAAGCATTAACGTCTCATCAGAAATGATTAATAAACGATTCATCCAATACAGTTATCAAAAAGGAGATTAAAAAAATGTCAATCAAAGTTGAAAGCAAAAAAAGGCAAGCTAACCAATCGGAAACTCAAGATTATATTAAAAAAGTGCTTCAATTAATCGAGCAAAAGGAAATATCCAAAGAGGATGCCCAATGGGTTACAAAGGAAACGGTCGAAAATTTCCGCAATCATGTAAACCCAGGGTTTTTGGAATATCGGAAGACGGTCACAAAAGACACACAATTCGCAGCTGTGGAATGGTCAGACCAGGACTCCTGCTTTACGGATGTAAATGGGAAAAAGTATATTGATTGTTTAGGCGGCTTCGGGATTTATAATGTTGGTCATCGTAATCCTAAAGTCGTGAAAGCAGTCACAGATCAATTACAAAGACAAGCCCTCCATAGCCAGGACTTACTGGACCCGTTACGGGCGATGCTAGCCAAGATCCTTGCCGATATCACACCGGGGGATCTTAAATACTCCTTCTTTACGAACAGCGGTACGGAGAGCGTGGAGGCTGCGCTAAAGCTTGCTAAAATGTACAGTGATCGCTTCACGATCATCTCCACGACTAAATCATTTCATGGTAAGAGCCTTGGTTCTCTTTCGGCTACTGCAAAGGGCATGTTCCGAAAACCATTCATTCCACTGATTCCTGGAGTGCGTCATGTTGCTTTCGGTGATGTGGATATGATGCGAAAAACATTTGAAAGTTGCGCATTGGTCGGTGAGGATGTCGCTGCCGTGCTGTTGGAACCTATCCAGGGTGAAGGCGGGGTCATTCTACCCCCGCAAGATTATTTAAAACAGGTTCGGGCTTTGTGTGATGAATATGATGCATTGTTGATATTGGATGAAGTTCAGACTGGTATGGGTCGGACGGGAAAAATGTTCGCTTCCGAGCTCTATGATGTCGTTCCGGATATTATTTGTTTGGCAAAAGCATTTGGCGGCGGTGTAATGCCGGCTGGTGCTGTCGTGGCCAATGAGAAAGTGTTCAAAAGCTGGTTTGACAATCCGTTCATGCACACGACGACATTTGGTGGAAACCCACTCGCTTGCGCTGCGGCCATTGCTACGATCGACGTTCTTTTGGAAGAAAAATTACCGGAGCGTGCTGCGGAAGTGGGAGAATATTTCTTGAATGGCTTAAGGGAAGCAGCTTCCGGGCATAAAGACAAGGTTTTGGAAATTCGCGGCCAAGGGTTGATGATCGGTATTGAATTCCATAAAGATGAGGTGGGCTACGAATTTTCAAAGGCTTTGTTTGATAAAGGCATTTTAGTGGCAGGTACGCTCATTAATTCTAAAACGATCAGGATTGAGCCGTCATTGACCATTCAATTGGATGAAGTCGATACAGTCATTAACGCGTTTAAAGAAGTGCTTCCAACGCTTCAAGCATAAGTGGGATCTGCAGAAAGACAGCCTTAGGGCTGTCTTTCAGACTGTAGACAAACTCGATGAAAATCGAGTTTGTCTATTTTTATGGTTGGACAATGTGAATGGAATACGCAAATCCATCTTGATTCAAGCCGAGGAGCCATGGCAAAGGAAGCGGATTCGTGATGTTTCCTATGTGAAAATGAGGAGTTAGAGGGACAATTACACAGTTTGGACAATGATTTAATTCCTTTAACGTAATTTGGTATGTTATAATAATTTCTGGAAAAAGGAGTGATAAATTTATGACACCTGCTCTGCAAAAAATGTGGATATCCTTCATAGCTATGGGCTTTATGGTTATCTCGATATTTCTTATCTACTTAAGCCGATACAAGTTTAAAGGTTTTTGGAGAGGTTTGACAGCAATCATCGCATACATACTCATGATACTAGCCGGCTTGATCATCATTGTCGTTGTTCTTAGCGGGCCAACCACTTGATAGGTGAGGAGAAATGATGAAAAATTTTTTCAAAATATTATGTTTATTGACCATCTCTGTATCATTATCCGGCTGTTTGTATCCGGAGAAGCAAAAAATGCAAAATCAGCTCCCTTATAAAGAGCAAATGCAATCCGTCCAAAGTGCAGTCGATCAATTTCAAAAAGACGAAGGTGGCATTTTGCCAATCGTTACGAAAGACGCAGAGACACCGATTTATCAAAAATACGTTATTAAATTTTCCAAGATTTCTCCTAAGTACATGGCAGAGCCGCCGGATAATGCCTATGAATCTGGAGGTGTTTTTCAATATATCCTGGTCAATGTTGAAAACGATCCGACTGTAAAACTGCTTGATGTCAGGATGGCACAGAAGATCCAGGATGTTTCCTTGAGATTGACCGCGTATCAGCAGAGCAACGGATATCCGCCATTCAAGGAAAGGTTATCGGACAATGTATTTACCCTTGATTATGAAAAAATGGGTCTGAAGGAAGCACCCACGGTCACGAGTCCCTTCTCACAAAGGGATCTATATCTTGTAGTGGATGGACAAGGAAATATTTTTGTTGATTATACCCCGGACCTCATTGAAGCTTTGAAAGCGAATGAAGCAAAAATCAAGCCTGGTGATGATATCAGGGAACTGCTTGTGCAAAGTTCAGAGTTCGTTCCTGCTTATTCATTGCCGTATACAATTGATGCAAAAACAAATAATCCAGTTTTTTATACAAAATAGGCATAACCCTTCTTCTGCAAAATATATTGTAGGGGAAGGGTTATTTCTTTATCTTCATTTCATCTTACTTATAAAAATAACAACCCTTATATAAAATTTCTGGTGGAGGAAGGGATGAAACCAGGGAAATAATTGGAATAAATTTTTAGGACAACATCATAGATATATAGTGTCCTAATAAAAGCAAATCGAAAAACGAAATCCCAAAACGCTAATTCGGGAGGGGATACCTTGGAAAAGGTAGATATTTTTAAAGATATAGCTGAGCGGACCGGCGGCGACATATATTTAGGGGTGGTTGGTGCCGTCAGGACTGGAAAATCAACATTCATTAAAAAATTCATGGAGTTAGTCGTTATACCCAACATCCCGTCAGAGGCTGACCGTGCCCGGGCACAGGATGAATTGCCGCAGAGTGCTGCCGGAAAAACGATCATGACGACAGAGCCTAAATTCGTACCTAACCAGGCGGCATCGATTTCAATAGCTGAAGGACTGGAAGTGAACATTCGTTTAGTGGATTGTGTCGGTTATTCGATACCTGGAGCAAAAGGGTATGAAGATGAAAATGGCCCGCGTATGATCCATACGCCATGGTATGAAGATCCAATCCCGTTCAATGAGGCGGCGGAAATTGGCACACGCAAAGTGATTCAAGATCATTCCACATTGGGTGTAGTTGTTACGACGGATGGTTCAATCGGAGATATTCCACGGAGTGATTATTTAGAGGCGGAGGAAAGGGTAGTAGAAGAATTGAAGGAGGTCGGCAAGCCGTTTATCATGATTGTCAATTCCGTTCAGCCGCACCATCCCAATACGGTAGCCTTGAAGGAATCCCTCCAGGAAAAATATGATATCCCTGTATTGGCGATGAGTGTCGAGGGAATGAGGGAATCGGATGTTTACAGCGTCCTCCGTGAAGCCCTTTATGAATTTCCTGTCCTCGAAGTCAATGTGAACCTACCAAGCTGGGTAATGGTTTTACGTGAAGATCATTGGTTAAGGGAAAGTTATCAGGAAGCGGTTAAAGAGACCGTGAAGGACATTAAGCGACTGAGGGACGTTGATCGGGTGGTCGGCCATTTCAATGAATTCGAGTTCATTGAACGTGCAGCACTTGCAGGTATCGAAATGGGTCAGGGCGTTGCTGAAATCGACCTATACGCCCCTGATGAACTCTATGATGAAATCCTGAAGGAAATCGTCGGTGTGGAAATACGGGGCAAGGACCATCTATTATCTTTGATGCAGGATTTTGCGTATGCGAAAGCGGAATATGATCAGGTAGCCGATGCACTGAGGATGGTCAAACAAACCGGATACGGCGTGGCGGCGCCTTCACTAAATGATATGAGCCTTGATGAACCGGAAATTATTCGTCAGGGAGCCAGGTTCGGTGTCAGACTAAAAGCGGTGGCTCCTTCCATCCATATGATCAAGGTTGATGTCGAGTCGGAATTCTCCCCGATCATTGGGACGGAGAAGCAAAGTGAAGAATTGGTAAGATACTTGATGCAGGATTTCGAAGACAATCCACTTTCCATCTGGAACTCGGATATTTTTGGCAGGAGCCTGAGTTCTTACGTAAGGGAAGGCATCCAGGTAAAACTGGCGATGATGCCAGACAATGCACGTTATAAATTGAAAGAAACCTTGGAGAGGATCATTAATGAGGGCAGCGGGGGCTTAATAGCGATCATCTTATAAGCGTAAAAAAAGTTGGACCAACTCCTTTAATGGATTGGTCTTTTTGCATGCACCGCCGGCAAGAGTTAAAAAAAGAATCTCAGCTAGAGTCCGCTTTTTTTAAAAAAATGATTCGCTTTTTTAAGGAAATCTTGAAAAAACCCTATGGTTAAGCGATTTTGAAAGAAATAATAAGTTTAATATCTATAAAAACGGGAAATGATGAATAGCGAAAGACAAAATTTATAATATATACAAATATTAATGAAAAGATTCCCATTATTTTTTGAATTCCCTTGCTAAGCTTATAGGATTTGTGATAATCTACATACAGAAAACGCGTTGTAACAGCGATTTCAACCTATTTTTAAATTTTCCGATGCATTATTTGGAAATTTAATTAGCTTGGTGATCCCCGATGAGAGGGATTGAAAATGTTCGAAACGAAACAAATATCAAATCACTATTATAGTGTTGTAATAATGATTTTTTATAAAGATTCCTTTTGGGAGGAGGTGAATGGCATGAACAAAACAGAATTGATTAATGAAGTTGTTACAGCGACTGAAATTTCTAAGAAAGACGCTACAAAAGCTGTTGATGCTGTTTTTGATACAATCTTAGAAGCTCTAAAAAACGGTGATAAAGTCCAATTGATTGGTTTTGGTAACTTTGAAGTTCGTGAACGTGCGGCTCGTAAAGGACGCAACCCACAAACTGGAGACGAAATCGAAATTGCAGCTAGCAAAGTGCCAGCTTTCAAACCTGGTAAAGCACTGAAAGATGCAGTGAAGTAATTCTACCATTACATACGGGTGCTTAACCGAAAAGGGCCGCGTGCAAACGCGGTCCTTTTTTTGCTTCTTAATTTCCATCTGTGATAATATAAAAGACAGTGAATATTTTAGAAATGCTCTAGAGGAAGAATGAGTTATAATGAAATGAGGCTCGTAAAATACGGTTCTGACAAGGCTGTGCTTGAATGGTACAATTTTGCAGGCGGTACGGGCTGCATAAACGATAGGATTGAAGGATATCAAGGTATGGTTGCCTTGGATTTTTTAAAATACATACTATTTTCGAATTTTTAGGAGGTACGGATGAATGGCTAATGTAGATCATGCCAAAATAGAAGAAGCAGTGAAGATGCTTCTTGAGGCTGTAGGGGAAGACCCGAATAGAGAAGGACTGCTTGATACACCAGGGCGTGTGGCAAGAATGTATGAGGAAATTTTTTCTGGACTCAATCAGGATCCGAAGGAATATTTCGATACGGTTTTTGGTGAGGACCATGAAGAACTGGTCCTCGTGAAGGATATTCCCTTTTACTCAGTCTGTGAACATCACTTAGTCCCTTTTTACGGTAAAGCGCATGTAGCTTATATCCCGAAAAACGGAAAAGTGACAGGCTTAAGCAAATTGGCGCGTGCGGTCGAGGCCGTATCAAAACGTCCACAGCTGCAGGAGCGCATCACTTCAACAGTTGCCGACTCGATAATGGAAAAGCTTGAACCTCATGGTGTGATGGTGGTGGTCGAGGCTGAACATATGTGCATGACGATGCGCGGTGTCAAAAAGCCAGGTTCCAAAACCATTACATCAGCTGTAAGGGGAACTTTCGCGAAAGATCATCGTACAAGGGCGGAAGTGTTGGCGTTCATTAAAAACTAAGGGTTTGGGGGAAAAAAAATGAATGAGAAAAAGATACTGAATGATTTTGTCGTAATCAAGGCCATTGAGGATAGTGTGAATGTAATCGGATTGACGAGAGGAACGGACACCAAGTTCCATCACTCCGAAAAGCTTGACTCAGGCGAGGTGATGATTGCGCAATTCACGGAGCACACCTCGGCGATCAAAATCAGGGGACATGCGAAAGTGTATACGCCATTCGGTGAAATAGAAAGTGATTCTAAAAAATCCCCATCCGATAAATAATAACTTGTTTAAATATTGCAGGACACTGAATCAATCATCTGATATCACGTTTAACAAGCTGGAAATTCCCCGCATCCATTTTTTTGAAGAAACGAAGCTGGCCGTTTCCTTATTATTGGAAGTTTCTTTTTATAAACGTTGTCCATTTCATCTGATTGTTTTTATGGTATAATAATGTGTATTTTACACAGACAGAAACCAATATGCATGAAAAAAATATCTTTCAGGGATGCAAGGGTGGTCTCATTTGTTAAACATAACGGACGACAAAAGCCAATTAAAACAATTAATAGAAAAGAAAGCTCAACATCCATATTTATTGAAGTTTATACAAAAACCAAGCTTGGACGAAGATAAATTGTTATTGCTTTGGGGGTTGTTTAACGATGTGGATGTTAAAAGCGAAAAAAGGGATCAATACATCACTTCGACCATGCTCGTGCAAATAGCCCTTGACACACACGAAATCGTTTCGAATTCAGGTGAGGGACTGGATTTGCCTGACGTATTGAAAAACCGCCAATTGCAAGTGCTTGCCGGCGACTACTACAGTGGGCTGTACTATCAGGTCCTTGCCACTGTGGGGAATGTTGAAATGATCCGTATTCTATCAAGCGCCATAAAAAAAATAAATGATAACAAAATCATCCTATATCAACAAGGGTCAATAAAGGATGTTCAGTCGCTTTTAACGACGATTAAAGCGATCGAGGCTTCGTTGATCCATAAACTCGCCTCTTATTATCAACAGCCTGACTGGAGCTATGTCTCAGAAGATTTCTTGCTTTTGAGTAGGCTTCATGCCGAGAAGGGGCGTTACTTGACGACGGGGCAATCGATCATATTCGATATCCTCCGGGATATGCCTTCAGGCTGTTCGGCTGGACAGGACGAACTTGCTCCACAAAAGGAAGAACAGGTCCGGATCAGGTTCGAGAAGTGTTTGGGGGATGCCAGGAAATCCTTGGAGCGTTCGATGAAAAAGCTGGTGAAAGTGGATGATGATCTTAAGGATCGAGTGAAGGTCCTCATGGAGCAAACAGCAAGTATAGCCAATTCATATGTGAAAGAAGGGTGAACCATGGAGCAGTCTAAAGAGCAAAAAGTTCATCATGTCTTTGAAAAGATTTACGGTAACTATGACAAGATGAATTCCCTCATCAGCTTTAAGCAGCATCTTAAATGGCGTAAGGCCACAATGGCCACCATGAATGTCCCGAAAGGCGCCCGCGCCCTTGACGTATGCTGCGGAACCGCGGACTGGACCATTGCCCTCGCTAATGAAGTGGGACCAGAAGGTAGTGTTGTCGGTCTGGACTTCAGTAAAAACATGCTCAAAATCGGTGAACAAAAGGTGAAGGATCTCAATTTGGAGCAAGTTTCCCTGATGCAGGGGAATGCAATGGAGCTTCCTTTTGAGGATGATAGCTTCGATTATGTCACGATCGGGTTCGGGCTGCGGAATGTTCCTGACTACATGCAAGTGCTTAAAGAGTTAAACCGTGTCGCCAAACCTGGAGGAATGGTCGTTTGTCTTGATACATCACAGCCAACGATGCTTGGCTTCAAGCAGGGGTATTATTTTTACTTCCGCTTCATCATGCCTGTATTCGGCAAGTTATTCGCAAAAAGCTACAGCGAATATTCTTGGCTTCAGGAATCTGCTCGCGATTTCCCAGGTATGAAAAAGCTTGAAGGCATGTTCAAGCAGGCAGGAATGGAAAAGGTCAGTTACAAGGCTCACTTCGGCGGTGTTGCAGCAACACATTTCGGGTATAAGCCTTCAAAATAAGCATAATAGCAATGGACAAAGCTGGGTGGAATGTATGAAATTTAAAATGATGTATTCATTTTTGAATGCAGATTTGCAATTAATAGAAAAAGAATTAGAAGCCGCGATTGAAGCGGACTCCACTGTTTTAAGGGAAGCCTCCCTGCATTTACTGCAATCCGGCGGTAAGCGTATCCGACCGGTATTCGTCCTATTGGGAGCGAAGTTCGGCGATTATGATATCCATATCGTCAAGCATGTTGCAGCAACATTGGAACTGATTCATACTGCATCCCTTGTACATGATGATGTTGTGGATGATGCGGATTTGCGCCGGGGATCTGCAACCATCAAATCAAAATGGGATAACCGTGTCGCCATGTATACAGGCGACTTCATTTTTGCACGTGCACTGGAAATGATGTCAGTGATCGAATCTCCCCTTGCACATCAAATTTTAGCGGATACGATGGTCGAACTATGTCTAGGGGAAATAGAACAAATTAAAGATAAATATAATTTCGAACAGAATTGGCGGATCTACTTTAGAAGGATCAAACGAAAAACGGCATTGCTCATCGCCTCCAGCTGCCAATTGGGAGCCATTGCTGCAGGTGTTGAAGAGAAGATTCATCAAAAGCTATTCAAATTCGGATATTATGTCGGGATGTCTTATCAAATCACCGATGATATATTGGACTTCACCGCTTCCGAAGAAGAACTTGGAAAACCGGCCGGTAGTGATTTGATCCAGGGAAACATCACATTGCCCGTATTGATCGCAATGGAGGATCCCAAGCTGAAGAAGCTTATCGAAACCGTCCGTGAGGATACGCCTAAAGAGGAAATGTCCGCCATCATCCATGCGATAAAATCTTCCGGTGCCATTGAACAGGCAGCTAACGTCAGTGACATGTATTTGGAAAAGGCATTTGCTGAATTGAAAGGCTTGCCTGCCATTAAAGCGAGAAAAACACTATCCGATATCGCGAAAAATATCGGAAAAAGAAAGTTTTAATACTTGCTGTTGCGAAAATGCTCAAACAATGGTAATATTCTAAAAGGATTGCCTTATATAGGCAAATAACAAAGATACATATTAGGAGTGACAACAATGGAAAGAACATTTTTAATGGTTAAGCCTGACGGCGTTCAACGCAATTTAATCGGTGAAATCGTTTCCCGTTTTGAAAAGAAAGGCTTCTTGCTTGCAGGGGCAAAATTAATGGTCATTTCTCAGGAATTGGCTGAGCAGCATTATGGCGAACATAAAGAACGTCCTTTCTTTGGCGAATTAGTGGACTTCATCACTTCCGGTCCTGTCTTCGCAATGGTTTGGGAAGGTGAAAATGTTATCGCGACTGCACGTCAAATGATGGGTGCAACTAACCCTAAAGATGCAGCTGCAGCAACCATTCGCGGCGATTTCGCTGTAACTGTCGGCAAGAATATCATTCACGGATCTGATTCAGCTGAAAGCGCTGTACGTGAAATCGGTTTATTCTTCAAAGAAGAAGAACTTGTTGAGTATTCAAAGCTTGTTAATGAGTGGGTTTATTAATCAATAGATGTAATTGAATGTTAAAGCGGATTTCATCGCCCTCATGCGACGGAATCCGCTTTTTTATATTGGGCTTTAAAGAAAAAATGTCATTCTCCGATATATATAAAGAAGAACTAAATCAAATAAATAGGTGCGGGGGAGTCGTTGGAATGCCTCAAGAATATGAAGCGTTTATTCGGAATATCAAGATGCTGACAGGCATTGATTTGGCATTATATAAGGAAGGGCAAATGAAAAGGCGCCTGACATCTTTATATGAAAAAAGAGGGTATCGTTCATTCGGTGATTACTATAATGAAATTCAGGCCAAACCCGGCGTGTTAAACGAGTTTTTGGATAGGATGACCATCAATGTATCTGAATTTTATAGAAACGCGAAAAGATGGGAAGTGCTGGAGCAAAAGATTCTTCCTGGATTATTGGGAAGCAAAAAAAAATTGAAAATATGGAGTGCAGCCTGTTCAACGGGGGAGGAACCATATACGATCGCAATGATTTTATCGAACCTTGTCCCACTCAGCCAAATAGAGATATTGGCAACGGATTTGGATGTAAATGTCTTGGCAAGGGCGAAATTGGGAATGTACCCGGAAAGGTCCTTGAATGAAGTGCCTGAAGAAATAAAGAGGAAGTACTTTAAAAAAGAAGAGGATTATTATCACGTCGCAGATGAAATCAAAAAGAGGGTCACATTTAAACAGCATAATCTTCTTGCGGAACCTTTTGAGCGGGGATTTGATTTAGTCGTTTGCCGGAATGTTTTGATATACTTCACCGAGGAAGCCAAAAATTTATTGTATGGGAAATTCAGCTCATCGTTAAATGACGGCGGGGTATTTTTTGTAGGAAGTACCGAGCAAATATTCACCCCCGGAAAATATCAATTCGAGACGATCGACACATTTTTTTATCAAAAAAAGTGAATACTAAATTAAAAGGGACTGATCGTGCATACGCATTCAGTCTCTTTTCGTTCGCCTGTAAAATGATCAATGATGACGAGGGCCATGACTAGAATGATTAAACTATATCGAAAATGGTGGAGAAGATGTAAAATAAAATGAATAATGAATAAATTCAACGTACAAAAAGGTTTTTAGGTTTACATATACCCACATTCAATAAAATTGTGGTATATTGATACATATACACTTTAAAGTGCTAAAAGGAGGCTGGAAGATGAGATACTTAACAGCGGGAGAATCACATGGTCCGCAGCTAACTACAATTATTGAGGGATTACCGGCTGGAATGCCGATTACGAATGAAGATATCAATGAAGAACTGGGACGCCGGCAAAAAGGGCATGGTCGTGGCCGCAGGATGCAGATCGAAAAGGATCAGGCTTTTATATCCGCGGGGATAAGACATGGTTATACATTGGGCTCACCGGTGGCTTTAGTCGTCGAGAATGACGACTGGAAGCATTGGACAAAGATCATGGGAAGTGAAGGTCTTTCAGAGAAAAAAGCTGAAGAAATCAAACGTAAAATCACCCGTCCTCGTCCAGGACATGCGGATTTGAACGGCGGGATCAAATATGGACACCGCGATTTGAGAAACGTTTTGGAACGGTCATCAGCAAGGGAAACAACTGTTAGGGTAGCGGCAGGTGCCGTGGCTAAAAAGCTATTGTCATTATTGGGGATTGAAGTGGCCTCGCATGTTTTGGAAATTGGCGGAGTGAAGGCGGAACCGCCGGCATATGAAACGATTCAGCAATTACAACAAGTGACAGAAGAGTCTTCAGTTAGATGCTTTGATAAAAATGTCGAGCAGCAGATGAAGGATGCCATTGATGAAGCGAAACAAAAAGGCGATTCCATTGGCGGCATCGTCGAAGTCATTGTCGAAGGAATGCCTGTTGGTGTAGGAAGTTATGTGCATTATGATCGTAAGCTTGATGCCAAGCTAGCTGCTGCAATCATGAGCATCAATGCATTTAAAGGGGTCGAAATAGGTCTTGGATTCGAAGCGGCCCATCGCTTCGGCAGTGAAGTCCATGATGAAATTGCCTGGGATGAAGAAAAGGGGTATTACCGGAAAACCAATCGCCTTGGCGGTTTCGAAGGCGGTATGACAACTGGGATGCCGATCGTTGTCCGCGGTGTGATGAAGCCAATCCCGACTTTATATAAGCCTTTGAAAAGTGTTGATATCGATACGAAAGAAGTTTTCGAAGCGAGTGTCGAGCGCTCAGATAGTTGTGCAGTTCCAGCAGCGGCAGTCGTTGCCGAAGCAGTGGTAGCATGGGAGCTGGCGGCAGCCATCGTTGATCAATTCCCTTCAGATCGTTATGAGCAGTTAGCGGAATACATAAGGTCTTATCGGGAAGATGTAAAGGGGTTTTAAAAGATGGAATCCATCCAAGTAAAGACGGCTTCCAAGCAATATCCGGTTTTGGTTGGCGAGAAAGCTATACAGGAATTACCAGAATTAATCACACATGAATTCAACCACATAAACAAGATTTTGATCATAACGGATGAGAAAGTGGCTGAGCTTCATTTACAATCCGTGAAACAGGCATTGATCAAGGCAGGGAAACCGGTGCTGCAGCATATCGTGCCTGAAGGGGAGCATGCGAAAACATTCGATGTATTTTATGAATGCCAAAGTTATTGCCTTTCCCAAAAGCTTAATCGCAAGTCATTGATCATTGCCCTTGGTGGAGGTGCAGTGGGTGACTTGGCTGGATTTGTTGCGGCTACATTCATGAGGGGGATCCCGTTTATGCAGGTCCCGACGACTTTGCTTGCCCACGATAGTGCCGTGGGAGGCAAGGTTGCGATCAATCACCCCCTAGGGAAAAATATGATCGGTGCCTTTCATCAGCCTGAAGCGGTCATTTATGATCTGGAGTTTTTACAAACTTTGCCGCTGCAAGAATTAAGGTCAGGTTTCGCTGAAGTCATTAAGCATTCCTTGATTGCCGATCATGACTTTTATCAATGGCTAAAGTCGAATATAGTCGACTTGAATGATATAACGGATGAGCAATTTATGACAATGATTAAAAAAGGAATTTCCATTAAAGCGGCAATTGTCGAAGAAGATGAAAAAGAAATGGGCATTCGTGCATATTTGAATTTTGGTCATACACTTGGGCATGCAGTGGAGGGCTCCATGGGCTATGGAAATTTCACGCATGGAGAATCGATTTTGATCGGAATGATTTATGCACTTAAATTGAGCATTAAAAAAGAGGGTCTCGATTTTAATCTTGAGGAATTCATTGAATGGGTATCTCAATTAGGGTACCGAATCACCATTCCTGACGGTCTTGAAACTGCAATATTACTCAATTTAATGAAAACGGACAAAAAATCGGTCAATGAAGCGGCCACCTTCGTCCTCTTGAATCAGGTGGGGTCCCCAATATTAATGGATATAGCCGACTCTGAGCTGATAGAGGAAATGATTGAAATGAAATGAATTCAGGAAAAGGGGGAACTGTGTGTGATAAGAGGAATTAGAGGTGCCACTACAGTTGAAAAAGACACAGAAACTGAAGTCCTTGCGGCCGCCGAGAGGTTGATGGCGGAAATCATCCAGGCCAATGAGATTGATCCTGACATGGTTGCCTCCGTATTTTTTTCAGCTACGGATGAAATCCGTTCGGTTTTCCCTGCCAAAGCCTTGAGGAAATTCGACGGTTGGACGTATGTTCCAGTAACCTGCATGAGGGAGATACCAGTGAGTAACTCCCTTCCATTTTGCATACGCGTCATGATTCATGTCAATACAACGAAGAAGCAACAAGAAATTAAGCATATCTATCAGGCAGGGGCCATTGCATTACGGCCAGACTTGAAAAAATAGGTTTAAGACGTTCTGAAACCTATGAATATGATATACTATTCCCACACTTTCTTACTTTAAAGTGATAAAAACTATAGAGGTGATTGATATGAAATGGAATGAAGCGGTCCTTTCCTTGAAGTCTTACCAACCGGGAAAGTCCACAGATGAAGTGAAAAAATTATACGGTCTCGAAAAAATCACGAAATTAGCTTCCAATGAAAACCCGTTCGGGTGTTCCGAAAAGGTCAGGGATGCCGTCAAGGGTTCAACCCATTCTTTTGCCATATATCCGGATGGCTATGCCACGATGCTTAGAGAAGCTGTTGCAAAGCATACAGGCGTCAAGCAGACTCAGCTCATCTTTGGAAATGGTTCTGATGAAAACATTCAAATCATTTCCAGAAGTTTGTTGGGGGCAGGAAAAAATACGGTCATGGCAACTGGCACTTTTTCACAATACCGTCACAATGCTACGCTTGAAGGTGCAGAGGTCAGGGAAGTTCCTCATCTCGACGGAGCGCATGATCTGGGAGGTATGCTAAAGGCGATTGACGAAAAAACCGCAGTTGTTTGGTTGTGTACACCGAATAATCCGACAGGGAAATACATCCCGGAGAAGGACCTATTATCGTTCATGGAAAAGGTGCCTGAAGATGTCCTTATCGTACTGGATGAAGCTTATTGTGAATACGCAACGGCTGAGGATTACCCAAGAACGAATCAATGGATCAATACATTCAAAAATTTGATCATACTTCGAACATTTTCAAAGATTTATGGTCTGGCAAGCTTCAGGGTAGGTTATGGATTGGCTGATGAGGACATCATTCAGAAGCTGGATCCATCGCGCGAACCATTCAATGTCAACACACTCGCACAGAATATCGCTATAGTCGCTCTGGAAGATCAAGCTTTCATAGAAAAATGCAAGGATGAAAACCAAAAAGGGCTTAAGCGGTACTACGAATTTTGTGACATGGAAAATTTAGCATATTACCCCTCGCAAGGTAATTTCATTTTTATCCACTTTAAACAAGATGCCGATGTAGTGTTTCAATATTTACTTGAGCGCGGCTATATTGCAAGGTCGGGTAAAGCTTTCGGTTTTCCTACCAGCTTAAGGGTTACGATTGGTTCAACGGAGGAAAATGAAGGAATGATCAACGCTATCAATGCCTTCTTGAATGAAGTTGAGGCGCCTTCTGATTCGCTGCTTTGAAGTGGTATCAAACCCTATGGAGCCTTTAAGGATGCGGAGGAGAGAAGAGTGAAGGGAAAGGTTTTTGTAATAGGTCTCGGGCTAATTGGTGGATCATTGGCCAAGGCTGTACGTTATGCACATCCTGAAGCCATGATAATTGGTACGGATGTAAGTGAAAAGAATATTCAGCTATCGATGCTGTTAGGCACGATAGATGACTCCGTATCCACTTTGGAAGCGGGGGCATGTGAGGCTGATTTAATCCTTCTTGCTGTGCCAGTCAATGAGACCGTCAAGATTTTAACACAATTAGCTGACATGAATTTAAAAAGTGGCGTCCTTATATCGGATGCGGGAAGCACGAAGGACACAGTGGTAAAGGCAGCAAAACCATTGATAGATAAAGGGGTGGCCTTCATCGGGGGACACCCTATGGCTGGTTCCCACAAAAGCGGCGCTGGCGCAGCCAAGCTGCATCTTTTTGAACATGCGTTTTATTTGCTTACTCCCGATGAATCCATCGAGGAGAAAAAGGTGGAGCAGCTGAAGGAATGGCTAAAGGGAACAAGAGCGAACTTCTTGGTCGTCACTCCTGCCATGCATGATAAGCTGACCGGAGTCGTCAGTCATTTTCCCCATATTGTCGCATCAGGGCTTGTGAAGCAGGCAGAAAATTATAGTAAGGAAAATAAACTGATTTCCAGGCTAGCGGCCGGTGGTTTTCGTGATATTACTAGAATAGCTTCAAGCAGCCCGGAAATGTGGCGTGACATATTGTTGCATAACCGGAACGTGTTACTCGAGTTAATGGATGATTGGCTGCAAGAAATGAAGCATGTTAAAGGGTTGGTGGAAAAAGAAGATAGTGAGGAAATCCTTCGCTTCTTTGCCGACGCCAAGGTTTTCAGGGATGATCTTCCAACTCACGCAAAAGGTGCGATACCAGCCTTTTATGATTTATATATCGATATACCGGACTATGCTGGAATAATTTCAGAAATAACCGGATATTTGGCGCAAGAAGGAATCAGCATTACGAATATAAGAATCATCGAAACCAGGGAAGAGATATACGGTGTATTGGTCATTAGCTTCCAAACGGATGTTGATCGCATTAAAGCAGCGGATTGTATCTCCAGACATTCTGATTATGAAACGATCCTGGCATGATGACAGGGGAAGGAAGGTAGTATGAAAACAAAAAAATTACTAACGGCGATCCACTCATTACGTGGTTCGATAGACATACCAGGGGACAAGTCCATCTCCCATCGCTCGATCATGTTCGGAGCACTTGCCGAGGGTGAAACGACCGTCACTAATTTTCTTCCGGGAGCCGATTGTTTAAGTACGATTTCGTGTTTTAAGCAGCTGGGCATCCACATTGAACGGGAAGGGAAGCAAGTTCGCATCCAAGGCAAGGGCTTTAATGGATTAACGGAACCTAAAGAAGTGCTGGATGTCGGAAATTCAGGGACGACAATCCGATTAATGACGGGCATTTTGGCAGGTCAAGATTTTTCGGCCGTGTTGACAGGGGATGAATCCATAGCCAAGCGACCAATGACAAGGGTGGTGAACCCACTCCGTCAAATGGGAGCGAGGATTGATGGGCGTAAAGGAGCAGAATATACCCCGATTTTCATAAGAGGGGGCAAGCTGGAAGGGATCCGCTATGAATTGCCTGTGGCAAGTGCTCAAGTCAAATCCGCGATCATCCTGGCAGGCTTACAGGCCGATGGGGAAACGACCATAATCGAACCGGAGGAGACCCGTGATCATACCGAACGAATGATCCAGGCGTTTGGCGGGAAAATCGTAAAGGATGGTCATACCATCAAGGTGGGGGGAAATCAGGTTTTCAAAGGAACGACCATCCATGTGCCGGGAGATATATCTTCAGCCGCTTTCTTCTTGGTCGCAGCTGCGATTACAAAAGATAGTGAAGTGGTCTTAAAGAATGTCGGCTTAAATCCGACTAGGACTGGAATCCTCGATGTCTTGAAAGCGATGGGAGCGGATATCACCATCGAGAAGAAGACGAGCGGGGGAGAACCGGCAGGGGATATCACTGTCAGGAGCTCACGCCTGAAGGGAACAACCATCTCAGGTGACCTAATACCGCGCCTCATCGATGAAATTCCGGTTATTGCCCTTCTGGCTTCCCAGGCAGAAGGAATGACGACAATCAAGGATGCAGCAGAACTAAAGGTGAAAGAAACCAATCGAATCGATACGGTGGCAAACGAGCTCTCGATCCTGGGGGCGGATATAACACCTACAGCAGATGGATTGATTATCAATGGAGGCAAATCTCTAAATGGTGGAAGCGTTACAAGCCATGGAGATCACCGCATCGGAATGATGCTGGCAGTGGCAGCCTTGATAACGGATGGTGATGTTGAACTCGCCGATCCTGATGCGATTGATGTCTCTTATCCGGAATTCTTTGAGCATTTGACGCATTTGATGAAATGAATATCCAAAAGTTTACGGCCCTAATCAGGACCGTAAACTTTTTTTATTTTCATTTCAGGAGCTTTCAGTCGTTGGAAGCGCTGTCATAACGGCGTTTATGCGTATTTGGGGCATGATATTCATGAAAAAGGGCCCTCGAATCAAAAAGGAAATTGACCATAGTATGGAGAATTAACTAGTAACCTTTTTTAAATGAGAATGGAGGGGACTTCATCAATGGAATACAGGGCTGCAGTATGGTAAACTAATAAATACTGTTTACCGGGCACCTCACCATTACAAGAGTATTTCATTCAAAGGATATGAGATTTTTTCGCGTGAGGATGTTTGATGAAAAACCAGTTTATCATGCAAAAGGAAGGAATTAGCAATGAAAACAGTGGAACAAGTTATCCAGCATTTAAAAAAAGGGGAATTAAAGGAAGCTCTTAAACATATAAATCGAATTAAATCATCAGAGTCAGTGGAGGACATTTTGCTGCTGGCCGAAGAAATGCTCCAGCTTGGTTTTGTGGAGGAGGCTAAAGACCTTTTTGAACATCTCCTTGAACTCTATCCGGATGAAGGCGAATTGTTGGTTTCGTTGGCCGAAATCCTGATTGACATGGACCAGGAAGATGAAGCGATGTTAATGCTTGAAAAAGTAAGTGCAGATGATGAAGTATATCCAAGTGCTTTGCTTTTGGAAGCGGACCTATACCAATTACAGGGGATGGATGAGGTCAGTGAAAGAAAACTACTGAAAGCAAAGGAAATACTACCTGAAGAGGTCATCATTGATTTTGCGCTAGGTGAACTGTTCTTCCATCAAGGAAGAGATCAGGAAGCCATTGCAAATTACATAAAGGTTTTGGAACACGAACAAGAAGTTCCTGGAGTCAATGTCCATCAGCGGCTCGCTGAAGCATTAAGCAGTTCAGGTAAGTTCGAGGAGGCCCTTCCGCATTTTGAGAAAGCCTTGGAGGATGGACTTGAAATCAATACGCTATTCGAGTATGCTTTCACGGCTTTCCAAGCCGGGTTATACGAAACGGCCGTCCGTAAATTTATCGAGCTGAAAGACTTGGATCATGAGTATCATTCCTTGTATTTATACTTGGCAAAGAGTTATGAACATCTGGAGGATTTGGAAAAAGCCTTGAAAACGGCCAAGGATGGAATCAAGGCTGATGAATTCAATAAGGAACTTTATTTCTTCGGCGGCAAAATAGCCTTGAAAAGCGGACTTGATGAAGAAGCTGAAAACCTATTTAAAGAAGCTCTAGCCCTTGATCCAGGATACTTGGAAGCGGCACTTACCCTCTTGAAATTGTATACGCATCAGGAAAGGTACGAAGATGTCTTGGAATGCATCGGGGAAGTGAGGAGGTACGGGGAGGATGATCCGCAGTTTGATTGGATAGCTGCCGTATCCTACCAACACACCGAACAATTTAAAGAGTCATTAACCAGCTATCATAATGCATATAATTCATTCAAGAACAATCAAGATTTCCTAGAAGACTATGGTTTCTTTTTAATTGAAGAAGGAGACAGAGCCACATCTAGAGAAGTATTTAATAAGCTGCTTGAGATCAACCCAGCGAATGATGAGTATGCCATGATTTTGGAGCGGCTTGATGAAGGTCCGGAAGAAGCATAGGCAAGTGAATTGAAACTAAATCAAGACAGAGGAGGGAATTCATGGTGGCTGCCCCTGTTTCTGTGAATGAGAAGAAGGATTTTATTCGGTGGTTTTTAAATCATTATCAACTTAAACGAAGAGAATGCGTTTGGATATTGAATTATTTGATGAGTCATGATCAACTGATGAAAAAGGTTCATTTTGTGGAAAATGCCCAATATTGCCCTCGTGGACTCATCATGTCGACACATTGTGTGGAAGAGGTTCCATTCCGATTTTATAAGTCCAATATCATGACGACGGATGCAGAGAAATCCTTTCACGATATTCGATTAAACCGGGATGAAGATATTTATATCCAGCTCAATTTTAAATCGGCTTATTCGTCCTATCAGTACGCAGCGGTTTTGGAGCAAAACCCATTCATGCCAAAAATCACGGCATCCAATGAAAAAGATCAGTTGCTGGCGGAACAATTTTTAGAAAAAAGCATGCTCTACTTTCAAAGGGATCGCCTGCTGAAGGAAATCGATGAAGCGTTGGATAAGCATGATGAACAAGCATTCAAGAGCTTGACTGAACAATTGAATCAATTGAAAGTGCTTGGCTGACATAAAAACCCTTTCCTTATTAACGTAAGGTCGGGTTGTAAACAAAAAGGTTTCGGAATATTTCTATTCCGAAATCTTTTTTTATTAAGCGTTGGATTCAAAGCGACTATACGGATAGTAATATCATGAGCGCCCATGCACGGACGAATAAATCCTATGAACGGCCGGAAAAAGTGCATCTGGATAAGCGAAAGCCTGCAGTGGAAAGAAATGTTCTTATGTTAAACCATAAAACTATATACAAACTCTCCTTTCCTTGTAGAGGAAGGGTTTTTTCATAAAATATAGATAAAATCCACATTTTTGTAAAGACTATGGGTATATGGTAAAGATGTTATAAAAATCATGGTAAAATGAAAAGGAGTTGATTCGAAAAATCGGGAGTGAAGAAACAGTATGAGATGGACAGCAAAAGAACTTGACATGTATAGTCAGTCAAAGGAATATGTGGATACCGTTTTGATTCCATTGGTACCGATATCTTTTGGGGGACAAATGAAGCATTCGGGCTCCATGAATGAATTTCTTACCATTTTAAGCATGGAAATCGAAAAACAAATGAAAGGGAGGATCCTTCTAATGCCATCCTTTCATTATGTAAGTAATGAAGGAGATAAGGTGGAACGTTTGAAGTATTGGGCAAATGAAGTGAAGGAAAATAATATCAAGCATGTTTTTTTTCTGACATCGGATTATGAATGGAAGAAGCACGAAGGGGAATTGGAAAACCACTTGATTTGGATTCCTGCCATCGCATTGGAAAGTCTGGAAACTGACCAAGCCAGGGGAATGATCAACCAGCAAGTGATCCAAATACTAGATATTTTCACTTATAATTGGAAAAATGAAAAAAAGTAGGATTTTTCGCATAATTTGACACATAGTTGCCACCTTTTGGGTTTTACAAATATTGACCTTGGTAAATTATTGAGATATCATGGAAATGTCCTAGTTTTATAGTGTTGCTATTAATTGGTCCTTTGGACTCTCAGTATAGTAATAGAGGGGGGGAAAACGCATGAGCAAGCATAATGTTTCACGACGTCAATTCCTTAATTACACACTTACTGGCGTTGGTGGATTTATGGCGGCCGGTATGTTGATGCCGATGGTAAGGTTTGCGATCGATCCTGTATTATCTGCAGATAAAGCCGGAGATTACATTGCAACCAAACAGAAGGTGAGCGAACTGACTACCGAACCGACTCGTGTTGACTTTAGTTTTAAACAGGTCGATGGGTGGTATGAGTCTGAAGAAACAAATACAGCTTGGGTGTACAAGATGGATGATGGAAAAATCATTGCATTATCTCCAATCTGTAAGCATTTAGGGTGTACGGTGGCGTGGAATACGGATAAATCCCATCCGAATCAATTTTTCTGTCCTTGCCATTACGGCAGGTATACGAAAGATGGCGTCAACGTAAAAGGGACACCTCCAGTTTCACCTTTGGATGTCTATGAAACGAAAGAAAAAGATGGAATTCTTTACTTGGGTCGACTAAAACCGCACGGGGAGGCGTAAACATTGTTAACAAAGTTATATGACTGGGTGGACGAGCGTTTAGACATTACGCCGTTATGGCGGGATATTGCTGACCATGAGGTTCCTGAACATGTTAACCCCGCACATCATTTTTCTGCATTCGTATATTGTTTTGGTGGGTTAACATTTTTCATCACGGTCATCCAAATTTTATCAGGCATGTTCTTGACCATGTACTATGTCCCGGACATTAAAAACGCTTGGGAATCTGTTTATTATTTACAAAATGAAGTTGCTTTCGGTCAAATTGTACGTGGTATGCATCACTGGGGAGCGAGTCTCGTTATTGTTATGATGTTTTTACATACTCTTCGTGTCTTCTTCCAGGGAGCTTATAAAAAACCGCGTGAATTGAACTGGATGGTCGGCGTATTGATTTTCTTCATCATGCTGGCACTAGGCTTGACCGGTTATTTACTGCCGTGGGATATGAAAGCGCTATTCGCGACGAAAGTTACGTTGACAATCGTCGATTCGGTACCTTTAATGGGACCGGCACTCAAGACATTGATCGCAGGAGACCCAACCATTGTCGGAGCACAGACATTGACACGATTCTTCGCCATTCATGTATTCTTCCTGCCTGCAGCATTATTCGCTTTACTGGCGGCTCATTTCTTAATGATCCGTAAACAAGGTATTTCAGGTCCGCTATAAGAGAATTATGAACCAAGAACCAAAAAAACCTTTTCATAAAGGAGGGGAATTGTTCAATGCATCGTGGGAAAGGTATGAAATTCGTAGGTGACTCGCGTATTTCCGCGAACCGTAAACCGAATATTCCGAAAGATTACTCAGAATATCCAGGAAAAACTGAAGCATTTTGGCCTAATTTCCTTTTAAAGGAATGGATGGTTGGAGCTGTATTTCTTGTTGGCTACCTATGCCTGACAATCGCACATCCATCTCCATTGGAAAGGATAGCAGATCCTACAGATACAGCGTATATCCCGCTGCCTGACTGGTATTTCCTATTCCTTTACCAATTACTTAAGTATACGTATGCTTCAGGACCATACAATGCAATCGGGGCTCTCGTCATTCCCGGTTTGGCTTTCGGGGCATTGCTTTTGGCGCCTTTTTTGGACCGTGGTCCAGAGCGGAGCCCAGCGAAACGTCCGTTTGCTGTCGGCTTCATGCTATTGGCCATTGCCGGTGTTTTTTATTTAACATGGGAGTCCGCTGCCCATCATGACTGGGAAGCTTCCAAGAAGCAAGGGGCAATCGTCGAAGGTGCAGACATCGATAAAGACAGCGATGGATACAAGCTGATGGATAAAAATGGCTGTATCAGTTGCCATGGTGCTGAATTAACTGGCGGTGCAGGAGCACCAAGCTTGATAGACACGGGACTAAGTCCAGAAGAAATCTCAAAAATCGCTGTCAAAGGACAGGGTGCGATGCCAGCTGGCATGTTTAAAGGTTCAGATAAAGAATTGGCAACATTGGCTGAATTCGTATCTGGATTATCGGCGAAATAAGCGAAACATTCAGTTTCCACCACAAGCAGAACAAACGAAAAAGCTGACGACTGCGGTTGTCGGCTTTTTTTATTGGTAAATTGAAGCGGAAATGAAAAGAAATTGAAGATAATTTCTTGGTTTTCTCGAGAAAGACCTGTAGAATGAGAATAATTGAGAATGTAAGAGAGGTTAAGGGAATGAATGTTATTTATGGGTGGCTTGCCAGTCGGCAAATGCTAGTTTTGTTATTCATCATAAATGTACTCGGGACTGCATTTGGGTATTATTGGTACGGGAGGCAATTGGAAGAGACGCCAGGCATATTTTTGGCCTTCGTACCGGATAGCCCGACAGCAAGCCTGTTTTTTGTGTTTGTGCTATTGGGATTCCTGTTAAAAAGGAATTTTGGTCTAATGGAAGCTTTAGCGATCATAACCTTATTCAAATATGGCATTTGGGCAGTTGTCATGAATGTAATGACGCTAGTGACAACAGGTACATTGCCATGGGAAGGTTATATGTTAATGGCCTCCCACTTGGGCATGGCGATTCAAGGAATATTATATGCACCATTTTACCGAATAAAGCCTTGGCATTTGATTGTTGCGGGAATATGGACGATACATAATGACATAATTGATTACGTTTTTGAAATGATGCCTATATACCGTGATCTATTGATGTATATGAATGAAATCGGCTATTTTACTTTTTGGCTCAGTATCCTTTCCATCTTTGTTGGCTGGTACTTCGGGTATAGAAAAAAACGAATTACGCTTTCTTTCATTCATTAAAAAGTTAACCTCGCTACAGTTTTGTAAAGGCGAGGTTAACTTTTTTATGTGGAACAAGGTCTACTCATGTTTTTTGTTTCATATCGTTTTAGTAGAGATATGAGGAGGGACGAGTAGCATGTTGAAAAAATTCATATTGACCATTGCTGTTTCATTTGTCGTCTTACAATTCCCTGTCTATGCAGAATCCTCTTCAAGTTTGGAGCAATTGGATAACATTTCCGATAGAGCCTTGGAAATGACCAAGTTGAAGCGATATGGAGATTCGGAAAAGATGTTGACGTATTTTTCTGACCGGTTTTTAAAAGAGACAGCGAAAGAGCAGATTCTTGATATGGACGAACTTCGCATTATCACTGTAGCTCATAATGAGGCGTTGATGACGATAAAGGATATGAACAAGGGGGATTCCGAAAAAGTCAATTCTGTGACGAAATTCCGCCTTGTCGTTGATGCGGTCAAGTCAACTCATCAGCCCCTTTGGACCGAAATGGAGGATCAGATGATGAGTTCTTTCCAGCAGACGAAGAATGCAGCCATCAAACAAGACACGATTACCTTCAACAGTCAATTGAACTTATTCCTATCACAATATGAAATGATCTATCCAAGCTTGAAAGTGGACCTTTCCAAAGAAACGATGCAGCAATTGGACACAAGGATCCAATACATTAACCAGTATAGACCGGAAGTGATCAATGATGGTGAAGGTCAAAAGGAGCTGGACGCTTTACAAACCGAACTGACTTCCATTTTTGAAGATATGGGAGAAGATGATACCGATCCTTCGCTTTGGTGGGTCATCATATCTACGGGAAGCATCATCATCATGACTCTTTCTTATGTAGGCTGGAGAAAATACAAAGGAGATCGGGAAAAACCAAGAAAGCAACATAATGATTAAAAATAGAAGGGGAGAGAACACTATATTTGACAGGGGTGTCTTCTATCCATAGAATTAAGAGTAATTATAGTTATAGGAGGAGACCATGTATTTCATATATTTGGCGATTATCATTTTAATCCCGATTTATGCTCAAATGAAAGTGAAAAGTACGTATAAAAAGTATTCCCAAGTGCCGGCATCTTCCGGGATGAATGGTGCTGAGACGGCAAGGGCCATTTTGGATCAAAATGGGCTGTTCAATGTAAGGGTGGAAGAGACGCCTGGAATGCTATCTGACCATTATGATCCAAGAGATAAAACGGTACGGTTATCAACGGACAACTATCACGGTCACTCGGTTGCAGGTGTAGCTGTCGCGGCGCATGAAGTCGGACATGCGATCCAAGATAAAGAAGCGTACGCATTCCTGCGTTTTCGCCATGCATTGGTACCGGTAGCTAACTTTGGTTCCAACATATCTTGGATTTTGATTTTAGTCGGGATGTTGGCTCGTATTCCAGGGTTGCTATTGGCGGGGATCGTATTTATGGCAGCGGCTGTAGTATTCCAAGTGATTACACTGCCGGTCGAGTTCAATGCTTCGTCACGTGCAATGGACCAACTCGTTTCAGTTGGTGTCATCCGGAATGACGAAGAGCGGGAGACGAAAAAGGTATTGAGTGCTGCTGCGATGACGTATGTTGCTGCCGCTCTTGTAGCCGTGCTTGAACTGGTCCGCCTTCTGCTGATGTATACAGGCATGATGAGGGATGAGGATTAATAGGTCAAGGACGCCATCATATGATGGCGTCCTTTTTCGTATACGTTAAGCATGAAAAGATGGCTTGTCATGAAATTAAGCGTTTCCGGGAATCCTTCAGAATGATGAATCACCTTTCTATCGGATTCTTATTCTCATCAAGGGTGAAGCCCTCACCCAATACGTCATGCACTTCACTTACGGATACGAAGGCATGGGGATCAACTGATGTAATGGCATTTTTTAAGCGGACAAGCTCATTTTTGGCAACTACGCAATACAAAACTTCCCGGTCATTCCGAGTGAAGGATCCATATCCTCGTAAGACCGTCACGCCCCTCTCCATATCTTTCATGATCTTTTGGGCAATTTCGTCGTTCTTTTCACTAATGATCATCGCCCCTCTGGCTGCATACGCTCCTTCCTGCATGAAGTCGATCACTCTAGCCCCGATAAATACGGCAACAAGCGTATACATCGCTTGGCGATAGTCCAAGTAGGTGAGGATGGATAGGCCGATCACGACGGCATCAAAGATGAACATGGTACGTCCCATGCCCATTCCTAAATACCGATGTGCAAAACGGGCAATGATATCGACTCCCCCCGTTGTTCCCCCGTAACGAAAGATTATACCAAGACCGACACCGACAAATACCCCGGCAAACAGCGCTACCAGCATCAAGTCGTTTCCGAGGTTGATATGGATTTGGTACTTTTCAAACACCCATAGCCAAACCGAAAGGCCTACCGTTCCAATGAGTGTATAAAGGAAGGAAGTGCGACCTAAATATTTCCACCCGATTAAAAACAGGGGAATGTTCAAAACCAAATTGGAATAGGAAGGATTTATGCCGACAAGTTGATATATAATCAAGGTTAGACCGGTGAAGCCGCCTTCTGCCAAATTATTTTGCATGTTGAAATGTACAAGGCCAAAGGCAAAGATTCCAGCCCCAAATAGGATGAATAGTGTATTTTTTAGTTTTAAGCCGTAAAGCATCTCCATACCTCCAAATGGTTGAGTAAAACATCAATTGACTTATTATAACTAATTAACCAACTATGGGCAATTGTGTTTCGCAAACGTATCTGTTGTCATCTGTTTCACTTTTAGCTAACATGGAGAAGACATAAAGTTTGTAAACGAAAATCGAGATTGGGTGACTATATGGAAAAGCACAAGACGATTCAACAAATGCAGGCTGAGGTAGACGAATACATAGGTCAATTCAAGGAAGGCTATTTCAGCCCTCTGGCCATGCTCGCTCGCATGACTGAAGAGCTGGGGGAGCTGGCTAGGGAGGTCAATCATTTCCATGGTGAAAAACCGAAGAAAACGACGGAGGACGAGAACACGGTAGAGGAAGAATTGGGCGACATGCTTTTTGTTTTGATTTGTTTTGCCAATTCTTTAGGTATCGACCTCCAGAACTCACATGATAAGGTGATGCAGAAGTTTACAACCCGTGATAAAGATAGATGGACAAAAAAAGAAGATAAAACGGAGGGGGAAAGTAAAGATGAGTAAAGTAAAAGTGATTGTAGCCGGTCCGCGTGGCAGAATGGGAAATGAAGCGGTGAAGCTGGTGCAAAGGACAGAAGAATTTGAGTTGGCGGCTGTCATCGATCATAAACATAACGGAATTACCCTTTCCTCCATAGAAGGTTTTCAAGGCATGGAGGTGCCTGTTTTTTCGGATATAAACGAATGCTTTTCTACGGTGAAAGCAGATGTATTGATTGATTTGACTACACCGGAAGTCGGGATGTACCATACCGAAACCGCGCTGAACCACAACATCCGGCCCGTAGTGGGCACGACCGGTTTTACGAAGGAAGATTTAGCGAAGCTGGAATCATTGACTAAGGAAAAAGGCATCGGCTGCATTATCGCACCAAATTTTGCAATAGGTGCCATATTGATGATGAAGTTTTCCCAAATGGCGGCTAAATATTTCCCGGATGTGGAAATCATTGAAATGCATCATGATCAGAAACTGGATGCACCTTCAGGAACGGCCTCCAAAACGGCGGATATGATTGCAGCGGTAAGGGAAACGAAGCAACAAGGCCACCCCAATGAGAAAGAAACCATTCAGGGAGCAAGGGGAGCGAATGTAGACGGCATGCATATCCATAGTGTTCGGCTTCCTGGGCTCGTCGCACATCAACAGGTGCTTTTCGGAAGTGATGGGGAGCTGCTGACGGTTAGGCATGATTCCTTTAATCGGGCATCCTTCATGTCTGGGGTTAAACTTGCCGTAGATACGGTCATGAAATTGGACATACTTGTATACGGTCTGGAAAATATTATTGAATAGGGAGTGGAGGATATACGATGAAAATTGCCTTAATTGCCCATGATAAGAAAAAAGAAGATATCATTCAATTTGTAACAGCGTATAAATCAGTATTTCAGCAGCATGAATTATTTGCAACAGGAACGACCGGGAAACGAATCATGGAAGAAGTATCCTTGACAGTTCATCGCTTTCATTCAGGACCACTAGGCGGAGATCAGGAAATTGGAGCCATGATTGCACGCGGGGAAATGGATATGGTCTTATTTTTCCGCGATCCATTGACGTCACAGCCCCATGAACCTGATGTATCGGCCCTTATCCGCCTTTCCGACGTGTATGAAATTCCCTTGGCGACCAATATGGGTACGGCAGAAGTACTGATACAAGGTTTGAAGCATGGGTATATGGACTGGCTTAAACTACGAAAAAAACAAGGTGAGATTAATGATAAACAAAAGTAATATAGATATTCTGGCGTTCGGTGCACACGCCGATGATGTTGAAATCGGTATGGGCGGCACGATCGCTAAATATGTACAGCAAGGCAAGAAAATCGTAATATGTGATTTGACCAAAGCTGAAATGTCATCGAATGGATCCGTGCCGTTAAGACTAAAGGAAGCGAAAAAGGCTGCAGACATCCTTGGAGTGGAGCGAATATCCCTTGATTTACCCGACCGCGGGCTATATATGAAAGCGGAATACATAAATCAAATCATAACCGTCATTCGCAAGTACAAACCTTCACTCGTGTTTGCTCCTTTTGCGGCTGATCGCCATCCCGATCATGGAAACTGCGCCAAATTAGTGGAAGAAGCGGTTTTTTCTGCAGGCGTAAGAAAATGTTTGGAAGAAGACGGAGTGACACATCATCGTGTTAAAGATATGTATTACTATATGATAAACGGTTTTCACAAGCCGGACTTCGTTGTGGACATCACCTCTACATTGCCGAAAAAACTGGAAAGCCTCAGGGCGTACGGCAGCCAATTCGAAAAAAGTGATGTAACGGTCGATACCCCGCTTGTGAACGGCTATATCGAGACAGTGGAGGCACGGGAGCGAATGCTTGGCAAAGAAGTTGGAGTCCCATATGCTGAGGGATTCATGACAAAGAAACCGTTACTGATTGATGCCGATTTGTTAGGAGAAAATTAATCTTATGAAATTAAAAATTGGAATTACCTGCTATCCTACAGTTGGAGGTTCAGGTGTTGTAGCGACTGAATTAGGCAAAATGCTTGCGGAGAAAGGCCATGAAATACATTTTATTTCTTCAAGCCTTCCTTTCCGCCTGAATAAGATGTATCACAATATTTATTATCACCAAGTGGAAGTGAATTCGTATTCCGTATTTCAATATCCACCATACGATTTGGCGCTTGCTAGCAAGATGGCAGAAGTGGTGAAACGGGAGAAATTGGATATCCTTCACGTGCATTATGCCATTCCCCATGCTGTTTGTGCGATCCTGGCCAAACAAATGTCAGGCAATGAAGTTAAAATCGTGACCACTCTTCATGGTACCGACATAACCGTACTGGGACATGATCCTTCACTGACCAATTTAATAAAATTCGGTATCGAACAATCAGATGTGGTTACAGGTGTGTCAGATTCACTTGTTCAACAAACATACGATCTGATCGCGCCCGATAAGGAAATTAAAACGGTATATAATTTCATTGATGAAAGAGATTACCATAAATCCGATTCCGATTACTTGAAAGATGAATATGGCATCAAGGATGAGGAAAAAGTGGTCATACATGTGTCGAATTTCCGTTCGGTCAAGCGTGTGAAAGATGTGATTCAAGCGTTTTATTTAACCCAAAAGAAAATTCCTGCCAAGCTTCTCCTGGTTGGGGACGGACCGGAAGTGACAACCGTCTTGAATTTGGCTAAAGAACTTGGAATCGATGAATCGGTCTTGTTCCTTGGCAAACAGGATAACCTTGCCGAATTATATTCAATTAGTGATTTGTTATATCTGTTATCGGAAAAAGAAAGTTTTGGCCTTGTCCTGCTAGAGGCGATGGCCTGTGGAGTTCCTTGTATCGGGACGGATATCGGCGGTATTCCCGAGGTCATCATTGATGGGGAGACTGGTTATATATGTGATCTGGGAGATGTCACGACGGTTGCTGAAAAAGCGATCGGTCTTTTAAGTGATCCGGCGTTACATGAACGTTTTTCAAAGGCTGCACTGAAAAGGGCCAGTACTGATTTTCATTCGGATACGATCATGTCGCAATATGAAGCCATTTACATGGAAGCTCTTGAAGCTAACTCAATGAGATAGGGAGGGGATGCTGATGGATCAATTATTCTTAAAATCGGTGCCCATTCTTGAAAAGATTGAACATGCAGGATTCGAGGCTTATTTTGTTGGTGGATCTGTAAGGGATTATATTCTGGGTCGTCCGATAAATGATGTGGACATCGCCACTTCCGCGACACCCTTGGAAATAAAAGAGGTTTTCCCCAAAACGGCGGATATCGGGATCGATCACGGAACGGTGCTGGCCATTACGGCATCAGGTACATATGAAATTACGACATTTAGAACGGAAGGCAGTTATTCGGACTTCCGAAGACCGGATTCCGTCCAATTTGTCCGCTCTTTGAGGGAGGACTTGCAGAGAAGGGATTTTACGATCAATGCCATGGCCATGGATAAAGCGGGGAATATCATCGATCCATTCAATGGGAAGCGTGATCTTTCAGAGCAAAGGATCATTACGGTCGGTAACCCGCATGAGAGGTTTCATGAGGATGCATTAAGGATGATGAGGGCATTAAGGTTCGTCAGCCAGCTTGGTTTTGATTTGGATTATGATACGTTTCACTCGCTTCAAGTGAATGCCCCCATCATCAGCAAAATTGCAGTCGAAAGGATCCTTGTCGAATTTGAGAAGTTAATGGATGGCACAAACAAGAAGAGGGCGATCTCCCTTTTGCTGGAAAGTGGATTATATCAATACTTGCCCCGACTTTCGGACAAGAAGGACCATTTAAGGAAAATACTGGATCTGCCGCTTCGCCATTTAAAGGCGGCAGAGTTATGGTCATTGATCATGGTTCAGACTAATGATGATGAAATGGAAGCGGCTTTGAGAGCGTGGAAACTGCCATTGAAAACGATCCGAAACGTCCAGCGGATTGTACAGCTGGTAAAGCAGGAACCATCATTTGAAAAATCATCACTAGAGGTATTCCAGGCAGGGAACGACTTGACTGTACAGGCGTTCAAGGTAAGGGCTTCCCTGACGGGGGCGGATGTTTTCGATGCAGAGGAAAGCGGCCGGCATCATTACGACTCACTGACCATCAAAACGATGTCCGATCTTGCCGTGACGGGGACGGATTTAGTGAATTGGCGTCAAGAAAAGCCAGGTCCATGGGTAAAAGCCGTCTTGGAAATGATCGTAAAAGCTGTCTTGGATGGACAAGTGAGAAATGATAAAGAAGAAATAAAGAGGTGGCTCGTGAAATGCAATCTGAGTTAAGAACAAAGTTGATGGAAGCCCTTTCAAAGGCGGATGGCGCATTTATTTCAGGCCAGGAAATTGCCGAATATATTGGTTGTTCACGAACAGCGGTTTGGAAGCATATAGAAGACCTGCGCAGTGAAGGATATCGTGTGGAGGCGGTTAGAAAAAAAGGCTATCGGATCATATCAGCACCAGAAAAAGTGTCCGAAAGCGAAATTCAGCTTGGCTTGGAAACAAGGACGATAGGCAAAATGATCCACTATCAGGAAACGGTGGAATCCACACAAAAAATTGCCCATCAACTGGCAAATGAAGGCGTTCAGGAGGGGACATTGGTTGTTGCCGAGGAGCAAATCTCCGGAAAAGGCAGACTGATGAGATCTTGGCATTCACCAAAATACAGCGGCATATGGATGAGCCTCATCTTACGGCCAAAAATACCGGTTCATGAAGCCCCCCAGCTAACCTTGCTGGCAGCAGTTGCCGTGGCTCAGGCCATAGAGGATACGACCGCCTTGAAACCGCAAATAAAATGGCCCAATGACATTTTGGTGAATCGCAAGAAAGTGGTTGGCATCTTGACTGAGATGCAGGCGGAATCGGATAGGATTCATTCTGTCATTATCGGGATTGGAATGAATATCAATCAGCAATTGGAAGACTTCCCCGAAGAACTGCAGGAAAAGGCATCTTCACTTTTAATAGAAAGTGGAGAAACGATTTCAAGATCGACGGTCATTCAACGTGCTTTATATCGCCTGGAAAAATTGTATGATCTTTACCTGAAAGAAGGCTTCAAACCGATAAAGGATTTATGGGAAAGTTATGCGATCAGCCTTGGACAGGTTATCAGGGCCAGCACTGTAAACGATACGATTGTCGGAAAAGCATTGGGCATAACCGATGCCGGAGTGTTGCTCCTTGAAGATGATAAAGGAAAAGTACACTCGGTTTATTCAGCAGACATTGAGATTCAGTAGAAATTTGTCAATTCGTAAAAAAAAAATAGAAATTTTGATTTTTGCTTGATATAATGCAAGTGGGCAGTATCTATTTGAACTGCACCCCCATAAATGCCAAATTATTTGAAAATCTGCCTTGATCCAGAGTACTGGACTGGGACGGAGGGATGATACTTCTGCTGGAACAAAAGGATTGACTAAAAAGACAAGTGCTGTTTATTGAACGATACGTGGATTTTTTTCCATTTGTCGTAGCGGAACAGATACCCTTTTAGTCAGTCTTTTTTTTGCGTATGAATGTAGAGACACCAGTTTACCTTACACTGATGTTTTCATCTCCTCCATCAAAAAGGAGGAAACGTAATGAAATTGTCCGGAGATTTTTTGAAAATGAAACAAAATCAAGAGAAAATAGTCATGCTGACGGCTTATGATTATCCGTCCGCAAAATTAGCCGAACAAGCAGGAGTAGATATGATTTTAGTGGGCGATTCTCTAGGAATGGTCGTATTGGGATATGAGTCTACGATTCCTGTAACGGTTAATGACATGATTCATCACACCAAGGCCGTAAAACGGGGGGCGCCCGATACATTTGTCGTCACCGATATGCCCTTCATGAGCTATCATCTTTCAATGGATGAAACACTCAGGAATGCAGCACGGATCATGCAGGAAGGCCATGCAGATGCCGTGAAGCTTGAAGGAGCAGATGATGTCGTTGAAAAAATAGCGGCCTTGACGAAGGCTGGCATCCCGGTTGTAGCCCATCTTGGCTTGACTCCCCAATCGGTAGGGGTGCTAGGGGGATATAAAGTACAGGGAAAAGACGCCGAAGCTGCTGCACAGCTTGTGGAGGATGCGAAGAAATGTGAAGCTGCTGGGGCAATGGCAATAGTATTTGAATGTGTACCCCATCAAGTGGGGGAGCTCGTCACGCATCACTTGGGAATACCGACCATCGGGATTGGAGCAGGTGCAGATACGGATGGCCAGGTTCTCGTTTATCATGACGTGATCAGATATGGCGTTGATCGAGTTGCCAAATTCGTCAAAGTGTATGGAGATGCGAATGAACTCATTGGGCACTCACTAACAAACTTCGTCGTTGAAGTGAAAAGCAATCAATTTCCGTCTCAAGAACATACATTCACGATGAAGGAAGAGCAGCTCACAGAGCTTTACGGAGGAAAAAGATGAAAACTTATACATCAGCAGGAGAATTGCAGCAGATGCTTCGCGAAGAAAAAAGCAACCAGAAAAGTATCGGCTATGTAGCGACGATGGGCTATTTACATGAAGGGCATGCTACTCTCATGGAGAAGGCACGGAAGGAAAATGATATCGTCGTATTGAGTATATTCGTCAATCCTTTGCAATTCGGGCCGAATGAGGATTTCGAAACATACCCACGCGATTTGGTACGTGATGAGAATGTTGCTGCCAATGCGGGGGTGGATTTTCTCTTTTATCCAACCGTACAAGAGATGTACGGTGAGGAACCTTCAGTGACGGTTGTGGTCCAAAGCCGGACGGATTGCCTATGCGGCAGGCAAAGGCCAGGCCACTTTGATGGTGTAGCCACAGTCCTAACGAAGTTTTTCAATATCATCCTTCCCGATCGGGCATACTTCGGCAAGAAGGATGCCCAGCAGGTCGCGGTGATAGATGGTTTGATCAAGGATTTTAATTTCCCGATACAGCTTATCGCTGTAGATACTGTTCGTGAAGAAGACGGGTTAGCGAAGAGCTCGCGTAATGTTTACCTATCAGATTCTGAACGAATGGAAGCTAAAGAGTTGTACCAAAGTTTATTGAGAGCGGCAAAAGCCATTGATTCAGGTGAATCGAATGCTGAGACCGTTAGGGCACTTATAAAGGAACATATCGAATCCCACACACATGGAGTGATCGACTATGTTGAAGTTTACCAATATCCAGAGCTTAAACCGCTTGAAACGCTTTCGGGAAACATCATCATTGCACTAGCCGTTAAATTCAAGCATGCGCGTCTCATAGATAATATGACGATTAACATGAAATAAAACATAGTTCTTCAGGGGGAATTTAGATGTTTCGAACGATGATGAATGGGAAAATCCATCGTGCAAGGGTGACCGAGGCAAATTTGAATTATGTAGGCAGCATTACTATCGATGAAGATATCATTGATGCAGTAGGTATCCTGCCTAATGAAAAGGTTGCCATCGTGAATAATAACAATGGAGCAAGACTTGAAACATACGTAATTGCGGGAGAGCGGGGAAGTGGTGTCGTTTGTTTGAACGGGGCAGCAGCAAGACTTGTCCAGCCGGAAGATATCGTGATAATCATATCGTATGTGCTGGTCGCTGAAGAGAAGCTCAGTGATCACAAGCCAAAGGTAGCGATCATGAATGAAGAAAACAAAATAATCGAATTGATTTCCAACGAACCTGCCGCTACAATCATGTAAGTAAAGGGCCGGCCCATGTGTGCATGAATCTCGCATATATGGGCCGGCCCTTTTCGTCTGAAAGGATGAACGGCTTGTTTCCTTTATTACGATTATTATGGTATAAAAAAGATAAGAGAATTCCATCAGGAAGTGGAGAAAGCGAAGTTTGAGGTGTACATTGATGACGCAACGATATGTAGTGGTCGATTTAGAAACAACAGGGAATTCTCCGAAAAAAGGGGATAGAATTATTCAGTTTGCCGGGGTGGTCATTGAAAATGACCAAATTGTTGATGAATACTCGACATATATTCACCCTGGGCAGGAAATTTCCTTATTTATTGAAGAATTGACCGGAATCAGCAACGAGACTGTAAAACATGCACCTGACTTTGAAGATGTAGCAAATAATATTGCCCAGCTTATAGATGGGGCATGTTTTGTAGCCCACAATGTTTTATTTGATTTATCTTTTTTACAGGAAGAATTGGTACGCTGCGGATTTGAGCCGTTTTACGGTTCGACCCTGGATACGGTGGAATTAGCCAAAATTTTAAAACCAACATCGGATGGATATAAGCTTCATCAGCTCGCTAAAGAAGAGAACCTTGATCATTCGAGGCCACATCAAGCGGACAGTGATGCATATGCAACTGCCTTGCTTTTGCTGGAATTGAAGAAAAAGCTGATGAATCTTCCGGTGATGACGCTAAAACAGTTATATCGATTATCTTATTCGCTGCAAAGCGAGGTTTCCGAATTGATAGATGCTTGCATTGCAAGCAAATTGGCGAAAGCGGAAGTGCATTCACCTGAATTTAATGCGTATAGGGGCCTTGCCTTTAAAAAGAACGAGGAAGAAAGTGAGCGCAGTGACACCGAGTCGGATTACCCGCTCGATGTTTCGGAGAAAATGGCGCTGCTTCAACGTGCTTTTCCTGCTTTCGAAGCAAGGAGCGGACAGCTTGAAATGATGAATATGATTCACCATTCCTTCGAAACCAACCAAGATGCAATCATCGAAGCCGGGACGGGAATCGGAAAATCGTTAGGCTATTTGCTTCCAGCCGTTTATTTTGCAAAAAAACATAAAAAACCGGTCGTCGTTTCGACGTATACGCTTCAACTGCAGGATCAGCTTCTCCAAAACGAGGTTCCTAAGCTTAAGACCATCCTTCCATTTAGCTTTCAGGCTGTCCTTTTAAAGGGGAGGGGAAATTATTTAAGCCTGGCGAAGTTCGAACGGGCATTACGTGAAAAGGAAGATAATTATGAAACGGCCTTAACGAAAATGCAGATACTGGTCTGGCTCACTGAAACGGAAACAGGGGATAAGGATGAATTGAATCTCTCCAGTGGCGGTCAGCTGTTCTGGAATAGGCTGCAAAGTGACGGCCTTACATATAATGGTTTGAAACAACCTTGGCAGACATTGGATTTTTTTGAACGGGCCAAAAAAACGGCAGTCAAGGCCGATATCATCATTACCAATCATTCTTTTTTAATGTCCGATCTCCTTACAGAAGATGCCTTGATTCCAAAGAAAGGATACCTGATCCTCGATGAAGCACATCATTTAGAGCAAGCTGCCTCTAAACAGCTGGGACGAAGGCTCAATTATATAGCGGTCAAGACCGTTTTGAACCGATTAGGGACATCCGATCAAAAGCAGTTATTATATAAATTGAATAAATTACTCGTAAATAATGGATTGGCTGAAGGCAGGAACAGTCAGGAGTTAGATCGAAAGCTGAATGATTTTTCTTATGAATTCGAGCAGCTTTTTCATTACCTCTCCAATCAGGCGGAAAAACTTTCACGTTCCATGGGTCCAAAACGGATCTCATTCAAAGTCGATGATGGAAAGTGGGGTAAGGCCATCCTGATTGGTGAGCGATTGGTTGACTTGTTGGGGCTCATCATAACGGAGCTCTCGCAAAGATTGGCGCTATTATTGGATCACGAGTCTCCCTTAGGAAAAAATTCATTATTCTACTTAAACGATATAGAAGTGCTGCTTGGTCAGTTACAGGATACGAGGGAGTCGTTACATGAGTTTTTCATGAAGCCGCATGAAGAAAATATTTATTGGCTTGATTATACGAATGCAGCGCCGCAGCATGGAGTGACTTTGACGGTTCAGCCGATTGCCGGCAGTAAATGGCTGTGGGATTCCTATTTCGGGCGCCAAAAAAGCGTGGTGATGACATCGGCTACCCTTGTCGTGAAGAATTCTTTTCAGTACTTCAAAGAACAACTTGGATTAGAGAACCAGTCAATCCTTACGGCTAGTTTTCCTTCGCCATTCCGTTATAAGGAACTTGTAAAGGTTCTCGTACCCAATGACTTACCCGATATCAATGGTTTATCGGTGGAGGAGTTTTCAGAAGCGGCAGCGAACCATATTATTGCCGCTGCTCAGGCAGCCAAAGGCAGGATGATGGTATTATTCACTTCGCATGAGATGTTGCGGGCCACTTATCATTCCATCAAAGACACTGGGGTTCTGGATGAGTTCACTTTATTTGCGCAAGGGATTTCTGGAGGAAGCCGAATGAGGCTACTCAGGAACTTCCAAAATTTTGAGAAAGCCATCCTTTTTGGAACGACAAGCCTTTGGGAGGGCGTCGATATCCCAGGTGAGGATTTATCTTGTTTGGTCATTGTCAGGCTGCCGTTTTCACCGCCGGATGAGCCGGTAACCGCTGCAAAATGCCAGTATTTCGAGAAGCAAGGGCGCAACCCATTTGCTGCGTACTCTTTACCTGAAGCATTGCTAAGATTTCGCCAAGGGTTCGGCAGGCTCATACGGACTCCAACCGATAAAGGGGTCTTGGTCATTCTTGATCGCCGTATCGTCACGGCCAAATATGGTCCTGAATTCCGAAAAGCCATTCCCGCGGTCGACTGGCACCAAGCGTCCATCTCTGAGATGGCCGAGATGATAGAAGACTGGATAGAATGAGTTTTTTGATAATTGGTGAGATCCGTTGAATTTTTGTGAAATTTTAAAGAAAAATAATCTTCGAACTGGTATAATGTGAAAGGTGGTAAAGCCTTCTCATCCTATTCATACCAGCGATAATTGACAATTTTTATAATGGAGGGGCGTTTTCATGGAAAGCAAAATCGAAGTTATTTCGACAGTCAGGCTGCAGCATTCACCTGACTTGTATAAAATTGTGGATTCTTTGAACCGAACATTGAAAAAAGACGATTTAATGTTCGGATTGGCATTGGATTCCGAAGATCAAGAAAAAGCGATATTTACAATTTATCGTACATAGAAAGAAGGAAAAGCAGCTTTGAAAAAATGGTTGATTATCGCTTCCATTCTGGTCCTTTGTTTTATCGGATTTGTCGGGGGAGCATATATTAAAGCATTGCAGCCAAAAAAAGAAGCTGGCAGTGCGGCTTTTAAAAAGGCAAGGGAAGAGGCCGGCCTTCGGACCATGGATGATTTCTACCTTTATAATGGACAGGATTCGTATTCCGTCATCATTGGTAAAGGGGAAAACGGGACTAAAAAAGTAGTCTGGCTTCCCGAGGATAAGAAAAAGAAACTAGTAGTGGAAGACTATAAAGATGGTAAATCGAAAAAAGAAATCTTACGCATTGCCGAGGAAAAGCTAAATCCGCAAAAAATCATTTCCGTCAAGCTTGGCATGGAAAAGAATGTTCCTCTTTGGGAAGTAACATATCTTGATGAATCCGAGCGTTTTAATTATGATTATTATGATTTTAAAACGGGGGAATGGCTTAAGTATTATCGAAGCATTTAGAATGGGGGAGTATTTTATTATGAAATTAGCTAACCGGGTTCAGTCATTGACACCATCAACAACATTGGCCATCACGGCAAAAGCAAAAGAACTTAAGGCCCAAGGTATTGATATCATTGGTTTGGGGGCAGGTGAGCCTGACTATAATACGCCCCAGCATATTATAGATGCAGCGATTCAATCGATGAATGACGGTCAAACCAAATATACACCTTCTGCTGGTCTGCCGAAGCTTAAAGAAGCGATTGCAGCTAAATTGAAGCGTGATCAAGGCTTGGAATACAAGACTTCCGAAATCCTGGTAGGATCCGGTGCCAAGCATGCACTTTATACGTTATTTCAAGCGATCCTGGATGAAGGTGATGAAGTCATCGTCCCGATTCCATATTGGGTAAGTTACCCTGAGCAAATTAAGCTTGCTGACGGAAAGCCGGTTTATATTGTTGGTACGGAGGAAAATCAATATAAAATAACGAAGGAACAATTAGAGCAAGCCATAACCGAGAAAACGAAAGCGGTGATCATTAACTCTCCAAGCAATCCAACGGGCATGCTTTATTCGAGGGAAGAGCTGGCGGCCATTGGGGAAGTGTGCCTTGCACATGATATCTTGATCGTTTCCGATGAAATTTATGAAAAATTGGTTTATGGAAATGCAACGCATACATCCATTGCAGAGATTTCACCTGCATTGAAAAAGCAAACGATCATCATCAATGGCGTTTCCAAATCTCATTCAATGACAGGCTGGAGAATCGGCTATGCTGCAGGTGATGAGTCGATCATTAAAGCGATGACGAACCTTGCCAGCCATAGTACATCGAACCCTACGACGACTGCACAGTATGGGGCGATTGCTGCCTATGAAGGGCCGCAGGACGCCGTTGAAGAAATGCGTCAAGCGTTCGAGGAACGTCTGAATAAGATATATGATAAATTGATCGAGATCCCAGGATTTAGCTGCATTAAACCTCAGGGAGCATTTTACCTGTTTCCGAATGTTAAGCGGGCCGCTGAATTGACAGGGTACAGTAATGTCGAGGACTTCACGACTGCATTGCTGGAAGAAGCTAAAGTAGCTGTCATTCCAGGTTCAGGTTTTGGTGCACCTGATAACATCCGTCTTTCTTATGCAACTTCGTTGGAATTGCTTGAAGCGGCGATTGAGAGAATTCATTCTTTTGTTACATCCAAAATGGCCTAATATGTATTTAGTCTGCAGGTTATCCGTTACAACCGGACACCTGCAGGCTTTTTTTTGCATACCGAGGAGATTGCATCATAAATTACTTGCATAAATTTCCATCGTCGGGGCTCAAACCAATTGGGGAGGCATGGGCGAGACCAGTTAGTCCGTTAGACAAAAAGCGCTCGCCAGCTAATGCCAATATCCAGTTAGGTAGTTTTAAAGACGTGAAAATCATATATGATTTTCCGTAAAAATCAATTGCAATCGTATATGATTTCATATATGATGAAAATATGGAAAATAAAAACAATAAAATCAGTAAAAAGCAAATGGCATATGAACATCTTCGTCAATTGATCTTGGATGGAACATACGGTTCTGGACAGCGTATCATCATCGATCAAATCGCTAAAGAACTAAAATTAAGTCCAATCCCGGTCAGGGAAGCGATCAGGCAACTTGAATCCGATGGACTCATTCAATATAAGCCATATAGCGGAGCGGTTGTCACAAGCATCAATGAAAGCGAATACATTGAAACGCTTTCTGTTTTATCGCTTCTTGAGGGCTATGCAGCGGCGCTAAGTTCTTTAACGATGGATGATCAGGATTTTGACAAACTAATTAATTTAAACAAAGAGATGGAAAAAGCGCTCCATCTCTTTGAATTGGAGCTGTTTGGAAAATTAAACGAGTGCTTCCATGCCGAAATTAATGAGAAATGCGGAAATTCCTTTTTAATAGAAGAAATCAAGCATTCCCAGCAAAGAATGAATAGAGTCAGAAAGTCGATGTTCACCATGGTGCCGCAGCGTGCAGTCCAATCGATTCGTGAACATGAACATATCATCAAGCTCCTTAAGGAAAAAGCATCATTTGAAGAAATTGAATCAATGGTAAGGAAGCATAAGCTGAATGCCATCAGTACATTCAAGCAGAGGGCAGACACGAACCGCGATCAAGCACTTTGATGACCCAGGCTTTGTTTTATAATAGTCGATTGATTATCTATAAAAGCAAAGCCAATTTTTTTTCACTTGTATCATTCGGAATATTCATACTAATGAAAAGGTGGTCGAAAAAATGTACGAGGAAATCAAAAGTCGTTTAAGGGGATCCATCGCTCCAGTCATAACACCATTTGACAATAAATTGGAGGTGGACGTACCTGCACTGGAAAATCTCGTAAACTGGCATATTGAAAGTGGTACCCATGGAATTTCGGTATGCGGGACGACAGGAGAGCCCAGTTCATTAACCGTTGAAGAGCGGGAATTGGTGATGGAAACTGCAATAAAAACAGCAAATGGCCGTGTTCCGGTTGCACCAGGTACTGGATCCGCCAATCAAAAAGAAACGCTGCATTTGACAAAGAGAGCTGAGGAAATGGGAGCGGATGCCGCTTTAGTGATCGTTCCTTACTACAATAAGCCAAACCAGCAGGCACTTTACAATCATTTTAAAACAGTGGCGGATTCAGTTGCTATGCCGATTGTCATTTATAACATTCCTGGCAGGACGGCGACTAATTTAGAAGTGAAGACCCTGGCACGCCTTGCTGAAGATTGCAAAAATATCATTGGTGTAAAGGAATCCAATAAGGATTTCGAACATGTGAACCGCGTCTTGTTAAATTGTGGAAGGGATTTCCTCTTATATTCTGGCATCGAATTGTTATGCTATCCTATGCTGGCGATCGGCGGAGCGGGTCATATTAGTGCGACAGCGAACATCACGCCTAAAGAAGTGGCCGAAATCTATAACCTTTGGGTGGAAGGCGAGGTAGATAAGGCACTCGACCTCCATTATAAATTGATGCCTCTCAATGATGTATTGTTTAAAGAAACCAATCCAGGACCATTGAAAGCGGCGATGGGAATGATGGGGAAAATAAATCCAGCACTGCGTCCTCCGATGGGCCCGCCTTCTGAACCTTTGGAGCGTGAATTGCGTGAAACCCTTCAATCATACGGATTGGTTAAAAGAGAAATCAAGTCATAATTACGAGATTGTAGGGATAATGTAATTTTAATTATCCCTACAATTTATATGATAAATCAAAGGAGGAATCATCTTGCCAACCTTTCCAGTTCAGGATGTCCAGCATTACATCAATGGGCAATTTATTGATGGAAAATCAGGAAAAACCTTTGCCAATCTGAATCCTTTTAATAATCAAGTGATCAATAATGTCGCAGAAGGGTTTAAAGAAGATATCGATCAGGCGGTAGCAGCTGCAAAAGAAGCATTCGATAATGGACCGTGGCGAACGATGAAGGTGGAAGAAAGATTGGCATACTTGAGCAGGATTGCTGATTTGATTGAAGAAAATGCCGAGGAAATTTCCTTTTTGGAAACACTTGATACCGGGCTTCCCATCAGCCAGACAAAAAAACAGGCAGCAAGGGGAGCGGAGAATTTTCGGTTTTATGCTGAAATGGTGAAAAGCAGATTGATTGGTGAATCGTATCAGGTCGATGACACTTTCATCAATTATACAATTCATAAACCTATAGGTGTTGCCGGGTTAATTACACCGTGGAATGCACCTTTCATGCTGGAAACATGGAAAATCGCCCCGGCTCTGGCCACAGGCAATACTTGTGTTCTTAAACCAGCGGAATGGTCTCCTTTGACCGCCAATAAATTAGCTCGGATCATTGAGCAATCAGGTTTGCCAAAAGGCGTATTGAATATTGTCCACGGTTTTGGGGAGACGGCAGGTGCATCGCTCGTTGCCCATCCTGATGTCCAATTGATTTCCTTTACCGGAGAGACGACTACTGGGGCTGAAATCATTAAAAATGGCGCCGATACAATGAAGCGGTTTTCCATGGAGCTCGGAGGAAAGTCACCTGCAATCATCTTTGAAGATGCCGACTTGGAAAGGGCCCTGGATTCCGTCGTTTGGGGGATCTATTCTTTCAATGGGGAGCGCTGCACGGCAAATTCGAGGTTATTCGTTCATGAATCGATCATCAATCCGTTCGTTCAACAATTGAAGCAGCGTGTTCACACGATCAAGATTGGTAATCCACTGGATCCAGGAACGGAGATCGGCCCGCTAATCCATCGAAATCATTTTGATAATGTCTCCCGTTACTTGAAAATAGCGAAGGATGAAGGCGCCAGTGTTGTAAGCGCTACCATTCCGGAGGAGTTCAATCAAGGGAACTTTATCGCCCCGACACTACTACTGAACTGCACAAATGAAATGACGGTGGCACAGGAGGAGATTTTTGGCCCAGTGATGGCGGTCATTCCATTCAAGACGGAAGAGGAAGTCCTGAGAATGGCTAACGATGTAAAGTATGGGCTTGCCGCATATGTATGGACGAACGATATGAAGCGTGGACATAGATTCGCTCAAGCGGTGGACAGCGGAATGGTGTGGGTGAACTCCCAAAATGTCAGGGATTTGCGCATTCCGTTTGGAGGTTCGAAATACAGTGGGGTTGGTCGTGAAGGCGGCCATTACAGCTTTGAATTTTATACGGAAACCCAAGTCATCCATGTTGCAATTGGAGAGCATCACATTCCGAAATTTGGAGTGGAAGAACAGAATGCCGTTTCATCTGCCGAAAATTAATCGAGATTAAGAAGGGGAGAACTCTATGAACTTTTCCATTATTCGTGTTGCGAGAACGATCCTTAATGTTACCGATTTAGACAAATCGAGGGCATTCTATGTGGACGCCTTAGGTTTTATTGAAACGGAAAGAACGGATGAACACATTTATCTACGCGGACTGGAGGAAGCGCACCATCATTCGCTGATCCTGCAAAAGGCGGAAAATCCTAGCGTGGAGGCGATAGGGTACAAGGTTGAAAAAGAGGAGGATTTAAATGAACTGGAAATATTTCTGAAATCCAAAGGGATGAAAATGAAGTGGATGGAGGCTGGAACGCAGCATGCTTTAGGCAGGACGCTTCGTGTTCAGGACATTTCCGGCCTGCCAATGGAGTTTTTTTGCAAAATGGATAAAGCGGAGAGACTGCTGCAACGATTCGATTTGCACAGAGGCTCAAGGGTCCAGAGAATCGATCATGTGAATTGCAGCGTTCCCAATGTACAAAAAGCCCATGACTTTTATGTCAAAGAATTAGGTTTTGTATGCTCGGAAGATACAATCGATGAGGCGGGGCATTTATGGGCTACATGGCTGCATAGGAAACAAACGGTCCATGATCAGGCCTTCATGAATGGTGTTGGTCCAAAGCTGCACCATATCGGCTTCTGGCTGCCGGACCCGCTCGCGATCATCCATGCCTGTGATGTGCTGGCATCACTCGGTTATGCCCAGTCCATTGAACGCGGACCCGGAAGGCATGGTCTTTCCAACGCATTTTTCCTTTATTTAAGAGATCCGGATGGACATAGGATCGAATTATACAATGGCGATTATTTAACGTCCGATCCTGATAATGAACCGATCCATTGGGATTTGGATGATCCGAGGCGACAGACCTTCTGGGGTGCCAAGGCTCCTGATTCTTGGTTCGATGAGGCTTCCGTCGTCCTTGATATCATCACGCGCGAAGAAGTTCTCCTTGAAGATCCCATCCTTGAAAAAAAGAAGCCTGAATTCATGATCTAGGCCTGCGGCTTCAAGCTGTCGTTTGTTGCAGGAAGGGTTTTCAAAAATTGGACGGCAGATTTCGGCATTTTCAGAACCGTATTTTATAAGCGCTTCATTATCATTGGATTAAAGGAGGATACTAGATGCCAGCGAAAACAGGGGAAGAATATATTAATGGGGTGGACGAAGCAGGGGCGAATGTATGGATCGATGGGGAGCAAGTGAAGGGTAAGTTCAGTGAACATCCCGCATTCATGGGAGTCATGAAAACCCAGGCTGAATTATATGACCTTCAGCATGACCCCAAAAAACAAGATATCATGACATACATCTCGCCAACCTCGAATGATAGGGTGGGGACTTCATTCTTGCAGCCGCGGACGAAGGAAGATCTTGAAACAAGAAGAAATATGATTCAGGAATGGGCTCGTCATAATAATGGCATGATGGGAAGGTCTCCTGATTATATCAATAGCGGGCTGATGGCCTATGGCTCGGCTGCGGACATGTTCGGCACGCAGGATCCGGCATTTGCAAAAAATATGAAAGCTTATTATGAGCTCTGCAGGGAAAAGGATTTGTCATTGACACATACCCTGATCCAGCCGCAGGTCAATAGGGGAGTAAGTGCGGCAAAGCTTCCCGATCCATACATCGCCGCCAGGATAGCGGGCAAGAATTCAGAAGGGCTCATTATTAAAGGAGCGAGGCTACTTGCTACACAGGGGGGGATAACGGATGAAATCATGGTTTTTCCTTCAACATTACTTAAGCAATCGGAAGAAGAAAATCCTTATGCTTTCGCCTTCTCCATCCCCAATAACACTCCAGGACTAAAGTTCATTTGTCGAGAAACCTTCGATTATGGCAAATCACATTATGACCATCCGCTTGGCTCAAGATTTGAGGAAATGGATGCAATCATCGTTTTTGATGATGTGGTCGTTCCTTGGAATCGGGTATTTGCCTACGGGGATGTTGGCATTTGTAACCAAGCTTATAATGAAAGTAATGCCGTTGTCCATATGACGCATCAGGTGGTAGCAAAGAATATCGCAAAAACGGAGTTCATCTTGGGGATTTTGCAACTGATGGTGGAAACGATCAACATTGGGCAGTATCAGCATGTCCAGGAAAAGATTTCGGAAGTCATCATTGCACTTGAAACGGTGAAGGCATTCATTACAGCCTCTGAGGCAAATGCAAAATTGGATAAGTGGGGAATTATGACTCCGGATTTCACCCCGCTGAACATTGCCCGTAATTATTATCCGAAAATTTATCCGAGGTTCAGTGAAATCATGCAGCTTCTTGGAGCGAGCGGCTTAATGGCCATTCCGAATGAGGCGGATTTCAATTCTGAGCTCCGGCCAGATTTAGATAAATATCTTCAGGCAGCAAATGGGCCGGCATATGAAAGGGTCAGGTTGTACCGGCTGGCTTGGGATGTGTGCATGAGCTCATTTGGCACAAGACAAACGCTGTATGAACGGTTCTTTTTTGGAGATCCGATCCGGATGGCAAGCGCATTATATAACGGCTACGACAAACAGGAATATGTGGACCGCGTCAAGGAGTTTTTAAACCGCTCTGAACATCTCGCAGAAATCAACTGATCTATATAGAGTGTAATAATCAAAGGCCTTCCTAATTATAGGGAAGGCCTTTGAATTGGAATTAAATATAAAGTTTCACTTATATCGATCATGAATATTATTCTTTTTATATGTGCCCGACTCACTGAATTCCACAAGCTCCATGGAAAGGGCGAGATATCTTTTGGAAAAGAGCGTTGCGAAATGGGCTTCCATCGTTGCAAAAAGCAAATCGCATACGTTAGTCTTATCAGGCTCATTTCTTCCTGCGCCAATTTTCAGCATGGCGTGAACAAAGGCATCATTCTCTGTGCCATCGGCAACCCGATAATGCTTCAGTTCAATGGCACGGGAACGAATGCCGCCAATCGGAAAGATGGAGGGATAGGAAATCAATACATCATTCATTTTCTTTAATAATTCTTCAATCAGGATGTCTTCCTTAATATTGTCCGTGTATTCTATAATGATATGAGGCATATGATTGATCCTTTCTATTAATAAGGAATTTTTATGTGCGAATGGTCCTGTCCTTTCGTGAAGATATCGTCACTGACAATGGTGCTGACGAGCTTCCCGATTCCTTCAATTTCCGTTGTGATTTCGTCGCCTACAGCGGTATCCGCCAAGCCTTCAGGTGTTCCGGTCAATATCACATCACCTGGACTCAGTGTCATGAAACTGCTGAAGTATTGAATTAATTCAGCAATTCCGAATATCATATCGGACGTATTGCCTTCCTGGGTCAATTTCCCGTTCACGTAAGTCTTCAGCTTAAGGTTCATCGGGTCTGGAATATCTCTAGCATCGACGAGCCATGGGCCAATCGGGGTGCAAGTATCGCGATTTTTAACCTTTAAGTTCGGGCGGTAGTAGTTCTCGAGGTAATCTCTTATTGCATAATCATTGGCAATGGTATAACCGCAAACATATTCGAATGCTTCTTCCTTTTTTACGTTCTTCGCCGTTTTTCCGATGACGACAGCCAGTTCGCATTCATAATGCATATATGTGGCATCAATGGGCCGTTTTGTCTGCCCCCGATGTCCGATGAAAGTATTGGGCCCTTTTAAGAAAGCCAGGGGTTCTTCAGGGGCTTTAAAAGCAAGTTCCTTTGCATGGTCAGCATAATTCAAACCTAATGCGAATACTGTACGGGGCTCCAACGGAGGAAGCCAGATAACATCTTGCTCATCAACGATCCGACCATCTGCCAATTTTAGCTGTCCATTGAATTCGCATGCCTGATGGATGGCACCAGCATAGGCTACACGTGCATTTTTCATGATATCCCCTCCATCGCTAGTTTTTCTTCCGGTATAATTGGATTTTCCAAATAACCAATTTCGTCTATTTCGATTCTGATATGATCATTCGCCTTCGCGAGAGGGGCATTCTCCGGTACTCCGACTAAAAGAACGTCCCCGGCATTCAAGGTCATGAAGTCCGTTACATCTTCAATGAGCCGGGAAATGGGCCGTATGAGATTGGCTGTTGTATTTTCTTGCCTTAGCTCCCCATTAATATACACACGGATTCCTAAACAATCGGGATCCAAGATCGAATCTTTAGTTACTACCCAAGGGCCGATCGGGCAAAAACCATCACGGGCTTTAAAACGGACCGCCGGTCGGTAAACGCTTTCATGGGGGATACTAATATCATTGACGATCGTAAATCCTTCTATATAATCCATTGCCTGTGCTTTCTTGACTCTTGTAGCTGTCTTGCTGATTACAATTCCAAGTGATGCACCGATTTCCAATTCAGGTACCCCAGCTGGAAGGGGAATTGGTTTCGCAAAAGCAGAAAATGTGTTTCTGGGCTTAATATAAAGCACCGGACCTATAGGCGGTTGATTATATGGTGGGTGGTGTACTTGTTCCTTCAGCGCTTCCAATGATCCTTGGAAGTTTAATAATGTTCCATATACGGTTCCTGTAATCGGAATATCCAGACTCACCTGAGATAATTCATAGTTTTTTCCGTTCATTTCCAAATGACGATCAGAAACATGAACATTTACTGAAAACTCGGAATCTTTAAGTCTCACCCTTGCTTTTACCAATGCTCTCACCCCTCGAAATTTTTTACAATCATATATGATATCGTATATGATTTTTTGTTCAAGTTCAACATTTTTAGATTATTAAGGATAATGAGTAAAAAAAAGTAAAATATTTGTTCCGCATATATAGGTAAAAGCTAGGTTAGCAGGTCATGAGACTGGATGTGATCGATAGCCGGTTATAATATGGATGATTGGAGAACATTTCATGATTTTGGTTTTGATTACAGCCCGACATTCTTCGGACTTGTAAATAAGCAAACCATCAAGCTACCTGTGAGTCGGCTTCCAAAAAGATGATTGAGAGCGGGTGAATATCCGATAGGAGATTTATTTGCTTGTAAGGAGGGCTATAGGTATAATAAGTAGAGTAAATTCCTTAGTAAGTTAAGCTATTTTTGGAGGGAAATTCCGTGAAAATTACAATAAAAGATGCAAGCAAGTTCGTCGATCAAGAAGTTACGATTGGAGGCTGGCTTGCCAGCAAACGTTCCAGTGGGAAGATTGCTTTCCTTCAAATTCGTGATGGCTCCGGTTTCATTCAAGGGGTGGTCGTGAAGGCTGAAGTGGGTGAAGAAATTTTTGCCCGTGCGAAATCGGTTACACAAGAGACATCCTTGTACGTAACGGGTGTGATCCAAAAGGATGAACGTTCGCCGTTCGGCTTTGAATTACAAGTGAAAGATATTGAAATCATTCATGAATCATTGGATTACCCGATTACACCTAAAGCACATGGACCTGAATTTTTGATGGATAATCGCCATCTGTGGCTGCGTTCAAAACGTCAGCATGCTGTCATGAAAATCCGCAACGAAATCATCCGTGCTACATATGAATTCTTCAATGAAGAAGGATTCGTCAAGGTAGATCCCCCGATTTTGACTGGCAGCGCTCCAGAGGGAACGAGTGAATTGTTTGCAACTAAATATTTTGATGAAGATGCATACCTTTCACAAAGCGGTCAGCTTTATATGGAAGCGGCAGCCATGGCGCTAGGAAAGGTATTTTCCTTCGGACCGACTTTCCGCGCTGAAAAATCCAAAACAAGACGTCATTTAATCGAGTTTTGGATGATTGAACCTGAAATGGCCTTCATCGAATTTAATGAAAACCTGGAGGTTCAGGAACAGTTCGTTTCTTCCGTCATCCAGTCGGTGTTGAAAAATTGCCAGCTTGAGCTTAATACCTTAGGCCGGGACACGGCCAAACTTGAACAAATACAAGCTCCTTTCCCGAGGATCACGTACGATGATGCGATTAAATTCCTTCATGAACAGGGATTTGAAGATATACAATGGGGTGATGACTTTGGGGCTCCGCATGAAACGGCAATTGCTGAAAGTTACGATAAGCCGGTTTTCATCACGCATTATCCAACTAAAATCAAACCTTTCTATATGCAGCCAGCCCCTGGTAGGGAGGAAGTCGTTCTTTGTGCAGATTTGATTGCCCCAGAAGGATATGGAGAAATCATTGGCGGTTCGGAGCGAATTCATGATCAAAAATTGCTTGAACAGAGAATAAATGAGCATGGATTGAGCGAAGATGCATACAAATGGTATATGGAATTAAGAAAATACGGCTCTGTACCACATTCAGGCTTCGGTTTGGGGTTGGAACGGACGGTTGCATGGATCAGCGGTGTGGAGCATGTCCGTGAGACGATTCCGTTCCCACGTCTATTGAATCGATTATATCCTTGATTTCTTGATGAAGCGGTTATCTTGTCATTTTTGGCAGATAACCGTTTTTTGTTAAAATTATAAACTTATTCGGGGAGCCGTATTCATGTTATACTTAAAACGAGGTGTCCAAAAACATGAATAAAGAACATTTATATGCGTGGTTTAAGGAAGGAACGATAACAATTCCATCCTTTTTGTTGACTAACTATAAGTCATTGGGACTTAATGAGCAAGAAATGGTCCTATTATTACAATTGCAAAGCTTTATCGATAAAGGTAACCATTTTCCTGCACCATCCCAAATATCCGATCGAATGACCCTTCAGGAGACGGAGTGTCTATTCTTGATTCAGCGGTTGGTTCAAAGGGGATTCGTGCAAATGGCTGTTGAAGAAAATCAAGAAATTGGCCAGGAAAAATATTCGCTAGCTCCGCTATATGAAAAAATGATGGACTGTTTCCTGAAAACGTTGAAGCAGGCAGAATCGGCTGAAGTGCAAAAAGCGGAGGAGAGCCTCTATACGATTTTCGAACAGGAATTTGGCCGTCCGCTATCTCCTTTTGAATGTGAGACATTGGCAATGTGGATGGAGGATGACCACCAACCTGAAATCATTAAGTCAGCGCTCAGGGAATCAGTCATTTCCGGGAAATTGAATTTCCGTTACATTGATCGAATATTGTTCGAGTGGAAAAAGAATGGGATAAAAACTTTGTCACAGGCAAGGGAGCAAGGACAAAAGTTCAGAGTCCATCAAAAGAGGGAACGTAAAACGGAAACTGCACAACCAATCAAAGATGTGCCCTTTTATAATTGGCTAGAGCAGTAATGCAAATGAAGGAGAACGAAAATGTTGAACAAAGCTCAAATTCGATATTGTCTGGATACAATGGGGGAAATGTTTCCCGATGCCCATTGTGAGCTGAATCATTCCAATCCATTTGAATTGGTGATTGCTGTTGCACTTTCAGCTCAATGTACCGACGTATTGGTCAATAAAGTCACGAAGGATCTTTTTCAAAAATATAAAACGCCTGAGGATTACATAAGCGTTCCGATAGAAGAGTTGGAAAATGACATTCGCTCGATCGGTTTGTTTCGTAACAAGGCTAAAAATATTCAAAAGCTTTCGCGCATGCTGATCGACGATTATGGGAAGGTAGTGCCCCGGGACCGTGATGAGCTAGTTAAATTACCAGGTGTCGGAAGAAAGACGGCGAATGTGGTCGTTTCCGTAGCCTATCATGTGCCAGCGATAGCAGTGGATACGCATGTAGAGCGTGTTTCCAAGCGTTTGGGATTTTGCCGCTGGAAGGATAGTGTCTTAGAGGTTGAAAAAGCATTGATGGTTAAGGTTCCGAAGGATGAATGGTCCGTTACGCATCACCGTTTGATCTTCTTTGGACGCTATCATTGCAAGGCCCAGTCACCACAATGTGAAATCTGTCCACTTCTTGATTTATGCCGTGAAGGAAAAAAACGAATGAAAAGGAAAGAAGCCATTTGACGCAGTTCCTATCATTAAAAGTGCCCAAGCAATTGAATCATCCCTTATTTTTCCCTGAAAAGGAAATTATTTTAGAAACAGGACACTATGCAGCTTGGAGTGAGTCAATTCCATTTGAGGCTTTTCCATTTGAAGTCCTGTATTTAAATGAAGTGGTTTCATATACACCCTGGACAAAGGGGGCTGAGCATATAAAGGAAATTCTGGAAAACTGGAAGCAAATTGAGACGGAATGCAGATTGCTGTTTTCAGAACGGAAAGCAGGACAGACCTTAGAACTTATGAAGAGGGGAATCAGCTTATTTTTGGCAGCAGTTTTCTGGTTGCATGGAAGGCCTGTGATGCTGAGAGCCTGGCAGGAGCAAATGGAGTCCTTCCATACGATTCCGGTTAATGTGGCTGAAAGGCTTGCGTTCATCCTTTCCAGACCGGCTTTCTATCCCTCATATAGGCAGCTTAGCGAGCTGTTCCAAGAATTTGAAAAACAATATGCCAAATACATGATGAAACATGCACATGTCAAAAAAAACGTCCAAGCGGAAGCTTAGACGTTTTTTTGATTTGATAGTTTAACTGCTTCATTCCACTTCACTTTGCGTGAAAATTAGGTTTAATAGGTTGCTCTAAGATAGAGTTCTTTTTGAAGATAAACAAAACCGCCTAGGTTATAGCCTGGACGGTTTTGTTTGTTTAGTTAACCATTGTTACCATTATCCTGGTCTTTATCTTTTTCCGGATCAGGCTCAGGGGCAGGAGTTTCCGCGGGTTTATCTTCTTCCACCGTACCAGGGTCGGTACCGGTATTCCCATCCTCACCGTTTTCATCATCTTTGCCTTTTCCGTCATCCGGGTTGTTGCCATTGCCATTATTATCAGTGTTGCCGTTCCCATTATTATCAGTGTTGCCATTATTATCGGTATTGCCATTATCAGTATCGCCATTGTTGTTTTTGTCTTCATCCTGCTTATCTTCATCGCCTTCAGCCGGCGTTTCTTGATCAGGATTTTCATCTTCAGCCGGATCTTTAATCTCATCATCCGTACCTTCCGGATCCTCCGCTTCTGCAGGGATATTCACGGAGGTGCTTGCAGGGTCACTTTGTTGACCATCCGCCAAAGCTACCACAGAGAAGGTATATTTACTTCCTGGGTTTGGTTTTGGAATCGTTAAACTAGTATCCTTCGATTTCTTCAATACACTCTGAGCACCGCCATCAACGGACATCTTCACCTCGAATTGAGTATCTCCGTCACCTTTAGGATATGCCCATGATAGGTTGATTTGATTACCTTCTTGATCGTAAGAAGCACTTATACTAGGTTTGTCGATTTTTTCATATTCTGTCGTCACCTGTGTCGGCTCATGGCCTTTAACATAATACTCATAAGTGATTTTACTGCTCGGTGTATAGGCATTGGCTTTTACCGCTGGATTCGAACCTTTAATGACGCCAACCTTCACAACGCTGTCCGGTTGATCAAAGTCCTTCGTTTCCTTTGTTTGCGCCATATGCTCCATCAAATTCTTAAAGATCGCCTTAGGAATCCTTTGCGATGAATCTCCAAGGTATTCCAGTTTTTTGCCTGATGCATTATCATAACCAGCCCAAACCGCGACTGTATAATTGGTTGTATATCCAGCCATCCAGCTATCTTTAACACCGGAAGAGGGGATGTTGTTTGCTGCACGCTGTTCAGGCGTGAAATTGGTTGATCCCGTTTTACCGGCTACAGGCAGACCAGGTATATTCGCTAGCCTTCCTGTTCCATAAGGTTCATTCAAGACGCTCTTCAACATATCCGTCACGATGAAAGCAGTGGAATCCTTCATGACTGGCTTCGATTCAGTTTTGTTCTTGATGGTCGTTTTGTCACGTAAAACGATCTTTTTCACACTATGCGGTTGATTATAAGTCCCGTTGTTTCCGAATGAACTATAAGCCCCGGCAAGTTCAAGGGTCGATACGTCCTTGCCGCCGCCAAGTGAAGCTGATTCGGTAATTTCCTTATCAAAGGGAATGCCGAGCTCGACGGCAAAATCTCGTGCCCTGTCCAATCCGACTTCCTGAAGTGTTTTCAAGGCAGGGATATTTAATGACCGCGCCAACGCTTCGCGAATGGTTACCGTGCCATAATGTCGGCCTGACGCATTCTTAAGCGGAGTTCCATTGGTATATGAATATTCCTCATCTTTAATTGGTTGGTAGGTGGACCAATTCAAATATTCTACAGCAGGACCGTAATCCAAAATCGGCTTGATTGTCGATCCTGGTGAACGCTTGGCATCCGTGGCGTAATTCCAGCCGCGTTTGACCGTCGTATTCCTGCCGCCGCCGACTGCTTTGATTTCACCGGATTGCGTATCCAGTAAGGTGATCCCAGCTTGAAGATCCTTACTTGGATAATTGATGATTTCATCACTGTTCAGCATTTTGTAAACATATTCCTGGGCGTCTTTATCGATCGTCGTTTGGATTTCCAAACCATCGGTGAAGACGTTATAGTCACCCATATCACCGACTTCTTCGATTACTAAGTCAATGAATGCATCGTAAGCAGTCGTATCGATTTGACTTTTATCAATTTCTTGCAGTCCTTCTTTTATATCGATCGCTTGTGCATCCTTCATTTCTTTTTCGGTGATATATCCGTGTTTATTCATCAAGTGAAGGACGATATCACGGCGTTCCTTCGCGCGTTCCGGATATTTGTACGGATCATAACGGCTTGGGCTTTGCGGTAACCCGACAAGCATGGCCGCTTCATTCAATTTCAATTCGTTTAGGTCTTTTCCATAGTAGGTTCGTGATGCAGTTAAGATCCCATTTGCACGGTTAGCAAAGAAAATCTTATTCACATACATTTCAAAAATTTCTTCTTTTGTATATTTCCGTTCAAGCTGGATGGATAGCCACATTTCCTGGACTTTCCTTTTAATGGTCTTATCAGGCGTCAAATAAGAACGCTTGATGACCTGCTGGGTCAATGTACTTGCGCCCTCTGAGCCGAATCCGTTTTTGACGTTGGCTATGACGGCACTGCCCAGACGTAGGAAATCTACTCCGTGATGTTTATAAAAACGGGAATCCTCCGTTGCGAGGAAGGCATGTTCGACAAGATCGGGGATGTCTTCATAATTGACAAAATCCCGGTTCTCGGTACCGACTTCAGCCAGCAATTTGCCATTCTCATCAAGTATTTTGGATGTGACTGGATCTTTCAATAACTTTTCATCGAGCTTGGGGGCATCGCTTATAAAATAAGCCAAAGCCGCGCCTCCTGTAACCAATCCGACGATCCCGATCGTTACGAGTATAAGGAAAATGCGCTTAAGCATATTGGTTGACTTTTTAGGGCCGCTTTTCGGGACCTTTTTTTGAGACTGACCCTGCTTTCGGCGCTCTTCTCTAGTATTATATTTTTCAGCCATTACAGCTAACCTGCCTTTCTAAAAAAAACTAAAAATTTTCTGCGATAAGCGAATCTACTACTTTAATATAGTCAATTCTCGGTTGAAAGCCAAGAGTAATCTTCTTTGAGCTGTTTTCAACCTCTTTAAGAGTAATGGATTTTCGTCCGCCATCTTTCATTCTCTGCCAATAAAAACTCAATTGCTCGGAACTCATTAAGTATATGTCATCCTTTGCGGAGAACCGGATGATCACAAAGGCAATTCCGTCATGCTGGACGATGTGTTTCATATGTTCAATTTGATGATCATGAAAGTTCTTGAGGGGGAAGGAATTGCCATTTTTCGTTTCCTTTGCCTCAAAATCAATGTACCTTCCTTTATAAACACCATTGTAATCAGTGGTCGATGCTTGTTTGAAGTAAGCTTCCTTGATGACGGCAGCACTTCTCTTCGGGTAGTGGACATCGACAATTTGAATCGGTGTCGGTTTTTTATGGATGACGGCTATGCCGTGTGCTAAATAATACTGGTTGGTTTCGTTCAAGTCGTCTTCCAATGTTTTTCCCCGGTTGCTATAACTGATTTTTTTTAGTGGGCTTTTCTTTTCTTCCATGGCCTGCGGTTCAAATCTTCGTCCGTTGGGATAATGAAATGCCACTTTTACCCCTCCTTTTTTTCACTTATCTATATTAGCAAAAAAAGAATCCAAAATGTGAATAAAAAGAATTGTTTCTTAGAACGATAGGGTTTAAGTACAATGATATGTCACAATTCACACGCTTAAGGAAGGGTTGATATCTTAAATGCATTTGTCAAAGACGGAAAAGCGATTGCTCCATTCCATAAAAGTCCAAACAGCAAGAGCGAATAGAGATAATATATCAAGAACGAAGGCATATGAACAATTTTTTAAAAAACATCCCGAAATTCAATGGTCTTTTTTAGCAGGAATGGTCTCCAGGAATGCAGGCTGGAATATGTGCGATCTTGAAGGGATTTGGTTTTCCCGGATGCTGGGCCTTAAGTACAGGCGACACTTATTCCTTACATATGAAGAAGCCAATTGGAGAATATTTCAAGATGCATATCCGCAATTACTTCTCTACCACTATTCGACGAGGAATGGTCGCCCTTTGTTTCACTTATGTCGTTTTTTTTTCATTACTCAATTCATGACAAAGGCATGGAATGCCTTTTGGAAACACGGGAATAAAGAAAAACTGGTCACTGCACTTATAATAAACGAACAAAATATCATTGAAAAACCGGTTATCAAAAAACAATCCTTCGTTTTTCATTCTTTATTATTTTTCCTGCAGGATTGGATGCATTTTAGCACTGTGCTATTCCCCACCTGCAATGGAAAGCTCTATGGCTCATCCGTTTCCCATTTCAGAAATATCGATGAAAGGATCAAATTGGGGAAAAGGTTGGCCGGCCTCTTGTTTTCCGAAGAATTGTTTCCGCAATTTCTTGAGTTTTCCTATAGAACGGAGCCGACCGGGGCTAGACTTGATTATGAACAATATAGGGATGAACCGAGATTCCATGAAACTCCGATGCTGCGAAGAGTTTATCCGGTGATTTCCCATCAAGCAGGGAAGACAGAACAGTGGGATATGTTCAGGAGAGTAAAAAAGGATTGGTTCATTGAGCCGGAGTGGGAGGAAGACCCGCAATTGACCGAATGGTATGACCATAAGCAGAAACAGCTTCACCTAGCCGTAATGGTCAAGAATTGGATTTATTAGAAAGTAAACAGGGAAGGCAGCGTATAAAACCTTCCCTGTTCGTGGTGCTAACCTTCATCCGTTACGTTGAGGGATGGTTTTTCCCGCTAAGTTTCGGGTTGCCGGTTCCTGCCTTTTTAGAGGGCGGCTTTTGTCGTTTTTCGTACTCTTGCTCTTTGCTGTCATTCGACTGCATGAAATCACCTCCTATATGATGTATTTTTGTTTAAAAGTCCAATCTTCATTCTGCCATTGTTGTCGAAGGGCATAATAAATTAAGTGAATTCCACTTTCTTTGCCGATTCGCTTCTAGTTTTGTCAGGCATGAAGGGCTTTAAGATAAAAAAAAGAATAGTACAGGTAAAGAATGGGAGGGGTCAGCATGGTCAATAAAAGTGTAGCAACAGAGGAAATATTGAGGATGATAGCTGAGATCAGTACCAGCCTGGATCGCTTGGAACTTTCATATGGGGAAACTGTTAATACAGTACGGTGCAAACTATGGGCAGAGCAATATACATTGGTGAATGATGCCCAGGAGGCCATAGAGAAAGCCGAGGATTTTTGGGTGAATACTGCAGATGACCGTTCCTTTTCCTTCATTACGGAGAAATCGGTGAATAAGCCCAAAATTCTGACTGAAGTGCAGATATAAGCCCAAAATTTCATTTTTTCAGGAACTGGATTATACTTAGGGAAAAATCTCCGGAGGAATCCATTGTGGAAAAAGAAAAGCTGCAACGATTGACAGAAGAATTAATAACATATACGGCAAAAGCGAATGATATCTATGAGGATGTTCGTGAAGAAGGAAAAGAAAAAGATTTTTATGCTGAAGTCAAGCCATTTGCTGATCAGGTAAGGGAAGCGTGCGACGAGTGGGAAGCTGGAATGAAGCAATGGATGAGGGAAACCGAATTCAAGCATCTGTTCCCTGAGCAAATCGAACAAACAGCCCATAACCTTTCCGATGTAGCCGTACAGGCATTTTTTCCGAAGACCAGCTATAAGCGATTCAAAAGTCATGTCCAATCCGTCGACTTTATTTTGCATAATGTAAAAGCGGAAATCGCACGGATATTATCATAAAAAACACCTACACTTTATTTCCTCTTTTTTCATATATTATCAGAACGATGTAATGAAAAGAGAGGAGGGCTCATTGAGCATGATGAGATCCGGTTTTAACCAATTCTCCCCACATCCAGGACAGTATCCTCAATCACTGCCGGACTACGGGGGTGGATACCAACAGCACATGCAGTATCCCTTGCAAAATGAACAGAATCATGAAACCTTCTTTCCCTCATATCCGCAAAATTCGGAGGGCTATATGCTGCCATTTCATGATAATTATCAGCAGGGTGCCTATCAGCCATTTCAACAAAGTCAGCCGCAGACAATTCCTGTAAGTGCGCAGCATCCGGGAAACAGTGTCATGCAGCCGATGTCCCCGACACCGCAAATGCAGCCAACGCAGCAAATGCAGCCGACACCGCAAATGCAGCTGACACCGCAAATGCAGCCGACACCGCAAATGCAGCCAACGCAGCAAATGCCGCAAATGCATTACATGCCACACATGCAATCGAATCAGTACAATCAGTATCCGCAGCAGCAAGCGTTCAGCCCTTTCGACAACCCACTGTTGCCAGCCAAAAGGCCACCTATTGGACAACAGCAGGCCCATAACCCTTATCCGAAACAGCAGTTCATGCAAAAGCCTCAGCCATCAGGCATCAAATCGGTGATGAACCAATTCAAAACCCAAGATGGCTCCATGGATATAACGAAGATGATGAATACAGCTGGACAAATGATGAATACGGTTTCTCAAGTTTCTTCAATGGTCAAAGGGGTAGGGGGCTTCTTTAAAGTTTAATGATAAATAAAAAAAAGGCAGACTTACAAGTGACCCAGCCACTTTTCTAAGTCTGCTTTTAATTTTGCCTAATTGATTTCAATTCGATTTCCTCTAATTTTGGGCAGGTGCAGTGTAAGGATGCCATCGCGATGGCGTGCAGTCACATGTGCATCATCAATTGGTTTTTGAAAGGTTATGGTGCGTGACATGCTCCCTGTAGTGCCATCCTTTTGAAACATGCCATGAGGGCCATGCTGTTTATGCGGTTTTTCGGGCTGCCTCGCCGATATGGTCACTGCCTGTGTCAGCACATCAATCGATATTTGGTTGCGTGCGATGCCAGGCAGGGTAGCTGTCAGGATATATTCCGAATTTGATTCTTGTATATCAACCGGAAAGCCGCGTTCTTTAGTGGAACCAAAGAATTCATCCAAAGATTGCAGCATGCCTTTAGGAGGTCTTTCTGAAAACAGCCGATCCATTTTATTGATGAAATGAGTAAACGGTTCGCTTCGAGTCCTATTATTGTTTTTTTCAGAAGAGGTCATCACGGTGCTCCTTTCTAAAAATTCCTTTGCCTATAGGCTATGTGAAGCCTGAAGATTTGTGAATGCACGAAGGTTTTAGAAGGGGAGCTACGGGGAATAACATTATGGATGAATATAATCGGAAATGAGGGATTAATATGACAGAAAGTAGCAAGCTTTCTTACATAGATACGGGGAAGGGAAATAAAACGTTGCTATTTATCCATGGTTTTTGCGGAAGCCTTGAATACTGGAATGATATCGTCTCAAAATTAAAAGATGAATACCGCATAGTGGCTGTCGATTTACGGGGACACGGTGAAAGTGAACCGATTGATGCATCTTTTTCAATCGAAGATATGGCAAATGATGTCGCATCGGTGCTGGAAGAGCTGGAAATCGATCAGGTTTATATGTTTGGACATTCTCTCGGCGGCTATATTACTTTGGCGTTTGCTGATAGGTTTCCTGGGAAATTGTCTGGTTTTTCACTGGTTCATTCCACCGCCTTGCCTGATGATGAAGCGGGTAAGGAAGGTCGTTTAAAATCCATTGAAACCATCGAAGCGAAGGGGGTACCTGATTTCATTGATGGGCTTGTGCCTAAGCTTTTCGCCCATTCAGATGACACTCGCATAGAACCAATGAAGGAAATCGGATACAAAACAAGTGAAAGTGGAGCGATTGGCTCATTACATGCGATGAGGAATAGAGTGGACAGAAATCATGTACTAAAAACAACGAAGCTGCCTGTCCTTTTAATTGCAGGTGAACATGATAAGGTCATACCTGCAGAAAAAACTTTTTCCGTAAAAGGTAACCATATTCAGGAAATTACCCTTGAAGGTTGCGGCCACATGAGTATGCAAGAATCTCCAAGGAGATTGGTCGAAGAGATCAGGCAGTTTGTCGATACGAATTAACACACTATAGATTAAAGCAGGAGACGGGATGTTGCCGTTTCCTGCTTTTTTTTTTGAAAAGGAAATAGTTTCCCTTTTGCATAGAACGTTCATTCAGTAGAATAGGGATATGAGGTGGGTATATGAAATTGAGAAAAGATTTACAAGAAGTTATCTCTGATTTAAAAACGAATGAGGATTTTAATGAGAATATTGTACATTGGCAAGTAATTGAAGCAAAAGAGGCTAAGCATGTTCCTTTTCCGGAACGGTTGGATGAAAAAATCAAACAGGCATTGTACAAAAGAGGAATCGATGGGCTGTATACCCACCAGGCAACTGCATTTGAAACAGCGGTAAGCGGCAATAGCCTTGTTGCGGTCACGCCAACGGCATCCGGTAAAACATTATGCTATAATTTGCCGGTCCTTCAAAAAATACTGGAAGATGAAAAAGCGAGGGCGCTTTATATTTTTCCTACCAAAGCGCTTAGTTACGATCAAAAAAGCGAATTGAACGAAATGATCGACGAAATGGAAGTTCAAATAAATAGTTACACGTACGATGGAGACACACCCTCCAACATTAGACAGAAAATCCGTCAGGCTGGGCATATCGTTATCACCAATCCAGATATGCTTCATTCTGGAATCCTGCCGCATCATACGAAATGGGTCTCTCTTTTTGAAAACCTTAAGTATGTAATCATTGATGAGCTTCATATATACCGGGGCGTCTTCGGAAGTCATACGGCAAATGTCATTAGAAGGTTAAAAAGAATTTGCCGGTTTTATGGAAGTGATCCCGTATTCGTGTGTACATCCGCTACCATCAACAATCCTAAAGAGTTGGCCACGGAGCTTACGGAAACCCCCATGGTCCTCGTCAATAATAACGGGGCGCCTAGTGGGAAAAAACACTTTGTTTTTTACAATCCACCAGTCGTCAATAAACCGCTGAATATTCGAAGAAGTGCGGTTTTGGAGGTCAGGAGGCTGGCAAACGAGTTTTTGAAAAATAAAATTCAAACGATCGTTTTCGCCAGGAGCAGGGTTCGTGTAGAGATATTATTGTCGTATTTGCAGGAACTTGTATCAAAGCAGCTCGGGCCAAAATCGATCAGGGGCTACCGTGGCGGCTACCTTCCGACGCAGCGTAGAGAAATTGAACAAGGCTTGAGGGATGGCTCCATTTATGGAGTGATATCAACAAATGCACTGGAGCTGGGAGTCGATATCGGCCAGCTTCAAGTTTGCATCATGACCGGTTACCCTGGTTCAATATCAAGTGCCTGGCAACAGGCCGGCCGAGCGGGAAGAAGGCATGGTGAAGCACTGATCATCATGGTTGGCAGCTCCAGCGCCCTTGATCAATATATTGTACAGCACCCTGATTATTTCTTTAACAGAAATCCAGAAACGGCAAGAATCAATCCGGATAATCTTCTGATCTTGGTTGATCATGTCAAGTGTGCCGCATATGAGCTCCCGTTTAAAAAAGGGGATACGTTTGGAAAGGCAGAAATCATGGACGTGCTGGAGTTCCTTACCGAAGAAAGGGTCTTGCATCAGAATGGCGATAAATGGCATTGGATGAACGATGCATTTCCTGCAAGCAATATAAGCCTTCGCTCAGCAGCCCAGGAGAATGTCGTAATTATCGATCAAACCAATGCCCCGGGCAATAAGGTCATAGGAGAGATGGATACGTTCAGTGCGATGACTCTTCTTCACGACGAAGCCATCTATTTGCATCAGGGCACCCAATTCCAAGTGGAAAAACTGGATTGGGAAGAAAAGAAAGCTTTTGTGCGTGAAGTGAATGTGGATTATTATACGGATGCTAACCTGGCTGTGCAGCTGTCTGTATTGGAAGTGGATAAACAGCGGATCTTCGCTTCCACTTCTGCGGCCTTTGGTGACGTAGCCATCCGGGCGATGCCGACGATCTTCAAAAAAATCAAATTTGAAACGCACGAAAACATTGGATCAGGTCCTATCACTTTGCCTGAAATGGAATTACATACAAGTTCCGCGATGCTATCAACGGAGCCTGATATATTTGAATGGGACGAAAATCGCATCGAGCAAGGCATGATAGGTGCCTCCCATGCACTTAATTGCATAATTCCGCTATATGTTATGTGCGATCCTCATGATATCCATGTGTATCCCCAGGTTAAGGCGGCGCATAATGAGAAACCGACGATTTTTATCTATGATAGTTATCCAGGGGGGATAGGCTTAAGTGATAAAGTATATGAGAATTCTGAGCTGATTCTCCAAGAAACGATATCAATGATTGAAAATTGTACGTGTGAAAGCGGCTGCCCTTCCTGTATTGGAACGGAATCCGCTGCCATGACAGCCAAAAGTGATGCCAAAAGGTTATTAGGGCAATTTTGTAAGGAAAAACGATCATAGAGTGCTAGAGTGCTGATATTGGAAAAAAGGGGTGTTGTTCATGTCTTTAAAAAATAAATTAAACCGGATGAAAAAGCATATGAATCTAGAGCCGGCTACGCATTCTTTGCCTGTTGCTAAAAATGCCGGGACCGGAAAGGACATTCCTTATCTCGACAAGTGGTTGGAGGACGATACCGTTTCTTATCATTTCGATGATGACTATTGTTTCATCAGGGAGGTACGCTACCCTTTGAATCATGAACATGGGATATATGCCTTTTCCGAACTGAAAAAGATCGTAAAGGAATGGAATCAAACGCCGCTTTCGCATCCACTTTCCACTAAGGGTAGGAAAAGTGAAGAGCTCTTTTTTTTCGATACAGAGACGACAGGGCTTGGCGGTGGTGCGGGCAATACCATTTTTTTGCTCGGATATGCTTATATTGAAGGCGAAGAGGTAGTCGTCAAGCAGCATATCCTGCGAGAGCCAGGAAGTGAAATACCGCTATATCAAAGCTTCCTTGAAAGCATCAATTACGAAACGCTCGTCACTTATAATGGGAAGTCATTTGACTGGCCTCAGTTAAAAACGAGGCATACCCTGATTAAGGAACACGTTCCGAAACTCCCTGAATTCGGACATTTCGATCTATACCATGCTTCTAGGAGGCTATGGAAAAATAAATTGGAACGCGTGAAGCTGTCGGCAGTCGAAACGGATATTCTAGGAGTACATCGGAAGGATGACATTCCCGGATATTTGGCACCGATGATATATTTTGATTTTGTTGAGAGAAAGAATCCGGAAATTTTATTCGGGATCATGAAGCACAATGAAATGGATGTTTTATCATTGATCACTTTGTATATTCATTTGTCCCGGAAAATTCTCCAAATGGATGGATATACGGAAGAATCAATGGAAATTGCACGATGGCTCGATTACTTGGGGAAGAAACAAGAATCGGTGGATGCCTATGAAAAAATACTGGCAGCTGGAAACGAAGAAGACCGGATTATTGCCGGCCACGCCCTTGCTTTTCAGAAAAAGAAGCAGAAACAATACAATGAAGCGCTGGAAATTTGGAGGGAGGTTGCCTTGAAGGGGCAAGTACAGTTAAGGATAGCGGCAAGTATTGAATGTGCAAAATTATATGAGCATCAATTCAAGGATATACCCAACGCTATCGAATGCTCTTTAGCTGCACAACAAGAGATGAAGGGGGAAGAGCTGGGACTCCCTTCCAAAAGAAAACAAATCGAGCTGGAAAAAAGGATTCACCGGCTCGAACAGAAAAAAAAATCCAACGATATTGCCAATGGTGCAAGAAAATCAGCGATGCCAATCAGTGAGTAAAAAAAAGAATACAAATATTGTAGCCTTCAACTATTATGTGTAAAATGGAAAGAGCTGAGGATGTGAAAGCCTCTTGATGCTGCTTTCACTTCTTGACATCAATTAAATTTGAAAGCGGAGCGGAGAAATGCATAAAACGACTTTATTTCTATTTTTTGTTGTCCTTTGTTTAACGATTGTTTTATTTACATCACTAAAAGGCAGTTTATACTCCTTTTTATAAGAAAAAGCATAACCTGAATGAATCGCATTAAGGGTTAGCCACTGTATATGATGTGTATGCGGCGTCCGTCACAAGAGTTTTATGCCTATTCGGTATAAATAGGTCATTTCCTCAGTACACGTCTCCCCCTTTTTTCATAGTCTGTAATGGTAAGACTAAACTTATCAGACGAAAGGGGACGTATTTTAAATGAATTTTCGTAATTGTGGAGGAAATAACGCCAATGTAATGGGAGCTTATGGGAACGCACCAGGAGTAATGGGCGTATCCAATAACAATAACGCCAATGTTATGGGCGTATCAAATAATAACGTAATGGGTGTATCAAATAATAACGTAATGGGCGTATCCAACAACAACAACTCTAACGTTATGGGCGTATCCAACAATAATAACTCCAATGTGATGGGTGCTTATTCCCCACCGATGCAATATAGCCCAACGCAAACACTTCCATCCCAAACGGCTCCAGCACAAGTCAACCCAACGAAGCAATATGTCAATACGAATGTATCGAACACAGTGATTCCTGTCGTTCATCCATCACATACGACAACCGTCAACAAACATGTGAACACGTATAAACATTACTTCCCGCATACACAATCCGTGGTGAATGAATGCTATACCCAAAACTTGATTTGTGGCAAGCCGCACAACCCGTGCTGTCCACCTAGGCATTTCGGATACTAATGAATAAGGGCTATCAAGCCCTTATTTTCATACATAATCACTAAAAAGGGAGATTGGCCAAGCAATGAAGGTTTTATATTTGACTGGCTACAAAGCTTTTGAATTCGGGATATTCAAAAATGACCACGAAGCCGTAAGATATATAAAGAAAGCGATTGAACAGCGTCTCTTGCCGTTGGTGGAAGATGGGCTGGAATGGGTAATCATATCCGGTCAGCTAGGTACCGAGCTTTGGGGAGCCGAAGTGGTATTTGAAATGCGGGAGCATTATGAACAGCTGAAATTAGGCGTTCTCACACCCTTCCTGAAACAGGAGGAATCATGGAACGAGACCAATCAAGAGTATTATCGATCGATATTGGCACGTGCCGATTTTGTGCAATCCATATTCAATAAACCATATGAAGGGCCCGAACAATTGAAAATGAAAAATAAATATATGATCCATAAAAGTGATGCGATGCTCATCATTTTTGAAGCCGAAAAAGATGGTTCAGCCAAATACCCATATTATGAAGCGCTGAAACAGGCGGGAAATCAACCATACCCAATCTACCAGGTAAACTTTGATGACCTGCAAATGGCGGCGGAAGAGGGCAACTGGTCGGAACAATGACTGTGTGAAAATAATATGGATTAAAAGTTGTTTCTGAAAGCCATTCATATTATGATGAAATTTAGGTAGAGATTCACGGGAGTACATAGCGTGCACGTAAACAGTATTCATTTATTGGTGTGTTTCGTTGACAAACCCGGTCAGATTTGAAAAAATAATAAAAAGTCGATTGTATTGGCGAAAGTATTGAGGTGAAGTCTTATGCTATCCGATAAGATAAAATTAACGGCTAAAGATATTCTTGAGAAGGATTTTAAAACAGCCATGCGCGGTTATAAACCTGAAGATGTCGATCAATTCCTGGATCTGATCATTAAAGATTATGAAGTGTTCCATCAGGAAATCGAAGATCTTAAGCAAGAAAATCTCAAATTGAAAAAACATGCCGAAGAAAGTACAAAACGTCCCAACCAACCTGCTCCCAGTGCAACTCCGGGAACCACTAACTTTGACATCCTAAAACGGTTATCCAATCTGGAAAAGCACGTTTTTGGAAACAAGCTTTTTGATTAAGATCTTTTACAAAAAGGAAAATGATTTTGGTGTTGTGTTTTGATAAGTAATGAAGTATAATCAATGATGTTATGTTAACGTTTGGGTAATTGCTGCTGCATTCTTTGCAGTAGAGGAAAGTCCATGCTCGCACGGACTGCGATGTCCGTAGTGTTCGTGCCTGGCGAAAAAATAAGCTTGGGCAGCAGTCTTGGATTGCTGACGGCTGGGAAAATGCCTAAGTCCTTTTGGATATGGCATGACTACCTATAAAAGTGCCACAGTGACGGAGCCTTTACAGAAATGTAAAGGGTGGAACGAGGTAAACCCCACGAGCGAGAAACCCAAATTAATGGTAGGGGCGCTTTCTTCCTTGGAATTGAACGAGGAGAAGGACAGAAGCCATGCTTCTGTAGATAGATGATTACCGCCGAAGTACGAGACGCAAGTCGCTTGCAGTACTGAGGAACAAAACATGGCTTACAGAACGTTATCATATTATATCAAAAGCACAACTCTCCTTTTATGAAGGAGAGTTTTTGTTATATGAAGCAGCCCTTTAATAAAAAGTGGACGGATTTCATTATTTTTCGATATCCAAAACTCCTCTGTGTTACACTAAGTACTTGGTGGGCTTCGAAATCAAGAATCACAAAGTTTTCCGGTTATCAGAAGGACAATGGATTATTTCATCCACTGCCTGTATGCTTCTTAAAAAATACGTGAGATCGTTAAGCTATTCCATGATTCTGGGTATCCTATATAATATAAGGATTCAATAATAGTTTATATGGATGGTTGTGAATAGCTGCACGAGTATCGAAATTTCATCAATAAACGATTCCGGTGCTTGCCAGTCGATACATAGAATGTGTGTAAGCTTTTAGCGTTGGAGGGACTGCATACGGCGAAGCTTTGTAAAGCGGCAATCAATGACGAACGCTAAGAGAATTAAAATGGAAAGTGAACTTTTTTGAAGAAAGCTTTACTTGCTTAAATCGATGTCCCGTCCGGCAAAGGAAGGCAGCGCTGGGTGACATCGATTTGGATTAATGGAAAGAAGGTGCAAGGCTAATGAAACAATTCGATATTATCGCTACGTCAGCAATGGGATTGGAATCCATTGTTGCCAAGGAAGTTAGGGACTTAGGCTACGAATGTCAGGTCGAAAATGGAAAGATCATGTACAAAGGAGACCAATCTGCCATTGCCCGCTCCAATTTATGGCTTCGGAGTGCAGATAGAGTCAAAATTAAAATCGGAGAATTTAAAGCATATTCTTTTGATGAGTTGTTTGAAAAAACGAAGGCCTTGAATTGGGAAGATTATTTGTCTGCCGATGTCGAGTTCCCTGTTAGCGGTAAATCCGTTAAATCGCAGCTATATAGCGTGCCTGATTGTCAGGCTATCGTCAAAAAGGCGATCGTTGACAGATTGAAAAGCAAATATAAACAAGTATCCTGGTTTGCTGAGACTGGTCCTTTGTTTAAAATTGAAGTTTCCATCTTGAAAGATGTAGTGACGCTTACAATGGATACCTCAGGTGCAGGCTTGCATAAACGGGGATATCGGACCGGGCAGGGGGAAGCTCCCCTTAAAGAAACACTGGCCGCAGCCTTGATCATGCTGACCAATTGGAAACCGGATAAACCCTTTATAGATCCATTCTGTGGATCTGGAACGATTCCGATCGAAGCAGCTTTGATTGGGCAGAATATAGCACCTGGATTCAATAGGGAATTTGTTGCGGAAACGTGGTCGTGGATGGACGGTAAGGTCTGGGATGAAGCGAGGAATGAAGCGGAGGACTTAGCCGATTATGATCAGTATTTGGACATTTCCGGTTGTGATATCGATCATCGGATGGTCGATATAGCCAAAGCTAATAGTTTTGAAGCGGGCCTAGGGGATTTGATTGACTTCAAGCAGATGCAGGTGCGGGATATCTCAACCAGGAAAGAGTATGGTGTCATCGTCGGGAATCCGCCTTATGGAGAACGTCTCGGGGAGAAAAAAGAGGTTGAACGGATGTACCGGGAAATGGGCCAAGCCTTCAAGAAGCTAGATACATGGTCCGTATACATGATTACCTCCAATCCTGACTTCGAGCAGCATTATGGTAAACCGGCAACTAAAAAAAGGAAGCTATTTAACGGTTTCATTCGGGCCGATCTTTATCAATATTGGGGGAAACGCCCGCCGAGACAGCCTCGAGTGGATGAGTAGGTCCTGAATAATGGAACATTTTGAATAGTCAGGACGTTTTATTCATAATAGGTTCCAGTCTTGCTTATCATTTCCTTTTCTGTTATTCTAATAGTGAATTATTTTTGTTCAGATTTAAGGAATACCTTAATGTGCAATGAGCAAGGATAGTAATATAATGTGTGGAGAACACACTAGGAGGCAACAAAAATGGAACAAGGTAAAGTAAAATGGTTTAACGCAGAAAAAGGTTTTGGCTTCATCGAACGTGAAGGCGGAGACGATGTATTCGTACATTTCTCAGCTATTCAAGGCGAAGGTTTCAAAACACTTGAAGAAGGCCAAGATGTTACATTTGATGTTGAACAAGGTCAACGTGGACCACAAGCATCAAACGTAAACAAAGCTTAATTCAACCCTATATTATTTACAGACAGGCTCTTAAGAGCCTGTCTTTTATTTTGGCGCTTTTCGTAAGGCTATTGTTTTTAAAACGGAACCATTTAAGGTTGATTGGTGGGGAAGTCAACCACACAGCATTACTTGATGAATGGCAAAAAAGTATGCGTAAACAGCCTTTTTTCAATATGAATGAAAAAAGGGACAGCATATATGGGGCTTTCATATTTGGTATATTGGCAAATATCTTGACTATTAAAGTGCAATAAAGGATAATATACTTTTGCTTAAGAAAATTAGTGTGCGGATTAGACTTACTTATGATAGATAAAAGGGGAGACCAGGATGCTTAAAACACTGCCTTTTTCGGTAACAAAGGAAGATTCTTTTTACGATAAGCTTTCAGAATGGATCGGTGATGTTTTTTACGATATTCTTCCCGAAAAAGGATTCGAGCTGCGTGATGAACAAATCTTCATGGCCTTTCAATTGGAAAAAGCCTTTAAAGAAAAGAATGTAAGCTTTGCTGAAGCTGGTGTAGGGACCGGTAAGACCTTGGTCTATTTACTATATGCGATTTGTTATGCAAGATATACGAATAAGCCGGCAATCATTTCATGTGCAGATGAAACGTTGATTGAACAGCTTGTGAAAGAAGAAGGCGACATTGAAAAAATCAAAAATGCTTTAGGTATAGAAGTGGATGTCCGTCTTGCAAAATATCACGATCAATATGTTTGTCTTAAAAAATTGGAGCATGCAGTCAACCATGAAGATTCTGAAGGAATAGATCAGCTTTATGATGAACTTCCGAAGTTTGTCCATGATAACTCATCCATGAACGCCTATACACCATATGGTGATCGTAAACAGTATCCATATTTAAATGATGAGGATTGGTCCAAAGTCGGCTGGGATCAGCTTCAAAACTGTTTTACTTGTGATAAACGGCATCGCTGCGGTCAGACCCTATCAAGGGATCACTATCGAAAATCAAGTGATTTGATCATTTGTTCACATGACTTTTTTATGGAGCATGTATGGACTAAAGAGAAGCGGAAGCGTGAAGGACAATTGCCGTTACTTCCAGAGCATAGCTGCGTCGTCTTTGATGAAGGCCATCTATTGGAATTTGCTGCTCAAAAGGCGTTAACGTACAAAGTCGGCGAACAAACGCTTGCTTCCGTTTTGGAATTGCTAACAGGCAATCAGGTTCGTGAAGAAACGCTATACATCATTGAAGACTTAATTGACATCAATGAAGAGTTTTTTGATTTGCTCGATGAAAAAGCGATCCATGTAAGCGGATCGAATCGCTATGAAATCCCGATGTCCAAAGAAATAACGAGCTTCGCCCAAAAGCTTCATAAAAAGGTTGAAGAGTTGGAGGAAAGCCTCGTTTTTGAAGCGGAAATGTACACGATCAATGATTATGACCTAAAAGTGACGGAAGAATATTTAGAACAGCTTGGCTACTCGCTTTCACTATTCGTGAGGGATGAGCAGGCCGTTTCCTGGTTTGAAGAAAATGAGATGACGAAGACATTGGTCATCATGCCAAGGCTGGTACAGGATATCCTGTCTGAACAAGTCTTTTCTAAAAAGATCCCATACATTTTCTCATCGGCAACATTATCGGATAATAAATCTTTCCAATACATTGCCGATAGCTTAGGGATAGAAAAGTATGACAGCTTCTCTGTCGAATCTCCATTCGACTATGATGAAGTCATGAAAATGAAAATGCCTGTCTTTGAAGCGGGTGATCAATTGGCGAAACTTCAGTATACACTGAAAACGATTGAGGAAAATGAAGGAAGGACGCTGGTGTTATTCCACTCTAAAGAGGAATTGCATTGGTTCAAGAATCATTGTCCGGAATCAGCTTATCCCTTTTATTTTGAAGGGGAAGCGGAAATCAGCGAGCTTGTTAAGAAATTTCAAGAAGAAGAGCAATCGTCTCTTTTCTCCTATCATTTATGGGAGGGTCTGGATGTTCCAGGATCATCACTTAAAAATGTCGTGATACACTCCTTGCCTTTCCCGCCGCGTGATCCGGTTTTTGAAGCGAAACGGAATTCAGTCGCCCATGCATTCGAGGAAGTGGATCTTCCTTACATGCTCCTCCGCCTGCGTCAAGGAATTGGCCGTTTGATCAGGACGAGCAATGACTCCGGGACCGTACAGATATTGACGGATAAGGATATGACGGAGCAAGTGAAAGCTAAGATTGTCTCCGTACTTCCTGTAACGCTATAAACTCACATACTATTTAGAGCTATAGGGGCATGCTCCTTGGCTCTTTTTTTTGCTGATAGTTCTGAGGTGAAGGTTTTTAGTATAATATGGTAAACTGTAGGTGGAAGGAGCAATGAATATGAATAATGAGGGTATCGAACTGATAGAAAATGAATTTAAAGATTATGTTAAGAAAATTGCAGCCTATAAGGAGGCCCTTGCGCTGATTTTTTGGGATTTGCGCACAGGGGCACCGAAAAAGGGTGTGGAGCAGCGATCAGAAGTCATTGGGGTATTATCCTCAGAGGTTTTTAATATGAGCACAAGTAAAGAAATGGAGTCCTTCATTATAGAACTTGCCATGGGGGAAACACGCTTGAGCGAGACGACCAATAAAATGGTACAAGAGTGTAAAAAAGAGTTTGACAGAAACAAGAAAATCCCTGCAGATGAATTCAAAGAATTCGTGATTTTGCAATCCCGCTCTGAAAGTGCTTGGGAAGAGGCAAGGGAAAAAGCGGATTTTTCGTTATTTCAACCATATTTAGAGCAAATCGTTGCGTATACGCGTAAGTTCGTTGAGTATTGGGGCTATGAGGGGCAGAAATATAATACCCTTTTGGATATGTATGAGCCAGGTGTAACCGTAGATATACTTGACAAGGTTTTCGGTGAACTTCGTGCGAGTATAGTTCCTCTTGTAAAGCGAATCGCAGCAAGTGAACATCCACCTGAAACGGCATTCCTTTATAAAAAGTTTCCAAAAGATAAGCAGCATCAGCTGAACCTGGCCGTTTTAGAGCAGCTGGGATATGATTTCAAGGCTGGCAGGCTGGATGAAACCGTTCATCCTTTTGCGACTGGGATAAACCGCGGTGATGTCCGGGTGACGACCCGCTACGATGAAAATGATTTCAGGGGGGCCATCTTTGGGACGATCCATGAATGCGGACATGCCATTTATGAGCAGAATATCGCCGAGGAGCTAACCGGGACACTACTTGATGAAGGGACTTCAATGGGAATTCACGAATCACAATCATTGTTTTTCGAAAACTTCATTGGACGGAACCATAGTTTCTGGAAGAATAAATTTTCCCTTCTAAAAGAATTTGCTCCAGACCAATTCAATGATGTGACACTGGATGACTTTTACCGTGGCATTAACGAATCAAAGCCTTCGTTCATCCGTATCGAAGCAGATGAGCTTTCCTATCCATTACACATCATGATTCGGTATGAATTGGAAAAAGCCCTGTTTAACGGAGAGCTTGAAGTGAAGGATTTACCTAAGTTCTGGAATGAAAAGTATAAGGAATATTTGGGGATCGTGCCTGAGAATGATGCCATGGGCGTATTGCAGGATGTACATTGGTCAGACGGCAGCTTTGGCTACTTTCCATCTTATGCATTGGGATATATGTATGCAGCCCAAATCAAGCAATCCATGCTAAAAGACTTGCCAGACTTTGATGATTTGTTGGAATCCGGCAACATTGCCCCAATCAGGATATGGCTGAATGAGAAGATACATAAATACGGAAAAACAAAAAAACCCTTGGAAATATTGGAAGAGACGACAGGGGAAGGGTTGAATGTTCAGTATTTGATTCAGTATCTTGAAGATAAATACAAAGCTGTTTATAAAATCGAATAGAATAAGGGGGACCTTGGCAAAATTGCCAGGGTCTTCACATATTTTTGGACCGAGCGGAGAATTGGCTTGTTGTAAATGTCGAAATTTTCTAAAAAAACGAATGATATTTTCATATTTTAATAGAAAGTTCGGTTTTTATAAAAAATGCCTTTTCAAATTAAACAAGCGTTGTTATAATTCATATATTAATAAAAGTATAAAGTTTCACTCGTATAATAGCAGGGATATGGCCTGCAAGTTTCTACCGAATTACCGTAAATGATTCGACTATGGGTGAGTAATGGATTCTGTCGCATACAATGGAAGGCTTTTGCTGATTCATTTTTCATGTATGCCCAGGAAATATTGCCTCACTCCAACAAAGTGCCGCAATGTTTCCTGGGCTTTTTTATTTGTCGGGAAAATAGGCATGGTTTATGGGTCACTAAACATCCAATATTGGGAGGAACCATCATGCAACTTTTAAAGGAAAAAATCTTATCAGAGGGCCAAGCTTTATCTGAAGACATATTAAAAGTGGATTCATTCTTAAATCATCAAATGGATCCTTTGCTGATGAAAGAAATCGGTAAAGAATTCGCCAAACGTTTTGAACAAAAGGAAATAACGAAAGTACTGACCATTGAATCTTCAGGAATTGGCCCTGGATTGATGGCAGCCTTGGAATTGGGAGTCCCGCTGATCTTTGCACGCAAACGTAAATCGCTTACTTTGACCAATGATTTAGTGACTGCCTCGGTCCACTCTTTTACAAAACAAGAAACCAATACAATCACGGTTTCGAATAAATATATTGAAGCAGGGGATAAGGTTTTGATCATCGATGACTTCCTTGCGGTCGGTCAAGCAGCTAGAGGCTTGGTGGATATTTGCAGTCAAGTTGGAGCAGATGTGGTAGGAATCGGCATCGTTATAGAAAAAGCTTTCCAAAGTGGCGGGAAGGACCTTAGGGAACAAGGCTTTCAAGTGGAGTCGCTTGCAGAAATAGCAGAGTTGAAATTCGGTGAGATAACGTTCGTTGAAGAAAAGGAAGGGGCTCCAATCAATGTCTAATCAATCACCATTAAAAGTTGCTTCCTTAGGATTACAGCATGTTCTTGCCATGTATGCAGGTGCGATCGTCATTCCATTGATTGTCGGAGGGGCGCTGGGATTGACCGCAGCGCAGTTAACTTACTTAGTATCGATTGATATTTTAATGTGTGGAATAGCAACTTTATTGCAAGTATGGAAAAATAAATTCTTTGGGATTGGCCTTCCTGTCGTCCTGGGGTGCACGTTCACAGCAGTTAGCCCGATGATAGCCATTGGTACGCAATATGGAATCAACTCCATTTATGGCTCCATTTTGGTTTCGGGATTGATTGTCGTGTTAATCAGTAAATTCTTCGGTAAATTGGCAAGGTTCTTCCCGCCGATTGTCACTGGCTCGGTCGTTTTGATCATTGGCATCACACTCATTCCTGTCGCGATCAACAATCTTGGCGGAGGTCAAGGGGCTGAGGATTTCGGTGACTTGACGAACGTAGCTCTTGGGTTTGGTACTTTATTATTCATCATATTCATGTATAAATTCTCAACGGGATTCGTACGGTCCATATCCATTTTATTGGGGCTGTTGGCCGGTACCTTGGTGGCATTCTTCCTTGGGAAGGTGGATTTTAGTTCAGTGGCAAACGCTACGTGGCTGCATATGCCGCATTTCTTCTACTTCGGCCTTCCGACATTCCATGTCACACCGATCATCACCATGACCTTGGTGGCGATAGTCAGCTTGGTGGAGTCCACTGGCGTATATTATGCTCTTGGTGAAATTACGGAAAAAGAGATTTCAGAAGACGATCTAGCTCGTGGATACCGTTCTGAGGGGCTAGCCATCATGATTGGCGGTTTGTTCAATGCATTTCCATATACCGCTTTTTCACAAAATGTCGGCTTGATTCAATTGTCAGGCATTAAAACAAGGAATGTCATTTATACAACGGCTGGTATCCTTGTTTTCATTGGTTTTGTTCCGAAAATTGGTGCATTCACGACCATTATTCCTTCATCCGTCCTGGGTGGTGCAATGGTGGCGATGTTCGGCATGGTGGTTGCAGCCGGGATCAAAATGTTGAGCAAAGTGGACTTTGCATCCCAAGAAAATTTATTGATCATCGCTTGTTCAGTCGGCATGGGACTTGGGGTAACGGTCGTTCCTGAGTTATTTGCCCAAATTCCGCAAAGTTTTCGAATCTTGACGGAAAACGGAATTGTTGCCGGAAGTTTGACAGCGATTTTCCTGAATATCATCTTCAACATCATTCCGACAAAGGGAAAAGTAAAGCAAGCACGTATCGATGGCCAGAAGGCGGCCTAAATAGTAATAGATTCAGACAAATCATGCCCTAAAATCTCAATATAAGAGAATTTGGGCATTTTTTGTCCAGGAAAATGAAGCGTCGATAAAGAATGACTGATTTTTTCAGATAAAAGGAAACTATCTTCCGTTTATGAATATATTGATAGTATATGTTCAGGAAAGTAGTGATAGAGATGGAAAAAAAATATTGCATTCATTGTCGCACCATTTTAAGTCAGGAGTTTAGATGCAGTGTTTGTGGCAAAGAGGAGTTTCAAAACATCATTATTCAAGTACAAAATCAATCTTCCGTAAAAGAGGAAGATTGAAATCACCCCCTTACCTCATCGGTAAGGGGGCTTTATTGGATATCACTACATTTCAATCATGAAGATGAAATGTAGCGTTCCTGCACCCTCCAAAGAGATGGGTAAATTGATCGCTTCATTAAACCCGTACAATTTCGTCTTGCCCACAATGACGGTGGGTGGCGTAATATCCATGATTGTATCCGCTGCTAAGGAAGTTGTCATATTTCCTGCGAGCATATTGCCAAGTTCTGCTGCAAAAGATTCAAGCATTTCGCCTTCCAGCGGCATGCCAAACATGCTTTCACCAATTTTACTCATGGATTCATTTGTGCCCTCAATGATCAATCTGCCCCGAATATCGCCCGTCATCCCGATAAGGACGCTGATGGATTCCTGCTCGAATGGCTGCCTCAGGAAAGAAGGCTTTTGAATAACTAACGAGAAGGGAAGGACCGATTTGACGGCAAGAATGGTCCCATTTAAGACTTTTGTGAGAACAGCGTTGCTTTCCATATGAATATTCCTCCGATGGTATGGTATTTTCTCTATTTTAACAAATAAATAGGTTCTTTTGCCTAATTATTTTAATGAAATAAGAAAAAATAATAAGTTTCCAGTAAATATAATGGGTATTTAGATGGAAAGCATAAATATTGCCTATGTGGGTATATTAACCATATCATGAATATTAAGGGGTGGGCTCATGCCATATTTGCTATCTGCTGCACATATAAAGTTGCCATATTTATTATCACAGGAAAAAATAATGGAATTTTCACGGGAAATTTTCGGACCTTCCTTTAAAAATATTGAACGGTTACTAAAGGCTTTTAAGAATGGTCAAGTAGAGAATCGGTATTTTTCAAATGATCTTGAATGGTTTAAAGAGGATCATACTTTTGCCGAGCGGAATGATTTGTACATCAAGCAGGCGATCGAGTTTGGGGTGGAGGCGATACAAAAGTGCTTAGCCAACACGGAATTTTTAAAAGAAGAGCTGCCGGCAAACGAATTGGATGCTTTCTTTTATGTATCCAGCACGGGGATGGCCACTCCGACGATCGATGCCAGGATCATGAATGAACTTCCATTTAACCCGCATGCGAAAAGAATCCCGATTTGGGGGCTAGGCTGTGCAGGAGGGGCAAGCGGATTATCGCGGGCTTTCGAATATTGCAAGGCATACCCGAGGGCGAAGGTCATTGTCTTGAGCGTGGAGTTGTGCAGTTTGACATTCCAAAGAAATGATATTTCAAAAAGCAATCTAATTGGCACTTCCTTATTCGCTGATGGAGTAAGCTGTGTATTGGTTTGCGGCGACGAAGTCCCTCATGAGCTTTCAAAAAAAGAAAGTCATTTGGCCTTCATGAATTCCCAATCCACGCTCATGCCGGATTCTTTGGATGTAATGGGTTGGGATGTAAGGGATCAGGGACTATACGTCGTTTTTTCCAAGGATATCCCAACCATCATCAAGGAATGGCTAAAACCGAATGTACAAGCCTTTTTAGTTGAAAATGGTCTGAAGCTCGACGATATCTCGGACTTCATTGCCCATCCAGGCGGGAAAAAGGTCATTGACGCCTATCATGAAGCTTTGGGATTCGATGAAAGCATGACAAGAGAGTCAATGAGTGTATTGAGGGAGTTTGGCAATATGTCATCAGCTACCATTTTGTATGTCTTGGAAAGATTCATGCAGCGTGGCGGAAATAAAGAAGACATAGGCTTGGCCGCCGCATTGGGGCCAGGATTTTCATCGGAACTTTTGTTAATGAGGTGGACATGATGATTTTCACCATTTTCATTATCCTGATTGCCATTCAACGCCTTGTAGAATTATATATTGCCAAACAAAATGAAAAGCAGCTCAAAGTGGCTGGAGCTGTTGAATACGGGGAGTCCCATTACAGATGGATGGTCCTGATGCACGTGAGCTTTTTTGTCGTCCTCATATTGGAGGTGCTCGCATTTGGAAGGAATGTCTCTGCACTTTGGCCGATATGGCTGACTCTTTTTCTGGTTGCCCAATCAGGAAGGATTTGGGTGATCAGTTCATTAGGGAAGCATTGGAATACAAAAATCATCGTCGTTCCTGATGCGGAAGTGGTCATAAAAGGACCTTATAAATTTTTCAAACATCCAAACTATATTATAGTGGCTACTGAAATCATTGTTATTTCCTTGCTTTTCAATGCTTTTTTTACAGCCATCCTCTTTACGATCTTGAATGCCTGGATGATGGCGGTAAGAATCCCTCTTGAAGAGAAGGCGTTAAAGGAAAATACGCAATACTCGACGGTTTTCAAAGGAAAATGAGAAAAAATCCATTTTCTTATTGAAAATGATTATCGTTCGTGATAAGATTTTAAATGAAGATGAAAATTATTCTCAATCGGATATCATTGAAATCTTAAAATAATTAATGGCAGCTTAATATAAAAGAGGATGGTGTATGTAATGGTCTGGGTATTCATTTTATTGACAATCGCTACATATGGTTTTGTGATGAAATATGTACTGAGTAATATTCAAAAACCGGCAAAGGCAATTAAATCTTATGATGAGTCAACAAAGGAAAACCGAGCTTCATTCAACCCCACTCCGACAACCAGGTAAATTGCCTGGTTTTTTTTGTTTCAAAAAATATTAGGATGTTTTCAATCAAACCGAGACTATCCACCAATCGGTGGTTTTTTTAACATGCCCTGTATTGAATCATATAGTAAAACTAAAAGCTGACGGTATGAATAACAATCGAAATCGTTTACAATAAGAATATTAAAATGACGATAGATTAAGGGGTATGGATTCATGATTCAAGAAACAGTTAAACAACAGTCCAAATTGGGAATTTTGACTGCGATGTATGAGAAATTTCAATCGGCAGGAGATACAGGCAACGCTGATAAGCTGAAGCAGTTAATCATGAAAGTGAATAATGAGGAATTCATCATCGCTTTTTGCGGGCATTTTTCAGCAGGAAAATCAAGTATGATCAATTTTCTGCTTGATGAACAAGTATTGCCTTCTTCACCGATTCCAACGAGTGCCAATACGGTTAAAGTGCAAAAAGGGGAAGACTATGCCAAAGTCTTTTATCATAATCAGCCGCCCGTTTTATTTCCTGCACCATATGATTTTAAAGAGGTCAAGAAATTTGCCAAAGACGGAGATTCCGTTTCGGCAATAACCATAAGTTCCAAGCATTTTTCCCTGCCGGATTCATGTGCCATCATGGATACGCCGGGAATCGATTCGACTGACGATGCACATAGGGTTTCTACGGAATCAGCCCTCCATCTCGCAGATGTCGTTTTCTATGTAATGGACTATAATCACGTTCAATCAGAAGTGAATTTCCTGTTCACGAAAGAATTGCTTGAGGCCGAGAAACCGACGTATTTGATTATCAACATGATCGATAAGCATGATGAGAGTGAGCTTAGCTTCCAAGACTTCAAGCTTTCCGTTTCCGAAGCATTTGCAAATTGGAATGTGTATCCTGATGGGATTTTTTATACATCCGTTAGAGATCTGAATAACAAAGAGAATGAAATAGAAGAGGTTCGCAAGTTTATATATGAAATGGCGGATAGGGGCCACAGTGATGGAAAGGATGCCATCATGCAATCAGCTAAAGCCTTGGTCGAGAGGCATCTTGTCTGGCTTAAGGAACAATATGAAGAAGAGCATGCGAATGATTTTGAAGTCTTGTCGGAACTTCCTTTTGAAGAGCGAACGCACCTGACGCATCAAGTGGACAGCCTAATGAAGGAAAAAAATTCATTGAATGGCCGGATCCAAGCCATCAAGGTCCAATATTCGGAGGCTTTGGAAACAATCCTGAAGAGTGCATACATCATGCCCGCGTCCACACGTGACCTAGGAAAAGCCTTCTTGGAGTCAGCACAACCCGATTTTAAAATGGGGCTTCTATTTGCTAAGAAAAAAACGGAGGCGCAGCGTGAGGAACGGATTCGAGCATTTTTGGCGGATTTGCAAGAAAAGGTGAAGACCCAGCTGGAATGGCATCTTAAGGAGTTGGCGGTCAAAACGCTGACAAAAGCGGAAGTTCATGATTCAGCGCTTGAGGGCACGGCACAAGCACTGCAAATCGAGGTAACGGAAGCTTACATAAAAGACTCCTTGAAGCCTCAAGTCGATATTACCGGTGAATATGTCTTAAACTATACAAATGACTTGGCCACTGCCATCAAAAAGAAGGCCCGTGATGTATCGGAAGGCTTTTTGAATCAAATAGCTTCCGTCATGGAAGGAATCGTGGAAGTGCAGTCACAATCCATCGATAAGGAGCTGGAGGGCTTTGCCGAATTCGCGGAAGCCTTAAAAGTAACGGCGGCAATCAACGCTGAAATAGAAGCCCAATCGGAAAGATTGGAGGCAATCGCCAATCAAACGGCAACATTGGCAACGGATCAAGATATTGAAAATCTATTAAGTCAGTGGAATGATGAGGAAAAAAACATTACCGTCAAAATCATGAAAACAGCGGAAGCGAGTACGCCAAAGCCTATCAAAGATCCAGTTGTATCTCAGCAAGGATTGCAGGGTGCTGCACCTTTAACTGCGGTTCCATTCCAAGGTGCAACGGATCTACGGGGAAAAGAAAAGCTAATGGAAACGGCCACAAGCTTGCAGCAAGCCGCTGAATTGATTCAGCCTTTGAGAGGCTTCCAATCACTTCATAAAGAATTGACAGATAAGGCCAATCGCTTGGAGAAGCAAACTTTCACTGTTGCCCTTTTCGGTGCCTTCAGTGCCGGTAAATCTTCCTTTGCCAATGCTTTAATGGGAGAAAGCGTCCTTCCTGTTTCGCCTAACCCGACAACAGCGGCCATCAACAAAATCATGGCATCTGACGCTGATCATCCCCACGGGACAGCAACGGTCAAATTAAAAACGGAAGCGATGCTGTTAGAAGATGTTAGCCTGGCTCTGGCTGCTTTTGATAAATCGGCTAAGACACTTGAAGAAGCCCTTCAACTGGCAGGGCAAATCATTGCGAAAGCCGGCGAAGTGGATAAAGGGAAAACACATTTATCCTTTCTTCGCGCCTTTCACCAAGGGATGCCCGAGCATAAAGCCGATTTAGGCAATGTGGTAACGGTCGATCTCGATGGGTTCAAACGGTTTGCTGCGGAAGAATCCAAGTCATGTCTAGTGGATTTGATCGAATTGAGGTATGACTGCGAAATGACAAAGCAGGGGATGGTGCTTGTCGACACTCCAGGGGCGGATTCGATAAATGCACGGCATACAGGCGCTGCTTTCGAATATATCAAGAATTCCGACGCCATTCTTTTCGTGACCTATTATAATCATCCATTTTCCCGGGCAGACAGGGAATTCCTGATTCAACTTGGCCGTGTCAAGGATTCGTTTGCCATGGATAAGATGTTCTTTATCGTCAATGCCGTCGATCTTGCCCAAACAACCGATGAATTGGACGAAGTGATGGAATATGTCACAGATCAATTGAATGGGTTTGGCATCCGTTTTCCGAAGCTATTTCCGCTTACGAGTAAAGGGGCCTTATCGGAAAAACAAACGCCAGGTTCCTTTAAGCACTCGTTCCTTCCGAATAGTGGGATTTCCGAGTTTCAGAAGCAGTTCGATTTCTTTATTGAAAACGATTTAACAGGACTGGCCATTGAATCGGCACAAGCAGCCGTAAAGAGAACGGAAGAGCTGCTTCGTGATGTGATTGCGGCTTCAAAGCAGGATGAAAAAACGAAACGAAAAGCTTTAGAAACCCTTTCGGTTGAGGCTCAGGCAATTACCGAAATTCTCTCTGTCATGAAAGGTGATGCAGAAAAGCAACGCCTGAAAAAAGAGATTGATGAATTGACGTTTTATAGTAAGCAACGGGTCTTCTTCCGGTTCAATGATTTCTTCAAGGAGTCTTTCAACCCGGCTGTATTGAAGGAGGATGGCGGAGATCTGAAAATGGTCCTTAAGCAAGCACTGATCAATCTGCTGGACGCGCTAGGCTTTGACCTCGCCCAGGAAATGCGGGCAACGGCTTTAAGATCGGAAATGTTCGTGAATAAATTATTGAATGAGAAACAAAACGGTTTGCTGCAGCAAATGCAGAAAGTAAGAAAAACGCTCTCGTTACAGCCATATGAACCTAATGAGCGGGAATCTCCGGAATTCACGGGAGCTTTCGTCCAATTGGATACGGCGGAATTCAAGAAAGAATTGGCTTTATTCAAAAACCCTAAATCTTTCTTTGAAAAAAATGAAAAGGTGAAGATGAGCGAGGGACTTCAGAAGCGTCTGGATGAACCTGCCCTTACGTATGTAAAAGAGCAGGGTGAACGGATTTTTGCCATGTATGATCAAGTGCTTGATCAAGAATTGCTTGCCATCCAAAATGAGTTCAAGAAGGAGATAGCCGATATATTTGCGGGGCTACGTGCAGCTTTGGAGGAAAAAGTGGATTTACCATACTATGAAAATGCGGTATTGCAATTGGCGAATATGCAATCGAAATAAACTAAGTAAAGAACCACAAACCTAAAGTGGATAAAAAGACTGAAAATAAAGGATGGCTGCTGCAGGCAGCCATTCTTTTCATTCATCAAAGGATTTACAGTATCCTCCGTATATATCCAACTGAGAGTCGAAAACAACGGATGGATGGCAGATCGCCATTGCCAGGCAGGCGAAAAAAATTTTCATCAATAGAAGGAAAACCATCATCCATAAAGAATGAAAGAATGAAGCCTTCTGCAAGTACGTGCATTCTAGCTATTGTGGACCGATTTGGTTTAAAAAAAGGAGGAGATGTGGATGAGTTATATAATTGACAAGGAAAAATTGTTGCCGTTACTCACTTCCAATGATATTAGATTCTGTGACTGCCGTTTTCGTCTAGGCGTTCCTGAAGCAGGGCGAAGTGAATATGACCAAGACCATATTCCTGGCGCCGTTTATTTCGATCTTGAAAAAGATTTATCAGGACCAGTCCAGATACATGGTGGCAGGCATCCGCTTCCAGACTTATCAACGTTAAAAGGGAAATTGGAAGCATACGGAATAACCAATGATACGGCACTCGTGGCTTATGATGGCGGAGATGGTTCTTATGCGTCAAGGTTTGCCTGGCTGCTGAGCTATCTTGGCCATCGGGATGTAAAGGTGCTTGACGGAGGATATGCCGACTGGAAGGAAGCCGGTTACCCGATTGATAATTCCCTTCCGGAGTACCCTTCAACGGATTATCGTATTGAATTAAATGAGGCAGTTTTTGCCTCTTATGAAAAAGTGAAGGGTTTTACATTGAATAGGCCAGATGATATCGTTTTAGTGGATTCAAGAGAATCGAAACGGTACCAGGGGATCGAGGAGCCAATCGATAAAAAAGCAGGACATATTCCTGGGGCAGTCAACAAGCTATGGACGAAGGTGCTCGTTAATGGCCATTTCAAAAAGAAGGAAGAGCTTCAGGCGAATTTCAGTGATATCAGCAGAGATAAGGAAATCATAGTGTACTGTGGTTCAGGGGTTACGGCTTCCCCCAATTTCATTGCATTGAAAGAAGCTGGTTTTAAACATGTTAAAATTTATATTGGCAGCTTTAGTGACTGGATTTCCTATGAAGATAATCCGGTTGAGTGATTTAGTTTCCAAATAAACGCTCTTAAAAAAGTGGCCAAGTATGATAAAATGGATATACATCATGATAGAGGTGATATTGTGTTAGAGAAAGAAAACGAGCAGCAACGTTCCTTCATGCTTGTTGACGGAATGGCGCTCCTATTCAGGGCATTTTATGCAACGGCCGTTACCGGTCAATTCATGGTCAATTCAAAGGGAATGCCGACAAATGCCGTTCAAGGCTTTTTGAAACATATGCTGACAGCTGTGAATCAATTTTCGCCCAGTCATGTAGCTGTATGCTGGGATATGGGCAGCAAGACGTTCCGGAATGAATTATTCGATGGATACAAGGCCAACCGTTCCGAAGCTCCCATTGAAATGATCCCGCAATTCGACTTGGCGAAAAAAGCAGTAGAAGCATTTGACATACCAAATATAGGGCTCTCTGGTTATGAAGCGGATGACTGTATCGGGACCATTGCAAAAGCTTCTGCCCAGCATAGCCGAGTAAGTATATTGACAGGCGATCAAGACATGCTTCAGTTAATAGAAGAAAACATATCCGTTCTTTTGTTAAAGAAAGGCTATGGTAATTATGAGGTTCATAATCCCGATAGCTTTTATGAGTGGAAAGGGATCACCCCAAGGCAAATGATTGATTTAAAGGCTCTAATGGGTGATACTGCTGATAATTATCCCGGAGTGAAAGGGATTGGGGAGAAGACAGCGTTAAAATTATTAATACAGTATCAAAGCATTGAAGGCATCCTTGAAAATGTCGCTTCATTGACTAACGGGCAGCGGGTTAAGATCGAGTCTGCCGTCGATATGCTTCATTTATCCAGAAAACTTGCTGAAATAAAATGTGACGTACCAATTTCATGTTCATTGGATGATGCAGTCTACCGGTATGACCGTGAGAAGGTGCAGACTCTGGCTAGGGACCATGAATTCAGGGCTTTACTGAGGATGATATAAACGCGAAACAAGGGGAGCTTCCTAAATGGAAGCTCCCCTTTGAATTATCGGCTAAGATTAAGAGGTTGGCATTACCACTTCTGTTAGGCAAGTATTCAATTTGCATCATTCGTTCTTCACATTTTTGGGTAAATGTACGGCGATCTAGTAATGTCATAATACTTGTCTAACTTAATGTGGCCGATTCTGGACAAAACGACAAAAATTACAAGCAATCTGAAATCCATTCCACATTTTCTAGCAGAGTGAATTGAAACGGAAGGTACGGGACTCCTGAGGCAAATATGCGTGTCGTTCCTTGATTTTCATGGGTTTTGTCTAAAGAACAGCAGCTGTCATAAGGAAACTTCATTTCTTTGTACGGTGAATTTTTTGTCGAAAAATGGATAGTCAAAATCTTTTATTTACGGTAAGATGAAAATAAGGCATGAATTTTGGAGTGGATGCAGAAGTGGTGAAATCGACTGAGGAGTACGTTCGTTTTTTGGAAGGAAAGGGATTCACCTTTGGCAATGATGCCATTGGCTTTATTTATTTTGGCAAGCGCTATACAGATGCAAGTGATATTTTAGTCAATGCAGCGATAGAGTTAACTTTAAAGGTCCAAAAGAATTTTGACGGCAGCTTTTATATCTCCTTTTTGGAAAACTTGAAACAAAATGGCATAGAAACGCGTAACGGGGCGATATCTTTCGCAATGGAACAAGGGCTTCTTAAATAAATCGGACTTCCTTATTTAGAAGTCCGATTTATTTTTGTGAATCATCAGGTAATTTCCTGAGTTATCTTCGTTTTCTTCCGTCTTGATGGCAACTCAGCAAGTATCATCCCCAAGAAAATGAGTACACAGCCGATGAGGGAAGCGGAAGTCAATTTTTCCCCAATCAATATGTAAGAAGATAACGCTGCAAAAACCGGTTCCATTGAAAAGATCAATGCAACCCTCGTAGGTGTCGTATACGCTTGGAAGAAAGTTTGGGCAAAAAAAGCGAAAGCGGTGGCAAATGCTGCCGTCACCAATAATGCGGTCCATACGTCTTTTTGCAGCATGACTGATGACTGGAAGATGACGGAATGATTCTCATTGAAAATGAAGGCTGACGCAAATGATAATAATGATACGGTAGAAAGCTGGACCAGCGTCAGCGGTAATGCAGGCAAACTCTTGGCATATCTGGCTGTCGTGATGATTTGCATGGCAAAACTTATTGCGCATAAAAATACCAGTAAATCACCGATATTCATGGTGGACCTGTCAGCGAAGGTCATTAAGTAGAGTCCTGCTGTGGCGGCACCGACACCTATCATGGTAGGGCGGGAAAGCTTGTGCTTTAAAAGGAGAAGTGAAAAAACGGGGACCATGACAACACTCAATCCCGTTATGAAGCCTGTCTTCGCAGGAGTCGTGTAATTCAATCCAACCGTTTGAAACCCATATCCCAGAAAGAGCCAAACCCCGATATGAATCCCTGCCAATAACAGACCTTTATTGCTTCTTTTTTGCCTTTTGCGTAAGGTCAGTAAATAAGGGATCAGCAAGAAAATGAAGGCCATGAAGAAACGGACGGCATTGAATGTGAAGGGTTCAAGAAACGACAGGGCGTTTTGAACCATGACAAACGTTACTCCCCAGATGAAAACAACGAATAATAATGAAAGGTCAGCAGTCTTGTTCATGAATTTCCTCATTCTGATTTAAGCGAATGGCCCGTCTAGCCAACTCATCAGCAGATTTATTTTCAATACTTGGAATCCATTTCAAGAAAAATAGATCAAGCTTGGCTGAGAGCTTGAGCGCCCGTTCAAGCAAAATGGCGTATTTTTTTTTAGCATATTCCTTTTCAATGGCTTGATTGATGGCTTGGGAGTCCGTTCGGAATGAAACGACTTCATACTTGTTGGCTACACAAATTTCCAATGCTTTAATTAAAGCATGGTATTCCGCTTCGTGGTTGTCCATTATTCCAAGTGGAATGGCATGCCGTTCCACTACGCCGTTGTTATTTATGAATACACCAGCACCGCTTGGCCCTGGATTGCCTGCGCTGGCACCATCGATATATACTTCAATCATGATGTACTCCCCCCTCTGGTTTAAGAATTACTATTATGTGGAGAAATAAGCTTGAAACAGAGAATTTCAAGCTAATATGGGGACTATAATAGTAAGAATGCATTAACTCCCCTACCTTATATTATAAATGGTATGGAGAAAAATAGGTATCAAATTGTACGACTATGCTGCATGAATATTGAGATGAAAAGGAGCTGGATATTTTTGAAGGTTATTATGCAATGGACCTATCATGCATCAAAAAAGCCATCTGCCGTTTTCATATCGGATTGGCTGGAAGCCGATATTGCGCTCGTCATTACAGAAGATCTTGAAAAGGCAGGAAGGCTGAAGGAAGTTGAATACAAGGATGAATTCGATACAGCATGGACGAAGAAGCAGTTAAAGAAACTCTTGAAGGAAGTTGAGGAAGAACCGCAGGATGTGACGATTTTTTTTGATGGCGGGCACCTTAAAGAAGAAGGGATCGCCGGAATAGGTGTTGCCATTTACTTTCGCCAAGGCAAAAAGTTCTGGCGTTTACGCGCCAATTTAAAACTGGAGCAATTCGAATCCAATAACGAAGCGGAATATGCTGCCTTTCACGAAGCCGTCAGACAACTTGATGAACTTGGGGTCCACCACCAGAGCTGTGTATTCAAAGGGGATTCGCTTGTTGTCTTAAATCAACTTTCAGGTGAATGGCCATGCATGGAAGAAAATTTGAATAAGTGGCTGGACCGCATTGAGGCTAAGCTTGATAAGTTAAAGATCATTCCAGTTTATAAGCCAATATCGCGAAAGGACAATCAGGAAGCCGATCGTCTGGCAACCATTGCTCTTGAGGGAAAGGCCATTTTCAGCAAATCCGAAATTGCAGGATCAAAGGAGCCATATCAACCATGAATAGGAAAAAAATTTATGAAGAAGTCGAAGATGTCCTCACTTCATTCTGCCAGGATTGCTTTTTGAGAAAACATTTCCGGAAAGAGAAGGGACGTACTTACGCCCATCAGTTCTGTATTACCGAATGTACGGTTGGGGAAAAGCTAAAGAAGCTAGGCAACGAACTTAAAGGCCATGTGTAAGCTTTAATAAAGTCACTCATTATCTCCTGCAGATTCATCAAGGGTATGGTATTATAGGTAAAAAATAGAGGAAAGTGTGAGCGCGTTGAACAATAGAAAAGGGAAGCTGAATAATAATAAACCGTTACCGCCTCTTACCATTCCGGAAATTGACATCATGATCGCAGAACTGAAAAAAGGCGAAGATTGCAGATCGGGCCTGACCGAACATCAATCACTATCCAAAGCGGAAATCAATAGAAAAATTAATGAAGCTTCCGTTCGAATGAAAGGTTTTTTTCAAGATATACGCAGCAATGGAAATATGAAGCTTGAAACGGTCCAGGCAATTCAAACGGATATTGCACCTGTCATTTTGGAAGCTGCAAAAAATCCGGATATTCATTACCTTTTCGAACAATTGCAAGCAAGCAAAGAGTACACATACAGCCATAATATCGGTGTGGCGATCATTGCGACCTACATAGGGAGAAAGCTTGGATTTTCCAAAGAAAATCTTTCAACACTGACTTTGGCCGCCACTCTGCACGATGTTGGTAAAACAAGGATTTCCGAGAGCGTATTGGAAAAAAGGGCTAAATTGACTGCGGCAGAATATGAGGAAATGAAGCTTCATACAATCTATGGTTATGAATTAATGAAAGATATCCCTGGATTGCCGCCTTCGATTGCATTATCTGCCCTTCAGCATCATGAACGGGAAAATGGGAACGGTTATCCGTTAAGATTGAAGGGAAACGATATTCATCATCATTCGAAGATCGTGGCGATAGCCGATGTATTTCACGCCATGTCATCCGATCGTGTGTATCAAAAGGCCATGCCATTTTATAAGGTGATTGAACAAATGAATCGTGATATGTTCGATAAATTCAATCCGGCAATACTGATGGGGTTCATCAATCAATTGATGTCCACCCTGGTAGGTAAAGAAGTCATGCTGACCAATAGGCAAACGGGGACGGTCATCATGATCAATCCATACGATCCGCTTAAAGTTTTGGTGAATACGGAAACTGGGATCAAAGACCTGAGAAGGGAAGAGGATTGTGGAATCGAACGGATTATTGGTTAATGAAAAAGGGACCGATTATAAAGAGTCGGTCCCTTCGTCATGCTGTTTTGCAGAATCGAAATAGGCTTTGAGCATCATTTTATTTTCGATGAAGTCTGCAATCGTATATTGATCAAGGACCTGTAGGAAAGCATCCAAAGCATCATTAAGGACAAATTTCAATGAACAGACAGGGGAAATGATGCAATTGCCATGGTCCTTAAAACATTCCACCAAATAAAAATCCTCTTCTGTTTTCCTTACAATTTCCCCGACATTTATTTCAGCAGGTGGTTTTGCCAGGCGAAAACCGCCATTTCTTCCGCGTATCGTCTCGATATAGCCTAATTTACCTAGATTATGAACGATCTTCATCAAATGATTTTTAGATAGTTGATAAACTTCCGAAATCTCTTTTATATTCGATAATTTGCTTTGGTCGTGGGAAGCCAGGTATATCAACACTCTAAGTGAGTAATCGGAGTAACTTGTCAACCTCATGTCTATCGCCTCACATTCTATCCCCATTTGACTATATCATAAATGTGAACAATTTTTAAACATTAAACTTTAGCCGCTGAAAAGATGTATTAAATATATTGCTTTTTAAACAGTTCCGTTCTAATATAAACATGTATTTAAAATACTTGTTTATGAAAAGGGGTTTATTTATGCTATCCCAGAAAACCATCGAAATCATTAAATCCACTGTACCAGTATTAGAGGTACATGGTACAACCATCACAACCGTATTCTACAAAAATCTTTTTGAAGCATATCCGGAATTATTGAATATTTTCAATCATGCCAACCAGAAAAAGGGACGGCAGCAACATGCACTTGCCAATACAGTTTTGGCTGCTGCCAAACATATCGATCAACTCGAAACGATTTTGCCCGTAGTGAAGCAAATTGCACAGAAGCATAGAAGTCTCGCTGTTAAGCCTGAGCATTATCCAATCGTCGGGGAATATTTATTGGCTGCAATCAAGGAAGTTCTGCAAGAAGCAGCTACCGAGGAGATCCTCCAAGCATGGGGGGACGCTTATGGAGTCATCGCCGGGGTTTTCATAAGCGTCGAGAAGGAAATGTACGACCAAGCTTCTAAACAGGAAGGGGGATGGGCTGACTTCAAACCCTTCACAGTCGTCAAAAAGGTGCCGGAAAGTGATGTAATTACATCCTTTTATTTAAAGCCGGCAAATGGTGAAGGAATTCCAGCCTTCCTTCCTGGTCAATATGTAACCGTTCGTATCGGGATACCGGGTGAACGCTTTCTATTCAATCGGCAATATAGTTTATCAGATGCTGCCGGAAAAGATTACTTCCGAATTTCCGTTAAAAAAGAGCGGACGGAAAGCTCTCCGGATGGCAGAGTCTCGAACTATTTGCATGATTCCATCCAGGTGGGGGACAGTCTTGACTTAACCGCGCCTGCAGGCCATTTCTCCATTGATCTGGAGAAAGGGACACCTGTCGTCTTCCTTGGCGGCGGCGTCGGAATCACTCCTTTCATGAGCATGGTGCATGCTGTTGCCGATCAAACGCCCGACCGTGATGTACAATTCATTCATGCTTCCGATAATGGGAAAGTACAACCGTTCAGAAGAGAACTGACAGGTCTCGCACAGAAACTCGAGAGCTATCAATTAGCGTTCGTGTTTAAAAATCCGGAGAAGGAAGATAAGCAGCTGCCAAATTTTGTGAAGGAAGGGTATATGGATAAGGAATTATTGAGCCTCCATGTAAAGCCTGACGCTGACTATTATATTTGTGGCCCTGTTCCTTTCATGAAAGCGATCATCACATGCCTGAAGGAGTTAGGCGTCGAACCGGATAACATTCACTACGAGTTCTTCGGTCCTGCCGTGTCGTTATAAGCAGGTAGGTTTTCATGCAAGGAATGTTGTTGACATCAAGAAGATAATTTTGCATACTATATTAAAACCATGAACGTTGAGAGAAGATTAGTATGCGAGACATGACTGTGACAGAGAGCGGCGCCAATAGCTGGAAGGCCCGCGACAGGAAAACGCAGAACCTGCTTCTTGAGTCCTATGCAACACATAGGCGCAGAACCTGGCGTTATCAGGCAAAGTGGAATGCATCAAGCTGGCATTCAATGAAGGTGGTACCACGGAGAGCAGCCCTTTTCGTCCTTGTTTCGAGGATGAAAAGGGCTTTTTTTCATGGCTAAGATATTTACTGGAGGACAGAATCGATGGAAAAGAAACGCATCGTAGTGAAGATAGGAAGTAGTTCTTTAACCAACTCACAAGGTGAAATCGATCAAAGCAAATTTAGCGATCATATTCAGGCTGTGGCAGCTTTAAGGAAAGCGGGACATGAAGTGGTCCTTGTATCATCAGGGGCTGTAGCGACTGGATTCCGCAAGCTCGGATATCCGACAAGACCCGTTACGCTAAAAGGAAAGCAAGCGGCAGCGGCTGTGGGCCAAAGCTTGCTGATTCAGTCATATATGGAGCAGTTGGGGCAGTTTGGAATCGTGCCGGCACAGATTTTGTTAACCCGTAAGGATTTCTCGAAAAAAGATAGATACAAGAATGCCTATGCTACATTAATGGAGTTGCTGGAGCGTGGCATCCTGCCGATCATCAATGAAAATGATACAGTATCTGTCGAAGAGCTGACCTTCGGTGACAATGATATGCTCTCCGCTTTAGTGAGCGGATTGGTCCACGCTAACCACTTAATCATTTTAACGGACATCAATGGCCTCTATGATGCCAATCCCCATACAAACCCGGAGGCTAAACGATTTGATAAGCTTTCCGACGTCACGGACGATTTATTGCACATGGCAAAAGGTACAGGCTCCAGTGTGGGCACAGGAGGGATGAAGTCAAAGCTGATTGCTGCCCAGACAGCATTGTCTCTTGGTGTGAAAGTATTTATCGGGTCTGGAGCGGGAAGTGAAAAACTCATCAAGATCCTTGAGGGTGAAGGGGACGGCACATACATTGGCAAGGACGTCTTGACGACGGTTACGAAAAACAAGCAATGGATCTCCCTTCATTCACAAGTTTCCGGAAAAATCTTCGTTGATGAAGGTGCTGAACGGGCATTGGTTTCGAATGGAAGCAGTCTATTGCCTGCAGGGATTTATGATATTACCGGCGTTTTTAACAAGGGGGACGTCGTGGAGGTCTATGGGGCAAACGGATTGTTAGGTCGTGGAGAGGTCCTATATTCCGATGAGGAATTGAAACAGGCCATGGGCAAGCGGACAACCGAGCTTGTAATCACATCCATTGAAGTCATCCACCGTGATAGATGGGTGAAAGCATAATTAATCTAAAGCAGGAATAGGGGGCATTTGAAATGAGTGAAGTGATGGCGAAGGGTAAAGCAGCGAAGGCAGCCAGTTATGAGCTAATCGGAGCGACAACGGGAAAAAAGAATGAGGCACTCGAGAAAATAGCTGAGCAACTTGTTAACGATAAAGAAAGGCTGTTACTAGAAAACAAAAAAGATCTTGAAGAAGGCCGAAAAAAGGGCTTGAGTGAGTCAATATTGGATCGGATCATGTTAAATGATGTTCGTATAGATGATATGGCAGCTGCGATAAGGCTTTTAATAGAATTAAAAGATCCAATCGGTGAAACATTGGAGACGATCGAAAAAGAAAACGGTTTATTGATTAAAAAACGGCGGGTGCCGATCGGTGTAATTGGAATGATTTATGAAGCAAGGCCGAATGTGACCATCGATGCCGCTACATTAGCTTTAAAAACGGGGAATGCCGTCCTGCTAAGGGGGAGTTCATCAGCGAGACATTCCAATATGGCGTTGGTTTCCTCCATCCATGAAGCTTTGGAGAAAACGGATATTCCTGTGGAAGCTATACAGCTGATCGAAGATACGAGCCGAGAAACCGCTAAGGAACTTTTCCATCTTAATGAATACTTAGATGTTTTGATTCCCCGGGGAGGTAAGCAGTTAATTGAAACGGTCATTAAGGAGTCCACTGTTCCCGTCCTTGAAACAGGAGCAGGTAATTGCCATATCTTCATCGACGAGGCGGCAGATATCGATATGGTCGGGAGCGTTGTCTTAAACGGTAAAACACAGCGTCCATCCGTATGCAATGCAATCGAGAGCTTGCTCATTCATGAAAACTGGTTTAAGGGAAATGGCCAGCGCATACTGACACTTCTCGATGAAGCGGGAATCGAAATAGTTGGGGATGACGAGGTATGCCTTGCTTTTCCGAAAGCGAAAGCTGCTACGGAGGAAGATTGGTCCAATGAATACCTAGCATTGAAAATCAGCGTGAAAATCGTTAAGGATGTAACGGAAGCCATCGATCATATCAATTGCTACGGTACGAAGCATTCCGAAGCGATTCTTACGAAAGATGAACAAAACGCCGCCATATTTTTAAATAAAGTGGATGCAGCAGCAGTTTACCACAATGCTTCCACCCGTTTTACAGATGGCTTTGAATTCGGTTATGGTGCAGAAATCGGCATTTCCACTCAAAAGCTTCATGCACGTGGACCAATGGGCCTGCCTGCCATGACATCGAGCAAGTACTTCATTTATGGTCAGGGGCAAATTCGCGGGTGACATTCATTTTTTCTATGGAGGGTTAGTGAAGCTCAAATAAGGGTATTGTAGAGTACATTACTTTTAAAGGAGCAGATACCATGGACAAGAGGTTTATCGCAATATATGAAAATGAAAAACAAGCGACTGAAGCAGTAGGGAATTTAAAGCAACAAGGATATACTTCGGAACAAATATCCATCATAGCAAAGAACATTGACAAATTGCCTAATGAAGCGGAAGAAGTCAGCCCGACAAAGACTGATGGATTGGTAGCCGGTGCAGCAGCTGGCGGTGCTGTCGGCTTGACGGGGCTATTGATTGGGATGAGTGCATTAGCCGTACCGGGAATAGGACCCATCCTGGCAGCTGGGCCGATATTTGCAACGTTTGGCGGAGCGGCAGCTGGAGCAGCCTCAGGAGCAGGCGGCTTGAGGAAACCGCTATTGGATATGGGATTAGAGGAAGAAGAAGTCGATCAATACGTGGAAGATATCAAGGCAGGAAAAATCCTTGTCATTGCAGACCTCGTACTAAGTGAATGAATGTCAGCATTAATATAAAGCCCCCTTATGCGTTCATAAGGGGGCTTTAGTTCATTTCCTGTCAAAAATCTTCTTCCACCGTTTTCGTGAATTCGATTTTTAAAGAAAGGGCAGCTGCCATGAATAGTTCATTGATTGAAAGGGCGGAAGTCCTGCTAAGAAGTGCGAGACATGAGAGTCACTGCAAGCGCTAGGCCGAGCACCAGCAGTGGCAAAGGTCGACCAACGTATAAATTGCTCAAGGTCAATCCATTATCGCGAGTTCTGCTATAGCCCGGGCCCCCTTCTTGAACGATCATGAAGGGGCTTGTTGCCTTTAAAATTCGTTATGGAAGGATTGGTCCTTCCGCTGCTGTTCTTCCGCTAGAAACTCGAAAAAAACATTCATGGCATATAGAGGCTGCTCATTCACCTTTTTATAGTAATTGCTTTTTCGCGCCTCCGTTACATAGCGGCTTTTTTTCATCCTGTCCAACATATAGGTCCGGCTCATTTTAGCAATTTCTTTTTGGTTATGCTTATTTTCCTTCAATAGAGCAAATCCGATAGCGCCAATCAATGCATAGATTCCAAGTGCTATATTCGAGATCGATAAGGACTCGTTGTTAAAGAATAAGAAAAAAAGATTGATGACGGAAAACCCGATCATCGCAGTCGATAGCAAGCCGTATTTCATGCTTTTCTTCAACATAGGAGATAGATTTTCCTGAAGCTGGTCAAGTTCTGCCTGCATGAAACTCGGGATATTCGTTAGTTTTATATTCATAGTTTCCTCCTTATGATTTTGCATGCATCCATTAAGCAAATGACACGGAAAAATTTCACCTATTTAATGAAACAGGAAAGGAACCTTATACTACATATTTTATCGTTTAAAACCGTATTTGTCATGTTAATCTACTTTTAAAGGCTGGAAGGAAGGTGAAGCAAGTTCGTCATGGAAATCGCGAAAAGCTTTCGTAAGGGTCAAATAGAATACGATGTATCAGCAATCATTCAAGGGAAGCTTGCAAGTACCAAATCTATCAAAGTGGATTATTTTATGGTAAAATGGTCCTTAAATGGAAGGTGGATCTTTCGTTTAATCATGCAGAATCGGGAGTGGTGGCATTATTACGCCTTTTTTTGTCATAAATGCATGACTTTTGTGTTATTTTGTTCTTTTAAATCGAGTTTTCATGCAAATCAATATATAATTAGAAAGCGAGACAATCGATACAAGATTAAGGAGGGACATAGAATGATGGAATGGACTCTTGTCATTTTGTTTGGTGCAGCAGTTTTACTGTTCATTTTATCGTTTAGCAAAAAGGATTCCGTAAAAGTGGACGAACAAATGGAGCAGCTTGCCAGTACATTTGGAGATGAAATGAATGTATTACAAGAAAAAATCAGGAACATCGAGATAGATGCGGAAATTACGGCACAAGAGGCAGGCGTCCTTGCCATGTCTTCCGAAAAGCGGAGTTTGCTGCGAGAGGTGCTAGATCTACATAAGCGTGGCTATTCATCAGAAAGCATCGCATTGAAAACTAAATATCCAGAAAATGAGATTGAAATCTTGCTTACTCCTTACATAAAAACGAAGAATGAAAGGAGAACCGTTGCCAATGACATCTAAATCAATGCGCAGCTTTGCAGGCGGTCTCATTGTGGCTGCCGGTCTGTGCGGAGCAGTATACTTCTTTGGACCGGGAGAAGCGACGGGCACCTCGGAGAAAATTTCTGATGATGATATGAAAGCGTCCCTCACTTCCAAAGGGTATGTCATCCATTCTGAAAAGGAATGGGAAGATCAAATTGCTGAAGCGGAGTCCATTAAAGAACAAATGGATGCGGCAAAAGAAAAAGAAGCAGAAAAAGAACCAACAGAAAAAATCGTATACCGCACAGTGTTGCAAGTGTCTAAAGGTTCGACTAGCATCGATGTGGGGAAAAACCTACAAAAGGCAAAAGTCATTAAAAATGCAAATGCATTTTCTGACGAGGTTGAAAAGAAAGGCAAAGCCAACGGTTTACGCCCTGGAACATATGAGGTGGATAGTAAAATGTCAACAGAAAAAATCATATCCATCATATTCAAATGACCATTTATTAGCGACTATCTAAAAGATGGTCGTTTTTTTGTATGGCGAAACTTTTATGATCTAGCACATATGACAGGTTTGGACCATGAGTTGAGGATTATCCGGCAATAACCAGTTTTAAAAATGGGTGAAAACTCTTGTGAAAGACTGACATAAATATGAAATGTATGTCGGTCTTTCGGTATATGAGTAAAATGCCTTATCATTCATCAAGCTGCCCCGAAGTTCCTGCTTCCTACTATTGCTTCAAAGACAGGATATCTTCAATGCTGTTGGTAACACATATGTTGTTGATCGTTTTATCTTTAGTGTATAGCATCGCACCAGCTCCACCTAAATAAAACTCGATTGTTTTATTTTCAGCAGCGAATGAATCAAGGGTTTTAAGTAAATCAGGATCCTTTTCGAATGGAAGTGTCGTCGAAGCAGATAGCAGCACTTTTCTGGGTTTCAATCTTGTAACTAATGATTGAATGGATCCAGGAGCCGGTGAAGCACCTATCAGGGTCGTTTTCCAGCCTCTTAACATGAAGCGTAACAAAATATAGTGTACAGGTATCTCATGATGTTCATGTGGAAGGCATGCGCCTAAAACTAATGACGCTTTATCCGCGTATTGAAAGTTACGGCGTATTTGGACAAGAAAATCCTTCACTACCATGCTTGAGACAGATTCCTGATATTCATCCCATTCACCGCTTTCCCACCTATCACCGACTTCTATTAAAAAAGGGGAAACGACGGTTGTTAGGAATTTTTCTAAACCGTAAAAGTGGTAAGCCTGTTTTAAAACTACAAGTAAATCCAATTCATTACACGTGTACCCTTTTTCAATCAACCGAATCACATAATCATTTAAATCTGGGTTAAAAGCACTATTGGACTGTACCTCTGCTTTTTCCTCCGTAAGTAGCCCCTCTTTTGCGAAATTAGCTGCTTGTTTAATGGAGAATCCCTTTTTTTGAAGCGATTTTATAGTTAAAAGAGTGTTGATATCTTCCTTGCTGTAAAGTCGGTATCCATTCTCATGGCGGACAGGTTGTATGATGTCATACCTTTCTTCCCATTTTCGGATAACTTGTTTGGAAAGTCCTGTAACAGCTGAAACATCTTTTATATAAAACGTACCACCACGAGTATGATTCATAGCTTTCATCCTTTATATCGAAATATTTTATGTATAATCTGCGGCTTCGAACGTATAATGAAAATCCTATAATATTGTACAAGCCATTTAACGGAATGTATATAGTGACTTGCTTATTCACTCTATTGGCTTAGACAGGATGGTCAACTGTTTTGTATAATGTTTATCATTAAACATTATACAAAACAGTTGACAACTAAACAACTTCCTAGCAATAATTAAATCAATACTTTTAATATCGTTAAAATTGACTTTCATCTATTTTGTCGATAAAACTGGCAGACTATTTGAACTTATACAAAAAAATAATGAATATGATATTGGGGGAAACCATGGTAAATAAAAAGAAAGTAATCGTTGTGGGAGCGGGTGTAGCTGGATTGGCAAGTGCAATCCGATTGCAGCATGCAGGGTATCAAGTAGAAATATTCGAAAAAGAATCGATGCCCGGTGGGAAAATGCACAGAATTGAAAAGGATGGCTACAAATTCGACTTAGGACCAAGCATCGTCATGATGCCTGAGCTTTACCAGGAAATTTTTGAACTGGCAGGCCGTAATCCTGATGACTATATTCCAATGGAGAAATTAGATCCGATGTATTCCGTTTTCTTTGGAAGCGAACCGGAAGATGCATATGAAATCTCTTCAGACTTAGTGGATTTAATGAAGACCTTGGAGAAAATTAGCGACGAAGATGCAGAAGGTTTCTTGAAGTATCTTCAAAAAATCTATGAACGGTTTGTTGTTGCAAAAAATCATTTTATTCAACGGCCGTTCCGACACGCGTCTGATTTCTATAACCCATTCATGATTCGTCAAGCATTGAAATTGAAGACTTTCGATAATGCCGATCATTTTATCGGGAAATATGTGAAGAATGAACGCCTTAAGCAGATGATTAGTTTTCAAACCTTATACATAGGTGTATCTCCATACAATGGACCTTCCTTATATACCATTATCCCGATGATCGAATTACTCTATGGCGTTTGGTTCATCAAAGGTGGAATGTATACGATGGCCCAGTCCATGGAACGACTGTTTTTAGAGTTAGGCGGCAATGTGCACTATAACGTGAGTGTTCAAGAAATCCTGATTGAAAATCAGCAAGCCCTTGGCATTAAAGTGGATGATAAAGATATTTATTCCGACTACGTACTTTGTAATGCAGATTTTCCATATGCGATGAAAAATCTGGTCAAAGACACGAAATCGAAAGGCAAGTATACCGATAAAAAAATTGACAGCATGAAGTATTCCTGTTCGTGTTTCATTATGTATTTGGGAATGGATCGGAAATATGAATCGCTGAAAACGATCCATAATTTTGTATTTAGCGAAGGGTTAGAGAAGAACTTAACAGACATTTTTGATGGACGGATTTTAGATGACCCATCCTTTTATGTTTATCTCGGCTCAAAGCTTGATCCTTCATTGGCTCCAGAAGGAAAAGATGGGATTTACATTTTGGTGCCTGTATCTGATTTGTCCACCTCGGAATACGAATGGAATGATGAGACGATAAGCTATTACCGTTCAAAAGTGTTCGAATCTCTTAAAAAAGTAGAAGGCCTTGAAAATATTGAAAATGAAATTGTTTCGGAATCCTATATGACACCGCCTGATTTTGAATCAAAATTCAATGCCTATAACGGTGCCTGCTTCGGCTTACGTCCTAACCTGGCACAAAGTAATCATCTTCGCCCACAGAGTAAAGCTAAAAAATGTGAAAATCTATATTTTACTGGAAGCAGCACTCACCCTGGTGCCGGAGTCCCCATCGTATTACTTTCAGCTAAAATCGCTACAGAAGAATTGATTTTGGATGATCATGGCAGTAAGCAGGTATTACATGCAGGTAATAATTAGGAGGTCGGCCAATGAGATTGACTGATCAAACACAATTGGACAAAGATTATCGGTATTGTGAGGACATCATCAAGCAGAATTCTAAAAGTTTCTATTTTGCTTTTTTAGGATTACCGAAGGAGAAAGCAAACGCCGTTTATGCCATCTATGCTTTTTGCAGGATTGCAGATGATAGTGTTGACTTGGGGGGGCACAGGTCAGAAAAAATCAACGCTTTAAACCGTATAAAACAGGAGTTGAGCTTGTTCCAGGCAAATAAGGAAATGGACCAGCCACTTTGGAGAGCTTTAAGAGATGTGTTTACCCGTTATGAAATGGATATTCAGCCTTTCTTTGATCAGCTGAATGGTCAGAGGAGGGACATTGATTTCACAATTCCTCAAACAATGGGGGAGGTAGAAGAATATAGCTATTATGTTGCAGGGACGGTTGGTTTAATGCTCTTGCCCATCATTGCTTCAGAATCAAAACAAGACCTCACTCAGCAAGCGATATCTCTTGGCGTGGCTATGCAAATTACTAATATATTAAGGGACGTCGGGGAGGACTATAGAAAAAATGATCGAATTTACTTGCCGTTGTCCGAGATGAAATCGGAGTCGTACACTGAGGAGGATATCAAAAAAGCCATAATCAGTATCGGCTTCATCAGGATTTGGGAAAAGATGGCCCGTCGTGCCGAAGAGTTGTTTGATGAATTTCAAGAAGGCGTCCATTATTTTGATAAAGACAGCCAATTCCAGGTTTTGCTATCGGCACGTCTTTATCGTGGAATCTTAAACGCCGTTAGGGATAATAAATATGACTGCCTTTTGAAGAGGAACTTTATATCTCCAGAAGAAATGGAGCAAATTCAACAAGAAACCAAGGTTTTAACTGTGTGATGCTATCCTGCCTTTCGCTCCCGCTTCGATATGGAAAAGGTCAGCGATTGTCTATATTTTAAAAAAAGAATAAGGAGAGTGGGCGTCATGACCGAAGCCAATAAAACGGTTGTCATTATTGGAGGCGGGCTGGGAGGACTTTCAGCCGCAATATCCATGGCCCAAAGTGGTTATAAGGTTTCACTTTATGAAAAGAACGGCCATCTTGGAGGTAAATTGAATCGACTGGAACAGGATGGCTTTGGTTTCGACCTTGGCCCGTCGATTTTGACCATGCCTCAAATATTCCAAACATTGTTTGTAAAAAGCGGCCGCGATATGGCTGACTATATCCCTACCATTCGATTAAAAAATGAATGGCGTTCCTTCTTTCCGGACGATTCGATCATAGATCTCTATGGAGATTTGACTTTGATGCTGCAGGAAAACTCTTGTTTGAGCGAAAAGGACATAGAGGAATACAAACATTTTTTAGACTATGCCCGCCGGATATATGAGGTGACCGAAGAAGGATACTTTGATAAGGGCTTAGATTCGACGATGGAAATCTTTAAACAGCATGGTTTGTTAGAATCCTTTAAAGGCTTTGATCTTTTTTCAACGATGTATGATGCCATCAGGAAACGAATCAGCAATCAAAAGCTCCGGGATATGCTCGCTTATTTTATTAAATATGTAGGGTCTTCTCCATATGATGCACCTGCCGTTCTTAATATGATGATCTATATGCAGCATGCTCAAGGTGTTTGGTACGTCCCTGGTGGGATGCATCGAATCGCTCAAGGTATGGTCAAACTTGCAACTGAATTAGGTGTGGAATTATATACTGGAAAAGCGGTCAAAAAACTCATCAGGAAAGGACCTTCAAGGGAAATCATAGCAGCAGAGCTGAATGATGGATCGAGGAAAACAGCAGATTATTTTATCTCCAACATGGAAGTGATTCCAGCTTATGAAAAGTTATTGGATGAAAAACCGAAATTCATCAAAAAGCTTGAAAAACGTTTTGAGCCATCCAGTTCTGGGCTAATCCTGCACTTAGGTGTACGCAAAACATACCCTCAGCTGTCACATCATAACTTTTTCTTTTCTAATAACTTACACGAACAAATGAATAAAGTATTCCGTGACCATGAACTGCCCGATGATCCAACCATATATGTGGTCAATGTGAACAAAACAGATCCATCCCAGGCACTTCCTGGACATGAAAATATTAAAATACTTCCACATATCCCTTATATTCAAGATAAACCATTCACTCAGGATGATTACATAAAGCTTCGTGAACGTGTATTAACGAAATTGGAGAAAATGGGCTTGACGGATTTGCGTCAAAATATTGTTACGGAAGACATGTGGACGCCACATGATATTGAAACAATGTATGGATCACATCGCGGATCCATTTATGGCACAGTCTCCCACCGTACGAAAAACCGTGGATTCAAGCATGGAAAGCAAAGTGAACGATACGATAATCTCTACTTCGTGGGGGGGACCGTTAATCCTGGCGGTGGAATGCCCATGGTAACGTTAAGCGGCCAGCAAGTACGGGATAAAATCGTGCAAAAGGATTCCGCTCAAGGCTAATTCACCTGCAAATCTATTTCGAAAAGAAAAATGGAGAAGAATTATGTATGTTTCAGAACTGGGTGTTTTATTTAATGAAATTGACGATGCAGACAGGCATTTGGCAGGATGAATGCAACCGAAGCGATTAACCCGCCTTTTGCCAGGCGGGTTGGAAATAATCATCGATATTGCTGCATCGTGTTTTTTTATAGGAATATCACTATTTTCTGTGAATGTACCTGATCGAATATTCATTAATAAACCGGGTAAAAGGCTGTGAAAATAACGTCAAGTGTGGCACATGTATTGCCTAGTGAAAATATGGAAAGATTACATACCGGATGGATCAAAATAATCAAACGCAGTTTTGAAAAGAAAGGGCTTCAAGGAACGGATACAAGCTCTTTTACGACATTCATATTGGAATCAAAACGCGCAAAATTAACTCACTGGCTTTCGATCCTTCCAGCGGGTTTCTTTTTCCTATGGAGTCTATGCTATCCTTTTTTCCAATCAATATCGTTCAAACATATAATTGTGCCCGCTTGCAACACTTGGTGGCAAGGAGGAAATTAACCTATCCTAAGTAAGCGGTGAGAGGGAGTATATCTAATCTCCTGGAATTTGGAGGTAGCCCAACAATGTTGACGATCCTAATTAAAGAACGAATGGATGAATAACAAGGGAATGATTTGACATGACTGATCGAACCCACGCAAACAATACCCCATCTACTCTCCTCTTATAATATCTTGTCCAGTATAATCAAGGAAACTAGCCACATAGAAGAGAAGCGGCACGCTTTTATAAAAATCGTGAAGGAACGTACCATTAAGTCATATTGTACTTCAATGTTTAGGGATTTTTCATACTTACTTTAGAAAATTTTAAGATTTTTGTGCTATTGTAGTGGTAAACTCGCATTTTGAGCACGAATAAATTAGTAAAAGAAGCACTGAAACGTACAACCGGAGTTGATTGAATGTCAATTAAAACGAGGTTTCTCTTATCTTACGTCGGGGTGATCCTATTCTCCATCGCTTTGTTATTGGTCGCTGGGTTTTTAATTATTTTTGCAATAACTGGCGATGCAAACGCCATCGAAAATTTTTACAAAAAATCTTATGTCCAGAAACCATTGACAACTGTTGAGGAAACGGCATTTCTCGATTTGAAGCTCTTGGCTAAAAATAAACCTGAACAGCTTTTGAAAGAAAATCAATTGAAGGAAATTAAACAGAAGGGCATCGACATCGTCGTCAGAAAAGATTCGAAGATCGAGTTTACGTCGCTCTCCTTTAATAAGCAGGTACTTGGCAGGTCCCTTCCAGGGTTTGAAGCAACGAACATCAATACGAGGGATACGATTAAGTTTGATGACTTTTTTTATACGTATGTAAAGTTTGATTTTTATTTTTCTGATAAAAGCCAAGGAAGTATATTTGTGTTGCGAAAGGCGAGTTCCTCTGCCGAGCTGGCTCGGGAGTTATTTCCTATTTTATTCGGGCTGTTACTATTTCTATTCATTATGATCATCGGGCTGTTAAACTATTTAGTTTCAAGAAGCATCATCAAACCGATTTCGCTTCTTAAGGAAGGAGCTAATCGGATTAAATCAGGTGATTTAAACTTTGAAATAAAAGCTGTTTCCAATGATGAAATCGGACAAATGAATCGGACCTTCGATGAAATGAGGATAAAATTAAAAGAGTCCGTCAAGATCCAGCTTCAATATGAAGAAAACAGGAAAGAACTCCTATCAAATATTTCGCATGATCTGAAAACACCGATTACTTCGATCATCGGATATGTTGAGGGGATACAGGATGGTGTAGCCAATACCCCGCAAAAAATGGAAAAATACTTATCGACTATCCATATAAAGGCGAAAGACCTGGATTCTTTGATCGATGAATTATTCCTATTTTCCAAGCTGGATTTAAATAAAGAACCATTCACTTTTGAAAATGTCGAACTGAATCAATTTATCAGTGACTATGTGGAAGAAATTCAATTGGATTTCCTTCAAAAGGGGACACAAATTGAATGGAATCAATTGGATGAACCAATATTCGTGACAGCGGATAGGGAAAAATTAAGGCGAGTATTGGCTAATTTAATCAGTAATTGCATGAAATATGCGGAGAGGGATGAAGTGAACATTTCCATTAGTTTGCATGAAGGACAGGAAGATGCAGTTGTAAAGGTTACGGATAACGGGCAAGGAATAGATCCTGCTTCCCTCCCTTTCATTTTTGACCGTTTTTACCGAGCAGAACAATCGAGGAATTCCCAGACTGGTGGAAGTGGCTTAGGGCTTGCGATTGCCAACCAAATTATACGAGAGCATCAAGGGGATATTTGGGCTACAAGCGAGAAAGGAAAAGGCACAAGTGTCTTCTTTACCTTAAAGAAAGGTGAGCAGAAATGAAAAAAATATTACTTATTGAAGATGATGTCAGCATTGCTGAACTGCAGCGGGATTATTTAGAGATTGATGATTTTATAGTCAACATTCAACATACTGGTGATGCAGGACTTCAGCAGGCCCTTCAAAAAAACTATGATCTGATTATTCTCGACATCATGCTTCCCGGCGTGAATGGATTTGAGATATGCAAGCAAATACGTGCTGCCAGGGATATACCGATATTGATCGTGTCAGCCAAGAAGGAGGATATCGATAAAATTCGAGGACTTGGCTTAGGGGCTGACGATTATATCACGAAGCCCTTTAGCCCAAGTGAATTGGTTGCCAGGGTGAAAGCGCATTTAGCCCGCTATGATCGTTTGGCAGGGAATCAATCCAAAATGAATACTGTTTTCGTTCATGGTATTTCGATAGATAAGGCTTCGCGTAAAGTTCAAATCCATGGCAGTGAAGTGCCCTTCACGACAAAGGAATTCGATTTGTTACTGTTTCTTGTGATGCACCCGAACCAAGTGTTGAGCAAAGAACAACTATATGAAAGTAATTGGGGAATGGAGTCGGCCGCTGATGTCTCGACTGTGACCGTTCATATTAGAAAATTACGTGAAAAAATCGAAAGAGACCCAGCACATCCTAAATACCTGGAAACGGTTTGGGGTGCCGGGTATCGATTCAATGTATAGATGGTCTTTGCATTACCCGTCACAAAAGTGGCGGTTTTTTATAATCATTAATGAAATTTTGAAAGATGTTAAGCTTTTTTTAAGAAATTGCATGACGGGAGTTAATGATTAGGCTTTACCCTCATATTGGACGGATAAAAAGTTTCAGCTAAGTATTAATGGGAGGGAGACCGAACAGGGCTGGGTTCAAGCTTGAGTCAATGGGTTCAGCGGAATGGAAGGCAGATGTAACGAAGATCGGAAACGAATGATAAAAGGGACGTGTTATGGATGTGGAAGTGGATGGTTGTAATGGTGGGATGTCTTTTCTTGCTTCAAGCATGTGCGCCTGATTCCAAGAAGCAATTGAGAAAAATGGGGGATGAAGAGATTGAATTGAATGAACAACTTTTTCAAGCTGCAAAAAAGGAAGATACGGAAACGATAAGTAAGTTGATAGAGGGCGGAACTGATATCGATTCTCAGGATTCAAAGGGGAGGACAGCCCTTATGATCGCTACTTATCATAATGATCTTAAGACGGCAAAAATTCTAATCGCAGCAGGTGCAGACGTCAACATCCAAGATAATCTGAAAAACAATCCTTTCTTATATGCTGGTGCAGAAGGGTATCTAGAAATCCTCAAGGCTACGATTGATGCAGGTGCAGACCCTGCGATGACCAACCGATATGGAGGAACGGCATTGATTCCTGCTTCCGAACATGGGTATGTCCACGTGATCAATGAGCTTTTGACACAAACTGATATTGATATAAATCATGTCAATAACCTAGGTTGGACGGCATTATTGGAGGCGATTCTTTTGAATGATGGAGGGGAACGGCAACAGGAAACCGTGCAATTGCTGTTAGATCATGGGGCTGATGTGAATTTAGCCGATCATGAAAAAGTGACCCCATTACAGCACGCCCGAATGAAAGGCTTTAAGGACATTGAACAAATATTGATGAAAAAAGGAGCGCAATGACCACATAATAACGAAAAAAGGAATATGAAAAATACAGTCAGTTCATGCAACGACCTATTATCAATTATCACAAACGTAAAGAACAGGGATGCCTGATACCACATTGTTATTCAAATGAAAATCCTTGTTCGGTAGGTGGGCCATAATAGAAGATGACAAGAAGGGCCATTTTTTATTAAATGGCCCTTCTTGCCTGTGGTGGAGGGTGTCCTCCTAAATATCAAATGAAGTATTCAACCCTTGGTCGCGGCCACTTGCTGTCTTAGCTTTTTTGACTATTTTCTACTGGTATTTCTTGATCTGCCCTTAATTTCAGGGCTACTAAACTGGCAAAGTCATGAATGATGGTGGCCGCCAATAAGGAGGTGATTTGGGTTGGGTCATAGGGTGGGAGAACCTCAACCAGGTCGAAGCCGATGAAGTTGAATCCGTGCAGGGAGCGAATCAGCTCCAGCGTTTCAAAGCTACTCAATCCACCGACCTCCAACGTACCCGTTCCAGGAGCGCACGAGGGATCAACGAAATCGATATCGAAGCTCAAGAAACATGGTGTATCCCCTATGGTCTTTTTGACTTCCTTCACGACATCCATAATCCCTCTTTCCTTCAGCTGAGGCGTGGTTATCACGGTATAGCCCAAATCTGTACTGGAATCAATATCCCCGGGATGATTGAGCGTCCCTCTAATTCCAATTTGGAAAACTTTATCGGTTTGAAGCAATCCCTCCTCATATGCACGGATGAACGGTGAACCATGCCAATATTTCTCTTCATAATACGTATCCCATGTGTCTGTATGTGAATCAAAATGGAGAAGTGCAACTGGTCCATGAATTTTTGCGGCAGCTCTTAAATTGGCCAATGTAACGGAGTGATCTCCTCCAATACCGATTGGGATGATTCCTGTTTTCATCAATTCTGCCATTGCCGTTTCTATCAATTCATAGCTTCGGTGGATATTATGGGGAATCACTGAAACATCCCCAATATCAATGGCGTTACACTCGTCAAATGGAAATACTTTGTGAATGGGATGATACGGGAATAAAGTCATGGATGCCTGACGGACAGCCTGTGGAGCGAACCTTGCTCCTACCCTGAATGAAGCGGCTGTATCAAAAGGCAGGCCAACCACTGCCAATTTGGCATTTTCTCTTGAAGAAGGTAAGCGCATAAATGATCCAGTGGTACAAAACTCCGGTTTTACATCCGGTGATAAAGGATATTTCATTTTTTATTCCTCCATTTTCTTTTCGCCATTAATCGTCTGCATACTCCCTCTTGTCAAATGCAATTGCCATGCCAATTCACCGAAAGCGATTTTCAACCCGTTCTCTACCGTTTTCCTTTAGGGATTTTATGCAATCGCGAATAAACTATCGAAAAATGAATCGTGATGCAGCAGAAACCATGGCTCCATCTGCACACATGAACCTTGGATAATTCAGGAATGGCGGTTATTGACGTAAGACATGTGCAATTGGCATGATATTTGCTACTAGATATTCAGGTTGGTTTTTTAAGAAGGAGGGAGGTCTTATCAATATTTAGAGATTGTAAAACCAAAAGATTGAAAGCGGTTACAAGGAGGAATGATAGTGGAAAATGATGCGAAACTGAAACGAACGCTAAAATTATGGCAAATTGTTATGATGGGATTGGCTTATATGACTCCGATGGTCGTATTCGATACATTTGGTATCGTTTCCGGAATCACCGGAGGGCATGTGCCGACTGCTTATATCGTTGCATTGGTTGGCATGCTTTTTACAGCCTCAAGCTACGGAAAACTCGTAAAGGTTTTTCCGGAAGCGGGCTCGGCATACACGTATACGCAAAAGGCGATCAGCCGCCATTTAGGGTTCCTTGTAGGGTGGTCCTCGTTGTTGGATTATCTGTTTTTACCGATGGTAAATGCATTATTGACCAAAATTTATCTAACAGCATTATTTCCAGAAGTACCAACATGGCTATGGGTAGTCCTGTTCGTTGCCATTGTAACCATTCTTAATCTGCGGAGTGTGAATGTACTGGCTAACTTCAATGCTCTTTTTGTAGTGATTCAGATAGCCATCATGACGGTGTTCATCGTTCTAGTAATCAGGGGACTGCACAGTGGAGAAGGGACAGGGGAGGTGTTTACGATTCAGCCATTTGCACAGGAAGGTATGGATTATTCTTCCATTGTAACTGGAGCTACCATCCTTTGTTTTTCCTTTTTGGGGTTTGATGCCGTAACGACATTATCGGAGGAAACGCCAAATCCGACAAAAACGATTCCGAAAGCCATTTTTCTGACGGCTCTATGGGGCGGAATGATCTTCATTATCTCCTCATTTTTTATCCAGCTCTTTTTTCCTGATATCTCCCGTTTCAAGGAACCTGACGCTGCCTTGCCGGAAATCGCCCTATACGTGGGTGGGAAGCTGTTCCAATCGATTTTTTTATGTACGACTCTCGTCAATACGCTTGCATCGGGACTGGCGTCGCATGCCAGCGTATCACGCCTATTGTATGTAATGGGCCGCGATAAAGTGTTTCCGGAAAAATGGTTTGGCTATATTCATCCTAAATGGAAAACACCTGCCATCAATGTACTCATCGTGGGGATCATTGCCTTGTCGGCCTTATTCTTCGATTTAGTGACGGCCGCATCACTGATTAACTTTGGTGCATTAATGGCCTTTACTTTCGTAAATCTGTCGGTGATCAGCCATTTTATCATTAAGGAAAACAAGTATCGAACGATAAAGGGATATTTCCATTACTTAATCATGCCCCTGATCGGGGCGGTATCCATTGGCATTCTTTGGATCAACCTTGAGACAAGTTCCCTAATCATGGGGGTGGGCTGGTTTTTGATTGGATTTTGTTATCTGCTATACATTACAAAAGCATTCCGGACAGCCCCGCCTCAATATCATGTGGAAGAAATACAGCTATAGACTTCACAACACAAACGGCATCTTGGAAGGCTGCGTTCAAATCATAGACGAAAGGGGTACGGATTTTTCCAATTCCGTACCCCTTTTTAAATTCTTTCCTTAAGTGAAGAATGGGTTATATTTGATGATGTTAGTCCCTTATTGGTTTTTTGTATTTTTTTGACAAAACATTAAAGTTCAATTTCAAAACCGAGAATGGTTCATGGCTCGCAACAGATGTATGGAAGGCAGTGAGCGCTTCACTTGTCGAGCATATGTGTCCTGTACATTCATCTTCTCAGACGAAGGATTTCTTCTCTGGCCTTTTGATAATTATCGATCGTCTGTTTGTCGATGCGGTGAAAAACGCTTAAGTAAAGGGCATCGACCATGTTAAGCTGCATGATTCTCGATGCAATGCTGCCGATTCGGTGATCATGTTCAATGTCAGGAAAGCAAAGCTGTATCGTAGCGAGTTTCAATAGAGGAGACTTTGAGTAGGCGGTTATGGCCACAATGGGAACGTCAATTTTTTTTGCATAGGAAGCCATCTCCAAAACATCCTTCGTTTTACCGGATGTTGAAAAAAGGACCAATGCATCTTGTGAAGTGAAATTGGAAACATACGAGATAACGGTATGAAAATCCGTGTTCATCCCTGTCGCTACGCCAAGTTTGGCGAATTTATGACTGGCATCCAATGCAGCTGTAGAAGAGCCGCCCACTCCGAAAAAGGCAATCCGCTTTGCCAGGCTTAAGCATTCTACCGCTTTATCAAACTCTTTCTTATTCAATGTTTGTTCTAGCGAATCCAAGGCGATTTTATTGCTCATCGTTACCTTTTGAAAAAGTTGGTAAGGAGTATCATTCTCACGTAATAAAGAAAGGTCATTAATATTGGTATGGTTCGAACTCAATTCTTTCACCAAGGTAAGTTGAAAGGTTTTAAAACTTTCAATGCCCATCCGTTTACAAAAACGGACAACGCTCGCTTGGGAAACATTAGCGTTAATCGATATTTCAGAAATCGTGTACGTTTGCACCAAATCGGCATGTTCCAATATATATTGGGCTACTTGCCGTTCTGCACGTGACAGTGAGTCGGATTTTTCTTTGATTTTTTGTAATAAAGATGAGCTCATAATTGTCCTCCTTGTAAGAGATATCCTTATTACATTTATATCACAATTGAAATTTCATTTGGTCCATTTGCAGAAAATAATGTCATTTTTGAAATTTTATTTCTTGTTTTTTATGTAAAAATGTTGATATTTTAATTCTGTTTATATATCATGATTAAAGATAGAATATTTTAAAAATTCAAATATAAGGAGGTGATAATTTGAATAGGGCCATTTTACTTGTAAGTCATGGCAAACTAGCCTTGACGATGAAGGAATGTGTGGAACTGATTACAGGAAAACAAGAACATCTCTATGCATTGAGCATGGATGCGAACGAAACGTTCGAATCATTTTCAAGCCAGCTCGGAACTTCAGTCAATCAACTGCGGGTCTGCCATCAAGAGATTATCATACTGGCAGATATTAAAGGCGGTTCCCCATGCAATGCAGCTACACTTCAAGTGTTGGGAGGGAGCGATATACACGTAATCGCCGGTTTCCATCTGGGTTTGGTGATTGAATGCTGCCTATCACCTGCTAGTCCGGGAGAGTTAATCGCCAATGCTTCCCAAAGCATTAGTCATATAAACTCAGTAATCAAATAATAATCGTCAAGGAGGTTGGTCATGAGCATTGTTATTACCCGAATAGATGAACGGCTTATACATGGACAGGTCGCTTATTCATGGAGCGTTGCTTATCAAGTCACGGAATATCTTGTAATTGATGATGAAGCGGCGAACGACCCGACCCAAATCCTGCTGCTTAGTATGGCAGTCCCTTCCGGAAAAAAACATGCAATACTTTCCGTCGAAAATGCAGTGAGATATTTAGCTGCACAGCCGGAGTCCGTGAAAACATTCATCGTCGTTAAAAGTCCCCATGTTCTCTTATCCCTGATTGAAAAGGGAATTACCCTGCCTTCAATAAATGTAGGCGGCATGTATTATAAACCTGGTAAACAGGAAATAAGTAAAACTGTCTATTTGGACGAAGAAGATAGGGATGTCTTTCGAAAAATAAGAGGTCACGGGATCGCCTGTGAAATCAGGACATCACCAAGTGACAAATCCATCGATTTATTCACGAAAATATAGTCGGGAAAGAACGTCATTTATTATAGGAGGAGAAAAAGTGGAGATTGGCATCCTTTCGGCCGTTTTGCTTAGCGCTTTTGTTGCAGTTCTAATGACTGAAAATTATGGGTACGGATATTGGATGATCAGCCGACCGATTTTTGCGGGCCCTTTACTAGGTTTAATGATGGGCGACCTCCAAACGGGATTGATCGTAGGGGCAAGCGTCGAATTGATGTTCATGGGGGTGCTGCCGATAGGTGGGAGCGTCCCTCCCAATGCACAAATTGCAGGCCTGATTGGTACGATTTTTGCGATCAGTGCTGGAGGTAAACCGGAGGTTGGAATTGCCCTGGCCTTGCCAATTGGCATTCTGGCACAGCTTTTGATCATGCTTGCTTGGAACTTCAATATGTATCTCGTGCATCGTGCTGACAATGCTCTAAAAGAGCTTAATCTAAAAAGGGCAGGACGGCTTCATCTGTCTGGTTTGATCGTTTTTTTTACAGTTATGTTCATTCCGACATTTTTGGCTGTTCACTTCGGGAGTGACTTTGTAAAGAACTTTGTGGATTCCATGCCTGCTTGGTTTATGGATGGTTTAAAGGTTTCTGCTGGAATTCTGCCTGCCATTGGTATGGCGATGCTTCTGAAAATGATGAACTTCAAGAAGTATTGGTCATTTTTCCTGATTGGATTCGTACTGGCCGTTTATTTGGAACTTCCTGTACTGTCGATTGCCTTGTTGGGTCTTGGAATTGCAATAAGCATTTCGGTGGTGATGAATAAGGGGGATAACCGTGACATGTCTCTTCCATCACCCCAGCGAGGTGAGATGGAAAAGGCGAAACTGACAAGGAAGGATTTAATCATCACTTTTTTTCGTTCCTTCTTCAGCATGACGTCCATAAATTATGAGCGGTATGGCAGTTTAGGATTTTGCTATGCGGTAATGCCGGCACTCAAAAGACTCTATGGAGATGATGAGGAATTAAAAGAAGCAATTGTCCGCCATAATGAGTTTTTTAACTGTCATCCGTATACTACTAATGCCATCATCGGTGTGACACTTGCCTTGGAGGATCAACGGGCGCAAGGAAAACCAATCACCTCTGAAACCATTTCTTCCACGAAAGCCGCTTTGATGGGGCCTCTTTCTGGGATTGGTGACTCTGTGTTCAAAGCGACCTTCATGACCATTTTTGCGGCAATCGGTGCTGGCTTGGCATTGGGGGGCAACCCATTAGGTCCGATCATATTCATCGTGCCCAATGTATTGCTGAACATTATCTCGCGTTACTACGGCTTGATGTATGGGTACCGGTTTGGAATGAACCTAATCTTAAAAATGAAAGATTCGGATATTCTCAATAAGTTTGTACAAGGGGCAACCATAGTGGGATTAATGGTAACGGGATCAATGATCGTCAATTTCGTTCATGTGGGTGTGGCCGCTAAATGGAACTTCGCTGGCAAAGAAATCGTCCTGCAAGAACTTCTCGATTCGATCTTGCCCGGGCTTTTGCCCCTCATCTTGACGCTTGTCTTCTTATGGGTGCTGCGAGAATATAAGAAGGCAATATACTGGCTCATCCTCTTTTGCTTTGTTGTCGGTCTAGCTGGTAAATTTTTTGGAGTATTGTAGGTGATAAGGATGGATAAAAAAAGTATATTGAAGACGTTTAAAAATGGCTTGATTGTGTCTTGCCAGGCAAGGGAAGGATGGCCCATGTATGGGGCGAATATCATGGGTGCCTTAAGCAAGGCTGCAGAAAAAGGTGGCGCCGTTGGAATAAGGGCAACCGGGCCTGAAAATATTGAAGCGATCAGGAAGGTAACGGCATTGCCTATCTTGGGGATTCATAAACAATGGTCTGATGAATGTGAGGTTTATATCACCCCTACCTATGAAAGTGCTAAAAGCATCATTGATGCTGGAGCCTGCATTGTAGCCTTGGATGGCACCCAACGAAGGCGTCCTGGGGGAGAAACGCTGGAAGGAATTATAGGGAAGATCCATAATGGGCATCCCGGTATTTTAGTGATGGCAGATTGTGCGACTTTTGAAGAGGGACAAATCGCAGAAGAACTGGGAGCGGATATCGTATCAACGACATTATCCGGGTATACGGAGGAAACTAAGCTTGTAAAAGAAGTCGATTATGATCTCATTCGTAAACTAGCTGCTGCATGTGAAGTCCCCATCATTGCTGAAGGTCATATCCACACGAAGGAACATGCTCGAAAAGCCATTGAAAGCGGTGCTTTTGCCGTCGTGGTTGGAACGGCCATAACTCGTCCGGAAATTATCACTAAATGGTTTGTAGATGAATTGAAGCTGTTGCGAGAAAAATAGACACCTAGGGAACGATTTTTTTGGCTGTCTCCATTGCACAAAACGAGTTGATGTGAAAAGGGCGTTCATCAGCCCTTTTTTTGTTGCTTGAATTAGTCCGCTGCAATCTAGTTCAAGCATATTTCATTTAATGTACTCATCCATGGAGGTGGATTTAGTAATAAGGCATATGCATGGCTAATGCTTTCAGTTTCATAATATGCAAACCTGAATGGCTTATGAATCCATACATAAGTGAGAAAGGATGAAGGTCAACGGAGTAGAAGGCACACTCACGTTATACGTCTGCATACCCGGTGTTTTCAAAACTGGCATGAAAGTTGCTTAATAGTTTAATAAAAATAAAAGTGAGGTGCTATAATGACAAACAAAACAAAGCTGATGGAAACACGACAAACGGATAATCCCCTGCAAGAGTTCCAGGATATCTTAAAAGAAGCGGTTCAAGTTTCAGGCTATCCGGATTCCGTTTATCAATTTTTAAAGGTGCCGATGCGATTTTTGGAAGTCAGCATTTCCATCCAAATGGATAATGGTGAAACGAGGATGTTTCAAGGATATCGAGCCCAACATAATGATGCGACAGGACCGACGAAAGGAGGAATCCGGTTTCACCCGGAGGTCACAGCTGAAGAGGTTAAGGCCTTGGCGGGTTGGATGAGCTTGAAATGCGGAATAACGGATCTTCCTTATGGAGGGGCAAAGGGTGGGATTGTTTGTGACACCAGATTGTTGAGTTCGTCTGAGCTAGAACGATTAAGCAGAGGATATGTCAGGGCAGTCAGCCAGATAGTGGGACCGACCAAGGATATTCCTGCACCGGATATGTATACGAATTCCCAAATCATGGCGTGGATGCTCGATGAATACGATCATATCAGGGAATTCGATTCACCCGGCTTCATTACCGGCAAGCCTCTGACATTAGGCGGATCCAAGGGACGGGAAACGGCTACCTCCAAGGGCGTGTTATATACGCTTCAAATGGTCTGTGAATTAGAGAGGATTCCCATTCAAGGTCTGCGTGTGATCATCCAGGGGTTCGGAAATGTTGGCAGCCACTTAGCTTTGTATTTGCACGAATTGGGGGCAAAAGTGGTTGGGATAGCGGATGAGTATGGGGGCTTATATGACCCGGATGGGTTGGACATTCCATATCTTTTGGAGAAAAGGAACTCTTTTGGTGTCGTCTCCAATTTATTCAAAGAATCATTATCGAATTCCGACATCCTGGAAAAGGAATGCGATGTACTGATTCCTGCGGCAATTAGCGGCGTGGTACATAAAGAAAATGTCGAACGGTTGCAATGTAAAATCGTGATTGAAGCCGCAAACGGGCCGACAACAAAAGAAGCAATCAAACTTCTTGATGAAAAAGGTATCATCCTCGTTCCGGACATTCTGGCCAATTCAGGGGGAGTGATCGTCTCATATTTTGAATGGTGCCAAAACAATCAAGGATATTACTGGTCAGAAGAGCTTGTGGATGAACGATTGAAAGAAAAGATGGCAGAAAGCTTTTTGAATGTCCATCATACCTCCCAAAAATTTTCGGTGAATTTGAAGGTTGCAGCATATATAGAAGGGATACGCAAAATCGCAGAAGCATCAAGGCTTCGAGGGTGGATTAGGTACTAAAATGATGCGAGCTGGAAGGAAGGAGACTATGCCATGAATTTTGACATTCTTTCCGAAATTAAAGAAAACGAAGCGATCGACCATTATTGGCTATAGTCCAAAAAATATGGTTATGATGTGACCATTGTATATTCGGCGCAGTTTTTCGGTAAAGCAATGGTAACCTCCATGCAAGCGGAAGGATGATCCTGATGTGTGCCGACGATATTCCTTTGGATCGATATGGTCCCGACGCTTGGCATCGAACTGGAAGATATCCTTGAATTCCAATACTTTCTCAAGTTAGTCCTGCAATCCCCGTTTATTTTTGGGAAATAGTAAGAGGAGGTATATAAATGTATCTTGATGTGATCCTTTGCCCATGCGAAGGCATGGTTGAAAAAATTTCGATATCCAAAAACTCAAGATTTTACGAATGGGAACAGTTATTTCAAATCAGGAGGCCAGATGGCTGTATAGAGATCATCGATATTGGTCTCAGCGGTGAGATACAGTCATTGGAGGTAATGGAAGGGGAAGAAGTGGTGACAGGGGAGGTCCTCGCCTATTTTCGAGAAGATTCATTCGTGACCGGCAGCGATTAATAGTAAGCGAAAGAAGATGATATGACTCATCTTCTTTTTTCATTCATTCATTCATCCTCCCTGCCTTGCTGGTTAAGGAAAGAAACGGAAGGGCCATGGCTGACTTGTCATGGTCCCCTATATCCTAAAATGGAAGAAATACGCTTACCTGTTTCCATCACATTTTGAATGAGAAAATCAAGTCTGTCCCTTTTTAAATTAAAGCTGACAAAACCGATACTCACTCCGCCATGCACTTCCCCAAAATGGTTTAAGATCGGAACGGCTACAGAAGAGGTGCCTTCCGTTCTCTCATTGTGGCTAATTCCGTATCCCAACCTTTTGGTTTCTTTCAATATATCCCAAAAAGCGGCCCTTTCCTGTAAAGGAAGAAGAGACTCTATGATTGCGTTTGCTTGACTATATGGCATGTAGGCTAACATAGCTTTATTGGCAGCACCGATATGCATAGGAATTCTCGAGCCAAGCTGATCATAAACACGGATTTGGCTTTTTTCACTATCGATTCGTTCAATGATGAGGGACTCCATTTCCATTGGCTGGCTGAGGTAGACACTTTCCTCCACTTTATTCATCAGCCTTTCCAACTCAGGCCTTATTTGACTGATATAATCCATTTTGTCGTACATCCGCAAGCCATATTCGAGCCATATATTCCCTAAACCATAATGCTTGGATTGCTCATCTTGTTGAATTAAACCATGCTTGGACATGGCTTTTAACAAACGATGCATGGAACTTACAGGAAGATCACATTCTTGGGAGAGATCCGTAATTGAGAGCCAATTTACCGATGAATTGGAAACTAATACGTTAATGACATTCATCGCACGGTCAATCGATTGCATAAACATTCCACCTATCTTTCCGTACAGAAGTCTTGAAGATATATTGTTTGAATATTTAAAACATATTGACATTATAGCATGGGTAATTTTATAATAAAAGAAAAATTCCTATTGGCGGAAATGTTTTCCGCATTGTGGAAAAGGAGGAGTGGAAGTGGTTTATTGTTCGTCTATGTATGCCCCTTTAGAACGTGTCATCGTTAAACATCCGCACGATGCATTTATTAGTCAAGTACATTTATATGATAAGTGGGAAACGTTCAATTTTTCCGAAGAGCCGGATTTTAAAGAGGCTGTAAAGGAGTTTGGTGATTTCATTTCCATTTTGGAGAAATATGTAGCCAACATCAATTACTTGCCCGCATCGAACGAAGTGGGCATTGACTCCTTATACGCGCATGACCCAGTCAAGTTCACAAGCGAAGGAGCGATTATTTTAAAGTCCGGAAAAGAACTTAGGCAGCCTGAGGCCCGTGTATATAAGCATTTTTGCATGGATAATGACATCCCGATCATTGGCGAATTAACGGGTGATGCGGTTGCCGATGGCGGCGATCTCGTTTGGCTGGATGATAGGACTCTGGTTGCAGGACTTGGTTACCGGACTAACGCCGAGGCTATCCGGCAATTGAAAGAAATGACTGGACATCTAGTGGATGAATTCATCGTAGTCCAGATTCCCCATGATCTAGGCGAGGCAGAGTGTCTCCATCTAATGTCCTTCTTCAGCATGATTGACCATGATTTGGCTGTCGTCCATTCTCGCCTTATGCCAGTCTACTTCAGAAAACTCCTTATTGAACGAGGCATCCAGCTTATCGACGTGCCAGAAGACGAATATATGAACCTAGGCTGCAATGTACTTGCCTTGGCTCCAAGGGTTTGTGTAATGACTGAAGGGAACGCTTACACAAAGCAAAAGCTTCTAGATGCTAACGCCACTGTATATGAATACAAAGGAACTGAAATCAGTTACAAAGGCACAGGCGGTCCAACCTGTTTGACATGCCCGGTAGTACGAAAAAAAAACGTGAATAATGGGGGAATGAGCTATGTATAAACATGTCATCGTAAAAACACCAGGAAGAAGTTATATTAATGGATTAACAACATCAGATCTCGGCACACCAAACTATGCGAAAGCATTAGAGCAGCATGCCGCTTATGTGGAAGCCTTGAAAAAGTGCGGAGTCGAAGTGACACACCTGCCTGCAGATGAAGAGTTTCCCGATTCGACATTCGTTGAAGATACAGCCATCATTGCCTCGGAATTTGCGGTCATCACGAATCCAGGCGATGTCGCTAGAAACAAGGAAATAGTAGCTATGGAGCCCACCCTGAAGGAGTTTTACGAAACGGTTCACCATATAAACACTCCGGGAACTTTAGATGGAGGCGACGTACTTCAAGTCGATGATCATTTTTATATCGGCATATCCGACAGGACAAATGAGGAAGGTGCACAGCAGTTAAAGAGAATCGTAGAATCCGAAGGCTATAAAGGGACAATTGTTCCCTTAAAAAAGTTCTTTCATTTAAAGACAGGGATTGCGTATTTGGGAGATGATTTAATTGTTGCCGCAGGTGAGTTCATTGATCATCCAGATTTTACCCGATACAAAAAAATCACGGTGTCAGCTGAAGACGAATACTCGGCAAACTGCATTCTAGTCAATGACTATGTGATCATCCCAAGCGGATATGAACAGACGAAACGTAAATTGAATGAAGCTGGGTATGAAACGATTGAGCTGGAGATGTCTGAGTTCCAAAAGCAGGACGGCGGTTTGAGTTGTTTATCGCTCCGCTTTTAAATAAAGGTAAATGCGGGAAAGCATGAATGCATGCTTCCTGGCATTTTGATGAAATCCGGAAAGGGGGATTACAATGGGTCATTTACAATGGGGAACTCCGGAAGCGCTTCGTGCATTATTATGTGAGCTTGTGAGCTGGGAAAGCAGGACGCTTACAGAAGGAGAGATCACATTTCCTTATAAAGTCCAGGAGAAATTAGGTAAGCTTGATTTTTTCAAGAAGAATCCGGCCAATCTATCACTTCATGAAGTTGATTTAGGGAGGCACTTCGTCAATGCGTTTTATAAGCATCCTGAAGTGAAAGAAACAATCGTATTGATTAGCCATTTTGATACGGTACAGACAGAGGAATATGGTGACCTCGAGATACTGGCTTTTCAGCCAGAACAGCTTACGAAAAAACTTCATGAACGAAAAGATGATTTGCCTGAAGAAGCGCGCATCGATCTCGAATCGGGTAAATACTTATTTGGCAGGGGAACGATGGATATGAAAATGGGGCTAGCCCTACATATGGCACTCATCGAAAAAGCAAGCATGGAAGAATGGCCGATCAATCTCCTGCTCGTAACCGTTCCTGATGAGGAAGTCAATTCTGCCGGGATGAGGGCAGCAGTCAAAGAGCTTGTCGCCTTACGTGATAAACATGGGCTCTCGTATAAAATGTTTTTTAATAGTGAACCATCTTTTTCACAGAAACCTGGAGACGAAAGACATTATATATATTCTGGAACAATGGGGAAAATCATGCCAGCGGCGCTTTTTTATGGGAAGGAAACACACGTGGGCGAGCCATTGAAGGGGATGACAGCTAACTATATGGCTTCGTTCCTTACACAGCTCATGGAGTGGAACCCTTCATTTTTGGAAAGAGATCTCTCGGAGGAAACACCTTTGCCTGTATCACTTCAGCAAAAAGATTTGAAATTGCAATATTCAACACAAACGCCTTACCGCGCAGCAGCGCTTTATAATGTTTTCATCATGAAGAGAAGCGCTGCGGATATCATGGATATTTTTGAGAAGGTTGCAGAAGAAGCAGCGATAAAGTGCAATGAGTCCTATAAGGCTATATGCCAACGTGAACGAATGGAAGGGGTAGGCGAAGTACAGGTGCTGCGCTACGAAAAGCTGCTATCCTATGCCGTCGGGAAATTCGGGGCGGAACTTGTCGAGCAAATAAAAAGAGGCGTCCAGGCAAATACGGATTGGGATGAGCGGGAAAAATCAATGCGGATCGTTGAAAAACTGATGATACAATGCCAGGAGCTTGCACCCGCCATTGTCTTGCTGTTTGCGCCGCCCTACTATCCTGCCGTCAATACATCCAGTGATCCGCTTATCATTGAGTCCATTAAACTATTAAAGGAAACGGCGAAATCATTTAAGGAAGAAGTCAGCCAGGTTCATTATTTCAATGGTCTTTGCGATCTGAGCTATGTTCAGTATAAGGATGATTCTGATGGCTGGACATCGTTTGAAAAGAACACGCCAGTTTGGGGGGATAGTTATAGCATTCCATTTGATGATATGCTGCAACTTCAAGCACCGGTGCTCAATGTAGGTCCATTCGGAAAGGATGCACATCAGCGAACTGAGCGGCTTCACATCGATAGTGCCTTCATTCAGACTCCTTTCATGCTTGAAAGATTAATCAAAAGCATGATGGAAATCCCTGATGGGGAATTGAAGGAGGCTCCATGATCCTTCGGCAGATAAAACAGCATGCGAGGATGAATTAACGTAAAGGTCAAGGCTGTAGCCCCAAAAAGAAGAAAATATATTGGAGGGTCGAATATGGATAACCTACCTAACGAGCAAATCACATCCGAGCCGCTTAATCAGAAGAATAAGGTGCCTAACGAGCTAACCGAGTTACCCGAAAAAGGAATCAATCCTTTTGTATTGATGTTCATTGTCATTGTAATTGTAACGATATTAACTTATATTTTGCCTGCAGGTCAATATGAAAGAATTGAAAAAGATGGTAGAAGTGTCGTTGATCCGACGTCCTTCGAATTTATTGAATCTACACCAGTGGGACTATTGCAAATGTTCAGCAGCATTCATGCTGGAATGGTCGAAGGGTCATCGATCATCTTGTTTGTGTTTTTATTTGGTGGTGCACTTGGAATCATGCAGGCAACAGGTGCACTCGACTCATTCATTAAATTTGTAGCGGTCCGTTTCGGGACAAAAGAAAAATTGCTTATTCCGCTAATGGTATTGATCTTCGCATCATTGGGAACGTTGATTGGCTCAGCTGAAGATGCGCTCGTCTATATCGCGATCATCGTTCCGATGACGATTGCCTTGGGCTTTGACGCCCTTACAGGTTTTGCGATTGTCATCCTTGGAACTTTGGCAACGGGCTTCATTTCCGGGATCACCAATCCATTCAATGTAGGTGTCGCCCAAAGTATTGCGGAACTGCCCATGTACTCGGGAATGGGCTTGAGAATCGCAATCCTTGCAGTGTTTTACATCGTAACCGTTATGTATATATATTTTCATGCCATGAAAGTGAAACGAAATCCTGAACTAGGTGAATACGGGAAGTTCAGGCGTGAAGATCATACAATGGTCGATGATAACTTTAAGATGAGTAAACGACATTCTGCGGCGTTACTCATTTTATTGTTGAATTTTATCTTATTAATCTATGGTGTGATTAAATTAGGCTGGTATATCAGCGAAATTGGCGGCCTATTTTTACTAAGCGCAATCATCATGGGAATGATAGGAGGCTTATCTTCTTCCAAGATGGCCAATGGTTTTATTTCAGGAGCAGGTAGTATGGTTTCAGGCGCATTGATAATAGGCGTTGCACAGACGATCTTGGTCATCATAACAAGTGGCGGACTGCTGGATACGATTTTATATTATGCGGCAGGTTTGGTCGAGTATCTCCCGCCCGCCATCAATGCAATTGGTATGTTCATCGTACAAATGTTCCTTAACTTCATCGTTCCGTCCGGCAGCGGTCAAGCAGCTTTGACGATGCCGATCATGGCGCCGTTGGCGGATATAATGGGAGTGACAAGACAAACTGCCGTACTGGCTTTCCAATTGGGGGATGGGATATCCAATATGATATTCCCGACGTCTGGAGTACTTTTGGCCGGTCTTGCCGTAGCGGGAATCTCATTCACGAAATGGGTGAAATGGGTGCTTCCTTTCCTAATGATACAGATAATCGTGGCGATTATCTTTTTGATCATTGCCCAAAGCATTCAATATGGCCCTTTTTAGGTTTTTAAATATCAGAATTTTCAAAATAAATTATTCGAGGAGGCCTTTTATATTGAAACAGATACAGGCGACGATTCTAGATGATGTGATTTCGTGGAGGCGCCATTTTCATGCAAATCCCGAGCTTTCGTATGAGGAGCACGAGACTTCGGATTACATCTACAAGATATTGAGTGCCCTTCCACGGTTAGAGGTAACGAGACCTACTGCTACTAGCGTAATGGCGGTTCTCAAAGGAACGAAGAATTCAGCGCAAAAACCGTATACGATCGCATTTCGCGCAGATATCGATGCACTGCCGATCGAAGAAGAAACAGAATTGGAATGTAAATCGAAGAATCCTGGCGTTATGCATGCATGCGGACATGATGCGCATGCAGCGATGTTATTGGGTGCGGCCAAAATCCTTTCTGAAAAAAAAACCGTCATCAATGGGGAGATAAGGTTCATTTTCCAGCACGCTGAAGAGGTTTTGCCAGGGGGGGCTCAAGAGTTGGTGAAAAAAGGGGTCCTGGAGGGAGTCGATTTGGCATTTGCCCTTCATGTGACTCCTTACGAACGAACAGGGACAATATGTTTAAGGGATGGGGTGTTCTGTGCTGCAGCTGATGACTTTGAAATCAAAATCATTGGTCAGGGTGGACATGCTTCGACCCCTGAATTGACGATCGACCCGCTAATGATCGGCGCAGAAATGACAACCAATATTCAAAGCATCGTTTCCAGAAAGATTTCCGCTCTTAAAGCACCCGTCATTTCCATTACACAGTTTCACGCTGGAAGTGCGCTCAATGTCATACCGGAATATGCCGAAATCGGCGGTACGATTCGTTCCTTACATTCCGATAGCCGAGTGAAGGCAAGAGAGTACTTGGAGCAAATCGTCAAAGGTGTTGCAGATGCACATGGAGCAAGGTACGAATTGACTTGGCATCTAGGCTATCCAGCTGTAGTGAATGATCAGACAGCCGTTAATATTTCGAGAGCGGTAATGGGGGGGATATTCGAGGAAGAACAGGTCATCATCGTCGATGATCCTATGTTTGGAACAGAAGATTTTTCGGCGTTTTCCGAAATTGTTCCAGCTTCCATGCAATTCCTGGGGGTCCATAGTGATGAGCTTGGACAAGCTTACCCATTACACCATCCTAAATTTAAAATCGACGAAGGGGCATTGGAATATGGAGTGAGATATTTTGTCGGAATCGCAGATGAATTATGCGGTCGGTAACTAACAATTGAAAAGAAGCGGTGGCTTTACTCCCTGTTAGTCTTTTAACCGTTTCAAACGGACAAAGGATTGACATCATTATTTTCCTTTCTCCCTTAAAAAGCGGTGGACGGTGAGTTGCAGAACGAATCACGGCTGACAGCGATACCGAAGTGTCTCTGTTTTTCGATTCTTTTTAAGATAGTCAGGGAGAAGGTAGTTAATAGACAAGATAAGGACGTGGAAAATATGGGGAATGGACTGGGGAACGATGATCAACTGCAGCGCTCGATGAAGCGACGCCATTTATTCATGCTTTCGCTTGGCGGCGTCATTGGTACGGGGCTTTTTCTAAATGCAGGCTATACGATTAATCAAGCAGGTGCAGGAGGGGCGTTGATTGGTTATTTAGCGGGCGGTGTCATTTTATATATGGTCATGGTTTGCCTTGGCGAGCTGGCGGTTCATATGCCCGTTACTGGTTCCTTCCAAAAATACGCCGCTGAATATATCGGGCCTTCCGCGGGGTTTTCGCTAGGTTGGATGTATTTCGTCGGCTCGGCTGCCACAGCGGGAGTGGAGTTTACGGCAGCAGGAATCTTGATGAAGCACTGGTTTCCGCACGTACCCACCTGGATATGGTGTGCAGTGTTCATTCTGCTTTTATTCGCATTGAATGCTTTAACGACGAGAGGGTTTGCAGAGGCGGAATATTGGTTCTCCGGAATAAAAATCATTGCCGTCATCTTGTTCATCTTAATAGGAATCGCTGGCATTTTCGGTTTTATCTCTTTATCGGATCGTCCAACTCCATTCTTTGAGAATCTTGCTCCTTCCGGACTTTTCCCGGCAGGGGGAGTAACGATTATCTTCGTCACGATGATGAATGTGATATTCTCATATCAAGGCTCGGAACTGATCGGAATTGCAGCGGGGGAGAGTGAAAAACCGGAAGAGAATATCCCCAAGGCGATTCGCAACGTCCTTTTTAGGATCATCGTCTTTTATATTGCGTCCATCATCATCCTTTCTGCCATATTCCCTTCTTCGGAATTGGGCTTATTGGAAAGTCCTTTTGTTACCTTGATGAAGATAGCGGGGGTACCTTATGCTGCAGGCATCATGAATTTCATCATTTTAACGGCGATCCTTTCCGTTGGGAATTCATGTCTTTATGCCTCCACACGCTTGCTTTGGGCGATGGCTCATGATGGAATGGCACCAAAGGTATTCGGTTCATTATCCAAAAGGAAAGTGCCCTTGAATGCCCTTTTATTCACGATAATGTTTTCACTTTTATCGTTATTAACCAGCTTCATGGCAGCTGATACCGTATTCGTATTGCTCATGTCCATTGCGGGCATTTCCGTCACGATTTCGTGGATGGGGATTGCCTTATCACAATATATGTTTCGCAGGAAATTCATAAAAGCGGGAGGGAAAACGGAGGAGCTGCAATACAAAGTACCTTTTTATCCATTTGTACCATTGTTTTGCTTAGCCTTTTGCTTAATGGTATTAATCTTCCTTGCTTTTGATCCGACGCAACGGGTGGGGTTGCTTTATGGGATCGGGTTTTTAGTAGCCTGCCTATTATTCTATAAGCTCAAATTGGCAAAAAACATCCCGCCGACAATGAAGATGGAAAACGGGAATGAGAAAATTATGTAGCCTTACAAAATAACCCGTTTGCAAAGAGGCATTTTGCGAACGGGTTATTCTCTATCTAAGTGTATATCATGAAGGATTTCATGGCTGTAGCAACTGGCGCGAATAGAAGGTATTTTTGCCATCCAGGACTTGCTTTTCATCATACTCGCCTATGACAGATGTCCCGGAACAGCATGAGAAATTCCCCTAAGATCCTTTTCCTAGGGGGATTTTTGTATTTTTTCAGCTCATACCTTTATGTTTCTTCATCTACTACCTTTTAAAGGAGGGAAGGTGATGTTTCCAAGGATGACAGCTTTTTTTGCTCCTGTGGCGCTGGGGACATTACTTGGTTTGCCATGAAACGTCTCATTTGCAAGCAAGGCAAATGCGATAGCTTCTTTAGCTTCAGATGAGAATCCCAATTCTTCCTGCGTGAGGACTGTAACGGAATCTCCTAGCAATGACTGGATCATTTCGATTAATGTGTTATTGTAACTGCCGCCGCCACCGATGATCACTTCTTCTATTTCCGTTTTCGGCAAAATGAAGGCCCGATAGTTCTCAACGATCGACTTGGCGGTAAACATCGTTACTGTCGTTAAGATGTCTTGCCCAGGAACCGTTTCGAATTTTTTTAATAGGTTTTCAACATATTGCTTGCCGAACAATTCCCTGCCTGTTGATTTTGGCGGATGGCTCATTATATAGGGATGGCTGAGGCAATGGGATAAGAGCTCTTCATTAACGTGCCCCTGCTTCGCTATTTCCCCCCCTTCATCATATTTCCTATGAAACAACTGGCGACATACTTCATCAATGATCATATTTCCCGGCCCGGTATCAAAGGCATACATGTCATCTAGGGTGGCCTGCTTGGGAAGGACTGTCACATTACCGATCCCCCCAATATTTTGAAGTAATCTTCCCTTCGATTCACTTCTGTAAAGAACATATTCGGTATAAGGTACGAGCGGAGCCCCTTGACCGCCAGCGGCCATATCCATTGTGCGAAAATTGGATATGACCGGTGTGTTCGTTTCGTAAGCAATCACTGCGGGCTCCCCAATTTGGAGGGTTGAGGGAACCATGTTCTGTTCCTGCAAGGGCTGATGATAAATCGTTTGCCCATGGCACCCTATTAAATCCAGATCCTTCAGAGGCAGTCCGGCTTTTTGGCAAACTTCCTTCGTTGCCTCTGAAAATAATTTCCCTAGCTTGAAATTCAAACTGCAAATCAATTGCACATTGGAGGTATTGACGGATAAAGACTGAATGATTTCTTCTTCCACATCTTTAGGAAAAGGATGGGTAATGAAATCAATCATTTCAGTTTCCGTTTTCAGGCCACGATTATTCATGCGAACAAGTGCTGCATCGATACCATCCAATGATGTTCCGGACATTAATCCTACTATGTACATGGTCATGTCACCCACTTTTGTTAGTTTTATAAATTTGAGGGATGTTATCTTACTTTAATGGTAATCTGATTGGCTTGCTTGCTTTCGTTATGAGTACGGTCCAAGGCCGTCACTACATATGTGTAAGTTTGCCCTTTTTCGACGGTGCGATCGTTAAATAGTTGGTCTTTCGCTTCTTTACGGACTGTAGCCAGTAGGTTCTTTGGTTCCGCAATATTTCCTTTATGCTTCCCATTGAAACGATATATGGCATAATACGAAGCATCTGAATGCTTGTGGTCGCGAATTTCGAATTGGATTGGGGCACCCTTTTGTTTTGCCTTTCCAACCTGGGGAGCTTTAGGTGCTTCATTATCTATCCAAGGCATCGATGGAACCAAAGCTGGATAGCGATAAATGTCTTCACGCAGCCGGTCCGCTATCCCAAGTGGGTTCTTCCGTAAATCTTTCGCACTGAAATGCATGCTGCCATCGAACTCCTGGAAAGATCGATTTAATTTTATCTGGTTCGGCAGTTCTTCCGGATCAAACCAGTTTTGCACCTCGTTGGACTCTGTATTGATTTTATAATCCGCTTGTCCAATATAAAGCTGCACATTCTTACCTTTGACTTCTTTAGTCCACCATTCAAGAAGCTTCGCATAGTCAGCTACAGGCAGCCCTATATTCCAGTATAATTGAGGTGCAATGTAATCGATGTAGCCATGATTGATCCATGTTCTTGTATCGGCATATAAATCATCATAGTTGGTTTGCCCGGCAGCGGTGTCTGAGCCTGTCGGATCAATTGCTTTGTTACGCCATACTCCAAACGGACTGATACCAAACTTCACATATGATTTTTCCGCTTTGATGTGTTCATTGATATGTTTAACTAGATTATTAACATTATCCCTGCGCCAATCTTCTACATTCGAAAACTCACTTGCCCCATATCTTTGATAGGAAGCTTCATCTGGAAAAGGTATGCCGGCGATCTTATATGGGTAGAAATAATCGTCCATGTGAACCGCGTCAATATCATACTTCTTTACAACTTCCATGATACCGTCAATCACGAACTGCTGTACTTCAGGGATGCCTGGATCAAAGTATAATTGCTGACCATAGGGGATGACCCAATTCGGATGCAGCCTGGCTGGATGGGTTTCTGGCAGTTTATCAAGATCCGAGAGTTCAGCCGTCTTCCCTAAAGGCATGGTGATTCGATAAGGATTGAACCAGGCGTGAAATTCCATATTTCGTTTGTGGGCTTCTTTGATCATGAATGAAAGGGGATTGTATCCTGGATCCTTTCCTTGAACACCTGTTAAATACTGTGACCAAAGCCCATAGCGGGAAGGATAAAAAGCATCGGCCGTCGGTTTGATCTGCATGACGACAGCGTTCATCCCCATTGCCTTTTGTTCGTCCAAATACTTCATGAATTCTTCCTTCTGGGCCGTAACGGACAAGCCGGGCTTGGAAGGCCAGTCGATATTTAACACACTTGCAATCCAAGTGGCACGCAATTCCTGCTTTACATAGGCAGTTTGGGGAGAGGGGGAGTGAGCTTCTGCTCCTGCCATCAGGTTTGAGGGAAGGAGAAGTGATCCTCCCACCAAAGCAGTCAGCGCCAATGAACCTAGTTTTCTCTTTGTCATAATTTCATTCATCAATCGTACAACCTCTTTTCAGCTTCTAATTTTTTATATGATTATTTGTAAGCGTTAACAAATAATGAATATACATAGTTCACCTAAGCCATGACAAGGAATGCCTGTTAAAAAAAGTGAAAGCATATGAAGCGACAACTGTAAGCAGGAAGCCAGGAAATAACATAATATCGATGTATTACGCTTATTTTAAAATTAATTTTCAAAAATGTATATACTATATTGAAATTTATTTTTAGTAGTGTTATATTCTTTTTAGAGATTCAACAGCATCATTACAGAAATAAAAAGGATGATAGGCATGTTAGAGCATTTAACGACAGAACGTCGAAACGAAAAGACCATGAGTTTGGATGAAATGAAAACGATGGAATTTTTAGAAGTGATGAACGAGGAAGACCTGAAGGTTGCACAATGTGTTAAAAAGGAAATTCCGCAAATTTCAAAGGCCGTGGATATGATTGTTTCTGCGATGAATGAGAAGGGCAGATTGATCTATATGGGTGCCGGAACGAGCGGACGCATCGGTTTGTTGGATGCCGTGGAATGTCCCCCTACCTTCAATACTGACCCAGGGGAAGTGGTGGGTCTTATAGCAGGAGGAGAAAAAGCTTTCATTAAAGCGGTAGAAGGTGCGGAAGACAGCTTTGAATTAGGTCCTGAGGATCTAAAGAAAATCGAATTAACAAGTGAAGATGTAGTTGTCGGCATTGCGGCAAGCGGGCGTACGCCATATGTTATTGCCGGTCTTGAATATGCCAATTCAGTTGGCGCAGGCACCATCTCAATAAGCTGTAACAAAGGTTCAGAGATAGGGAAAATCGCCAAAGTTGCCATTGAAGTCGTTAACGGTCCTGAAGTACTGACTGGTTCAACACGATTGAAAGCGGGAACGGCCCAAAAGCTCGTATGCAACATGCTTTCCACAGCTTCAATGGTGGGCATCGGGAAAGTTTATGGGAATTTAATGGTGGATTTACAGTTGACAAACGAAAAGCTGGTCGAACGGGCAAAACGGATTATCATGGATGCCACCGACTGCAGTTATGACGTGGCAGATGAATATTTAGCAAAGGCACATTCACAGCCTAAAATTGCCATCGTGATGATTTTAACGAATGTTTCATATGAAGAAGCTGCAAATCGTTTGGAAAAAGCACGAGGATTCATCAGAAAAACGATCTAAGCTTTTAATAAAAAATAGGGAGGAATAAATGATGAAGGTATTATTCGTATGTTCAGGTGGAATGTCAAGTGCAATCGTTGTAAGCGCTTTAAAAAAGGAAGGCGAAAAACAAGGTATGAACATTGAAGTGTTAGCAGTGGGCACGCAGGAATTCGATTCAGAGGTTCGAAACGGCTGGGATGTTGCCATGGTGGCACCTCAGGTAAAGCATCGTTTTGACGGCTTCAAGGCTTCCGCAGATGATGCGGGAGTGCCATGTGAGGCGATACCCGCTCAAGCTTACAGCCCTCTTGGCGGCCCTAAGCTCTTGAAACTCGTAACTGAACTAGTAAAATAATCAACGATTGAGGGCTTCTTATCTATTTTAAGTAAAAGGGGAAAACAACCATGGACAAGTTTGTAGCGTTTTTAGAAAATAATCTTTCAACTCCGATGGCAAAACTGTCTGAGCAAAAGCATTTACGGGCAATTCGGGATGGAGTGGTTTCTGCGTTGCCATTCATCATCTTTGGGAGTTTGTTTTTAATCATTGCTTTCCCGCCTGTTTCAGCAGACTCGGCTATAGGTGAATGGTCAGCAAAACACATTGCGGAAATATTGATTCCATATCGGTTAACGATGTTCATCATGACGCTTTATATAACATTTGGTATAGGCTACAGCTTATCCCAAAGCTATAAACTTGATCCATTATCAGGAGGGCTACTATCACTGGCCGCCTTCTTGTTCACAATCGGCGTAAAAACGATGGAAGACGTGGGGTTTGTGCTGCCGATGACAAATCTCGGAGGCCATGGTCTATTTGTGGGAATGCTTGTATCCATTTTTGCCGTGGAAACCTTGCGGCTATGCAAGACGAAAAACATCACCATTAAAATGCCGGATTCGGTGCCAACATCAGTGGCCCGTTCATTCGAAGCATTGATACCGGTTACAATCGTCCTGCTTGTCATGACGTTGGTTACAGTCGTCTTTGCTGTTGATTTACATTCCCTTGTCGATAAAGCGGTTGCACCATTGATTAGTGCAGGTGATACTTTGCCAGGTGTATTGGTTCCGGTGTTCTTGATTACATTCTTCTGGTCGTTTGGCATTCATGGCGTGTCAGTTGTGGGCGCCGTTGCCAGGCCGGTTTGGGAAGTGTACTTAGCGAATAACTCCGCAGCGGTTGCAGCTGGAAAGGCAATTCCGCACATAGCTCCTGAAACATTTTTCCAGTGGTTCATCTGGATTGGAGGGTCTGGTGCAACATTGGGCCTTGTCATCGCTATGCTCTTAACGGCAAAATCGTCTTACAGTAAAGCGATGGGGAAAGCTACGATCGTCCCAAGTATTTTTAACATCAATGAACCGGTTATTTTTGGAATGCCCATTGTACTGAACCCAGTATTGATCATTCCATTTATCATAACCCCACTGATTGGTGCAACACTTGCGTATATCGCAACATCCATTGGGCTAGTGAATCCAACCTATGTCATGGTTCCTTGGACCTTGCCTGCTCCAATAGGCGCCTACCTATCAACAGGCGGTGATTGGAGAGCGATCATTTTAGTAATGGTCAATTTAGCAATCTCGGTTATTATATATCTGCCATTCTTTAAAATGTACGATAAAAAGCTTTTGGCGCAGGAAAACACGGTAGAAACAACGGAAAATAAAAAAATCGCTTTATAAGCACTATCTAAAAAGGAGTTTGGATCAATTGCTCCAGACTCCTTTTCTTATTATAAGGAAAGGGAGGATAAACATGAATTCAACATCCAGAATTCACTTCTTCAGTTACAAAAGTGCCTTTTTCTTTTTCAGTTTCATTCTTGTTTTTAATTTTATCTTTAACGCAATGATGAATGCCCTCGGTATGGATAAGCAATTATCCCTCTACTTAGGAAATACATTCGCGATAAGCGCAGGGTTGACGATGGTTATATGTTTGGTTGAAGGTAAGTTTAAAAACAAGAAACAGGCGTCACTATTATTCCTGTCTTTACTGGCAGTCAGCGTCGTTGTTTGTTATGCAATCATCTTTGCATAAAAGCTTTAGAAAGAGGTGATGGGAAAATGAATGAGTCAAAAGGGTTGAAGATAGCCACCATTGGAGGCGGATCCAGTTATACACCGGAATTGATAGAAGGTTTCATTAAACGTTTTGATGAGCTGCCCATTAAAGAACTTTGGTTAGTGGACATTGAAGCAGGAAAAGAAAAGCTTGAGATCGTGGGGAGTTTGGCTAGGAGGATGGTTGAAAAAGCGGGAGTGCCCATGGAAATCCATCTTACATTGGATCGACGTCAAGCCTTGCAAAATGCAGATTTTGTCACTACGCAAATGAGGGTCGGCTTACTCGATGCACGAGTGAAAGATGAACGGATTCCATTGGAACTAGGACTGATCGGTCAGGAAACGAATGGGGCTGGTGGTTTGTTTAAAGGACTGCGGACGATACCCGTTCTCCTTGAAATCGCTGAGGAAATGCAAGAGCTATGCCCGGACGCATGGTTGATTAACTTCACAAACCCAGCTGGAATGGTAACGGAAGCACTTCTCCGCTATAGCAGCCACAAAAAGGTCATTGGAGTATGCAATGTGCCGTTTAATATGCATTTGTCCATTTCCAAAATGCTGGGTGTGGAAATGAAAAGAGTACATATAGACTTTGCGGGACTGAACCATATGGTTTTCGGAATTCATGTATTCGTTGATGATCGGGAAGTGACCAATGAAGTGCTTGAAATGCTCGCCAATCCAGAAATTCAATTGACGATGAAGAATATTGCCCCGCTTCCTTGGAACAGGAGATTCCTGAAATCATTAGGTGTTGTACCCTGCCCATACCATCGTTATTATTACAAAACAAGTACCATTTTAGAAGAAGAGTTGGAAGCATTCAAATCAGGGCAAACCCGGGCTGAAATTGTCAAAACATTGGAAGAAGGCTTGTTTGAGCTATACAAGGATGATGCCCTTGCCATCAAGCCGCCACAATTGGAGCAGCGTGGCGGAGCATACTATAGCGATGCTGCCTGTAATGTCATATCTTCCATTTACAATGACAAAAAGGACATTCAAGTTCTGAATGTGAAAAACAATGGTGCTCTTGCCGAAATCGACTTTGAATCCGCTGTCGAAGTAAGCTGCATCGTCACCAAAAATGGACCCATCCCAATGACAATGGGAAAACTGCCTGTCCAAATACTGGGCTTGATTCAGCAAATTAAATCGTTTGAAAGAATGGGCGCTGAAGCAGCTGTTACAGGCTCCTATGACAAAGCTTTGCTTGCATTAACCATAAACCCGCTGATCCCCAGTGATGATCTGGCTGAAGCGGTTTTGCAAAAGCTGTTGGCGGCGCATGAGGAGCACTTACCACAATTCTTCACTGACAATGCTTTGTTGAACAACCAAGGCTAAATCCAATCCTTCCCGGACGGCGTGTGGACTTCAACCCTTTCCTAGTTAAAACGAAACGCTTTAAAGTTGATTGGAGCGGCGGATCGAGTGAGCCCTTTGGTTACGCGAGCATTGGAGGGGAAATTCAACCACACCGCATTATTTGGTGAATGGTAGCAAAGCATGCGAATACAGCTTAATGAAAACACAACTTACAATATTGAACATATACGGGAGTGTGTAACTATGTCAACTGAACTGAACAATAACGAAATGGAAATCTTCGAAATCATATCACATAGCGGAAATGCGAGAAGCCTGGCATTTGAAGCCTTATCGGAAGCGGAAGAATTTAATTTTGAAAAAGCGGATGAATTGGTTAAACAAGTTCAGGAAGAATTGAATTTGGCTCATAAAACACAAACGAAGCTAATTCAAGCTGAATTGAACGGAGTTCCAAGTGAAAAGACTTTATTGATGATTCATGCGCAAGATCACCTGATGACGGCATTGAGTGAACAAAAGTTGATTGAACATATGATTCGGATCATAAAAAAATTATCCCCACAACAGTAAATAAAGATAGAGGTGAAACAAATGGGCAAACTAGGTATTTCCATCTACCCAGAACATTCAACCGTAGCAAAAGACATGGAATACATTGCATTGGCACATAAGTACGGTTTCAAAAAGATTTTTACTTGCCTGCTATCCGTTGAAGGCGATAAAGAGAAAATCATGAAGGATTTCAAAGAAACGATCAGCTTTGCCAACCAATTGAATATGGAAGTGATGGTGGATATTGCGCCGCGGGTTTTTGGAACTCTGGGCATTTCTTACGACGACCTATCATTTTTTTCTGAATTAGGTGCATATGGAATTAGGCTGGATATGGGCTTTACAGGGAATGAAGAATCGATCATGACACATAACCCATATGATTTGAAAATTGAAATAAACATGAGCAATGCAACGAATTATCTGGATAATATCATGAATTACAAACCGAAAAAAGGTAACTTGGTTGGATCACACAACTTCTATCCTCATCGTTATGCAGGATTGAGCTATTCACATTTTGTGAAATGCTGTCAAACCTTCAAAAAACATAACATTCGCACGGCAGCCTTCATTAGCTCACAAGCGGCCACGTTTGGCCCTTGGCCTATAACAGAGGGGCTATGTACTTTGGAGATGCACCGGGAATTAGCGAGTGCTACACAAGCGAAGCACCTGTTTGCAACTGGATTAATAGATGATGTAATCATTGCAAATGCCTATGCATCTGAAGCGGAATTGAAACAGCTTAGCTTGCTGAATAGTGGATTGTTAACATTCAATGTGGATCTTCATGAAACGATAACGGATTTAGAGAAAAAAATCGTCTTGGAAGAATTTCATTTTTACCGTGGAGATGTGTCCGATTATCTTATTCGTTCGACTCAATCTCGCGTCAAGTATAAGAATGAGGAATTTAAACCGACATTCACGCCGGATATTAAACGCGGAGACCTTTTAATCGAAAATGAGCTGTACGGACAATATAAAGGTGAATTGCAGATTGCCTTGAAGGATATGAAAAACTCAGGAAAAACGAACGTAGTGGGCCGTATCACTGAGGAGGAAATTTTCCTTTTGGATCATTTGGAGCCATGGGGTAAATTTCAATTCAGTTTGAATTAGTCGTTTAAAGGCGAAAAGGGAAGGAACATTAAAGATTCCTCCCTTTTTTTAATGAATAGGAGAATGATAATGAAGTATATTATCGGTGTTGATGGTGGCGGCACTAAAACAGAGGCAGTCGCTTATGGGCTAGCGGGGCATAAAATAAGTGAAGGCAATGCCGGGTTTGGCAACCTGCTCATAAATGAAGACCAAGCGATTGCGAACATCATCCAGGCCATTGAACAATGCAAGGCTTCAATTGATGATGGAATCTGCCTTTACATTTGCTTAGGATTAGCGGGATATGGTGGGGTGAAAAACCAACAAGTCCTAAAAAGTGCATTAAAGAAGGCATTCGATATCCCCTTTACGATCGTTAATGATGGAATCATTGCCCATGCTGCCTTATTAAAAGGAAATGATGGGGTATTGACGATTTCAGGAACCGGAGCTGTAAGTATCGGCATCCATGATGGTGCCGAAGAAATGGCTGGAGGCTGGGGTCATCTCCTTGGAGACGAAGGAAGCGGCTATTGGATAGCGATGAAGGCTTTTATCAACATGACAAAACAAGAAGACGAAGGTCTGGAACATAGCCAACTAACGGAGGCGATCCTGACAAAACTGGGCTATCGAAGTGTAGGGGAATTGAAAAAATTCATCTATTCCGCAACGAAAGCCGAAATTGCCGCATATGTTCCGTTCATTGTCAAACAAGCGGATTCAGGTGATGAGTTCTCAAAAAATATTCTTATTCAGGCAGGTTATCACCTTGCAAAGAACGCCCTCGATGTTTGCAGGAAGTTAAATGTTGGAGAGAATGTTACAATTGCAATAAAAGGCAGCATTCTCACCCATATCCCAACGGTCCGAAGCTCCTTTTTCAATCATATTAAACTTGAAAAACCAGAAGTGACCTTTATCGTGGATGAGGTTTCATCTACGCTGGGCTGCTATTACATAGCGTTGAATCATATTACTTAATACAAGATCGAGGGAGCCATGATATGCACGTCGAGAATATTTTATTGAGAATTGAAAGTCTACTGAATCAGTTGCCAAAATCAGAAAGAAAAATCGCCCAATATATTTTAGAACACCCAAAGGATATCGTAAGAATGACCATTCATGAATTAGCTGCTCACGCCGATGCCAGCAGTTCTGCTGTAACAAGGTTTTGCCGTTCCATAAAAGTCAACAGTTTTTCAGAACTAAAGGTATCTTTATCATCGCTTATTTCGCAACCGGAAAAAAAAGGCTTCCATGACATAGAACCTGACGAAACGATCGCCTCCATTAAAGATAAAATCGTTTCCAACTCCGTTCAGGCCATACAAGAAACAGCACACTATTTGGATGAAGCCATCCTTGATCAAATAGTCGAAACCATGAGGGTAGCTGATGTCATTTATGTTTATGGCCTGGGGGCTTCATGGCTCATCGCGGAGGATATCACACAGAAATGGCTACGATTGGGCAAAATCGTAAGTGCAAATCAAGATCCTCATATTACGGCGACAGCGCTTGCGGCAGCATCAAAAAATACCGTTTTTTTCTGTATTTCCAATAGTGGTGAAACCGAAGAAGTCCTGCAGCTTGTTGATATCGCTAAAGCTTATGGCATTAAAACGATTGGATTATCGCGTTTGGGCGACAATGGGTTAACGAAAAAAGTCGATATGCCTTTACAGCATGTACGTGCACCGGAGGCTAAATTCCGAAGTGCAGCAACAAGCTCGTTGTTCGCACAACTTTTAACGGTCAGCATTATTTTCTATGCGTATGTTTCAAAATATTATAACGAAAATAAAAATGGGATTGAACGTTCAAGGGAATCTGTCTTGAAATTCACGAAAAGAAATAAGGAAACGCCGGAAAAGTGAATGTAATGTGGATTTTTGTTAGGACGAGGGTATATATTTCGGTAGGTTCCAAACAGGTATTTTGGCTGTCCTACATCTAGATGAAAGGATGATGTATCCTAAATGATCTACAAGAATTCGCCGCTTCCGATATACTATCAACTTGAAGAAGCGATTAAAAAAGCAATTCATACCCATCAATTAATGCCAGGTGAGATGATTCCTTCTGAAAGGGAATATACGGAAAAATACAAAATAAGCAGGATGACGGTTAGACAAGCCATAACTAATCTTGTGAATGATGGATACTTATATAGGCAGCGAGGTATTGGAACATTCGTTACCCACCAAAAAATCGTGCAGCCCCTGCAAGGTTTGACCAGCTTTTCCGAAGATATGCTAGCTAGGGGGCTTGAGCCAAGTACACGTGTAATCAGTTTATCAGAGATCAAAGCTGAACTTGATCTGGCAGCTAAACTTGAGGTGGAAGCAGGAACGCCAATTCTTGAGTTGAAACGGGTAAGACTGGCCGACCACTTGCCCATGTCATTAGAAACCGCCTATCTTTCGAAGGTACTTTCAGGGGGATTGACGGAAGAAATGGCCTTTTCCTCCATTTATAGCCATGCAGAAAAAACGTTTGGTCTGAAAATCCAGTTTGGAAGGCAATCCATAGAGGCCTCCGTCGCTCAAAAAATCGAGGCTGAGATGCTAGAGGTTGCAGAAGGTGCCCCCGTATTGCGAATTGAACGGATAAGCAGGCTCGAGACAAACAAGCCGTTTGAAGTTGCCAAATCTGTCTACCGAGCAGACCGCTATCAGCTGACAATCGATATGGAGAGGGAGAGGTCATAGTAAGGGGACCTATCTTATTCAAGGAAAATTCATTTTCGTACGCAACCTATCCATCACCTTATAATCAATGAGATAAGGTGATTGATAGGAAATATAGTGCCTCACAAAACAGTTTATCTGGATTCGGTCAAAGCATGGGCTGAGACCGTTCTATAATAAATTCATTCTTTTTTCTTTTACATATTGTGAAAAATGTGCATCCGCTTTTTTTTGAAAGAGAGCAATATTCTTACAGGACCATGTATCCGCCCGTTGATTTTCGGATCGTGTTTCATAATATGCTTTCATTTTTTGGTCATAACCTTCAATTAGCTCCTGCTGCTCATCCATATTGGTATTGTATTGATTTTCAAAGTAAACCGCCTCTAGCGGTAAACGAGGCTTAATTTCCGGTTGCTGGTCCGGAAAGCCGATTGCCATCCCGAACAAAGGAATGACATGGGAAGGTATGTTCAACAACTTGTCTATTTCAGGTAATCCTTTTGCGATGGCACCAATATAGACAACTCCCAGTCCCATGGATTCTGCTGCGAGTGCAGCATTTTGCGCGGCTAACGATGCATCTATCGTCGCTATTTGATAAAACTGGGTACTTTCAAGCATATCTTGCATGTTTTGCTTTTCCTTATCGGAGGCTTTGATCGTCAATCTATGTAAATCGGCACAAAATAGTAGGAAGTGTCCATTGTTTTCGACATAGGTTAAGCCAGTGATCTTTCCTAATTCTTTTTTAATAAGCGGGTTGGTTATTCCAATAATCGAATAAGTTTGCATGAATCGGGAAGAAGGGGCCATTTGTGCTGCCTTTATGATGGACGAAATTTGTTCATTTGAAATTCTTTCATCCTTGAATTGGCGAATGGAGCGGTGACTCATTATTGTTTCAATCACTGGATTCATTCAGGTCATCTCCTAACAAGCATTGGTATTATTGTTTCCTGGAAACAATAATATCAATGCTTTAACCGGTTGTCAATATTGTTTCTCAGAAACAATATTATTGATCAATGTCTTGATATATCAGTAAAATGAAATTATGATAAGTATTCAAAGGAGGGGCTTAATGTTATGAATGATTCTTCACAACAACAAATACTGGATTCTTTTATTAAATTAATGGAAAGAGAATCGGAGAATGACGAGGAGAAACAATGGTTAGTGCAAAACAGCAGCGATGATGCCATCACCGAAACGATTATGGGAATGACGACCCTGATGCTTCATGTTCTTGATGGCATCGGACGGTTTGAGCCCGTCAATGGCATAACGATTTCAAGGCAGCTGAATATCCCCAAAGGCAGTGTATCTAAAATCACCCGAAAGCTGATTGAAAAAAAACTAATCAAAGCAGAATATCTCCCAAACAATAAAAAAGAAGTGCTGTACCATACAACACCGCTTGGCCAAGACCTTTTCATTCTCCATCAAAGATTACATAAGGAAATGGAAATGAACTTTGGACATTTTTTACAAAAGTACAGCGAAAGCGAGCTGCTCATTATCTCCGATTTTCTTCAGGATCTTGCCGATACAACATTTGTCACCTTAAAAAAATAATCTTAAAAAAAGGGAGGCCAATCCCCTCAGCCTTTGTAGTGGATACGAAGGCTTCTTTGCGTTTTCAGCATGTATTAATATAACAATCTAGTATCCATTGTTTTCAATAACTGGATATGATATATTGAATCGGAACTTATTAAACTTCTTTAATAAGTCAATGGAAGCAGGTGGTGACGATATGGATGAATTAGTGGCTAAGCCAAAATCCATGAAGAGGGCAATCCTTCATGGCATTCGAGCAGCCCTGTTAGAACGCGGAAGTGCTACAAAGGTTGAGCTCAGTGAAAATTTGGGAATCAGTTTCCCGACCATAAGTAAATTTCTTCAGCAGATGGAGAAGGATGGCGAACTTATTTTGACAGGTCTCGATGATTCAAGTGGTGGGCGAAGAGCAAAAAGATATACATATAATCCAGAGTATAAGTTAGGTTTGGCCTTATTCATGGAGGAGAATGAAACGAATTATGTGATTTTTAATTGTTTCGGGGAAGTGAAGGAGCAGGGAAAAACGGCACCTGCCTTAAAGGATGATGCATTTAGTTTGCTAACCAAGGATATTGAAGATCTCATGGATAAATATCCTCAGGTGAGCTCCATGGCGGTCGGGGTGCCTGGATCTGTTGATAATGGCCGGATTTTCTTTATTCCAGGCTATGAGCATCTTCAGGATTTTGATTTAAAAGGGTATTTTGAAAATCATTTTTCGATACCTATAGTAGTGGAAAACGATATGAATGCTGCTGTACTTGGCTATCACAACACGAGGAAAATCAAGCACGATCATTCTCTCGTTTATTTATATTCCGGTCAAAATGGCCCAGGTGCAGGAATCTTGATCAACGGGGGCGTGGTTCGAGGGAGCACCTTTTTTTCGGGAGAGGTGTCCTTTGTCCCTCAGTATGATGATCGAAACTTCCTGCAAGCGTTGGGAAAAGGAAAGCGGACAGAGAAGAAGGCCATTCGTGAGGAATATGAAATCGATGCGTTCAGCAGGCTAGTCGCTTCATTTACAGCCATCATCAATCCAAAAACAATCATTTTTTGCAATGATGAAGTCGACGAGACAATATTGAAACAAATTTCAGGAAGAAGCTCGACATATATCCCGGAAAAACATCTTCCAGAGCTTGTAGCAAGTGATTGGAAACAAGACTATTTATATGGCTTACAGGTTCTCGGCCTTAATCTGATGATTACAGGAGAAAGTAGCTGAAACGCAACGGGACAACAATAGAACAAGAAACCAACTTAACGGGAGGCAGATTCATGGCAACATTTTTTTTAGTGATCATCTATTTGGCTTTTATCAGCCTAGGTTTACCAGATTCATTGTTAGGAGTCGCTTGGCCGGTGATGAGCGCGGAATATGGTGCTCCGCTTGAAACGGCTGGCTGGCTTTTCATGACGATCGCAGGCGGTACCATCATTTCCAGTTTAGCTAGCGGAGCCGTCCTTAAACGGTTCGGGACTGGAAATGTCACCTTTGTGAGCTGCTTACTGACGGCGGGGAGCCTGTTAGGGTTTCATTTTGCTCCATCGGTTGTCTGGCTGGTCATATTCGCCATACCATTGGGATTAGGCGCAGGGTCAGTCGATGCTGGATTGAACAATTATGTTGCTACACATTACAAAGCACACCACATGAGTTGGTTGCATTGCTTTTGGGGAGTCGGTGCCACCCTTGGTCCGATCATTATGGCTCAGTCCATTTCAGGGCAAAATTCTTGGAGAAGCGGGTATCTTACAATTGCCTGCATTCAGTTTGCATTGGTCGTCATCCTTTTCTTCACACTTCCTTTATGGAATAAAATCGCAAAAAACAGTGCTGCCATGTCTTCGGAAGAAAAGGACGAACAGGCTGGTGCCTTGCTTGAAGAAGAGGCTAAACAAACAAAGCCTTTGCGAATCAAGGGTGTGAAGCTTGCTCTTGTGTCCTTTTTGTTTTATTGCGGGGCCGAAGCTACAATAGGACTTTGGGGAAGCAGCTTCCTTGTGAATGTAAAGGAATTGCCTGTTGATGCAGCGGCAAAATGGGTTTCCTTATATTATGCAGGAATAACGATCGGAAGGTTCATTACGGGCTTCATTACATTAAAGGTCAGAAATCGTACACTGATACGATTCGGTCAGGTGACAGCCCTGTTAGGAACAGTACTTTTATTATTACCTTTGCCGGCAGGTTTCTTGCTTGTAGGTTTCATTATGATTGGATTAGGATTCGCTCCAATTTTCCCATGTATGCTGCATGAAACGCCAGCACGCTTCGGAAAGGAACATTCCCAGACCATCATGGGCTTTCAAATGGCCATGGCCTATACAGGCAGCATGTCCATGCCGCCTCTGCTTGGCTTCATCGCATCTCACACAACTATCGGGATTTTTCCGTTTTTCATTGCCTTTTTTGTGGCAGCGATGTTCTTGGGCTCGGAAAAATTAAATGATCTTTTGAAAAAGAAGAGATCCACAAATGGTGAAAATTCGAATTCCATGTCACTGTAAGCATGAAGCGGTTTGTTAGGCGGATTAGAAATGGGTGAATGGATAACTTTTTTAAACAGGGGATCCTTGCTAGCGGAAGAGGCGAATGTCGAGAACCTTACTACACAATACAGAACTTAATAGATTGTTCATTACCCATCGTAAAACCATACCCTAAGACAACTGTGCTTGCTGGTTTGACACAATTAGTGTCGATGATATAATTTGGTAAAAAGCAAGTTTGGATGGAAGGTAGGCTTATGATAATGAAACCACTGGAGCATGGAAGTGTAATACCTCTTTATCACCAATTAATGGAGAGGCTAAAGGGTTCTATTGAAAATGGTCATTGGTCGCTCGGTGATAAAATCCCATCTGAAAATCAATTAATGGACCAATTTCGCGTGAGTCGGAACACTGCAAAAAAAGCTATTGAAGAGTTAGTACAGGAAGGAATCCTCTACCGAATTCAAGGTAAAGGTACCTTCGTGGCAAAACCTAAATTGCATCAGTCATTGATGGGGTTTTACAGCTTTAGTAAAGTATTAAAGGAAAAAGGAATGAATCCCAAAGATATCATTCTAAAAATAGAGGAAGTACATCCAAGTTCAAAAATCAGGGAAGCGCTGCTGATTGGGGAAGATGAGAATGTCATTGAAATGAAACGCCTTCGTTGTGCCAACGATGAACCATATATTTTAGAATCATCTTTCATACCGAAAAACGTGGCTTCAGATACAGAGCAACTTAAAAAAGTTGGTGAAGTATCATTATACGATTTACTTTCACAACAATTTAATATTGTAGTAACCAGAGCAAAGGAGTCATTTGAACCAGTTCTTATTCGTGCTGAAGAAAGTGAGTACCTTCAAACGGAAGAAGGCAGTCCAGCTCTGTTGCTTGAAAGAACTGCTTATGATATCAATGGAAAGCCTGTTGAATTTTGCATTTCCATCGTTCGAGGTGATCGTTGCCGTTTTTACACAGAACTTACATAAAGATTCAATCACTCATAGCAATGTGTCTATGAGTTTTCTTTTTTAAACATACAAAAAAATAAAATGATAAATTATCAAAGATAAAAGACTCAAATTATGGTTTAAATTCATTTTAGTTGTCGGGTTGACAGGATAACTTTTAAAGTGTATATTTGTATTAGTTAAAATTTTCTGTCAATAATTGAAGTTAACGTGAACATTATTTTGCTGGAATATTTTTTTGGTTAAACTTGTACCTACAACCCATTAACTTAATTTTAAAATGATTATTCCATAGGAAAAAGTAAAACTTCTCTTAAGACATAATAAAGATGCAAAAGTATTTCTTAAAAGGATACAATATTTGTTATTCTATTTAAGAAGGCTGTTAAGTACATAATTAAGAGGTGTTTTATTCGTGATAAGGCTAAAGGATATTGCTGAACAAGTAGGAGTTTCTATCTCAACTGTTTCGAGAGTAATTCAAAATGATCAAACTAGAAATGTTAACCAGGAAACAAAAGCGAGAATTTGGGAGGCAGTTAAAGAGTTAGGGTATATACCAAATCAGCATGCCCGAAATTTAGTTGCTAATAAGCAAGAGAAGCGGAACGTAAGAACAATGAAGATTGGATGGGTAGCCAACCCCAAACAAGCGGAGATTAACCCGTACTTTGCAGATATTTATACAGGCATTCGTGATGAATTAACCAATAATGAGTACAACTTGATTAGTATTACTAAGGATGAACTTGAAAACGAGGCGCTGCTCCTTAAGACCATTCATGATCTGGGGATTGAAGGACTGCTTCTCATCGATAAGATTAATGATAATATGATCGAATATATTCAACAATATATACCACTAGTAGGGTTGGACTTTTTTTATGCAGATAAAAATATAGCGATCATTGATTACGATCGCGCGGCTTCTATCAAGATGGTTGTTAAGTATTTAGTTAAGCAAGGTCACCGCGATATAGGTTTTATTGGTGGAGGTGTTAATGAAACATTTGAAGATTTGTATGCTGAACATCGTTTTAAAGGCTTTCAACGTGCCATGGAAGAAACCGGACTGGAAATCCAACCTGAATGGGTATTGAATACACGGTGGAAAATGGAAAATAGCTATGTGGAAATGAAAAGATTGATTAAAAAGAATCCGTTGCACCTGCCAACAGCAATGGTCTGCGCCAGTGATTTGATGGCTATCGCTGCCATGAGAGCTGCCAGGGAAAATAAAATTAGAATTCCAGAGGACATCGCATTCTTTGGAGTAGATAATTTAGAGATGGGCAAATATTCGTCACCCCAGCTGTCAACGGTAGATATTCCTAAATATGAAATGGGGAGAATGGCAGCTAAAACGATTATAGAAATGGTTGAAGGGAAAATTAAACTCCCGGTGAAAATTATACTGCCGTTTGAATTAGTCATTCGAGAATCTTCTAACATAAAACGAACCTGAGCGGTTCTTTTTTTAAAACTTATCGGAAAACGTTTGGCTAAAATCCGGAAAATGATTGGAAAAACAAAGATGGGAGAATATGCCATGAAACAAATGACAGCAATAATTATCGGAGCAGGTGACAGAGGAGGGAGAGCGTACGCACCTTATGCCTTAGAGAATCCTCATGAATTTAAGATTACAGGTGTGGCAGAACCGAATAAAGATAGAAGAATTAAATTTCAAAAAGAACATAATATCTCCATTGAAAATAGTTTTGAATCGTGGGAGGAGGCATTCCAATTAAAAAGAAAAATAGCAGATATTGCAATCATATGTACACTGGATCGCCATCATTATAAACCGACCATGAGAGCATTGGAACTGGGCTATCATGTTCTTTTGGAAAAACCGATGTCCCCAGATCCGATGGAATGCATTGCAATGGAACAAGCAGCCCAAAAATATAATCGAAATCTTACAATATGTCATGTATTGAGGTATACGGAGTTTTGGACAGCGATAAAAAAGGTTATTTCCACTGGGGAAATTGGAGAGGTAGTGTCGCTGCAATTAAATGAAAACGTGGAAGTGATGCATATGTCTCATAGTTTTGTACGTGGTAATTGGAATAATAAAGAAAGAACGAGCCCAATGATTCTTCAAAAGTCATGTCATGACATGGATATCATTTCTTTTGTAATAGGCAGGGATTGTAAACGTGTAAGTTCATATGGTTCGCTTATGCATTTTAAAGAAGATAATGCACCAGTCGGAGCGCCAAAGAGATGTTTGGATGGTTGTCCTGTTGAATATGAATGTCCCTATCATGCTGGAAGGTATTATCTTGGTGAAGGTAGAGGGTGGGCAAGGAAATTTACAGAAGATTATACGAATGAAGGAATCATAAAAGCATTAAATGATACTCCATACGGAAAATGTGTTTATCGCTCAGATAATAACGTGGTGGATCATCAAGTCGTAAATATGGAATTCGAGGGTGGGGCAACAGCGACATTTAGTATGTGCGGGTTTACTAGGGAGCAAACACGTATTGTTCAGATAATGGGAACTAAAGGGGAAATACGTGGAAACATGGAGGAAAATAGTATTTCGATCTTTAATTTTCTCACTAAGCATGAAACGGTTATAAAATTTGACAATCCGATTGGCGGACATGGTGGTGGTGATAGTAGCATCATAAGGACTTTTTTGAGAGAAATTCAATTTGGAAATAAACAGGATAGCGTTTCATCCGCATTAGCTTCGGTAAGAAGTCACCTAATGGCATTTGCTGCTGAAGAGTCAAGGTTAAATAAAGGTCAATCCATTAATATTGACCATTATTACCGTAGTTTAGAAGAAAATACAAAGATTTAATACATGGGCACATGGGCGATTATAAAGTAAGTTTGTTCACAACCGGGCTTATAAACAAGAAGTCATTTGCTGAAATGAAAAATTATTTCTGAGACTTTTTTATTTAGTGGGGGTGGTAAGCTATCAGCATTTGTAGCTATTTATCGGCTAGCTAGTAGAAATGGATAAAGGGATGAAGGAAATGTAAGGGCTACCAAAGTGGAACTGTGCATAAAACCATCATGTCCTAGGCGTTTTAAGAAATCTACTAAACTTTATTAAAAGGAAGGGAAATATGATGAAAAAATGGCCACTAATGGTTTTGACAGCGATTTTAGGATTAATGGTAATAGCCGGATGTAGTAATGAGGACGCAGCCTCAGGGGACGGGGATGTTGAAATCACGTATGGGTTTTGGGATAAGAAGCAAGTCTCTGCCATAGATGAAGTTATCAAAGCATTTAACGAAAAATATCCGAACATTAAAGTCAAAAAGGAGATAACTCCTTACGGTCAGTATTTTCAAAAACTTGAAACTGCTGCCACTGGTGAGGCGTTGCCTGATGTTATGTGGATGAATGGTGCCCATGTTCAACAATATGCTGAGGGAAAGGTAATTCTACCACTTACCGATCTTGCAAAAAAAGAAAACTATAGCTTGGATAATTATCCGGAATCTTTAATTGATCTTTATACTGTCAAAGGAGATATATATGGTATACCAAAAGATTTTGATACAACAGGCTTATGGTATAACAAAAAAATCTTTGATGAAGCAGGTGTGCCATATCCAGATGACACCTGGGATTGGAATAAGTTAAAGGAAAACGCTGAAAAACTGACAGATAATAAAAAAGGTATTTGGGGTTATGCAGCTTTAATGGGCAACCAAGGTGGTTATTATGATTTCATTTGGCAAAATGGGGGTTATATCATTTCTGACGATGAAAAGTCTGTAGGATTCGATCAACCGGAAGCGATTGAGGCACTTCATTATAATACTAGTTTCATAAAGGAAGGATTATCTCCCACACAAGCCCAAATGACAGAAACAGCCGCTTCCGAATTATTCTCTTCTGGAAAAGTAGCGATGATGTTCGATGGCCCATGGATGTTACAAGAGTATAAGGACAATCCAGATATAAATGTTGCTGTCGTGCCAAAAGGAAAACAGCGTGCAGTTGCCATTCATGGCCTAGCCAATGTTATTGCGGCTAACACAAAGCATAAAGATGCTGCGTGGAAGTTTGCCCAATTCCTAGGTTCTAAAAAAGCGGCAGAGATATTTGCCAAAACAGGGACGGTCATTCCAGCCTATAATGGGACACAAGAGGCTTGGGTTCAAGCCGTTCCCAGTATAAATCTTCAAGCCTTTATTGATGGCGCTGATTATTCTGTTCCGCTGCCTAGTGTTAAAAACACAGGAGAAATTTGGCAGTATGAAACGGATGTTCTAAAAAAGGTTTGGAGCGAAGAAGTAAGTGTGGAGGATGCCGTAAAAGAGTTAACAAACAAGGCAAATGGGGCACTATCAAAGAAATAGAAAAATTGAAGGAGGGAAGATGTTTCTTCTCTTCTTTACATAAAAGGAGTGAATACGGTGCAGGAACATCCTCTCCAGGTCGAGGTTAAAGCGAATACAAAACTTAAGGTTACTAACTTAACGAAGACAAGGAAAAGTTCAGACTTTTTTTGGGCTTATCTCATGATTGCTCCTACCATGTTAGGCTTGTTCATTTTTTATCTCTGGCCCATCTTTCAGAACTTTTACTTTAGTTTCACCGAATGGGGAGCCTTTGGACAATATGAGTGGACGGGGCTGGATAACTATAAGCGCATGCTAGAGGATACAAACCTCATAAAATCATTTAAGAATACAGCGATATATATTATCCTTACTGTTCCCTTCGGGATTTTCCTATCGATACTAATAGCTGTACTCCTGAACCAAAATATTAAAGGGAAATCCATTTATCGCACATTATATTTCTTACCCGTAATTACCATGCCAGCTGCCATCGCAATGGTTTGGAAATGGCTATACAATTCTGATTACGGACTGCTAAACTATCTTTTGTCTCTATTCGGAATCAAGGGCCCACAATGGGTGAGTGATCCGAAAATTGCCTTATATTCGATAATTGTCGTAGCAATCTGGAGTGGGATCGGTTACAACATGATCATTTTCCTTTCCGGATTACAAGGAATTCCGAAGTCCTATTATGAAGCTGCTGAAATGGATGGAGCTGGCCCGTTCAGGGTATTCTTCAATATTACACTGCCGCTTCTCTCCCCTGTAATTTTCTTTGTGAGTATCACGTCCTTAATTGGCGCTTTTCAAGTTTTTGATCTGATTTTCATGATGATTGGTAAAAGCAGTACAGCCTTGGAAAGTACGCAATCAGTTGTTTATCTATTCTATCAGCACGCATTTGTATTAAACGATAAAGGATATGCAGCAGCAATCGCTGTTCTATTATTGATAGTAATCTTGATTATCACTGCAGTCCAAATGGTCTTACAGAAAAAATGGGTTCACTATGACTAAAGGAGGTAGAGCCAGTGGAAAAAACGAGGCAGCTTGTGACAAGTAAAACATTTCTTATCCATTTCGTCCTTATTTTGGGATCAATAGCAATGGTCACACCCTTTTTATGGATGATCTTAACCTCCTTAAAAACGTATGCTGAGTCCATTCACGTTCCGCCCATTATATTTCCGAAGGATTTGCAATGGGGTAATTATATAGAAATTTTTGGACTTCTGCCATTTTTCAAATTTATGTTTAATACAGTTATAATTACGGTCGTACGGACAGCAGGGCAATTATTTTTGTGTTCGTTAGCCGCATATGCATTTGCGAGAATTGAATTTCCTGGCAGGAATATCCTGTTTTTGTTAGCTTTATCCGTTTTAATGGTACCAGGGCAAGTGTTTTTACTCCCACAATATATGATTATGGTTAAACTTGGTTGGTTGAATACATTACAGGCGGTAATAGTCCCAGGAATGTTCAGTGCATTCGGTACGTTCCTGCTAAGGCAATTCTTTATGGGCCTTCCAAAAGAACTAGAAGAGGCAGCAAGACTCGATGGCTGTAACCATTTCCAAATTTACTGGAAAGTGATGCTTCCTCTTGCCAAACCTGGTTTAATTGCCTTGGGTATTTTCACGACTCTTTGGAGCTGGAATGAATTGATGTGGCCAATGATTGTGAACAGTTCTCCTGAATCAATGACACTTTCAGTTGGATTGTCATCTCTTCAAGGTCAGTATTTAACGAACTATCCTATACTTATGGCTGGCTCCTTTTTAGCTATACTGCCCATGCTCGTTTTATTCATCATCTTACAAAAACAATTCATTGAAGGAATTGCAGTAACTGGCGGTAAATAAGTATAAAAAACTCGTAGTATTTGGCTAGGAGTTTTTTACAAGAACAACTTATACCAACAACCCAACCGATGGGTATGAAAGTTGAAAAATAGCTGGCTCCTTTTGAAAGTAACAGCTTGAATTGGAAAAGTAGACGTTGGAGAGGGATATGAGGTGCAGGAAAATGAAAAAGGCAATCGGCATTGACATTGGAGGGACTAAAATTGCAGCGGGGATGATAACACAATCCGGAGAAATGCTAATGCGTGAGGAGGTTGAAAGTGATCCATCAGATCGGGAAAAAATGTTTGCTAGAGTCTTGGAAGCAGTGGAGCAACTTCTTAAAAAAACCTCTTTTTCCTTGGCTGATATAGAGGGTATCGGTGTGGGTGTACCAGGTAAAGTGGATTGTGAGAATGGAATCGCTATTTTTCAAAATAATCTACCTTGGGAACAATTCCCCGTCATCGCTCGATTGCGAGAGCAATTCGGCATTGAACGGATAAGCATTGACAATGATGTCCATATGGCAGCATATGCCGAGTGGAAGGTTGTACAGGAAAAGCGGAATGAAACATTTGTCTATGTGACTATTAGTACCGGCATCTCCTGTTCCATCATACAAAATGGAACATTTTTCAGGGGGGCGGGATTTGCCGGGGAACTTGGGTTAATACCAGTACTTTCTAAGGCGAACGATAAGGAAAATCGGCGATTGGAACAAGTGGCGGCTGGACCTGCCATTAAAAAGTTGGCGGAAATGGAATTGCAAATCGACCAAATTTCCACTAAAGAAGTCTTTGGAGGCTATGTAAAGGGGGCTTGTGATTACCTACCTGTCATCGAAGAGGTGACTGACAACCTAGCTCAAGGACTATATGCGATTTCCTGTTTATTGGATCCACATAAAATGGTTTTCGGCGGCAGTGTCATCGTTAATAACCCCTTTCTGCTGAAGTTAATTAAAGGAAAGCTAAGAAGTTACCTTTTACCTGAACAACAACATATTTTAAGACAGATGAGCATCAGTACATTGAAGCAAGATAATGGCGTCATTGGGGCAGGATTGCACGTATTCGGACGATCATGAAAAGAGGAGTGTTAAGGATGTTTACACTTAATAAGGAAAAATTAGTATCGTTAGGTGCATCGATTACAACAGGTGAAATCAAGCAACAACCTGTTTTATGGGATGAAACCTATTCATTGTATAAAAAGAAACGTGTAGAAATTCAAGCATTTTTACAAAAATTAGCCGAACAATATGAACGGATTCGTGTCATTTTTACAGGTGCGGGAACTTCTGCCTACGTCGGTGATACGGTTACACCTTATTTAAAAGGGAAAATGAATGAAAAAAAGTGGGAATTACTGAATATCCCAACTACCACTTTGGTGTCTAACCCCTATGAATTTCTAAAAGCTGATATCCCAACCTTGTTGGTTTCATTTGCTCGAAGTGGCAACAGCCCTGAGAGCTTGGCTGCCGTAGAATTAGCGGAGCGTATTATCACTAATTTCTACCAGTTAACGATTACTTGTGCAAATGATGGAGAGCTAGCGAGAAGGGCAAAAGGTGACGAAGATAATCTTTTATTGTTGATGCCCGAAAAAGCGAATGATCAAGGATTTGCTATGACAGGAAGCTACTCATGCATGACGCTATCAGCATTACTCGTTTTTGATCCGCTGCCATTGGAGGAAAAGGAATCACTTGTACAAAGGATTTCTCAAATGGGCGAAAGTGTTATCGGGCGAGAAGAAGATATCCAAAAAATTATCGATCATGATTTTGAAAGGATAATTTATCTTGGATCAGGGTGCTTGGAAGGCTTGGCGAGGGAATCTCAGTTAAAAATATTAGAGCTGACAGCAGGCAAAATCGTAACAGCATTCGATTCCCCATTAGGATTCCGTCATGGACCCAAATCATTTGTCAATGGAAAGGCGGTGGTTTTTGTTTTTGTTTCGAATCATCCTTATACACGTCAATATGATTTGGATCTGTTAAATGAATTGCAGCGTGATAACATTGCTAACTACATCTGTGCCATTGAAGTTGATGGAAAAACCAAATATGCCGGGAACACATTTTTATTTAACTGTGACGCTCAGTCCGTACCTGATGCTTACCTGGCATTACCATTTGTCATGGTTGGGCAAACTGTCTCACTACTTGCTTCCATAAAAGTCGGTAATACACCTGATACACCTTCACCGACAGGCACCGTCAACCGTGTTGTAAAAGGGGTAACCCTGTACGAGTATAAGTAAATGATATGTCCTTGAGCTTTTAGTAGTTTTATAGAATTTGGCATGTCAACCTTGTTTTTTCCTGATTGTATGATACTGACGTACGTCTGAAGGGATTTATCTACTCGCAGAATATCCTATAGAAGTTAAAGATGGAGCTGCCCGAAATGAAGGTGGAATTTTAGCAGGCAGGTCCTTGTATTTGAGAGATGCCATCAAAAAAGGTATCCAATGGGGTATAGCTATTACGGTATAAGCCATTTAGATGGAAGTGATGCTCCTGCTATAAGTGTTCAAATCGAAAACGAATGGGAGTAAATTGAAAAAGGGGTAGGCTGCTTTATCTTATTGGATCCAGCTAGTTTGAATGGTGACAGTCGTTATCAAGCCTTAACAACATCCGGAAAGAGTGATTATGATGATTGTAGCTGTAACAATGAATCCTTCGGTCGATATTTCCTATTCGTTAAATCGATTTGAATTGGATGATGTCAATCGTGTAGAAACGGTAAGAAAAACGGCTGGTGGAAAGGGCTTGAATGTTGCCCGAGTAATCTCACAAATGAAAGAAGATGTCATGTCAACAGGTGTTTTAGGCGGAACGGTTGGCGATTATATTGTTCAGCAATTAAATGAAAGTAATGTTCGAAATGACTTTTTGAGAATTGAAAGTGATTCAAGGAATTGTATCGCCATCCTTCATGCAGGAATGCAAACCGAAATTTTAGAATCTGGACCGACATTATCAGAGCAAGAAGGAATAGCTTTTCTAGAAAAATTTGAAGGTTTGATAATTCATGCTTCCCTAGTAACAATTTCAGGAAGTCTACCCAAAGGCTTACCTACTGACTATTACTGTGAAATGGTTGAAATCAGTCATAAAAAAGGGAAACGCGTGATTGTCGATACGTCAGGAGAATCGTTAAAACAAGTCTTGATGCAAAAGAAAAAACCTTTTGCCATCAAGCCGAATACCGCGGAATTGTCACAGTTGCTGGGGTTCGAAGTGGAAGCTGAAATCATGGATTTGAAACAAACGTTAAACCATAAGATTTTCGCTGGGATTGAATGGATTGTCGTGTCCATGGGTAGTAGGGGAGCCTTTGTCAAGCACGGGGCTGATTACTACCGGGTTACGATTCCAGAAATAAATGCGATCAATCCAGTAGGGGCGGGAGATGCCACCGTTGCCGGATTTGCTGTGGCCCTGAACCGAAATCAAACTGTGGACAATGTGCTGAAAACGGCTATGACCACAGGGATGTTAAATACCATTGAAGCCAGAACCGGCTATATTAATAAAGACAAATTTAAACAGTTCTTCAACTTTGTAAAAGTTGAAAAAATGTATTAAAGAGGAGAATGCCGATGTTAGCCCTAACAAAAAATAAATTGGAAGCTCTTAAACGTTTATCGGATGAACATGGTGTGATTGGAGCATTGGCCATTGATCAACGTGGCTCCTTGAAGAAAATGATTGCAACCGGTAATGCTAGCCATGTGGGAGATGAAGGTATCATTCGTTTCAAAAGGTTGGTTTCTGAGGAATTAACACCCTTTGCAACGGCTATTCTTTTGGACCCTGAATATGGTATCCCAGCGGCAAAGGTGCGTGACAAGAACGCAGGTTTATTAGTAGCCTATGAAAAAACAGGCTACGATGCGTCAGACGTGGGACGTCTACCTGATTTACTGCCGGAATGGTCAGTGAAACGCTTGAAAGAAGCCGGCGCCGATGCGATCAAATTCCTCCTGTATTATGATGTCGATGAAGCAGATAAAATTAATAACTCCAAACATGTTTATATGGAACGGGTTGGATCCGAGTGTGCGGCTGAAGATCTTCCATTTTTCTTGGAAATTATAACTTATGATGCGAAAAACGATGATGTGAAAAGTAAAGAATTTGCAAAAGTCAAACCGAATAAAGTGATTGGGGCCATGAAGGAGTTCTCCAAACCCCAATACCAAGTAGATGTATTGAAGGTTGAGGTTCCGGTTAATATGAACTTTGTGGAAGGGTATGCGGAGGAAGAAGCCGTTCACAGTAAAGAAGAAGCTGCCTTTCTTTTCAATGAGCAAAGTAAAGCAACTGAACTGCCCTTTATTTTCTTGAGTGCTGGGGTGAGTGCAAAACTCTTTCAAGAAACATTGAAATTTGCCAAAGAATCTGGTTCTACCTTTAATGGTGTGTTATGTGGCCGGGCAACCTGGAAAGAGGGTGTGCCACCTTTTGCCATAGGCGGAGAACAAGCAGGCCGTATCTGGCTACAAGATACTGGTAAGAGAAATATTGAAGAACTGAATGTCGTTTTGAAAGCGACAGCTGAATCCTGGTTTAGGAAAATAACCGTTTCAACTTAAACCGATTGCCTTTTATTGAGGACTGGAACTATAGTTATATGTAGTAAGGAATTGCACCCAAAAGATACGGAAAATTCAGTCTTCGAAATTGTCGCCTGAAATTAAATCAACCAGGCCCATAGAAAATTCGGATACAGACGTGACGGAGTTTTAATTATATGTTGTATCCATCAAACATTCTTGCCTTTTTCATCTATAAGCAAAAAGCCTATATCCATTCCGGATACAGGCTTTTTGCTTATGTAGGCTGTCATGGATTTTACGTGCTTCCTCCTTCAATGAGAGTGACGGGGAGGCATGTTTCCAGCGGCAGATCGTTGAACTCGCCTTCAATTTCTTTCAATAAAATGTCGATGGCCGTCTTTGCGATTAAATCAATTGGCTGTTGGATCGTGGTCAATTCCGGTAATAAAATCTGACCGGTTTCCGTGCCATCATACCCGACGACTTTCAATTGCGAAGGGATGACTTTATTGCGTTTTTTAGCTTCAGCCATTACGGAAGCCGCGATTAAATCATCGCTTGCAAAGATCCCATCCACCTCGGGCTGCTCATCAAAAAGCTTACAAATCAGCTCCCGATGGATCTGCTGGTCAAATGTATTGGAAACTTCATATGTGATGGGCGTTCTTCCATTTTCCATCATGATATCCTCATAAGCTTTTCTTCTTAAGTTTGCAGGCGTTTCCAGCTCAATAGGGCCATTAATATGAATAATATGTCGGCAGCCCTTTTTCAATAATAGTTCGGTAGCTTGTTTTCCGCCGTCATAATTATCAGAGCCAACGACCGGAATCTTTTCTGAAAGGTAATGATCAACCGCGACGACAGGGAAATTTTCACGATGATAATTCATGATTCCTCTGTTATAGGTGACAACGATTACCCCGTCGACCTGATTTCGTAAAAGCATTTCAAGATATTTTTCCTCTTTGTCCATTCTGTTTACACTGTTGCACAGCAACACCTTAAAACCGAAAGAAGCGCAAATGCTCTCAATGTGGAAGGCTAGTTCACCGAAAAAGGGGTTACTCGTTTTGGGGACGATCAGTCCAATGATATGGGTTCGCTTATTAAAAAGGGAACGAGCCAAATCGTTTGGAATATAATTGATTTCCTTCATCGCTTTGTATACATTGTCTTTCGTTTTTTGACTGATGTAACCGCGATTATTCAAGACACGTGAAACCGTTGTCCTTGAAACGCCTGCAGCTTCTGCTACATCATCAATGCTGGGCTTCATTTTCATTCCTCCCGCTTGTCATTGTAAAGTACACGTCCATTCATATTGTACAGACATCTTTCTTAAATAGTAACTGTATAAGCTTTTTTTCGTTTCGATATCGACCTGTCCCTTGTTTTTGCGAAGAAGCATGTAATGGTTTAACAGGAAGCTAGTTTGGCTGGATATTTTTAATAGTTTCCAACATCATTCTTTTTTGAAGTTTACCATAAAATTTTAATTTTTCAAAAAAAACATGACAACCGATTGACATGTGGTACCGGTTGACATAAAATTCTAGTTGAAAGCGCTTTTACTCATGAATCTTAAAAATGAATAAGGGGGAATGAAAGGCCATGAAAAAATTACTTTTTGTCGGGATATCTCTATTATTGCTAGTTGTAGCGGTTGGTTGCAGCAAAAGTGAAAGCGTGGATGGCGATGGGCAAAAGAATATCACAATGTGGGTCCACGTTTCGGATGAAAATGAAGAAGGAAAGGTTTACCAAAAACGTGTTGAAGTATTTAACAAGGAGTATGCCTCCGATCATGTCGAAGCCAAAATCGAGTTCATTCCGCGCAGCGGAAATGGCGGGGGCTATGAGGATAAAGTGAATGCAGCGCTGACGACCAGTACCTTGCCTGATGTCATCACTTTGGACGGGCCCAATACAGCCGCATATGCCAAATCTGGTGTCATTTCGCCTTTGGACGAATATGTGAAAGATCAGGATGATTTGCTTCCAAGTATTAAGCAGCAGGGAACGTATCAGGACAAGCTTTATGCAATCGGTGTGAGTGAATCCTCAGTAGGCATTTATTACAATAAAAAAATGCTTCAAGAGGCTGGAGTCGATTTGAAAACGCTGCCAACCGTCGATTCCCCTTGGACATGGACCCAATTCCTTGAGCTTTGTAAAACGCTAACAGATAAATATAAAAAACCATCGATCGATATGCAATTACAAGCGAAAGATGAAATGCTGACATATGCACTGACGCCTTTTGTATGGTCAGCTGGAGGTGATCTTATTTCGAAGGATGGAAAAAAAGCCGACGGTGTCTTCAATCAAGCTGCTACCGTTGAAGCTATGGATTTCATCCAGACGATGCTAAAGAAAGGCTATACGACACGGACTCCGGTCAAACAAGCATTTGAAACGGAAAAATACCCCATGAAATTTAGTGGTGTATGGACAGTGACGGATTTGAAAACAAACTTCCCGGAAGTGGAGTATGGTGTCATGCCATATCCAGTCTCACCAAATACGAAGAAATTGGTTTCTCCTTCAGGAAGCTGGCAATTTGCCATGACGCAAACCTCGGAAAATAAAGAATGGTCCGCAAAATTGGTCGATTGGATGACGAACAAAGAATCCAATATAGAGCTTAGCCGTTCGATTGCCGCACTGCCAGTTCGCTTTTCTTCCGAAGAAGTTATGTCGAAAGAATTTTCCGAGCAAATGAATGTATTCATGAAGCAATTAAAGGAAACAGGACACGCACGCCCCGTGACACCAGCTTATCCGCAAGTGACGCGTGCCTTCCAGCAAGCGGTCGATGATATCAGCTTCTATGATCAAAATCACGATATTCAGAAAGTTCTGGATGCGCGAGCGAAAGAAATGCAAACAGCTGTTGATAAGGCCAATTAGAGGGAGGATATATGAGTAGAATGGGATGGAAAACGAATGGTTTGGCCTACACGGTAATGAAATCGGAGAGAGGGTTGAGGGGTGGTATCCACTGGAAGGATAATATGATCGCATATGCGTTTTTGGGGCCCGCTTTATTGGTTTTGTCGATGTTCCTGGTCATACCGGCAATCATGGCAGTCTATTATGCTTTTACCGATTATTATTTACTGACACCCGATATGCGTAAATTTGTGGGACTGGATAACTTTTTCAATTTATTTAAAGACCCTATCTTTCTGAAAAGCTTGTTAAACACACTGAAATTCGTAGTTTGTGTCATTCCATTACAGGTAGGGGCAGCGCTTGGGATGGCCCTCCTATTAAATAAACAACGAAGGGCCAATACGTTTTTTAAAGTGGCCTACTTCAGTCCCGTCGTCATGTCACTTGTGGTCATCTCCGTTCTTTGGCTATATTTGCTGAATCCGAATGAGGGAATCATCAACAACGCACTAAGAAACATCGGTATTTCGGCTCAACCATTTCTAACGAGTCCGAAGCAGGCAATATTTACGATTGTTGTGGTTTCGGCTTGGCAAGGGGCAGGTTTTCAGATGTTGATCTTTTTGGCTGGGTTGCAGAATATTCCGGTGGATGTATATGAAGCGGCACAAATGGATGGGATGAACAAATGGCACAGATTCATATACATCACCTTACCTTTATTGAAGCCGACTTCCGTGTTCATCTTCATCACAACGTTGATTGGGGCATTTAAACTGTTGGTCCAACCAATGGTCATGACACAAGGGGGACCGATGAATTCCACCATGACGGTTGTCTATTACATTTATCAAACGGGATTTACGGATCGGATGGTCGGTTATGCCAGTTCGATGGCGCTTTTGTTTGGTACCATCATTGGAATAGTTACCGTTGCGCAACGAAAACTGGTCAAGGAGGACGATGATTGATGCAGAAGAAATTCAGGCCCTTAACCATTCTTGAATACGTTTGCTTGGTTATGTTAGCGATACTATTCATTTTCCCGCTATTTTGGATGGTAGCATCCTCGATGAAGCCTGAGGCGGAAGTTTACAATAATATGAATACATTCAAGGCTTTCCTGCCATCCTTTCATATCTCGGAATGGTTTGTATCATATGGTCAAGTTCTATCACGCTTTCATTTAATCGGTTATATCGGCAATAGTTTGTTTTATGGCGGGTGTGTGGCCATCGGCTCCATCATTATCAATGGGATGGCGGGGTATGCATTCGCTAAACTCAAATTCAGCGGGAAAAAATGGTTGTTCGGGATATTGTTGGCGCTTTTGATCGTACCATTCGAAACGATCTTAATCTCCCAATTTACCATTATTCACAAACTCGGCTTAGTGGACACGCGTCTCGCGGTTATTTTGCCCGCATTGGCAGGAGCATTCAATATTTATTTGTTCAGAAACTTCTTCATGGCGATTCCGGAATCAGTTATCGAATCGGCAAAACTGGATGGTGCCGACAATTGGCAGATTTTCTGGAGAATCATGCTGCCGATGTCAAAGCCGGCTGTCGCCACAGTTGGAACATTGGCGTTCATCGGAAGCTGGAATGATTATATCTGGCCGCTTATGGTCTTGACGGATAAGTCGAAATTCCCTATCCAGGTGGCGATAACTGCCATCAATAGTACCGATCCAGTTTACATCAATCAGGTCATGGCTGTATTGACGATATCCACGATTCCTCTGATTCTTATTTATATCGTGGCACAACGATACATCTTGGAAGGCCTCGGAGGCTCGGGAACTGGCATTAAGTAGGTTTGCATGTGCCGGAATTACCTGTGCACATATTAGCATTCAGTGAGAATGAAGCAACTTTATCAATAGCGATGCAGGCGGTGGCTGTTTCTTCCCGATATAAGGTTGGAATTTTCAAGTATAAGGGGCTATCATATGGCAATTACAAGGAATGATTCAAAAAGGCTTTATTGGAAATTAAGTGCCTATTTTTTCTTTTTCACATGGTCTTTCAGTTAGGCGTTATTTTCCATTTGGTTGGGACAAGCAATACATTTGGACGGGTCAGCCACAGGGATCATCTTCTCCCTGAATGCTATCTCCGCTTTATGCATGCAGCCTATACCTATATATGGTTATATTTCGGATAGGATAGGTTTAAAGAAGAATATCTTGTTCTTCATCAGTATGTTGCTCATCTTTGTAGGACCGTTTTTTATTTTTGTGTACGGACCACTCTTGCGATACCATCTCATTTTAGGTGCAGTGGTCGGGGGCATTTATTAAGGCGTATCGTTTTTGGCTGGAATTGGTGTCATTGAATCGTACATTGAAAAAGTCAGTCGGAAATATGGATTTGAATATGGCAAATCGAGAATGTGGGGTTCATTGGGATGGGAGACAGCCACCTTTTTTGCAGGTCAGCAATTCAACGTGAACCCGAATATCAATTTTTGGGTGGCATCGGCATCAGCGATCATATTGGTTGCCATCATCATGTCTGTAAAGATAGAAGTGACAGATTACGAGATGGTCAAAGCTGATTCCATAACCTTGAAGGATGTTGGCGGCCTTTTCTTACTGAAGGATTTTGGTTTTTGATGCTGTACGTAATGGGAGTGACCTGCGTCTATGCCGTGTATGATCAACAATTTCCCCTATATTACGTATCTTTATTCCCGTCAGTTGCCATGGGGAACGAGGTATTCGGTTATCAGAATTCGTTCCAAGTATTCTTTTAGGCAGGCATGCTATTCGTAGCCCCATTCATCGTGAATAAAATCGGGGCAAAGAATAGCTTGATTTTAGCTGGAACTTTGACATCTATTTTTCTACCTCGTTCGGGAAAAGCCGAACGGGGTTTTTGCGTGAGCGTCGACGGGGCTTAAGTAAGGCGGTAGTTAATCGTGTCAAAAAGAAGGGTTCTTGAAGGTTGATTCAAAATTTCAAATTTTGTTTAAGGGTTTACTGAAAATAATTTAGGGAAAATAATCTATATAAATAAATCCATACAAGATAAAGGAGCTGGAAAGATGCGTAATTATACACAACAGTATATCAATGGAGAATGGGTTGATTCTACAGGGTCGGAAACGATTGATGTTATCAATCCAGCTACGGAAGAAGTCATCGGAAAGATCATTTCGGGTACCAAGGAGGATGTCGACCGCGCAGTTGAAGCGGCTCGTGCAGCATTTCCTTCATTCTCTAGAATGCAAATAGAAGAGCGGATCAAGTTATTGGAGAATATCGCCAAGGAATATGAAAATCGGAAGGATGACCTTGTCAAAGTCATGACAGAAGAATTAGGTTCTCCTATTACACGAAGTGAACAAGTTCAGTATGAGATGGGCTTGCAGCATTTTAAGGAAGCGGCCGAGAAGCTGAAAACCTTCGAATTCACGGAACAGCGCGGAGACACCTTCATCCAAAAAGAGGCGATTGGTGTAGCCGGACTCATTACACCATGGAATTTCCCTGCCAACCAAGTTTGCACGAAGTTGGCGAGTGCATTTGCTGCAGGAAGCACAGTCGTATTGAAGCCTGCTGCCATGACGCCGCTTACAGCAATCATTCTCGCGGAAATCTTCGAAAAGGCTGGAATGCCAAAAGGTGTATTTAATCTAGTGAATGGCTCTGGTTCCACCATTGGGGAAGCGATCAGCTCCCACCCTGATATAGATTTTGTTTCATTTACTGGATCTGGGAGCGTCGGTTCAAAAATCATGGAAAACGCCGCTCAGGATATAAAGAAAGTGTCACTCGAACTTGGCGGCAAATCCCCATTAGTGATTTTACAAGACGCCAATGTAAAAGAAGCCGCGCGAACCGCTGTTTTGAATGTGGCGATGAATACTGGACAAGTTTGTACGGCTGCAACGAGGACCATCATTCCTAAATCGATGCAGGATGAGTTTATTGAAGCGATAAAAGAGGTGCTTCCGGAATTCCCTGTAGGAGATCCGCAGGACGAGGCCACCTTCATGGGTCCGCAAGTATCGGAGGGACAGTGGAAAACGGTCCAATCCTACATTGAAAAGGGAATGGACGAAGGGGCGGTACTTGTCGCTGGAGGCACAGGAAAACCAGAAGGCCTTGAAAAAGGTTATTTCACGAAGATTACGGTTTTCTCTGATGTGAAAAGCGATATGACGATAGCCAAAGAAGAAATATTCGGTCCCGTCATGTCCATTCTTACGTATGAAACCATTGACGAAGCGATTGAGATCGCCAATGATACGATTTATGGTTTAGCTGGGTATGTGTTCGGCCAGGACCCAGAGCAATTGAGAAAAGTGGCTACGAATATTCGGGCTGGTCAGATAACCGTCAACAATGCAAAAATAGACTATTCAGCACCGTTTGGCGGGTTCAAGCAGTCAGGAATCGGACGTGAATGGGGCGATTACGGAATTGAAGAATTCCTGGAGCCAAAAGCCATTCTGGGGATGCCGTCTTGATATTGCTTTCGTAAACGTAACCTCGACAAACTAGCATATGAAATGAAAATCAAGCTGCGGCCTTTTTCCGATACTGATCGGGGAAAGGCCGTTTGAATTTTTTTTGCTGAAAAGGTTTGATATGGAGGAGATGATGGAGATACCCTAAAAGGAGATCGAGTTTAAAGAGGAATGAACAAAATGAAAAGGGATAGCATAATCACTATCCCCAGCAGTACATATGATTTCGTTTAACGAGTTCGTCCACCTAATTGTTGTTCAGCCATTTGCACTAAACGTTTCGTGATTTCTCCGCCAACAGAACCATTTGCGCGTGCTGTTGTATCAGCACCAAGGTTTACGCCAAATTCATTTGCGATCTCGTATTTCATTTGTTCTAGAGCTTGTTCTGCACCACTAACTACCAATTGATTGCTGTTGTTATTCTTAGCCATGTCTTCAGCTCCTAATAATTTAATGTGTTGCTAGTCATAGGTTTCGATATTGTAAAGGGTAATATACATGATAGGAAAAATATTTTTTGAAGGCGAAAGCTACCATAAAACCGTACCGCCTTTAACAGGGAAATCCACTAAAACGTTACCTTTTTTGTCTTCGCATCCATTGGGTTGCAACCCATTTTTCATCGGCTATAACGGGTGCACCGCCGTGCAGGGTTCGCTTATTCATTTCATGGTCATTATAGAAATATTCGAAGTACACGGCCATTCCTTTATGTGGGGATATGGATAAATTCAGCTTAGGGAAAAAAGTTTCCCCTCCATGCTCCACATCATTTAAATACATGACAAGTGTACTGATTCGATTATTCTTTGTCTCTTTACTAGTGAAAAAATCAAAATGAGCTTTATATTCTTGGCCGGGAGTATATTTAAGAATTTGAATGCCATCACCATGTTCACTGGGGATATTCATGATGGTTGATATTCTTTTTTCGATTCTGGTAATGGTTTCATTTTCATTTTCCTGAAAAAACATGCTGCTGCTTGTTCTCATCTCATTAATTTCGCGTGTATCGCCAATTTTGGAACGATGTAATTTGTCTTTTGACAATCCGATCAGTTCGTCACATTCCTCATTACTCAAAACGTTTCCTAAAATTAGGATTAGTGGTTCTTCCATTCTAGCAATTATATTAATCACTCTATCTTCGGTTTTGATTTTATTTCCAATGTGGTTAAAGATGGTTTGTTCTTTACTGATATCAATTGTCAATTTCCATCGACTCCTCAAAAGGTCTAATTTACTGAATAATATTTTTTTTCAGTAATTTTTCATTTTCTAATTATAGCATAATTCACTTCTCATATACCTTTTTGCCTATTCAAAAAGAAGGGCCCGTTATACTGGGCGACAGGAAAAATTCACATAAGCGATAGAGATGTTTCAAAGAATTTGGACGTCCCATTGCTGAATTCAATACTTTTTCAGCCTGCCATGTTGTCACTAAAGAACCATTTACATGAAAAACAGCCTCCAATAAAATAAATAGAAGGCTGGAAATGTTAGCCAGCATAAGCTGTAAACCTGTTCAGATTATCATCCAAAGGCAGCAAACATGGAAGCTCCTGAATGATGAAAAAAATTTGTTCCCGATAAGGAAATGGTCTGTAGAAAAAGAATATTGGCATCATTGGCAGCGGTATAGCCGGGCTGCACCTGGCATATGCCCTAAGGAACGAATTTGATATCACTGTCATCGAACGTCATACATCAGAGCAAATCAGGAAAGGACGCATCATGTCCACCCAGGTCCACTTCGGATCGACAAGGTCACGTGAGGAACGTTTTAACATGCCAAAATGGGAAGAACAATCTCTGATTGAAAGCATCCATATTACGATTGGAAATCAAAAACTATTTGCAGGTATGTTGCAGGAGCCGGCATCATCTGTTGATCAGCGTTTGTTTTACGCCCATTCAATGAAAGTTCTTGCCGAAAAAGGCGTTTCCTTCCGAAGGGAAAAGGAGGATAACGAAAGTGCGAAAGCGTAACTTGAAAAATTTGATTTAATCATTGATTGTACCGGGAAAAATGGACCTCTTTTTCCGTTTCCGCTGGAAACGGAGCTGTCTCCCTTTCCAGCCCCGCAGCGAAAGTGCATTGTTGGCTATTTTGCAGGTATATATGTTTGAAATCCCCTCAATGACTGAACAGGGACCTGTTACGATTTTATTCATCATGGCCATTCCAAAATCTGATCTGGACGTATTTAAAGGGATGAAAAACGGAGAGGAATTCACTTGTAAAATGAGTGATGCAGTGCAACGTTTCTTTCCTCATGTTTATAAGCGCATGGATATGGAAAAATTTAAGTTATGTGATGAAAACGGCTATCCAGCGATAACATCTGTTATAAGGAAGCCGTATCTCATGGTTCATGATAAGCTCGTGGTAGGCTGCGGGGACAGCGTATTTCTAAATGATCCGATTACTGGTCAAGGCTGTAATCTCTCTTCTTTTTGTGCGGAACAATTGTATGAAACCCTTATTGAATGGAAGCATTCCAAGTGGGACGGCGAAATGGGAGAATCTTATTGGAAGCGGACGAAACAATACGTAAAAGAAATAACGGAATGGACAAATGCGATGACAGGACCATTGCCTGAGCATGTTGTTCAATTACTGATGCAGGGTGCACAGGATCAGGATAAAGCGAACGAAATTGCTCAATGGTTCGCCGATCCGACAACGGCATTTGAAGCGTTTTTTTCAAGAATGAACGTTTAATATGAAATATTGTAATGTATGTTTTCGATGTTGAGCAATCCAGTTTCATTATAAGGAGGTAAAGGTATGTATCGTTCAATTTCCGATTTTATTAAAGAATGGAATAAAGAAGCCAATTTAACTCAAAATGTTTTGGATAGCTTGACAGATGATGCCTTAACACAACAAGTGTATGCCGAAGGGCGCACTTTAGGAAGAATTGCGTGGCATGTAACAACCAATATCCCTGATTATTTAACTCACTTCGGATTCAAGGTGGATAGGGTAGAGGACGAAGAAAGCGTCCCGGCATCAGCCCGGAAAATTGCGGCGACCTTTAAGGACATTAGCTCCCAGGCAGCCCAAATCATCGAACAGCAATGGACAGACGAATCACTCGAACAAACGCGGACTGCCTTTGGAAGACAAGAATCGAATGCTGAGATTTTAATGGGGTTAATCAAGCATATCGTTCATCATCGCGGGCAAATGACGGTTTTAATGCGCCAAGCAGGAATTAAGCCTCCTGGTGTCTATGGACCGCCAAAAGAAGATTGGATTCATCTAGGCGTGAAAAATCCACCACTTTAATGAAAAATCAAGTTTTTTTCTTACTGGTTAACCAATGACCTTCAACAATCTGGAGTTATGATGCAGGAATTAGTTAAAGAAAAAGCACCATCAAGGTGCTTTTTCTTTAACTGAAGTGTCAAGGTTATGACGATCGTTATCGTTCACTGAAGCGAATTTTCTTTTTTATGATGATAAATATAAGAACCGGCTATTAAAATGTAACCGATGAGGAAAAACAGCGAACCACTTACTGGATCGCCGACAGCGATACTTGCATAAACGGCCCCGACAAATCGAATGTGAAGCCTCGGATAATTTTCGGTGTTAAAACCCTAATTTCTCCATTTGGTGGAAGATGATGAATTTGGAAATCCGTTCCCCCGTAATTGTAATGCAGTATGTTATTCAAGCGTCAGTTGAAACTTTTGGGAGGCTAGCATATGGTCATTTTTATTATACGGGTAGCAGCGATATTATTATTGTTAATAGGATTAATGGTATTCATCGCTAAAAAAGTAACAAAAAAATGGACCATTAAACGAAAACGATGGTGGGTGATTGCCCATATCCTTTTTGTTATTGTGTATTTCTGCGGCATTGCCGGTCAACTTGTGGTTCTGTTTTCAATGGCTTCCTTTTCAGATAAAGAGTCTATTCTTGCAGGACTGAAATTCATCAGTTATTTTGACGACTATTTAACGATCCCAGGCGCAATGGGCGCCTTCGTTACAGGAATTTGGATCGCATTACGAACGAATTGGGGAGGACTTACGACATATCATTGGGTCATCACCAAGTGGGTCGGTAACATCTTCGCCATCTTATTAGGATCAACCATTACTGGCAATGTAGTACATAACCTATTCCCGAAAATCATTTCGAGTGATGTGCAGCCCTTCCAAAACCCCCTTTACTTTCAGAGCCGGCAAATCCTATTTTTAGGTATGGGAATCAGCGTAACGATCCTAACTTTTTTAGTCGTGATTTCTTATTTAAAACCGTGGGGGAAAAGAAAGAAATTTGATCGTAAAGGAAGAAAAAAGGACAAGCTGCCTTCTAATAGCAATTCAATCTGAATAGACCGACTGATGGAAGATAGAAAAACCTGCCTGGTTTCCGGACCAGTCAGGTTTTTTTGCCTTTATCTCAAAACAAAGGAAGGATATTTTTTTAAAGGTAAGGCGAAGGTAGGCATATTTTATCAATCAATCACATGTATACCTTGTTTGTTATAAAGTCTTTTGATATCTTCATTGACATTTTCCGTTATTAAATAAGTTAAATCACTTGTCGGGCAAATGATTTGATAAGAAATTGTAGCTAATTTATCAGAAGTGACCATTCCAAGTATGTTATTGGAAATTTCAGCCATTTTTCTTTTGACCAATGCCTCCTCGAGACTTGGGACACTAATGCCTAATTGGGGATCGATTTTATAAATGCCCATTATATATAAATCGGCTCTCATTGTGCGCAGTGCTTCAACCGTGTCGATTCCCAAGTTAACTAATGATTGCTTGAATAGGGTTCCGCCAATCATAATTACATCAATATTTTGATGATTTATAAGTGCCATAGCAATGGGCGGACTATTAGTTATGACCTTGGCGCTAAATGTTAATGGCAGTTGATTTACCAATTGTAAGTTCGTTGTACCCCCATCTATTAGTAGAACCATTCCTTCTTTAATGAAATCCAGCGCTTTTCGTGCTAAATTGCCCTTTATTTCATTAGATATATTCTGTCTTGTTGAAAAATCCACAACAGGAGGCCCTTTTCTCAAGGCACCGCTATGGACTCTATTTATATGTCCTTGAGTATCCAGCTCCTTTAAATCTCTTCGGATGGTATCCTCTGAAACAGATAAGCGCTTACTTAAATCACTTGCAATCACTTTATGCTCGTCATCTAATATCTGTAATATTTTTTGTTGCCGTTCTTCTTTTAGCATTGTGTAATTACCCCTTCATTTATTTCTTTCATTTTAACATACGTTTAAGCAAACAGGCAAAAAACATTACAAATATGCACAAACAAGCTTTACTAAAGCGTGTTAACGCTTTATAATATGAAAAAAGGCGCAAAAACGCAGAAATAGGAGACATAAACATGCAAAAAGATAATATTACAATCGCTCCTTCCATTATGTGTGCAGACTTATGCAATTTAGAAGAAAGTGTAAGGGAGATTGAAAGAGAAGGATTGGAAACATTGCACATAGATATCATTGACGGATCGTACAGTCCAAGTATGCCATTGGGGATAGAAACCGTTAAACAATTAAGAAAGATAACGGATATGAATTTTGATGTACATATCATGTCCACTAATAATGAGTATTTTATTCAAGAGATGCTAAACATAGGTGTTCAACAAATTTCTTTCCATGAAGAAACGAGCACACATATTGATCGTTTTATTCAATTAATAAAAAAACATGACACGAAAGTGGGATTGGCTCTTAATCCAGCAACTCCATTAACTGTTTTGGACTATGTATTGCCACAGTGTGATACGGTTTTATTGATGTTAATCAATCCGGGATTCGCAACAGATAAGAATGAAAAACAAGTAAGTTATGCAGTGAAAAAAGTGGAAGATCTGTATCGCTTGATAAAAGAAAAAGGATTGGAAACAAGCATTGAAGTCGATGGCAGAGTTTCTTTGGAGACAATCCCAAGCTTGGTAAGAGCTGGAGCGGATACGTTAGTCGCTGGAAGTACGAGTTTGTTCCTTCCTAACGAAAGTCTAGCAGAAAATAAAAGAGTAATGGAAGCTGCCATTTTAGAAGGTTTATATAAGGAGGTAAATTAAAATGAGCCAATACTGTGATCGTGCAAAGGATATTGCGAAGGAAATTACGAATGAACTGACCACGACTTTATGCAACATTGATGGTGAAGATATAAATACGTTGCTATCGGAAATCCAAAGGGCTGATAAAATCTTCTTTGTAGGGGTTGGTAGAGTTTTATTATCTTTAAAAGCAATTGCTAAAAGGTTGGCCCATCTCGGTTTCAACACCTATATTGTTGGACAGATCACTGAGCCGGCCATTACGGAAAAAGATTTATTAATAGTAGGTTCAGGGAGCGGTGAGTCGGCTTTCCCGCTGATCATTGCCAAAAAGGCAAAACAATATAAGGCCAAAGTAGCTCATATCGGTGCAAATGCGAATAGTTCAATGGGAGAATTTTCGGACTGTTTCGTTAAAATACCTGTAAGCACTAAATTACAATTGCCAGGTGAAATACCATCTGTACAGCCAATGACAAGTCTTTTTGAACAAAGCTTATTATTATTGGGCGACACATTAGCATTAATGATGATTCGGGAACAGAAGCTTGATATGCCTAGTCTATGGAAATACCATGCAAATTTGGAATGATGTTTTTTATATTAATAAACCGTTCATTGTGATAGTTGAAGGGGGAGGAATATGAAAGCATTGCATTTTGGCGCCGGGAATATCGGAAAGGGTTTTATCGGTTATTTGTTAAACAAAACAGGTTACGATGTTTGCTTTGCTGATATCAATCAACAAATGGTTGATCGTCTAAACAAAAATGAAAGTTACATAGTGGAACTTTTGGATGATAGTCATACAGTAGAAGTAATCTCGCCTGTGACAGCTTTGAATGTCATTACACAAGAAGCAAGGGTGATTGATGCAATCGTAGAGGCGGATTTAATTACAACATCTGTAGGAGTGAATAATTTATCTAGAATCGCTAATATCGTTTCTAAAGGTCTGTTGAAGAGAGTGAAGGAAAACAAAAAAAGGCTCGACATCATGGCAAATGAGAACGCCATCCATGCTACTTCAACCTTGAAACAAGAAATAGAACGGCATGTAACAAGTGGTGAAATGAAAGAAATCAGTTTTTTCATTGGGTTCCCCAATTCAGCCATTGATCGATTAGCTTTATCAAGAAGCGGTGGGGAAGGGGAGATAGCGCTTGTAGAACCTATGTACGAGTGGATCATCAATAAATCCGAAATGATTAATTTGGACTTACCTTTAATAAAAAACGCAAGCTATGTTGATGATTTGGAACCTTATATCGAACGTAAGCTTTATATTGTCAACATGGGACATGCAGCAACGGCTTATATTGGATTTCTAACGGGACATACCACCATTCAAAGCGCACTGGCGAATCCCGGCATTGAACGTTTCGTGAGGAATACATTAAATGAAGCATCACAATATATTATTCGAAAATTCAGTATTGAAAATGAAGACATGAGCTCTTTCATTGAAAAGACCATGAAGCGCTTTAAAAATGAAAATATCAGCGATGATATTTTTCGGGTGGGAAGATCTCCTATACGGAAAATAGGCTATGAGGAACGATTGACCAAACCGACCAGGGAAAGTTTTGATGCAGGTCTTTCAATAGAATATTTAACCATGGCGGTTGCTGCTGCCTTTCTATTTGATAATCCACATGATGAAGAATCAGTCATTTTACAGAAATATATCAGTGAAAAAGGCATAGATCAAGCAATTTTGCACTTTACACAGATTAAAAATAAAGAATTGCGGAATAAAATGAAAGAAAAATATGATGTATTTAAAAATAGTAGTAGTGAAACGCTTGCACAACTAATTAAGTAGAGGAGAATTAATATGCTAAGTAAATATTTGAAAAATAATATCCGTTTTTTAGATGAAGTGTCTTCATGGGAGAATTCCATAAAAGTAGCCGCTGATCCGTTATTAACAAAAGGCAATATTACAACTGAATATATTCAAGATATGATCGATAATGTCAAGATGAATGGCCCGTATATTGTAATTGTTCCAGGGATTGCCATGCCTCATGCGAAAAATGAAGGAGGAGTAATCGAAACCGGTATATCGTTATTGAAATTGAAAAGACCTGTACTTTTTCCGGAAGATAAAGAGGTAAGCCTTCTGATTGTTTTAGCCGCTGAAGATAGCGTAGGACATTTAGATTTGATTTCAGATTTGTCTTCCATCTTAATTGACGAAGAGGTTATGAGTAAATTTAAAAGTTCGGATAATGAAGAGGAAATAATAGAGCTGATGGAAATGGTCGAATAGCATCTCGTGCATTGGGCATTTTGAAGTAACACCTCTCAAGTTACGAATGTGAAATGGGTTTAAAAACACTGAGAAAGGGTGATATGATATGGCGAATGTAGTGAATGTAACCCAAGTCAATACCCCATCAACTCGTGCTCGTGTTCAGGCCTTTGGTGGCTTTTTAACCAATATGGTTTTACCTAATATAGGAGCTTTTATAGCTTGGGGTATACTCACCGCGTTGTTTATACCGTCTGGTTGGATTCCAAACGAAGAACTTGAGGGAATTGTTGGTCCAGCCATTACTTACTTGCTGCCATTGCTTTTAGCCATCACCGGGGGAAGGATGGTTGCTGGTCAAAGAGGAGCTGTAATGGGTGCCATTGGAGCCATCGGGTTAATAGTTGGATCAGATATCCCCATGTTCTTAGGAGCAATGATCATTGGCCCACTAGGGGGGTGGGTTATCCAAAAGTTCGATAAATCCATCGAAAATAAAGTTCCTGCAGGATTTGAAATGATCGTTAATAACTTTTCAATTGGTATTTTAGGCTTCTTATTAATGATTTTGTCCTTTTTCTTCATAGGACCAGTTATCGAATCGGCTAACAACCTTGTAACATCGGCAATTAAAGCTTTAGTTTCGACGGGTATGTTACCGTTGCTTTCAATTATCAATGAGCCTGCCAAGGTTTTGTTCTTGAATAACGTAATTGACCAAGGCATTTATTATCCTTTAGGCATGCAGGAGACGCTTGAAGCGGGAAAATCAATTTATTTTACCGTAGCATCGAACCCAGGACCGGGGCTGGGTTTATTATTGGCATTTAGCTTTTTTGGACAAAAGGCCGCTAAAAGAACGGCTCCAGGTGCAATTATCATTCACTTCTTTGGCGGCATTCATGAATTGTACTTTCCATATGTTTTAATGAAACCACTTACATTAATAGGAATGATTGCTGGAGGGATGTCCGGAATCACTGTTTTCAAAATTTTTGATGCAGGCCTTGTAGCCGGACCAAGCCCTGGTTCCATTTTCTCGTATTTAGCGTTAACGCCTAAAGGGAATTTTGTGGGCATCATTTTAGGGGTACTTGTTGCTGCAGTAGTATCTTTCATCGTTACATCCATCATTTTAAAGCTTGATAAGAAAACTGAAGATGACGAAGTATTTGCCAGTTCAATAGAAAAATCAAAATCCATGAAATCGGAAGGAAAAGAAATCTTAAGTAAAACCAATGAAATGCCAACTATGAATAACGTAAGTAAAATATCATTTGCTTGTGATGCAGGGGCTGGCAGCAGCGCGCTCGGTGCTACTACATTTAGAAAAAGACTGCAAAAGGAAAATATATCCGGAATTGATGTGAAGCATTATAGAATAGAAGATGTCCCCCAAGATTCCGATATAATCGTGGTTCATAAAGACCTATTAGAAAGAGCGAGATTAACGCATATAGACAAAAATATCATTACTATAGAAAATTATATCAATGATCCGAATCTTGTGCAGATCATCAATGAATTAAAAGGAAGCTAATTTGAATAAGAGGTTCCATTTCTATGAGCAAGCGTGTATCTTCTAGTGATGAAGTTCGCCTTATGAAAAAGGCAAGTATGATGGAGAGATATAATCTGCCCAACGACGGCAAATGCACTTTATTCCTACAGCGACCGTTTCTATATAAACTATGCAGCACTAACTGTCAACAAGTATGGAAATGGACTAGCGTACTACGTCGGAACCGGTGCAAATGCAGGTGTGCTGTCCTTTGACTGCCTTTAACGCATTCATTGAGAGCGAACCTGGCTTAGAAGTGGTCGTTCGTAACGGACATATGATCGTCATGAACCATAACCACGAGGAAGCAGTCTTTGAAGAAAATGTGCTGCAGCCGTTTGAAATGAAAATTTTGAATCAGGAAAAAAAGACGCTAAAAGGGACTGTATGACAAGTGAAGGCGAGATATTCACCGTATGCAAAAAGACCTGCTCCCAAGTTCTGATTAAAAAGCTAGACTCTTTATTTAATTACGCTTCTCCAAATAAGGATGGAGTTCGGTATCACACCGGACCTATCCTTTTAATTTTGCCTTGATTCGTTTGTGGCTATAGTTTCCTGCTCTCAAATTCTTGCAGTATAAAGTTTGAGAATAAGAGGAAGTATCGTTTCTCACCAAAAAGGTGAAACTCTAACACCGCTCTAATTTGTGCGTAAAGCTGTGAAGTCTCATTTCAGGGAATGGGGGGCATTCTAACCAGTTTGTTTGAAGTTGCGGTTTAAAACATGGCCTGGAGTACGGAATTCAAGGTTACAGGGCAGATAGCCATACTACCTTTTTGTTGTTTGTCCTCTTTCTATGCTTGAACTAAGGCATTCAACCTTTTAAATAGGCAATTTCCCATCCGTAAATGTTCTATTTCTGCTTGTATTGCCTCCAGGAGCTCAATGTCCCTTTCTTGCATTCAAGCTGCTTCTGCCACTGACACACCGTAGAAAAGGATGGAAAAATAAAAAAAGCAACTGTCAGTTCAAACTTCTTCAGAACAGTTTTCTAAAAATGAAGTCATCTCTACCCGATTGAAATAATTAAGGTATAATAATAGGGAAAGATATTATGTTACGGATTAGGTGAAGATGAACATGAAGCTAATCATAGCGGAGAAACCGGATCAAGGTTCAACGTTAGCAGCTCAATTTAAATCAAGGAAGCAACAGGGATATATAGAGATAATGCCAAATGAACTTTTCCCCGATGGAGCTTATGTGACATGGGCTGTCGGGCATCTATGTCAACTCGTGTCTCCGGAAACGTATCACGCGAATTGGAAGAAATGGTCGCTGGATACGTTACCGATGATTCCAGAGAGGTTTCAATATGAAGTGACCCGGCAAAAGGCAAAGCAGTTCAATGTCGTGAAGACGTTGCTAAGGAAGCAGGATGTCGATGAAATCATCCATGCCGGCGATGCCGGGCGTGAAGGAGAATTGATTGTACGCAACATCGTTAATCTATGCAGCATCCATAAACCGATGAAGCGTTTATGGATTTCCTCTTTGACCCCGAAAGCCATTTATGAAGGTTTCCAAAACCTGATCAGCGAAGAAAAAACGAGGCCGCTCTATCATGAAGCATACACAAGGGCATGCGCAGACTGGGTTGTGGGCATGAATGCATCAAGGGCCTATAGCATTTTATTGAAACAAAAGGGTGTATCGGATGTTTTTTCAGCTGGAAGGGTTCAAACTCCCACCCTCGCGTTGATCGTTAAGCGGGAAATGGAGATTGAGCGGTTCAAGTCTGAACCGTTCTGGGAAGTGTTCGCTGATTTCAAGATGGATGGTAAGAAATATCAGGGCAAATGGCAGCAGAACGATGATTCAAGAATAAAAACAAAAGAGCTTGCTGAAAAGATTGCCGCATTTTGCAAGGACAAGGAAGCGGAAATAGCTGAAATGGATACAGAAAGAAAAGAATATCAGCCTCCTTTGCTGTTCAATCTATCGTCATTGCAGGCAACCGTGAATAAGATTTATAAATATTCACCAAAGCAGACGCTCGATATCGTTCAAAGCTTATATCAAAAAGGAATCGTCTCTTATCCACGTTCCGACTCGAACTATGTGACAGAGGGGGAAGCGGCGACATTTCCTGATATCCTGCAAAAGCTTAGTGGCTTTTCGGAATATGAAGCTCTTTTCCCTTTACCGCAGCCGAGCATCATGAATAATAAGCGGTATGTAAATGAAAAGAAAGTGACGGATCACTATGCGATAATTCCAACGGAGCAGGTTACTGACCCAAAGCGTCTTTCGGCTGAAGAACGCAATATATATGACTTGGTGGTACGCAGGCTGATTGCCGCTCATTACGAGAAGGCGATCTTCGATTATACGACCATTAAGACCCTTGTCGATAGGCGTGCCGAATTTATTTCAAAGGGTAAGCAGCAAATCCAAGAAGGATGGCGTAAAGTGATTTTCCAAAATGATAAAGAAGACGATGATGTCCTATTGCCGTCGGTTTCAAAAGGAGATTCCGGAAAGGTCGCCAAACTGAAGGTGAAGGAAGGAAAAACACAGCCGCCAAAGCGTTATACGGAGGGCCAGTTGATCACCTTGATGAAAACGGCAGGAAAACACCTCGATAATGAAGAGCTGGAAAAAGTGCTGATGAAAACGGAAGGCCTTGGCACCGAAGCTACACGAGCTGGGATCATTACCATGCTTAAAGACCGTAAATACATTGATGTAAAAAAAAACCAGGTATTTGCAACCGATAAAGGAAAGGTGCTGATATCGGCAATTGGGGAGAAAATCCTCGCCTCGCCAGAGATGACGGCCAAATGGGAGCAGCGATTAAGGGAAATTGGCGAAGGAAGGGCTTCTGCCGGAGCCTTTATGGAAGCTGTTAAAAAGATGTCAGCAAAAATCATCAGCGATGCTGTCGAGTCTTCGGAAAGCTGGGATTTCCAAGGGCTGGATACGGAATCCATTCAAAGAAGCGGTTCTAAAAAGAGGAGTTCCGCATCCGTGGGCAGTTGTAAGCTATGCGGTTCAAAAATTGTCGATAAAGGGGAATTCTATGGGTGTGTGAGTTATCAAAAAACGAAGTGTAACTTTACGATATCCAAAAAAATCCTCAATAAGAAAATTAGCCAAGCCAATATTAAAAAGCTGCTGGCGAGCGGTGAAACGGACTTGATAAGCGGGTTTAAGAAAGGTGAAAAAACCTTTGATGCGATTTTATCTTGGTCCGACTCGGAAAAGAAAATCAATTTTACATTCCCGGCAGGACAAGCCGTCAATCAAAATTGAGCAGAAACTGCATTTATTGGTGCCCTGAGACAATAACGGCTTGTTTCGGGGACGTTTATATAGTAATATTTTTAGATATGCTTTTGAATGGGAGGACTCCGAATGCCTACACCAAGCATGGAGGATTACATAGAACAAATATATTTACTTATTGAAGAAAAAGGGTATGCAAGGGTTTCAGATATTGCTGAAAATCTTTCGGTCCATCCATCTTCCGTGACAAAAATGGTTCAAAAACTCGATCATGAAAAATATTTGATATATGAAAAGTATCGCGGTCTCGTTTTAACGGCAAACGGAAAAAAAGTCGGGAAAAGGCTTGTATATCGCCATGAACTTTTAGAACAGATGCTAAGATTGATTGGGGTCAAGGAAGAAAATATATATCATGATGTTGAGGGAATCGAACACCATCTCAGTTGGAATGCCATCGATAGGATTGGGGACCTTGTGGAATTTTTTGAGGAAGCGCCTGAACGTGTCGAGGATTTACGCAAGATACAAAAAAGAAATGAAGAAAATCAAAAATAAGCTGCCGCTGGCAGCTTTCAGACTGTAGACAAACTCGATGAAAATCGAGTTTGTCTATTTTTATGAGTTGCACAATGTGGCCGTTGATTTCCTCTCCAGGCACTCGCTTTCCGCGGGCGGTCCGGGAGTCTCCTCGGCTTTACAGCCTGTGGGGTCTCCCGTGACTCGCACTTCCCGCAGGAGTCTCGTACCTTCCGTTCCAATCAACTTTGTTTGTCCCTTTAGATAGAACCCTTTTACCGAAAAGGATTCTTGTTTTAAAATAGAAGGATCAAAACGTGAGGTGATGAGGATGCTTTCTACACATGATTCTATTCAGCGAGATCAACTTGAAATGATTACGTTAGATCAATTGGTGCCACCGAACCATTTGGTTCGTAAAATGGAGGCTGCCATTGACTTCACTTTCATTTATGACTTGGTGAAAGAGATGTATTCTGAGATAGGACGCCCTAGTATTGATCCCGTTGTTTTAGTCAAGCTGGCATTCATTCAATATACCTTCGGTATTCGTTCCATGCGTAAAACGATTGAAGAGGTCGAAACCAATATGGCTTACCGTTGGTTCTTAGGCTATGGTTTCCATGATAAAGTCCCTCACTTCTCTACCTTCGGCAAAAATTATGAGCGGCGCTTTAAAGATACAGACCTGTTTGAACAGATTTTCTATTACATCTTAATGACAGCTGCCAATAAAAAGTTAATACGTGCTGAACATGTTTTCGTGGATTCCACCCATGTGAAAGCCAGTGCGAATAAGAAGAAATTTGAAAAGAAAATCGTTCGCAAAGAAACACGTGCGTATCAAAAACGACTTCAAGATGAAATCAATCAAGACCGTGAAAACCATGGAAAGAAGCCTTTTCCACCGGATAAATTTGATAAGAACGAAACGAAAGAAATAAAAGAAAGTACAACGGATTCCGAGAGTGGCTACTATGTGAAAGATGAACGAACAAAACAGTTTGCCTATTCATTCCACGCAGCTGCAGACCGCAACGGGTTCGTATTAGGAACGATTGTANCGCCTGGAAATACNCATGATAGTCAAGTTTTAGAGCCACTTGTTGATCAAGTGATTGAGAATATTGGAAAACCGGAAGCCGTTGCGGCAGATGCCGCTTATAAAACACCGGCCATTACAAGCTACCTATTTAACAAAGAAATCACGCCAGCTTTACCCTATACACGACCACGGACAAAAGAAGGATTCTTCCGCAAACATGAGTATGTTTACGATGAACATTTTGACTGTTACCTTTGCCCATCGGGCGAGGTTTTAACGTACTCAACAACAAATAAAGAGGGATATCGCGAGTATAAATCTCCCAAACATAAGTGTAAGAGATGCTCATTTTTATCACAGTGTACGGAAAGCAAAGACCATCAAAAAGTGGTGACACGCCATATCTGGCAAGAAAATATGGAAGAAGCAGATCATCTGCGTCATCATCAAGATGTAAAACTTATCTATGCGAAACTCAAGGAAACGATTGAGCGTGTATTCGCAGATGCAAAAGAAAAGCATGGAATGCGTTGGACTACTTTAAGGGGACTTAAAAAATTGTCGATGCAAGCGATGCTTACTTTCGCTGCCATGAATGTAAAGAAGATGGCCAATTGGGCATGGGAAATCCCAAAAATGGTTTAACATAGGAGGCTCGTAGAGCCCGAATCTCTTCACTCTAGGCACAATTCAAAGAGAATCTCAAAAAGGGGTTCGGAATTTATAATTCCGAACCCCTTTTGTCTACAAACTGTAAGCTGCCGCTGGCAGCTTTTTTTTACTTTTACATTTCATCATCTATTAAAAAAATCCGGAAATTACGTTGGTTGTTTTTTTGTTTAAACCACTTCCCGTTTTCCGAATGAAATAATCCCTTTATGGGATTGTACATTTTCTTAATATCTTATTTTTCCATTCATGACAATGTGTCTAAAAAAAAGGTTTTAATTGATGAAGAGCAGAATAGTTATAATCAGGTTCTTGTATTTTGTGAGCAGTGATGGGTGCATCTTTGTTATTCGGGTGTTTATTTCTGCGAATTATTTAAAGGTGTGGTTAGAAGGGAGCTTGTCTATGAATATACATACTTGGCATAAGGAATCGGAAAAGGAATGGGACATCTTTGCACCTATGTGGGTCAAGAGTTCCCATGATATGTGGGAAACGGGCAGCAGGAAAACTATTATCCCGTTCTTTGCCGAATATGTTCCTGAGGGATCGAAGGTGGCTGATATTGGCTGTGGAGACGGTGTCGGCTCTTTAAAGCTGGCCAAAGCTGGATTTGAAGTGACGGGTGTCGATTTATCGAAGGTGATGATTGACTTTGCGGAAGGAAAAGCCGCTCATCAGCCTGGGCTATCCTTTATTCAAGGAGATTTTAACGCGCTCCCATTCATGGATGAGGAAATGGATGCAGCAATGGTCATTAATTCATTGGAATATACGGGAGACCCTTTATTGGTGATGAAAGAAATCCTACGGGTCATCAAGCCTGGCGGTTATGCTTGTTTTGCGATACTCGGACCGACAGCGGAGCCGCGAAAAAAGTTCAGCTTTCCACGGTTGTTAGGGGACAAAGTGATTATGAATACGATGCAGCCCTGGGAATTTGAAAAAATGGCAATGAATTCGGGATGGGAAATGGTCGCGGATATCGGCGTTGCGAAAAGAGGAGTGGATTACAAAAAGCTGGGCCATTTCTCAAAGGAATTAAAGCAAGCGGTATCGTTCATGTGGTTATTCCTCCTTCAGAAAGAGGTGGTCGATTGATGGAGAAGTATCAAATTTATCAATTCGTTGAAAAGACGAAGCAGCAGGATAAAGGGCAGGGCTTATTTGAACTGGAAACGGAACGAATACTGGAAATCAACCTCGAAGAGCAAATCTGGGCAAAAATGGGGACGATGGTTTCTTATCGGGGGCAGATTAAATTTGAACGGGAAGGAATCCTGGAGCATGGTTTAGGTAAGCTCTTTAAAAAAGCGTTGACTGGCGAGGGTGCATCCTTAATGAAAGCGACCGGAAGCGGTAAGTTATATGTCGCGGATCAGGGGAAGAAAATTTCAATTTTACAGTTGAATGGCGAATCCATTTGTGTCAACGGAAATGATTTACTCGCCTTCGAGCCGGGCATTCAATGGGATATAAAAATGATGCGGCGCATTGCCGGTTTACTGGCGGGCGGATTATTCAACGTCAGGCTCGAGGGGAAAGGGATGGTTGCGTTCACTTCCCATTATGAGCCGCTTACGTTAATTGTGGAGCCCGGTAATCCCGTTTATACGGACCCGAATGCCACAGTTGCCTGGTCTGGGGATCTTCAGCCAGAATTCGTGACAGATGTTTCGTTAAAGTCTTTTTTCGGACGGGGAAGCGGCGAATCCGTCCAAATGAAATTCGAGGGGCGGGGTTTCGTGGTCGTCCAACCTTATGAAGAGGTTTATTTCGGCAATAAAGAGTCATGAAACAAAAAACCTGGGTCAATAACTCAGGTTTTTTTGTTTCCCAAGAGATATATGAAAGGGGCTGCCTAAAGAAAAAACTACTTAGTAAAAGCATAACCATCCTTTCCCTTTCCCTTTCAATCCCATTCATAAGGGGTAGACTGGTAAACATAATAGTTGAGCCAATTCGAAAACATCAGGCTGCAATGGCTCTTCCAGCGGTGAAGCGGGACGTTGGAGGGGTCATCATCAGGATAATAATTTTCAGGAAGCTGCGTATCGATTCCCCGTTCCCTATCACGCTTATATTCCTCACCGAGAGTTTCGGCATCATACTCGAAATGGCCGGTCACCATGATTCTTTTGCCATCGCTTGAAGCGGCGATCAATACCCCTGCTTGATCGGACTGGGCCAAAACCTTCAGATCAGGAATGCGGATAAGCTTTTGATAGTCTATATCCGTATAACGTGAATGAGGCGCCATGAAATAATCATCGAATCCGCGGACCAGATTTTCTTTCGGTTCCAGTACTTCATGCCTGTAAATGCCAAAGCATTTCGCCGGAAGCTCGTATTTGCCTATCCCATAATGATGGTACAGGGCAGCTTGAGCCCCCCAGCAGATATGTAGGGTGGATGTAACATTTTTTGTCGACCATTCCATGATGCTTTGCAGCTCTTCCCAATAATTCACGTCAGAGAATTCCAGCTTCTCGACAGGTGCACCTGTAATGATCATGCCGTCAAATCGCTTTGTCCGGATATCATCGAAGGATTTATAGAATTGATCCAAATGAAATTTGCTTGTGTTTTTTGATTCATGTGTGCTCAATCGCAGGAATGAAATATTAACTTGAATCGGAGTATTGCCAAGAAAGCGCAGTAACTGAGCCTCTGTTTTTTCTTTCTCTGGCATCAGGTTCAAGATCAGTATATTCAATGGACGGATTTCTTGCTTGGTCGCTCTATCCTCATCCATGACGAATATATTTTCCTGTTCTAAAATCTCCTTAGCCGGCAATTGTTCCGGAATTCTAATTGGCATGATTATCCTCCTTCATCAAAATCATAATATTTTAATTATATAGAAAATTATTGAATAGAAAAGCTATTTTAATAATTTGTTGTAAATCCAAGAAGGAAATGGCCGTTAATGGTAAAATGGGGTGATGATGATCTAGATAAACGTAAGAAGTCGGAGGTGTATGGAGATTGTTTGATCCTACAGCATTTGATAATATGAAAGTGGTATTGGAAGGAGCGGTTTATGACCGTGATTTCGTTGGCGATATAACCGTCATAAGCCGTGATGACATCGTGAATCTCTCCACCATGTCCAGAACCTATAAGATCGGGTTGGAATTGAAGCAATACGTTGCGCCCATTTCCATTAGCGGTGCGATCGAGATACATGCAGGAATCGAGAACCTCAGTGCAGAGTTACTTGAGGGCCATATTAATGAGACTCATACCGGATGCACGGTCGATATTTTCATATCCATTCCGACAAAGCTTGATGAAGTGATGGCCCAAGAGCTTTTGAACAATTTGGAAAGAATATGGGGAGATCAAAGGATCATCACCTTAAAGACCAGTGAAACGGTCCGTAAAAAGGAGAAACCCAATTATTCTTCCGTTTACAAGGTTTCTTTTGGAAGACTCGTGAAAGAGGAACAAATGGAGGACTTGGAAGATATGGTCGAATATTTGATTCAATCCATACAAGCAGTCAAGCTTCAAGGATAATGGTTAATGGTAAAAGAAGAATAGTAAAGTTGGTAAATGCACCTCTATATACGGTAAAATGACAGCAATATACTAATAGGGGGAGATCATACATGTCCATTTACGAATATGAAGTCAATAAAATCAATGGCGATACCATTTCGCTCGAGGAATACAGAGGCAAAGTGATGATTATTGTGAACACCGCCAGTAAATGCGGTTTTTCGCCACAATATGATGATTTGCAAAGCCTGTATGTACAATATGAAGAACAAGGACTGGCCGTTCTTGGTTTTCCATGCAATCAGTTCTTGAACCAGGAGCCAGGAGATGATCTGGAAATCGATTCATATTGTAAACTGAATCATGGCGTAACCTTCCCAATGTTTGCAAAGGTCAATGTCAATGGAAAGGAAGCTCATCCATTGTTCAGCTATTTGGCTGAAAATGCTCCAGGATTGATGGGGTCGAAATCGATCAAGTGGAATTTCACGAAGTTCTTGATCGACCGTGAAGGAAATATCATCAATCGATACGCACCCAAAACAAAACCAATGGAGTTTGAAAGTGACATAAAAAAATTATTATGATATATCAACTCGAGTTCATCAGAAGGAGCATGTTCTGTTGGGCTCTTTTTGTGCTCCCGCTAACGTTTTCAAAATGGGAAAGAAGAAGGGGAAGCTGAATATAATAGGAAACACAATCGAGGGGGGAAACGATGGAGCGAATTGCATGGGTAACCGACAGTACGGGAACTTTAGACGAAGTTTTGTCAATGAATCAACATGTTTATGTCGTTCCGATGGTCGTTATCATCGGTGGAATGGAATATGAAGATGGTGTTGACATTTTACCTGAGGAACTATACCGAAGAATGCGGGAGGAAAAAATAAACGCAACGACTTCACAGCCTTCGGTCGGTAGATTTCATGCATTATATAAGCAACTTGAACAAGATTATGATCGGATCATTGCTGTCCATCTTTCAAGCGAATTGAGCGGGACCGTTTCCGCAAGCAAACAAGCTGGGCACTTGATTAAGATTCCAGTTGACGTATTTGATACATTACTCATTTCCTTTCCCATGATCTTAATTTTGAAAAGATTGATGCAATATATGGATGAAGGAAATTCCATCGAAGAGGCCTTCCGGAAAACGAGGTTATATGCGGATAACCATGAAACCTACGTAGTGATCGGTTCTTTGGATCAGCTCCATCGAAGCGGGAGGCTTACGAATACACAGTATATTCTTGGAAGTCTTTTGAGCTTTAAGCCCATCATTTCGGTTGAAAAAGGTTTGCTTCAGACTAAATCGAAGCCACGAAACCTAAAAAAGGCACAAAATCAGATTTTCACGGATTTTCGTCGGTCGATCGAAACGGGAAAAGTAACTGAATGCACCATACTATATGGTGCTGTGCTGAAAGAAGCCCTTAAGTGGAAAAAAAGGATATCAGTGGAATTTCCCCAAGTCATTACCCATATTTCTTCGCTTGGAAGCGCAATAGGTGTCCATACCGGGGAACAGACGATTGGAATCAGTTGGTTCAATGAAGATTAAAGCACTACTATATTGTGAACCATGGTAAAATAGAAAGGACTTGGAGTGGTGAAATGAAACAAACGATGATTGATTTAACGGAGAAGTATGTTTATGATCAATTGAATTTAGATGCCAGCGGACATGATTGGTTCCATATCGATCGTGTTCGTAAGCTGGCTTTACATATTGCGAAAGAAGAAAATAGCGGAAACGTGTTCATCATTGAAATGGCCGCACTCCTTCATGATATCCCGGATGATAAACTAAATGACGATCAAGATGCAGCGTGGGGGAAGCTGGAGGCGTGGTTGCAGGAATTAATGCTGGATGATGATAGTGTTAAGGACATTCGGGAGATCATCCGCACCATTTCGTATAGTGCCGGGCAGTTGAATCTGCCTTCCATCGAGGCTGAAATTGTACAGGATGCCGATCGCCTGGATGCACTTGGCGCCATCGGGATTGCCAGGACATTTGCTTATGGGGGGAAGACGGGACAGTCCCTTTATGATCCCGAACTGCCGATAAGGGAAAATATGACCAAGATGGAGTACAGGAAGGGGAAAAGCTCCTCCGTTCATCACTTTTATGAAAAATTACTGCGTTTGCAAGAAATGCTCAATACAAGTACAGCAAAGAAGATCGCTCAAGAAAGACATGAATATATGGTCGGATATTTAAAGGAATTTTATAAGGAATGGGATGTACGCTTATGAAAGTTTTTAGCATGGAACATGTAATGAAAACGCAAGGGGAGAAGCTCCTTTTTAAGGATGTGTCTTTTTCCATCACTGAAGGGGAAAAAATCGGGATCGTCGGTATTAACGGTACCGGTAAATCCACATTGATGAATATCATTGCCGGATTGGAGGAAAGTGATTCGGGAACGAAGGATCATCCGAATGATTACACGATTTCTTATCTATCGCAAGATCCGCATTTTGATGAGAAATTGACGATTATGGAATATATGTATGAAAGCTCCACTCCGGTATTTTCGTTAATTAAGGAGTATGAAAAAACGTTGATTCAACTCCAGCTTGACCCACAGAATGGTGCCGTGCAGGATCGTTTGCTGAAACTGCAGCAGGATATGGACACGCTTGGCGCATGGGATACGAGTGCCAATGCGAGAACGATACTGACCAAGCTTGGACTTCCAGATCACTCACGGAAGTTGGGGGAGCTTTCAGGCGGCCAAAAAAAGCGTGCGGCCCTTGCAAAAACGCTAATAGAGACACCGGATCTGCTGATTCTCGACGAGCCTACCAACCATCTTGATTTCGAAAGCATTACCTGGTTGGAAGAATACCTGGGGAAATATCAGAAGTCGGTTCTATTTGTAACCCATGATCGCTATTTCCTTGATCGCATTTCCAATAAAATTTGGGAAATCTCCCAAACGCAGCTTTTCGAATACAAAGGAAACTATGCAGATTATTTGGAATCCAAAGCCATTCGTGAAGAGAATGAATCTGCCGAAAAATCGAAAAAGGAAAGCTTATTCAAAAAAGAACTGGCTTGGATCCGTAAAGGTGCAAAGGCCCGTACTACGAAACAAAAGGCACGTATCCAGCGTTTTGAAACGTTGGAATCGGGTGTGAAGGATAAGCAAAAAACGGAAAGCCTGGAAATGGAATTGAGTGGTGCCAGGCTTGGGAAAAAGGTTCTGGAGCTGCAAGATGTCTCTAAATCCTTTGGAGATCAGTCCGTCATCAGCCATTTTTCCTTCCTCTTCAAACCGGGTGATCGAATTGGCATCGTCGGCAATAATGGCAGTGGAAAATCGACCCTGTTGAATATATTGGCGGGACGGGAGCCTATCGATGAAGGAAACGTGGAGATTGGGCAAACTGTTAAAATCGGCTATTATACGCAGGAAAGCGTCGATATGGATGAGAATCTTCGTATGATCGAGTATATTCGCGAAACGGCGGATTCGATCGCCCTTAAAGATGGCAGCTTCATCTCCGCCGCACAGATGCTAGAAAGATTCCTCTTTCCGATGGGATCTCATGGAACGCCGATACGCAAGCTTTCCGGCGGCGAAAAAAGGCGATTATATCTCCTGAATATATTGATGGGCGCACCTAATGTCCTGCTATTGGATGAACCGACGAATGACCTGGACACGCAAACCTTAACTGTCCTGGAAGATTACCTAGAAACGTTTTCGGGTGTCGTCATCACCGTATCACATGATCGCTATTTCCTTGATAAGACGTGCCATCAGCTTCTTGTTTTCAAGAAAAAAGGGGAAATCGATTTCTATTATGGAAATTACTCCGAGTTCCTCGAAGAAAAGACGGTGGAGGCGGCACCGGTAAAAACGCCTGAGCTTCAGCCGAACCGGACAGAAAGGAAAAAGAAAAAGCTGACTTATGCCGAAAGTAAGGAATGGGAAGAGATAGAGGGGAACATGGAACAAGTCGAGCTGCGTCTGAAAGACATCACGACAAACATGTCATCAGCGGGGAGTGATTTTGAACAAGTCCGGCTTCTGCTTGAGGAAGAAAAGGAATTAACGGAAAAACTGGAGCACCTGCTGGAAAGATGGACCTATCTAGCGGAAAAGTTGGAAGAAGAATAAGCGGGGACTGGCCCAAGGGAGAAAACTTGGCCCAGTCTTTTTCTCGTCAATCTCAATTGCATGAGAAACTGAAGCCGTTGTGGTAATATCTAGTACATGGAAACGTTTTGTAAAGGAGAGATATACATTGAAAATTAAATCAATAGAACCCACACCAAGTCCGAATACAATGAAAATCAATCTGACGGAAGAGCTTTTAGCAGGTAAAAGCAATAATTATAAGAAGGATCAAGCTGAACAGGCACCGCAGCTGATCAAGGATTTATTTACGATCGATGGGGTGAAGGGTGTCTATCATGTTGCGGACTTCCTCGCGGTTGAACGCAATGCGAAATATGATTGGAAGGATATTCTGGTCCAAATCCGTCAGGTGTTCGGGGAAAAAACCGAAGAACAAAGCGAGAAAACGATTTTAAATGAACATTATGGTGAAGTGACGGTTGCCATCCAACAATTCAAAGGCATTCCGATGCAAATAAAGGCGAGTGATAGCCATCAGGAAAAACGTTTTGCATTACCGGAGTATTTCCTAAAGGGCATAGCTGCTGCACAAAAAGAAGAGGATAACGTCGTCATGCTTCGAAAATGGAAGGATTACGGCGTAAGATATGGAGATATGGAAGATATCGTCAAGGAAGTATCGGACGAGCTAATCGCCGCTTACCCGGAAGAACGGATTAAACAACTTGTAGCGGCAACTGATCAATTAGCGGATAAAAAAGAATCATTCGTGAAACGCCCCAAAATAAAATTGACAGCCGAAATGCTGAATGATGAAAGCTGGGAAAAACGGTATCAGGCTCTAGAACAAATGGAAGACCCAACTGCTGATGATATCCCGGTATTGGATATGGCCCTTTCCGATAGCAAGGTCTCCATCAGGAGGCTTGCGGTTGTCTACTTAGGCATGATCGAAGACAGGAAAGTGCTACCAAGCCTATACAAGGCATTGAAGGATAAGAGTGCTGCCGTAAGACGGACGGCTGGAGACTGTTTATCCGACCTAGGCTTTGAGGAAGCGATGGGTGAAATGTCACAATCACTATCGGATAAGAATAAATTGGTCAGATGGAGAGCCGCGATGTTTTTATACGAAGCCGGTGATGAATCGACCCTCACGTACTTAAAGGAAGCAGAACAAGATCCAGAATTCGAAGTCGCCCTGCAGATCAAGATGGCCATCGCCCGGATAGAAAATGGGGAAGAAGCAAAAGGTTCGGTTTGGAAGCAAATGACGGAATCAAGACAACCGAACGACGAAAGGTAAACGAAAAATAAGCAGCTCCATTAATGGAAAAGGCATGAGGGTGATGAACTCCGTGCCTTTTCCATTTTTTGTATCGGCAAGTTTCGAGTCATATCGAGGAGCGATTTTTGTTGCATTATGGAGGTTTACGCTAATGGTAATGTGGTCTATTATTTTAGGAAAATGATTTTTTAGATATTTAAACGATGAATGGTTGCATTTGTTTATAAATATGTTAGAATTTTTAGAGTATACTAAAAATTATATTATCTGAATTATCAAACATTTAGTGGAAATTGGGGGTACAGCATATGTCTACATCAAACAAGAGAAGTGACATGATAACAAAAGGAGTCGATCGTGCTCCTCACAGAAGTCTGTTGCGTGCAGCAGGAGTTAAGGAAGAAGATTTCGGCAAACCGTTCATTGCGGTTTGTAATTCCTATATTGATATCGTTCCAGGGCATGTACATCTTCAGGAATTCGGAAAAATAGTGAAGGAGGCCATTCGCGAGGCTGGCGGAGTTCCTTTTGAATTCAATACGATCGGGGTCGACGATGGAATTGCAATGGGCCACATCGGCATGCGCTATTCCTTGCCTAGCCGGGAAATCATCGCGGATTCGGTGGAAACGGTTGTATCTGCACATTGGTTTGACGGGATGGTCTGCATTCCAAACTGTGATAAGATAACGCCGGGAATGATGATGGGCGCCCTGCGCGTCAATATCCCGACCATTTTCGTAAGCGGAGGGCCGATGAAAGCCGGTAAAGATAAAAACGGTAAATCTCTGTCATTGACATCTGTATTCGAAGGTGTTGGCGCTTATCAAGCAGGTAATATCAATGAAGAGGACTTGCAGGAAATCGAGCAAGTGGCATGCCCGACTTGCGGATCATGTTCGGGGATGTTCACGGCAAACTCCATGAACTGTCTCGCTGAAGGCCTTGGACTTGCACTACCGGGAAATGGCACGATTTTGGCTGTCGCCGAGGAACGTAAAGAATTCGTCAAGAAATCGGCCAAGCAATTGATGGAAATCATCAAGCAGGATATCAAGCCTCGTGATATCGTGACCATCGATGCCATTGATAACGCATTTGCATTGGATATGGCCATGGGTGGATCGACTAACACCGTTCTCCATACACTTGCCTTGGCACATGAAGCGGGATTCGAATATCCAATGGAGCGCATCAATGAAATTGCCAACCGGGTACCGCACTTAGCTAAAATTGCCCCGGCTTCGGATTATCATATCGAAGATGTACATAATGCCGGTGGTGTAAGTGCCATCATCAACGAGCTGCTCAAAAAACCAGGTGCTTTTAATGGGGACTGCCTATCCGTTTCAGGCAAAACGCTCCGTGAAAATGTTGCCGGTTGTGAAATCTTGGACAAAGATGTTCTCCATCCTTTGGATAACCCGCATTCTGAGCGTGGGGGGCTTGCGGTATTGTTCGGAAATCTTGCCCCGCAAGGTTCGATCATAAAAGTGGGAGCCGTCGACGCCTCGGTTGGTGGTTATCACAGGGGACCTGCCATATGCTTCGATTCCCAAGAAGATGCATTATCCGGAATCATAACCGGAAAGGTGAAAGAAGGGAATGTAGTGGTCATCCGTTATGAAGGACCGAAAGGAGGGCCTGGCATGCCGGAAATGTTGGCACCGACTTCCCAAATCGTCGGAAGGGGACTTGGAGCCAAAGTCGGCTTGATTACGGACGGGCGTTTTTCTGGAGCGTCCCGCGGCATCAGCATTGGCCATATATCTCCTGAAGCAGCTGAGGGAGGCCCGATCGCCTTTGTCGAAGATGGTGATATCATCGAGCTGGATCTGGAAAACAGGACCATCCAATTGGAGATTTCAGATGAGGAATTCGAAAAACGCAAAGCCAATTGGAAAGGCTTCGAGTCCAAAGTGAAAACTGGCTATTTAGCACGCTACTCCGCGCTTGTAACGAATGCAAGCTCAGGCGGTGTCATGAAAGTTTAATTTCGGGCTATCCTTGAAAAGGCACTGGCTATATTATTTTAAACGGAAGGAGACCTGATAGAGTCTCCTCAGTTTGTAGACAAAAGGGGTTCGGAATGTAATATTCCAAACCCCTTTTGAGTTTCCTTTGAATCCACATATGTTTCGCATATAGCAGTGTCCACTTATTGATTTTATTTGCTTGCTGTACACCATGGTAAAAACGGCCATGTTGTTTTCTCGCACAAGAAAAGGGTAACCTCCATTTATAAAGGATGTGCAAATCCCCCTTAGGAGTGAGAGTCCAAAGGGAAATACCGCAGGCCGCTTTATCGACGGGAAGACTGCCGGACCTCCAGGAGAATGGGAGCGCCTGCAGTAAGGGAACGGTCGAAGTTCAACCGCTCCAAACTGGCTATGGAAATTCTTCGCATTTTGAAGGTGACAGGATTCTCGTTCAATCATTCATTCATTCAGGCTCAATGACAGTTCTTGATATCGTTTCCAAGGATAGCTGGTCCCAGCTTTGCAGTCTTTGAATTGAAAAGACGGACCTGTACCTTAACATTTTCCATTTCCGCTGTAATTTCATCAAATCTTCCAGCCCAGGTCGGACTTTCTTCTTGAGTAGGATCGAGCATGAACTGCCAACTAATGACGCCAGGTATAAAAGCAAAGCCTTCATAGGCATCATATTCTCCGTAGGCAGAAGGGGGTGGAAGGTGGACACTAAGGATGCTTACATTAGTGCGTGCAGAACTTGGAGGACGTAACTGAACTTTATAAATTAATGCCGCTCCCTTTGCGTTAGCTAGTTTTTCATCAATCGGTTCCAGTACCATACTGCAAGGCATCATCATTGCCTGAGGGTGGGTGGGGTAGATAACGGAGGTTGAGAGGAATAATATAATCACGAGCAATGCTTTCATTCATACACCTCTTCTTCTTATTTGTTGATAATGTACCCGTAATGATAATTTACTATTAATTGGTTTGCAGGACTTTCCGTAAAGCGATAATGTATATGTCATGCGAGTATTTTGTAGCGGATTCGCAGTAAGGATGGTTTGGCAAGAGCATAATGCTTCTTGCAGCTGAAAAAGAACCAAGCTAGCTCAATGATTCATTGAGAAATAAGCGCCATTTTTGCATATTCACGCAAAAATATAGTATGATTAGACTAATTGAAGAATTGTTATTAGGAGGTTTTTTTATGTCGATGGCATATGATGAATATATGAAGCAAATGGTGAAGCCGATGCGCGCGGAACTGGTGCAGGCAGGTTTCGATGAGCTGGTGACGGCTGAAGCGGTAGAGAACTTCATGGAATCTGCGGATGGTACGACATTGGTCGTCATTAATTCGGTTTGTGGCTGTGCCGCAGGTTTAGCTCGTCCGGCTGCCACTCAAGCCGTAATGCAGGCGGAAGAGGGTAAGCCCAATCATCTTGTGACGGTTTTTGCCGGTCAAGATAAAGATGCAACAGCTAAAATGAGGGAATACTTCACAGGAATTGAGCCTTCTTCACCTTCCATGGCACTTTTGAAGGGTAAAGAGGTCTTGCACTTCATTCCCCGTCATGATATTGAAGGGCAGCCAATGGAAGCGATTATGGAAAATTTATTAACGGCATTCAGCCAAGTAAATAAGTAATGAATTGGAATGTCCCGGAAACGGGGCATTCCTTTCGAATTTATGCGTGTGAAAAGGGGGAGGAGCATGTTTGTCACAACAGCAGGAAGGGCCGATAAAGAAACAATGATGTTAGCAAGAAAGGTGGCAGAAGAATTACAAATCCCCTATATAGCCAGAAAAAAACGCTCGGTGCGTGATTTACAATGTGACACTGGAGAAGAAGACTGCATTGTGTATGGAAAAAAAAGAATGGAGTTATATCGGTGCAACGAGAAGGAACCCTTCTTTTTTCATCCGAATCTTGCCATGATCCGCTTGAAAAGAATCATTCAAGGGGATCATGACCCGTTTCTCATTGCCGGAGGAATTACTGCAGACTGCACTGTGCTGGATTGCACGCTGGGCTTGGGCTCTGATGCGATCATCGCGAGCTTTGCGGTTGGGGCAAAGGGAAGAGTCGTTGCATTGGAAGGCAATCGATATTTGGCCTTGCTGGTGGAACAAGGTTTGAAAACGTGGAGTGATGCTGAAGCAAAGATGATAGAAGCGATGAAAAGGATTGAGGTCATTCATGCAGATCATCATGAAATGCTGAAATCAATGCCGGATAATTCTTTTGATGTAGTCTATTTCGATCCCATGTTTGAGGAAACGATATCAGAATCAAATGGAATTAAAGGGCTGGGTCACTTTGCAGAAGATAAGGGGCTAACAATGGAAATAATGGTACAAGCCAAACGGGTGGCGCGAAAGAGAGTCGTGTTGAAAGACCACTTCCGCAGCACCCGATTTGAGGAATTCGGATTTGAGGTACAAAAGAGAAAAACATCCAAATTCCATTTTGGCTACATTTCCGTACGATGATCAAGCGTGATAATCTGTTTCATCAAGGCCAATGGCACAGCCTTCCCGGCTTGAATCGGCAGCCCCGTAGTTAGAGCCATCAGGGTTGATTTGGATGGCCTGGACGTTCCCGATAGAATGGGGCACTTCATTGAAGACGAAGCCCATAGCTTCCAATTGTCCTTTACTGGTCATGTCCATGCCTGCTTCCCATTCGATGTGTGGGCCCATCGGCGTGAAAATCCTTGGCTCTTCGATGGCTGCTTTCAAGTCCATATTCAAATCTAGTACATTGATGATCGTTTGAACCACTGAACTGATGATGGTTGGTCCACCAGGAGATCCGAGCGTCAAAACCGGCTCGCCGTCTTTAAAAATGATCGTCGGGCTTTTGCAGCTGACTGGCCGCTTGTTCGGCTGCACTTCATTCATGCCGCCTGGAACGGAATCGAAATCGGTCAATTCGTTATTCAGCATGAAGCCATAGTCGGAAACCATGATCCCGGATCCGAATGGGTGCTCCACCGTTGAGGTGCAAGCGGCGATATTGCCCCATCTGTCGCGGACCGTGAAGTGTGTCGTTTCACTGATATCTTCATCATTGGGCTGCGGAATCACTGCGCTTTTGTTGACCGAATCATAAATCCACGGGTTACCGTATTCGATGGCATTATTCCGTGATTTAAAATTAATGAAAGAGCGACGTTTCGCTATATAGTCGTCATGCATGAGACCCTTCAATGGCAATTCGGCAAATTCCGGATCGGCAAGAAATGCCTTTTTGTCGGTGAAGGCTAAACGCATCGCTTCGGCAATTAAATAATATTTTTCCCAAGAATGAACATCATACTGCTCCAAGTCGAAGCTTTCGAGGATTTTCAAGATTTGGATGACCGTGAAGCCGCCCGCGCTTGGTGCCATCGATGAAGCGATGGCATAATCCTTATACGTCCCATACATCGGTTCATCGATGGTCGCTTTATAGTTCTGTAAATCGGAAAGCTCCATGAAACCGCCAAGCTCCTTAATACAGGAAATGATGCCCTTTCCGATCTCACCGTCATAAAAAGCGGAGATTCCCTCACGTTGCAATATTCGATACGTATTCGCCAATTTTTCTTTTACCAGCAAGTCGCCCGCTTTATATCGTTTACCCTCAGGCATAAAGAAATTACGGGCTTCTTCACCCAATCGGTATTCGAAGTTTTCCAAAGCATCACAGAGTACCCAATTGACCGGGACGCCTTTTTCAGCGAATTCAATCGAGGGCTCGATCAGGTCACTGAGTGGCTTGCTGCCATATTCGGAGAGAGCTTCATCCATGGCTTTCAGGATTCCAGGGATGCCTACGGCCGTAGCCTTGATTGAACGTTCTTTAAATGGAATGACTTCCCCGTCATCATCAAGGAACATGTTCGGATGGGCCGCTTGAGGTGCCCTCACATGGCCGTCGAATATTTTTGTGGCCTTATCTTTAGCATTATATACCATCAGGAAACCGCTGCCTCCGATGCCTGTCATCATTGGCTCGACAATATTGAGCGCGAATTGGATGGCAACCGCCGCATCGACGGCATTCCCGCCGTCACGTAGTATTTTTTCCCCAATCGAGGTAGCTACGGGATGAGCGGTTACAACCATTCCGGCCTTCCCTTTTGCCGTTTCCCGTTTATAATCTTCTTCTTTAGTATTTCCATTATTGTTATCCATGATCATTCCTCCAGTATCAAGTCCATTTATCACCACGATGTTCGACTTTATGTGAAAAGAAAACCTTGTCATCGTTGGAGAATGACAAGGAGATTTTTCGTAAGTATTCATTTATTCTTAATCCGCAAATGATAAATATACGAAAAATGCTAATGTTACAAGACATAAAGCCACCATGGCAGTCGTGGTCAAAGCCATATAAGACCCCTCCTTAAAAAGACTTGAATCTAATTAAGTTCTCCAAATATCGTCAAAATCCTTCATTTAAATGTAAGGTTTCGGATATTCTGTGAAAAAGTTTGGGTGTATATAGGTATTTATCCTTTTTTAAAATATTTGAAACATAGGACACTATATATTCGTAATTACCAAAAAATAAAAGTATACTAAAAATAAAGAAAATACAAACAAGAAGGGGGAGTGTAAGTTGAAAGCAACGGCGTGGTTTAGGAAAAGTCTCGTCATTTTAGTATCCGTTTTGACGTTCGGTCTTGTCACCCCCTCAGATTTGGCGTGGCTTGCCGAGGCCGATACGTTAAAGGATACGAAAAAAGGGCTGGTCGAAGAAGAGGGATTAGCCTATCTTGCTTCACAGAACTCGACTGAACGGAAAGAGGAGTTCAACCGGGAAGAGTTTTTATCAGGAATACTGGATAAAGCAGAGGAAAGCGCATATATGAAATTTGGCGAAAAGATCAATCCTAAAATCGGCGATGAATTCAAGCAGGTGATACTACCTAAAATGGAAGAGGCACTTACAGAGATGGCGTCCCAATATCCTGATGGGAAATTACAGCAATTAACGATTACCGAGCAGCCCAGTGCGGGAAGGGCAGAGAAAATCTTTCATATTTATGATTCCATAAGCGGAAAGGATATCATCCGCTTTCACGTCAGGCAGGAAAACCCTCCGCTTGAAGGATATTGGTTCGATTTTCATTATCATACCTACCATGATTCGTTTGCCGCCCACCATGATCTCGGGAAGATATACTGGGATAAAAACACACCGCCTGAATGGACAAGCAAACAAAAGCTCTCCTAAGTTGGTTTCATTGATTTATTTACATGGGAAGAGTAAGATGAAGATGAAATTCCTTATAGCAAGTAAATGATACGTTGCCATGCAACGTATTTATTTTGTTTTCCCATTGAATGGAGATATTATCCACCGCTTTAGTGGGAATAATGGTAAATGATCATTACTATGCAGAATAGGAGCAGAGGAGTCTTTTTCATGTCAGAGTTGTTGAATAACATCATACAAACGTATGCCCAATTTTTCGACTGGCATATGTGGACGGAAGTTTTATCAGATCCAGTGAGTTGGGGGCTTATTGGCACGCTCGTCTTGATGGAAGGATTGCTATCAGCTGATAATGCCTTGGTATTGGCAGTCATGGTCAGGCATCTTCCCGTTAAACAGCGTAAGAAGGCCCTTTTTTATGGTTTATTGGGGGCATATGCCTTTAGGTTCGTAGCGATTGGAATCGGTGTTTTCCTCATTAAACTATGGTGGGTGAAAGTGATTGGAGCAGCCTACCTAGGCTGGCTCTCGTATAAATACTTTCGGAATAAAAGAAAAAGGCGTGCCGGGGACGGCGAGGAAGCTATCGAGGGAATGAGTAAAAACAGCGTGCTGATCCGAATGTTCGGCATGTTTTGGGGAACGGTTGCGTCAGTGGAACTGATGGATATCGCATTCTCCGTCGATAGTGTCTTGGCTGCCTTTGGAGTGAGTGAAAAAGTCTGGGTTCTCCTGACGGGCGGGATGATTGGAGTCCTGATGATGAGGGGTGTTGCAGGATTATTCTTGAAATTGATCGATAGGATCCCTCAATTGGAAACGGCGGCTTATGTACTTATCGGGTTCATTTCAATAAAAATGCTGATTGCCGTCGTGGGAATCGAAATACCGTCCACAATCTTTTTTGCTTTCATTTTGCTGATTTTCGGCACCACGATCGTATATCATTTGAAAAATGGGAAAAAGCGTAAAGAACATGGCTGAACACAATTATGAAATGCTGTCATCAAAAAATGATGCCAGCTTTTTGTCGCCATACGTTTTGAAATCATCGAAACTCGAAATCGTACCACCATTATTGTCCATCTTTCTGCAACGTAAGACGCGGGTTTGTGAAAAGGGAGACAATTCAAGTGAAGAATTAATTTTAATTAGGAATGCTTTCCACTGAAGGGAGCGTCGCTAAAATTTCAAAATGGTTAGGAGGGACTGCTGGTTGATGAATAAAGAGCGTAACATCATTTTATATATTGGTACTTCAATTGATGGCTTTATAGCAAATACTGATGGTACATTAGAATGGTTAGAGTCAACGGAAGTAGAAGGAGACCCTGGCTACGAGTCGCTCCTGGAAAGAATTGACACGGTTGTAATGGGAAAAAGAACCTATGATGTCATTCGTGGGTTTGATATGAATTATCCTTATAGTGAGTATGAAAGTTACGTATTTTCCAAATCTGTTAGTGGTTCAGATGAATATGCTTCATTCATTAATGAAGATATCAAAACTTTCATTAAAAATATAAAACAAAAACCTGGTAAAGATATATGGTTAATTGGTGGAGGGAATGTAGCTCATGAGTTTTTTAAAGAAAATTTAATTGATGAGTTTCAACTAGCCATTTCTCCTATTATTTTAGGGAAAGGAATCCCGCTTTATATTGGAGGAGATGATATTACTTTAAAATATACATTAACCAAAGTGGAAAAATTAGGTCAGCTTGCTATGTTACATTACATAAAAAAATGAATTTTCCTCTTAGAGTTATAGTTCACTTAACACGAACTGTAGCATTGTAAATAATAATGACTTTATGGGAAAAGGATTTATCTTTAAGTTAAAACAAAGTTGCTTGAAGCGGGTGTTCGAGACTGCTGTGGGAAATGCACGTATACGGGAGCATAGGCGGAGGCCGGAGGAGACTCGCGGGGCCTCCCTCTGGAAAGCTTAGCGCTCATCGTTACTAGAGACCTCCACATTGTTCTAGCCATAAAAAAATAGACAAACTCGATTTTCTTGAGTTTGTCTACAGTCCGAGCTGATATCAAAAATGATGTCAGCTTTTTTTATGGAACATATCAAGTATTTGAAGAAGGGCGGTGAATGTAATGAAGAAGACCACAGGCAATAAAAGGTTAAGCCAGAGAGAAGGTAGCAATGGATGCAGCAGGAGGCCAAAGAAAATGGAGAACAGCAAAAGGTCGAGAATGCTGAACACTTTTAAACTGTAGATATCAAGCACTTCTTCAGCGAGCTCCCGTTGCTCATTCAACAGGGCCTTTTTAGTATTGGATTCCATGAAATCACCTTAAACCTTTTACGTTATATATAGTTGATATATGAAAAAGTTGCTGCAAGGGTGCTCCATAATATGCTCTGCCGAATTTACCAATAAAACAAGGAGTTTCGCTCTCAACGTATATGTTATACTAGAATAATAGTTATATATACATTTTCAGTGATGGTGAAGGGGAGAGGTTTTATGCAGCGGAAAAAGTGGCTGACCATAATTGCGTTATTTGTCTTTTTTTTATCCATGCTCTCCTATTCATTGGCGAAGGAAGATGGTGTGAGATGGCGTCAATTGCCTAAAGATAGTTTAATAAGACAAGCGGACTTATTTAAAGATCATAAAGTTTTACGAAAAATATTTTTATTTCCTGAAGAAGCTTTCGATGAAAACGAAGCGTTGAAAATCGGGGCAACGATTGACAAACTGCCCCCTTCGTTATTGGAGAAAACGGCTGAGAGCGGTGTCAGGGTCAAATTATTTCAAGGTAATTTAACCGAAAATCAATCGGCAGCTAAATTAAAGGGACAGACGCCCCGCGGTTACCTGAATAAAAAAACGACCTGGGATGATGTGCCTGGCATGGGCGGTTCCCATACCGTATTGGTCAAAATCGGCGCAAGCGATAAGGGAAACGGGCATGGGTCGGTTAATTTGGAGCTCCATGAGCTGGCGCATTCGATTGATAATATCGTATTTGATGGAATCAGGGAGAATATCGATTATTTGACAATCTGGGGTAAGGAAGTGGATGGTTTGTTTCCCGGACAGACGTATTTTTCCAATTATCCTGAAGAATATTTTGCCGAAACGTTTGCCATGTTTTATGTGAACGCAGAACAAAACCAGTTACTTAAACAAAAAGCACCCGAGACTTATCATTTTATTAAACAATTAGATTAAACAACGGACTTACGTTAAAATAAGATGAATGAATGTAGAAAAGGTGGAATAGCATGAAGCAATATTTGGATCTATGTAAGCATGTCCTGGAAAATGGGACTAAAAAAGGCGATCGTACTGGAACGGGAACGATCAGTACCTTTGGCTATCAAATGAGGTTCGATTTAAGAGAAGGATTCCCTGTCCTGACGACGAAAAAAGTTAGCTTGAAAGCGATAATCCATGAATTGTTATGGTTTTTAAAGGGAGATACGAACGTTGGCTACCTTCAGGAAAATAACGTGCGGATCTGGAATGAATGGGCTGATGATAATGGTGAACTAGGTCCGATATATGGCCATCAATGGCGATCATGGGGAACGGCTGATGGTGGGCAAATCGACCAAATCAGTGAATTGATCGAGCAAATCAAAACGAATCCCAATTCAAGAAGATTGATAGTGAGTGCTTGGAATGTAGGGGAATTGGATGAGATGGCCTTACCCCCTTGTCATGCTTTCTTTCAATTCTATGTGGCTGACGGCAAGCTTTCCTGCCAGTTATATCAACGGTCGGCGGATGTTTTCCTAGGGGTTCCCTTTAATATAGCTTCGTATGCCTTGTTAACGATGATGATTGCCCAGGTGTGTGATTTGGAAGTCGGTGAATTTGTACATACATTTGGGGATGTCCATATTTATTCTAACCACCTTGAACAAGTGGAACTGCAATTGACTCGTGATCCGAAACCATTGCCGATCATGAAAATAAATCCGGACGTGAAAAATATTTTCGATTTTAGCTTCGAGGACTTCGTTCTGGAAAATTATGAAGCGCATCCCCATATTAAGGGTGAGGTAAGCATATGATTTCGTTAATAGTCGCCATGGATGAAAATCGGGTAATCGGTAACAATAACCAATTACCATGGCATTTGCCGGCAGATTTGCAGTATTTTAAAAAAGTGACGCTAGGTCATCCCATCGTCATGGGACGGAAAACATTTGAATCGATTGGCCGGGTGCTGCCTGGAAGGGAGAATGTCATCGTAACCCGCAATGAGGATTTCCAAGCTCTCGACTGTGTGGTCTTGCATGATATTCTAAACATCAAAACGTATGCTGACAAACGTGAAGATGAAGTATTCGTGATTGGCGGGGCAGAAATCTTCAAAGAGGTCTTGCCGTTTGCCGATCGATTATATATTACGGAAATTCATGAAACGTTCGAAGGTGATACCTTCTTCCCTGCGATTGATGAAAATGAGTGGCAAAAGGTATCCTCGATTGAAGGAATTGTGGATGAAAAAAATCGCTTTGCACATAATTTTATTATTCTACAAAAGAGTTAAATGACAGATCCGGTCATGGGAAATACCCATGGCCGGATTTTTTTGTATGAAAAGGATAAAAGAAAGAATTTTTAGAAAAATCAATTACATTAGCTGTGTAAAGTGCTATAATGATTGAATTGATTAGGAAGGAAATGAGGGATTGCTATGAATCAGACAGCATCAATGAATAGGGGGATCCAATTGGAGGATATTCTAATTGCCTACAGAGAACTGAAAGATATTGTTCTACATACTCCTCTACAAAAAAATCAGAGACTATCTGACAAATATGAATGCAATGTTTATTTGAAACGCGAGGATCTTCAGCATGTTCGCTCGTTTAAGTTAAGAGGGGCATTCCACAAAATGAAGAGTTTGACAGCCGAAGAGACGAAGAGCGGGGTTATATGCGCCAGTGCAGGCAACCATGCACAAGGGGTCGCTTTTTCCTGCAGCCAGTTAGGGATTCACGGAAAAATTTTCATGCCTGCCACTACACCAAGGCAAAAGGTCGATCAAGTGCAGCTTTTCGGTAAGGATAATGTCGAAATCATTCTTGCGGGTGACACATTCGATGATGCTTTTGCGCTTGCGATGGAGTGCTGTGAACAGGAAGGACGCACTTTTATCCATCCCTTTGATGATGATAAAGTAATTGCCGGACAGGGTACGACGGCTGTTGAAATCTTGAATGATTGTGAAGATGAAATTGATTATGTCTTCGCGGCAATTGGTGGGGGCGGACTGATGGCCGGGGTATCCAGTTATTTCAAATCGGTCTCGCCAAATACGAAATGCATCGGAGTGGAGCCACTTGATGCTGCGTCGATGGAATATTCCTTCAAGGAAGGAAAAGTCACGGGACTTGATAGTATAGATACATTCGTGGACGGCGCAGCAGTCAAGTGTGTAGGGCAAAAGACATATCGGTTATGCAAAGAAAACCTGGAAGACATCGTTGTCGTTCCTTCCGGGCAAATCTGTACGACCATTCTTGATTTATATAATCAGCATGCGATCGTCGCCGAACCAGCAGGTGCAATATCTGTAGCGGCTTTGGATTTGTACAAAGAACAAATCAAAGGAAAAACGGTCGTTTGCATGGTCAGCGGTGGGAACAACGATATAGGGCGCATGCAGGAAATTAAGGAGAAATCTTTATTATATGAAGGGCTGCTGTATTATTTCATCGTGAATTTCCCACAACGCGCCGGAGCCTTAAGGGAATTCCTTGACGAGGTGCTGGGGCCGAATGACGATATTAGCCGTTTTGAATACACGAAGAAAAACAATAAAGAAAGCGGACCGGCATTGGTTGGGATCGAATTGAAGGTTAAGGGTGATTATGAGGGGCTCATCCAAAGAATGAACAAGAAAGGTTTCTCCTTCGTCGAGGTCAATAAAGACAGTAATTTATTTCATTTGTTGATTTAATCAACGGCAACATGATAAATTAGGATAGAATGATACTTATTTTTACGCTTCATTCTACCTTCCCAGTCGTAACGAACATCCTGTCGATAATTGTTACCATTATATGACGGATTGTCGGATTACTTTCAATTGGTTGGAAATGGTATTATAATCAAGGTATGTTTAATTATAACATCAAAGGGGTTGTATCCATGTCGAACATTGGAGTACCTGGTCTAATTCTCATCCTAATATTGGCTCTAATAATATTCGGTCCGAAGAAACTGCCGGAGATTGGCCGTGCATTTGGACAAACGCTTCGTGAATTTAAAAAATCCACGAGTGAATTAACAAAAGGCGATTATGAGGAAGATAAGAAACTACAACAAAAAAATCAAGAATGATTAATGGTGGGCGTAAGATGGAATCGTCTTGCGCCTTTTTTGCTGGAATAACGACACTGATTTTGAAGGCGTGATCAATAGTGGAAGATAAAGAACTAAATATCATCGATCATCTTGATGAACTAAGAAAACGGCTCATTATAACGGTTGTTGCTTTTCTCATCTTTTTTATCGCCAGTTTCATTTATGTTGAAGAGATTTATCAATGGTTCGTGAAGGATCTTGACTTTGACCTGATGGTGTTAGGCCCAAGTGATATCATTTGGATTTACTTCATGCTCTCAGGCGTGGTAGCCATTGCAGCAACAATACCGATAATTGCCCTGCAAATCTGGTTATTCGTCAAGCCTGCCTTGATGCCAAATGAAGTGAGGGCGACGCTTTCCTACATCCCGGCACTTTTCCTGTTATTTATCGGTGGCCTGGCATTCGGTTATTTCGTCATATTTCCAACGATCCTCCAGTTTTTGATTGAACTGGGAGATGGGATGTTCATAACGAGTTTCACGGCGGATAAGTACTTTTCCTTCGTCTTCAATATGACCATGCCATTTGCTGTTTTGTTCGAGCTTCCCGTCGTTACGATGTTTTTGACCTCGATTGGCATCATCAATCCGTATGTGCTTCAAAAATTAAGGAAATATGCGTACTTTGTACTCGTGGTCATCGCCGTATCGATTACACCGCCCGACTTTATGTCAGACTTCTTGGTAATGGTTCCGTTGCTGCTATTATATGAAATCAGCATTTCCTTATCAAAGGTCGTCTATAAACGCAGGGTGAAACGTGAGAGCTTACGTGATGGAAATATTGAGGAAAATATCTAAAAAAGGCCCATGAAGGCATTCGGACTTCATGGGCCTTTTTGAATGATGGAAAACAAGCATGCTTTGTCCGATTTTTTACACATTTGAATATTTATACTTTTGGATTTATTGTGTATAATGTAAGCAATCGGTTAAAAATGAGGATTGATATTTTGATGTTCAAATGCTTGGAATTCAAAGATTGTTTTGGACATAAGGTCACCATTTCAGAAATACCTGTCTTACTGCCAAGTGATCCGAATTTTTTTATGTTGACCGTGCGTTTGGAAGTATTCGTAAAGAAAGTTTTTGCCAATAAAGATCATAAAGAAAGTTACTCATTTAAGCAATATTTAGCATCCGTGCTCAAATGGCCTGTATATAACACAATTTTTCCTGGGAATTTACTTAATAATGCTTAATGCGGACTGTTCCATTTCTAACTAATCCGATAAAAGAATGCCACGAATTCCATGAAACTTCGAATGAAGCGGCATATGTTTAAGGTTAGTGAATGGAATGGTCTTTTTTTGTGTAATCTTTTCGGGGCGAAATATGGCTTGAGAGAACAAAAATGAACTTAGGTTTAAATGCTTACCTTGAGTAGGTATAATACAATAGATATGTTAATTTAGGGATGTGTAATGATGAATAAAGTAAAGATAGTAACAGACTCGACGGTGGATATGACACAAGAAGAACTGGAAAATTATAATATCACGATGGTTCCTTTATCGATTTCCATTGATGGGGAAACCTTTTTGGATAAAGTTGAAATCGAGCAGGAAGAATTCCTGAAAAGGATGAACCGCTCAAAAGAACTCCCGAAAAGCTCACAGCCTGCGGCAGGAACTTTTATGGAGGTTTACAACGAGCTTGGCAAAGATGGCACGGAAATCCTTTCCATCCATATGACAGGAGGTATGAGCGGTACTGTCCGCTCTGCGGAGAGTGCCGCAAGTATGTCGGACGCGAAGGTAACCGTTTTCGATTCGAAATTCATTTCGAAGTCGATGTCATTTCAAGTGATCGAGGCTGCGAAACTGGCCAAAGAAGGAAAATCCGTTACGGAGATAATTGAGAGGCTGGAGCATATTAAGAAGCAGTCAAGCTTGATCATTGTCATCGAAACGCTTGATAACCTCGTAAAGGGCGGCAGGATCGGGAAGGTTTCTGCTTTTATCGGCTCCTTGCTCCACATCAAGCCGATTGCGCTTTTGGAGGATGGCGTTTTGCATCCGGTTTCCAAAGCCAGAAGTCAGTCACAGGTCGTGAAGTTCATCATCAAGAAATTCAAGGAAGATACGGAAGGTAAAAAAATCAGGGGCATTGGTTTTGTACATGCCAATGGTTTTGCCATGGCAGATAAAGTCCGCCATGCCATTAGTGAACTATCAGGCTTTCAAGATATAATGATAGAAGAAACCACTGCCGTTGTCAGTACCCATACAGGCGAAGGCGCCATGGCAATCATGTATTATTGGGATTGAGTGTGCTGGGACGTCTGGATGCCGCCTTTTCATATAAATACTCGCCTCTTTGAAAGAGTTACTGTCCTCCATGCAAAGGTTCTGTTAGAATGAAAGAAGTATCAGAATATTTTATACATAAAGGACGGGGTTGAAAATGAGAAAGCTGCATGTGCTAATGGCAGCTATGGGGGCATCGATCCTATTGCTATTGACGGCATGTGGATCGAACGGTGTCCCGGATGCGAAAAATTGGGACCTTGAGGATTTTAGTTACATCGATCAGGATGGCAAGCCTTTTTCAAAGAGTGATCTCAAGGGCAAGGTTTGGGTAGCGGATTTCATATTTACCAGCTGTGAGACGGTATGTCTGCCAATGACCTCCAATATGTCGAAGCTGCAACAGCAATTGAAGGATGAAGGGGTAGAGGATGTGGAATTCGTCTCCTTTTCTGTGGATCCCGAAATAGACAAGCCAGAAGTAATGAAGAAGTATGGTAATCAATTTAACGTCGATTATAGAAATTGGCATTTTTTGACTGGTTATGGTCAAGAAGAAATCGAGCAATTTGCATTGGATAATTTCAAGACGTTAGTCAAAAAGCCAGAAAAAGAAGATCAGGTCATTCACGGGACCAGTTTTTTTCTTATGGATCAAGAAGGCAAGATCATAAGGGATTATACGGGTCTGCAGGATATCCCCTTTGAGGACATAATCAAGCATATTAAAATCCTGCAAAATTATTGAACAGGTTAATTGACCTGTTCTTTTTTTTGGTTGATTTTTCATACTTTGTTCTATTCACCAAGTGATGCGGTAAGGTTGTTTTTCCCTTCAATGCAGCCCGCTCCGATCAACCGTAAATCGTTGCGTTTTAAAAGTTACACGCTTTACGAAAAGAGCCTTTTTGTTTATCTTGCTTTTGATAGGGGTATGTAGAACGGTCGAGTGGATTTTTGAAGAAACGAAGGAACTGAAGAATGATTTTACATGCTAAGTAACATGCTAAATTTTATAGGACCAGCTTTAATTAGCGGCTTATTTCATATCATATGGTAGGAAGAGCTTTAGCTTGAATTACAGTGGAGGTATATTGTTTGCAATCTTACGTTTTTTGCATGATATAATATATGGGTAGGAAGGTGAGGGCCATGAGATACAGAATCACCTGTCTTTTCATATGCATAGTTTGGATTTCTGGTTGTGGTCAAAGTGAAACTGCTTCAAACCAACCAGCTGTTCAGCAGAAAAGCATCGTTAAGCTGAGTGAAAAGGAAACGATTCCTGCCAGCTTTTTTCCAGATCCTGTGAAAATCGTGTCAATTGGCGATTCCTTGACTCAAGGCGTCGGTGATAGCAAAGATAATGGCGGGTATCTGCCTTATTTACAAAATAAGCTGGAAAAAGAACCATCGATTACTTCTGTAGAGATGATCAATCATGGTATACGTGGAAATCGGACCGACCAACTTTTGAAAAGGCTGGATAAAGCAAGAATAAAAGAAGACATTGAACAAGCTGATTCGATCGTTGTCACAATTGGTGGCAATGATATCATGAAGGTCTTTAAAAAGAATTTCTCGAATTTGGAACTGAATCAGTTTAAGGCGGCAAAATCAGGGTATGAAAAAAGATTGAGGCAGATACTTGATAAAGTGCGCTCAGAAAATGACCATGCCCAAATCTATCTTGTCGGCGTGTATAACCCATTTTCCAAGTGGTTCGGGGATTTTTATGAGCTTGATCTGATCATGAATGATTGGAATGAAAGTGGTAAAGAAATTATCGAAGATTATGATTCGGCTTACTTCATTGAGATAGCAGACATTTTCAAGAATTCTGATGAAGATCTGCTTTATGCTGAGGATTATTTTCATCCGAATGATCGTGGTTATGAATTGATTGCGACAAGAATCTATAATGACATGGATATCACCACTATTGGAAAGGACACGTTGGAAGCAAGTGCCAAAGGAGATGATGACCAAGAATGACAAAGGTCAAATGGAAGACTTTGTTTTTTTCCCTCTTAGCGATAAACATCCTGGTCATCCTGTTCTTTCTGATTTTAGTTAATTTACCGGCTAAAGACAAAGAACTCAAACCAAAGGTCAGCCACGAGGAAGATATCCAATTTCAAATTCACACAAATCGGGAAGATCTTACAAGATTAATCAATCAGTATCTCGATAAAGAAGGTTTGACAGGCTCCATGCATTACGAAGTATATTTGACTGACGAGGTCGAGTTGTACGGAACGATGCCATTTTTCAATCGTGAAGTGGAAATGAAATTAACATTCGAGCCCATTGCCCAAAAGAATGGCGACTTGATCTTAAAGCAAAAATCAATCGCTGTCGGACGAATGAATCTTCCCGTGTCATATGTAATGAATTTAATAAACGAACGGTATAATATGCCGGAATGGGTCAGCATCAGTCCAAATGATGAAGCCATTTACGTGTCGTTACAGGATATGGAATTGAAAAGCGACATAAGGGTCAAGGCGAAGGATTTCAATTTAAAAAAGGATGACATTTCATTTTTATTGACCATCCCATCATCGTTTCAGTGATCGTGTGAAAACGGAAAAAACCAGGTTCGATAAGTCCTGGTTTTTTGCCGTTCATGGAGATAACGTTAACGTTTCTAACCGGTTTGTTTCACCGTTCAAGCCAATCAAATAAAGGGTCGACGTTATATTTTCGTTAAATTCCATATTAGGCAAGAAGGATATGTTATGTTTTGTCCCGGCTTCCCTTACATCAAAATCAACGATCATGGGATGGATCGTAAGATAGTCACTTGCCTGTTGGAAAGCGACCTCTTCAAATACGACATCTCCATTTTTGACGGCAATGTCGACAGGGGACATTGAGGGTGATAAATGAATGAAGCGAAACTTGCCTTCACATGGGGGAACAAATGGAAGATCTATGAATGGTAAGAGTGTCAAGGACTCATTGGCATAAGCGCTGGCCACGGTATAAGATGCTCCGCCTTCGAACTCCATTTTCAGGCTGTACAGGGGGGAACGTGCTTCTCCACTCAAATAAATGTCCAACTGGTGCCCTCCAGCAGGAAACGACATGTAACCACTGCTCGCTTTAAATGAAAGGTTTTTGAAAATACGTACACCATTTACATGAATATCAATGGAAGGTGCAGCTGAAGCCGCATGTAAAATGCGCACTCGGGCAGGAAGTGTGATTTTCATTTGTTCATACTTTAATTGTTGTGCTGCTTTTTTAAGATTTTTCAAGTGTTTCTGGGAATAATACTCAAGTAGCTTCGGATTGCTGTATTGATAATAAGACGATAGTAAATCATACGTTTTCGCTGTTTGTAAAAATGATCGTGTATCGCTCATTTCCAAACACCTCGCATTTTTCCATGATGACTCCATCTTATGGTTGAATGCCAGTGTGTGTGTCTCCCCCGTTCATTAAGATGGAGGGTAAAACGGCATATTATTTTACAGGACAAGGGAAAAGCGTTAAAATTCATTCAATGAATCGATTGTAAAAGGGAGGATTTCTTTTGACGAAACAGTTAGAGAAAGCAACATTTGCAGGCGGATGCTTCTGGTGCATGGTTAAACCGTTCGATGAGCAGCCTGGTATCGAATCCGTTATTTCCGGGTATACCGGCGGGAAAACGGAAAACCCTACGTACAAGGAAGTTTGCTCTGAAACCACGGGACATTTTGAAGCTGTTCAAATCACCTTTGACCCTGAAGTCTTTCCATATGAGAACATTGTCGAGTTGTTTTGGCAGCAAATCGATCCGACTGATGCCGGAGGACAATTTTATGACCGCGGCAGCTCGTACCAAACGGCGATTTTTTACCATGACGAAAAACAACGGGAATTGGCGGAAGCCTCCAAAGCTGAACTTTCGGCAAGCGGAAAATTTTCGAAACAGATCGTAACGCCGATCATACCAGCTTCTACGTTTTATCCAGCCGAAACCTATCATCAGCATTATTATAAAAAGCAGCCTGAGCATTATGAAAGATATTCAACCGGTTCGGGCAGAAAAGCATTTATACAAAACCACTGGGGGGATAAAAATGAAAAATAAAGACGAATTGAAACAAAAACTTTCACCAATCCAATATGAAGTCACGCAAAACAGTGGAACGGAGCCGGCGTTTAATAATGAATATTGGAACTTGAAGGAAGCTGGGCTATATGTGGATATCGTTTCTGGTGACCCTCTTTTCACTTCAAAAGAAAAATTCGATTCAGGCTGCGGTTGGCCAAGTTTCACGAAACCGCTAAAAGAAGAGGAAGTGGTGGAAAACCTGGATACGAGTTACGGGATGAGAAGAATCGAGGTTCGTTCAAAAACTGCCGATTCTCATCTTGGTCATGTTTTCAATGATGGACCGGGACCATCCGGATTGCGTTATTGCATCAATTCCGCATCATTAAGGTTCATACCGCTTGAAGATCTCGAAAAAGAAGGGTACGGAGAATACAAAAAGCTATTTGATTGAATCAGCATAAAACGCCCCCCCGATTACTAATAATCGGGGGGGCGTTTTTTCCTATCATGTTAATTGGTAATGATCGATGCAATCCGGACATATGGCAGGGTGTCATGGTCCAGTGCCTTTATTCTGCCCGCCACTTCAAACCGGACGGTATGTGTACCAGGGGAAAGCCCGTTTGTGATGAATATATATCTTTCCCGGGCGAATGGCCACCATGTATTCAATGTAGTGACTTCATTGCCGTCAATCCAGACTTTGATCTCTCCGCCATCCGGACTTCTAAGCAGCTTTACGCCAAGGATTCTTCCATTGAATCGATAATCTATCACACTTCCTTTTTCACTGCTTGTATAATAGCCTCCTTTTGGTCGGAAGCCCTTGATTTTTTCATAGTGTTCAATCTCCGTTAACTCTAAATCAGAATGGGCATGAAGCTTGGAAGGAAGCTCTGCGATAGACTTTTCCCGTTTTACATTATCCTGGAAGCGTTCGTAAATGGCATTTGCATAAAATTTATAGCCATGGCCATTCGGATGGACGAGATCTTTAGTCAACTGTTTTTCCGTATAACCCGAATTTTTGAAGATCGGACGCATATCGACGTTGGTTGCGCCATAGTGGTTAGATAAACGTTCAATTGCAGCTGCAAATTCGTCTTGCTTCAAGGAACTTTCGGTAATCGTGAACAATTCTGCGTGAGGGTGAAGGTGCTTTGCCTTTCTGATCAATGCCTCATAGGTCATCATAAAATCATCGACACTCATATATTTTCGGTCGTTTTCACCAAATACGATGAAAATCAAATCTTTATGTTCATGTTCCCTTCTTTGGGAGAGTTTAAATAGACCCTCAAAAGCAGTGGAGCCGCTTTGGACTACATAATCTCCGTGTAAGCGGGAATCATCTTTTTGGTACATTTTATGCTCTAGCTGTTTGAACCATGTCAGGCTAGGGTTTTCTGCGCCAGATCCCCGGCCGATACTGTCACCAACAACGAGATATTGAATTGGCTGCCCTGATTGGAATTTTTGATAGACATTTAATGAATCATCCGATCCATAGGTTTTAGGAACTTTTTGAAGGATATAGCTGATAAGAAGAATCGTGGCGATTGCAGCGAAAGGGATGAAGGATTTTGTGTTCTTTTTCAATTGTGTTCCCCCGTTTAACCTTTTATGTATCCATTATAGGAATGAGATAGTCTAAAGAGGCTAAGAATTGTTTTTTCTTATTATATCCCAAATTCAACGTAACACAATAAAATAAGTAACGATTTTTGACATTTTTCATCGTTATTTTTAGTGAAGCATTCCTTTATGATGAAGCGATGAAACCGAAAGTTTTTACCTAAATCAAGAAAAATGGGCAAATACACAGACCAAGGCGGGCGTATTCACATATGGTAAGGTGTAAAGAGAAATCAGAATTCTAAAAGGAGTGAAACTTAATGTACGGATATGGTGGATTTGGCGGAGGATACGGTTATGGTGGTAACTGCGGCGGTGGATACGGTGGCGGTTGCGGCGGATTTGGTTCAGGCTTCGCGTTAATCGTTGTCTTGTTCATTCTGTTGATTATCATCGGTGCTTCATTCTGTTGCTAATTGAATAGACTAAAAGACCAGTTGAAAAAGCTGGTCTTTCTTCATATGGAAAGGAGTGGTGAGGAATGTTTCTAAAAGATCGATAATAAAAGGACAAACAGGAAAAAGGGCTTCTTTCACTGCTTTGCACATGTTTTAAGTGTCTTGGTTTTTCTTTATTGATCATTTCTGCTAAAATAACGACGATGTTACGTAATGAAGGGGGAAATGGAAATGATACCTTCCCGTCTACAAGCAGGGGATGAAATACGCGTCATTGCACCTTCAAGAAGCTTGGCGATTGTCAAGGGGGAGCAACGGAGATTGGCCGAAGAAAGATTGACGGAGCTTGGTTTTAAGGTGACATACGGAAAAACGGCGTTGTTTCATGATGACTTTTTTTCGAATTCGATCGAGGATCGAATTGAGGATTTACATGATGCATTCAGGGATCCGTCCGTAAAAGGAATCTTTACAGGCATAGGGGGATATAATGCCAATCAATTATTACGGTATATTGATTACGATTTAATTGAAAAAAACCCTAAAGTGTTGATGGGATATAGTGATATAACCGCGATTTTATTGGCTATCCACAAAAAAACAGGCTTGACTACATACTCCGGTCCGCATTTTTCTACATTCGGGATGAAGGCTGGGCTTGCATACACGATGGAGCACTTCAAAAAGGCCATAATCGACAGTGACGGCTTCGATCTAATACCGAGTGAAACGTGGAGTGATGATTCTTGGCATTTGGAACAGGATGAACGCACCTTCCACCCCAATGAAGGATATATGGTCATCCAGGAAGGGGATGCAGCAGGGACAGTCATTGGCGGAAATCTTTGTACGCTCAATTTATTGCAGGGTACTGAGTTCATGCCCTCCCTTGAGGATCGTATTCTTTTCCTAGAAGATGACGAAGAAAGTCATCCGTTCAGTTTTGACAGGGATTTACAATCATTGCTGCACCAGCCAGATGCAGGTGGGATCAAAGGAATCGTCATCGGCCGTTTCCAAAAGGAATCGGGAATGACCGATTATGCGTTGCAGGAAATCATTGCAGCTAAAAAAGAGCTTAAGGGCATTCCTGTCATCGCAAATGCCAATTTTGGCCATGTTCACCCATTCGTGACGGTGCCGAACGGTTCGAAGGCATCCATGAGTGTGAAGATGGGAAAAGCAACGATTCATATCCAACCATAAATTCATGTAAATGCGCCGTTCAGAAGTGGACGGTGTTTTATTCTGCTTTGGCAGTAAGAAATATATTTTCGTTTTTGGTGTTTTTTAGGAGTGAAACATCTAATCTGCCCTGGAAATTTGCTTGTTTTATAAGCATTATCAGGGAATATGAGTCTAATTGTTCAAATTCTATATTTTTCTGATATAATACTAAGAGATTTAAAATAGAAAAGGTGATTATGTGTTATTAACAATTCCCGCATCCATTCGTTTAGAAGGGGCTTTGGCCGAGTACAATAAAAAGGGCCGTGTGAGCCATACTTGCTTCGTTTGTAACGAAGACACTTCCAATGGGGATGCAAGCAACTTGAACTACTATAAGCTAGGAACTAAAAAGGTTTGTCTTTCCTGTATGAAAGATGTTTTGCGTCATCCTTCTTTAAAAGAGTATGAATATGTACATACTTCAGTTATCGATAAAGCTGCTTTTTATAAAAATGTACTGGCTGTTTTAAAGGATGAAAGTTTTTTGGAATCAATACGCGAACAAAAACTAATACCCGTAGTGTAATAAAAAAGTGTATCTCTCGTGGATACACTTTTTTTGTCCGTTATTTTTGGACAATCGTGCGAAATCAAGAAATCGATCTCTGAACAAGCTTAGGGCAATTTCCTTAGCAAGATTAGCTTCTGCAGGACATACACTTTATTATACTGCATGTTTTTTATGAGAAGGAGAGTGTGGGCTTATGGAGCAATCTTCATTGATTAAGCCGGTCCTGGGGGGAACCTATCCGACCATCAGTCATGGCCATGGCGTTTTTTTATATGACAAAGATGGAAAGGACTACCTGGATGCCTCCTCCGGTGCAGTTACTGCCAATATTGGCCATGGTGTGCAGGAAGTCATGGAGGCGATGGTCCAACAGGCCAAACAGGTTTCATTTGTTTATCGTTCACAGTTCACTAGTGAGGCTGCAGAGGAACTCGCCGACAAAATGGCTGAATTGACCAAGGGGGACTTAGCGTATAGCTTTTTTGTGAACAGCGGCTCCGAAGCGACTGAAACTGCCTTGAAAATTGCCATTCAGCATTGGCAGGAAAAAGGAAAGCCAAAGAAGCAAAAAGTTATTTCCCGTTGGATGAGCTACCATGGCATCACGATGGGGGCACTATCGATGTCGGGTCATCCGATTCGCCGGGAACGATTTACCTCGATGCTTGAATCTTATCCTTCCGTGTCTCCGCCGTATTGTTATAGGTGCCCTCTGCAACTTGATCCACATACGTGCGGAATGGTCTGTGCTTCGGAATTGGAAGCATCAATCCGCAGAATTGGCAGCGATAATATAGCGGCCTTCATAGCTGAACCTGTCATCGGCGCTGCGGGAGGTGTCATCGTCCCGCCTGATGGTTATTTTCAAAAACTAAAGAAAATCTGTGAGGAGAATGACATTTTATTCATTGCCGACGAAGTCATGACGGGCTTTGGCCGGACAGGTAAGATGCTTGCCTGTGAATATTGGGATGTGGAACCTGATATCGTTACATTTGGTAAAGGGATGAGCGGCGGATATACCCCGATAGCTGCGGCAGTCATGACCAAAAAAGTGATGGAGCCGATACGGAACGGATCACGGTCCATCATAGGCGGGCACACGCTTAGTGCGAATCCGCTATCGTGTGCCGTTTCGTTAGCCGTATTGAAATATGTCGAGGAGAATGAACTTGTCGAAAAATCAGCCGATCGAGGGAAAGACCTGAGCAGAGGCCTGAAGAAACTGGCGCGGAAGTATTCCTTTATCGGTGATATCCGTGGCAGAGGTTTGCTGATTGGCCTCGAATTCGTACAGGACAAAGCGACTAAGAAGCCATTTGCAAATCCGGCAGATGTGACTAATGCAATCATTGGGTTGGGCACAAAAAATGGGATCCTCCTCTATCCTGCAGCAGCAGGTCTTGACGGTGTAACTGGATCAGCGATCATCATATCCCCGCCGCTGACGATAACGGAAGAGGAATGTGCAGAATTGTTAATGAGGATTGATATAACGTTTCAGCAATTTAATGAGACCTTGGGCAAGTTGCCATCCTAACAAGGAAGTGAGTTGCGGTGTCAGAAAATACATTCGGGAAAATATGCCGTTTGGACGATGTTATCCACCTTTTTAAAGATCATCAGTCGATTCTTTTTGGTGGCTTTGGTGGCGTAGGCACTCCTCCGGGCTTAATTAATTTGATTTTGGAGTCTGGTGTTCAGCATCTAACTTTGATTGGTAATGATACTGGCTTCCCTGAGATAGGCATTGGAAAATTGGTCACAAAACGCCGTGCCAAAAAAATCATCGTTTCCCATATCGGCTCCAATCCCAATGCTGGTTCATTCATGAATAACGGTGAACTGGAGGTGGAATTCTCCCCTCAAGGAACGCTTGCCGAACGCATTAGAGCAGGCGGGATGGGCTTAGGCGGGATACTGACTGATATCGGCATCGATGCCGATATCGTCCGGGACGGCAAGCAGACCATCCAGCTCGGTGATGAACATTATTTGGTCGAACCGTCGTTAACCGGGGATATCGCCATTGTTTATGCAGAAATGGCAGATTCATATGGTAATTTGAAATTTGACAAAACCGCCCGCAATACGAATCCCCTCGTGGCGATGGCCGGCAAAATCACGATTGTCGAAGCCAAGCATATCGTTCCGCTTGGCGCGATGGATCCGGAGGACATCATTGTACCGGGACCCTTCGTGGATCATATCATTCCATCGAAAGGAGTCGATTGGAAGTGGGCTTGGGAACCAAAGATAGAAATAGATTAGCGAAACGGGCAGCAGCTGAAATAAGCAATGGGATGCTGGTCAACTTAGGGATAGGCATTCCATCGCTTGTCCCTAATCATCTCATCCATGCTCAAGATGTGATGTTTCATGCAGAAAATGGACTAGTGGGAATGGGCAGTGCCCCTGACAAAGGAAAGGAAGATGCTCATCTTTGCAATGCAGGCGGACAGCCGATCACCATCAGGAACGGGGCGTCCTACTGTGATAGTACGCTTGCGTTCGGCATGATACGGCGCGGCTTGGTGGATATCACGATTCTTGGGGCACTCCAAGTCAGTGAAGCCGGGGATCTTGCCAATTGGATCGTCCCGGGTAGTCGAATACCGGGCATGGGCGGCGCCATGGAATTGGCGGCCAAGGCAAAGAAGGTCATCGTCTTGATGGAGCATACGGACAAAGCGGGGATGTCTAAAATAGTCGAAGCATGTACGTTACCGTTAACGGCGAAAAAATGCGTACATATGATCATTACGGAACTTGGCGTATTTTCTGTAACGAGAGAAGGCCTCCTTTTAACCGATATATTTGCAGCCGCAAGCATTGGTGAAATCAGGAATAAGACCGGAGCCTCCTTTACCGTGTCTGAAAACATCCATATTTTACAAGAGTGAGAAAGGAGAATGGATATGTATGAGGATAAAATAAGAACATGGCTGGATGATTCACGGACAAAGGCGATTCAATTGTTGCAAAAGCTGGTCCAGGAACCGAGCAAGAGAGGACAGGAAGGAAGCGCTCAAGCCATAGTAGTCGAGAAGTGCAGACAACTCGGACTTGAAATAGATTTGTGGGAAATCGGGGATGAGCATTTGCGGAATCATCCTCATTTTTATTGTGATCGCAAGGATTTTAAAGGAAATCCGAATCTTGTCGCGATAAAAAGGGGAACCGGCACAGGGAAGTCCATTATTTTGAACGGTCACATTGATGTCGTTCCTGAAGGTGATCATTCAGCATGGCAGGACGATCCGTATAGTGGCAGATTAATAGACGGAAAAGTATTCGGAAGGGGAACGACCGATATGAAAGGCGGCAATGTTTCCTTGTTGCTGGCGATTGAAGCGATCGTCGAGTCAGGTATCCAATTGAAGGGAGACGTGATTTTTCAAAGTGTGATTGAAGAGGAAAGCGGCGGTGCCGGAACACTAGCCGCGGTCATACGCGGATATAAAGCGGATGGGGCAATCATCCCGGAACCTACCAATATGAAACTATTTCCCCTACAGCAGGGATCGATGTGGTTTCGGCTGATAGTAACTGGTAAGTCTGCGCATGGAGGCACAAGGTATGAAGGAGTTAGCGCCATCGAAAAAGCCATGTTGGTCATGAAAGAAATCAAGCAACTTGAACAAGAACGGAACGAGCCACTCCGTCATTCACTTTATAAAAATGTCCCCATTCCGATTCCTATTAACATAGGAAGCATGCAAAGCGGCAACTGGCCTTCTTCCGTGCCCGATACAGCCGTTCTTGAAGGTCGATTTGGCATTGCTCCTACCGAAACCATGGAGCAGGCGCAGAATTCGCTAATACAGTTGATCGAATCCATGAATGAACGTGACGAATGGTTCAAGGAAAAGCCGATGAAATTGGAATGGTTTGGCGCCAGGTGGCTGCCTGGCAGTCTCGAAACGGACCATCCGCTAATGAAAACGATTGGAACGAATTATGAATTGGTGAAGGGGAAAGAACCGGTCGTCGAAGCATCTCCATGGGCGACGGATGGAGGCTATCTGTCAACGGTGGGATCGACTCCCGTCGTCGTATTTGGACCGGGAGAAACGAAGATGGCCCATGACGCCAACGAATATATAGAAGTGGACAGAATGATGGAGGCTGCGAAAATCATCGCCTTGACCATTATTGATTGGTGTGAGGCCGAGCAGCTCTAATCATTTTCCGATGGGTTTGACTCCAAAAAGGGTCAGGCCTTTTGTTACAATGGAGAATGGATGTGGAAGGAGCGAGATGAATGGAAACGGGAATCATTGAAAGAAAAATCCAAAAGCAACGAAGCACCATACATTTGACGATCGATCATTTTAATAAGCGGGTCAGGGTGGAGGATTATCTCGGTCATTTTCAAGAATGCCTCGAAGAGTCCTTAAAGGTGGCCAATGAGATGGCAGCCGAGAAGATCATCTTCAAAACACGCAAGGAAAATATGCAGGAATTGCTCTCACGGGGCTTCTTATATGAAGGCAGCATTGATAAGTTCTTTTTGGGGAGCGACTGCTTCTTCCTTGTTAAATATACCAGGAATGAACGGCGTAACAGTGACGGATGGGCTAGGGAAGATCGAATCCTCAACGATGTTTTGGCGCTGCCGCTCAAATCAATGCTGGATGCCCCCCCTTCCGCTTATCAAGTACGCAAAGCGGAGCTGTCAGATTCCAAGCAGCTGGCACAGTTGTATGGCAAAATCTTCGAGGTGTATCCCACTCCGATGGATGATCCGGCCTATGTAAAAAAATGCATCGAAAACGGAACGGTGTTTTATATCTACCTTCATGACGGGAAGCTTGTCAGTGCCGCTTCAGCTGAGATTGATGCTTTTTACCATAATGCAGAAATCACGGATTGTGCCACTTTGCCGGAACATCGGCAGTATGGTTTGATGAAGCATTTGATTGCAAGAATTGAAGACTACTTAATTTCACATGAAATTTACTGCATCTATTCCATTGCCAGGTCGCTCTCGTTCGGGATGAATGCGGCACTGCATCAGTATGGCTATTCATATCGTGGGCGTTTGGCCAATAATTGTTACATTTTCGATAAACTTGAAGACATGAATCTATGGGTGAAAAATTACACCTGACTGCCAAATATCCGGCGGTTCATGGCAAGTTTTCGGCATTTCCTCATATACATATAGCAAGTATGTACTTGAGGAGGGATATGTTGCCAAGTGAATCATTTAATACACGCGAGGTACTTGAAGCAATATTGGATTCGATCGATGAAGGAATTCATGTGATAGATCCAAAAGGGCAGACCATTTTTTATAACGGGGTTGCAGCCAATCATGACGGTATGAAAAGAAGGGAAGTGCTCGGGAAACCATTGCTGGAAGCATTTCCATCATTAAATCATAAATCATCCACATTACTGCGGGTCATCAAATCCGAAAAACCTATTCACAACTATAACCAGTCCTATGTAAATGCACATGGGCGAATCATAGAGACGCTGAACACGACCCTCCCGATAAAGGTTGACGGGGTTATCGTAGGTGCAATTGAAATTGCCAAGGATTATTCAAGCATAAAGCAATTATCGGAGAGGTTAGCAGACCTGGAGAGCTCGCTCAAGACAAGTAAGAATCCTGAAAAGAAAACGGAGCACGGCCATTTGCATTCATTCGCGGAAATCTTAACGAGCGATCCGCAATTCAAAAGCTTGATATCAAAAGGGAAGAAGGCTGCCCGCTCTTCTTCATCTGTTTTGGTTTATGGGGAGAGCGGTGTAGGAAAAGAGCTTTTTGTCCAAAGCATCCATAGAGATTCCGGCCGCCGGAAAGAGCCGTTCATTGCCCAAAACTGTGCAGCATTACCAGGAGAGTTGCTGGAATCACTCCTGTTCGGAACGGCTAAAGGAAGCTACACCGGTGCTTTGGAGCGGAAAGGATTATTTGAATTGGCCCATGGCGGAACTTTGTTTCTGGATGAATTGCAGTCAATGCCGATTGACTTGCAGGCGAAGCTACTGCGCGTGCTCGAAGATGGATCCATCAGGAGGATAGGGGGCACTGGAAGCGTCCAGGTGGATGTCAGGATCATGGCAGCGATGAATATCGATCCCAATAAGGCCGTTTCGGAAAATAAACTTAGACCAGACTTATTTTATCGGTTGAATGTATTGAGTTACGAGCTGCCTCCGTTAAGGGAGCGAGCGAGAGATATCGAGCTTCTTACGGAGCATTTCGTATCCCTGTATAATAGGAAATTAGGAATCGACATGAAAGGAGTCGATGAGGAGACCAGGGTCTTTTTTCAGCGGTACCAATGGCCGGGGAATGTAAGGGAGCTGAAACATACAATAGAATTCATGATGAACCATGCCGAGCAGGAAATCTTGATTCTTGAAGATTTGCCACAGTTATTAAGGAAACGATCATCTCCACCTGAAAATATCCTTCCGCTTCGAGAAGCGATGCTTGAGATGGAAACAAAATTGATTACCGATGCACTGCTTCATACAAACGGAAATGTTTTTCAGGCATCGAAGCTATTGCAGATTCCGCGGCAGACGCTGCAATATAAAATCAGGAAATTTATTTGAATGCAAAAGAATCCGGATGCAATCGCTGCAGACTGGATTTTTTTATGGGTAATGGAAATTTTCTGGGTCATTTTGGCACCTCTCTTGCATTTAATACTACTATCATAACTCAGGAGGTATGACCATGTTATTTGACTTATATAAGCCAGAGCGTGATTGGAAAGATATCGAGCTATGGAAAGATGTAACCGAAGAACAATGGAATAATTGGCTGTGGCAGCTTACGAACACGATCCGCACAGTCGATGATTTGAAGAAAGTGATCGATCTAACTCCCGATGAAGAAGAGGGAGTTAGGATTTCCACTAAAACGATTCCGCTGAACATTACGCCTTACTATGCCTCGTTAATGAATAAAGATGATCCGCGATGTCCAATTAGGATGCAATCGGTTCCGATTTCGGAGGAGATGCATAAAACCAAATACGACATGGAAGATCCCTTACACGAAGACGAGGACTCTCCTGTTCCCGGTCTGACCCATAGATATCCTGATCGAGTCCTTTTCCTGGTGACGAATCAGTGCTCCATGTACTGCCGGTATTGTACGAGAAGACGTTTTTCAGGGCAAATCGGCATGGGTGTACCTAAAAAACAATTGGATGCGGCAATCGGCTATATACGCGACACACCAGCCGTACGGGATGTGCTTATATCCGGAGGGGATGGGCTGCTGATCAATGACACGATCCTGGAATATATCCTCAAAAACTTAAGGGAGATCCCTCATGTTGAAATAATCAGGATCGGAACCCGGGCACCTGTCGTCTTTCCTCAAAGGATCACGGAGAATTTATGTGCGATTTTAAAAAAATATCATCCGGTTTGGCTGAATACCCATTTCAACACTTCAATAGAAATTACCGAAGAGTCGAAAAAAGCGTGTGAGATGCTTGCCGATGCAGGTGTCCCTGTCGGCAATCAGGCCGTCATTTTGGCAGGCATAAATGACAGTGTCGCCATCATGAAGAAGCTGATGCATGACCTAGTCAAAATTCGTGTCCGTCCTTACTATATTTATCAATGCGACCTTTCGGAAGGAATCGGGCACTTCCGGGCACCCATATCAAAAGGGATTGAAATCATTGAAGGGCTCAGGGGACATACATCCGGGTACGCTGTACCTACATTCGTAGTCGATGCACCAGGAGGGGGAGGAAAAATCACGCTCCAGCCGAATTATATCCTCTCGCAGTCTCCAACTAAAACCGTTTTGCGCAATTTTGAGGGCGTAATAACCACCTATCCAGAACCCGAGCATTATACTCCTGGTTTGGCAGATGACTATTTCAAAGGAGTTTATCCGGATATGGAAGAAAAACGGTCAGATATTGGCTTATCCGGTTTAATGAACGACAAGCAATTCAATTTAGTGCCTGAAGGACTGAAACGGATGAACCGAAGGGAAAATTATGTGACTAATCCAGAGCACGCTTCATTGAAAAACCAGCGGGAAAAGCGGGATTTGTTAAAGGAGAAGAAATTCCAGGCCCAGCAACAAAAGAGCAAGCCAAAGGGGGATGAATAGTATGGAGAAGTGTCCATGGTGCGAGAAGGGAAAACTGACGGCGATCAATGGGACCGTATACTGGGAATTGCCGGATGGCACGAGAGCGATAGAAATTACTGAAACTCCTTCCTCTCATTGTGCGGAATGCGATGCTCTTTTTCAAAGTGACGAAATTGTGAAGGAAATTGAAGATCAACTGTTCTTGATCGATTCGAAGCAGCTTGAAAAACAGACAAAGTACAGTGAGTTAATGGGTATGAAAAGGTTGTTGAAACGTAACTACTTTGACTTTTCTTAAGGGTGGCTGAATATCGATCATATGAAAACCTTTCATTTAGGGAAGAACGAGTGTCCATCACTTCTCCTGAATGAAGGGTTTTTTCCATTCATGCACTACGGAAAGCAATGGCTGATGCTCGAATAGTCAATCTCCCAATCATCCCGACAGGTCTGACCGCCCCCGAAAAAACGAAAAGGAATCAATCAATTCCTTGCTGTAAGACTTGAATGTCATTAGATTGAAATTCCTGGTAAAAAACGTTGTTTCTCCATAAAACAACAAGAACCATCGGTTGGAATTTCAAAAGAGTGGACGGAAGAGGAAGATTCCGATATATTTAAGCAGGAATCATCGTTATTTTTAGGGGGGGCTCGACACTATGAGACCATTTTATTTATATTTAATGAAGTTTCGTCAACCGAAGGAAATGGACGCCATCACTAAATTTGCCAATCATGCATATGAGGATCACGGCTTTCCAAAACAGTCGACTGATTATCATGAAGTGAGCAGTTATTTGGAACTGAACGCAGACTATCTCGAGAGTATGACTGTATTTGATCAAGCGTGGGACCAATATGTCCAAATTGAAGAAGGACTCCTGCAGGGAGATCAGGAATAGGGAGGAGTCGAAGGATGATTAAGAGCCTTCAAACCCGTATTTTGCTTTATTCCCTACTTATTGCAAGTGCTCCTCTCCTGATCTTGGGAGTCATCTCCTATGAATCACAACGTTCACTGCTTGAAAAAGAAGCGTACAATGCCTTGAATGCAGGCTCATTCAATATTGTCAATGAAACATATAGCTACTTGAACGAACGGATCAGTGATGTAAAGCTGATGAGTACAAATTCGGTAATCATGGACCCTCACTCTACAAAAGAAGAGAAGTCAGTTGAACTTAAGAAGTTCATCGAAGCAAAAGGGAATTATTACGGAATGTTATTTCTGGACTTAAAAGGAAATGTAACGGCAGATACCTCCAATAAAATGATTGGAGATAACCTCTCCAATAGAATATGGTTTAAAGAAGCCATGGAGGGGCATGAATTCCTTTCCGACGTCTATAAAACCCGTGCTTACTCGGAGCCGATCATTGCCTTAAGTGCACCGGTGCATGATCCTGCTGGGAATTTGATCGGTGTCGTGTCTCCGGCATTCCGATTGGAAGGGCTTTGGGAGATGATGGAGAAAAAGGCTAATGAAGTGAGCGATAAATACCCTGTGGATTTCTTCATGATGAACCAAGAAGGCATCATGATCTCCAAAAAGGATCCGCATGGTGTCATTCAAAATTCCGCCTTGGATGAAATGGGTTTAACCAAAGGAAAACTGTTGGAAGCTTCCTCATCGGATAAACTCTACAGTGCAGAGAATGGCGAGAAAATTTATTCCATTCAGCCTATCCATACGATAGCACAGACGGAGAATAAATGGTTTGTAGTGGTAGGGGCAAGTAAAAAACAAGTGTTCCAGCCATTGAATGACCTATTGACACGCTATTTAACGATTTATAGCATCGTGTTTGTATCGATCATCCTTGCAGTCTATCTTCTTACGAAATCGATTGTCAGGCCCGTCCAAGGCCTCGTCGAAGCAACAGAGGACTTTATAGATGGAAAGGAATTCATCACTTCCGAGAATAGTAGCTTTGAGGAAATGGAAAAATTGAACGTTGCTTTTCTGAGAATGATGGAGACGATTGAAGATCGCGAAAGGGAAATCATAAGGACTGAAAAGTTAAAGTATGTTGGCCAGCTTGCCGCAGGTGTTGCCCATGAAATCAGGAACCCCTTGACAACAATAAAGGGTTTTTTCCAACTGTTGAAGAGTCAGGATCATGACAAAGCGTTAATAGAAAAGTATAGTGACGTCATGCTTCTTGAAGTGGAACGGGTCAATGTATTTGTGAGCCAGCTATTGGATTTGGCAAAACCGCATCAATTGGAATGGGAGAAACTTGATCTGAAGGATTTCCTGGATGAAATACTGGATATCTATACTTCTTCAATTCCGAGTTCTCATGTAGAAATAATCAATAAAGTGACGAAGTCGGTCTTTGTTCATACCGATAGAAACCGGCTTCGACAGGTATTATTGAATGTGCTGAATAATTCTTGTGAAGCCATCGATTCTAGGGGACGTATTGAAATACGGCAAACCGCCGGATCACAGTCTGTTATGTTAACCGTGATTGATGATGGCAATGGAATCAGTCCCGATAATTTAAAAAATATCGGCACGCCTTTTTACACGACAAAGCCGGATGGAAACGGGCTGGGGATTGCGACGTGCATTCAGATCATGGAGGAATTGAAAGGGAAATTCCTAATTGAAAGCACCTACTCGCTAGGGACGAAAGTGACCCTCATCATCCCCACTACGAACCGGCTCATCAATTGAAAAAAGGGGGCCCGGAATGAACAATTGGTATTATCCCCTACAGGTAGACAGAGAAAAAAGAGAACATGATAAAATGTTCTTAACTGTCTATCTGGAGGGGATTTTTCATATGGCAAAAAAGGGGCAAACGTTTCAAACATATACAGAAGAATTAAAGAGAGAAGTGGTTCGTCTGAAGGTGGAGGAAGGCTGGTCATATCGTCAGATTCGTGACCGTTTTGGTATTAAAAGTGATGCACAGATAGCGAGTTGGGTAAAGAAAGTGCAGAATAATGAGTCTTTTGAAGATCAACGTGGTGTATGGAACCGTAAGAATTTTTCTAGTGTAGAAGAGGAAAATGCCTATCTTAAAGCACAGGTGAATTATTTAAAAAAGCGCAATCCAAATCTGCATGGAAAGGAATGGTCCTGAAAGCCGAAAGGTTTCAAATAATCGATGGTTTGAGGAAAACGTACCCACTTGCGTGGCTATTAAAAATCGCTGAAGTTTCAAGGGCTGGATACTACAAATGGAGGAAGACACAGTCTGCTCGTTCTCTGCGACTTGAGAAAAATCTATGGATCAAAGAACATATTTTAGCCATCCATAAGCTACACCCCTACTACGGATATAAACGGATGACTCGAGCTTTGTCCAGAGAAGGAATCGTTGTAAACCATAAACGTGTTCGTCGATTGATGAGAGACCTGGGTGTTCAATCTGTCATTCGGAAGAAACGTCCTTTCTACGGTCGAAGAGGGTCCGTTGTATTTCATAATGTCTTAAATCGTGAATTCCACGCAGAGATGAGGTTTCATAAGTTAGTAACAGATATAACCTATGTACGGATTGGAGACACGTTTGCCTACCTTTCCGCCGTTTTAGATTTGTATAATAATGAAATTGTTGCATGGGAAGTTTCTACACGAAACGACCTTGAATTGGTTCATAATACGCTAAATCAGCTAAGGGGCAAGCCATTTAGCAAGGGGGCTCTCCTGCACTCAGATCAAGGATTCCAATATACGACGAAAGCATATGAAAATCAGGTGAAGGAACTCGGCATTCGAGGAAGCCACTCTCGTCGTGGCAATTGTCACGACAACGCGTGTATAGAAAGCTTCTTCTCACATTTAAAAACAGAAAAGTTATATTTACTATGTCCAAAAACAGCAGACCAGGCTTATCTAGCTATTCAAGAGTATATAGAGTTTTACAATACGGCACGCTTTCAAGAGAAATTCAACGGCCTTTCCCCAATTGAATATCGAGAAAAGGCCGCAGCTTAAAAAACACTCTTTTTTTTATTGTCTACTTGACAGGGTTATGTGCAAATCCGGGTCCCTTTTGATTTTTTTGTTATACATGCCATTTTTCCGATTATACGTCCACTTCGAGTTTTCGTTCCATCCTCCTGCCTTCCTTCCTTCCTTTTTTCCTTCATGAATGCACACACTTTCTTACGACTGTACTTCCCTTTTGCCTGAACTAGCGCGCGAGTTTCTGTGGATATGAATTTCCACTGTGGCAAAGGCGAGTGTCTGGAGCGGGAAGAAACGCTCAAAATACGAAACCTCCAATTGTAGGCAACGGATGGGAAGTGTAGCAACTTACTCATCTAAATGAGCAAAGAGCCCTCCCTTTTCCATTAACCTCCCTGTTTGTTTGTGCATATAATTTACTAATCAAACGATAAGGACCATATTGGGGGATGTCTCTTATGGGCAAGAAGAAACAGCCGAAATTTAAATTAGGCGATACAGTCGTAATAACAATGTATGGGACAGTCGGGAATATAACCGATATAAAATTTCTTATTTACTGGCTAAATAATCGAATGATATACTAGGTGTACATAAAAAGGGGGATATTTATGCTTTCAGCTATTTATCTACGACTATCGAGAGATGAAGAAAATCGAGGTGTCGAGGAAGTTCTATATTCTCACAGAAATGCTTTGGTTAAGTTGGCCGAAAAAAACAACTTACATTTTGAGATTTACGAAGAAGTCTCCTCGGGTATGGACACAGAAAGACCTCAGCTCAATAAACTGCTAGAAAATCTTCCTGACTATGATTACGTGCTAGTTATGGATATTGACAGGCTGACTCGTGACAATATTCAGGCAGAACAAATCAAAAGAATTTTCATATTAAATGACATCAAGATATTGACTCCATCTGGTGAGATTGACTTCAATAACGAGTCAAATGATTTATTATTTAGCTTTTCAAGTTTACTAGCAAATTATGAGTGGAAGCAAATTCGCAAACGTATGGGCAGAGGAAGACTGGCAGCGGCAGCACAAGGTAAATGGGTGATGAGCAATAAAGTTCCTCTTGGGTATAACAAGAACGAGGAAAAGAAGCTTGTAATCAGAGAAGATGAAGCACGTATCATCAAATTTATTTTTGAGAAAACCATAAAAGGATATTCTTCCAATCGCATAGCAAGAGAATTAGATGCTTTAAAGTGGAGAAGTCGACAAGGAAAAGTTTTAACTACTTCTCATATTTCAATACTTAGAAAGAACGATGTTTATTATGGCTGCGTATCCATGAAGAGGCGAGTTAATGGAAAAGTTGTTGATGAAGTATTTGTTGAAAATGCTCATGAAGGAATCGTAACGAAGCAAGAGTTTTTTGAAGCTCAAAGGGTGGTTGGAGAAAAAAATCGTGAGTTCAGACAAAAAGGTATTGCTACAAGAAAACTTCATGGTCTTATTTACTGTAACTGTTGTGGAAGAAAAAGGTACATTCAAAAAGATGGAAATGGAACTGAATTCCTAAAGACTTGCTCTTATAAAATCGACAACAACAAATGTGAAGATCGAGGTCATAAATATCTTCCGATTGAAGAAGCTGTTATAAAGGCTGTTCAAAATTTAAGACCTCAGCTTGAGCAATCATTAGAACGACTAAAGACAAGAGACACCTCAACTATTGAGAAGACGCTGATGGAACAAAAAACAGACTTGCAAAACTCTTTAAATCGTGTCAATAAGAGAAGTAAAAACCTTGCAATAATGCGTTCTGACGGAGAAATTACAAAACAGGAATTTGAAGAATTAAGAAATGAAGTTAATGAACAAATTCAGAATATCGAACAACAAATTGAATTAATTAATATGCAACGTGAGAACGTATTAAATACTGATCAAGAGCAAGAAAGATTGGAAAGAATCTTATTTACTCTCAACGATTTTAGCGATTTAGAAAATGGTGAAGTTAATGCCTTCTTAAAAATGATTATTAAAAAGATTAATTTTAGCAGTAACATGAGCAGTAGCCATGACACAAAAGTAGATCGAGTTGAACCAACAATTTCTATAGAGTTTCATAAAAAAATTTAAATTTCGAGGGATATATTATCTCTCGTTTTCTTTTAATGTTCGTAATATTCTGAAAATTATATAATTAAATAAGAGAGAGGTGTAAGATTAGGACCCTTCCCACTCCCTTAATACAAAACACAGAAGATAGACCTCTACTATTAAATTTTAGCATGTCTTCTTTAGCCGTGTCAAAGGGGAAGAAATCATGTCTATTATCAAAAGAAGAAAGACTTCCAACTATGCTCAAATTCATAATAATCCGCTACAGGGTGATTTAAAAGATTTAAGAGCACTTGGCTTATTATCTCATATCATGAGTTTTCCAGAAGATTGGACATTGTTCAAAACTCAGCTCCAAGGTTTTTATACTCGTAAAAATGTTGATGCAGGATGGAAAGAACTTGCTGAGAAAAAATATGCGATGGGATTCAGTTGCTACAAAGATGGCAAGAAGAATTATTTTTACAATGTATCAGATGTACCATTTAATCAAGATGAGTTCGATGAATTCGTTATTGATCAGATTAAAGGACTTCAAGAACAAGGATTTGTAATAAGAAGTTTAGATACAATGATTCATTCAAACCTTGTCATTACCGAAAAAATTACTGTTGTACTTTCGGTGCAAGAGAGCAACTTTACTAAAGTACCCATAGTACAATACTCAGAGAACTTTACTGAGAGTACATTTACAAATAAACAAGATAACAAAGAAATAAATACAAATAAAGATAATTACAATTGTAATTTCAAGAAACCTTTAACATGCGATAAATTTAGAGAATTATTAACAAATGAATCTAATAAGTTCTACATTAAGTTTTCCCTAGGTAGATATTCCAAAAAGCAATGGAATTCCTTAATTGAAAAATTCGTTAATGACACAATTGTAAGTAAGCGTTACATAAATGTTCCAGAGCATAAGATTAAAGGCTTTGCTTACAAATGTCTCGAAAAAATTGCAAATCATAATGTGGATTTGAGTCAATATTTTGAACACAAAAAAGTTAAATCTTAAGCTGTATTTCTAATTTGATCTTCAATGGCTTGTGGGGTTTTATATCCTAAGCTGCTGTGAATTCTTTTTCGGTTATACCAACCTTTAATAAATTGGACATTGCTAATTTTGCTGTTTGGTAGTTTAGATACTGTACGTGGTTGACTTTTTCCTTCTTTAATATTGCATGAAAAGATTCCATACAGGCGTTATCGTACGGGCAACCTTTCTGGCTAAAGGATTGCTTAATATGATGGTTTTGGATATGTTGAGTAAACTCACTACTTGTATATTGTGAGCCAAGATCCGTATGAAGAACTAAGTCCTCAGAGGGCTTTTATGATAAGTGTGCGTTATTAAAAGCTTTTATGACCAGTTCTGTCGTCATAGAACGTGAAAAGGCATACCCTACTTTTTTCTTAGAATGAAGATCCAATACAGAAGCTAAATAAAACCATCCGTCTTTTAACGTGTGGATATACGTAATGTCAGCTACCCATTTCTCATTAATGGTCTGGGTGGTAAGGTCTCGTTTAAGCAAATTGTCTAACTGAATAACCTTTTCTATGGTAAGATACATAAATCAGCTATAATTGAACGAGATCTATTATTTCTACAACTACTTAAAGAAACAAAACAAGAACTCTTAGCAATAAAAGAGGTAGTTAGTTCTAATGATGAAAGAATTGCAGAGTTAGAAGAGAATATTGATCAAAGGTTTAAAAGAGTCTTTAAAAAATTAAAATCTCTTAAAGAAAAAGAAAGTATCGCAATGATTAATAGATAGCTCTCAGAAGTCCATAATGGCTGTGTACAGAACTTTAATTTCTTATATGAATATTTGTATAAGATTCCTTCAAAATTCAACACAGAGCATTTTAGAATAAGGAAAGAATTTAATGAAAGCCGAAGAGATATTAAAATTAATTGAAGGATGGAAAATGAAGGCTGGTGGAAGTTATTGGAAGAAAAAATGCTTTAGATACTACAACAAACATGGAATCGAACGAGGTACTACAGATGGAACAGATTATTGAGGCTCTGAACGAACGATCTGATCAATTAGAAAAAAAATTGACCAGGTAGAAATAAATTTAGAAAAGGCCTTAAAAAAACCTAAAAGTGATTAAACCAGTGTTTGTGAGGGGGCCTCAGAGACAATTAGATTTGTTTTTGTGGGTATACCTCTCTCTTATTGGTTTAACGTAGGACTCTACATGAAGACTACTTTTGTCTAGTATTATAATTACAAGGAGGTTTTACAAATGAAGAATATTTTCAATAAACAAAATTTGAATAGCACTGCACTTGTTTTAGGTATTTTAGTTTTGTATAGCGTTTTTATAGATGTAGATATTAACGCGATCACTATCTTATCTTTTACAATACTGTTTTTGATTTTCAATTCTATCAGAGGTTTTGAAAGAAGTTAGGAAAATAAAAACATTAATAACTAGTATTAATTTCCTTTTTTGGTATAATAAGTAATATAAACCAAAGGAGGTTCTTTTAATTGAATTTATTAAAGAAGATCGTTGTTGCTTCATCATTGACCTTTCTGTTAGGTAGTTCTGCTGTAGGTTTGTCTAATAGCAATAAAGTAGAGGCTGCACAAGCAAATTATAAATACTCAGATTGGGAGTATCACTCAACTCTTAAGAATAATGTAAAAGCAGAAAAACTCACTGTTGGAGCTATAGGTATCGTAATTTCTGCATACATACCTTGGACTAAAGGGAAAATCGCTACAAATCTTGGAAATCTGTACTATCAATTAAATAAACAAAATGTCTACTATACTCAAAAAACTTATAAGAAATATGCGGAAACAGGACAGTACTTAAGGCCTGTAGCAGGTGAAAAGAAAGTTGTTAAATTTTATTCGGATTCAAAGAGAACAAAATATGTGAAAACTGAGACTCACTATAAATATACGGATTGGTATAAATAATCTGCCGTTTTTAAAATTATTTTCGATTTTTGGTTTGCGTAAGCACCCTATAATAGCTCCAGATAAAAAATTGGGGTAATTATAATGAAAATAAATGAAATTGCAGAATTAGCTGGTTTATACGTCGATAGGCATTATGACTACCATGGTGAAGATGACAAGAAAAAAACAAGAGCTAGGATCAAGTATCTTGAATCTGTATTAAGCGAAGAAGAGATTGAAGGAGCAAATGACAGAGGATTAGATTGTGTGTCTGATAGAAGAAAAGGTTATCTTTTTAGTGACGGTCCTGTACTATTTGGAGTCATATACACTCCCAGCGTCTTGTTGACATAATTAAAAATTATAAGAAGTTAGTTATCCTCTGGAACGTTGTCATATCAGGGTTTCATGGAATTTTGGATTTAAGACGAACATATAGCATTTTATAAATTGCTTTAAGGACAGGCTTTTTATGAGTCTGTTCTTTTTTATTGCCCGGAATTTTTGCATAAGAAAAAGAGCATAAAATCAATATTTTATTAAAAATTAAAAGGACCAGTTAGGTCCTTTCAGTTTGTAGACAAAAGGGGTTCGGAATTATAAATTCCGAACCCCTTTTTGAGATTCTCTTTGAATTGTGCCTATAGTGAAGAGATTCGGGCTCTACGAGCCTCCTATGTTAAACCATTTTTGGGATTTACCATGCCCAATTGGCCATCTTCTTTACATTCATGGCAGCGAAAGTAAGCATCGCTTGCATCGACAATTTTTTAAGTCCCCTTAAAGTAGTCCAACGCATTCCATGCTTTTCTTTTGCATCTGCGAATACACGCTCAATCGTTTCCTTGCGTTTCGCATAGATAGGTTTTACATCTTGATGATGACGCAGATGATCTGCTTCTTCCATATTTTCTTGCCAGATATGGCGTGTCACCAACTTTTTGATGGTCTTTGCTTTCCGTACACTGTGATAAAAATGAGCATGTCTTACACTTGTGTTTGGGAGATTTATACTCGCGATATCCCTCTTTATTTGTTGTTGAGTACGTTAAAACCTCGCCCGATGGGCAAAGGTAACAGTCAAAATGTTCATCGTAAACATACTCATGTTTGCGGAAGAATCCTTCTTTTGTCCGTGGTCGCGTATAGGGTAAAGCTGGCGTGATTTCTTTGTTAAATAGGTAGCTTGTAATGGCCGGTGTTTTATATGCGGCATCTGCCGCAACGGCTTCCGGTTTTCCAATATGCTCAATCACTTGATCAACAAGTGGCTCTAAAACTTGACTATCATGCGTATTTCCAGGCGTTACAATCGTTCCTAATACGAACCCGTTGCGGTCTGCAGCTGCGTGGAATGAATAGGCAAACTGTTTTGTTCGTTCATCTTTCTCATAGTAGCCACTCTCGGAATCCGTTGTACTTTCTTTTATTTCTTTCGTTTAGTTCCTATCAAATTTATCCGGTGGAAAAGGTTTCTTTCCATGGTTTTCACGGTCTTGATTGATTTCATCTTGAAGTCGTTTTTGATACGCACGTGTTTCTTTGCGAACGATTTTCTTTTCAAATTTCTTCTTATTCGCACTGGCTTTCACATGGGTGGAATCCACGAAAACATGTTCAGCACGTATTAACTTTTTATTGGCAGCTGTCATTAAGATGTGATAGAAAATCTGTTCAAACAGGTCTGTATCTTTAAAGCGCCGCTCATAATTTTTGCCAAAGGTAGAGAAGTGAGGGACTTTATCATGGAAACCATAGCCTAAGAACCAACGGTAAGCCATATTGGTTTCGACCTCTTCAATCGTTTTACGCATGGAACGAATACCGAAGGTATATTGAATGAATGCCAGCTTGACTAAAACAACGGGATCAATACTAGGGCGTCCTATCTCAGAATACATCTCTTTCACCAAGTCATAAATGAAAGTGAAGTCAATGGCAGCCTCCATTTTACGAACCAAATGGTTCGGTGGCACCAATTGATCTAACGTAATCATTTCAAGTTGATCTCGCTGAATAGAATCATGTGTAGAAAGCATCCTCATCACCTCACGTTTTGATCCTTCTATTTTAAAACAAGAATCCTTCTCGGTAGGGTTCTATCTAAAGGGACAAACAAAGTTGATTGGAACGGAAGGTGCGAGACTCCTGCGGGAAGTGCGAGTCACGGGAGACCCCACAGGCTGTAAAGCCGAGGAGACTCCCGGACCGCCCGCGGAAAGCGAGTGCCTGGAGAGGAAATCAACGGCCACATTGTGCAACTCATAAAAATAGACAAACTCGATTTTCATCGAGTTTGTCTACAGTCTGAGGCATAGCCTAACTGGCTATGTCTTATTTCTTTTGAAATGAAATGGTTATTTTAAATTATTTTTTATTTTTGATTTACACTTGACCCATCAATAGATACAAGCACCTCAGACAAAGAGTCTACATATCTTAATCTGAGGTGATCATCATGGAACTCAAAGTAACATTCATCAACGAACCTGATATCGAACTTATAGCTGAAGCACTAATTGAACTTTCTGATAGAACCTACAAGAAGAACTACAAAAAAGAACAACCACTAAAAAAAGCTGAGTAATTCCTCAAACGACCTGTATGCCATTTCGGTGCACAGGTTTTTTTCTTTTTTCTTTAAGTATGAATACTTCTTTAACCCAATAATTTAGAAATTTAACCGATATAAAATTTCTCGATGGTGCTTATGTGTATGAAGTGAACTATAGTGAAGGTCTTTATATCGAAAAAACATTGCAATCGATAAATGAATATGAAGGAGAAATCCTTTATCAAAAGGAACAAATCGATATTGAATATAAATTTTTATTAGGTGACTTAGTCCAGGTAGATGGATATGAACAAGATTATTTCAAGATAATCGGCTATCGAACGGAAATATGGCGCTATAAGGAAAATGCCTGGGAAGATGTCATCTATGAATTATCAAGAATCACAGATGGTGAATGGCTTGAAGCGCATGAGGAAGAATTGACTTTAATTGCCGATGCTAAGCGTGCAGATGGGATTATTCAAAAATTAGGGCTGCTCCTTTCTAAGAAGAATAATGAGCTTGCTATCATTGCTAAACAAAACAACCCCGGTAAAGGTGAGCGAGATATGACAATGACAAAAAATGAAAAAAAGGAAATGATTGATGGACTTTTGGATTTATACAATGATTACTGTAAGCTCTATGAGCATTTTGGCGATGATGAATATCGTCATATCATGAAAATCGCCCTTGCTAAAATTGAAAAGGCGGCAGAGGAAATCTATCCAGATCATAAAAAGAAGCAAACAAAGTGAGTGTTTCCAAGTTTTTATGGCGCGCTATTACAAATCCCAATAAAAGCTTCATTAATAGCCAATAAGCAGCGGGCTTTTCCCGCTAATTACCATTATGGGATCCCTAACTGGAATATTTGTCTCTATCCATTCATACACCTTTAATTAAGGGGGCGATGATTTGCGAGAAATCGAGGTTTTTATTGATACAGAAGAGATAGCGGAATTCTTTTTTCAAGAATTGATAAGACGGGGCTATCTTCCAACAGAAGCTGAAGTTGAAGATCTTGCTGACATCACATTCGAATATCTTCTGGAAAAATGCATAATTGATGAAGAAGTCGATGAGTAGACTGTCAATAGACGGTAAGCAGCTTCCTTTCCCTTAATTAAATAAACATACGAAAGACGGCGGATCTCCGCCGTTTTGTTTTCGGTGCATGAGCTCCAATTGCCGAGCCAAGATCATGTTTGCTGTCTCCTTAACTTTTATGGCGTTTGAATAAGGTTCGATTTTCCTAACTTGTGGTTGATATGGTATAGTAGTTTTTGAATATCATTTCAACCACAAGTTAAGGAGGACATAGTTAAATGAGCGTACATATTGGTGCAAAAGAAAATGAAATTGCGGAAACGGTCTTACTTCCCGGGGACCCATTGCGTGCAAAATACATTGCTGAAACATTTTTAGAGGATGCCAAACTTTATAATGAAGTACGGAACATGTTTGGATATACAGGTACATATAAAGGGAAACGCATTTCTGTCCAAGGTACAGGCATGGGTGTCCCATCGATTTCCATCTATATAAACGAATTGATGAATAGCTATAATGTCCAAAAGCTGATTCGTGTAGGTACTGCCGGGGCTATCCAAAAGGATGTAAAGGTCAGGGATGTAATTCTTGCCATGAGTGCTTCAACAGACTCACAAATGAATCGTTTGACTTTTGGCGGAGTCGATTTTGCTCCCACCGCCGATTTCGATTTGTTAAGAAAGGCATATGACGCAGGAACGGCTAAAGGCTTGCAATTAAAGGTCGGCAACGTGTTTACGGCCGATCAATTTTATAATGATAATGGTGAATTGGAAAAATGGGCAAAATACCAGATATTAGCGATAGAAATGGAATCAGCTGCCTTATACACTCTTGCAGCTAAATTCGGGCGACAAGCTTTATCGGTGTTGACCATCTCCGATCATATTTTAACTGGTGAGGAAACGTCGTCCGAGGAACGTCAGTCAACATTTAACGAAATGGTTGAGGTGGCCCTGGAAGCAGCTATACAAGACTGATACAGGAGTGTGAAGGTCTGGCGGGTGGCCAGGAATAAATGTGGCTGTATATATGCTGGTCCTGATACGGTCTCATTTATTCCTTGGCATCCGCATTTTTAATGCAACGGAAGATAGAAGAGACGCTGGCACGGGCGGATCCCCTCTATCTATACAATTGAGAGCACTTGAAAAACACACGGAAGGTAAATTGTTATTTTTGATAACTAATATTTTTCGATTGGCTTCAAAGCTGATAAAATGGAAACAAATCGTTACATATTTGTCATGAAGAATGAAAGTGGTGAGGCATCAGTGGAAGAAGAAAATCAAGAACAGCCGAAAGAGGCAGGGAAATTCATTAAAGTAAAGAAGTTTACGTTCATTATGGGGATTTTCTTACTCATATTTCTAACTGCAGGGATTACTACGATAGCCTTGACTTTTGGAGATGAAAAAGTGGAATCACTGGCACCGGATAAACATTCGGAATTCGAAAAGCTGTTTTCTACATACGACACGATAAAGGGTAATTACTATAAGGATATTGATGAAGACAAGCTCGTTGATGGTGCGATCAATGGCATGATCAAATCCTTGGATGATCCGTACTCTGCTTATATGGATAAAAAGGAAGCCTCGAGTTTTCATGAGAGCATCTCATCTTCCTTTGAAGGAATTGGTGCCGAGATACAAGAGCAGGATGGACACATAGCGGTCGTCTCACCGATAAAAGGGTCTCCAGCAGAAAAAGCGGGGATAAAACCGAATGATATCGTCTTAAGTGTGGATGGTAAAAGCGTAAAAGGGCTAAGCTCTTCAGAAGCTGTCCTTAAAATCAGGGGAGAAAAGGGAACGAAAGTGAAATTGACCATCTCAAGAGCAGGTGAGACGGACCCGATTGAATTCACGATCAAACGTGACACGATTCCAATTGAAACCGTTTATGCCGAAATGCTTGATGATGGTGTCGCAAAAATTCAAGTGACCAGCTTTTCCGAACATACGGTCGATGAGTTGAAAACGTCGCTTGAAGAAATGTCCAAAAAAGATATGAAGGGCCTGGTTTTGGACTTGCGTGGAAACCCAGGAGGACTGCTTGATCAAGCGATAGATATGGCAAGCCTGTTCATACCGAACGGGGAAGTGGTTCTTCAAGTTGAGAATCGCAGCGGTAAAAAAGAAGTGTATAAATCGAATAATGACGGTGCGTTGAAGAAGGTGCCGGTTGTCGTGTTGATCGATGATGGTAGTGCAAGCGCATCGGAAATCGTTGCAGCAGCCGTCCGTGAATCTGCTGACATTCCTTTGGTAGGCGTTAAATCATTTGGTAAAGGAACTGTACAGACTGCCGAAGACTTCGATGATGGCTCAAACTTCAAATACACGGCAGCTAAATGGTTGACTCCTGACGGAAATTGGATCCATAAAAAAGGGATCAAGCCGGATATTGAGGTGAAGCTTCCTGATTATGCAAGCCTTCCGTACATTTCGCCGGATAAGGAATTGAAAGCTTCAGATTCCTCCAGTGAAGTGAAAGCGGCAGAAAAGATGCTCAAGGAAGCCGGACATGATCCAGGTAAGATAGATGGATTCTTTGATGAAGATACCACGAATGCGGTCAAAGCATTCCAGAGGGATCAAAAAATCAAAGAAACTGGGATCATTAAAGATGATACAACCGTGAAATTGATGCAGGTTATCCGGGATAAAATCCTCGAAAACGATACTCAATTGAAAAAAGCGGTAGAGGTAGTGAAAAAAGATATTAAGTAAACGGAAGAAGCCTTTCAGTAAAGTGTATCCTGAAAAGGACATTTTAAAAAAGGGCAACTTGAAAGAGATGCTGTCTGTATATTACAGGCGGCATCTCTTTCATTTTACAGTCTTGGAGGGCTGTACTAAGCACGGTTCATTGCACCCTCCCCGCAAGAACATGTATATGGAATTCCAATTGTCCACCGTTTTGTGGTGATGTATCCAGACCATTTCATTCCACTTTGCCTGTAATCGACGTTACAAGCCCTTTTGTCCGAGTTTAAAGGATTTTAGCATATTTGTATTTCAGCAATAAAACCTAGACAGCTTGCTTAACTTAATGATCCTTGAATTCTTATTCAATTAACCAGCTCTTATAATGAAATAGTTCATTCTTTAAATTAAATAATGTTCCAAAGCCGCTGCAGGCTTTGAGGCAAGTGTACAGCTCATCAAGCCTTGGAGGAGAAATCAATCACACCCCCATTTCCTTGGTGAATAGCAGCGAAAACGTTATGGGCATGTCCATTTATCGAACGAGGAGGATTATTCAGCTGTCCTACTTTATCAATTTTTTGCGTCGTTTTTCATTTGTTCTTAGTATTCTTGAGTGAATGTCCATGCTCGCGTCAGTCAATCTCCTATTCTCACCTTCAAATAATGGTGTAAATAAGTGTAGCCATTGCCATACAATCCCTCAAAAATCCTGGAAGCAATCGAGATGCTAGCTTCAACTTGAAGCTGAGTTGTTTGGAACGAAGTTTTTTTGTCGTTTAATGCATATTTAACCATTTTAAGGTAAAGATAGGAGTAATTTTCCGATGAGGTGAGGTAATGAAACAAAAGGTACTGTACATATATCTATTGGTCTTGATTTTGGCAGGATGCACCTATGCCCCTTTACCGAAACAAAATGGAAATGCAAGTACGGATAAAAAAGTAACCGATGAAAGTAACCACGGAGACGCGAAAACATTCCTGTTAATTGGTGCTGATTCCAGAGGGGAGAAAAAATCGCGAGCGGACGCGATCATGATAGCCAGATATTTTCCTGAACGGGGGAAGCTAAAGCTCGCTTCGATCATGCGTGACAGCTATGTTAAAATCCCAGGCGATCATCCTCAATACAATAAGATAAATGCAGCATATTATTACGGCGGAAAGGAATTGCTTAAGAAAACAATAGATGAAGCCTTTGGTGTCAAAATCGATCATGTAGCCGTAATTGATTTTCAGGGATTTGTGAAGATGGTGGACTTGCTTGCCCCTGAGGGGGTGGTGGTGGACGTGGATCAGAAAATCATTGATGATATGAGCATCCAAGCAAGTATAGGTAAAAATGTTTTACATGGTGAGGAGCTATTGAAATATGTCCGCTTTAGACATGATGATGAAAGCGATTTCGGAAGGGTGGACAGGCAGCAAGGTGTACTGCTTCAATTAAAGAATGGATTTATCGATCAAATCTCCTCCCTTGAAGGCGTTGTAGCCCTTCCAAGCATAATTGAACAAGGTCTCTCCTACCTGGATACCGATATTGGGCTGAAAACGATATTGGAGATGGGTCCCAAAGCCGTCTTCCAGGCATCGGACACCGTGGAAACGTTGAGGATTCCTGTCGAAGGAAGCTTTAAAGATGCTGAATACCCCGAGATCGGTGCTGTGCTGGAAATGGATGAAACGAAAAATAAGCGAGCGCTTCAAGCGTTCTTTTCAAAGTAGGGTGGATGACTATTCCATTCGTAATGAAAACCGTCATCTGATTTCAATATTCAGTAATGGACCTCGCAAGAATAAATGAAAAAGTTCTCCATAAAACGAGCATGGATGTAACATCCAGCTCGTTTATTAAGTTACCAATAATGAAGGAAAACTTCACTTCACAAAATTCGGGATGTTATGGGCGAATTCCGGTGTAATGATGCCGTTTTCAGTGATGATACCAGTAATGAGATGATGGGGCGTAACGTCAAAGGCAGGATTGAATGTGCTGACGTCTTCCGGGGCGACCCTGATGCCTTGAATATAGGTGATTTCGGCTCCATCTCGTTCTTCAATTGGAATGGAAGCACCCGATTCGAGAGAGAGGTCGAAGGTGCTTGATGGAGCCGCCACATAAAATGGTATCCCGAAGTGCTTGGCTAAGATGGCCAAGCCCAATGTCCCTATTTTATTGGCTGTATCTCCATTTGCTGCAATGCGGTCGGCCCCGACTATAATGGCATCGATTTCCTTTTGGTGTATCGTATGGGCCGCCATGTTATCAGAGATCAAGGTGACGTCAACCCCTGCTTGCATCAGTTCCCAAGCGGTCAATCGCGCACCCTGCAGAACAGGTCTGGTTTCACAGGCATACACTTTCAGCGGGAAATTCCGTTCTTTAGCAAGGTGGAACGGAGCCAGGGCTGTTCCATAGCGGGCAGTGGCAATTCCACCGGCGTTGCAATGCGTTAATACGGAATCCCCTTTTTCGAATAGCGATAAGCCATGCTCCCCGATTTTCCTGCACATTTCTTCGTCTTCCGCAAAGATGGCCTTAGCCTCGAAAACAAGTGCTTCCTTGGCAGCTGATATGCTCTGGGCCTCCTGCAAAATATTCTTCATTCTCTTCAATGCCCAAAAAAGATTGACGGCAGTGGGCCTTGAAGAGGCGAGCCTCTCGATATGTTCCGTTACATTTTTTTTGAAATCGGCTAAATCCGTTGCAGCTTCCTGCTTGGCACCAAGTGCCACCCCGAATGCAGCGGTCAGTCCAATCGCTGGAGCGCCGCGTACCTTCAATGTCAGGATGCTGTCATAAACATCCTCGACTGAATGAAGATGAATAAACTCAGTGATGGCAGGAAGGGCTTGTTGATTCAATAATGTGATATGGGTATTTTCCCATTGTACCGAATATGGTAATGGTGCTAACGTCGTCACGTGCAGGTCTCCTTTTAGATGGGTGAATAAGAAGTCAGCGTTTGTTGCTTTACCAAATCAATGACCGCTGGAACATCTAATTCTTCCCGTTTTTTTATTAACAAAGCACCGAGGTTCAATGTCGCCGTTTTGGCTGCGATTTTCGTTTCTTTATCTTCCATGACATTTAAATCAGCGACATGAGAGAGGCCGATGGTTCTTCTAATCAGTTCACAGCCGGCAAAACCGAATGCATCCCGCTTGAATTTAGTCAGTAAATAGGGGAGATAGCCAGTCACATGGCGGAACGGACTTTTATTCTGGGTGTTCCAAAGTTCCGTATATGTTTTTTCGAATGACCGCCAAAATTGATCGAGATGTGTAAAAATTTCTTCTTTTCCCGCTACATTTCGAGTGACCGCCTGAAAGAGGAGGTTGGCGGTGTATTGACCAAGATCAAAACCGACTGGTCCATAAAAAGCGAATTCAGGATCGATTACTTTTGTTTCGGTTTCACTTGCAAAGATGCTTCCTGTATGTAAATCTCCATGGAGCAAGGCTTCCTGTTCGGTTTCAAAGCTTTGTTTCAGTTTAGCCACTTCCAGTATCACTTCTTGATCATCCCAAATCGTTTTGGCGGCATCCGTCAATTCCACCTCGAAATCACCAGGCAGCTCTTCGAAAAAAGGATCGGTGAAAATAAAGACTTCCGTAATTTTGCAGAGCTCCGGATTCGTGAAGTGCCGTGCCACTTCTTTCTTTGCGGAGGGCTCCAAATGATAATCGGAAGTGTAAAAGGACGTCTTCGCAACATACTCCCCAATATGCTGCGAAAGCAATGGAAACGGATCGCCATCAATAAAACCGCTTCTGACAATTTTTAGGTGTGATAAGTCTTCCATGACCGTGATGGCTAGCTGTTCATCCGAATAATAGACTTGCGGTACGAATTCGGGGCAATAGCTTCGGAAATGGATAAGGGCATTCGCTTCAATGGCAGCCCTTTTCAATGTCAGCGGCCAGCTTTCGCCAAGCACCTTGGCATAAGGGACCGCTTGCTTGATGATTATCCCTTTATTCGTGGCCGTGTCTGTTATATGGAACACATAATTCAAGTTACCATCACCAATTTCTTTACAGCTTAAATTGGCATCGGCATCTACAAGCCCCAATTTTTTTGCAAGGATAATGGCCGTTACGCTTGTCAATCTTTTGAAATTCGAATGGTTTTGAGTCATTTCTTTCCCCTCCATTAAAAATAAGAATAAAAAAGCCTCTTTCATATAGAAAGAGGCAGAAGTATTAGCTTCGGACCTCTCATCTCCCAGAAAAGTGTTTTCTGGTGGAATTGGCACCGTGCTCTGCGGATTTTGCAATCCGGCGGTGTATCCGCCCCATTTCACAATGGTATTACAGTCGGTTGCTGGGCTTCATAGGGCCTTAATCCCTCAGCCTGCTCTTGATAAGAGTTTATATGTTTTCTGAAATTTTAATCTTCGGGAAAATGATATCAATCTTTTAAATAGTTTGTCAATGGCAAATTAATAATAATCAGGACGGCGATCTTCGAATACCGGTATTTTGCTGCGAGCGCTCGATACTTCGGTGAAGTCCAAGGTGCCTGTCAACAGTTCGCTTTCCTCACCGGCCTCACTTACGATACGGCCCCAAGGGTCAATGATCATGGAGTGACCGGCAAATACATTGTTGACATCCGATCCTGAACGGTTAACGGCTACAACATAGGCCTGGTTTTCGATGGCACGGCTGATCAATAAGCTCCTCCAGTGATCAAGTCTAGGCTTCGGCCATTCTGCGGTAACGAACAGAACTTCTGCCCCGCGAGCGGAATGGGCACGCTGCCACTCCGGAAAGCGAATGTCATAACAAATGAAACCAGCACATATTTTGTCATCAAGTGTAAATAAACCATCATTCTCGCCTGGCTGCAGGAAATGATGTTCATCCATTAACTGAAATAAGTGAAGCTTATCATATTCTTTAACGAGGTTTCCGTTTTTATCGATGATGATCATCGTGTTATATATGCCTTTGTGCGTTTTTTTGGCGATGGACCCGCCAACGATATGGATTTGGTGCTTTCGCGCCATATTTTTTATAAATCCGATCGTCTTTTCGGCTTCTACATCACCAATCTCATTCAATCTGGTCAAGTCATAGCCCGTAGTCCATAGCTCTGGTAAAATTACGATATCGGCCGCTGCGTTTACGGCCTTCTCCACCCATTGTTCAGCATGCTGATAATTGATATCCGGTTGTCCGAAGGCAATATCCATCTGGATACAAGCTATTTTCCATTTCATCAATAAAAACCTCCATAAGTAAAAAATGCTTTACAAGACTATGATAAACATATATCATTTGTGACTAGAATTTCAAGAAATTTCAGAGAAGGTGAATAAATGTTGCAATTCGAAAAATCGAAGCAGCTTCAGGAACTCCCCAAGCAGTTTTTTGCTTCATTGGTCGCAAAGGTCAATGCGATTACTGCGCAAGGGCATGACGTGATTAACCTGGGTCAAGGGAATCCCGATCAACCGACGCCTGAGCATATCGTGAAAAGGTTACAAACAGCAGCTGAAAAAACGATCAACCATAAATATTCGCCGTTCAGGGGACATCAATATTTAAAAGATGCTGCAGCTTCCTTTTATGAACGGGAATATGGCGTCAAGCTCGATCCAAAAAGTGAAATAGCCATTCTTTTTGGCGGTAAGGCAGGACTTGTCGAATTGCCGCAGTGTTTATTGAATCCAGGAGATACGATACTCGTACCAGATCCCGGCTATCCTGATTATCTTTCCGGTGTCGTTTTGGCTCAGGCGCAAATGGAACGCATGCCGTTGAAGGAGGAAAATGCTTTTCTACCGAATTACGAAGCTATACATAAAGATGTGCTCGATAAAGCCAAAATGATGTTCTTGAACTATCCGAATAATCCTACAGGTGCATCCGCAACCGGAGAATTTTTTAGCGAAACCGTATCCTATGCTAAAGAGCATTCAATTTGTGTGGTCCATGATTTTGCGTATGGGGCAATAGGTTACACTGGAAGAAAACCGATTAGCTTTCTCCAGGCAGAGGGAGCGAAGGATGTCGGGATAGAAATATATACACTCTCGAAAACTTACAATATGGCAGGATGGAGGGTCGGCTTTGCTGTAGGCAACAAAAGTGTCATTGAAGCTCTTGAACTGCTGCAGGACCATTTATATGTGAGCCTTTTTCCGGCGATACAGGAGGCTGCAGCAACCGCCTTGCTTGATTCGCAAGAGTGTGTAGAGGAATTGGTGAAGGTGTATGAGGGGCGCAGGAATGTTTTCATCGAGGGGTTACGGGACATTGGCTGGGAGGTTAAAGCTCCGGATGCTTCTTTTTTTGCCTGGCTTAAAATACCAACGGGATTCACCTCCGAGAGCTTTGCCGATCATTTATTAACGCACGCCCACGTGGCGGTAGCTGCTGGAAATGGGTTCGGCGAATTTGGCGAAGGATACGTCAGGGTCGGGCTTCTGACCTCCGAAGAGCGGCTCAAGGAGGCTGTAGGGCGGATACGCAGGTTAAATCTGTTTTAAACTTTAGTGAATCCTCATACAATTAAAAACTTATTGACAAAGTATGGATTACCTGTCAGAATACTAAATAAATTCTTAATCTTTCGAAACTACCATGTACCTATATATCAGCGTTTTCTTATTTTGAGCAGGTGGAGGGACTAGCCCGATGAAGCCCAGCAACCGACCGTAATTCCATTGTAAGATGGGGCGGAATCCTCCGCCGGACTTTCTCGTCCACAGGGCACGGTGCTAATTCTTGCAGCATATGTGCTGGGAGATAAGAAGATGGCTTTTTTAAAGCCTCTTCGTCATGAAGGGGCTTTTACTATTATTAAAGAGTCCGATAATGACTTCGTGAGATTACTAACGTGTTATAGGAGTGATCAAATGAGCGAGATAATCGCCACTTATTTAATTCATGATTTTAATGGGAATCACGAAAAAAAAGCGGAAGGCATCGCCTTGGGCCTGACTGTAGGAACATGGACGGACCTGCCCCAGCTGGTTCAAAAGCAGCTGGAAAAGCATAAGGGTCGCGTCGTCTCCGTATCGCCGCTTTCCGAAGAAGAGGGGGCAAACCGGTACTTCGATCGTAAGGTGTATCGTTCGATCATTAAAATCGCGTATCCGGCAGGAAATTTCTCAAATGATTTGCCAGCCATTTTGACCACGGTCTTCGGAAAACTGTCATTGGACGGTGCGGTTAAATTGATCGACCTTGATTTTATCGGGGATATCGAAAAAGCTTTCCCCGGTCCCAGATATGGCATTACAGGAATCAGGAAAAAGATTGGAGTGTATGACCGGCCGCTAGTCATGAGCATTTTCAAAGGTGTATTAGGGCGTGATCTAACGTTCCATAATGAGCAATTGAAGCAACAAGCGTTGGGGGGTGTCGACCTTGTTAAAGATGATGAAATCCTCTTTGATCAGGGACAGACGCCATTTATTGAAAGAATCAAAACCGGCAAGAAAATATTGACCGAAGTCCATGAAAGTACTGGTCACCGGACGTTATATGCCGTCAATCTATCAGGAAAGACATTCGAGTTATTGGATAAGGCGAAACAAGCGGCAGATGCGGGTGCAGACGCTTTATTGTTCAACGTCCATACATATGGCTTGGATGTATTGCAAGCCCTGAGTGAACATGATCAAATCAAGCTGCCGATCATGGCCCATCCGTCATTTAGCGGAGCGTTGGGCTCATCCTCCTTTTATGGTGTCGGCTATCCACTATTGCTTGGTAAATTAGTCAGGCTATCAGGTGCGGATCTATCATTATTCCCATCCCCTTATGGAAATGTCGCACTTGAAAAAGAGGAAGCATTGGCGATCGCCAGTGCATTGACGAAAGACGAACCTTCATGGAAAGAAGCATTTCCAGTTCCTTCAGCTGGTATTCATCCAGGGATGGTACCCGATTTGATCAAGGATTTCGGACTGGACAGTGTCATCAATGCCGGAGGCGGAATACACGGGCACCCTGACGGAGCTAAGGGCGGGGCAGAGGCCTTTCGTTCTGCTGTGGAAGCCGTCCTTGAAGGAAAGGACCTAGCTGAGGCGGCGTCAAATGAAGAAGCATTAAAAAAAGCGCTTGTTTTATGGGGAGGACTATGAGAAAGCATGAAACCAATCATCTTTTGTGATTTTGACGGAACGATAACCAACACGGATAACATCATTTCCATCATGAAAAAATTCGCTCCCCCGGAATGGGAAAGGTTGAAGGATGACGTTCTTCGGCAAAAAATCAGCATATCCTCTGGGGTTGGGGAAATGTTTTCCCTGCTTGATAGTGACCTGAAGGCAGAAATCATTCAATTCGTGAAGGAGAAAGCACACATCCGGCCAGGTTTCCATGATTTCGTTGAGTATACGAAACAAGCTGGGTTTCCTTTATATATCGTAAGCGGAGGCATGGATTTTTTCATTGCCCCACTATTAAATGACATCTTGCCCACAGGCACGGTTTTTTGTAACAATGCCCACTTTGATAAGAAAAAGATCTATATTGAGTGGCCGCATGCTTGTGATGAGCAATGTAATAATGAGTGCGGCTGCTGTAAGCCGTCGATTATGAGGCAAATGGCTGGTGCGGATGACTTCATGTATGTAATTGGTGATTCCGTGACTGATTTTGAAGCGGCAAAACGGGCTGATTTTGTTATAGCCCGTGATATATTGCTTGAGAAATGCATAAGTGAAGGTCTGCCGCATCGAGGGTTCGAAACGTTTTATGATGTAATGGAGATTTTAAAGCAGCGTGAGGAGGTAAAGTCTTGAACACCGATACGAAGGAGTGGCTGGAGCTAGCGGAAATCAAAGCGGAACTCGCCGAACGAGATTGGTTTATGGGTACAAGCGGAAACCTTTCCATCCGCGAGCCCGATGGCCCAACCTTTTATATTACGGCAAGCGGTAAGGACAAACGAAAACAAACGGATTCCGATTTTTTATTGGTAGATTTAAAAGGAAGCCCCGTCCAGGAGACGGAGCTGAGGCCCTCCGCGGAAACGCTACTTCATACCGTCATTTATGGGAAAACCAAAGCGAATTGTGTACTTCATGTCCACACAGTGGAAAATAATGTAGTGTCCGAATTGTATGGAGATGAAGGTTCTGTAACTTTTCGGAATCAAGAAATCATTAAAGCGACAGGGAGATGGGATGAGGATTCGGAATTTCGGATTCCAATCATCTATAATCATGGGGATATTCCATTGCTAGCCGAGAAATTCAATCTGCATGTTCAAGACGATTCCGGTGCGGTGCTCATCCGCAATCATGGGATCACGGTTTGGGGAAAAAGCGGGTTTGAAGCAAAAAGAATACTGGAAGCTTGCGAGTTTTTATTTCAATATCAACTGCTGCTAAATACTCAACTGGCACATACTGCTTCTTTAACATAACACTCATAGAGGAGGAATGAAGGATGGCGACAATTAGATTGCATGATACGAATGAAGTTATTGAAAATGGTGAACAGGTGAAGGCGTTTTTGGAATCTCAAGGGGTGATTTATGAGCAGTGGGATATTACAAAATTACCGGCACAGCTTGTGGAAAAATATGATCTTACGGATGCTGATAAGGGGGAAATCCTAACAGCGTTCCAAGTGGAGATAACGGAGATTTCCGAAAGAAGAGGGTATAAAGCGCATGATATCATCACTTTATCTGATACAACCCCGAACCTTGATCAATTGCTTGAAAACTTCAAGCAGGAACATCACCATGAAGATGATGAAGTCCGTTTCATTGCAGGCGGAACGAGTATCTTTGCCATTGAAGGAACCGATGAACGATGGTTTGACGTACGGCTTAAACCAGGAGACTTAATTAGCGTTCCAGAATCGACAAGACATTATTTCACCTTGGCGGAAGATAGGAAAACAGTTGCTGTCCGTATTTTCGTTACAAAAGCAGGATGGGTGCCGATTTACGCTAAAGATGAAGTACAAGCATGAGCAATGATTGAAAACCAGCTTACGGCTGGTTTTTTTAGTTGGTTCCGGCATGTGCTTATGGAGGGGAAGTATGATAAAATCTAAGGGAAGCAATTATTACCGGATCATGGGAGCAGATGTGAATGAAAACAACAGAAGTATACATATTAGGCGGTTTTCTCGGCAGCGGGAAAACGACGCTTCTGCGTAATATATTAAAACAGGAAAGTGAAACGGGCAGAAAAGTGGCGGTGCTTTTGAATGAGCTCGGCAGCATATCGGTCGATAGTGGCCTCATCGGGGATGAAGTGCCTCTGAAGGAGCTCTTTGACGGGTGCATCTGCTGCACCATTCAAGATAAGCTTGAGGTCCAGCTACATGAGCTGCTTACAGAAAACGATCTGGATGCCGTATACATTGAAACGACCGGTGCGGCGCATCCGGTAGAAGTACTGGATGGCATCATGTCACCCCTTTTCGCTAAAAGGCTGGAGTATAAAGGAATTATAACGGTTGTCGACTTAATGAGGTGGCGCGATAGAGAGGGGCTATCCCCGCAGCTGCGCAAATTGCTTGCCGAGCAAATCCATCATGCCGATTTCATATTGCTGAATAAAGCGGATCTGGTAAGTGAGATGGAGGCGGCACAGCTGATATACTCCATACAAGCACTGAATAAGGATGCTGTCTGTTTATTGACCGAATATGCAGCAATTTCCTTGACGTCGTTACAGCATATGCAAAGAAAACGGCATAATGGCCATAAAAAGCTTGATGTGCAGGATCATTTGCATCTATCGGCTGTCGTCCATACTTTTGAAGGGTCCGTGAAGCAAACTGATTTTGAAGATTGGCTTAGATCCCTTCCGGAAACGGTCTATCGCATGAAAGGTTACATTTCCTTTACCCATTCACAATACCCCCACTTATTCCAATACTCCTACGGAATGCCGATGTATATGAATGAAATGATCAAAATGCCCTTGAACATCGTCATCATCGGGGAAAGGCTTGATAAAGGTATCATGATCGGTCAGCTGGAGGCTTTGGAAGTGAAAGCGAACCAATAGGTGTTTGCCGCCAGTTGAATGAGGGAATTATAAAACCAGACTTTCTTATCAAGGAGGCGGTATATATGCCGTGGAATAAGAACGATTACCCAGATTCGATGAAGAATCTGGATAAAGATGTCAGGGAAAAGGCAATAGAAATCGCAAATGCGTTATTGGAAGAAGGATATGAGGATGGAAAAGCCATTCCCATTGCCATAGACCGGGCAAAAAAGTCTGTGGGAAATGATTGAAAAAATGGTCAGGCCCATAAAAGGGCCTGACCATTTTTTTATGATTGCAAGCCGAATGCTGCAAAAGTTTTTTCGTCTTCGATTAAACCGCATGCAGCACATTGCACCCGAATCTCCGGACCATTATAGGCTAGATGGAATGGTTGAAGAGTATCGTTTGAATATTGTTCAACAATCTCTCCGGATTGCGGGTCCTTTTTGATGGGGGTCGGTACTTGCTGGATGAGATTGAAGCGAGATTTATTTGTCCGGCAATTCGGACAGCGGTATACTTGAGACAGTGTACTCACTCCTTTTTTTATTTTTTAAAGCATGGATCTTATTAGTAAAATAGTCTTTACAAACTTGACAGGTAATATGTATAAATTAGTAAAGGATGGAAGAGAAATATGAATGAAACAAGTAACCAGAAAGCATTATTGGAAGCATATTTAAGCATTTGGAATAATCGCAAGGTGACGGATGAAGGTGGGGAGGGCGTCCTCGCGGAACTCGTCCGCCGGGAGCTTTCGGATGAAAATGCACATCCGCGTGTTCGCAAGCCTGCACTCGAGAAGTTTTACCTTTGCATTAAACGTGTAATGGAATCATCGCTATCCCATGAGATGAAAAACGCCATCGTCAAGGTTTATATTGCTGAATTGGATAGACTTTGATACAGGCATGTTATCAAAATTTTCTTATCTGCTTCATACTTTTTTCACAAATCATTGTTAAAATTTCCAAAAATAGATATTTCATGAATAAGGAGCCAATATATGAAGTGGAGCATTAATCTATTGCTTGCCGCCTTTTTGCTTACAGGATGTAATGGCAGTCATGCATACACTAAAATAAACAAAGATGAAGCGTTCTTGGCGACAGTCAATATCAAGGACACCTCCCTTACCTTCATCGACGAAAACTATCATTCCTTTGCAGAATGGGACATGGCCGAACCATTCACGGGAGCCCTGCTTCTCGCAGATAAAGATACGATTCTTTTATATGGAAAGGAGATGGAAGAAGTCCAAGTATTCTCATTATCAGCCGGAAAGCGGATTAAGAGCTGGAAAACAGGGAAGGGAATCGTCAATATGCAGCTCTTGCATGATGGAAAAAGCATCGTCGCCGTCAACCAATCGGATCACTCGATATATTTTTTGAATGGTGAAGGAGAGAAACAGCATGTCGTCAAGGTTGGCAAGAGCCCTTTGACCGTTCTCCAAGGAGAGAAAGCAAACCGATTGTATGTAATCAACTTTGGTGATACGAAATGTACTGTGATCAACCTCGAAACGAAAAAGGTCGATTTTGAATTCCCTATACATAGTTCCAGCACGGGCACATTATTAAGGGAAGAACAGGATGAAATTTGGATAGGCGGCCACGGTGATGGCGACCACGTCGAAGAGGACCTTTACATTTATTCGGCAACGACAGGCAAATTGAAAAAAAAGCTGAAGGCGCCTACCATGCCGATAAAGTTTTTGGAGAGTGACGAAGGCATATATGTCCTAAGCCATGGAACCAGCTCATTATATAAATTGAATGGGAAATATGAGGAAGTGGAAAGGAAAGTGGTCGGCGTCAATCCCTTTGAAATGGCAAGCTTTAAGAAAGATGTGATTGTGGCGGGGTATGATAGTGATGAAATTTATGTGATGGATGCAAAGACAGTCGATGTTAAACAAACGATCAAAGTCGGCGAAGGCCCATTTCAATTGTTGTTGAGGGAGTAGATGACATGCATGTTTACACCATTTTAGTCGTTGATGATGAAGAGGATATGCGAAATTTAGTTGAAATGTATTTACTGAACTCCGGTTATGGATGCCTCCAGGCTGCAAATGGGAAAGAAGCCATCAGCCTGGTTGAAAAACAGGAAGTCGATCTAATCCTATTGGATATCATGATGCCAGGAATGGATGGTTTCTCCGTTTGTGAAAAAATACGGGAAAAATGGGATATACCGGTTATATTTGTCAGTGCGAAAGGTGAGGAATGGGATAAAGTGAAGGGGTTGAAGCTCGGAGGAGACGATTACATCGTTAAGCCCTTCAATCCAGGCGAATTGGTCGCAAGAGTTGAAGCCGTATTGCGTAGGACAGGGAAATTGTCAATGAATGAAGGCAATCCAAACTATGTCCGATTCGGGAAAATCAGCTTGAACATCCCGTCGAGAACGGTTTTGGTGGAAGGAATGTCGATCAGCCTTACCTTGAAAGAGTTTGAATTGCTTTTATTCCTAATGCGTCATAAAGGTCAAGCACTCAGCCGGGAGCAACTCCTTGAAAATGTTTGGGGCGGGGAATATGAAGGGTCTCTACGTACCGTCGATACCCATATCAAAACGCTTCGGATGAAATTAAGGACGGCCGACTATATTCAGACCGTCTGGGGAATCGGGTATAAAATCGAGGAAAAGAAATGAACCATAAGTGGAAATCGCTCACCTTTAAGCTATGGCTGACCATCATCACAGCCATCATCCTATCCGTACTGTTCGCATACTCCCTTTCACAATATTATTATAAAAACCTTTACGTGGAAAAGCTTAAAACAGATTTGGTCAATGAAGCCTCATTGCTTGGTGGCGATTATACCGGTGGCGAAATTAGTGATGACTTCAAGGAAAAGGTGGAATGGTTCAACAGTAAAAATGAAAGCGAAGTCTTTGTCGTCAATAATCCAAGGGAATTGAGTGCCTGCCTGCCTTTTGAAATTGATTATGACACACTCATTTCCGAAGAAGAAAGGCAGATGCTTCTGGCTGGAAAAGCGGTCGAAAAAGAGGGGTATGAAAAAAGGTTCGAAAAAAACATCGTAGCGGCCATCATTCCGTTAATTGATGACGACCGCCTTGAGGGCATCATCTATACATATGTTTCAGTGGATTCGATTACGGACTTACTGAAGGAATTTGCTGCAAAATGGCTGGCGGCCATCCTGTTATTCCTGATTATCGCGATTTTTTTTACGACAAAATGGTTGAAGAAGCTCGTCAGTCCGATAAAGGAAATCGAGGCTGCTGCCCATCGGGTTTCTGAAGGGGACTATGACATTCAGCTACAGGTAAAGAGTCATGATGAAATTGGTAAGCTGGCACAAGCCTTTAATGAAATGGCCAATTCCATTCATTTGGAAGAAGAAAGAAAAAAAGAGTTTCTTGAAAATGTTGCCCATGAGCTCAGGACGCCGCTTAGTTACGTCAAAGGATACACGCATGCCATTTTGGATGGGGTCGTGAAGAATGAAGGTGAGGAAAGGAAATATCTTCAGCTCATTTCAAGGGAAGCACTAAGACTGCAGCGGATTGTCGGGGATTTGATGGACTTATCGAAAGTGGATGGGGACTCATTCCATTCATGCAAAACGCCGATAGCTTTTGCCCAATTCATTGAAGATGTCCTCGTTAAATATGAACCGATCATAAAAGAGAAGCAGTTGCACTTGCAATTGGAACTGGATCCAGACCCGATTATTTATGGGGATGAAGGGAGGATGGAGCAAATCTTGCATAACATCATTGATAATGCGATTCAGTATACAAATCCAGGTGGATCCATCCATATTACCCTCATTCAGCAGAATAAGGAGTGTGAGCTATCGATTTCTGACACAGGCACCGGAATACCAAAAGCAGATCTGCCGTATGTGATGAATCGTTTTTATCGCGTGAACAAAGCACGCAGTCGTTTTGATGGCGGGTCAGGGCTTGGACTATCGATCGTTAAAAAAATGGTGGAATGGCAACAAGGCAAGATGGAAATCCAAAGTACGGAAAAAATCGGGACAACGGTCAAGATTATACTTCCGACAATAAAAGAAGAATGGACTTCATAAAAAAGGGGATACGTTCAAGATGAAAAAGATCATGTTATTTTGCACGATGTTCATTATGTTGGCCGGCTGTGGTAAGGAAGAGGACATTCCACAAATGTTAAATGTCGACTTGGCTGTCAATCCGATTCAAGGCGAAATGAAGGAACCAGTGAAGTTTCAGGCGAAAGTAGCATATGGGGATGAAAAGGTGAAAGATGCGGATGATGTCAGCTTTGAAATATGGTTGGCAAACAGTGACGATCATGACAAAATTGCTGCCAAACATAAAGGCAACGGCATATATGAGATCGAAAAGACCTTTGATGAAGAAGGCACGTATTATGTTTATGCCCACGTAACGGCAAGAGATATGCACAGCATGCCGAAGGAAGAATTCGTCATTGGCAAACCAAGTCCTCCTGAACAAAATGACGGGAACAAGGAAATGGATGAAATGGACGATATGAATGAAAAAGACATGAATTGAAACTGCAGCAAAAAAGGCTTCGGAATGGCTTTCCTTCCGAAGCCTTTTTAATTTTCATTGGAATTATGGCAGTCATGAGCTGTTTTACGAGCATTTCCATGGATATTCCAGTCAAACAGCTTTCATGTTCAGTGAACCTTTAATCTCTAGGCTTCCGCTCCCCTTAAAAGATGAATGGGAAGGAAAAGGGTACTGCTTTCACGCATAGGGGACGAGATAAGTGCATTTCCCCAATCTAATTTCAATTCAAATGTTAAAACTGAATGTACTGGACGGAAGGTACGGGGTTACAGCTGCCTGCAGCCAAAAGCAACAGTCTATAAATAAACCTCCAATACTGTGGGCTAAAGGGAGGCCTTAAAAAATGTTAAAGCGATCGAAGTCAAAGCCTTTTATCGATAAGATGGATATACGTAACAATATCACCTTATTTTTCAAATTGTGAAGCGGAAACGAAAAATTTGTAACATAAAAGTAATGAAAGTCATACTATTTTGCTTGAAAATGATATGTCAATTAAAAGTTATTAGTATTCAATGGAAATGGTTCTATGTAACTACCATTGACAAGGAATGTCTGGAAAATTATGAGTATATATACTGCAAATCAAAACATAGATAGATTAAGCTTTTTCGCTTGCTTTCACTGAACTGGCGATAAAATTATTTTCTTGTTCGTAACCTGTGAATTCGTTGGAAATTCATGGGGCATATATTACAAAAAATGCATGTTATGATAATTCCAGAAGCAAGAACAACAAAAAAAACGAACATCACAGGAGGAAATACGAATGAAAAAGAAAATGATCATGTCAGCAGCAGCGGCTGCAGCAATTATATTCACAGGAGTAGGAGCTAACCAAGCGGAAGCAGCTAACTGTGATACGGTTAAACAAGTAACATATAAAACAATGAATCAAGAAGATATGCAAAAGGTCCTAAACCAATATCTAGCTAAGTATAATATCACTCTACCAGCTGCACAAGCACAACAAAAGCCAGTTCAAAAGCCAGTTCAAAAGCCAGTTCAAAAACCAGTTCAAAATCCTGGTCAAAATGGAACGGTAAACCAAGCAAAACCAGAAGCAAAACCTGCACCTGCACCTGAAGCTAAACCAGAAAAACCAACTAATGAAAAAACTGAGACAAACTCTGAATTAAGTGCTTTTGAACAACAAGTTGTTAAATTAACAAATGCAGAGCGTGCAAAACAAGGCTTGTCAGCTCTTAAAATCGACACTGAGTTAAGCAAAGTGGCTCGTATCAAGTCCCAAGATATGAAAGATAATAACTACTTTGACCACAATAGCCCAACGTATGGTTCACCTTTCGATATGATGAAAAAATTCGGCATCAGCTATTCATCAGCTGGTGAAAACATCGCACAAGGTCAACAAACACCAGAAGAAGTGGTACAAGCTTGGATGAACAGCCAAGGACACCGTGAAAATATCATGAATTCTAGCTTCACTCACATTGGAGTAGGCTACGTAGAATCTGGTAACTACTGGACTCAACAATTCATCGGAAAATAATAGAGTGATAGTTTTAAAGCACATCCCATTGAAACGGGATGTGCTTTTTTGCGTATCGATATCGATCAGCCTTCAATCAGATTAAGCTTTCGCTAGTCGTATTGAACGAAGGTAGCAAGAAATCACAGGAACCGCACCCACTCCTAAGTGTGCACCCAAATCAAATCTCGGATACATCGATTTCGGAATATTGGGTATTGAAGCTTTTCTGAAGGCGTATTTCCAATGTTGATTCTTTAAATTGGGCGGATGCCCCTTTTTTCTTCACAAGTGCTGGCAGCGTGATGACGTGACGATCGGAGGCTTCTGGAATTCCCTCAATGATCGATTGGTTAGAGGTATGGTAAAGTTTCATTGTCTTTAGCCAAGATTCATCAACGATGGGAATTCTTACAAAAACATATAAGTGGGTTTCGAATACAGTGGCATGCAAAGGATGCTCTGTTCGGGCAGGTTCTTTTTTTGAACCGAAATCATTATTGTTCATCATGCCTTGCATATTGTCAGGGATGACTTGTGAAAACATCTTTTCGATGAACGATTGGACATCAGTTTGTTGCATATTTTTCATGAAGTCCTTTTGGTTCGGGTTGTTCTTAAAAGAAAAAAGTGAATTCCAGGGAAACATGTCGAATTCCTCTCTCCTGCTTTTGGACTTACAGGTTTATTTTTAGTGTATTTTATGCAGGCTAAAGCCTAGAGGTTCGTTCAAACAATTACTAAATTATCGAAAATGAGCAAAACTTATGTATAATAAAGTAAAATCCTTTAGACGAAGAGGGATGACCTGTGGATGAAAAAGTAGCTTTTATTACTGGAGGCGCAACGGGAATCGGCAAGAGGTTGGCATTTTCATTAGCGGAAAAAGGAATGTCCATCATTATCTCGTATCGAAAAAGTAACGAGGCAGCTTTAGATTTGGTGGATGAATTGTGTAAAAAACATCACGTAAAGGCGCTGGCGGTTCAAGGTGATGCCGGAAGTGAGGAAGATTGCCGTCATATCATCAGTAAGGTCCTTGCGATCTTTGGGCATGTTGATATCTTCGTTCATAACGCAGGGCCTTATATGCACGATCGTAAGCCGATGAGTGAATACAGCAGCGATGAATGGAAATACATCATCGATGGCAATTTAAATGGATTTTTCTATTTTGCAAAGGAGATTATTCCCCAAATGCGCCGAAGAGGGTGGGGAAGAGTCATTACACTTGGGTTTGAACGGTGTGATACCTCACCGGGGTGGATATATCGCTCGGCATTTGCCGCAGCAAAGAGCGGATTGACCTCCTTAACGAGAACATTGGCTGCGGAAGAAGCTGCATATAACATCACCGTGAATATGGTTTGTCCTGGCGATATCATCGGTGAATGGAAGGAGCAAGAGATCAAGGTCGCGAAAGAGGAAAAGGATGATACCGTTCCGATCGGAAGACCGGGTACAGGTGAGGATATAGCAAGGGTCATCACGTTTCTGTGTGATGAAAAATCGGATTTCATCACCGGCAGCATCATACCGGTAACAGGCGGAAAGGATGTCCTCGGGAAAAGATCTTCAGTGTAAAAAATGCGTGAGGCCGATTATTCAGCCTCACGCATTTTTACGCCAATTTTTTAAATTTGACTTGCTGGATGAACCTTAACCGGGCCGCCAATCCAATAGCTCCCAAAGCCAAACCGGATATTAAGCCGATCCAATATCCAAAGGCGCCCATATCCGTATACTTGGCAAAGAAATAGCCGATCGGAAGTCCGAGTATCCAGTAGGACACAAGTGACATCGCAAAGGTGACATTCACATCCTTGTATCCGCGCAATATACCTTGTATCGGTGCCTGGAGGGCATCTGAAATCTGAAAGAAGATGGCGTATATTAAAAAATGAGATGTCAGCAGCATGACGGCATGATCTTTTGTATAAGCAGAGGCAACAGGTTCCCGGAAGAAAAATAGGATCGCCGATAATACAAGTGACATCATCAATGCGAGCGTTATGCCAATAAAACTGTATTCCCTGGCATCCTTATACCGGGCCGCCCCGATTTCGTAGCCGATGACAATCGTCAATGCCATGGACATGCTGAGCGGCATCATATAGAGCAGGGACGCAAAGTTCATGGCAATCTGATGCGATGCTATTGTAACGGTATCATATTTACTCATCAAGAGGGTAACGGCCGAGAATATGCTCGTTTCAAAAAAGATGGCCAACCCGATGGGGACTCCGATCGATAATAAGGCCCGCCATTCTTTCAAGGAAACCCGGAAAAATTCACGAAAGACGTCATAAGTGGAAAACGGGTGGATTTTCAACACCACAAGGATGGCAGTAAGGGCAATGATCCAATAGGTTATGGCAGTGGCATAACCGGATCCGACGCCTCCGAGTTCGGGGAATCCGAACTTTCCATAGATGAACAGATAATTGAATATGACGTTAACCGGAAGTGCACCCAAAGTGATCACCATGGAAATCCTGGTTTGCCCTAACGCATCTATGAACGCCCTCAATGCGTTATAAACGAACAGGGGGATGATTCCGAAAGAAAGGGCGATTAAATAATCATGAGCAACCCGGTGAACATTGTCTTCCAGATTCATGGCTGTAAGGATCGGATTCAAACAAAAAGCCCCGACAATTAAAATGACCAGTGCTAAAGCGAGGGCTAAATAGACGGCCTGCATGACGGAATAGGAAACAGATTTGAATTTTCTGGAACCAATAAGCTGTGAAACGACAGGCGTCAAGGCGATCAATATCCCGCTCAGCCCCGTGTAGACAGGAGTCCAGAGCGAACTGCCGATCGATACGCCCGCAACATCTTGCGTGCTGTACTGGCCAGACATCATCACATCAAAAAATGTCATCGCATACATACTGAGTTGGGTGATCAGGATGGGAATCAATATATAAAATAATAGGCGGATCTTTTGTGGTTTCGTGTAAGTCTGTTTCATCGATGTACCTCTATATCTGGATTTTGAAATTGTAAACACAATGAAAAAATTATATCACATAATGGTGTGATGTTTTTAAGTTTATTTAGCAATAAAAAGACTTGCCGATTTAAGGCAAGTCCCTGAACGTAGACAATTCAATTTTTGTTTTATAAAATCCGACCGCTTCATTCCACTATGAGTGGAAACAAAGAAAACAGGATTGATGGTTTGTACAATGGACGTTTCGTTTCACTGCGGGCGCTCGCTTATCCAGCGGCGGTCCGTGAGCCTCCTTGGCTTTCAGCCGGCGGTGTCTCGAGTAGACACGCATTGCCCGCAAGAGTCATGTACCTCTGCAAAAATGATTCCGTATTACGATATCTAGTTTAAAAGATAATGCTTGCGAAATAAAAGAAGGCAATAGTGAGTACCATTCATTCATTACCAGTGGTTGAAAAGCCAAAAGGGTTCGGAAAGTCACTTCCGAACCCTTTGGTCTACAAACTTCACCTTGCCTATTGAGGGCAAGGTGAAGTTTGTCAGTCGCGCATCGATTCAAATTCGTTCATCGCTTCCACATTTGAGTCTTTTTGGAGAATGAACGCTTGGGAAGGAATGGCGATTTGGACCTCTTCCCGTTCAAGTATCTCCATTATTTTAAAGTTCACATCTTCCTTGATGGATAAATATCCTCCAAAGTCAGTTGCATTAGTAAAGAAGTAAAGATAGAGATTGAAACCGGAATGACTGAATTCATCAAATTTGACGAGTATCGTTTCGGGATGTACCTCTTTGTGCTCGATCAGCATAGACTCGATGTCTTTAATGACATTTTCCAGCTTTTCCTTTGGAGTCGTAACGTTCACACCCAAATGGAACGCAATTTGGCGTTTCCCCATCTTGGACCAGTTGATGATCGGTTCATTCGAGAGTGTCGCATTCGGTACGGTAACAAGCGCCTGGGCAAATGTCCGCACTTTGGTGCTCCGGAACGTGATGTCTTCAATCGTACCCTCGACACTTGGTGTTTTGATCCAATCACCTATGGTGAATGGCTTCTCGGTAACGATGACGATTCCGCCGAAGAAATTGCTGACGGTATCCTTGGCAGCAAGAGCGAAGGCTAATCCGCCTAAGCCAAGTCCTGCAACAAATCCGTCGACATTGAATCCCCATTCTTCCGCAATGATGGATGCACCAAAAGCGATGATGATCAATTTAATGATTTTTGTGAAAAACGGGAGGACAATTTGGTCAACTTCCAGGCCGAATTTACTAACAAGCTTTGGAAATAAAATCGTCAAGATTGAACTGATATTGAAAATCGTCCAAAAGAAAAGGAAAACAAAAAATGATCTGTATATTTTTGATTTAAGCTCATCCGAAGGTGAGTCAATCGGAAAATAGTGCAAGGAAATAATTACACCAATCAAAACGATGAGCCATCTTACCGGCCTTTCCAAAGCGAGCATTAAGTTGGCGGCAAATTCAATTTTTCTTTTTTCGGCAATTCGCAGAAGGAATTTGAATATATATGTAGTAAATACTTTCCGAAGCAAAAGAAAGATTAGAAGAATACCGATAGATATTCCTAATTCGGTCCAGGCCTCGATTCCATCGAACTGATTTAGAGATTTAGAAACTTCTTGCAATGTATTACTCCTCCAATGTATCTTGTAGTATTGTAGAATACTAAGATTATAATATATCCTTGCTGAAAAAGGAAAAATTATCGATGATTAAGGGAAGAGCAATCCATATAAATGCTTTTTCAAGTTATTAATGGCGAGGATATATGGTAATATGGATGCAAAGTGATTTTTAAGTTTGGAAGGTGGAAATATTGACTAAGAAAATAGTGTTTACCGGAGGCGGTTCTGCCGGTCATGTATCAGTTAATGCAGCAATCATCCCTGAATTTCTCAAGCAAGATTGGGATGTTACTTATATCGGATCAAAAAAAGGCATTGAAAAAAATATTATCGAAAAGGAATTTCCTGAGGTTCGTTATGAGACGATTTCCGTTGGGAAATTCCGTCGTTACCTTTCCATTGAAAATATGAAAGACCCGTTCAGGGTCATAAAAGGGATTTTTGATGCACGAAAGATCTTAAAAAGGGAAAAACCGGATTTCATTTTCTCTAAAGGAGGGTTCGTTTCGGTTCCCGTCGTTTTGGCTGGGAGGATGCTGAAGATTCCGATTGCCATACATGAATCGGATTATACTCCTGGTCTGGCGAATAAAATTGCCATGCCACTCGCATCAAAAATTTTCACGACCTTCCAGGAAACCGAAAAAGGCCTTCCACAGGAGAAGGCCATGTATCTGGGTGCCGTATTGCGGGATGGTATTTTCAAGGGAAGCGCTTCTGCCGGCAAGGCTTTCTGCGGATTCACAAGCAAAAAGCCGGTGTTGCTTGTCATGGGCGGAAGTCTTGGGGCAGTGAAAATCAACAACTTGATCACTGATAATCTTGATGCGTTATTAATGGATTACCAGATCATTCATATTTGTGGAAAAGGACATGTGAAACCGGAATTGAAGCAACCGGGATATGCACCATTCGAATTCGTCCATGAGGAATTGTTCGACCTTTTGGCGGCTGCAGATGTCGTCGTGTCAAGGGCTGGTTCCAATTCAATTTTCGAATTCCTCGGTTTGCAAAAGCCGATGTTGCTTATCCCTCTAAGTGCCAATGCATCACGTGGAGATCAAATCCTGAATGCATCCAGCTTTGAAAAGCAGGGATTCTGTAAAGTCATTCAAGAAGAAGAGTTAAATGACGGGATTTTCACAGATACATTAGCAGAGTTGGTCAATCAATCGGGTGTATATCAAGATAAAATGCGTCAAAAAAGACCATTCAAGACAGCTGCAGAAATGTATGATTTATTACTGGAAGTCATGACTGCAAAAAAATAAGTATCAATTTCCTCTTCGAAGCATATCTTTTTCTTGAACAGAGGAGGGGGCAGTATGGCTTATGAATTTTCCAAGGGGTGGTTCATCCAGCAATTGAAAGCCGGAGGGATAAGCTATCACCCGATCGAGAAGAAAAAGCTCGAACTGTATAAAACGCATATTTTAAGACGATTATACGAAGACCTGAAAAAAGATCAATCATAAAAAGAACCGCAACGTCATTGACGTTGCGGTTCTTGCATTTAAAGGAAACGGCTGATCAAGGGGAAAAAGCAGGAAATCAGGATCCCTGCAATCGCCATGGCTGCACCAGCGACAGCTCCGGTAAATTCGCTTTCCTGAGCAGCTTGTGCCGTTCCAAGACCATGAGCGATGGTCCCATATGCGATACCGCGGGCAAAGGGCATGGTTATGTTCAATTTATCCATCAGCTTGGGGGCGATCATCGTTCCCAGGACACCAGTCAAGATAACGAAGGCTGCTGAAATATTGGAATCACCGCCATAAAGCTCGGTAATTTCCACTGCAATCGGGACAGTGATGGACTTAACCGCCAGCCCCTGAAGGATAAAATGGGGCAGTGAAAAGGCTTGAGCAATGGTGAAGGCGATAGTCAAGGTGACCATTAGGCCCAATATCATTCCGCTTATCGCCGGTATAGCATATTTAACGATTATCTTTCTATTTTTATAAAGCGGTACAGCCAAAGCAACAGTAGCAGGACCTAGGAAATAGGAGATGATATCTTTTGCAGGTGTATAATCATCAAAGTCCATACCGCTGGCCAGTAAGATGAGAATGATGGTGACCGTGCTGAAAAACACGGGCGTCGTGAAAGGTGACGGATGTTTGGCATATATTTTCCTTCCTATATAATAGGCAAGGAGGGTTATCACGATGCTATAGGGTGTGATTAACGCTGTCATGCTGATTAGCCTCTCCTCTATGAGAAAATTTCTGAACGGTCCAAGCGGAAACGATGAACCCACAAATCAAACTGACCCCAAGCGTTAGTGCCAAAGGCAAACCGAATTCAATGAATAGCCATCCCATGGTCATCAAACTGATGGAAATGGGAATAAAGAAAAAGGCGAGGTGCTTCACTAAGAATCCTGAAGCCAGTTCAATCCACTCGACCTTAAGGACCTTCGTTTGTAATAAAAAGAATAATAGAATCATGCCGATGACATTGCCTGGAATGGGTAAATGAAGTAAGTCAGCAAAATAATAGCCGAGCTTGCAAATGATGAGCAGCAGGATAAGCTGCACGGGAAAAACCAATAGTTTTTTCATGATTAAATCCTTTCGATGACGCTTTGAATATAATGTTGAATGAGTCAATTGTATTCATTATAAAAAAATATCCCTAAAAAGAATAGGGAATCGCAACATTCTTTTCGGTCTGGCCTTTCAAAACGGAGAAAAGAGCTATCCAATTATGGAAGCTCTCGCCTTTATATGAAAAGATAAGCAATTTCCTTAAGAAATCAACCGATCCGCTGTTTATGCTTCGAGTAATTGCTGTTCGTCATCATCATGCTGCCTAAGGATATGAAGGTTATACAAATCTTTAGGTATTTCAAACAAATCGAAGATATCTCCTTCATGATTGATCTGATCATAAAGGGACTTTCTTGTATCGTTG